>JABUMY010000009.1 GCA_013327885.1 Flavisolibacter longurius | reverse complement strand
GGCTAAGAATGTATAATGCAAAAGCGAGGCGCTGTGTGTTGGCTGTTCCTCCCCCACCGGGGGAGGTTAGGTGGGGGCCGCCCTTTATTTCTTAAACGCCCACTTCAGCATTTCTTTCCAGCTTGGCTTTTTGCCGTACATCAAAATGCCGGTGCGATAAATTTTGCCGGCAAACCATGTGGTGAAAATAAAGCCAGCCACCAAGAGTCCCATGGAAAGCACCAGTTGCCAAACCGGTACCGTGCCCGGTACGCCAAACGGGATCCTTGCCATCATGACGATGGGTGAACTGAACGGGATAATGCTGCCCCAGAACGCCAGGTCACCTGTTGGATCGGCGATGGCCGCGGTCATAATCGCAATAGAAAAGATCACTAGCAAGGTAACAGGAAAGGAAAGCGACTGCGCTTCCCGCATGTCTTCGTTCACCGCACTCCCAATGGCAGCGTACAACGATGAGTAAAAAAAGAAACCACCCAGCATATAAAAGCCAAAGCAGAAAAGGATAAGCGGGATGTTGATCTTGGAGAAAATATCCTGCACACCTTCCATTACCCCGGCAACGGCAGAGGAGCTGCCACCAGACGCTTTGGTGATGTTGTAAATAACAACGGCAAATACAATCCACAACAGGAACTGCGTCAGCGCTACCAGGCTGATGCCAATGATCTTACCCAGCATCAATTGAAATGGCCGTACAGAGGAAACCATCACTTCGGCTATGCGGTTTGTCTTTTCTTCCAGCACACCCATCATTACCTGGGAGCCGTAAATGAGAAGAATAAAATAAATCAGAAAGGCGCTGATATAACCAACACCACTCGCCACGCCGGCATTGGCCGTACGGTCCTGCATGTTTTCGGCATCCACAACAATTCGGTTTTTTTCGAGTGTGCCTCTTGTTGTTTCGTCGATGCCCAACTGCTGGTATTTGATGGTGTTCCAAATGCCATTGAGCTTGCTTTGCACACCGGAGATCGACTGCATGCCATGGGTCTTATTGGTGTGCAGCACCACCCTTTGCGATCCTTCCGTAAGAGATGTTGGTGGGATCACCACGTAGCCATCAAAGCCCATCGATGTAAAATGATTCTTTACACTATCCGGTGAAGCCGTCACATATTCAAGATACGAGGCGCTGTCCTGCAGGTTGCTTTGCGCTACGATGCGCTTATCAAACATACCCGAAGAATCGATGAGGGCCACCCGCAGCTGCTTGGAAGATTTTTTGGCAATATAACCTGTACCAAAAATCAGCAGGAGATAAAGCAGCGGGAAAAGAATGGTGGAAATGATAAAGGTTTTTTTCCTGACACGGGTCAGGTATTCGCGTTGTATAATTAACAGTGACTTGTTCATGCAATTGGTTTAAGCGGTTACATTTTGAAACTGGCGGGCGGTTGGTGTGCCTTCTACCAATTCAATAAAGATGTCGTTAAGCGAAGGCAGGATCTCGTTAAAAGACGTGATGGTTCCCCCCTGTTGCAGTAGGGTTCCTAAGACCGCGTTGGAATTGAAGCCTTCTGCAATTTTGATAACAACACTTTGTGCTTCTTTCTTTACAATGGAATAAGCAGGATGATCACCCATCATGGGTTCGCCATCAAATCCAATGCGGAAAAGGCCGGCCTTGTATTGCTGGCGGGCTTCGCGTACCGTTGCATCCAAAATCTTCTGTCCTTTGTTGACAAGAATGATGTGGTCGCAGATCTCTTCTACCTGCTCCATGCGGTGTGTACTGAAGATGATGGTAGCACCGTTCCGTGCCAGGTTATAAATTTCATCTTTGATTACATTGCTGTTCACGGGATCAAGGCCGCTAAAGGGTTCGTCAAGTATGATAAGCTTTGGATTGTGCACGATGGTGGTTACAAACTGCAGTTTCTGTCCCATGCCTTTCGACAGGTCCTCTACTTTTTTATTCCACCAGCTTTCCATTTCCAGCTTTTCAAACCACTGCTTGTTCAGGCGCAGGGCTTCGCTGTGCGACAATCCTTTCAGTTGCGCCAGATACATGGCCTGCTCGCCTATCTTCATTTTTTTGTACAAGCCTCTTTCTTCCGGCATGTAGCCAATGCGCTCTACATCCTTCATGGCATTGAACGGCTTTCCGTCGAAAAGGATCTCGCCGCCATCAGGATAAAAGATGCCTGTGATCATGCGAATAAGCGTTGTTTTACCGGCGCCGTTGGGCCCCAGCAGTCCGAAAATGCTGCCCGGTGCCACACCAAACGAAATGTCGTCGACAGCCTTTTGCGTAGCGAAGTACTTTTTAAGATGACGTGCTTCCAATAGATTATTCATGCGATGCGTTTTGGCTTTGGTGTAAAGATTTTCAAGTTTACAGCATTCTGCCAATACAGGGCTCTTTTTTTGGACAAACAGCCTTATTGTCGTTGCCAACGCTTCCATTTATTAACGCCTGCTTTAAAATCTTAAACTATCGTTTAGACTACCGCACGTAATTTTGCCGGCCACTTACAGCAAACAAAATGATGAAAACATTTCAACGAACCCTGCTCCTTTGCGTTTTCTTTTCCCTGCCCTTTGTTTCGCTTGCCTGGGGTGTGCTGGGCCACCGCATTGTTGGTGAAATTGCCGACAAGCATTTAACCGCAAAAGCAAGGGCCGAGATCCGGAAAATACTGGGTAACGAGACGCTTGCCATGTCGGCCAACTGGGGCGATTTTATCAAGTCCGATTCGACCTATGATTACCTGAACAGCTGGCACTACATCAACCTGGATTCAGGCCTCACCCGCAACGATATTCTTGCCTACCTGAAAACCGATACGGTTGTTGATGTGTACACCCGTGTAAATTTCTTGGCAGCTGAACTAAAAAAGAAAAACCTTTCGCTTGACAAAAAGCGCATGTACCTGCGCCTGCTGGTTCATTTTATCGGTGACATACACCAACCGATGCACATAGGCCGCCGGAAAGATCTTGGTGGGAACCGTGTGAAGGTAAACTGGTTCAATACGCCTACCAACCTGCATGCCGTGTGGGACGAATCGCTGGTGAATTTCCAGCAATTAAGCTATACTGAATACACAAAAGCCATCAACTTCAGCACCGTGCAGCAGCGGCTAGCCTGGCAGAAACAGCCCTTGAGCGAATGGATCATAGAGTCGTACGACATTGCGCAAGGCCTTTACAGCGAGATCACACGTCCAGATCAGCGCCTGAGCTACGATTACAATTTCAGGCACCTTGCCACAGTTAATGATCGCTTGCTGAAAGGCGGTGTTCGGTTGGCAGGATTGCTAAACAGCATTTTCGGCTAACCACATATAAGAAATTTTAAAAGAGTGCTTAGGCGCTCTTTTTTTATGCCCGCTACCAAACGCTATTTGTGCACCTTTGCAAAAATTAATTTGCCATGAAGCGTGGTTTGAAGCGGCTTTTTCCTGCCCTGATGTTGTTTGTTTTGATCGCTTTTAGCAGTTGGGGATTTTTGATGCACCGTACGCTTACGCAGCTCTCGGTATACCAGCTGCCGAAGGAAATGCAGCCGTTTTTTTACCAGAACATGGAAGCATTGGTAAAACATTCGGTTCGCCCGGATGAGCGACGAAGCAAAGACTCTACCGAAGCCCCCAAACACTTTATTGACCTCGAAGGATTTGGTGAAGAACCGGCCTACCAGATGCCGCACGACTGGAAGGCTGCTGTTGTCAAATACTCTGAAGACAGCCTGGTGAAATATGGCTTTGTGCCTTACTGGGTAATAGTGATGCAGGAGCGGCTGACCAATGCCTTTCGGGCTCAAAACAGCGACAGCATTTTATTTTATGCCACTGATCTTGCTCACTATATCCAGGATGCCCATGTGCCGCTGCACACCACCATCAATTATGATGGGCAACTGACCGATCAGAAAGGATTGCACTCCCTCTGGGAAAGCGTGGTACCTGAACTAACGCTGGAGAGTTTTGACCTGAAAGGACGCAAAAAGGCCCGCTATATCCAGAACAAAGAAGAACGGATTTGGGATGCCGTGCGGGGCTCGTTTGCCTTGGTACCCGGTGTACTGGAAAACGAAAAAGCAGCCACGAAAGCTTTTACCGATTCAACAAAATACCGTTGGCAAAAGCGCAATGGAAAAGACGTGCGGTATTACACAAGAGAGTTTGCCCTTGCTTATGCAAAACTGCTGGAGCCGACCATCAACCATCAAGCCCTGAAGGCTGCTGATGCCGTTGCAGATTTTTGGTACACTGCCTGGGTAGATGCCGGCAAACCTGACCTGCAAAAACTTCTCAAGCTGGAATGGAATGAAGCATCCAAAGAAAAACTGGATGCAGAACGAAAAGCTTACCGCAAGAACAAGCTGTTGAAAAATGGACAGTTGCTATCAAAGAAAGAAATGTCGCGTGGCGGCGAGTAGAGGCTGACGCACAACCGCGGCTTGTTAGTGATGAGTGATGAGTCTGAGTTGATACGGCATCGTACATAAAAAGCCAGTATACAGACTATGCAGGCTTTTTATTTTGATGACTAACATTTGCCAATTGCTTATTGCCTTTTGCCAATTGATATAGCAATCGCATCGGCCACCCGTTCGCCATCCATGGCAGCACTTACGATGCCACCTGCATAACCAGCACCTTCGCCGCAGGGATAAAGATTTTTTACCTGCGGATGCTGCAAGGATTCATCACGGGGAATACGAACCGGTGAAGAAGTCCGCGACTCAGTGGCCACCACCACGGCATCGTTGGTAAAATAACCCCGCATGCGTTTGCCCCATTCTTTAAAGGCTACCTGTAAGGCCTGGTGCACAAACGGCGGCAACACATCTTTTAGTGATGCGGAATGAAGACCGGGCAGGTAGCTGTTCGCCGGAAGCGAAGAAGACAGCTTGTTGCTGGCAAAATCAACCAGTCGTTGTGCCGGCGCTACCAGGCTGCCACCGCCGGCAGCAAATGCTTTTTGCTCGATAGATTGCTGAAAATACATACCGGCCAGCGGGCCATATTGTTTGAATGCCTGGATGTTACTCTCATCCACTGTTACTACGATGCCGCTGTTGGCATACGGGTTATTGCGCTTGGATGGCGACCAGCCATTGACAACAATCTCTCCCTGCGCTGTTGCCGCCGGGGCAATGATGCCACCCGGACACATACAAAATGAAAACACGCCTTTACCATCCACCTGCTCTACCAAACTATACGAAGCCGGCGGCAGGTATTCGCCCCGTAATGCAGTCTGTGTACCAGACACGCCCCTATCCGGTTTTGCAGTTGAGGGCCCAGGTGCCAGATGATATTGTATCGTGTCAATAACAGTCTGTGGATGCTCTACCCTCACGCCCAAGGCAAAAGGCTTGAAGAATATCTCGATCTTTTTAGCATGTAATAGTTCGAAAATGTCCCGTGCCGAATGGCCCGTTGCAAGAATAACGGCATCGGCCAACCGTTTTTCATCACCGTTGACAACAACACCTTTCACGGTATCGCCGTCTAAGACAAGATCCGTTACCTTTTTTTCAAAAATCACTTCGCCGCCGCAGGCAATGATCTTTTCGCGGATGGCGGTAATAATGTGTGGCAGTTTGTTGGTGCCAATGTGCGGGTGCGCCACATAGGTGATCTTTTCATCGGCGCCAAACTGCACCAGCGCATGTAAGATCCGGGCCACATCGCCCCGCTTGGTGCTGCGGGTGTAAAGCTTTCCATCACTGTAAGTCCCGGCGCCGCCTTCACCGAAGCAATAATTGCTCTCGTCATTCATCACCCCTTCTTTGTTGATGGCGGCTAGGTCTCTTCGCCTGGCACGAACATCTTTGCCCCGCTCCAGTACAATGGGCTTGATGCCGAGTTCAATCAGGCGCATGGCAGCAAACAAACCAGCAGGACCGGCGCCAATCACGATCACGTTGTTTTTAGCGGCGTGTACATCCTGTAATTGAAGCAGAACAGGCTCTGTTTGTTGGAAAGGCTCGTTTATAAATACGTTCACCGTAAGCTGTATCCAAACCTGCTTGCGGCTACGGGCATCAATGGATTGCCGCTGTATCTTATACCCGGTAATTGTTGACGGTGAAACCGTACAGGCCTGCGCCAGTACAGTGGTGAGTTTATCGGGATCGGCTGCTTCGGATGGCAGCACTTTGATTGTGATGTTTTTTTGCATGGCGTCAGGTATTTATCCTGAAAAATTTAAACACGGATTTTTTCACGGATTGCACGAATGGAAAACTTAATTTTTCATCGCATAAACATTTTACTTTTCAACAAGTGAAGGTTTCTATTCAACAAGTCGTGCAGTTCGTGTTCTAATTCGTGGTGAAATTCTCGCTGAGTTCCAGCCAGCGCATTTCTTTTTCTTCGATTGACGTGTTGATGGCGGTAATGCGTTCAGAAAACTCCTGCAGTTTGTTAAAGGGCAGGGCCGCATCCGACATTTGTGCTGTTAAATCAGACCGTTCTTTTTCCAACCCCGCAATCTCTTTTTCCAGCGTTTCAAATTCACGCTGTTCTTTAAAGCTCATTTTCTTTTTGCCGGTAACAACGGCCTTTTCTTCCACCGGTTTAACCACGGGAGTTTCCTTCTTAACCTCCTCCGGAATGGCTTCCCCGGTTTTTTGCCACTCGCGGTATTGCGTGTAGTTGCCGGGAAAATCACGGATCACCCCATTACCTTCAAAAACAAAAAGGTGATCAACAAGACGGTCCATAAAATAGCGGTCGTGGCTAACGATCAGCAGGCAGCCCGGGAAGTCGAGCAGGAAAGACTCCAACACAGAAAGCGTTGGCAGGTCAAGGTCATTTGTCGGCTCATCGAGGATGAGAAAATTCGGGTTGCGAAAAAGAATCGTCAGCAAGTGCAGCCGGCGTTTTTCGCCACCGCTTAAGCGGCTGATATAAGTGTACTGCTGTTCAGGCGGAAACAAAAAGAGTTCAAGGAACTGCGAGGCACTCATGGACGAACCATCTGCCAGCGGAAAATTCTCAGCGATGTTTTTTACATATTCGATCACCCGCATGTCTTCTTTTACCTGCAGGCCTGTTTGTGAGTAGTTGCCAAATACAACTGTATCCCCTACATTGATCTTTCCACTGTCGGCGGGTTCCAGTTCCTGCAGGATATTGATGAAGGTTGATTTGCCGGCGCCATTCTTTCCTACTATACCCAGCCGCTCACCTTTTTTAAACGCATAATCAAAGCCTTTCAGGATGGTTTTGTCGCCATAGCTTTTATACACTTTTTTCATCTCTACGATCTTTCCACCCAAACGACTCATTTTGCTTTGCAACTGCACTTGCTGGTCCACCAACTGCTGCTTGGCTTTTTTTTCTACTTCGTAAAAGGCATCCTGGCGGCTTTTTGATTTGGTGGTACGGGCTTTGGGCTGCTTGCGCATCCATTCCAGTTCCTTTCGGTATAAGTTTCTTGCCTTGCTGATGCTGGCAGCTTCCGATTCTTCACGGGCCGCTTTTTTCTCCAGGAAGTTTTGATAGTCGCCTTTGTGTACATACAAGTTCTCATCCATCTCCCAGATCTCGCTACAGACATTGTCTAAAAAATAACGGTCGTGGGTAACCAGGATAAGTGTTACGTTTTCTTTGTTCAGGTAGTGCTCCAGCCATTCCACCATCTCTACATCGAGGTGGTTGGTGGGTTCATCCATAATCAGCAGCACGTGCTTGTGTTCAAAGCCAATGTCGATCAGGGTTCGGGCCAGGGCGATGCGTTTTCGCTGGCCGCCACTAAGCGTGGAAACCGTTTGATGCAGGTTCTGCACTTTCAGCTTGCTTAAAATTTGCTGCACTTTGGCTTCAAAATCCCAGGCGCCGAGGTCGTCCATCTTTATCATGGCATCGCTGAACTTCTGGTGGTATTCCGGCGTGTCTTCCTGCTCATCTACCAGTTCCTCGTATTCTTTTATGGCTGCTAACACAGGGTGCGCTATATGAAAAATATTATCCAGCGTGGTAGCATTCTCATCCAGTTTGGGTTCCTGTTCAAAAAAGGCCAGATCCACATCTTTGTGTATCCAAATCTTGCCGGTTTCGGCGGGCTCCTGGCCGGCGATGATTTTTAAGAGCGTTGATTTACCCGAACCGTTGCGGGCCACAAGGGCAATTTTATCGCCTTCGGAAATATGAAAGGAAATGTTTTGAAATAGCGGCTTGACGCCATAGGACTTACTCAGGTTCTCTGCTGACACATAATGCATGGCGCAAAATTAACCCTGTCTGAACCATGATTTGTAAGATTAAGGGGGATTTAAAGGAAATAAAAAAAGTCGTTCAGTTTTGAACGACTTTTCTTTGTTAAGAGAATCAATGATTTCTATTCATCTACAAAACCCACCTAAATCCTGGTTCAGACGATTAGTCACCCCACACTTCATCCTCACCATTCAACCACTTTTTTACCAGGTCGGTGGTAACGGATTTTGGCCGCTCGAGCGGCATGCCAAGGGCACGGTCCCAGCAAAGGCTGGCCAACACACCCAGCGCACGGCTTACAGCAAACAGCACCGTGTAAAATTCATATTCTACCATGCCGTAATGCACCAGCAGGGCGCCGCTGTGTGCATCCACATTAGGCCAGGGGTTTTTAACTTTTCCCAGCGACTGCAGGATCGGTGGTACCGCTTCGTAAACATTCCATACGGTTTGCACCAGCGGATCATTGGGCATGTGCTTTTGCCCGAATTCCATTTGCGCTGTAAAACGCGGATCGGTTTTACGCAGCACCGCATGGCCATAACCCGGCACTACCTTGCCGCTTTCCAGTGTTTTCCGTACATAGTCGGCAATCTGCTCTTTGGTTGGCGATTCGGTTTTCAACTCTTCCCGCATTTCAAAGATCCACTTGATCACTTCCTGGTTGGCAAGCCCGTGCAGCGGTCCGGCGAGACCGTTCATACCTGCGGCATAACTCAGGTAAGGATCGCTCAGCGCAGAGCCAACAAGGTGTGTTGTATGCGCCGAAACATTCCCGCCTTCATGATCGGCGTGAATGGTCATGTACAAACGCATCAGTTCTTTAAAGCTTTCGTCCTGGAAGCCCATCATGTGGGCAAAGTTGCCGGCCCAGTCGAGCAGGCCATCAGGCTGAATGTGCTCGCCACGCTTGTACTTGCGGCGATAGATATAGGCCGCTACGCGGGGCAGGCGGGCAATGAGGTCCATTGAATCGTCGAACACAGCATCCCAGTAATCTTTTTTGTTCATGCCGGCGGCATAACGCTTGGCAAACTGGCTTTCGGTCTGCAGGGCCATCACGGCTGTTACAAACTGCGTCATGGGGTGCGCCGAAACGGGCAGTGCTTCAATGGTAGCAAAAACATGGTTGGGAACATGGCTGCGGCGCTGCCATACATCGGTCACGTGTTGTACGTCGGCATCATTGGGCAATTCGCCAATCAGCATCAGGTAAAACAGGCCTTCGGGCAGGGGTTCGGAACCACCTTCGGCCTTTGGCAGTTTTTCTCTTAACTCGGGGATCGAATACCCGCGAAAACGAATGCCTTCCTGGGCATCCAGCAATGATGTTTCTGATACCAGCCCGGTCATGCCACGCATGCCCTGGTAGATCTGCGACAACTGTACTTCACCAATTTTTTTTGAACCGTGTTCTTTTAGAAGATCTTTAATTTCGGCAGCAAGCGTATCGCCTTTTTCCTTGAACCTGTCTTTGATAATTCCCATTACATTGAAAATTTTTATGTTGAGACGTGTGTATTTAAGCGTGGTAAAGTTAAGGAAAGAACGGTTTTAGGGTTTGGGGTTTAGCGTTTGGAGTTTGGCGTTGTTGTGCTGCGCAATTCCTTTCGTTATTAAACAGCAACAGGCAGGAGGAGTTGGTTGAATGAAATAATAACTCCAAACTCCAAACCCCAAACGGCAAACTTCTCTCCTTTCTCTTTACTTTTGCGCAACTTAAATCGGATTATGAGCATTCTTGTAAACAAAGATTCAAAAGTCCTGGTGCAGGGTTTTACCGGCACAGAAGGCACCTTCCATGCCTCGCAAATGATCGAGTACGGAACAGCCGTGGTGGGCGGTGTTACTCCCGGCAAGGGCGGCACTACGCACCTCGACAGGAAAGTATTTAACACCGTGGCGGAATGTGTAAATGAAACCGGCGCCAATGTATCGATCATATTTGTTCCACCGGCTTTTGCAGCCGATGCCATACTGGAAGCGGCGGATGCTGGTGTAGCCCTGGTGGTTTGTATTACAGAAGGCATTCCTGTGCAGGATATGGTGAAAGTGAAAGCGGCCCTGCAGGGGAAAGGCACAAGGCTCATTGGTCCAAATTGCCCGGGTGTGATCACAGCCGATGAATGCAAAGTGGGCATTATGCCAGGGTTCGTATTTAAGAAAGGGCGCATAGGTATTGTATCAAAATCCGGTACGCTTACGTATGAAGCGGCTGACCAGGTTGCCAAAGCTGGCCTGGGCATTTCAACTGCCGTTGGTATTGGTGGCGACCCGATCATTGGCACCACAACAAAAGAAGCCGTGGAGTTGTTTATGAATGACCCTGAGACCGACGCCATTGTGATGATCGGTGAAATTGGCGGCGGCATGGAAGCAGAAGCGGCCCGCTGGATCCGCGACAACGGCAACCAAAAACCTGTTGTTGGTTTTATTGCCGGTCAAACAGCACCTCCCGGTCGCCGTATGGGACATGCCGGAGCCATTGTTGGCGGTGCCGAAGACACAGCCGAAGCCAAAATGAAAATCATGGAAGAATGTGGTATTCACGTGGCACATAGCCCTGCTGATATCGGCAAAACCATGGCAAGCGTAATCAAGTAACGTGAGACGAGAGACGAGAAACGTGAGACAAAAAAATTCATTAGACGTGAGATGGGAAAAGTGAAAGAGATTTGATGAATAGTGACTACCGTTTGACTTGTTCCGTTTAACTTTTCACGTACAAAATAAGTGAGGCCCTTCTTAATCGAAGGGCCTCGTTGTATTCAATATGGACGAATTGTCAAAACGGTAGGTCTTGTTTTCAAAGGAGAGGACGAAGGATAGACAACTGGTTTATCCAATCGTTTAAGCAGGGAGTGACAAAAAACTGTTAAGGAGTTTGTTTGATTAATATTGAATAAGGAAACGTTGCGTGCCTCATATTTCAAGTACTCTTCTTCTCACAGGAAAACTTTCAGTTAATGAATAGGCATATTCAATTTGGGTAGGAAGGATACTTCCTACGTTCAGTTTTATTGTTACAAAATTTCCAAGGCATAGGTAGCGAATGGCTGTTGAGTTGGTATGATCCGTTCAAAAATTTTTAATGCTTTACCAAGGTTGCTCAAGCTAATGTCTACAGGTAAATAATTTCTTTTATTGCGCAAGTTGCCCCACCGCTTCAGCGCGGGGATCAAACTGTGTTCTGAATTTTAAATGTATCGGCTTTAGCCGAACCGGCTCGGCTAAAGCCCATACAAAAAAGTCATTTCATGAACTAAGTCCCCGCGCTAAAGCGGCGGGGCAACTGGAAAGAATGAATGATAACGTTGAAGGGACCTAATGATAAAACACCTCTTCAAACGATAAAGGACTCGTTACTACAATCGACTTTTAAAGATTGATTGAGTAAATCGAAAAACACTATTGAAAGGCAAACAACAAAAAACGTTGTGATATTGAAGGTAGTTTCACCACTTACAAGACAAGACACGTCACATCACCTAACAAAGTGACCTCACCTTCTCAGCAGGTTTTTATTCTAAAGAATAGAGGAAAACTGAATTGACTGATGAAAGAATTAAGATTGAATAAATCACGTAAGCAACAACTCACATTCGTGAAAAAGCTTGGAGGGATTGATGGCAGCCGTGCCCACTTCTTCGCAAACAAGCCCGCCGGCAATGTTGGCCAGTTCGGCCATCAGGTGTACATTCTTTCTTGCTGCATACACCAATGCGGCTACAGCAATCACGGTATCACCGGCACCGGAAACATCGGCAATGTTGCGGATGTGTGATGGAATGATCGCAGCGTTTTCGCCTTGCTCGTAAAACACGCCTTTTTCGGACAACGTAATAAACGAAATCTCGTGTTGCAAATGCCCTTGTAATTGCCGGTGAATTTCCGTCAGGCCACCGATCTGCACATCCACGGAAAGCAGGTTCAGTGCTTCGCGAACTTCTTTCAAATTCGGCTTGAAAATATCCACCCCTTTGTACGCAAAAAAGTTTTTCCGTTTGGGGTCAACTGCTGTTAGTACACCGGCACGTTTACACAAGTCTATCACACCGGTTATCACAGCTTCCGTAAGCACACCTTTGTTGTAATCTTCCAGGATCACCACATCAGGCTTTTTCTCAGTTAAAAAAGCCTGGAATTGCAGCAGCAGTTTTTGCTCATCGGCTCCTGCCAGGTCGGCTGTTATCTCGGCGTCCAACCGCAGCATGTGCTGGTTGCGACTGATGATCCGAGTTTTGTTGGTAGTCACGCGGCTTTCGCTGCCAAAGCAATACGTGGTATCAATACCTTTTTCGGCATAAAGCTGCAACAGGCAGGCAGCATCTTCGTCGGCACCGGTAACAGAAATTACAAAGGCCTGTGCGCCCATCGATCGCAGGTTGAGGGCCACGTTGCCGGCACCACCCAGGCGTTGTTCGCGGTGGTGCAGCGAAACAATGGGCACAGGTGCTTCGGGAGAGATCCGTTCCACTTCACCCCAGATGTACGTGTCCAGCATCACGTCACCGACCACGCCTACTTTCATCTTCTCAAAATCACGAAACAGTTGCCCAAAGTTTTCCATAGCCAAACCTTATGCTTTTTTGCGGGCCAAAGCAACGAAATAAATCGGAATTCCTAGTAGCACAATGCCCAGGCCATAATAGGGATAGCGGCCCTGGTACATGATCAGCAACGTGCAAAACGCAACGCCCATAAAAATATAAATGGCGGGAAGCACCGGGTAGCCAAAGGCTTTGTACGGCCTTTCGGCATCGGGTCGTTTTTTGCGCAGGATAAAAATGCCCGCAATGGTGAGCACATAAAAAAGCACCACCACAAACGAAACCATGTCGAGCAGGTTACCATACTGGCCGCTGAGGCAAAGCGCACAAGCCATGGCGCATTGAATCCACAACGCATATTCCGGCACCGCGTTTTTGTTGAGCGTTCCTGTTTGCTTGAAAAACAATTTGTCTCTTGCCATGGTATAATAAACCCTTGCGCCGGCCAGGATCAAACCATTGTTGCAGCCAAACGTGGAGACCATGATCAGCAAGGCCAGGATGGTAGTGCCGGCAGCGCCAAAAATTTCATTGGCAACAGAAAGCGCAATCCGGTTATCAGTAGCAAAAGCCAGTTCATTCAGGGGAAGAACGGACAGATACATGAGGTTCGTGGCAACATAAATAACGGTTACAATCAGCGTACCCAGGAATAGACTCAACCCGATGTTGCGCTGCGGATTTTTGACCTCACCTGCAATAAAGGTGACGTTGTTCCAGGCGTCTGAACTAAAGATACTTCCCACCATGGCGGATGCGATGGCACCCAGGGCCACAAAGCCCAGCAAAGGTGTCCAGTCGTTGCCAGTTGCCCCCTGTATGCGGGAAGCGTGTTGTTTTATCTCCCATGCGTTTTGCCAGTTTTGGTCCCATACGGCAGATTTTGCAGCCAGGAATCCAAAGATTATCAACCCAAACAAGGCAAGCAACTTGGCCGAAGTAAACGTGGTTTGAATGAGCTTACCGCTTTTGATACCGCGGGTATTGATGTACGTTAGAAACACGATCAGCACGATGCCCACCACCTGGGCAGCGGTTATCTTAAAACCATCCGCAGCACCAAACAAAATGTTGCCATCGCCCAAGGACGGAACGAGGTAGCCTAAAAATTTCCCAAACGCAACCCCTACCGCTGCAATGGTTCCCGTTTGAATAACGGCGAAAAAACTCCAGCCATATAAAAAGCCGATGAAAGGGTTGTACGCCTCCCGCAGGTAAACATACTGGCCGCCAGCTTTGGGAAACATGGCACTCAGTTCGCCATAGCTAAGGGCTGCCGTAAGCGTCATAAAACCAGTGATAAGCCAGGCAGCGATCAGCCAACCGGCTGAGCCGAGGTCTTTCAGCATATCGGCACTGACGATAAAGATTCCCGAACCGATCATCGACCCGGCTACGATCATGGTAGCATCTGTTAAGCCAAGGGAACGCTTGAAACTTTTATCTTCTGTAAGGGCTTCTTTCGGCGTTAGTACATCCGGTTGCATGCAGGATTTTTTTTGGGGAAGATAGGTATTCGAACGTGAAACGAGAAACGCGAAACTTTAATCGCGAAAATGAATTTGTGAACAATGAATAGGCGTGACAAGTAGCCCCTCTGTTCGTCCTTCCCTGTCTAAAACAAAACAGGAGAAACCGATTTGGCTTCTCCTGTTTCTCGTCTCACGTTTGCCGTTTGACGTACCTTATTTCTTTTTGTATTTCGCGTTCAGGCCGTTTATGAGGTCAGAGGTGATGTTCAGGGCACTGTCGCGGTAAAAGATAAACCCGGGCTCGTAGGCCAGGATGTAAGAATACCCTTTGTTGCTGTTGTATTCTTTCAGGTAATCTTCCACCTTCAGTTTTACATCCTGCATTTTACGCATGTACAGGTCCTGGTAGCGGGACTCCATGGTTTGCTTTGTGGTGCGGATCTTATCCTGCAGTTGAAGAATGTCGCGGTTTGCATTTTCCGATTCTACCTGCGACATGTTGTTGGCTTGTCCCTGGTAGTGCGTGATGCGGTCGTTGTAAGATTTTTGCAGACGGGTCAGTTCCGAATTGATCTTTTCTTCTTCCTTGCTCAACTCCGACTTTACATCCTTTATCAACACAAAATTGTTGTTGACAGAATCCATTTCAAAATAAGCGATCTTAAAATCTCCCTTACCAGCCGTTGCAGCCTGGTTGGTTGAAGAAGCAATCTTTGGTTGCGATGTTGTTGTATTCTTTCCGGCAAAATGCAGGTAAAACAAAACGGCAACAGCTACCAAAAGAATTACATTCAAAATAAGAGAGACATTCTTCATGAAAGGAAACTTTATCAGACGAAAATAGGGTTAACGCCGCATTTTGAAGTGTTAAATCATCATACGGGAAACGTGAGATAGCAAACGATTTTATACCGTTTTCCGAAAGCAATGTAATGAAAAAAGGAGCAAGAAAAATCTTGCTCCTTCAATTGCTTATCGCGAATTGCTAACTGAATTATTCTTCATCATCGAAAGTCATGGCCTCGCGGGCTGTTTGCAGCAATTCATATTCTTCCTTGCTACCAACGATCATGTTTTCGAAGTCGCGAAGACCTGTACCAGCCGGGATCAGGTGACCGGTGATCACGTTCTCTTTCAGACCCAGCATATCGTCGGTCTTACCCTGGATGGCGGCAGAAGACAATACTTTGGTTGTTTCCTGGAACGATGCGGCCGAGATCCAGCTTTGTACACCCAGCGATGCTTTGGTGATACCCAGCAAGGTCGGTTGAGACGTTGCGGGCTTCGCATCGCGGTACTCTACCAGTTGCTTGTCGTTACGACGCAGGATCGAGTTTTCTTCACGCAACTCACGCAGTGTAACGATCTGGCCGGCACGCATGCGTGTGCTTTCGCCAGGCTCTGTTACCACCTTCTTGTCGAAGATGTGGTCGTTTTCGTCAATGAACTCAAATTTATCGGTAAGGTCTTCTTCGAGGAACTTGGTATCACCCGGATCAACGATAGAAACCTTGCGCATCATCTGGCGTACGATCACTTCAATGTGCTTGTCGTTGATCTTTACACCCTGCAAGCGATACACCTCCTGGATCTCGTTCACAACGTACTGCTGTACAGCAAACGGGCCCTGGATCTGCAGGATATCGCCGGGAGCGATCTGGCCATCGGAAAGGGCCGAACCAGCTTTGATAAAGTCACCGTCCTGCGCCAGGATCTGGCGAGTCAGCGGCACCAGGTATTTGCGGGTTACACCATCTTTTGCTTCTACAATGATCTCGCGGTTACCACGCTTTACAGCGCCCATGGTTACCACACCGTCGATCTCAGAAACGATAGCAGGGTTTGACGGGTTACGGGCTTCGAACAGTTCTGTTACACGGGGCAGACCACCGGTGATATCACGGAGCTTACCCAACACACGAGGAATCTTCACCAGTACCTGGCCGGCCTTCACCTGGTCGTCTTCATCAATTACGATGTGGCTACCGGTAGGCATGTTATAAGACTTGCGTTCTTTGCCTTCCACAATAATGGACGGGATCTTTGTCTTGTCACGGGTTTCAATAACCACTTTCTCACGGTGACCGGTTTGCTCATCCGCTTCTTCGCGGTAAGTAACACCTTCAATCACGTTCTCAAACTTCAACGTACCATCGATTTCGGCCATGATAACGTTGTTGAACGGATCCCATGTACAGATCACGTCTCCTTTCTTCACTTGCTGCCCGTCTTTTACCTGGAGGGTAGCACCGTAAGGAATATTGTTCACGTTAAGCAAACGATCATTCTTCACATCCATATTACGGATCTCACCGGTACGGCCGATGACCACCTGTACTTTGTCGCCTTCGTTGTTGGTAGTGGTTACCGTACGCAGACCATCAAATTGCAGGGTTCCGTCGAACTTGGCAGTGAGTGTTGATTCTACTGCAGCAGAACCGGCCACACCACCCACGTGGAAGGTACGGAGGGTTAACTGCGTACCGGGTTCACCGATCGACTGTGCAGCGATGATACCAACGGCATCACCTTTTTGTGCCAGGATACCAGTTGCCAGGTTTCTACCGTAACACTTCACGCAGGTACCACGTTTGCTTTCGCAAGTCAGTACAGAACGGATCTCAACGGTTTCAATGCCGGCATCTTCAATGCGCTTGGCAATGGCTTCGGTAATGGCATCACCGGCAGACACGATCACTTCTTCAGAGATCGGGTCGTACACATTGTGCAGCGATGTACGGCCTTCGATACGGTCGGCCAGCGGCTCGATGATGTCTTCGTTATCTTTCAGGGCAGAAGTAGCGATACCACGCAGGGTTCCGCAATCTTCTTCCGTAATAACGACGTCTTGTGCAACGTCAACCAAACGACGGGTCAGGTAACCGGCATCGGCCGTTTTCAGGGCCGTATCCGCCAGACCTTTCCGGGCACCGTGGGTAGAGATAAAGTAATCCAATACGTTCAATCCGCCTTTGAAGTTGGAAAGGATCGGGTTTTCGATGATCTCTGAACCCGTAGAGCCGGACTTACGCGGCTTGGCCATCAGACCCCTGATACCGGCAAGCTGCTTGATCTGCTGCTTGGAACCACGGGCACCGGAATCCAACATCATAAACACAGAGTTGAATCCCTGCTTGTCGGTGGCCAGATCACGAATAAGCGTCTCCGTGATACGGGTATCCACACGTGACCAGATATCTACGATTTGGTTATAACGTTCGTTGTTGGTGATCAGACCCATGTTGTAGTTCTCCCACACTTCATCCACTTCGCCTTTGGCGTTATCCACCAGTTCCTGCTTGATCTCAGGGATGATCAGGTCATTGATAGAGAAGGACAGACCACCTTTGAAGGCCATCCGGAAACCAAGCTGCTTGATGTCATCGAGGAACTTGGCCGTTTTTGGAATGTTGGTGATGGAGATAATGTCACCGATGATCTCACGCAGGTTTTTCTTTGTGAGCAGCGCATTTACAAAACCAACTTCTTTGGGAACAAACTGGTTGAAGATGACCCGGCCTACAGTTGTATCCAACAGTTTGTTGGTAAGCGTACCGTCGTCGTTGCGAACATTGGTTTTTACCTTGATGTGCGCATGCAGGTCGATACGGTTTTCGTTGTAAGCGATGATCACTTCTTCCGTGCTGTAGAATGCTTTGCCTTCACCACGCACTTTCAGTTCTTCCGTCGACTTCCGACCTTTCGAAATATAATACAGACCCAGTACCATGTCCTGTGAAGGAAGGGTGATAGGCGTACCATTTTGCGGGTTCAGGATGTTGTGAGAAGCCAGCATCAGCAACTGCGCTTCCAAAATTGCCGCACTGCTCAGGGGCACGTGAACAGCCATTTGGTCACCGTCAAAGTCGGCGTTGAAAGCTGACGTTACAAGCGGGTGCAGTTGAATGGCTTTTCCTTCTACCAGTTTCGGCTGGAAGGCCTGGATAGACAAACGGTGCAGTGTTGGGGCACGGTTTAGCATTACCGGGTGGCCTTTCAGAATATTTTCAAGGATATCCCAAACAACAGCTTCTTTTTTATCTACCAGTTTACGGGCAGACTTTACTGTTTTCACGATACCTCTTTCAATGAGCTTGCGAATGATAAATGGCTTGAACAGTTCCGCAGCCATGTCTTTCGGTAAGCCACACTCGTAAAGTTTCAGCTCAGGACCTACCACGATAACCGAACGACCAGAGTAGTCAACACGCTTACCAAGGAGGTTCTGACGGAAACGGCCTTGCTTTCCTTTCAGTACATCAGAAAGTGATTTCAGGGCACGACCACCTTCTGCTTTCACCGCGTTTGATTTCCGGCTGTTGTCGAACAGGGAATCAACAGCTTCCTGCAGCATACGCTTTTCGTTACGCAGGATCACTTCAGGGGCTTTGATCTCCAACAAACGCTTCAGGCGGTTGTTACGGATGATCACCCGGCGGTAAAGGTCGTTCAGGTCAGAAGACGCAAAACGGCCACCATCCAGCGGAACCAGCGGACGCAGTTCCGGCGGGATCACAGGAATGTATTGCATTACCATCCACTCGGGACGGTTAGAGATTCTTGTTTGTGCATCTCGGAAGCTTTCAACAACTGACAAACGCTTTAAAGCGTCTGCCTTACGTTGTTGTGAAGTTTCCGTAGCAGCAGCATTGCGCAGGTCGAATGACAGGGTATCCAGGTCAATGCGGGCCAGCAGGTCATGCACGGCTTCGGCACCCATCTTGGCGATGAACTTGTTCGGATCATCATCAGGCAGGTACTGGTTTTCCTTTGGCATGGCGTCCAGGATGTCCAGGTATTCTTCTTCTGTCAGCAAGTCGCCGTAGTTCTGGCCTTTGTCGGCACGCAGGCCTGGCTGAATCACCACGAAACGCTCATAATACACGATCGACTCTAATTTCTTAGAGCTCATGCCAAGCAGGTAACCAATTTTGTTGGGCAGGGATTTGAAATACCAAATGTGTACAACGGGTACAACCAGCTTGATATGTCCCATGCGTTCGCGACGAACTTTCTTCTCGGTTACTTCTACACCGCAACGGTCGCAAACAATGCCTTTGTAACGAATGCGCTTGTACTTACCGCAGGCACATTCGTAATCTTTTACAGGACCAAAAATCCGCTCGCAGAACAAGCCATCACGCTCAGGCTTGTACGTACGGTAGTTGATGGTTTCAGGCTTAAGGATCTCACCGAAACTTTTCTCCAGGATGCTGTCCGGTGAAGCCAAACCAATCGTAATCTTGGAGAACGTTGGTCTTGGACGATTGTCTCTTTTATTAAAAGCCATTTTTACTTATTTCTGTTTTGAAGATTTGATGAGCGGCCCATCCCGACCTTCCCGGTGGGAAGGCCATCAGCCGCACAGCCCACGCTTATGCAAGTTTTTCATTTGCTCAAGCATGTTCTGGAAGTTGAAGAGTGCGACGCAACAGCAGCAACAGAATGTTACCGCTGCTGATCACATTATCATCAACTTTATTTTAAAGAACTGTTTGAAAGGTGTAAAAACTTTCGGGCCTAAGTTCCCCACCGGGGGACAGGGGGCCTACTCGTCGAACTTAAGATCCAATCCTAAGCCTCTCAATTCATGAACCAATACGTTGAAGGATTCAGGAATACCGGCACGAGGAATGTTCTCACCTTTCACAATTGCTTCGTATGTTTTTGCACGGCCGATGATGTCATCCGACTTGATGGTAAGAAGCTCCTGCAGGATGTTGGAGGCACCGTATGCTTCCAGAGCCCACACTTCCATCTCACCAAAACGCTGACCACCGAACTGCGCTTTACCACCCAGCGGCTGCTGTGTGATCAAGCTGTATGGTCCGATCGAACGGGCATGCATCTTATCGTCTACCATGTGGTGCAGCTTGATGATGTAGATAACACCGACGGTTGCTTTCTGGTCAAAGCGGTCACCGGTTTCACCATCATACAGGTACGTGTGACCATACATCGGGATGCCTGCTTCTTCGCAGAACCGGGCAATGTCCTCTGTGCTGGCACCATCAAAGATCGGCGTGGCAAACTTGCGTCCGAGTTCAACACCAGCCCAACCCAGAACGGTTTCATAGATCTGCCCGAGGTTCATACGGGAAGGTACACCCAGCGGGTTCAGCACGATATCAACAGGCGTTCCGTCTTCGAGGAACGGCATGTCTTCAGCACGAACGATCTTGGCAACGATACCTTTGTTACCGTGACGACCGGCCATTTTATCACCCACTTTCAGCTTACGCTTAACAGCGAGGTAAACTTTCGCCAGTTTCAACACACCGGCAGGTAATTCATCACCAATAGAAATGTTGAATTTCTCCCGCTTGTAACGTCCCAGTTCTTCGTTGTACTTGATGCTGTAGTTGTGGAGCAATACGTTGATCTGCTCGTCCACTTTTGCATCACCGGTCCAACCCAGGGGGTTCACGTTCATGTAGTCGATCTGCGAAAGATTCTTTTGCGTGAACTTAGCGCCTTTGCCAATCAGCATTTCACCAAAGTTGTTGCTAACACCGGCAGAAGCTCTTTCTTTCAACAAGGTTTGCAACTTGTCGAGGAGTACTTCCATCAACTCGCTTACTTTCTTCTCGTGGTCACGCTCCTGCTTTTCCAATGCGGCCTTTTCACGAACCTTGGCATTCTTGTCTTTCTTGGCACGCTGGAACAGCTTTTTGTTGATCACCACACCTTCCACACCGTTGGGTGCTTTCAGCGAAGCGTCTTTGGCATCACCGGCTTTGTCGCCGAAGATGGCACGGAGAAGTTTTTCTTCCGGTGTCGGGTCAGACTCACCTTTTGGTGTGATCTTACCGATCAGGATGTCGCCTTCTTTGATTTGTGCACCAATGCGGATGATACCGTTTTCGTCCAGGTCCCTGGTTGCTTCTTCCGAAACGTTCGGGATATCCGGCGTCAACTCTTCTTCACCCAATTTTGTATCGCGTACTTCCAGTTCGTATTCGGAAATGTGAACGGAAGTAAACATATCTTCTTTTACCACTCTTTCTGAGATCACGATGGCATCTTCGAAATTGTAACCTTTCCATGGCATGAAGGCCACTTTCAGGTTTTTACCAAGTGCCAGCTCGCCGTCTTTGGTTGCATAACCTTCGGTCAGGAAATCGCCATCTTTTACACGCTGGCCTTTCTTCACGGCAGGCTTCAGGTTGATGGAAGTTTCCTGGTTGGTTTTGATGAATTTGGTCAGGCGATAGATCACCAGGTCATCTTCAAACGACACCAAACGCTGCTCGTCGTTGCGGTTGTAACGAACATGAATTTCGTTGGCATCCACAAATTCAACCACGCCATCACCGTCAGCATGGATTTGGATACGGGCATCACGGGCCGCTTTGCCTTCCAGGCCGGTACCTACTACAGGTACATCGGGCCGCAGCAGCGGAACCGCCTGGCGTTGCATGTTCGAACCCATCAGGGCACGGTTGGCATCGTCATGCTCCAGGAAGGGAATCAGGGAAGCCGACAGACCAACGATCTGGTTGGGGGCTACGTCCATGAACTCCACTTCTTCTTTGTTCAATATCGGGAAGTCGCCTGTTTCGCGGCTTACAATTTTATCTTCAACGAAATTTCCTTTTTCATCCAGCGGCGTGTTGGCCTGGGCAATTTTCGCCAGGTCTTCTTCTTCCGCACTCAGGAAGGTCAGTTGCTTCATGTCCACTTTACCGTCTTTTACTTTGCGGTAAGGTGTTTCAATAAAGCCCATTTCGTTGATAGCGGCGTGTACGCAAAGCGTAGAGATCAGACCAATGTTTGGTCCTTCCGGCGTTTCAATGGTACACAGGCGACCGTAGTGCGAGTAGTGTACGTCACGTACCTCAAAGCCAGCTCTTTCGCGGCTCAAACCACCGGGCCCGAGCGCTGAGATACGACGCTTATGCGTGATCTCGGAAAGCGGGTTTGTCTGGTCGAGGAACTGCGACAACTGGGATGTACCAAAGAAGGAGTTGATCACGGAAGAAAGCGTTCTTGCATTGATCAAATCAACTGGGGTAAACACCTCGTTGTCACGAACGTTCATCCTTTCGCGGATGGTACGGGCCATACGGGCCAGGCCCACGCCAAACTGTGCATACAACTGCTCGCCTACCGTACGAACACGACGGTTAGACAGGTGATCGATATCATCGATCTCCGCTTTACCATTGGTCAAACGAACCAGGTATTTGATGATGAGGATGATATCTTCCTTGGTCAATGTTTTTTGCTCTTTCTCAGCATTCAGACCCAGCTTGCGGTTGATCTTGTAACGACCAACTTCGCCGAGGTCATAACGCTTGTCGGAGAAGAACAGTTTATCAATGATACCCCTTGCCGTTTCGTTGTCCGGTGCATCGGCACCACGCAACTGGCGGTAGATCACCTGAACCGCTTCCAGTTCAGAGTTAGAGGTATCCTTGTTTAGCGTATTGTAGATAATGGCGTAGTCACCACCCACATCTTCTTTCTGGATAAACACCGATTTGATGTCCATGTCAGAAATTGTTTCGATGGCTTCTTCGTCCAATACAGAATCACGCTCCAGTACCACTTCGTTCCGCTCGATGGAAACCACCTCGCCGGTGTCCTCATCTACGAAATCTTCAACCCAGCTACGGAGCACACGGGCAGCCAGGCGGCGACCAACGTATTTCTCGAGCTCTTTTTTGGTTCCGGGAACTTCGTCGGCCATGCCAAACAATTCCAGGATGTCCTTATCGGTTTCGTAACCGATAGAACGGAGAAGGGTGGTTACCGGGAACTTTTTCTTCCGGTCGATGTACGCATACATCACGTTGTTGATGTCGGTTGCAAATTCCATCCAGGCCCCTTTGAACGGGATCACACGAGCCGAGTAGATCTTGGTTCCGTTGGGGTGAATAGACTGGCCAAAGAATACACCCGGGGAACGGTGTAACTGGGAAACCACCACACGTTCGGCACCGTTGATAACGAAGGTACCGCGGGGGGTCATATACGGGATGTTTCCAAGGAATACGTCCTGAACGATCGTTTGGAAGTCAATGTGCTCTTCGTCGTTACAGCTCAGGCGAAGCTTGGCTTTCAGGGGAACAGCGTAGGTGAGGCCACGCTCCATACACTCTTCGATGGTGTAGCGGGGCGGGTCGATGAAGTAATCCAGGAACTCGAGAACGAAAATGTTGCGGGTGTCGGTGATCGGGAAATTTTCCTTGAACACACGGAACAAACCTTCAACGTTTCGTTTGTCGGGAGTGGTTTCGAGCTGGAAGAACTCCCGGAAGGATTGAATTTGAACCGCGAGAAGATCAGGTGTTTCGGCAAGGTTTCCAATTTTTCCGAAATTGATCCTTTGATTCGTCGTTGTTGTAGACATATATTACAAACCGGTTTTTTAAGTGTCCAGACGCAACAAAATCTCCCCAGGCCCCTATTTCTTTTTGAAATAAACGCTTGGAAATGAGAAATTTAATTCAGAATTTGCGACGTCAAGATTGTTTTTGGCCAAAACTAAAGGATTGCAAAGCTAAGGATTTCCCGTATATGAGCAAGTTTTTGTCGGCAACAAAGATTACGCCACAAATATTTTTGTATTTTCTTAATAGATAGTAACTTTTTAGCATGTTTCCAAAACAACTGCTGAAGGACTACCTGGTCTTTACCAAAAAAGACAGGATCGGCGCCTTGCTGATCCTTGTTGTAATCGGCGGCAGCCTTTTTCTTCCCCGCCTGCTGGCTCCCACTCCCCAACCGTTGGCCTTGGAACAGGACACGGCGCTTATACTGGCCATCGACACCCTACAGGCAAGGCAAGCAGCAAAGCCGGCTTATCGGCGCGACGAAACCGGGACCGCCTACCAGTATGAACATTCCTCACAGAACAGTTTTACCGGGGGTGAGCTTTTCGCTTTTGATCCCAATACCATCAGTGCAGATGACTGGCAGCGACTGGGACTGAATGAGCGGACGAGCAAAACGATTGTGAAATACGTAAGCAAGGGCGGAAAATTTTACAAACCCGAAGACCTGCAGAAGATCTGGGGCATGCCAGAAGGGTTTTACGAAAAGGTAAAAGATTATATACAGATAACGTCGGTTCAAAGAACAGGCTACCCGTCTATTGAAAACAGGCCGGCGTTTGTAAGAGAGAAAAGGAAACCTGTCCTTATCAATATCAATGAAGCCGATACGGCAGCACTTATCTCTTTGCCCGGTATCGGCTCCAAACTATCAGCCCGCATTCTCTCCTTCCGGGAAAAGCTTGGTGGGTTTTATTCGGCAGAACAGGTTGGCGAAACCTATGGATTGCCCGATAGTACGTTTCAAAAGATTAAAGGGCGGCTGCAGGTTGATGAGGGCCGTATTCGTAAGATCAATGTAAACACGGCAACAAAAGACGAACTGAAAATTCATCCTTATATCCGCTGGCAACTGGCCAATGCCATTGTGGAATACCGGAACCAGCATGGAGCTTTTACAAGTTTGGAAGAGCTTAAGAATATTGTGCTGATCGATGAAGTGATCTTTGAAAAGATCAGGCACTACCTGTCGTTATAGATAAACTCCATAACAAAAGAAACGCCCCGCAATGCGGGGCGTTTCTACTTATCTTCTAACGTGAAATTAAGCGATTTCAACATCAGCACCAGCTTCTTTCAGCTTAGCAGCGATGTCGTCGGCGGTAGCTTTATCAACACCTTCTTTAACAGGCTTCGGAGCACCGTCAACGAGGTCTTTTGCTTCTTTCAGACCCAGGCCAGTCAGGTCTTTCACGATCTTAACTACGTTCAGTTTAGAAGCACCGGCAGCTTTCAGAATTACATCGAAAGATGTTTTTTCTTCAGCAGCAGGAGCAGCACCACCAGCAGCAGGACCTGCGATAACCGCAGCAGCAGCAGGCTCAATGCCATATTCTGATTTCAGGAAATCGGCCAGTTCCTGTACTTCTTTTACAGTAAGGCCTACTAATTGTTCTGCAAGATTTTTAACGTCTGCCATTTTGATTAAATTTTTTCCCCCTTCATTGTTTATGACTCCGGAGGATGGTTTAAAAAAATTTGTTGTTTATAGTTTACCGTTTCCAGCTTACCGTTTGCAGTTCTGTTCAATAAAGAGTGAACCTGTAAATGGTAAACTGTAAACTGACGAACTCTTACTCAGCCGCTGGTGCTTCGCCTTCTGCTGCGGGTGCTTCTGCTGTTTCTGCAGTAGCGCCTTCTGCGCCTTTCTCGTGGTGGTGCAACAGGGCAGCCAGTACACGCTTCGCAGGCGATTGCAACAAGCCAATCACTTCGCCGATCAATTCGTTCTTCGTTTTGATCTTTGTCAGCGTTTCCAGGTTGTTGTCACCGGTGTAAATATCACCGTTGATGAACGCTGCTTTCAGTTCGGGCTTCTCGCCTTTGCTGTCGGTGCGGAAAGAGGAAATGATCAGGGCTGGTTCTTTTGGATTTTCAGAGAACAGCAATGCCGTTACGTTGTTCAGTGATTCGAACACGCCGGTATAGCTTTCGTTGTTCAGTGATTCCAGGGCCTTTTTGATCAGTGTATTCTTGGCCACACGCATTTCAACATTCTTGCTGAAACAGGCACGGCGCAATTTGCTTACCTGCTCTACGGTCAGCGATTCTGTATTGGTCACATAAAAGTTGTTGTACTGAGAAAACTTCTCTTTCAACTCTCCTATGATCTCGTTTTTTTGTTCTTTGGTCATTGTAATAAGTTTTGTCCGTTGTCATCCCAGGCTTATCGAAGGATGTCGAAGGTTTAGTGAACAAAAGATTTTGTGTCGATGGTAATACCAGGGCTCATGGTAGCAGCCATGGTCAAACCTTTCAGGTACGTACCTTTTGCGGTAGAAGGCTTGGCTTTGATCAGGGCGTTGATCAGCTCCTGTGCATTGCCGGCGATCTTCTCCGGTGCAAACGATACACGACCGATAGAAGCGTGAATGATACCAGCCTTGTCAACCTTAAAGGCGATCTTGCCACCTTTTACCTCGTTTACGGCAGAAGCCACATCGTTGGTAACAGTACCGGTCTTGGGGTTGGGCATCAGGTTGCGGGGACCCAGGATCTTACCCAGGCGACCGATCTTTGGCATCACGGCCGGTGTGGCAATGATCACATCAACATCGGTCCAGCCACCTTCGATCTTTTGTACAAACTCATCTAAGCCTACAAAGTCAGCACCGGCGCCTTTGGCAGCAGCTTCCTGGTCGGGGCCGCAAAGTACCAGTACACGTTTTGTTTTACCGGTTCCGTGTGGCAGGGTTACGGTGCCACGGATCGCCTGGTCGGCTTTTTTGGGGTCTACGCCCAAACGAACATGTATATCAACAGATGCATCGAACTTGGTGGTGTTTACTTCTTTCACCAGCGTTGCAGCATCTTTCAAAGAGTAAGCCTTATTCGCATCAACTTTTGCGTTTGCTGCTTTTCTTTTTTTAGGAATGAATGCCATTTTAAAATTCGTTTAAAGTGTTCGAGATTTTTTTAGCAGTTACTGAGTTATTGGGTTATTGAGTTATTTGGAAAACGATCGGGTAACTTAATAACTGATTGACGCAATAACTTGAACTTACTTTGCAGGGGCTCCTTCTACTGTCAAACCCATGCTGCGTGCCGTACCGGCTACCATAGAGGCAGCGCTTTCCAGGGTAAAGGCGTTCAGATCAGCCATTTTATCTTTGGCGATCTCTTCTACCTGTGCCCAGGTTACCTTGCCCACTTTTTGGCGGTTAGGCTCCTTGGAACCACTTTGAATTTTAGCGGCATCTTTCAGCTGAACTGCTGCCGGAGGGGTTTTGATGATAAAGTCGAAAGACTTATCAGAGTAAACGGTGAGCAAAACAGGAAGCACTTTTCCCATTTTGTCTTGTGTCCTTGCGTTGAACTGCTTGCAGAATTCCATGATGTTAACACCTTTGGAACCCAACGCCGGACCAATTGGAGGTGCAGGGTTGGCCTGGCCACCCTTGCACTGAAGCTTTACATAGCCAGTGATTTCTTTTGCCATTTTTGCTTTGATTTATTGGTACAAACGACTTTTCGGTTATCTACTCAGTCTCCCAAATTCCTCAATTTTCACACGGGGTGAATCTCTAAAGAACTCTTTGGGGTTGCAAAAGTAGGCGTTTTCTGTGAAACTGCTAAAATCTGCCGCCAGAAATTTGTTAACGACGGTCCAACTTTCCGCCCCTTCTGCTAAGTTTGCAGCCTTCAATCCTGCAGATGATCAATACCGTAAAGCGCCTCCTGTTTCAGTTCCTGAAGATCGATGGTTACCTCACCGTGGTACAAAAAAGCTACCTGGCGGGATTTAAACTCGGCCTGCTGAAGAACAATCCCTCCTACCAGTGGCACTATTTTGTACAATCACTGGTGAAAGAAGGTGACCACATCCTCGACATCGGTGCCAACCTCGGTTATTTTACCCTGCAATTTGCCAGTAAAGTCAAAAGCAGCGGTCATCTTTATTGCATCGAACCGGTTACGCCGTTTCAAAACCAGCTAAAAAAGCTAATTACGGGCCGGCCCAATATTACCCTCCTGCCCTATGCCCTCGGGGAAGAATCGGGCAAGCAGGTGACGCTCGGCATCCCGGCACAATTTCAAAAGCTCGGCTACCTTCGGCATGGCACTACTACGCTCCTGTACGGTGGTAACATGGCAGACGGCAAATACTCGTTTGGCGCCACCATGAAACGCGGCAGCGAACTGTTTGCTCACCTGCCCAAGCTGGATTATATCAAGTGCGACATTGAAGGCTATGAAACTGTGGTGCTACCCGAAATGCAGGCGGTGCTGGAGCAATACCAGCCCCTTGTGCAACTGGAAACCTGGGGCGACCAGTTACTTACCATGTACCGCTTTTTCTGTGACCTTGGCTACCAGACATTTTATCTCGAAAAAGGAAAGCTGTTTCCAGTTGAAAACAAGCCCGAATCGCGTTGGGGAGAAAGCGACCTGCTGTTTGTGCCGGGACAAAAACTGGATCGGGTAAACCCGTTTCTTGGCGCTTAGCCCAACAACCAATTGACTGCTACTGAAGATATCTTACCGGTACAGAAAAGCATCCGCATTCATATTCCAATCAAAAAAATGGAGCAAGGTGTCTTTCCGCTCTTCGCCCATTTGGTAAACGTAAGAAAACTTGTACGCCGGCGAAACTGCCTGCGTATCCATCTTCATTACATGGCCTGTATGCAGGTAGTAATAATAGGGCATCTGGTACGAAACCACCGGCGCTACACTTACCGTATCGTAATCGTAACGAAAAATGCTGGTGGTTAAGGAAACCGGCATTTGCACCGGGCTTGCTTTAAACACGATGGGGGCTCCGCCGGTTTTTTCAACCATGTTGTTTACGATAGGCTGGTAGTTGTTGAGTGCTTTGTGCTGCAGGGGAATAAACAGTACTGCATAGAGCAATCGCATCAGCACAATTCCCACGATCATAAGCCAGATTCTTGGCTTTGCATCGAAAAAATACCGGTAAGTCAGGAGCAGGAAAACAAGGGCGAAAACCACCACTGGCAGGAGCGGTAATTTTTCAAAGAATGGCACTACACAAATCCCTATTCCCACCACCAGATAAATCAACCCAAAAGGGCGAAGTATTTTGTTGAAAGCCTGCGGACGTTCTTCTGCATAACGCTGGTAGATGTAAGCTAGAACAGTGCATGCAAACGGCAAGAACATGTACACGTACCGGATCTTTGGCTGACCTGTGAACCAATACACACCAATATTAAAAATGATAAACAGGATGGAGAACTTCACCAGTGGATTTTGCCAAAGGCGAAAGCGAACCTTTGTAAACAAGAGTAGCAAAAGCAAGGACCAGGGCGCCAGCATTTTAAGGAACAACACCGGGTACATGGCTGCCTTTTCCGGGAGCCGGCTGGCCCTCTCTCCCACTGCCGATTTTAGAAACGCTTCGTTCAACAGGTTGGTAAGAAACTGGTAGGGTGAATTATACCGACTGTACGCCAAAAAGTAAACCGCAAGGATGCTGACGAACAACGCTATACCCCCCAGATGTTTCCAGGTTAATAAAATTTTTACAGACTGTGCATACACACACAAGGCTCCCAATGTAAGTACTTGGAACAAAATTGACGGAAAGGCTTTCGTAAGAAAACCAATGGCACAGAAAAAATAAGAAGCCATGAAAAGCATCCCGAACTTTCGGTGATGATAAAACCAAAACAAACTGATGGCCTGCAAGTAAACGATCAACCCGTAAAAAATATCGATCTCGGCGCCATTGGCCAGCCCGTAAAAATATACATCACCGCAGGTAACGATAAAGATGGCGGAAAGCAAAGCTGCCGTTTGCGACAAAAAATGCCTTGCCACGCGGTAATGAAAAATGGCCATCAGCAGGTAAAATAAGAGCGAAGGGAGACGCATGACAAAGGCTGAAGCCGAGTCGGTGATCCAGATAAAAAAGCAAAGGATCCAGTTGAAAAGCGGGGGCTTGTTGAAATAATCCCAGCCAAGCAGCGTTGGACGGGTATAATTCCCGGACTGGAACATTTCGATGGCGATCACGGCCCGTCGCGGCTCCTCCCCGGCCAGTTCTAAAAGGCCAAGATTTACCAGCACTGAAATGATATACAAAACAGCCAGGGCTCTAATAAAAATCCGGTTGCGGTTATCAGTCATCCATCGCATGAGCAGGCGTTAACAGTCACAAAAAAAGCCGATTCTTTTGAACCAGCTTTTGTATAATATAGGAAGAGACGTTTAGCTTAATTTTTCTACCTGCATGTAGTTGAGTTCTACAGGCGTTGAACGGCCAAAGATCTTTACGGTAACTTTCAGTTTTTTCTTTTCGTCGTTCACTTCTTCAATCACACCGTTAAAGTCGTTGAAAGGCCCTTCAATGATTTTGATGGTTTCACCAACAATGAACGGTTCGCTCATGCTTGCTCCACCGGCTTCGGCCATTTCATCCATTTTACCCAGCATCTTGTTCACTTCGGCCTTGCGAAGTGCGATCGGGTTTTCTTTTCCAAGAAAGTGAATAACGTTGGATGTATTCTTGATAATCTCACGCAGGTCATCACTAAGCTTGCCTTCAGCGATCTCGATCATCACATAACCGGGATAATAGTTGCGTTCCCGCATTACTTTTTTCCCGTTCTGAACCTTGTACACTTTTTCTACCGGGAGAAACACCTGCTTTACCACATCGGCCCAGCCTCTTGATATCTCTTTATCAAGATACTCTTTAACTTTTTTCTCCTTGCCACTCACCACACGCAGCACATACCACTTGGTCTCCTGCTGCTGTGGCTCTCCAATATTTTGTGCTGTTGCTTCCATTATTGGAAAATTTTATAAATAAACTTTAAACCCGAAGCTGATACAAGGTCCATTACAGCCACCAGCGCGGTGATCAGCAAGGTAGCTGCCAACACGATCATGGTTGACTGCTGGAGTTGCATCCAGTTAGGCCAGGTTACTTTTTCTCCGAGCTCTTTGTAAGAATCGCGGAAGTAGTTTGAAATTTTGTTCATTTTAAAACGCTTACAGTTTGCAGTTTACCGTTTACCGTTTCAAGTGGCTTAACTTTGAACGGTAAAAAGTAAACGGTAAACTTCTTTTAGCACGGGCAGAGAGATTCGAACTCCCATCAACGGTTTTGGAGACCGCTATTCTGCCATTGAACTATGCCCGTTTGAAAGCTAAGAGCTATTAGCAGGGCTAATAGCTCTTAGCAATATTGCAGCAAATATAAGATTATTTGCGCCGCCTTTCGGCCAATAGCTAAAAGCTAGAGGCGAAGGGATTATTTTAAGATATCAGTAACCTGTCCGGCACCAACTGTACGGCCACCTTCGCGGATGGCGAACTTCAGACCTTTCTCCATCGCAATCGGCTGGATCAGGTGTACAGTAAGGTTGGTGTTATCGCCAGGCATTACCATCTCTGTTCCTTCGGGAAGAATAACTTCACCGGTTACGTCCGTTGTACGGAAGTAGAACTGAGGGCGGTATTTGTTAAAGAACGGCGTGTGACGGCCACCTTCTTCTTTGCTCAGTACGTAAACTTCGCCTTTGAATTCAGTGTGCGGAGTGATAGAACCCGGCTTCACGATAACCATACCGCGACGGATCTGGGTTTTTTCAATACCACGCAGCAGCAGACCAGCGTTGTCACCAGCTTCACCTTCGTCGAGGAGCTTGCGGAACATTTCAACACCAGTACAAGTTGAAGTCAGGGGAGCATCCATCAGACCTACGATCTCAACAGGCTCACCAACTTTAATGCGACCACGCTCAATACGACCAGTGGCAACAGTACCACGACCAGTGATTGAGAACACATCTTCTACAGACATCAGGAACGGAAGATCAACGGGGCGAGGAGGGAGCGGGATGTAGCTGTCAACAGCGTCCATCAGCTCTTCAACCTTGGCAACCCATTTTGCTTCACCAGCCAAAGCGCCGGTAGCAGAACCCTGGATGATAGGCGTGTTGTCGCCATCAAAACCGTAAGAGCTCAGCAGGTCGCGGATTTCCATCTCTACCAGTTCCAGCAGTTCAGGATCATCAACCAGGTCAACTTTGTTCATGAATACAACGATGCGGGGAACACCTACCTGGCGGGCCAGGAGGATGTGCTCTTTTGTTTGCGGCATAGGACCATCAGTAGCAGCCACAACCAGGATGGCACCGTCCATTTGCGCAGCACCGGTGATCATGTTCTTAACATAGTCAGCGTGACCAGGACAGTCAACGTGCGCATAGTGGCGGCTAACCGTCTGGTATTCTACGTGAGCGGTGTTAATGGTGATACCACGTTCTCTTTCTTCTGGAGCACCATCGATCTCATCGTATTTTTTTGCTTCTGCCATACCCTTCGAAGCCAGAATAGAGGTAATAGCAGCGGTCAAAGTAGTTTTACCATGGTCAACGTGACCGATGGTACCAACGTTAACGTGGGGTTTATCCCGCTTGAAACTTTCTTTTGCCATCTTATCGGTTTTTAGTTGTGGAGTTTTTAGTTTTTTGTTTATCCCTCCGAACCAACTAAATGCTCGAAGGAAGATTTTTATGTTACTGGCAACTGGCGCCCTATTGAGCTTTTGTTGCGTCGCACACGTGTACGTTTTGTTCGCTTTGCAGCGGTAAGCGTAACCGCAAAATGCCAACCGTTACCTGAGAAACCCTCATTCACGATTGACCCTTCACCCTACACCTTATTGAGCCGTTAGTGAGAATCGAACTCACGACCTCTTCCCTACCAAGGAAGTGCTCTACCCCTGAGCTACAACGGCGTACTCAGTTGGTAGTATCAAATCTGTAGTTTGTAGTTAATCAAGGAAACAACAAACTACAAACCGCAAGCTACAACGAGTTTGGAGCGGAAGACCGGGCTCGAACCGGCCACCTATAGCTTGGAAGGCTATCGCTCTACCAAATGAGCTACTTCCGCATGAAATGTTTACAGTTCAACGTTTACTGTTTACAGTTGAGAAACCAACGGTAAACAGACAAACTGTAAACTTCAAAGAGCGTGGGCAGGAGTGGATTCGAACCACTGAAGTCGAAAGACAGCGGATTTACAGTCCGCCCCATTTGGCCGCTCTGGAACCTGCCCGGTTAGGTTGAACTGTTGATAAGTTGACAGGTAAGAAAACTTTTTACCTATTAACTTTTCAACATATCAACATTTCCTTGAGCCACTTGTCGGAGTCGAACCAACGACCTACTGATTACAAATCAGTTGCTCTACCAACTGAGCTAAAGTGGCTTGTTTTTTCTGTCTTTTAAAGAGCTCCCTTGTTTTTCGGGATGGCAAAGGTAATGGAAAATGAATATCAGCAAAATCGAAACGAAAAAATTTTCACGAAAGCGCAAAAAAAATCCCTTCGCTGTGAAGCGAAGGGATTTTGTTAGTTACGCGGCAAGTCTTTCTTTTTTCTTTTTGATCTGCTGAACCAGCGCATCGAAGGCTTCTTCGAAAGAAGCTTCAAACGATTTGCTCGTGGACTTTACAAAAAAGTCTGCCTTGGGCACATGCACTCGTATTTCAGCAATTTTATCCTTGATCGTGTGTTTTACATTATCCAGGTTAAGAATAACATCCACTTTGATGATCCTGTCATGGTACTGCGTGAGCTTCTGCAATTTTTTGGTGATATAATCTACCAGCTTTTTGTCTGCATCAAAGTGAAGGGCTTGAACATGTACGGTCATAGAATTGGTTTTATCTGTGAAAAAATAAGTCAAAGAACATTTTCCCGTAGGACTATGAAGGTACTTATTGAAGCTTAGCCTTCCAAAGAAAAGCGGCGAAAATTTTTCCTGATTTTTCTCATGCGGACTCAGGCTTTGGGATGGGCATTTTTGTAAATATTCTTCAACTTTTCAATGGTATTGTGCGTGTAAACCTGCGTGGCCGCAAGGCTGCTATGCCCCAGCAATTCTTTCACCGCATTGAGGTCGGCGCCGTTGTTGGTTAGATGCGTTGCAAACGTATGTCGCAGCACATGCGGGCTGCGCTTTTGTATCGTTGTCACAAGGCTCAAATAGTGCTTCACCGATGTATACACCGACCGTGGTGACAGCGGCTTCCCCTTCTCTGTCACAAAAAGCGTATCAGCCCCCTTAGGGATTTCTTTCTTTTTTCTTTGCAGATATTCCTGCAGCGAAACCTGCAACGCCGGGTTCATGGGAAGAATGCGCTCTTTGCTGCCTTTTCCTAAGACCTTTATCGTTTGATTCGAAAAATTCACCCAGCTTTCTTTGAGCGAAATGGCCTCACTCAACCGCATGCCCGACTGGTAAAAAAGCAGCAGCAGCAGGCGCTCGGTTTGGCCTTTCCACGTATCGGGGAACTCCACGTGGTCAAACAGGGTTTGAATATCCTTGTCCGCCACAAAATTGGGCAGACGCTTTTCAGCCTTTGGGGCCACCACCTTGGTCATGGGGGTTTGCCGGATCGTGCCCGTTTTTAGCTGGTACTTGAAAAATGATTTGAGGGTGGAGATCTTGCGGTTGATGCTTTTGGCCGAAAGACCTTCGTCTTTTAAGGAGGCAAGCCAGCTTCGCACAATGGAATGGGAAAGCTGCGCCAACTGCGTTTCGCCATATTGCGTCACCACAAAGTCAAAGAATGAAACTAGGTCGGTTTGGTAAGAAAGAATGGTGTGCCGGGAGTAGCGCTTCTCAAACTTGAGATAATCGATAAAGGGCTGGATGACGAGGTGATGGTTCTCCATAAAAACAATAGCTGCAAAGTAACGAATACCTTGCAGCTATACAATATATTGGTTATGAGGTCGAAGCTTAGCTTTCGATCTTTCCGCTTGCGATCTGCTGTTTGTAAACAGCCTTCAGCACCTCGCCCCGGCGTTTCACTGAGGGCTTGGTGAACGACTGTCGCTCACGCAACTGCAACAAGATCTTGGCTTTCTCGAACTTCTTTTTGTATTTCTTGAGAGCCTTGTCTATGTTTTCGCAGTCTTTAGAATCGATAATTAGCATGCGTAATACCTCCTTTTGCTTTTTTTCAGGCTGCGAATATAGACCTAATTTTTTCTCTAATCCAAAACAAAATGCAAAAACCCCGAATTTTACGCCATGTTTACGGGCATTATTGAAAGTTTGGGTGAAGTAAAAGAGCTCTATGAAACCGGCACCAACAAGACCTTTTGGATTGAGTCGCCCCTCTCCCACCAGTTTACCATTGATCAAAGTGTATCACACGACGGCGTTTGCCTGACAGTGGAAGAAGTGCGGGAGGCCCGGCACCGGGTAACGGCCGTGCTGGAAACCCTGGAAAAAACGGCTCTGAACCAATGGACACCAGGCCGTACCGTTAACCTGGAGCAAAGCCTGCTTCCTTCCAAACGGCTGGACGGCCATTTTGTCCAGGGCCATGTGGATACGGTTGGTACTTGCGAAAAGGTTGCTGACCGCAACGGCAGCCACGAGTTCACCTTTTCGTTTCCGAAAAAATTTGCGCCCCTTGTGATCGAAAAAGGATCGATCAGCATAAACGGGACCAGCCTTACGGTTTTTGATGTAAAAAAAACGTCATTTAAGGTGGCTATTATCCCTTATACTTTCCAGCACACCAACCTGCAGTTTGTAAAGGAAGGCGATGCCGTGAACCTGGAGTTTGATATGATTGGGAAGTATATTTACCGCTCAAAACAGCTGGCCTAATACATGAATGAACTTCAAACTGCGCAGCCAGATATCACTGCAAAATACGCCATTGACCTTACGAAAAGAGAAGCCATTAAATGCCCCCTTTGTTCACGGCAGCAATCTAAGCTAGCCCATACCCTACAATCTTGGAAAATTGTCCAATGTGAAGCTTGCCAATTTGTTTATGTAAACCCGCGGTTGGTAAAAGATGAGCTCCTGAAACTTTACGTCTCTGATTATTTCGACAATCAATTGTTTGGTTACTTCCATTATTCAGAGGGGAGAGATTTCCGCAAACGGAACTTTCAAAAATGGGTAAAGGATGCCTTGCCCTATGTTACCCAAGCAGAAAATATCAAAGCACTTGATATTGGCTGTGCCTCTGGTTATTGTCTGGAAGTGTTTCAGGAACAAGGATGGCAAGCCCACGGGGTGGAACTGGATCATACGCTTGCAAAAGAACTTAGGCGAAAGGGATTTACCGTTTATGACTCTCCGTTATTGCACTTAGGTAACATCGGCAAATACGATATTATAACCATGTTTGATGTCATAGAGCACCTAACTGACCTACATGAAAACGTATCTATCTTAAATCAATTGGTGGCGGACAATGGAATTGTTGTACTGGTAACCCCCAATTACGGCAGTTGGCAACGACTCGTTTTTCAGAAAAAGTGGTTTCAATTTAAACCCGTTGAGCACATCAACTATTTTACTTTACCTACACTGCAGAAACTATTTGAAACGAATGGCTTCAAGATTTTAAAAAGCAAAAAATCAGGCCAATTCTGCACCACCGATTTCCTAGCGAACAGAATCTCCCAATACAAATTGGGTTTTATGATGCCATTACTCCGGGCGGCACAAAAAATACTTCGAAAAAAAGACCAATACTTTTATGTAGACACCGCTAGCCTTTATATTGTTTTGCAAAAAAAGGAATCCGGCAAATAAGTGGCTTCAGTGCGACTATTGTGAAGACAGAGAAAAAAGGTGATAATGTAAGAAAGAACCGGTTGTGATAATCATCACATTGCATGGCGACAGTCATGGCAAAAAGAAAAATTGCGGATATTACAAAAGCCAATAGAGCTGCTGGAAAAACACTTACTATTTTTTTTATACCAATTAAAAAACAACCATACCATATAGCCAGAACAGCAATTAAAAAGCCATTGTGAAACGGCGAGTAATAAGATCGGACCATAGTAAAAAAGTATCGCAATCGTACAACGGCAAGGGCAAAGAAATGATCGAAATTGTGAGTTATATAATAGAACAGCCGGTACAATTGGTTAGAGTGATTTGTCAAAATAAGAGAATTTGCTTTTTCACCAGGTATATCACAAATAACGTCACCTTCTGTAATGGCACGTTGCATATCCCAATCCCTGGTTGTGGTAAATACCACTTGCACGATAAAGTTTAACGCCACCAGCGCAAAAAATACTGCACCTAAAAAGAAAAATCGTTGCTTTTTTGAAAGTTTAAAAAAAATAAAAAGCAGTATTGGCGGCACAAATAAAATACCAAGAGGCCGACTAAATACTACAAAAGCAAGCATGGACAACAGAGCAACCATATAACCTTTCGACAATTTGCGAAAAAGGAGCAGGTGAGCAAACAATAACATTACTGCGCTATAAAAAATGCACTCGGTATACAGATAAAGTGACCAAGACTGGTAGGGCCAAAAGCTAAGCAACATTACAATCACCAAGAGTGGCGATAACCGCTCCCTGAAAAAGAAACAAAGTGCTTTGTAGAAATACAGATAAGCAACAAGATTGATGAACATAATGAACAACAGTGCACCGGTCAATCCAAGCTTTAGCAGAAAAGAAAGCGTGATAACCAAAACGGTGGTTATATAAAATAAATAACGAGGAGAAGAGACTTGTTGATGCGTCAGAAGGTATTCTGCTTCTCCAATGTACTTTTCCGCCTCTAATTCAAAATGAACTCCCAAGACAAGAAACCAAATTACCTGGAAGAAAAGCCAGGACAGTAATACTATGGCAAAGTCCTTTAAATGAAGTGTTGGTTGCCTTGTTGCTGACAGGTATTGCTTACCGAATCCGGTTGAGGTCATATAAAAAATATCATGTTGTGCTATTTATAAAAATAGCTGTGTGTGTGTACAAAGCTAAAGATGTTGTGCCGTTGTCGATGTAAGTGAATAAACCGACACAGTCGTTATGCACCACATCCGCACAAATTTCCTTAGGTTTTACCGGATTTGCAAAGAGTTCCTTGAAAGGGAAACAGACAACAGTGGCTACTTTCAGCATTAGCCGCGGAAGCGTGCGCTTTCTGATGTACAGGTGGTGGCCCTTTGCATTGATTCAGAGAATCTGCTTTGGAGTAAACTTTGTGACTGATTATGCATCACTATTCCCCGAAACTTTCGGCCATGTCGTTGCTCAACTGGATAAATTTTCAAAATGGACGCAAACTCTCTCAAATCAAACATGCACTTAAATTTTAATTAGCACATCACGTTAAACTTTATTTATGAAGCTCCTGAACATTGAAGGCAAAAATTGATGGAACTATAGAAAATCTACCTTAAAAACAGATTATACCTTTTTTTCCTTTTTTTTGCCGCTAAAAATTGCCACAACAAAATGCACTTTAACAGTGAAGAATCTTCAGCAGGGAAACTAAAATTGTTCGAAGACAAAGGTGAACTCCTGGCATATGTCATCAGTTGTGCTATTGGTATTACTGGAGCATTATTCAGCTATCGTTTACTCGATCAGTTTCCATATAACTTTGGAAAGAACGTTGCAGGTGTATTTATTCCACCTCTCATAGCGATTGCATACTTTACTTTCACCGGTCTGCGGTATGGACTAACTAATTCAGTTCTTCTGAAAACAATACTACTTTTCTGTTTTCTAATCATACCTTATACACCATTGCTTTTCCAAACATTCCAGCCAACCGGAGAAGATGATTTCGCTAGATATTACCTCTATGCGAAAAATATGTTTAATAATAATACTTTGTGGGGTGGTGACAGCTTATTTTTTGAAGATGTAGGGAAACACTATGTCACTCAGCCCGGATACAGATATTTCATATACTTTGAACTTTTGCTGTTCCGCGATCTCTACAGGTTTGTATCATTTCTAAACGCTGGATTATATGTCCTGGCAGTTTTCTTCTTCCACAGATGCGTTTATAATTCATTTCTATCACGAAAACTCCAGATCTGTCTAGTTGTCCTAACGCTTTTATTCAGTCCCTACCTGATTAAGAACCTTTTAATGGGGTTACCTGAATGGCTCACTATTACCCTTATAATGTGGATGTGTTATCTGTACCTCGTTCCAAAGAATAGAATAATGGCAGCATTTCTACTAGGATTAATTCCTTTTCTAAGGCAAAACATGCTAATAGCTGTATTATTATTGTTTGTATGGATCTTAATAAAGAATAAGCAAAAGGTTGTTTTAGCGATTTCTTTTATTCTGCCGCTTCTGCTTCCAATTTATCACAATCTATATTATGCAAATGAATTACGCTTTTTCGTAGACGTTTTCCAGCTTCCGTTTATAAATTATGATGATCATCATAGGACCACCGGGCTAAACTACGCTTTGGTATTCAGCAATATCATACATTACACAGGTTTCGATTATGGGCATGGTAAATTCATCTTTACACCGCTAGCCATTATTTTTCTTCCATTTGCTACAGCGATGTTCTTTATTTTCATCAAAATTCTCCCAACTTTTAAGCTGAAGTTTTTTTTCTTTTTGACTTCAATGAGTGCAGTAGTGCCCATTATTCTCTTTGGAAATGCCTACTACCCAAGGTTTGAAGTTGTAAACGTAGCTATAATGTTAGCCGCGTATCTAATAATTTGGGCGCATACTGTCGAGAAAAAAAATCATGCATTATCACTATCGTCTCGTTTAGAATAAACTAAGATTTACGAGTTGAGCTGTTGAGAAGATAGCTATGTTTGTTTAATGAGAATGATGTTGTGCCGTTGTCGATGTAAGTGAATAAACCGACACAGTCGTTACGCACCACATCCGCACAAATTTCCTTAGGTTTTACCGGATTTGCAAAGAGTTCCTTGAAAGGGAAACAGACAACAGTGGCTACTTTCAGCATTAGCCGCGGAAGCCTTCGCTTTCTGAGGTACAGGTGGTGGCCCTGGACATTGATTTGGAGAACCTGCTTTATAATAAACTTTGCGACTGATTATGCATCACAATTCCCCGAAACTTTCGGCCATGTCGTTGCGCAACTCGATAAATTTTCAAAATGGACGCAAACTCTCCCAAATCAAACATGCACTTAAATTTTAATTAGCATATCACGTTAAACAGAATATTGCTTTTTATTCCACATTTTGGTGATCGACCTTTGAATTATGATGAGCAAAAGCAAAGTCCAGCATAAGAAAATGGCAGATTTGCAAAAAAAGAGAAAATTGACTTTATGCAATTTGGTATAGACCTTGTACCAGGATACAGGAAGAAAATATCTTTTTAGTTTTTCAGACAGCGAGTATACGGCTTCTTTATCAAAATCATGATAATAGTAAAGCAGGCTTTGTAAAGAATAGTAAGTACGCAATATTTTATTTTTGTTTACAAATGATGTCCATTCGCCTCCCATCTGGCTGGCGGAGTTTTGCCCAGCACTATCGACAATCTCGATAAAATCAATCAGATTCAGGTAATGGCCCTTATTATTTTTCACCAGGGAAAGATTGTACATTGCATCTATAAAAATCCAGCTCCCCGAATTTTGATCATAGAATTCATTAACAATGTGATGTTGGCCGTTATTTACTATTTCAATAGCTCGACAGGGTATGTTCGCAGCCCTGCAGAAAAAGAAGAACATTGTGCCAAAATTGCCACACCAAAGTTCCTGGTTTTTGTCGGCACGCAAGGATAGATACTGTTGCAATGGCTGAGCAGTTTGTATAAACGCACTGGGAGAACCGATCTGCGAGTTAAAACTCCGATAAAGAAAAGATGCGATAGCAGATGCTTTCGTTGCCGGAGGGTCATACTTCAAAATGACGGAATCCAATATTTTCCTGCCAGCCGCTAATTCCGATTGACTAAAACGTGCCCCCTGCCCTTCCCAAGACTGTTTACAACCTTCATCACACCGGTCATATAAGTAATCATATGTAGTGTATGGAACATACTGAAAAAAATCTCTGAACACAAAAACAACCAGATTAAGGACGCTAACGATCAAAAATATGTATACTAATTTTTTATTCATCGAATGAATATTGTTATAGCGCTGAGAATGTAAACCTTATAAACAACCCGTGTAATCGGGTAATTTTCACTGTACCGATAGAAGAAAAGAACACGGACACCATCATTTTCCACTACTTGTTAATTGCCACTTGTACGCTTTGCTTGGCCGACCTCAACTTCAACCGAGTTTTGCTTTGACAACATTATCCCTTGCCTATTGCGTAACTTAAATTTCTTTAGAATTGAAAAATACACTGGCTTTTCGAAAAACTTATAAGCAAGCACCGATACTAGCTGCAAGACCAGATATAATAGAAATAGATTACGCGTAACATGAAAAAAGAAAACTTCTGCAACCATCCCAATGTGCAGCAAGTAAAAAGCATAAGAGCTTTTACCCAACAACTCCAACAGGTTGGAAGAAAGAAACTTTTTTAGTATTGTGTTTTCTGTAAGTAAGCCGTAATAAAAAATAGCGATTGAGCACGGCAGTAAAAAGTTGAATAATGATACGTTCGCTAATGAAAAATAATAGGAAGGTTGCTGGTTCCACCACGCTAAAAATGCCAACACAATTAGAAAACCAACAAAAGAGAATGTGCCAAATAAGGTAAAAACAATACCACTTCTCCTACTCTTTTGCTTCCTCAATTGCAAACACACAAATATGCCTGCAAAAAACTCAAAGCACCGACCAAAAAAATTGCTTGAAAACAGATATTCATCATTACCCCAAATTCTTAAAGAAGGAAATGCAGAAGAGAGCCACACGAACAACAAACCAACACCTAGCAACAGCGGCACCTGAAGCCAGAATAAATTCCAGAACCGGATCAGCGCAAAGCAAAGGGGTGCAAACAAATAAAACGTTTCTTCCACTGTTAAACTCCAGGATTGCGTTAAGCCAGAAAAGATATAATGCGAACTCAGGCCATGAAGTAACGAGAGATTTAATAACAAGGTTTTTGCATCAGGTAGTTGATATATGTTTAACTCTTTTAAAGCCAAATTGGCGAAAAGCACTGCCCAGTAAAGGGGAAAGATGCGGGCTATTCGCTTGATAAAATACTGACGCAGTGGCTGTCCGGATGTGAGAAATGAATAATAACAATGCGTGATCAAAAAGCCGCTCAAAACAAAAAAAACCGTTACGCCGACATTTAATTGTCGTAAGAGAAAATACCCCCAAGGCCGATCACCGGCGGGGAACAGTAGATCAGCATAGTGAAACAGGAACACCATACTGGCTGCTAAAAACCGAATACCAGTTAGCGCTGGAAAATTTTCTCTTGTATTATTCATTGCAGTGCTGAAATAAAAAAGCTACCGGTTTTGCCGGCAGCTTTATAATGTTCAATTTTTTATCTCATAAGGTACATCTTCCCGTATCCTTTTTTAAAATATTTATCTGTTTGATCGTCTGTTGCCGTGTATTTATCCAAAGATTTACCATTTTGATTGGTGATTACCCGGTATAAATAAACACCGTTACCAAGCTTCTGTCCATATTGATCAGTACCATCCCATTTAAATTCTGTGATGTTACGGCCAATGCGTAGCGGCCCCAATTCCGCCTTGGTAATTTCCCGCACTATTTTTCCTGTTACGGTCAGGATCTGAATCCGGATGTTCTGCGGCACTTCAGAACCGGTAAGCGTAAATACAAAAGCCGTAGATGTTGTAAAAGGATTGGGATAATTAAGCATGTTGGATATCATGGGCTTGTTGATAACCTGGAATCCAACGCGGTATGACATGGTGCCAGCTGCGTTGTTGCTCATATCCTTACCCGTTACGATTAATTCATAATCACCATCTTCAATAAAGAAAGGCCGAAGACGCACCGCAGCATTATTTGAAGCATTGGGAGCACCTGTTGCCGGAGTAAAGGTCAGCGTATCGCTATTGTAGCGATAGCTCTTTACAAGACCGCTGGGAAAGCGCACCTGCACGGACAGCACGGATGTATCATTAAGCAACATCCACTTTGCTTCATCTTTTAATTTGATTAGGATGTCAGGCTTTGCAGAAACAATATCCCTGTTCAGAATGTGTACGTTGTCAAATGTTACATCCATCATTGGGTTTAGTGTATCACCGCGTACAAAAAAGTAGCGGAAGGCAAAGTTGTTAAATCGGTATTGCTCCAGCGGTTTGTTTCCCGGATTTACATCCACGAAAAGTGAATTGTTTCCCACCAATTGTTTGGTGTCAATGTTAAACCGGACAACTGCTGTATCATCGGCATTTAATGGCTTCAACGGTTGTACGGCAATCGGTTTTAGTACGCCATTACGATCAGTTACCTGCACTTTAACTTCAATACTATCGGTAAAATTGCTGGCGCTGACGTTTTTAAAGGCTATACGGAAATCTACCGGCTCCCCAACATCAAAGGTATCCTTCATTTGGAAGAATAGGTTAGGTGCCATCAGCCCTTCGGGTAACGGGTCATAAGTCAATCGCCAGTATCCCAATTGAAACGGAGTATGATAGATACTATCAACGTTGCGCATATGCATTTTCAAATAAGGAAATTGTTTGGCGTCAACGCCTGACAGGCTAACCACGGGCTGGTTCATTTTAATTCCACTCATTACTGTGTCAACACTGCCGTTCTCTTTAATTCCAATAAGACTAAATTGAACATTGTCACCACCACCTTGATCGATCGTTTTACCTCCCCATCGGAACTCCTTCCAGTTTTTGGCTGGTCCAAATAGTGGCGAGGTTGCATATCCAATTGTATCCGGCGTAAAATAATCTGCTGATAAAGCAATTTTATCATAAATCCCTTCACTAAAAAGCGATTTAGGCCCGACCTCTGCTTTTGCATCTTTCTTATAAGTAAAAATAAATGCACGAGGTCTGTAAAATGAATCGACGTCCATAAAACCCTGGTTCTGCAGATGGTGATATATTGAGCGATTTCTTCCCAATGTTGCCGTGTCTTTTTTCCAAACATCAACAAACACATTATTCTGTGGCTCAGATGTTCCGAAATTGCGAACAGTCACAATATGTCCCGATGGTATCCTTTCAAGAAATTCAACCAATTTTTTACGCTTATCAGCATTATTCAAAACATATTGAAAATTATAAACACGGTCTGATCCGCAAACATCGTCACTCCCATATTGGCCCGGTTGCCCGGAGGCTGCATTGAACCAAGGTTTGAACGTAACTGGATCAAATACGTTGATGACAAGACTTGGCCATGCACAAATACTACGAATTAAATCATTGGATCCGTTAATGGCGACAGAAAATTCTGCTGCTTGTGTTACAGCAGTAACAAATACACCACTCTTAATAAGGAGATTATTTTTGGAAACAGGAAAATGCCATGCAGGACCTTTTTCCAGTATCAAATGATTCAAATTGGTTTTTTGGTGCTGATAAAAATGCGACTGGTTAAAACCCACTGCATGATTACTCAAGTAAACAAATGAAGACGTATTCCAGGAATAGCTGCCGGTTGTTATTTCTGGTGCTACCCGCCAATAATAAACCACGCTGTCTTTAAATGGGAAACCTGGCTCAAATTCAATCAGCCCCCCTGCGGCAGTTTTATTCACTATCACTTTCCCCGGAGAATTAAACTGCTCCGTAGTATCAATTTCTAAACGATAGGAACGAGCTGGAGCAAACGGATTTGCAGTGGAAACTTTCAACGTCACTGATGGCTGGTTGACAATTCCCATATTAATGGGATAGACTGGGCGGGCTTCGTCTTCAAAAATTAAAAACTCACGAGATGCGGAATTGTTGGTCTCAAAAAGCTCATCCACCATGTTGTCCGCATCCACCGTTACAAAGATCTTGTTGTTGCCTTTGTCGCGTATAGGATCGATGCCCACATTGAATACCAGTGAATCCATATAGCGGGTACCCCTAACCGTATCGCGGCGGATCACTTCGGTAACGCCGTCCGGGAACTGCCGCTTGGTTTCCACTACAATGCTTTTGTTGGTTACCCGGCCCAGGTTTTTAAACTGCACTTTTACCGCGAAGGATTGGTCGGCAACCGAAACAAAACTGGGTGACACGCTGACCATATCATCCGTAAGGGCATAATCCGGCTTGGGCTGCTGGTTCAGCCGGATGGCAGGATCACCGTTCATGACGGTTTCTTCTGCATTGGCACGGGCAAAAAAATCATCCGTATAGCCATAGACATCATGGACGGTCTTTTGCATGATCTCGCCAATGGTGGCACCGTAAAGTGTGGTTGACATGTTGGCATAAGCCCTTGAGTTATAGATATCCAGGTAATGCACAACGCCGAAGTGTGTGGAGGCCAGGAAATTGATGGAACCTCTTTCAGGCGCCAGTACATATTTATCCGACAAATAAGATCGTGTCGCAAACCGGCCCTCATTGTAGTCAAACGTGTTGCCGGCATTACAGCCCAATGCAAAGAACATCGGGTATTTGCCAGGGTTGTTGTAATTGGCCGGATCATCAAGGTTGAATTCAAGCGTTGTGGCGGAAGAGTGGCCATAGTACGTGATCAGGCTGACCCCGTTGTTGATAAGCCTTGTCAGGTCCTCATCGTTTAATTGCTCCACGTTGTTGGTACTTACTTTCCGGAACGTTGTTACTTTGGCACCCATCAGTGAATCCTGGATCTTGTTGCGGTAGTTTTCCATGTACTGGAAAAGAATATCATCCAGAAAAACATCACCGGCACCAATAATGTGCAAAACCTGTTTCATCCAATCTTTGTCGGATATGGATGGCGACAGGGTGCGCTGTGCGGTTTCGTAATCTTTTACTTTTTTCAGGTAAGTGGATACTTCTGCCGGCGTGATAGCAGTGAGACGACCCACAGGCACCAACGGCCGGGAATTGCTCAGGTCTGCGCCTAACAGCATGTCCGATGCAGGGTAGCCGAACGTGGGTACCAAATTCAGCTTTTCAAGATTGGCCTTTACAGCAGGATTACTGTTATTCTGGTAGGTCTGCTGGTGTACATAATGCACACCGCGACCAATAAGAAATACATGCTTTGGGGCAACCGGGTAGCGACTGCGGGCAAACATGATAAAATTGCGGATGCCGGCAGGATGTTTTTTGATGCCGAATGCAAACTGGTCGATCAACTGGTCGTCAAGATAAATTTTGGCGTTATAGCTGCCGCCAATGGCCGATGCACGGTAGTCGCGGTATTCCTGCACCGGGTTGGCGCCATTAGCACCGTTGAACAGGAGAGGGTTTGAAATAATGAGGTAATCACCCTGTGTTGCCGCCGTATTGTAGTTGATAAAATTGCGGGTCTCCAAAGCCTGGATGCTGCTGATGTTGGCAGGTGCCTGGCTTACCATCACAAGGTTGCGGGGTGTGGCAGAAGGCTGCAACACCACTTTCACCAGCGAACCGGAGATTTGTCCAACATAGCGCTTGCCGTTAGTCAGGTCATACAGTACGGGTGGTACGTTGCCATGCGCAAAACCGGCGATCTCAAGGTAATTGCCTTGGGAAGCAGGCAGGGAAAATTCAAAATTTGCCAGGTTGCCAAAATTGAAAAGGCGGGGATAGGTCAGTTCAAACTTGTGCACCACCATCCTGTCTACCGGACAGGTTGATGTGCCACAGGGATCGGTAATATTGCTCACCACCACAGCAGCACTTCCACTCGCAATTCGGCTCACAGGAAAACTGGCTTCTTTCACCGAAAAATTCATAAACGGTAACAAGTCGCCAAGCACCGAATCACCATTGACGGTAACGGTATAGCGACGTGAGTTGTAAGCATTGCCGGAGGTTGCTATTTTCAGGTTGGCCGCAGGGCCGCTGGTTGCTACAAACAAGTTGGACAGGCTTGTTGCGAGTTTGCCATCGCGGGGAATGTCCGTCGACGTCCAGCCTTCTCCCATGTCGTGCGACGACGCATACAAGTGATCAGATCCCACAACGTAATAAAGCCCCCGGTTAAGCTGGTTGCGAAACCAGGTACCGGTGGTGTACATAAAATAAGGTTCTGCTGGCAGCGTATTGCTGGCTACATTGTTGGCTTCGGGTTGCAGGCGCCGGGCGCTGCCCGATGGGTTTACCGTAAGAAAGTAAGTAGCCGAATCCGTCAGCAGGCTCCATTTGTCATTCAGGTGAAAACTGGGATCGCGGTACATTTCCCGGTCGGCTTTGCCGTCGTTCATTTGTCCCCAAAACTCTATGTAATCGGTGCCCGTTAAGCTGCCGGATGCTTTCGAAGTATAAATGGGAACCTCTACCCCGTTGCGCCAAAGCTGGAACTGTTCAGCGGAAACATTGTCGAGGCCTGCGGCCGCCAGCGTGGCCGGCGTGATGCGAAAAACACCGTTGCTGCCCACTTTAAACTTATAGTAGGTTTTGGCATAGTCGATCCACTCATTGTTGAACCGCTGCTGCGCACCGGCCATTTCGGCCAGCAACATCAGTAAGCCAAAAAAGATTTTTCTCATTGCAAAGCTATTTTAGTACGGAGGGGGTTTAGTTCTTTCTTTTATTCTTGTTGTTTACAAGATCAAGCTGCAGGGAAAACACATGCGTGTAAAGCGGGTTGTTCTGGTTGGCCAGGTTGGTAAACGCATAGTCGATCCGCACATTCTGCAGCCTGAAGCCGGCACCAGCACTGGGCTGGTAGATCCACACTTTTTTTTGGTTCAGCGTATCGCCATCCGCCAGTGCTTTTTGAAAGTTGTTGATGCCGCCACGCAGGTAAAGAACATCATTGATATTCAGTTCTGCCCCGATCTTAGGATCAATGCTCACCGGGTCGCCGCTCACCAGCGTATTGCGTTTCCCATCGAATGTAAAATCAAGATTGGCTTCTGCCAGCAGGCTTAGTTTTTCCGAAAATTGAAAGTTGCGGCCGGCGCCAAGAATCAGCCGCGGAGCCGTCATTTCGGTGGACTTTACCGGTATGTCGTTGTTGGTAAGATAAAGCGCTTCTTTTTCCCGCTCGGTAAACGAAAACGACCAGGCATTGAAGGTTGTTGTAATGTCCCTCGCCGCCACACCCAGGCGCCAGGCCCCGGTGCGGATCTGCAAACCGGCATCCAGGCCAAATCCCCAGGCTTTGGCAAAGCTGCCCACACTGCGGTGGATCACTTTGGCATTGATACCGAAATTGATGCTTTTGTCTTCTGTTTCCTTTAGGTTTTGCGCCAGTGAAAACAAGAAGGCATAATCGGCTGAGGAAAACGACTGGATGTTGTTGTAGTTCACCGATCCGTCTGGCTCCACCAGGAACAAGGTGTTCATGATATCGTCCACGGCAAAGCGCAGGGCGGAGATACCAATCGTACGCTTGTTGTTCGACATCGGCAGGGCAACATTGGCGTAATCGTATTTGCCAATGCCGGCAAAATACTCGGCATGCATGATGTTTACGTTACCGTAGTCTTTTATATTGGCCAGGCCGGCCGGGTTCCAGTATCCCGCGGTACCATCGTTTACAGAGGCCACCTGGGCACTTCCCATAGCCAGTCCGCGGGCCCCGGCACCGATGTTTAAAAATTCATTGGAATATTTTCGGAATTGCGCTTGAGCAGAAGAAAAAAAGAGCCCAAGCAAAGCAAGGGCAGCAAGTTTGCGCTTCATTACAGTGATTTTCGGATAAGCAATGGACATTAAATGCTGTATTCTCATGGATATTGGATGGATTTACAGTTTTTGGCTGCAATAACAAATATACTCTCCGAAATTTAAATTCACAGTCAACTGCAGGCCCTAAACGGCAGGCGGGCCGAAAATCACGGCCAATTTGCCCCCTGCTGCCTACATTTGCCGGCGAAAAGTTCACAGTTTACTGTTTACCGTTTGCCGTTGAGAAATCTTTTCAACCCGAACTGTAAACAGTAAACTGTAAACGGCAAACCTTACAGAAATGAACTTGATTGAAGAACTCCGCTGGCGGGGCCTGGTGCAGGACATCATGCCGGGTACCGAAGAACAGCTTTCCAAAGAGATCACCTCGGGCTATATCGGTTTTGACCCCACGGCCGATTCGCTCCATATTGGAAGCCTCATTCCTATCTTGTTACTGGTTCATCTCCAGCGGGCCGGGCACAAGCCCTTTGCCCTGGTAGGCGGCGCTACCGGAATGGTGGGAGATCCCAGTTTTAAAAGCAGCGAACGGGTGATGCTGGGCGAAGAAGAATTGCAAAAGAACGTAGAAGGCATTCGTAACCAGTTAATGAAATACCTGGATTTCACCCCCGGTCCTACTGCGGCTGAAATGGTCAACAACTACGACTGGTTCAAAGAAATTTCCTTCCTGGATTTTATTCGCGATGTGGGCAAGCACATTACCGTGAACTATATGATGAGCAAGGACAGCGTTCGCAAACGCATCGAAGGCGAATCCGGTATTTCGTTCACTGAATTTACTTACCAGCTGATCCAGGGCTACGATTTTTACTGGCTTTACAAAAACAAAGGTTGCAAGCTGCAAATGGGCGGCAGCGACCAATGGGGCAATATAACCACCGGTACCGAAATTATCCGCCGTAAAGCGGGTGGCGATGCCTTTGCTTTTACCTGCCCCCTGCTTACCAAAAGCGATGGTGGCAAGTTTGGCAAGTCCGAAGGCGGCAACGTATGGCTCGATCCGCAGCGAACCACGCCTTACCAGTTTTACCAGTTTTGGGTGAATGCAGCCGACGCCGATGCAGAAAAATGGATCAGGATCTTCACCTTTATTCCGCAGGAAGAAATTGAGGTGTTGGTGGAAGAGCACCGGCAGGATGCAGCCAAACGGGTATTGCAAAAGCGCCTCGCACAAGAAATCACGGTTTTTGTGCACGGCGAAGAAGAATACAGGAAAGCCATTGAAACCACCGAAAAATTGTTTGCCCAGCAAAACGCTTCCGCGGATGCCCTGAGCGCCGAGGACCTGGAAGGTATGCAGGGTATTGTAAAACTGCCCTATGCACTGAGCAGTTTACAGGCAGGCGTGAACGTGGTGAACCTTGTAACCGAGACCGGCATTTTCCCCAGCAAAGGCGAAGCAAGAAAATTGATTCAGAATGGTGGTCTCAGTATCAACCGCGAAAAAGTAAGCGATGCGCAACTGCAGGTGGATGGCAGCCACTTATTGCACAACAAATACATCCTGCTGCAAAAAGGCAAAAAGAATTATTACCTGGTGATAGCGGAATAGGCCACAAGGAGACAAGAAACGGGAGACGTGAGACGAAAAACGAGTGACGTGAGACATGAGACGTCAAAAGGGAATTCTTGTAAAGAACTCCCTTTTGTTTTTACAACGTGCCGGCGGCAAAAGCTCTGATGGCTTCCACCAGTTTATCGAGTTGAGAAGCCGTGGTGTAAACGTTGGGAGTGATGCGTACGCCATGAATATTTTCCCAGTTGATGGTGGTTGAATGGATCTTGTATTTATTAAATAAAAAGCTGTCTAAGTCGCCGGGCTTTTTGCCTTCTACCGAAACCAGTCCAATGGCGCCGCTCCAAGCCGGATCTGTCGATGTATGTAGCTTTACCCCCGGTACATCTTTCACTCTTTCCATCCAGTAGTTTTTCAGGTAGTGCAGGCGTTTTTGTTTCCGTTCACTGCCGATCATCTGGTGAAATTCAATGGCCTTGCCGATGGCTTGCTCGATAAAGAAAGGGCGTGTGCCCAGGTTTTCAAACTTGCGGATATCATCCTTGAGCGGGTCTTCTGCTGCAAAAAGAGGATAGAGATTTTTGACCTTATCCCTCTTTACATAAAGCAACCCGCTGCCGATGGGTGCGTACAGCCATTTGTGTAGGCTGGTGGCAAAATAATCGGCTCCCAGGTCGGGAATGGAAAATTGCAGGTGGGCAAAACTGTGCGCCCCATCCACCAGCACTTCAATACCGCGTTTGCGGGCCGCATCGGCTATCTTTCGCACCGGCAACACCTGCCCGTTCCAGTTAATGATGTGGGTAATGTTGACCACTTTGGTGCGGGCCGAAAACGCATCAACATACTGCTTTACCAGGTAGGCTTCGTCTTCCGATGGCAAGCTTAGATTCACCCAGGTCAGTTTTATGCCATCCCTTTTTTCCCGCTGCTTCCAGGCATTTACCACGTTGGGATAGTCCTGCCTGGAGGCCACCACCTCATCACCGGGTTTTAGCGGCAAGCCAAAGATCACGGTCTCCAATCCTTCCGAAGCATTGCGGTTGATGGCAATTTCTTCGGCGCTGCAGCCGGCAAGATCGGCCAGGTTGGTGCGCAGGGTTTCCCGTCCCTGGTCAAGAATGCGCCACATATAATAACTCGGTGCTTCGTTGCTGAAATCGTAAAAGCGCTTCATGGCGTCCTGCACCGTTTTTGGTGCAGGCGATACGCCGCCGTTATTCAGGTTGATGAGAGAAGGCGAAACAGTAAATGACTGCTGGATGTAGTACCAAAAACCTTCGTCGCTTGCCAGCTCTCCGGGGGGAATGTTGGCTGCTTTTTTTAACGCTTTTTCAAGATGACGGCTCCAGGCCGGCTGCAGCAGCGAGCCAGCAAAGGCAGAAGCGGAAAGCAAACCGGCTTTTTGTAAAAAATGGCGGCGATTAAAAGACATGCAGATTAGTTTGCATAAATGTAGGGATGTTAGCGCAGAGTTTTTACCGGTGCAAGAAAAAGGCGCCGCAACCTGGCGCCTTCTGTATAAATTTCTACGAAAACCTCTGCTTAGTCTTCTTGCCGGCCAGGGTTATCCCGCTGGCTGCCAGCAGATGATTTTTCCTGGTTGGGAATATGTCGCTTATCCCCATCGCCTCTTTGCTGGCGGCCCTGGTCATTGCCCTGTGGCGTTACCTGGTCTTCGTTTCCTTGTGTGCCAATGGTTACATGCTGGCCCTGCTGCTGACTTTCCTGGATATTACTCTTTGCCATAAAATTGCTTTATAGAATTGATCAAAATTTTATCCAAATCAATGCTACAAGAATATTGCCACTAACCTCTTTCTGTTCTATAACACAGCAGGAGAAAAGAGAGGGCAATAAAGGGCCAGTTCCGTTTTTGGTGTAAAACAGAAACACAGCAAAGCAAACTTTAAGGGCAAGCAATGGGGCTGAAATAGGTGCTACCGCAACTAAGTAGAAACGAGGTAGCCTGGCCCCTGAAACAGAACAACAGGCAACTAACCTGCTTGCAGGAAAGCAACCTGCTGTTCTTAAAAAATGGAGGAGAAAAAAGCTTACAGTTCGATAACGCTGTTGCTACTACCGAATTCGTTTTTCTTTTGTTTGTCCGCTTCGGGATCGTTCAACCACTCCGATTCGTTCACCAGGTATTTGAACTCATGCACAGACTCCTTTGGAAGGGAAACTTCTGCCGTAAAGGTTCCGTCTTTTTTCTTGCTCATGTTGACTAGTGTTTTCCAGTCGCTATTCAAGCCGGCAATGGCCACAGTTTCTACGGCTTCGGCATTCTCGGGTTTCAAGGTGAATTTTACTTTACAGTAATCTTTTGTCTTGAAATACGTTTTTTGGATCATTTTGATGGAAGATTTGATTCTTGATACAAATTAAAGAAAAAGGTAACCCTTGGCAAGCGGGCTTTGCCGCATTGTCAGGCGGTTTCATTTTGCAATGAATTGCCATATAAGGAGGAGAAGAAGCCTTTTCTAAACCCGAAATGCAGGCAGGACAATGCCGGAGCACTTGCTAGTGGGCTTAGCCCGTCTGCCAAGATTTCACTCTTATCAAAATGTTAAACGGTGGAAGAACAGTCCTATTATCGGTTTGACTACGTGCTTTCAACGCTCCATAAACCGCCGGAAGCCGTCGTAAGAAATAACCTTATAAGCCAGTAACAAAATGCCGGTAACCTTTAAAATAGTAGCCAAAAGGAGAAGGGTTTGCCCTTGTCCCCAATGCCATGAGCGAAACAAAGTCCCTAAGTAATCGAGGCAAAAACCGGCGGCAATCAACAGGATGGTGTGCTTTGCTTTCATGTTCATCAATATCGGCGTTAAAGATAAATAGCGGGAAAACAGGAACGGTCTTTTGAAAAAAGTCAGTGCAAAATTGAACTTGCATTTACCAAACAAAAAAGCAGGCAGCCCTACTTGTGCTGCCTGCTTCTAAAAAGAGAGAACGAATACTATTCTTTCACCAAGGTGAAATTGTATTTTTTGTTCACCTTGCGGGCTTTGCCGCTGCTGGAAAGGACTGGGTTCAGCTTTGGCGTTTCCAGTGACAACCTTTCCTTTATCTGCTTTTGCATAAAATCATTTTCCGGCGAAACAAATACATCAGTGATAGCCAGTTGACCATCGGTTTCAATGGCGTAGGAAACCAACACATAATAACTGCCGTTCTTTACTTTTTTAGACGAAAGCACTTCCGATTTAAACGTTGTGACAAGTCCATCCATGTAAGCTTTTAGTAAAGCATTGTTGTCTTTGGGATCGACTGCATTTTCTGCCGGTGCTGCCGCTTCTTTTGCTTCATCTGCAGCTTCAGTGGTAGTGGGGATTGTGGCCGTAGCGTTTGTGTTTGTTGACACTGGCTGTGAGCCCGTTTCACCTGTAGCGGCTGCCGTTGCCGTAACAGCAGAATCACTAAAATTTTTGACAGAATCAGCAGCAAGCCTTGCCGTCAATTTCGCCACCGAATCGGTACGCAGGGAATCAACAACTTTTAGTTCCGCTTCCTTTTTTTCAGCTTCCAGCTTGGCCAGGTCATCGCCCTTGCGCACCACCGTGCCCGGCTGGTTTTTCAGTTTCCCGCCATAGAGTGCGTCTTTCAGCGACTGTGCATCGGCCGCAAACAGGGAACTTATCAGGAAGAGGAGAAAGATTCCTTTTTTCATATGCTTTGAGTGTTTATGGAAAGTTACGAAGGAGGTATGTTACCAATATCACAACTAAAATCATGCTGAAACTACGTTCTACAGAACGGTTTTATCGCGGTAAAATTGTTTGCCCATCCCAACATTTCTTGTACGTACAATGCCTATTGAAAGGTAAAGGCCAGCATCCGGGAAAATCATATTAACTCATCCCAAAATATGAAGCCATGCGTAAACTTATTGCCATCCTGTTTGGTGTGGCCTTGGCGTTCACAGGGAAAGCCCAACAAAAGGACTCCGTTGAAACAACGATCAGGCAATTGGAGCAACAGGTGGTGGCGGGTATTTTAGCAGCTGACACCAATCTCCTGAAATCACTTTGGGCCCCGGAGTTCATCGTCAACACACCCCGTAATGCCATTGCACCCAACCGGGACGCTGTATTGGATATCCAGAAAGCGGGTCTTATCAACTATAGCCTTTTTGAACGAACCATTGAAGCCATACAGGTCCTTGACAACACGGTTATCACCATGGGCAGCGAGGTCTTTGTGAGCAGGAATGATATGCCGGGAGCCAAAGCGGGTCAGCCGGTAAAAAGAAGGTTCACCAATGTTTGGATAAAACAAAACGGCCGGTGGGTTCAACGAGCACGTCATGCCTCTGTTATTTGTTACTGATGCCATCAGAACGATGAAAAAACAAAGCCCCGCATCACGGCGGGGCTCACACAAATGTCACTCTCAACACCTATTATTCCACATGCTGCTCCACTTCGTTGCGGAACACCACCACACCGTCAAACACATCTACCAGTACCGGATGGGCTTTGTCGATATCACCCGCCAGTATCTTGCGGCTTAGGCCATTGATAATCTCTTTTTGGATCAACCGCTTTAGCGGCCGTGCACCAAACTGCGGGTCAAAGCCGTTTTCGGCCAGGAAGTCCAGCAGGTACTCCGAAAACTGTAACTGGATACCGCTTTGCATAACCAGCGCCTTGAGATTTTCCAGTTGAATGCGGATAATTCCCCTGATCTCGCTGCGCAGCAGCGGCTGGAACAGGATGATCTCGTCGATCCGGTTCAGGAACTCGGGACGAATCGTTTCCCGCAAGCGGCTCATGACCTCAACTTTTGTCCGCTCTACGATCTCAAACTTGTTCCGCTCTGTTACATCGGCAAAGTTCTCCTGGATAATATCGCTGCCCAGGTTGGAAGTCATGATGATGATGGTGTTTTTAAAATTCACCACGCGGCCTTTGTTATCGGTCAGGCGGCCATCGTCCAGCACCTGCAGCATCACGTTCCAAACATCGGGGTGTGCCTTTTCAATTTCATCCAGCAACACCACCTGGTAAGGCTTGCGTCGAACCGATTCGGTCAACTGACCGCCTTCATCGTAGCCCACATAACCGGGAGGCGCACCCACCAACCGCGACACCGCATGTTTTTCCTGGTATTCACTCATGTCGATGCGGGTCATCATGTGCTCGTCGTCAAACAGGTATTCGGCTAGCGCTTTGGCAAGCTCTGTTTTACCCACGCCGGTTGTTCCCAAGAAGATAAAAGACCCGATCGGTTTTTTGGGATCGTTTAACCCCGCCCGGCTACGGCGAATGGCATCGGCAACAGCGGTGATGGCCTCATCCTGTCCTACCACGCGGCCATGCAATTCTTCTTCGAGGTGCAGGAGCTTTTCGCGTTCGCTTTGCAGCATTTTCGATACCGGGATGCCGGTTGCTTTGGCTACGCTTTCTGCTATGTCTTCCGCATCCACTTCTTCTTTCATCAGGCGCTTGCTGTTCTCACTGAGCTCGTTCAAACTTCCGGTCAGCGAACTAATCGTCGCTTCTTGTTCTTTAATTCTACCATACCGTATCTCCGCTACTTTTCCGTAATCGCCTTCCCTTTCTGCTTGCTCGGCCTGTTGCTTCAACGCTTCAATATCTGCTTTTGCATTCTGGATCTTATCGACCAGCTCTTTTTCCTCCTGCCATTTGGCCTTCAGCGTATCCCGTTCAACGGCCAGGTTAGCGATCCCTGTATTCAGCTCTTTTAATTTGTCTTCATCATTTTCCCGCTTGATGGCTTCGCGTTCAATTTCCAGTTGACGGATCTGCCGTTCCAGTTTGTCAAGTTCTTCGGGCATAGAGTTCATCTCCAGGCGAAGTTTGGCGGCACTTTCGTCAATGAGGTCAATGGCTTTGTCGGGAAGGAAACGATCGGTTACATAGCGCACCGATAATTCAACCGCAGCAATTATCGCCTCATCTTTGATACGCACATGGTGATGCGTTTCGTAGCGATCCTTCAAGCCCCGAAGAATGGAAATGGCATCTTCCACGGAAGGCTCATCGATCAGCACTTTTTGAAAGCGGCGCTCCAGGGCTTTGTCCTTTTCAAAAAACTTTTGGTATTCGTTCAGCGTCGTTGCTCCAATGGCTCTTAGTTCGCCACGGGCCAGGGCCGGCTTTAAAATATTGGCCGCATCCATGGCACCTTCGCCGCCACCGGCACCTACCAGGGTGTGTATTTCATCAATAAAAAGAATGATCTCACCGTCTGATGTGGAGACTTCTTTCACCACCCCTTTCAGGCGTTCTTCAAACTCACCTTTATACTTGGCACCGGCAATCAGTTGCCCCATGTCCAGTGCAAAAATGGTTTTTGATTTCAGGTTCTCCGGCACATCTCCGTTCACAATTCGGATGGCCAAGCCTTCGGCGATGGCGGTTTTACCCACGCCGGGCTCACCCACCAAAATGGGATTGTTCTTGCTGCGGCGGGACAAAATATGAAGTGTCCGACGAATCTCTTCATCACGGCCAATCACTGGGTCAAGCTTTCCCTGGCGGGCCATTTCGTTCAGGTTCTTGGCGTATTTGTTCAGGGCATTGAACTGTGTTTCCTGTGTTTGCGAGGTAACAGTTGATCCTTTGCGCAGGTCCTTGATGGCAGCCATCAATCCTTTTTCGGTAAGTCCGGCGTCTTTGAGCAAAGCGGCTGTTTGATCGCTCCCTTGCACCAGGGCATACAAGATGTGTTCGGGGGTTACAAATTCATCACCAAACTGTTTTAGTCCGGCCGTTGCTTTGAGGATAGCGTTGTTGGCGTCACGACTGATATTTTGCGCCGGATCGGTTCCGCTGATCTTAGGCAGGCGTTCGATCTGCGTATCCAGCCTTGTTTCCAATTGGGCTACATTCACGCCATTTTTCTTCAACAGGTATTCAACCGGCGAATCCTGCTGCTCCAGCATGGCCTTTAAAATATGTTCTGTTTCAATGTTGCTGTTTTGGTTATTGAAAGCAATCTGCTGCGATTGCTGAATGACCTCGGCAGCCTTTATGGTAAAGTTGTTCAGGTTCATACAATTAACGTTATTTGGGTTCGTTGTAGCAATAAGCAAACCACAGTCCATCCTAAATTTACCGTAATTATGTCAGCTATTTTCAAGATCAACTGCCTCAAAGCCAGTATGGTAGCGGTTTTCCTGTTATTTCTTCAGGCCGTCTTCGCCCAGGGCTCGTTTTCGGCACTTGACCAGGCACTGGAAGAAAACAAAAAGCTATTGGGAAAAGATATCAGCGTAGCGGTGACCACTGCCGATACGATCATCTACCAGAAAAATATCGGTGATGTACAACCGAAAACGCCGGTCCCCATCGGCGCCAGCAGCCAGTGGTTCACAACTGCACTTATTATGCAATTAGCAGATGAAGGAAAGCTTTCGCTGGATGATAAGATCACGCAATACCTGCCCATTTTCGACAGCTACCGCAAAGGCTACCTCACCATCCGTCATTGCCTCACACACCAAACAGGCATTGGACGGGAAGGCTTCAAAGTGGCGGCGCTGTTTGAAAAAAGCAAATTCAATATGCTGGAAGAAGCCGTGCTGGACATTGCCAAAAAAGACATTCACGCCAATGCGGGAGAAGAGTTTCGCTTTAGCAATTACGGTATGGTCATCGTAGCCCGTATTGCTGAAGTGGTGACCAAAAAGCGGTTTGAGCAACTGATGCGTACCCGGATCTTTGTTCCATTGGGCATGCGCAACACAAGCTTTGTTACCGATGATGGAACGGCACCCAACCCGGCCAATGGTGCTAAATCCACGGCAACTGATTTTGCTAAATTCCTGCAGATGCTACTCAATGGCGGCAAGGGTGGTGGCAAGCCGATCCTGAGCGAAGGGGCTGTGCAGGATATGCGCAAAGTGCAGCTGGTGCCGCCACAATCGGCGTTGCTGCCAAAAACCACGCAAGGTTATGCCTTTGCGTTGGGCAGTTGGGCTATTGACAATAACATACCTCCCGGCAGCCCGGCCAACATCTTAACGCTCCCTAATTTTAACGGTGTGTGGCCGGTGGTTGACTTTACCCGCAAACAGGCGATGGTAGTGATGGCAAAAGAGTTCTCCGGCGAACAACGCCCCGATGTTTACCATAACCTGAAAGACAAAGTCCCGAGGTGAGTGGTCAGTAGTGAGTGGTGAGTTTGTGTCTCCTGTTTCAACAAACTTTCAATAAAAAAACCTTCTGAATGTTCAGGAGGTTTTTTTTATATCTTGCCATGCACCTTTTTTTGCTTATTGCCTATTGCCTATTGCTTATTGCCTATTGCCTATTGCCTACTCACCACTCACCATTTTCACATCTTACATACAGCAAATAGCGCAATTTTGCAGGTTTGGAACCTGCATTTTGAACCCACAACAAAATACCCGACTTGTAAAGGCTGCAGCCGCCCGGGCCGGCTTTGACCATTGCGGCATTGCCATAGCCGCGCCGCTGGATGAAGATGCCCGCCGCCTGGAGGCCTGGCTGAACAAAGGCCTTCATGGAAAGATGCAGTACATGGAAAACTATTTTGACCTGCGCATCGACCCGACCAAGCTTGTTCCCGGTGCCAAATCGGTGATCACCCTGCTGAAAAATTATTACCCGGAACAAACGCCAGAAACAGAGCTGAAGATTTCCAAATATGCCTATGGCACCGACTACCACACGATCATAAAAAACCAGTTGCGGTGTATGATGGCTGACTTGCAGGAGCAGATTGGCCAGTTCAGCGGAAGGGGCTTTGTGGATTCGGCACCGGTATTAGAACGGGCTTGGGCACAACGCAGTGGCCTTGGCTGGATCGGCAAGAACGGAAACCTGATCAACAAAGAGAGTGGCTCGTTTTATTTTATTGCCACGCTTATAACCGACCTGGAATTGCAGCCCGACGATCCCTTTGCAAAGGATTATTGCGGCAGTTGCCGGCGCTGCATCGAGGCTTGTCCAACAGAAGCGATCAGCGAAGGAAAAGTGGTGAACGGCAACAAATGCATCTCTTATTTCACCATTGAATTAAAGGACGAAATCATTCCCGATGAGATGAAGGGAAAGTTCAGCAACTGGATGTTTGGTTGCGATGTTTGCCAGGATGTTTGTCCCTGGAATCGCTTCAGCAAGCCGCACAACGAAGAAGGCTTTACACCCATCCCCGAGATCCTGAATCTTTCCACCCGTGAATGGGAAGAACTAAGCGAAGAAGCCTTCCGAAAGATCTTCAAACACTCCCCGCTTAGCCGTTCCAGATACAAAGGCATTCAGCGCAACCTTAAATTCTTAAAACCGTAAGCCGGTTTGAATGCTCAGACGACGCAAGCTATAATCGTACACGGTACGTTGCGGCGCTGGCTGTGGCCAGATGTCGATGAAATAGCTGTACTCCGTACTCGTTTGAAAATTCTTTTGCGAAAAACCGGCTGTAAAAAACAGGGCCGATGTTTTCATCACCGGCAACTGGTAGCCGATCCCGGCATCAAAATACAAGCCACCGCTGGCCTTTGTTTCAGTCCAAAGTTTATCCTGTTGTCGCAGCCATGGAAAATGGTAACCGCCGTTCAGGTAAACAAACGGTGTTTTCACGCCAGCGCTAAAAGATTTTCGCAACGAAACAAAAAGCGGAACGGTACGGGTATGGTAATAATCGAGCCCGGTGCCAATACCGGCAAACCATGTTTTGAGATGGAAGCCTTGTACGGTCTGCAGTTGAAAGGCACTTCCCTCCTCCCCTTCCAGCAAACCCACCTGCACGGCACTTTGGAACAACGGTGCTTTTTCCTGGGCCGATGCCTGCACACAAATAAGCAGCAAAGCCAGTTGCAATACGATACGCATGTTTGGTGTTTTTAATTTTTTTGAATGGACAGTTTGCTTACCTGCGAAACCGAGTTTCCGGAATAGCTATACTGGTACAAGCCGTCTTTTGCTACCACAATCGCCTTTCCGCCCATGGCAATAACGTCGAATGTTTCGGGGCCTGTTATTTCCTGCACCAGTTTTGGATTATTGGGAGTTGACACATCATACAGTTTCAATCCGGCCGTACCATCGCAGATAAATAATCTGTCACCGTCTTTTGACAAACCATGTGGGTTTGCCAGTTGCACCGTTTTGACTAGGGCAGGTGCGGAAAGATTTCTTACATCCAGTACATCCAGTTGATTGATGTTGCCGTTGCAGGTGGTACCGGTGCGCAGCGTAACATAAGCATAATTATCATCGGCAATCACCGGGTCGCAACTGGTGGCATGCGTGAACTGGCTAAGCTGTGTTGGGCTGGCAGGGTTTGACAAGCTATAGATAAACATGCCTGTGCGGGAGCCAATAAACAAGCGGTCTTTGAACGGGTAGATGGTTTCGATATTCCAGCCCATATTTTTTGTTGCTGTCAGTTGCGGATTGTCACCTGTAGCAATGTTAATGGCATACAGCTCGCTGTTGGAAACGGCGTACATAAAGTCATCAACAATGGTAAAGCGGGACGTGCTGCCACCTACCCCGGTTTGCGGTGCTGCCGTTGAGAAAAACACGCTTCGGTCAGCGCTGGCATACATGCAGGAAGAACAATTGCTCCAGCGCTTGTATTCCGACCCGGAAACGACCGTATCCTTTGCCACGTAATCCACCACCACCTTAATGGAATCAGGGTTTGTTTGGTTGGTTATCCAATAGCGGTTTTTGTCGCGGATAACATTGTCCAGGAATTTTACCGGTCGCACATTGGTGGGTGATGAGATATCGAACACCACGATATCAGAATACGAATCCGCATAGAGATAATTGCCTTTCACCGCCAGGTCCATGTTGTTGGGGATAGAAATAAAAGCAATGTTTTTGGGTGAAGTTGGGTTGGTGTTGTCGATAATGTGAATGCCTTTGTTGATCTCGTTCAGGAAGATATAATTCCCAAAAACATTCAGCTTGCCCGTGTTTACCAAGGGCTGTGCCGGCCCGCCTTTCATGTCGGCCCTTACCGTCGACAGCGATTTAAATACGGGCATGTAGATGGTATAGGTTTCGCGGAACGTGTCTTTCAAGCAGCCTTGCAGCACAAAAAGCAGTACGGCGCAACCAACGATTGCGGCCGGTAAGCGAAGGATCTTTTTCATACAGTTTTGTTTGTGTTAGTTGGAAGGAAACGTTTTATGCCTGACAGCGACCTTGGTGCTTTCGTTGCACGCCGCATCAGAAAGTAACAGCGGTTTTTAGTCCTGCAAAAAACAGGCGCTTGTCGGTGCTGTTTCTGTGCAGGTTGGAGAAATGATACTGCACCACCGGGCCCGCATCAAGGCGCCAGGCAGCCTTGTTCAGCAGGGTATATTGCAGCGAGGCAAAACCCGCAAAGAGCGACTTATTAACGGCCTCCTTATCGCGGTAATAAATATTAGCCCAACGGTCAAACTGCAGCACATTGCTATGCAGCAGTCGTCCGTACGAAGCGCCGGCAGTAAGGGTCAGCGGAAGCCGCACCAACGGCCGAAAGCCGATGCTTACCGGCAGTTCCAGTATGCCATACCGGATGGCATAATCCTTCAGGTTGGCGTTTTTATAATAGCCTTGCAGCGCCAGGTTTCCATTGGGTACGATCACAGCCGTATCAATGGCTTTGTATTCGCCCACTTTTGTTTTGGTGCTGTAATGGGCATATTGTAAACCAATGAAAATCTCCCAGCGGGAATGAAGCTCTTTTTTCAACCCAAAACCCAGCTGGAAGCCAAGACCACTGTTGACTGAGCTTGGATTGCCTCCAATCCCATTGTTATAACCGGGTGCAGGCGAATTGAGGTCTGCTCGCAAGTTTTGACCCACTTCCCAGTCCGTGTACTGGCTTCGGCCAACATTGAACAGAACCGTTTTTTGCCAGCCTTTTTTGGCGGACGCCAACTTTGTTTTTGCCGCAACCGTATCTTTTGCCACCACCAGCGAATCCCTTTTTTGGGTAACCATCACCGTTGCAGTATCGGAAGGTTTTTCATTGCGGTTTAACAACGAATCCACCGCACCAGTTTTGGTTTCAATAGGAGAACCAACAGTCATTTCCGGTGTTACCGTTGTTGCTTTTGCAACACCGGTTGGCGAAACGTTTTCCGGTGTATTTTCTTTCGAAGAAGTAGAATTTTCTTCGATGGCACTTGCTGATCTAATCTCTTTTGAAGGATTGATTGCTTCCGGCTTATTGGAAAGAATCGTTTGACCAGTTGCGATGTTTACACGTATTGGTTTTACAATCCCTGGCTGATCAAAGCCATTTGCCTGCGAAGTTGCTTGCTTACTTATTTCGGTGTTGTTTTTTTCAGCAAGAGCAGTTGTAGTTGTTGTTTGTACAGGTTTTGTTTCAGTTGATAAAGGCACAGGCTTATTGGCGGCTTCGTTTGTTCTATTTGATACGGCGGCAGGCGTGCTGGTAACAATTGCGTTCTCCTCATTCTTTGTTCCCAGCATCCACCAGGCAGCACCACCCAGCACCAGAATGATAAAGGGAATCCAGAACGGAAACCGGCGGCGCTTCTCCGGCCTGATCTCCTTCTCGATGGCCTTCCACACAGGTTCCGATGGCGTGAGCCGCAGCTCATCCAGCTTTTCCTGAACCTTTTTTTCAAAACTACCTTGCATATGTTCTGTTTTTAACGTCGCTGTTGTGTTTTTCAATCCATTGAATCAGCAAAGCCCTCGCCCTGGCATACTGGCTTCGCGATGTGCTTTCTTTTATGCCCAGCATTTGCCCGATCTCTACATGCGTATAGCCTTCTACTGCATGCAGGTTAAAAATGGTTTGATACCCGGCCGGCAACTGGCGGATCAATTCGGCCAGTTCTTTTGCCTCCAGGTGCACATGGGGTTCGTACGACGAAACCGCATGCAGCGGCTCATCGCCAAAAACAAGATCGGTTTGATAACGGCTTTCTTTTTTCAGAAAATTAATGGCGGTGGTCACCATAATGCGGCGCAGCCATCCACCCAGGTTGCCCTCACCTTTGAACTGCTGCATGTTTCGAAAGGCTTTGATAAAGCCATCCTGCAGCACGTCTTCGGCATCGGCCAGGGATTTGGTATAGCGATAGCAGACCGCCAGCATAAGCGGGGCAAACTGCTCATAGAACTGCCTTTGCGCAGCGCTATTCCCTTTCAGGCATTCCCTAACCAGCCAGTGATCATCCATTTTGTGTTCTTGCAAAGTGTTGACAACAGGAGAACGGCTAACGTTGCAGTAGCCTAAAAATATTTTTCAGCAGCCAGGCCTTGCCCGGTTGCAATAGTACACATTCAGATGGATTCCGGAAGTAAAGAAAAAGGCCGCCATTGCTGACAGCCTTTTTCCATTAGAACGGAGGATCGGCGGGGGTATTGGTATTGTTGTCCCGCTCCAGGAAAGGATACGGTAGGAAACTTCGCCGCCTCTCGGCTACGGGCCGGTCAAACCGCCGCATGTCTTCCAGCCGCAGGCCGCTCATAAAAAGCTCGATGCTGCGCTGGCGGTAGATCTCATTTAATATTTGTTGTTGCGTCAGGGGCCCGGCAATGGGTGGCAGATCAGCACCCACACCCAGGGGATCGTTCGCCGCCTTTTTGGTGATTATTTTATTTAATTCCACCAGCGCATTGGCAAGATCAGGCGGCGTCATTCGTGCATAGGCTTCCGCTTTTATCAGGGTTATTTCACCCGGGAGATAAATGGGATAGGCTGAAGAAGACGTGGCGGCAAAGCCGGCAATCTTTGACGCATACGCCGTTGTTGTATAAAACGGTAACCGTTTATCAGCAGCGTCCGGCTGTAAACCTGCCGGCAATCCCAATGTTACCGCATCGGTGATGCCATACACATTATTGGTGGAGGTTGATGTTTCAAAAACGGGATTGAGGTTGACGTTGTTGAAATTGAAGGTGGATTTTTTTGTCAGGTCCACTGCATTGGCGGCCGTTAGGGCCTGCTGGTAATTTCCCAGGAAAAGCGAGTACCGTGCTTTCAAGGCCTGCAAGGTGTTGACAATGTCTACACCGGCTGGTATGTTCAGCAAAAAAGTAGCTGAAATAGGCGCAGCATTGATGGCCGTAAGGGCTGCATCAATTGCAGTGATAGCCCGGGTGTAGCCTTCGGTTCTGTTCACAAACTGCACCGCATTGCCGGTTGTGGCGGGCACCTGTTGCCAGAACATAGCCAGGTCGCCAAGGGCAAGTGCCTTAAAAATGGTGGTATAGCCAATCAACCCGCTGGCATAAGCTTGATCCGGCAGCGCACTGGCCGCAGCCAGCACCTTATCCGCATCGTATAAAATTTTATTGCTCGATGTCCATAAACCACCAAGAATGGTATTGGTGCCATCCACCGAACCAGCGCCCAGTTGCAACTGGTATTCGGATGTGTTTCCCTGGTTGATCACAAACAGTTCGTTTGTCAACAAACCCGTCAGGGCAATTTTATTGTAAAGCGAACTGGCCCTGCCGGCGGTATACAGCCGTTGTAAACCGGTGGCAACACCTGTCAGGCCTTGGGCAGAACGGAAAGCCTGGTCTTCGGTAGCCGCGTTGGGATTTCGGTAATCTTTTGTACAGGCAGTCTGCAGCAGCAGAACGGCCATTAATAAACGGAACGTTATCGTGGAATAGGAATGCAATTTCATGTTGTAAGCTTTTAGATTAAAAACGGGCATTGATACCAAGACGATAGGTACGCGGAATGGGCACCGCACCAAAATCGATTCCCCGCAGCAGGGTACTTTGACCGGCCGCATTGACTTCCGGGTCATAGCCTTTGTAATTGTCCCAGGAAATAAGGTTGCGGCCACTCAAGCTGATGGTAAGGTCATTGAAGAACTTTACTTTGCCCAGTGAATAACCAAGCGAAATTTCCCGCAGCTTCACAAACGAACCATCATCTACCCGCCACTCCTCTACCTGGTAAACACTGTTGATATACCCGCGGGGTAATTGTCCCCGGTGCTCCTGTTCCGCTACAGTACCGTTGCCCACGCCCTGTCTTGTTCTGAAATCTGCATTGAACACATCCACACCCTGCACGGCATCCAACTGCATGCGAAGGCTAAGTTTTTTGTAACTCAATTCATTCACCAGCGAAGCGGTGTAATCGGGGTTGGGATCACCAATCACTTTGCGCAACGTGGTGCCGGTAGGCAGACCGTTGTTGTCACGCTGTGGTGTGTAAAAGAACGGGCTTCCGGGATTGCCCGCATTGCCCTGGATGCCTCTTTCGATTTGCGGAAAACCGGTGGAATTTTTGATCTGGTTGCCGTTGCCATCGGTAGCAAAAAAGGTCCCGAAGAAGACACCAACCGGGTAGCCTTCCAACAGCGCAATCGGTGCCCCGCCATTGGTCGACAGCAGTGTCAGTGAAGGACCGGTTTCGAGCACTTTGTTGCGGTTACGGTTAAAGATGGCCGTTATATTCCAGTTTACAGTTGTGTTGGCAACCGGCGAACCATTCAGCACGATCTCGATCCCCCTGTTTTCGAGCCGGCCAAAATTATCCAGCACCGAAGAAAACCCTGTTGTGGGTGCTACCTGGCGACTGATGTTGATGTTATCGACATTCTTTTTATACCAGTTGAACGTGAGGCCAACGCGATTGTTTAGGAAAGAAAGATCGGCACCGATCTCCAGTTCTTTTTGCCGCTCAGGCCCGATGTTTTCGTTGGCCCGCTGGCTGCTCGATTGCAGGGCGGCTCTTTCCAGGTAAGCGTTGGAGCTGTACACATTGAAGCGGGAATATGCACCGATGCCTGTCAGGTTACCGCTCTCGCCATAGGCTGCCCGCAGCTTGAAGGTATTCCACCAGGGCAGGCCCTTTTGCCAGAAGCCTTCTTCCGAAAGCAGGTAGCTGGCGCTGGCCTTGTAATACATCTGGTTGCGCTGGTCTTCACTGAACACAGACGATCCATCGCGGCGAACCGCTCCGGTCAAAAACAGCTTGTTCAAAATGCGAAAATTTTGTTGCAGGTAAATACCCGAGATCGAAATTTCCGTCCGCTCATCCACACCCGGAAGAATGGTACTGGCGCCGTTAACCGTTTCCACAATCGGGCTGAGGCCCCTGCCCTGCAACAACGAATACCGGTTCCGTTCATACTGCACCGAATAGCCTATTTGCGTGGTGGAACCAATGTTGTTGGTAATATTGAACTGGTAGTTGGCATTCAGTTCGTTGTTGATCTGGAAAAAATAGTTGTTTCCCGTACTGGCATAACCGTTCAGTGTTGGGTTGAGCGTGGGTCCGCCGCCAAAAAATGCCGTGCTCACGTTGTATGGGAAGGGTGGCATAAACGTCGTCCCGTTCTGCCCATAGTTGTCAATTCCCAGCGTGTAGTCAAACGTGAAGCCACTGAAAGGACGAAGTTTGGCACCAAGGCTGGCGATGATGCGGTTTGTTTCCTGCCGCTGCTTAAAATCCTCGATCACCGATACGGGATTCACACGGCCTCTTTCCCCGATTGCTTTTACATTGCCGAGGGCATCACGTTCAAAAATGTTATGAAAATTACCAATGATGGTAACGCTATTCAGGGGCGAGTAAAACGAGTTGCCGTTTGGCTTTTCGTTGGCCGAACTGTTGATATAGTTCAGCCCCATGGTTACACTGAAAACGTTGTTGAACGTATGGTCGAAATTGGAGCGAAAGTTATACCGCCGGAAGTCGGTGTTTTGCACAATGCCCTGGTTGAAAAAATAGCCACCCGACAAATAATACCGTGATTTTTCTGTACCACCACTAACTGAAACGGCATTGTCGGTGCCAATACCGGTGCGGAAAATATAATCCTGGTAATCGTAACGGGTAACCGGCGTGGTAGTGGTTGGCAGGGTTGCCGGTGTTCCCACGGCCGTAATGATATCCTGTGTTAACGCACCCGGACCATCGGTTGGTCCACCAAATTTTACAGGGGCTTGGTTGACGTCCAGTTTTTTCCTTAGTTCATTGACCATGACCGATGTGGAAAAACTCACCAACGGCGCTCCGCTGCGTCCCCGCTTGGTGAAGATCTGGATCACACCAGCATTGGCCCTGGAACCATAAATGGCGGCCGCCGCCGCGCCGTTCAACACCTCTATCCGCTCAATGTCGTTGGGATTAATGTCAACCATCCGGTTCTGGCCAATGTTCCCGACAAAATTGTTCCCGTCATAACTGTTTTGTGTATTTGTAACGCGGTTGGTAGCGTTGTTGACGATCACACCATCAACAATATACAAGGGTTCGGAGGAAGAAGAAATGGAGCTGATACCCCGCAGCCGCACAGAAATGCCGCCACCGGGATCACCGGAGTTTTGAATGATCTGCGCACCGGCCGTTTTTCCCTGCAGGGCAGCCAGTACATCACCGGTAGCCCCTTTGGTTAGTTCGTCGGCTCTTACGGTTCCGACATACGTTCCCAGCGACCGCCGCGTAGTGCCGGCGGAGGTCCCGGTTACCACCACTTCATCCATCTTCAAGGCATCTTCTTCCAGTTGCGCATCTACGGTAGATGCTGCATTGGCGGTTACCTGCACGGTTTGTGTAAACGACTTAAAGCCGATGCCGGTAAAACGAAGCTGGTAAGATCCCGGCGACAGCGGTGCTGTTAGCGTATAGTTGCCACCGTTATCAGTGCTGGTGGCAAAGTTGGTGTTGACCACCTGTACCGTAATACCGGAAAGGCCTGCATTTTGCGGCCCGGTGACCCGTCCGCTGATGCGCACCTGTGCGAAAGCGGATAAAGCGAAAAGCTGGAACAGGAAAATCCCCAAAATCCTCCCGGATCTTGAGGGCAGAAGCGTTGATCTCATCATAATGGCAGTGATTTATATGTGTAAGTTGGGGAATATTTGGCAAAGTGCCTAACCGCCTGTCCCAACAAACAACTTTCTATCGTGCCATCTGCTCCTTGAAGTTGGCGAGTCCTTTTTCCATCATTGTACCATAGGTCCTTTCGAAAAACATCGAACTGAATTTTTCCCAGGGATACCAGGAGAGTGTGAAGTCCATGTACCACTGCAAGGTCAGCGAATCGGATTGCGGTGTTCCGTACACCTGCCAGCCGCTGGTCACAGGTTTGCGGCCTTCCTGCTGCAATTGGATCACATAGGTGGAATCGGTTTGTGCTATCGTTTTCCGCGCCATGGTGGTAATTGCCTGCCGGGAGGCGGAATCCTGGTAAGCCGGGTGCCAGGACTCTTCCTTTTTCAAGAGCGAAAAGATTTGCGGCTTGTCATTGGGCAGGTTGGTGGCTCTCGATAAGCGCATCTGCGAGGGAAACAGCAATGATATTAATGTTATCAGAAGAAACAAAAAACCAAACGAGAGCAAACCAAGTTTTATAATGCGCATGAAAAATTTTTATTTGTTTTTGTTACCGGCATCGGTAATTCTGTTCATTGTCTCTTGCGTCGCACACTTGTACGGCCGGTAATTCTATTCAGCTTTATATTAGAACCACAGCGGCACAGGGACACAGAGAGGCACGGTGTTCCTCTGTGTTCTCCCTGTCTTTGTGGTTCAAAAACACGGTGTTCGTTCGGAGTGCCAAAAAGAGTTTTTTTCATTCTGCCCCTTACTCTCTACCGTTCGACCCCTACGGGGCCGGTTGAAAATGGTGTTGGGCTTTTTTCTACCAAGGTCTGGCTCCTACGGAGCCGGTTTTTCCCAACAAAAATCTCATCCTACCTTAAAAGATTTGTTCCAAACGCCAAACGCCAAACGCCAAACGCCAAACGCCAAACGCCAAACGCCAAACGCCAAACGCCAAACGCCAAACGCCAAACGCCAAACGCCAAACCCACTAATCCCACTTAAAAAACTTCGCCGTAGCCGCATAAACCAAAACGCCCCAAACCGCTAAAACCAGTATCTGCGGCCAGCAACTCCATAGCGACAATCCTTCGAAAGCCACATTCCGCAAGGCATCATTAAAAGCTGTCAACGGCAGAAATTGGATGAACGGTTGCACCGCAGCCGGCAATGCCGTTTTTGGAAAAAAGGTTCCACTCAAAAAATACTGCGGGAACATAAACAGGTTGGCATACACCGGAATCACATTCTGGTTTTTGGAAATGCTGCTGATCAAAAAGCCAAAGCCCAAAAACACCAGGAGGGCCAGGAAAGAAAGCAGCAGCATGTTCAAGAATGTAACAACACCGTTTGCCAGGTAAAACCCATACATAAAATATCCAAACACGATCAGCACCACCACCGTCAGCATCTGGAAAAGCACTTTCGAAATACTTTCACCCAGGATAATGTAACCACGCCGGATGGGTGTGGCATACATGCGTTTTAGCACCAGCGTTTCCCGCAGCGAATAAAAAAGAAACGCAATGCCAAACACCGCCGAACCGATCAGCGAAAAACCGATCATACCCGGGAGAAAAAAATCGATCATTTTATACCGCCGCCCTGGCACTACCGATGCAGAAACAGTTGCCACCGTTCGCCGGTCGGGATACATTATGTTGTCCAGTTCATGAATGGTATTGCGCAGAATCGTTTGCAGCGTACCAAACTCCCGCTGGCTGGCCGAAGAGGTGCGCAGGTGCAGGGTAAAAGGTGTAGCACCGGTGTCCCTTTTTTGCACATCAATGATAGCGGCAATTCTTCCTTTGCGCAATTCGTCTTCCACGTCTTTTTCGGCCGGGTCAACAAACTGCAGGAACGGATCATGTGCCAGTTGCTGGTAAAGGATCGAAGACGAATCAATTCCTTTTTCAAAGGCCACATCTACCGAAGGAGCACTGCCACCACCGGCAAGCGAACCAAAGATCCAGATAAGGACAATGGGGAAAAACAGGGAAAAGAAAATAGACTGCGGGCTACGGAACGTGGCCAGCAAACTGGCTTTTGTTACGGCCAGCATGGCCTTTAGTTGACTGTATTGCGACATCGTGAGAGGTGAGTCGTGAGTGGTGAGTCGTGGGAGCCTTCACTCACCACTGACCATTCACCACTCACCGTTTTACTTGAAAATAATTTCGAATGGAAGCCTTGCCTGCACAGAGCCTGTCATGGCTTTTATCTTTTTTACCTGTTCAAAAACTTTGTAATGGTCCTCGCCCAACTGTTCACGGATCATGGCGGAAGGCTCCTGCTTTTTGCGGTTCAGCAAGCTTTCCAGCCAGGAACTTTTCTCCGGGTATTCCTTTAATCCATAATCCGAAAGTTTGGCCAGTCTTGCGGCTGAAGCTATTGCATCCTGCATGTTGCCCAACCTGTCCACCAACCCAAGGCGCACCGCATCGGCGCCACTCCACACACGGCCCTGGGCAATGGTTTCAACATAAGCCGTGTCCTTTGCCATACCGGCGGCTACCCGCTGCTTAAACTGGGCGTACACCCTTTCTACGCCGCGCTGCACCAGTTGCCGCTCTTTTTCATCCAGGGGCTTTACAAGCGAAGGCGCATCGGCATAAGGTGTTGTGCTGACATCGTCGAACGTTATTCCAAGCTTGTTATTGAAAAAGCCCTGCATGTTTGGTATCACGCCAAAAACGCCAATGGAACCGGTGATGGTGTTGGGATGCGCAAAAATGCTGTCGGCACCGGCGGCAATATAATAACCGCCCGATGCAGCCACATCACCCATGCTGACCACAACCGGCTTTTTGTCTTCTTCGCGGGCCATGCGCAGTTCACGCCAGATAATATCGGATGCCAGCGCACTGCCACCGCCGGAGTTCACACGCAATACAATTGCTTTTACATCGTTATCCAGCCTGGCTTTGCGAATCAAGGCACGAAAGGTTTCACCACCTATCTGCGAGTTATCACCTTCGCCATCCACGATATCGCCTTCGGCATAGATCACCGCAATTTTATCACGGCCACCCTTGCGCACATTCACGGCATCGTTATACGTGCCAATGGAAACCATGTTCAGTTTATCGGTGCGACCAATATCCAGCCTGCGCTTGATCTCGGCCCTTACTTCATCATCGTATTTCACGGCGTCTACCAGCTTTGCATTCACAGCATCCTGCGGTGTTTGAATAGCAGCCGTTACAGCCAGGTTAAAAAGCGTAGCGGTATCAACCTTGCGGCAAAGAGCCGTTTGCTGGAGAAAATAACCATAAATATCACCCAGCCATTCGGCTGTTTGTTCACGGTTCTCCGGTGTCATTTGCGTGGTGCGAAAGATCTCTGTTGCGCTTTTAAACTTGCCGGCATAAAAGATCTGCGTTTCAATGTTCAGTTTATCCAGCATGCCTTTGATAAAAGGAAGCGTTACGCTGAAGCCCTGCCACTGGAAATCGCCCAGCGGGTTCACATAAACTCTGTCGGCAACGCTTCCCACGAAATAAGCGTTCTCGGAAACGGTATTGCCGTAGGCAAAAACAAATTTTTTACTCGTTTTAAAATCAAGAATCGCCGACCGCAATTCGTTGGAGGCCGCATAACCATTGGCGTTGCCATCCATATTGATATACAGCCCCGCAATGTTATCGTCGGTTTTCGCATGCTGAATCAGTCGCACCACTTCGTAAAGCGCTGGCTGCGTACCCTCCTGCACGGCCGCAAAAAATTCGGGGTTGGCACGGTCGGGATACAATTTGTTTAAGTCGATGCTTAAAACAGAATTGGCTTCAATTTCGGCCGCTTCTTTACTGGCAATACTGCCGGCAACACCTGCCAGCAGCAAAAAAACCAGGAAGGAAAAAATAACCAGGGCCAAAAGGGAAGCAAAAAAAACCTTGAAAAAACTTCGCATGCGTTGGAAAATTTCAATCGGCAAAAATAAGAGATATTTGACGCCACAGGCAGCAATAGCGATGAATACAGCATATTTACTGATTGGCAGCAACAGGGGCAACCGGCTGGCAGTGCTTCAGCAGGCAAGGGAACGGATAGCAACATCCTGCGGCAACATCCTGCAACAATCGTCGGTTTACCAAACAGCAGCCTGGGGCCTCGAAGACCAGGACGATTTTTTAAACCAGGTGATTGCCATTGAAACAGCGCTGGACGCATCCACCCTTCTTCAACAGGCATTGGCCATAGAAAATGAATTGGGCCGGGTACGTACCATAAAGTATGGACCCAGGGTGATCGATATTGACATCCTGTTTTTTAATTTGGACATTGTCCGCCAAGAAAACCTGGTGGTACCACATCCGCAGCTCCAGAACCGGCGCTTTGTGTTGGTGCCGCTGGCCGAAATAGCGCCTTCGCTCCTTCACCCCGTTTTGCAAAAAACCGTGGCGCAGTTGCTGAAAGATTGTCCCGATACGCTGGCTGTGCAAAAGTTTCAATAACCAATTGCGGCAACATCTTTTATTTTGCCGGCTCTAAAATGAAATATTCCTTTATCACGATAGAAGGCAATATCGGCGCCGGCAAAACCACGCTTTCCAACTTACTGGCAAAGCATTACAATGCAAGGCTGGTGCTGGAGCAGTTTGCCGACAATCCGTTCCTGCCCAAGTTTTACGAAGATCCCAAACAGTACGCCTTTCCGTTGGAGCTGTTTTTTATGGCCGAACGCTTCAAGCAATTAAAAGACCTGATCCAACAAAAAGACCTTTTTCAAACCGTTACCATCTCGGATTATCTTTTTACCAAATGTTTGCTGTTTGCCAAAGTAAACCTGCCTGATGACGAGTTCAGGCTGTACCAGCGCTTGTTCGAGATCATTCACCAGCAGTTGCTGCAGCCCGATATTCTGATCTACCTGCATGCGCCGGTAAACCGCCTGCAGCAAAACATCCGCAAGCGCGGACGGCAATACGAGCAAAGCATTCCGGATGATTACCTGTTCAGCATCCAGGAAACCTACACGCATTACATTAAACAGCACAACCTGAAAACGCTTTTTGTGGATGCGTCCAACGCCGACTTCCTGGGCAATGAAAATCACCTGCAGGTGATTTTTGATGCGCTGGAAAAAGACTACGAGAACGGGCAGCACTACCTTGTGCTTCCGTAAACGTTATTCCTCCCCTTTTGCAGCGGAAAATAGGGAGGGCAAAAACAAACAGGGTTCATTCACAACTATTTGGTAAAGAAATTTCAAGAAAAAATTTGGCTCGTTTTCTAACTCCCTTTATTTTTGCACTCCTTTCGGATTGAGCTATGGTGTAACGGTAGCACTACAGATTTTGGTTCTGTCTGTCTAGGTTCGAATCCTAGTAGCTCAACAAAAAGCCTTGCCGGCAAAAACGGCGAGGCTTTTTCCATTTTGGGCATTGCGTTCGACCCACAAAAAGATTTGTCAAAACCGAACGAACGCTTTCTGTTACACATTGCTTACTTATTATTCTACTCTCCCCTTTTCAAAATTGCTTTTCTCATGTCATCTGGTTATCTTACTGAAAGTTTTAATGCAAGGCTAGCCCTTATACCTCCTACCCTGTTTTACAGAAGCTAACCTGCATAGAATTGCCCAAAAGGCATCACCTGATTTGTGCCCCATGTTGATCCTGTTCTAACCTGCACCACCAAATTCTTTCGTAACCATTTACGGATAAATAAAAGATTATGGACAGCAACACAGTGCCTGGCACCGCCGTCAGCAAAACAGTGAAAGAAGTGCAGCCGCCTGCATTGCCAACCGTTGGCGACATGCTTATACATTATTTAAAGCTGGAGGGAGTGCAGTTTGTGTTTGGCATCCCGGGCGGTGGACTGATGAATTTTTTGGTAGACCTGAAGAACAATGTGGACGCCATCCAGTACATTATCTGCCGACAGGAAACAGGCGCCGCATACATTGCCGATGGCTATTACCGGGCAACGGGAAAAATTGGCGTTGTAGTGGTGACCACGGGACCCGGCGCCACCAATGCTCTCACTGGCGTGATGAATGCGCAAGCGGACGGCTCGGCGCTCCTTCTCATCAGCGGCGAGATCGACCAACGCTTTATCGGCATGGGCTACCTGCAGGAAGGTGTTGGCGGCAGTTTAAACATCAACTCCGTGTTTGCCGCTGCAACAGGTTACAGCAGTATGATCGAAAGCAGTACCGATGCACAAACCATTTTAAAGCAGGCCTTCCGCACGGCTCTTTCTCTACCGCGGCAAGCCGTTCATCTCAGCCTGCCAGTGAACGTGACGCTGGAACCATTGGCCGATACGCAAATGGCTACCAAAACAACTGCCTACCGTGTTAACGCCACAGGTGCTCCCCTGCCAGAAGTAAAAATGGCCATGCAGTCTTTCCTGGCTTGCAAAAGGCCTTTGTTTTTCCTGGGAAATGGCTGCAGGGAGGCATTAAGAGACAAAGAGACCTACAACAATCTTTTGACCTTTGTAGAGACCTATGGCATCCCGGTGATGAGCACAGCCGACGGAAAAGGAATCTTTCCCGAAAATCACCCGCTTTCATTACGGGTTTACGGCATCGCCGATTCTCTTTGGCCTTATCATTATTTAACAACGGAAGAACCGCATTACGATGGACTCCTGGTAATCGGGTCTTCTTTAGGAGAATTGTCAACAAACTCCTGGCTGCCTCTCCTGGCACCCAAAGGCACAGGAGCTGTTTTTATCCAGGTCGATATCAACCCAAAAATTATTGCCCGTTCGTTTGAAGTAACGCAGGGCATTGCCGGGGAAGCCGGCGCTTTTATAAACGACATGGCGCAACTGATGCCCGAATTCCCCGCGGATAGCAACAGCGTTCAGGAGCGAAAAGACTTGATTGCGCAACTAAAAAAGAACAGCCCGTTCAGCGACCCGGATGCGTATGCGTCAACAGCCAGCCCGGCGGAACCGGCAGCTCTCATGCGGGTATTGCAGGAAACCTTGCCGGCCGACAGCAAGATCTTTGTGGATGCCGGTAACTGTGTTGGTTGGTCGGTGCACTACCTGTCCGTGCAGCCGCCGGGGGCAATCTTTACGTCGCTGTCGATGGGGCCCATGGGCTTTGGCGTTGGTGCTGTGATCGGCGCCAAGATTGGCTGTCCGAACAATACCTGCATTGGTATTGTCGGCGACGGCGCCTTCCTCATGCAGGGCACCGAAGTGTCCACTGCCTGTCAATACAAGATCGGCGCCATTTGGCTGGTGCTGTTCGATAACAACCTTTCGATGGTTAGCCAGGGCATGGACCATTTTGCGCACGACAACGAAAATCCTGCTGTATGGGAAGAGCTCTACCAACTGGGCAACCCCGACCTGGCGATGTTTGCCAAAAGCCTGGGTGCTGATGCCTATACAGTCAGCTCACCGGCAGAACTTGAAGCCGTGATGCCCGGTGTTCTGAAACGGGCCAATACGGACGGCGTGCCGCAGGTGATCATTGCAGCGATCAACAAAGCATCCATTCCGCCATATTACAACCCGCTATACGGCCCCAAGCCTGCTAAAAAATTAACCAAACTCAATTAACCTAACGTTTATGAATACCCGAATTTTACCCGACTACGACATTGCCATTGTGGGTGGTGGCGTTTCGGGTGTGTACACCGCCTGGCGGCTGTTGCTGGATGGCCCGAAGCATTCTGCCCTTTTAAAAAAATGGCAGGTGGAAAGAGGCCACCTGAAAATTGCCTTGTTTGAAGGCAGCGACCGGATTGGCGGCCGGCTGCTGTCAGCAAAAGCGCCGGGCCTTCCCAACATTATTTGCGAGATCGGCGGCATGCGTTATGTTTCTTCGCAAACCATCGTGCGGTCGCTGGTAGAAAACAAATTGAACCTTCCACGACACGAGCAGGCGGTAACGGAGCCACACAACATTTTGTATTTAAGAGGAAAGCAACTGCGGGTGAGCGATCTTTCCGACCCCGATAAATTGCCTTACAACCTGGCCCCAGATGAAATTGCCTGGCTGAAAAAAGATGTCAGTCCAAAAAACACGGCGGATAATTTTTTGGGGTATGCGGTAGAGAAATTATTCCCGGATATTCAAAAACATACAGGGCCGGCACTGCGTGAGTTCCTCAGCAAACAGGTTGTGGATGACGTGCCGCTGTACAAGCATGGTTTCTGGAACCTGGTGGCAGCACAGCTAAGCCACGAAGCTTACCTGCTTGCTGTTACCACGGTAGGCTACGATTGCCTTGGCTACAACACCAATGCCGTAGATGCCATTTGCGAGTATTATGACTTCACTCCCGATGTAAAATATTACCTGCTCAACGACGGTTATGATGCAGTTGTGTGGAACCTGCAGAAAGAATTTGAAGAAGCGGGTGGACAGATTGGGTTGGAAACCTGGCTCACTTCCTTTGAGGAAGCCACACTTTCCGATAACAGCAACGGTGTTACGCTGCGCTTCCGAAATGATGAAGGCTCTCAAACGGCAAGAGCCCTTGTGCTGTCCATGCCGAAAAGGAGTTTGTCTCTGTTAGAGCAGAAAGGGCCGCTGTTCGATCCAACAAAAAAAACGGCTGAACGGGTCCGCAACATGATGGGTGCCGTAATCCCGATCCCTCTTTACAAAATGTTCATTGCTTACGACCGGCCTTGGTGGCAAAAAGAGGCCGTGGATAAAGGCCGTTCGCTTACCGACCTGCCCATTCGCCAGTGCTATTACTGGGGTGTTGAAAACGGCAGTACTGATGGGAAGCCAAAAAACCAAAACGCCATCCTGATGGTATACAACGATGCGATCAGCTCTGACTTCTGGGCCGGTTTGCGATCAATGCCCAAAGGCGACGATGATTACAGCAATAAAGACACAACACTAAAGTTTGAACGCAAGGAAATGCCGCATGCGGGGAATGGCGTGAAAGAAGATTGGCAGAAACGACTGGAGCAAAACTGGCAGCAGTGCGAAGCACCCAAAGCAATGGTAACGGAAATGCACCGCGAGTTGCAGATCATGCACAACGTAACCGATGCACCCGAACCGCTGGAAGCGGCTTATATGGATTGGGGCGACGACCCGTATGGTGGCGCGGTTCATTTCTGGAACTCGGGCTATAAATCCAGCGAAGTGCTGCACGACATGATACAGCCGGTGGAGGGCTTTCCCTGTTATGTGTGCGGCGAAGCTTTTTCTACCAACCAAACCTGGGTGGAAGGCGCACTGCAAACAGCAGAACTGGTGTTGCGAAAATTTGACATTCCTCAACCTGAATGGATAACCAACGAATGAAGCAGACAAGCCCCCGGATCATTGGAACAGGATGGGCTGTTCCGCCAACGATCCGCTATAACGACGATCCCATTTTTGACTGGCTGAAACAAAACAACCCGAACCAGAACATGTTTGACGGGTATAACGAAAGACATGTGCTTGGCGCTAACGAAGACTTAATTGACATCATGGTACCCGCCGCCAAAATGGCGATGGAAAAAGCTGGGAAAACGGCAGCCGACATCGACTTATTGATCGGCATCGGTTCCATCAGTGCCTATGTTCAGCCCAACATGCTGACACAGGTGCACAAAGAATTAGGCTTGCCAAAACAGACCTGGGTGATACCTGTCGGTGATGATTACTCTAATTATGCTTCCTGTCTTTTGCTGGCGGATGGTTTGATCAGAGCCGGCCATGCAGCCACTATCCTCATTTGCATTGGCGGCAACTGGACCCGCAATGTTGATTACCACACACCGCAATCGGTCAGTGCAGCCGATGGTGCCGGCGCAGCCTTAATTGCCATGAGCGATGATGTCAGCAAATGGCATGTAGCCGACCAATTTACTGTCACGGATTCATCGTATTACGGCACGATGTATACCGATGGCCTCTCGCTACCGGCCTTTCCACCCATACAGGGATACGGCACGGTGTATTCACCGCATTTTTTCCAGATCACTCCCCAAGGACTGAATGGCTTTAAAAGCTTTGGTGCAGAAGAGGCTTTAGGTGCTGTTACCGGACTGCTGAGAAAAACGGGACTAACGGGAGATGATATTTGTTTTATGCCGCACCAAACCTCGCAGGTGTTGATCGAATACTGGTGCAACAATCTTTCGCCGGCACCGGCACAGGTGATTTCTACCATAGCCCTGTTTGCCAATGTTACCGTAGCAACGCATGCCCTGAACATGGCCTGGTGCGAAGAACATGCAGTGATTGAAAAAGACAAACTGGTGATGCTGGCCCTTGGTCCTGATATGCATGCTAACGCTATGCTGCTCCAACGGAATGAACCAGGATAAGGCCTCCCTTCGTGTTCCTTGTGTCACCTTTGTGTCCTTCGTGACCCTTCGCCGATACAGGAGAAACAAACGCTATTGAGCAGTAGCGCCCATACCTATACGTTAAACAGTTTTTGCAGATAAGTGACTTTACCGAAAGCGCCCCATTTTTTGTATGCGGCCACGGCTGCTTTTGCAGCCACCTCATACGGCAGGCCTGCCTCCACCTGTATCCTTGCCAGGTGCTCAAAAGCCAGGCCCTGGTCATGCCAATACCCGGTTGCTTTTGCTGCGGACGCTGCTTTTTGCAGCAATGGTTCTGCAGCTTGCATATCGCCTAGCAACCCTCGTTTTATACCGATAAGTAACCACAGTTTATGCGCAAAATTTTGGGGACAAGTCTCAGTCCAATCTTGCATTGATTTCAATCCGGTATCTGCTTTTTCCTGGTACAAATGCGATTCCTCGCTGTCTTCTTCTGCAGCAGCATACAAAGCAGCCAGCACGGTAAACTGCACCAGGTCAATCTGGCCAGGCTGGTGCACAAATGCCGGCAACACGGGCACCGCTTTCTCTCCCCATGCTATTGCTTCTTTCCAATTACCGAAATGCGCATGCAGCTTTTGCTTGGAGATAAAATAATACCCAATCTGGTTGTACAATTCGGTGTTGCAGATATTGGCAATCTCTTCTTCTTCGTTCCGGTCAGCGTCGCTCAAGGATGTAAACGACTTTGTACGTCCCTGTAAGGCTTTTGCCACCTGCACCTCGTGCAGCAGGTGAAACCTTGCGTTCAGTACCATATAATTATTCCGGGTTTGGTAAGCTTCGGCTTTCTGAACGATTTCCTGCAAAGGCATACCGGCTGTGACCATCAGCACCACTTCCAGCGAAAGGCAAAAACAGGCAAACGTGATGTCTCCCGATGCAAACCCCGCATCTGCGCCCCTGCCAGCAACGGGCACCAGGTCTTTGTGGGGCACGAGCCAGTGGGCAATAAACCAGCAATGAATAAAGCTTACCCTGGCCTTTCTTGTTTCACCGTTCTGCCGGTCGAGGTTCATGGCAAGCTGGCTCCAGGCCATTGACCCTGCAGTATCCCCGGTCAGGGATTTGTGAATGATAGCATACATGGCATACACTTCTGCGGCCAGTGGTCCATTGCCTTCTTCCAGTGTACGCCGCAGGCTGAGTATGGCCATCAGTGCAAACAATTCCGCTTCCTGGCATTGGTGGGCAAAGGGACAAAGCTCAAGCAGCAATTCAACCAGCTTCTCCGTATTCTCGTTTTGAAGTGGCTTGTGGTGAAGCAGTGCCGGTATCTGACGGCCTTGCATATACGTACTGATAAAACCAACATGTGTCATAATTGCCGGCCCGATCAGCGCCGGGTCCCTGTCCACTTCCTGCCCCAGCAACCGCACCCCTTCCAGGCCAACAGCAAGGGCCTGCTTTACAAAGCCAAGCCGGAACAATCGTATCGCTTCCTTTTCATAGTAAGCAACTGCTTTTGTTATTTCCCCTGCGTGTAAAAAGTGGTGTGCCAACCGCACATAAAACGGCGGCAGGTTATGCTGGAAATAAGTTTCGTACCAAAGGGCCGTTTCCCGGTGAAGAAATTTTCGCTGCTCGGCCAGCGTCATCTCATAAGCCACTTCAAAAGTGGTGGCGTTGCTAAAAAGGTAGCCGTTCATGTGGTCAACAACCTGCGATTTTAAAAAGCCTGCCTTTGCTGCTGTGGTGAGATAAGCTGGCACCCAGTCGCGTTCGGCTTTTATGGGATAGATGGCATCCACCACTTTACCGCCAAACCGGTTGCCCACCACGCTGGCCACTTTTAGTGTAAGCCGCGATCCGCGGTCCAGTTGATCGATGCGCCGGCGAACGGCACCTCTTACTGTTTCGGGAATGGAAAGCAGGGAGAGGTTAGCACTGGCATCAAAGCGACACCGCCCTTCTTCCATCCGCAGCCATTGCTGGTCGAGCAGCGACTGTATCAACTCAATGCAGAAAAAAGGATTGCCTTTGGCGACACGGATCACCAGTTGGGAAACCTCCCGTTCAACTGAATCCGTATTCAGCTTTGCACAAATAAGTTTTTCAATGGCCACGTCCGGCAACTCTTCCAGGTCAATCTTCCTAAGGTTTGAGAGGCTTGACAGCACGCCTGCGCTATCATCTGATTTCAAAAAAGAAAGTACAAGTAAACAGTGGTTTAGACTTGCCGAAACAGCCGTCAGCAATTGCCAGGAATGTTCATCCACCAGGTGGGCATCGTCCATAACAATTACCAATGCCTGTTTTTCCGATTCATCTTTCAACACCTGCAGCAGGAAGTCATGCGTGGCTACAACCCGCTGGCGTTCGGAAAGGCTTTTTACCTCATCGCTTTCAGCAAGCCGTATTGGTAACACGGCATTCAACAAACCCGCCTTCGTACCATACCTGGCTTCCAGTTGTGCTTGCAATTGCGCATTGTGGTATAGCGTGGAAAGATCTTCCAACTGGAACAACGCGGAAAAAATTCCAGTCCAAATGGCATACGGCGTATGCCTGTTAATCGCTTCGCCGTAAGCAGAAAACATCCGGTGGGCACCGGCCTGTGATTGTCCACGGAAGTCTTCCAGCAATTTTGTTTTCCCTACACCGTTTTCGCCTGTTACAACAACTGTAGAACCCTGGCCGGCAATCGCTTTTTGGCAGGCGTCAACAAGTACGGCCAATTCGGCTTCACGGCCGATGGAAACCTGGCGGATGGTTTTTGTGGCTGTTGGCGGCAGCACCATTTCCGGTTCGTATAAGAAGATAGGGTCGGCAAAGCCTTTGAGCATTTGGGTAACGGGCGGCTTAAAACGCACCGTTTTGTTGCAGGCAGCAAATGTGTTCTTATCGCAGAAAATATGATCACTGCCTGCACCTGCCATACGTGCACTCAGGTTCACCACATCGCCAATGACCGTATACTGTCGCAAAATATCGTTGCCAATAATGCCGCAATAGGTGGTGCCCGTGCTCAGTCCCATGCTGTTGGCAAATCCAGCTTTGCGCAACAGGGCCTGCAACGCTAGTGCAAGACTTACGCAACGCTCAGGGTTATCCATATGCGCAGAGGGTGGCGGGCCAAAACAGATCAGGATGTTCGACTGCTTTTCCTCCATCCACACCTGGTTGAGCAAGCCATCGTATTTGCGTACAAGTGGCGTGGCCAGCGCAACCGATTCCCGCAGTTGTTTTAAGTTGATATCGGCCTTTTCTGCCGAATGGCTGATTCGTACAAACAACACCGTTACCGGTCTTCTTTCGGCGATCCATTTGAGCCGCTCTGCATCGAGGGGAAAAACAAGGGTTTGCTGGAGAAAGGACTGTAGTTTTTTCGTGGCTGCCGGTGTGAGTTCCACATCAGGTCTTTCCGGTGGCAGGCAGGTTACCGGCTTTTCCACCAGCATCGATGTATCATGTTCCAATTCGATGTTCTTGATCTCGTTGCCAAGGTAGCGAAGCGCTGTATTGGAAATCAGCAACCGGTCGGGTACAACATTTTTGGAAGCGGCCACAATGGCGCTGAATGCGTTACCATAAAAGTTATACAGGCGGTTGCCCATGACACCTTCAAATTCAACAAGACGGCATTCACCATAAGCAATAACAGCGTGCTTGGAAAGATGGTCGCCCCGGTCGTCGCAAACCGTTTCCTCTTCCAGTATCTCAAACGCACAGGCAGCAGCCAGCGCAATGGCTTCTTCCGGCGGGTATTGATCGCTGAACCAGGCGGCCATCAGGCCATCGCCAACAAAAAAGAGGGGTTCACCGCCATGCCTGTGGATGGTATTCAAGACACAATCATAATGATGATTGAGAATATCGGTGATCTGCTCAACGCCGGTGTCCACATTTTTCATCAGCCGGTTGCAGAGTGGCGAAAAGTTCCGGATGTCGATCCATAATAAAGTTGCTGGGGATTCGTCCTCTGTGAGATCTCTATCCCGCAGCGGGAAGCCGGCGTACTTCCGTCGGAGGGCCGCCGGAACAAAACTCAGGGCCAGGTCGGGCTGCATGCGCACAGAGGCAATTTTCTCATCCATTGCTTTGCATTTCAATTTTGTACAAGTCAGTAGCCTGGTTGCTCCACACATATGAAATATACAATTAAACCGACAAAGACCGGAGAGAAAATTTACAGCAAGTCCGATGGCAAAAACAGGATGCATTTGGGTTCCCCCGCATGTTGAAAAACTGTTGTCTTTTACATATTCGATGTAGAAAACTGGCTCAAACTTATTCCTAGGCAAAAGAGGTATTTGAAGGAAAAAACTGAAACGGATTGATCGCCTGTGCACCAAGCATTTTCGAAACGGTTTCGTTGTTAACAAACATTCATCTCCTAGCCTTTTGGCTGAAACGGCGGCCAGAATAGGTTTATAGGTACCTACAGCACAAAAAAGTTACCAATAACGAAACTGTTCCAAAAATTATTTTCAACATAAAACTGCCCTAACCAGCAGCAATACACGTACTGTGTTTCAGGCAATTAGATGCTGAGTATTTTATTGCAAGTTCAGATCATAACACCCGCTAATACACGTAAACCAAATATCAGAAAACATTGCTATCTACTTATATATTAATTTCGACGATATACCAGCGAAACGCTTATGAAAGAATCCCGCATTGCCATTCTTGATGGCTTCAGGGCATTGGCAATCCTGTCCGTGTTGTTCTACCACTTTTTTACGCGGTGGACACCGCCACATTTTCCCGTATCCCGCTACCCCTACGGGAACAGCTATGATTTTTTCGGCCTTGGCATTCTTGGCGTTCAGTTCTTTTTCATCATTAGCGGCTTTGTTATTTTTTACAGCCTGGAGCACACCAAAAGCATCGCAAGCTTCTGGAAAAAAAGAATGATACGGCTAATGCCGGCGATGGTGGTTGCGTCGTTGCTAACCTTTTGCCTTGTCTGGCTATTTGACACCAATGCGATCTTCCCCGGTTCGCAAAAACTTATCAACCTTTTTGTGAGCTTTAGTTTTATCAGTCCAGCCTTGCTAAACAAGCTGGCGGGTACCAGTGAGTTTTTCTACCTCAGTGGCTCTTATTGGAGTTTGTGGCCTGAGATCCAATTTTATGCTTTGGCCAGCAGCCTTTATTTTTTCGACAAGAAAAACTTTGCCCGGAACTTTATTTACGCGGCAGGCTTTCTCCTTGGCCTTCACCTTTTCCTGGTCAATTTGAGCGGCAGCAATCTCCTTCGCATTCAGGCCAACCCCGCTATGCTGGAAGTTTATTTGCAGTGGGTGAAAATTTTAAACCTTCCCGTTTACCTGCCTTATTTTTTTACCGGTGTGTTGTTTTATATTCTTTACCGCAACCACCTGCAAAACAAAAAGCAAAGCGGGTTGAACCTGGCTGCCCTGGTGGCACTTATTTCCTATCTTCTTATTTCCGCTACCGGCGCCGGGTCAAAAATTGCCCATGCCCTGATGTTTTCCCTTTTCCTCGGCTTTGTTTATTTTCCGTCGACTTTGCGCTTTTTCGAAACCAAACGGCTGGTGCAGGTCGGCGTCAGTTCTTATTTTCTTTATCTTATCCACGAAGTGGTTGGCGTGATGGTGATCAATACAGCGGGAAAGTATTTTATGCCGCTCGGCTTTATCCTGCCGCTTTTGCTGATGGTGGTTTTGGCAGCAGTTAGTATAATTTTTACTCAAAAGATCGATATACCGGTAAACAGGTATTTGAAGAACAGGCTGACCCGGAAAATTCCGGTACTGCATCTCCGGAAAAAACCCGCAAAATCGGCCAGGGGTCATGTTCGTTTTTTCCGAAACCGCAAAAAGAACGAAATGGTAGAACGTTAAACCAGGACCCGCTTTGGCGGGTTTTCTTTTAGCAAACCATTCTTTGGCATACTAATTATGCAAATTCCTGAACAAGAAAAAGGCATATGGTATTAGACGATAAACTGCATTGGTACAAAGACGCGATCATATATGAACTCCACATCAAGGCTTTTTACGACAGCAATGGCGACGGCATCGGCGATTTTGGCGGACTGCTGCAAAAGCTCGATTACCTGCAGGACCTGGGGGTAACGGCGATTTGGCTCCTGCCCTTCTACCCTTCTCCCCTGCGGGATGACGGTTATGACATTGCAGATTATTATTCGATCAATCCACGCTATGGCAATATTGATGAATTGCAGCAACTGTTGAAAGAAGCCCACAAACGAAACCTGAAAGTGATCACCGAGCTGGTGGTGAACCATACCTCCGACCAGCACCCCTGGTTTCAGCGGGCCCGCCGGGCACCCAAAGGCACACCCGAAAGGGATTATTATGTGTGGAGCGATGACCCGGCAAAGTACAAGGACGTGCGGATCATTTTCACCGATTACGAAGCCTCCAACTGGACTTGGGACCCCGTGGCGCAGCAGTATTACTGGCACCGCTTTTTTCATCACCAGCCGGACCTGAATTTCGACAGCCCTTATGTGCAGGAAGAGATCATCAAAGTATTGGACTTTTGGTGCGAAATGGGTGTGGACGGCTTTCGGCTGGATGCGATCCCTTACCTCTTTGAACGCGAAGGCACCAATGGCGAGAACCTGCCCGAAACCCATGCTTATCTAAAAAAGCTGCGGGCCCATATCGACGAGCATTATCCCGGCATTTGCTTCCTTGCAGAAGCCAACATGTGGCCCGAGGATTCGGCATCGTATTTTGGCGATGGCGACGAGTGCCACATGAACTATCATTTTCCCGTGATGCCGCGGATGTTCATGGCCCTGCAGCGGGAAGACCGCCATCCCATCACGGATATATTTGACCAGACACCACCCATTCCCGACAACTGCCAGTGGGCCATCTTCCTGCGCAACCACGACGAGCTGACGCTGGAAATGGTAACCGACGAAGAGCGGGATTATATGTACAAAGTGTACGCAAAAGATCCCAAGGCAAGGATCAACCTGGGCATCCGTCACCGCCTGGCACCACTGATGGACAACGACCGGCGGCGAATTGAACTGATGAATTCACTTTTATTCTCCCTGCCCGGCACACCGGTTATTTATTATGGCGACGAGATTGGCATGGGTGATAATTTTTACCTTGGCGACAGGGATGGCGTTCGTACGCCGATGCAGTGGTCGCCAGACCGTAATGCCGGGTTTTCCAATACTAACCCACAGCGGCTGTACCTCCCCGTTATACTCGATCCGCAATACCATTACGAATCGGTGAACGTGGAAACCCAACGGGCCAACACCTCGTCGCTTTTCTGGTTTATGAAGCGCATCATCAACATGCGCAAAAAATACAAAGCTTTCAGCCGTGGAGAGATGAAATTTCTTCCCGTGGACAATCCAAAGATCCTGGCCTTTACCCGGGAATATGAAGACGAAAAGTTGCTGATCATTGTAAATCTTTCCAAGCACTCGCAACCCGCGGAGATCGACCTTTCGGCTTTCCGTGGTTATATTCCCACAGAAGCCTTCAGCAAAAACAACTTTCCGGTTATCCGCGAAGACAGGCCTTATTTTTTTACGCTAGGACCCTACGACTACCAATGGTTTGCCTTGAAAAAGTCAGCGCAGGAGATCCGCTCCGAAAAAAGGCTACCCTACTTGCAGGTGGCCCAGTGGGAAGATATTGTTTCGAAAGAAAACCGCGAAGTGTTGCAAAACCTTATTCTCCCGGATTATATCCAGCACGCAGCCTGGTTTGTCAGTAAAGACAAACCCATTTACAGCACTTCCATTCCTACCCTAACGGCGCTTCCTATTGGCGGCAGGGATGCACAACTGCTGTTGATTGAAGTGGCTTTTGAAAGCGGCCTGCCGGAATATTACCAGTTGCCACTTGTTTTTGTTCCGGAAGAAGATGGACGAAAATTGCTGGAAACAGATGCGGCGGCGGTGCTGGCACAATTGTCCGTCAATGGCGAGGCCGGCTACCTTTGTGATGCCATTTACACGACAAGCTTTCAACAGGCGTTGTTATCTTTCATGGCTGCGCAAAAACGGTTCATGGCCAGTGGCGAAGTGCTGTTCTTTGCCAAGCCCGAAGTAAAAGAGTATAGCAGCAATGCACTGGAACTAAAATCACGTGTACATAAAACGTCCGAACTGCATACATCGGTGTTGTATGACAATCATTATTTTCTAAAATTCTATCGCAAGGTTGACAGGGGCATCCATCCTGATGTAGAGATCACCCGCTTTCTTTCCGAAGATCTTTCTTACCCACATACCACCCGCTTTATCGGCAGCATTGAGTGGCACTTGGGCACGGCGGTGCTGCAGCTGGGCATGCTGGAAACCCTGCTGGAAAATCATGGCCATGGCTATCATTACATGCAGGAACGGGTGGCCAACTTTATTGAACGCATCCTGGCCAGGGACAAAACAGTACTGGCTGCCTACCCCAAACTTGGCTCGCTGACGGAGCCGGTTGCTTTTGATACGCTGCCCGAAGAAGTAAAAGAATTTATTGGCGGCAATGCAGCCGAAATGGCCCGGTTGATGGGCGAACGTACAGCGGAAGTACACCTGGCGATGGCGGGTAATACGAGCCGCGAGTTTTTGCCCGAAGATTTTTCGCTGCATTACCAGCGGTCCTTGTTCTCTTCCTTTACTTCCCTCGTTCGCGAAACCTGGGACAACATGGACAGGAACAAAGCCCAAACCCCGGACTCTTTACAAGCCGACATAGAAGCCTTCCACGGCAAGCGGGAATACATTCTTGCCCTGCTGAAGCGTATCTACAGCAAAAAATTTGACGTGTACAAAACCCGCATCCACGGCAATTTTGGCTTGTCGCAAATTTTGCTGACCGGTAAAGATGTGCTACTGCACGACTTTGGCGGCAACCCGGCCAAAGCCTTTAGTGAACGGCGGCTGAAACGGTCGCCCCTGCGGGATGTAACGGCCATGATCCGCTCGATCTATTCGGTGGCTTACGAAGGTTTTTTTACCACTACGCATGTGCAAAACAGCGAGGTCGCTTCGCTTTTGCCTTTTGCCGATTTCTGGGCGCATTATATCAGCGGGTTCTTTTTACGGGCCTATCTTGATAAAGTAGAAGGTCACCGCTTTGTGCCGGAAACGAAAGAAGACTTTGAAATTCTGCTGCAAACCTACCTGATCGAAAACACCCTGCAGTCGCTAAACACAGACTTGCAAAAAGATCCCGGCGGGGCAGCTGTCCCGCTGCGCATCTTGCAAACCATTGTGCCGTAAATAAACAAGCCCCCGCCAAAAGGCGGGGGCTTCTTAACAAGCAATCATCAGACAGAGAACACGAATATAGGGGTTAAATGGCTTTGCTAAAAATTGGTTTTCCGGTTTGTTTACCCCTTTGCAGGTAAAGGTCAAACGCACTGCACACCACGCGGATAAAATAGTGTCCCTGCTCCGTTAGCTTCACGCCTTTTTCGTCTCTTTTCACCAGGCCATCGGCTGCCAGCGCATCCAATACGGGAAAGGTGTAGGCCTTTAACAAGGGCAGGTGATCCGGCAAAAATGTTGTGGCGCCTTTGCAGCTAATATCAAGAATGTATTTTTTAAACGCAATGTCTTCTTCGCTCAGCACATAGCCCTTGCGGATGGCAAGGTTGCCGCTGTTGATGGCCGCATAATAATCGTGCAGGGCTTTTTCATTCTGGGCAAATGCATTGCCGGTATCGGAGATGCTGGAAACACCCAAGCCCAGCAACATGCCGGTGTTTTGCGTGGTATAGCCCATAAAATTCCGGTGCAGCCTTTCGCCTTCCCGGGCAAGAAAAAGCTCATCGTGCGGCAAGGCAAAATGGTCCATGCCAATATCCGAATAACCGGCCGCAGTGAATAGCTCTTTGCCCTTCAGGTACAACTGGATCTTTGTATCCGCATCCGGCAGGTCGCTTTCATCAAAAAGGCGCTGCGCCTTGCTGGTCCACGGAACGTGGGCATAACTGTAAAACGCAATGCGGTCGGGCTTTAGCTCAATCACTTCTTTGATCGTCCGCTCAATGCTTTCAAGGGTTTGCAGCGGCAGACCGTAGATTAGGTCGTAATTAACAGAGGTAAAACCAACGGCTCTTGCTTCGTCGGTTGCTTTTTTTACGTTGGCCACCGGCTGTATGCGGTTGATCACCCTTTGCACGTTGGGGTCGTTGTCCTGCACGCCAAAGCTGATGCGGCGAAAACCAAGATTGTACAGGGTTTTTAAATGCTCGGCCGTTGTGTTGTTGGGATGGCCTTCGATGCTGAACTCATGCCTTGGATGAACAATGCTGCTATTGAGGATGGTAGTCAATAAGCGCTTCAGGTTTTTTGGTGAGAAGAAAGTAGGTGTTCCGCCGCCGAGGTGCAATTCCCGAATCACCGGCGTTTGCTTCATCAGCTGCCGGTACAGTCGCCACTCTTTTTCGATGGCCTGCAGGTATTCTTCTTCTACCGAATGATTGGTGGTGATTTTTTTATTGCAACCGCAATAGGTGCAAAGTGATTCACAGAACGGCAGGTGAATGTAAAGGCTGATCCCGTTCACATGGTTTTGTTCTGCAAACTTTTTCACAAAGATGCTTTTCCACACTGCTGTATCCAGCTTTTCGTTCCAAACCGGAACGGTTGGATAACTTGTATAGCGTGGCAGGGGCAGGTTGTATTTCCGCACCAACAGGGGGTTCACTGTTTCATTTGGCATCATGCACCGAAAGTAAAATTCCGGAGAGGCGGAAAATATGAGAAAGATTAGAAATAGGGGGAACTCTGGTCAGTTGGGGTGCTGGTTTTTTGCAGGGCCATGTAATTGATACCCGCATGGAAAGAAACATTTCCTCTTTGAAACAAACGTTTCGTTTCAATCCCTTCTAAAAGAAAAAGCTTTCCTTGCGGAAAGCTTTTTACAAAAGTTCACATCGTTATTTAATAAAGTAAGTTCTTTAGTTTATCAAGGTTGATGATGGATATCTTACCGCTTTTAATTTCAATCAGGCTTTCGCTTTTGAAATCGCTCAGGGTGCGGATAAGTGATTCCGTGGCTGTGCCTACATATTGCGCAATGTCTTCCCGCGAAAATTCGATCAGGCTTTTTTGTCCGTCCTTATTGAACTTTTCATGGATGTCAACCAAGGCTTTGGCTACCCGCTTGCGCAGCGAGCTGTAAGCAAGGTTTAAAAGACGCTCTTCTTTTTCCTTTACGTTTTGCGTTACAATGCGGATGAATTTGGTGGCAATGTTAATGTCGCTGTAGATCATGCCCAGGAATTCTTCCCGCGGTATCTGCATGATCTCGGCATCTTCCAGGATGGTGGCGCTGTCGTCGTAATTTTTGTCTTCGATGAGGGCCGAATAGCCGATAAAATCGCCGGCGCTGAATAGATCGGTGATGTATTCTTTTCCGTCTTCGTGGGTTTTGTATGCTTTTACCTTGCCGCTGACGAGATAGTACAAAAACCGTGGCCGCTTTCCTTCCTGGTAAAGCGTTTGCTTTTTATTGAAACTTTCGATGGCGTATTGATCAGAAAGATGCTTGAGCAGGCCTGTGTCTTTTACATCTTTTACAAACTGCGCCAGGCCTTGCGGCGAAGAAGCGTAGTTCTGCTTCAGCACTTCGGCTTTTTTCAGGCGAACTTCAATGGCGTTCAGCAGTTCAATGTCTTCAAAGGGTTTGGTCACATAATCATCGGCGCCCATTTCCATGCCCTTCCGGAAATCACTTCGTTCTGTTTTGGCCGTTAAAAAAATAAAAGGAATGTTCTGCGTATCGGCATTTTTGCGCAGCAGGTGCAGCACGCCGTAGCCATCCAGTTCCGGCATCATGATATCACAGACAATGACATCGGGTTTTTCACGGGTGGCCACTTCTACGCCCCGCTTTCCGTTTTCGGCGGTGAGGGTTTTATAGCCTGCCAGGTCTAAAATCTCGGCCGTGTTTTCGCGGAGATCGTTGTTGTCGTCAATGACCAGGATTGTTTTCGTCATGTTGATTCTCGTTTATGGGAATTGTTATCGTAACTGTTGTGCCTTCGCCCAATGCACTCTTCAAATTTATAGAACCCCCGATTAATTCCGTGTATCGTTTTACAATATGCAGCCCAAGACCGGTTCCCTGGATGTTGATGGCATTACGGCCGCGGAAAAACGAGGAGAAAAGATGCTCCTGGTCTTCCTCCGAAATACCAATGCCCTTGTCCGTTACCCGGATGATAGCCAGGCCATCGGTTACCTCGCTGGTTACATCCACTGTGGCTTCTTCTTCTGAAAATTTCAGCGCATTGGAGATGAGGTTGATGAGGATATTCTTCAAGAGTTTTTTATCGCTGAACGCATCGTCCGGCCCTTCGTGCACATAGCGAATTTCCTGCCCATTCCGCACCATGCCTCTCACCTCGTCAATGGTATCGAGAATGGTTTCCGAAAGATGGAACGCTACTTTTTGTGCACCGATCTTTCCTTCATCCAGCTTACCCAGGCTGAGAAAATCTTCCAGCAGATCGTTCAGGTGCTTCACGCTTTCCTTTATCCGCTTGACGTGTTTATCCCGGTTGGGCTGCTGCTCGGTAGTAGTGTATTTACCAATGAGAGAGGCAGAAGAAAGTACAGAACTCAGTGGTGTACGAAACTCATGTGAAGCCATGGAGACAAAACGGCTTTTGATCTCGTTCAACTGGCGTTCTTTGTCCAGTGCTTCGCTCAATTCAGCTTGCGATTGCTCCAGCCGTTGCAGGGCTTCTTTTAAAATAATGGTCCGCTCCTCTACTTTGGCTTCCAGTTCCGTATTCATGCGGCGCACATCGTTGGTTACTTTTTCCAACTGCTTTTGCTGCTCCAGCATGCTGCGCTCAATTTCCTTGCGGTGCGTAATGTCCACCACAAAAGCAATCACGTACTGCTTTTGGTTTTGCTGGTAAGAACTCAGGCTCACTTCCACCGGGAAGTTGCTGCCGTCTTTTTTTTGCCCGAAAAGATCGCGGCCTGACCCCATCTGCCTGTCGGTAGGATGATGGTAAAAGCCCTGCCGCAACTGCACATGGCCCGTGCGGTACCGGGTGGGCAGTAGCACTTCTACCTTCTGCCCTACCAACTCCTGCGCATTGTAGCCAAACATTTCGCAGGCCGATGGATTGACCAGCACAATAGAAGCGGTTTGGTCGGCCAGGATAATGCCTTCGGTAGCATTTTCAAACAGGGAGGTCATGTGCGACTTATCAAACTCCATGTTTCGCAACAGGCCTTTGATGTAAAGCACGATAAGTGTTGAAAAAAGGATCAGTACAAACAGAAAAATGTATTCGGCCCAGGTGGTATCGGTGCCACGGCCCAGTTTATTCCAAAACAAAAAGCCAAACACGATGGCACTGCTGCCAATGCCGGCAATAAGGGTTGAGCTGGGCGTGGGAACAAATACAGAAAAAAAGATCACCACCAGCAGGCCGCTGAGTGTAATGCTGTAGCCGGGCATAAAAAACGCCAGCGCAATGGTTAAGATAAACACCAGCACGGCGTATACCGTAGCCCTGCGGCGGGAAAGTTGGGGCATCGTCACAACTGAATCGATTTTCACAAACTTAAGGCAAAGCCTTAGACTTGCAGCAGGCTCTTTTCCATTTCCAGCACCTTGGGGTAAAGAATGTTATTCTCCAGGTGTTTATGCTGCACCAGGTCGGCATCAAATTCTTTCAGTTTGTTGTAAAGCACCTGGTAATTGGTACAGGCATCCGGCACAAAAATGTAGTTACCTGTTTGCTCCCGCAACTGCTTTAAATGATTGGCAATGCGGCCGTGTTCTTTTTTTATCGTTTCGGCCAGGGGCTTGCTCATGGTACGAACAAACAGGTTACCATACACTTCCCGCCGGTTATAGGTATTTATGATCTGCTTTGCATACGGAAAGATGCTTTCTTCTTCCAGTGCTGTATGCTCTTCCACTTCCGTGACCAGGCAGGTAAAGGTTTCGTGTACGGCCGCCAGGTGCGGAAACTTTTTAAGGTGGCCCGGTATATAACTGTTGACAAAGGCCTTCAGCGAAGGCAGCACCGTGCGGATATAACCGTGGTGCACATGCGTAATATAATCAATCAGGAAAGGCAGTGGCCACTGGTCAAACGCCGTTGAACTGGGAAGGGAAAAATTTTGCGTTGCCTGCTGCAGTTCCCTGTCCAGCGCTGTTCGGTCTATTTTCTGCAGCGTACAGGCTTCCTCCAGCGGAAGGTTGCCACCGCAGCAATAGTTAATGCCATACTTTTTAAATACATCGGCCGTACGGTAATCATCACGTACGATCTGCGATACGGTAATCGTCATAGTGCGTAAGGTTTCTGCCTGCATGGTTAATGAATCGGTTGATGGTGTGTGGTGATGCTTTCCAGGAAATCTGCTTTGTCGCCTTTCAGCATATCGCCGATTGTGGTACTGGTCAGTACATCGCGTAATTGCTCTTTTACCACTTCCATCTGTCCATGGATAGGGCAGGCATTGGAATGGTGACAGGCCTGCATGCGCAGCGAGCAATTGCGAAATGTATCCGGACCATCGGTAAGGTTAAAAAGTGTAAGCAGTTGAATCGAATGCGATGCTGGCGCCAGGGCAAAGCCGCCTGTTTTGCCTTTTGAAGACGACAAAACGCCAGCCTTTCCGAGCTTCTTCAGGATCTTGCTCATGAAATGCCGGGGCACGGCAAGGTTGCTGGCAATTTCTTCTGCCTGCACAAATGGCCTTGCCTCACCTTTCATGGCGATATACAAAACACCCCTCACTGCATAACCAAACGATTTGGAAAACATCATACCTTCCCACGATAAGGGGCAAACATACCCGATGCCGTTTTTCAGAAACATGATTTTCATCAGTATGGTTTTTGATTCTTATTGCCGTACGGAAGATCGTAGTACCTGAATTTGCAGCCGGTTTATACCTTGCGTAAGATCAGGGGTGAACGGTAACTGTTTGCCCTACCCAAAACCAGGATAACATGCAAAGACCAAAAAGCTTCTGGATAGGACTCTGCCTGCTGAATTTATGCCTGATAGCCCTGTTTGGGTTGCTGATGCGAAGTAAGATTCTGTTTCCCATTCCACAGCTCGATTATCGCAACCTGCTGAGTGCCCACTCCCATTTTGCGTTTGGCGGCTGGGCGGGCCTGGCCCTTCTCACCCTGCTCGTATACGATGTGCTGCTCGCTGAAAAGGGGCGAAAAAAGATCTACCAAACGCTCTTGTGGGGAATCGAGATTTCATCGCTGGGCATGGCGTTCACGTTTCCGTTTTGGGGCTATACAGCAGTATCCATAACATTTTCTTCACTATACATTGTTGTCACCTATGTTTTTGGCTATGTGTTCTGGAAAGACCTGCAGCGGCAGCACCTGCACGCCGCCGTTAAAATGACGGGGCTTGGTGCCATCATTGCCTTGCTGTTATCAGCCATCGGGCCTGCTATCTTATCGTATATTCTTCTTACCAATTCAACCAACTCGCTGTTGTACCGCGATGCCGTGTACACCTTCCTGCATTTCCAGTACAATGGCTTTTTTACCCTGGCCATCTTTGCCACGCTGTTTTCTTACTGGCTAAAAAAACAGGGTTCGCTGCCACCTGCAGCCAAAACATTCAGTGTCTTTCTCCTGCTGTCGCTGGTGCCTTCGCTTTGCCTGGCCCTGCTGTGGCATAACCTAACCATATTGTATGTACTGAGTGCCATTGGCTGCCTCTGCATTTTAATGAGTGTTTTTTATTTTATTCCACTTGTTCGGCAAAGCACCAACAGCAGCATTTTTCCGCAAGCCACCGCAAGGCTGCTTTGGGGAGCAGCGGCAATTTCATTTATACTAAAAATGGTGCTCACCATCGGCACTATTTATCCTCCTTTGGGCAATGCCGTGTACGGCGCCCGGCCTGTTATCATTGGTTTCCTTCACCTGGTGTTTTTGGGCTTTGTTTCCTTTTTTATTCTGAGCAATGCCATTGAAGAAGGATTTTTCAACAGGAACAAAAAGACCATCACCTGGCCGTTCTATTTATTTGGATTGGGTGTGCTGGTGAATGAAGCGTTTTTAATGATCCAGGGCCTGGAGATTCTCCTGAAAACAAATTCACCAATTTATTACTGGTTGCTGTGGATCGGTGCCATCCTGTTGTTACTTGGCTCCCTGGCAATCGCCTTTGCTTTTTACAGCAACCGTTCGGCACACAAAAAAACCGCAGCAAAGGCTGCGGCTTCGTTGTAAAATCAAACAAACAATCCCGCTTAATTCTTACCGTCGTTCTGGCGCATAAACTCCAGCACGCCACGGGCATCGTCATCACTCAGGCTTTGGTTGGGCATACGCACCAAACACTCTTCAAGCATTTTTTGCGCTTCGGCATCCTTGTCAATCATTTCTTCTGTATTGGTTACAAAGTTCATGATCCACTCGGGTTTCCTGCGATCGGTAACCTTGGCAAAGCCAGGCCCTACCAGGCGTTCATCAGTAAGTTTATGACAGGAAGCACATTTTACTTCGTACACATTCTTACCGGTGGCTACCATTTTTTCATCCAGGGGATGGGTCAGCTCTACGTTCTGAAATTTACCGATGCCTTTATCACTGCTGGCAGTAGTGCCTTCAGTTGTGTTGCCGGTAGACGTTTCTGTGCCTGTCGTTGTTTCTGTTGTACTTGCATTTTCGCCGCTGTTGCAGGCAACAAGGCCGGCAAAAGCCGTTACCATTAAAAAGGAGACTACTTTCATTTTCTTCATAACTGTCGATTTTAAGTTCAGGAATAAGCTGTTATTAAAAGGCGATAAAATTGTGCCAGTAAAGATGCCTAAAAAACTGAGCAAAGTCAACCATGGAACTGAATAAAGACATAAATGTCTTTTATTCGGTCTTATTTTACTCTTTTTACTCCCCTCTCGCAACCACAACCAGCTCCAATTTAGGGATTCCGTCATGCTGTATCCCTGTTGTTTTGCAAGCTGGTATCTCCGCTTACATCAGGCACGATAACAGAATCATTCACGATCTTTGTGGAATCGGGTATCGCTTCGGTAGGCGGATGCACTTCGGCAAGATCTTTCAGTTCAGCATTGGTCTGGCTGTTTCCACAAGAGACTAACACACCCAGCAGGAACAAGAGTGGAAACAAAAAGGATTTTCGCATACCATTCTATTATATGTAGTTAGAAACATAAAGAGTGTGCCAACTTAAGGCATAATCTTTACGCCATCATTAAACAGAAGCTTGCTTAAAAGTAAAAAACGGTTGTAGGGTTGTTTGATTTACCCTGCAGGCCATATGAGAAATATCATGGATCGGGTTGACAGTACTCACGACAGCCCCTTCAGAAGGCGGATAAATTTGCCTGATTAAAGACATCCACGTCTTCATTAAAACCCAATCAGATCACCTTCTTAAATCAAAACATATGCACATTTCACTCTCAAAACTCATGGCCTCGGTTGCATTCACTGCTGTTACGGCAGGGGCCTTGTTTAGTTGCAAGCCCAAGGGCGCTGAAGCAGCCGTTAGCGGCGACGCTGCAGCAAAAGCGTACGTGGCCCCGGGCAAGTACGATGAATTCTACAATATTGTCTCCGGCGGTTTTAACGGCCAGATCGGTATTTATGGCATTCCTTCCGGTCGCTTGTTCCGTATTGTCCCGGTTTTCTCGGTTGGCCCCGAAAGCGGTTATGGCTACAGCGAGGAAACCAAACCCATGCTCAACACTTCACATGGTTTTGTTCCCTGGGATGACCTCCACCACATTTCGCTTTCGCAAACAAAAGGCGAGCACGACGGACGCTGGGCATTTGCCAATGGCAACAACACACCCCGCCTGGCCCGTATTGACCTTTCTACTTTCCGCACGGCTGAGATCCTGGAAATCCCCAACAGTGCCGGTAACCACGCTTCTCCTTTTATTACAGAGAACTCAGAATACATTGTAGCGGCCACCCGTTTTTCTGTTCCGCTTGATGACCAGAATGGTGACGTACCCATCAACACCTACAAAGACAATTTCAAAGGTTCGATCAGCTTTGTTTCCATCAACCAAACTTCCGGTGAAATGAACATTGCTTTCCAGATCCGCACGCCGGGAGTAAACTTTGACCTTTCCCGTGCCGGCAAAGGCAAATCGCATGGCTGGTTCTTCTTTAGCTGCTACAACTCCGAAAAAGCCAACACCTTGCTGGAAGTGAATGCATCGGCAAGAGACAAAGACTTTATCATGGCTGTAAACTGGAAAAAAGCCGAAGAATATGTAAAAGCCGGCAAAGCCAAAAAACAAGCCGTGAACTATGCACACAACGTGTATGATGAGAACACGCATACCGCCACTTCTACCATGAAAAAAGAAGTGCTGGTGCTGGATCCTGCCGACTGCCCTGACATGCTGTACATGATTCCTTGTCCTAAATCGCCACACGGTACCGATACCGATCCTACCGGTGAATATATTGTGGCTTCGGGTAAACTGGCTGCTACTATTCCTGTGTTTTCGTTCACCAAACTGCAGCAGGCCATTGCCAACAAATCCTTTGATGGCTCATACGACGGCATTCCTGTGATCAAATACGAAGCCGCACTACATGGCGAAGTGCAGAAGCCAGGCCTTGGCCCTTTGCACACCGAGTTTGACGGCAAAGGCAATGCGTACACATCCATGTTCGTTTCGTCTGAGATTGTGAAATGGAGCCTGAGCGATCTGAAAGTGCTTGACCGTGTTCCTACGTATTATGCCATTGGCCACTTGTCTGTACCCGGTGGTCCTACCGCCAAGCCTCACGGCAAATACATGATCGCTTACAACAAGATCACCAAAGACCGTTACCTGCCTACCGGTCCCGAGCTCACCCAAAGTGCACAGTTGTTTGATATCAGCGGTGATAAGATGAAGTTGATCCTCGACTTCCCAACAACAGGCGAGCCACACTATGCAGAAGCAATTCCTGCCGCCATGTTGATGAACAAACAAAAGAAGATTTATAAGATAGAAGAGAATACGCACCCGTATGCAGCCAAAGGCGAAGGCCAGGCCAAAGTGGTACGCGAAGGCAACAAAGTGCATGTGTACATGACAGCCATCCGTTCGCATTTAACGCCTGATAACATTGAAGGGGTAAAAGTTGGTGACGAAGTTTACTTCCACGTAACCAACCTCGAACAGGATTGGGATGTGCCCCATGGCTTTGCCATCAAAGGCGCCAATACAGCCGAAACGCTAATCATGCCGGGTGAAACCCAAACCCTGATGTGGAAGCCCGACAGAGCGGGTATCTTCCCCTTCTATTGCACCGACTTCTGCTCGGCACTGCACCAGGAAATGCAAGGCTACCTGCGGGTATCGCCAGCCGGCAGCAACGTAGCGCTGCACTTCAGCACCGGTACCAACAAACCGTCGGCAACAGCAACTGGCGACACCAGTAAAAAAGCGGCCGTTAAACCATAACAATTAACCGAAGCATCCCGCTGCAACGGCGTGTAAAAACCCTGCAGCGGGACAGCTTTCAATAACGCTGTTTTATGAAAAAAATTTTTGTATTTGCAATGGCCTCTTTCTTTCTGTTGGCCTGTAATTCCGGCACAACAGAAACAACGGCAACCACCGAAACCGAAGCAGCCAAAAGCGGCGGCCAGGAATCTGTTGTCGACAATGAATCCGCCAAAGATGTGGTAAAAGTGGCGGCAGGTTCTCCCGATCACACCACGCTTGTGGCCGCCGTTAAAAAAGCCGAGCTGGTGAATGCACTTTCCAATGCAGGTCCCTTTACGGTGTTTGCACCGGTGAATGCTGCGTTTGACAAGCTGCCTGCTGGTACGGTGGACGACCTGATGAAAGCAGAGAACAAAGAAAAGCTCCAGGACATTTTACAATACCACGTGTATGTAGGTAACCTGAGCACAACCCTGATGCAGGACGGACAAACCCTGAACCAGGTGAACGGTGGCAACATCACCATCAGCAAAGGCGCCGATGGCAAAATAAAGATCAACAACAGCGCTACCGTGGTAGCCAGCATCCCGGCTTCAAATGGCATCATTCATGTGATAGATGCTGTACTGTTACCGCCGGCTAACTAATCAAACAAACCCGGGGCCACACACCCCGGGTTGTTTTTAAAATTCCGATCGCATGAAAAAGATGAGCACAATTTCAAGAATACTGATTGCAGTTGCATCGGCAGGAATGATCGCAGTTTTCTTCTTACCCGTATGGGCCATTTACCTTATTGCTCCGCAGTATCCCGAAGGACTACAAATGAATATCTGGCTGACAAAATTTTCCGGCCAGGTAGACATCATCAACGGCCTTAACCACTACATTGGCATGAAGCATATCAGTGCCGACATGTTTCCCGAATTTGGTTACATGAAATACATCCTTGCCGGTTTTATTGCTTACGGCTTACTGGTGGCTTTTGTTGGCACCCGCAAGCTTTTACTTTCCCTGCTGGTGCTGACGGCTATTTTGGCCGGCGCAGCCCTGTATGATTTTTACCAGTGGGGATACGATTATGGCCACGACCTTGACCCCAACGCTGCCATTAAAGTACCTGGCTTTAGCTACCAGCCTCCTGTTATCGGCCACAAGACCTTGCTGAACTTCGACGCCTATTCTTATCCCGATACAGGCGGGTGGATCATCACGGTTGCCGGGGCCATTTTCTTCCTTGTTTATTTTTACGAATGGTACAAGAACCGTAAAAACGTGCAAGCCTCACCGGTAGCAAAAACAAAATCTGCCAGTAAGATCGCCGTTGCCATAGCAACCGTTATGCTGGCCACTTCTTGTAACACCCAACCCGAACCTTTTGTCGTAGGCAAAGACCTTTGTGCCGATTGCATGATGACCATTATGGAACCGCAGTTTGGCGCCGAGATCATTACCAAAAAAGGACGCATTTATAAGTTTGACGATCTTCATTGCATTACCAATTATATTAACAAGAAGAAGATCAGCCAGGACGAGATCGGGCAGGCGCTTGCCGTTGATTACAACGATGCTTCGCGTTTTATACCGGTAGAAGAAGCTGCCTTTGTTACCAGTGCGCAACTTAAAAGCCCCATGAACAGCAACACGGCTGCCTTTGCCGGCAAAGAAGCCGCATCAAAAGCAGCAGGGCAAACAGGCGGCACTGTAAAAGACTGGAAAACTGTTTTGACACCCTAAAGCATTCCTCGCTTCATGAAACAACTCCTGACCATACTCCTTTTTCTTTTCGCTGCACAGGGCTTTTCGCGAACTATACCGGTAGGTGGCAGTGAAGCTGTAAAAACCGTCCGGGAAGCATTTGAACTTGCTACCACCGGCGATACGGTGCTACTGAAAAAAGGCGTTTACAAAGAAGGCAACCTGCAGTTGACAAAATCTGTTTTTTTTATTGGCGAAGAAGGCGCTGTGCTGGATGGAGAAAACAAGAACGAGATCCTTACCATCAGTGGTCAAAGCATAGTGGTGAAAGGAATTAGGTTTCAAAACGCCGGCTATTCCAGCATGAACGATTATGCTTCCATCAAGCTGGTGGATGCCTCGTTTGTGTTGGTAGAAAATAACGTCATCGACCATTCGTATTTTGCCATTCACATTGCCAACTCCACCTATAGCGTGGTGCGTAACAACATTATCAATGGCGTTGCCGTTAACGAACAATCTTCCGGCAATGGCATTCATCTCTGGAAGTGTGAGAACATCCTGGTAAAAGGCAACACCATCCAGGGTCACCGCGACGGGATCTATTTTGAATTTGTCACGCATTCGATCATTGAAGACAACAACAGCTTTAACAACATCCGGTACGGACTACATTTCATGTTCTCCAACAACAATGGTTATATCGGTAACACGTTTACCGGTAACGGTGCCGGCGTGGCTGTGATGTATTCGCACCACGTACTGATGCACAGCAACCATTTTGAGCAGAACTGGGGCGCCAATGCCTATGGCCTCCTGCTGAAAGAGATCAACGACTCGCAGATCATTAGCAACACGTTTGACACCAATACGGTAGGCGTGCTGATGGAGACCACCAACCGCATTGATGTTTCGGGCAACGATTTTCGCAACAACGGCTGGGCTCTGCGCATTCAGGCCAGTTGCGACGACAACCTAATGCAGCAAAATAATTTTACTGCCAACACCTTTGATGTGGCGACCAATGGAAGCTTAACGCTAAACCGTTTTGTAAACAATTACTGGGATAAATACGAAGGATACGATATGACCCGCGATGGACTGGGCGATGTGCCTTACCACCCGGTGAGTATGTATTCGATGGTAATAGAACAAAACCCAAACGCGGTGATTCTCATGCGAAGCTTTATGGTGACGCTGCTGGACAAGGCCGAAAAAGCCATTCCCAGCCTTACACCCGAAAACCTCGTGGATGAAGCACCGGTAATGAAAATGATCAGGAGATGATACAAATAGAAAAACTTCAGAAGCGCTTTAAAAAGCTGCAGGCCCTGCACGATATATCGGTGGAATTTAAAAAAGGCCAGGTGATATCGCTGATAGGTCCCAACGGCTCAGGCAAAACAACGCTGATCAAAAGTATCCTGGGCCTGGTAAAGCCCGATGCCGGTAAGATAACGTTCAATGGCGTGCCGGTGGAAAAAGACATCGCCTACCGTCGCAACATTGGTTATATGCCGCAGATCGGCCGCTACCCGGACAACATGACCATTGGGCAGTTGTTCAGCATGATGAAAAACCTGCACAGCGACCCGCAGCAACTGGATGAAGAATTGTTCCACAGCTTTAAGCTGAACACCATGCTTGAAAAACCGATGAAAGGTTTGTCGGGTGGTACAAGGCAAAAAGTAAGTGCGGCGCTGGCCTTTATGTTTGATGCGGATGTATTGATCCTTGACGAGCCAACGGCAGGCTTGGACCCACTTTCGTCGGAAACGCTCAAGGAAAAGATCGTGAAGGAAAAAGGGAAAGGAAAGCTTATTCTTATTACATCGCACATTCTTACCGACCTGGAAGAACTGACCACCGATGTGTTGTACCTGCAGGATGGCCAGGTGGTGTTTTACAAAACCCTGCAAAATCTTTTTGCCCTTACCGGCGAAGACAAACTGGGAAAAGCCATTGCCTATTTTATGCGCTATGGCATAAAGCCAAAAGAATTGAATCAACTGAAAATAGCAAAATAATGAGTGGTGAATGGTGAGTAGTGAATAGGGCTGACAGAAAAACGAAAGCTGCGCAACTCACCACTGACCACTCACCACTCACGAAAACGTTTCGCCATGCTTAAACTATCCAAATACGTTCTATACGATATTCTCCGCAACAGGGTGGTGATTGCCTATACGGCCTTTCTTCTCCTGGTTTCGTTCTCGCTTTTCCAAATGGAAGTAAACAGCAGCAAAGCCGTGTTAAGCTTGCTCAACATTGTGCTCATTGTTGTTCCCCTGGTGAGCATGGTATTCTCCACCATTCACTGGTATAACTCTTACGAATTTATTGAACTGATGCTGACGCAACCTATCAGCCGCCGAAAGGTTTTGCTCAGCGAATTTGCGGGCATCGGCTCATCACTCGTAACTGCTTTTTTGGTAGGTGTTGGCATCCCGGTGCTGCTATACAATTTCGATAGCACAGGACTGGCCTTGCTACTTGTAGGCAGCCTGCTGACGCTTGTGTTTACCGCTATTGCTTTTTTGGCTTCTATTAAATCGCGGGACAAGGCCCGGGGCATTGGCGCTGCGCTTCTTCTTTGGTTTTATTTTGCCCTCATCTTCGATGGCCTGCTCCTGCTGGTGTTGTTTACCTTTTCAGATTACCCGCTGGAGAAGATCATTCTTGCGTTGTCTTCTTTCAACCCCATTGACTTGGGTCGTATTTACCTGATGCTGCAAATGGATGTAAGTGCCTTGATGGGTTATACCGGTGCCGTGTACAAAGATTTTTTTGGCAGCCAGGCAGGGTTGCTCTATACCCTGGGCATAATGCTGGTCTGGATCGCAGCGCCGCTGCTGCTGGCCATTCGCTCGTTCAATAAAAAAGATTTGTAGGCCCAGTTGCTATAAAGCGCTACTAGAAACGCTGTTTCGTTTATGCCGGTAACCAATGCAATTAAAGCAGGGTTCCCGGCATTTCTTTTTTATGCCGGGAAAGATTGGTTGGTGAAGCCTGCTTTACAAGAAAACTTTTTACTAGGAAAGCCACTCCGACGGGGAAAAATAGACTGCACCCAAGGATGATCTCCGGGTAAAACGGGATGCGAAAAGAGAAGATACCGCCGGCAGCTTGCAGCACCAACAAGCTTTCCGTGCTGAAGAAGGAGAAAAGAAAAAAGATGAGTCCCCAGCGTGTGCATTTACTACGCAGCAACACTGCATCAAACACAAAAAGTGTAACGAATCCCAATAGGACCAGGTGCAGGTAAGCGATCACAAAATTGCGTTGCTCGTAAGCCAGTTGTGCTACAGTTGGAAAAGCGCTTGCCACCTGCAGCAATGATTTTATAACCAGTGCCGCCAGCGAAAGCTGCAACAAAAAAGAAGTTGCCCCTCTCCCCTTTTGTATGTCTTTCAAAAGATAAAAAACACCGGCAAGCTGCAGTACAGCTGCGGCACCACCCACCCAATAGAAGAGCGCTGGTGGTTGATGCCACAACACGGACAGCGCATACGCTGGCAGCAATGCCGTATGAAGTAAAAAGAAAACAAGCTTGCCATGTCTGGCAAAACCTTTTTGTTCCAGTTTGCGGTACAGCAGGGCCAGCACCATAAATGTAAAAAAGCCATTGTACTGGAAGTGCAGGTAAAAATAAATAGCGTCGAAATAAAGTGTGCTGCCGCTTTTGCCCATGGCCATCAGCGGTCCCAGGGCAAAAGGACCAAGCGAAGAAAACGCGGCATACCACAACCCCCATTTTACAAAGCGGTGCGAAGTTGTTCTTTCGCAGGCGGACAAGGCTCTTGTAACCACGATGGCAAGGTAAACCGTAGCCGCAATGGCTAGCGTGGAAAAAGAGATACTCACGGCCTTATAACCTTGAAGGGGAAACGCCACCAGCATACCAAAAGCTGACACAACGATCAGGATAGCGATGTTGCGCCAGTGCCGGTCCGCAACCTTTTCCCTGAGTGCAGGAAAGTTTTTTAGCAGCAGCACAAACAACACTAGCATTACCCAACCGGTAAACGCAAAATGCGAGTGCCCGTGTAAAATATTTTTATAATTGAGCGGGAAATTTTGCAGGAAAGGGAAGGCTCTCATCAGTACGCCCAACAGGGCTACCATCAACAGGTTGACAAATGAGAGCACCAGCAGTTGCTGTTGTAGCCTGGTTTTCTTTGCTTCATCCACACTGTTTTGAAGGGGCATGTGCAAAGGTCTTCCAATCTGTTTCCAGATTCACTTGCTGCACTCAAAGAAGTGACTGATTTTTATCAGGTAAGCTTCTATAAAAGCTGCCTGTACAAGTGTAACATGTTTCTCTCAAGCCCGGAGGGCTTTCCTGTCAATAGCCGCCGGTGAAACCGGTGGTAGATGATAATGAGAGATTAACTGACCCCGGAGGGGTCTCCCATTAGTTTCAATCTTAAAAAGTAGGGATTACCTTCTTGGAACCAATTCTAGCTGCATGACCACCTACCGACAACTCTTCTTTCTTCAACACAAAGAACCGATAACATCACCAGGTTACTCAAAAGGATGCGGTCTCCGCTGAAATCAAATTACCCAAGGAGTACAAAAACTGAAGTCTTCAGGGAAGAATGCACGCAACTGCTGACAGAAAATAGAATTCCGTTTGAAGAAAAAATTGCGTACGTAGAAATGATGCTGGAATTAAACGGGAGACCCCTCCGGGGTCAATTAACCTTCCATTTTCTCGTTACCACCGGTTTCACCGGTGGCTACTCAAGGGAAGCCCTCCGGGCTTTAAAACCGATTTTCATTACAAGATTTGGAGGAGCTTTCAGCGTCTTATTTATGAAATAATTTTCCAATACCTATTCAAATGAAAAGAGGCTATCTCCAACATATGAGATAGCCTCCAACTTTTTTACATAGCTTCCGCAGCATCTTCAGCAGACTGGCTGAAGCGATCTTTTACTTTTCCCAAAGCATCATCGGCCTTGTCGCGGAATTCATCAAACGTATCCATAAATCCTTCTTCGTCGCAGAGATACCAAACAGCGCCGGCAACAGCGGCAGTTACAAGGGCGCCAACTAAAATCTTATTCATTTTTATTGATTTGGGTGCGTTAAACAATTTCACAAAACCGACGCCTCAGCATTGCTTTATGCAGATAACGTACCAAGGTAGGCAACTGCTATTTTAACCGGTCGTAGGTGCGCCGGTAATCATACTGCAGGTCCTCGTGCATACTGTCAATGGCTGCTCCCGCCTTTTTAAGCTGGTTAAAATAGATCTTTGACAAAAGGGTGCTGCGTTTCCAGTCCAGCTTCAACGCTTGGAAATTGGTGCAGAAATGCAACAACAGTTCTGCTTCCGCTGTTTTATCGCCGGCATAACGGATGTAACGGTTGGCTGTCCGTAAGGCCTTGCGAATTGTTTTTTTGGCGAAAAAAACGCTGCTGGCATTCACATCCGAAAAGATCTCGTCCAGTTCTTCTTTTACACTTTGGATGTAATGCGGCAGGTCATCGGATTCAAAAAGCAAAAAGGTCAGCAGTTCCTTGTTTTCTTTTTTATAACGCGAAAGCCGGAGACAAAGATCCATGAGGTCTTTTTTATCCAGCTCTTTTAAGCGTTGCTTTATTTCGTTGGCTGTTGCTGCTTTCATGTTGTTTACTTGTTCAGCGCAAATGCGTATGGGATACCTGCGGCTGCCGTCGTTGCACTCTTTTCAAAGATAACAAGGTGGCGAGTAGAGTTTCATCGCAGCTTTTCGGTTACCAAAAAAGAAAATCATTTAACCGGGGCGCCGGCCGAAGCGCAAATGCTCGCCGCTGTTACTAGACAATCATCTCCCAACAATAGATAAAAAGGATTAGAGAATCCGCCAATGGAAACAGGCAACCTTTATTGTCGCCGGAAACCTGATAAAAATCAGGTTTTGTACAAAGCGCTATCATACACTGACCTTGCCGTGACAAATACTTTTACCGCAACAAATAAACCTCGCTGCCAACAACACAAACACAGGGTTAAACAACGCCGGTGCAACCATGCTAAAAAAACATTCCATATCGCTGATCATTGCCGTTGTTTTAATTACGCCTATCACCGTGTTTGCCATAGTGCACTGGATTGAAAACAGGGGTCGTGCCCTGCCGGTGTATAAAGGCGAAAATTTCACGGTGAGGGATTTTAGCCTGACCAACCAAAACGGTCAAACCATTTCGCTAAAGGACTGGAAAAACAAGATCGTGGTGGCGGATTTCTTTTTTACGCATTGCCCGCTTGTTTGTCCTAAAATGACCAGGAACCTGAAACAGGTGCAGGCTGCCTTTGCCGGTAAAAATGACCTACAGTTCAATTCATTTTCTGTTGACCCCGCAAGAGATTCCGTAACACAACTGGCCCTCTTTGCGGAAAAATTTGGCGTAAGCGGAAACTGGAACCTGCTCACCGGTGAGAAAGCACTGATCTACCGGCTGGCCCGTAAAAGTTTTGCCATTGCTGCCAATGATGGCGATGGCGGTGACCATGATTTTATTCACAGTGACAAGCTGGTGCTGCTTGACAAAGAACACCGCATCCGCGGTTATTACAGCGGCACTTCCGAAAAAGATGTTCTTCAATTAATCAACGACATAAAAAAGCTATACAATGAAATGTAGGTTCCTGTTTTTCGCATTATTCGCTTCACTCCTGTTGCAGGCGGCGCCACCGGTTGAAGAAGGCAAAACGATCTTTACTTCCCGCTGTGCCGGTTGCCACAACGTTTCAAAACAGGTACTGGGACCAGCGCTGGCAGGTGTTGACGAAAGACGGAGCATTGACTGGATCATCAACTTTGTACAGTCTTCGCAGACGCTGATACAGAGTGGCGACAAAGACGCCGTTGCCATTTTCAAGCAGTTCAACAACATTCCCATGCCGGATCACAAAGACCTTTCGGCAGAGCAAATCAAAAATGTGGTAGCGTATATTCAAACAGAAGCACAGGCAGCAACAGCCGTCAAAAAAGACGACAAAGTAAAAGACCAACCAGAGCCAACCTTTCTTTCTGTTGTTGGAAAAAGCCCAAGCCTGATCACCATTTTTTCAATCCTGGGCATGATGCTGGTGAGTGTGCTGATTCTTGCCTACCGTGTAAAACAGTATCAACGCACCATGGCCGCAGCCAAATAACAAACGTTTTTTTGCATTCGATGAAGTAAACAAATAGCTCTGGCAACGGGGCTTTTGTTATTCAGGCACCTTTGCGCCTGTTGCAAGAAATATCTTTTGCGAAACAGGAAGATTAACCTGGAACCGTGCCCCTTTGCCTGCTGAGCCATGTGCCGAAATAATGCCGTGGTGATTGTCTGCAATTTTTTTGCAAATTGCCAGGCCGATACCTGTTCCATCCGTATTGCTGTGCAGGCGCTGGAAGATCTCGAATATTTTTTCGGCATAGGCTTCATCAAAGCCAATTCCGTTGTCGATCACTTCAATCTGTACAAATTGCTCACGGCCCCAGTTATACGTAAATCCCCGCTGGTTTAGCGTGGTATCATCTACCAGGTTATAGTTGTCAATAGCATCCACGCTTACCAGTTTACTGGTAATGGTAACAACTGGTCGCTCTCCCTTCCGGCTGAACTTAATGGCATTGCTGATCAGGTTTTGAAAAAGTTGTTCCATCTGCGAAGGAATGGCATCAATCACCGGCAGCTTTTCAAATTGAATGACAGCGCCTGTTGCCTCGATCCGCGTTTCCAGATCGGAAATAACCTGTTTTACAACGACATTCAAATCGGTTGGCACATAACCTTCATTGAAGTCTCGTAGGCTGGAGAAGGCCAGGATATCATCGATCAGTCGCTGCATGCGCCCTGCCGATTGCACGATCTTGTCCATGTAAATACGGCCGCTTTCACTCATCTGGCCATTAACCTCCCTGTCTAGCAGCGAAGCAAACGTCGTGATTTTCCGCAGCGGTTCCTGTAGATCATGAGAGGTAACATAGGCAAACCGTTGCAGTTCTGCATTGGAGGTTTCCAATGCATGCGTCCGTTCCACCAATTGTTGTTGCGCCGTTTGAATTTCTGTAATGTCCTGCCCTGTACCCAACATGCGGACCACATTTCCTTCACTATCCAATTGCACTTCCCCTCTTGCCTGCAACACTTTTTCCGAACCGTCTTCAAAAAGGATGCGGTGTGTATAGGCAGGAAATTTTTTTTCTGCAAAAGCTCTTTGCACGGCAGCATTTACGAAATCGCGGTCGTCGGGATGCACTTTCTGCAGATAGGCTTCATACGACATTTCGTTCGTCGGGATCTGGTAAATATTACAAAGCACATCGGACCAGGTGACTTTATTAGCCGCTACATCCCATTGCCAGTGCCCCAGCTTGGCGATCTCTTGCGCTGCATTCAGTTGTTGGTTGGCAACAAGCAGTTCGTCCTCCACTTTCTTTCTGTCGGTAATTTCTTTCTCCAGTTCGGCATGACTGCGAAGAGAATTGGCGACAGGTAAAATCCTGATAAGATAAAAGACCGTTATCCAGCTGACCACGCCGGTAATAAATCGAACCAACGCATTCAGGCGATAAGCCGGGAACCAAAATGTAACCGCGTCGAGTAAATGCGTAGAACCACAGGCAAGGATAAACGCAGCAAACAGGAAATATGCCCGGATGAACCGGGCATCTTGCCGGCGTGAGATGTATTTTATTATCGTAAGCGGAATGGCAAAATAAGCCGACCAGATAAGCAAATCGCTGATGATGTAAAGCCAGCCATGAAAATCGGTCCAGTTGCCGCAACGCCAGCGTGGCGGCCAGTCAGCAGTGTCAAGAAGTTTTTGGAAAAAATCGGCTACCTGTTGCATACGTGTTGCCTAAAATAATATTTTCCAACATTGCTGCAAATGGATCAACCAAAATACTGAAGAGCCGTATTACGAAGCAGCCGCTGCACGTTGCAATTTTTGCAGGCATACCTGCAAGCTTTCCTGCCAGGGCTTTAGTGCAATGCCATAGGCAGCAACAATCTTGGTTTTATCCATCACCGAATAGGCTGGCCTTTTGGCCGGTGTGGGGTATTGTTCGGTAGTAATAAACTGCACAGTGCAGTTGCTGCCGGTTTGCTGCCGGATGGCATCGGCAAACTGCGCCCAGTTGATCACGCCATCATTGCTGTAATGATAAATGCCCGGCAGCCACTTGCCACTTTCAATGATATGAAGAATGGCTTCTGCCAGGTCGGCCGCATAGGTTGGTGAGCCCCATTGGTCGGAAACAACCGAAATACTTTCTTTTTCTGCCAGCAGGCGAAGCATGGTCTTGACAAAATTCTTTCCGTAAAATGAATACACCCAGGAAGTGCGGATGATGATGCTTTCCGCATTTTCTTTTTGTGCTTCCTCCTCTCCTTTCAATTTAGAGGCACCATAAAAATTTACTGGCGAAACAGGCGCATCTTCCGCTAAGGGTTCGCGGCTGGTGCCGTCAAAAACATAATCAGTGGATACATGAATAAATTTGGCATGGTAACGTTTGGATGCATTTGCCAGAAGTCCCACGGCCCTTGCATTGATGGCCAGAGCTTCTTCTTTTTCGGTTTCGGCTTTGTCCACTGCCGTGTAGGCTGCACAATTGATCACGTATTGCGGGTGCAGCAGGGCAAATGCTCTTTCCACTTCTTCCCCATTCTCAATGGCCAGTTCCGTGCGGGAGAAAAAAACTAATTTATACTGCGGGAAAGATGGCGCCAATTCTCTCAGTTCGCTGCCCAATTGACCGTTGCTGCCTGTGACAAGTATGACGGGAAGAGTTTTCATCTTGAAAAAAATTCAAAGCTGTTTTTGCAATCGGCAAAAAGGGGAAGCGTCAGGTCTTTTTCCGAAACAATCTCCCTTTTTTTTTCAATCTGCCAGTCGATGCGGAGCGCAGGGTCATCATAACGGATACCGCCTTCGTATTCTTTGTTGTAAAACTGGTCGCATTTGTAAAAAACGATTGCAGTTTCACTTAACACCGAAAAGCCATGCGCAAAACCAGCCGGAATATACAATTGCTTTTTGTTTTCGGCCGATATTTCAATGGCAAGCGACTGTCCGAATGTTGGTGAGCCGTTGCGAATATCAACGGCTACATCCAGGATACGTCCTTCTAATACACGAACCAGTTTTGATTGTGCATATGGCGGCAACTGGTAGTGCAAACCGCGGATAACGCCATAAGAAGACTTGGATTGGTTATCCTGTACAAAGCGAGTGTCCACGCCTTCTTCCCTGAAGCTGTTTTCGTTGAACGCTTCGAAAAAATAGCCACGGCTGTCTTCAAAAACGGTTGGTTCAAAGATGAGCAGGCCCGATATATGGGTTTGCTGAAATGGCATGTTAAAAACTCCAGTAGTTTCTGTTGGTGATCTTGCCTTTGTACACACCTTTAAGATCAGCGATCAATGCATTGGGCTTGGTGATGGACGAAAAATAATCATCCGCATAATCGGCGTATGGCTCATGGCAAACCGTCACAATTACTGCATCGTAATCGTCAGCAGTTTTATCGGCCAGGCCAAAGCCATATTCATGCGACAATTCTTCCGAATCCGCATAGGGATCCACCACATCCACATTCACATAAAACTCTTTTAATTCCTTCACCACATCGGCCACCTTGGAGTTGCGTATATCGCTTACATTTTCTTTGAACGTGGCACCCATCACCAACACTTTAGCCGCTTTTACATCGCTCACATTACTGATGATGTGCCGCACCACTTTCCGGGCTACATAGTTCGACATATTGTCGTTAATGTATCTACCGGCGAGGATCACCCTTGAATTGTATCCCAGCTCACTTGCTTTATAGGTGAGATAATACGGATCGACGCCAATGCAATGCCCACCCACCAGGCCTGGGCTGAATTTTAAAAAATTCCACTTGGTACCGGCTGCTTCCAGCACTTCGTAAGTATTAATACCCATTTTATCAAAGATGATGGAAAGCTCGTTCATCAGGGCAATGTTCAGGTCACGCTGTGTATTCTCGATGATCTTGGCCGCTTCGGCAACCTTGATGCTCGATGCACGGTGCACACCGGCATCCACCACCAGTTCGTAGGTTTTGGCAATTTCTTCCAATGACTCAGCGTCACAACCCGATGCCACTTTTACCACCGTGCGGATGGTGTGTTTTTTATCACCGGGATTGATACGCTCAGGTGAATAACCCAGCTTAAAATCAACAATATTTTTCAGGCCCGAAAGCTTCTCGATAATAGGCAAACAGTCTTCTTCGGTGCAGCCAGGGTATACCGTGGATTCAAACACAACATAGTCACCTTTTTTGATCACTTTGCCAATGGTTTCCGACGCTTTTTTCACCGGCGTCAGGTCAGGTACATTGTGCTCGTCAACCGGTGTAGGAACAGCTACCACGTAAAACTTTGCCTGGCGCAATACGTCCAGCGACGTGGTAAACGCAATGTCACAGCCTTCAAAAGCGCCGGGTTCCAGCTCATTGCTCGGATCGATGCCCTGTCGCATCATATCCACGCGTTTTTCGTTGATGTCAAATCCAATCACCGAAAGTTTACGGGCAAATTCAAGGGCAATGGGAAGACCCACATAGCCAAGGCCTATTACCGCCAACTTTTCTTTTTTGTCTATGAGTTCCTGGTACATTGTTTTTTTATTGCGGTGCAAATATAGGGAAGTGAAAGCGGGTCAGAAGGTGGAGAAATGGGTATTGGCAGATCGAGAGAGTGTGATATTTGATTTTTTTCAGGGTGAAATTTTTAAAAGGAATTAAAATGCCCCCGCAGATACGCCTTATTCGCTTGTAAGAAAATGAAATATTCGTTCTTCCTAAAGGTCACTAACATATCGGCAAAGAAAGACCACCGCTTTTGACGGTGGCTTTCCAGATGAAGTTAGCGTTATTGGCATTGCCCGCCAAGGACGAACTGCCGCCTACACTCCTATTTGCTCACAAATTCTTTTGGCTTTTTGCTCCACTCTTCTTCAGGCAATGATTTGAAGTACTCATAGGTCTTCTTCAAGCCTTCGGCTCTGCCCACTGTTGGCTCCCAATCGAGAATGGCCTTTGCTTTGGTGATGTCCGGCTTGCGCTGCTTTGGATCATCAGCCGGCAGGGGCTGGTAAGAGATCTTCACATTCTCACCGGTCAGTTTCAGCACTTCTTCTGCAAAATCCTTTAGCGAAATCTCGTCAGGGTTACCAATGTTCACCGGCAGGGAATAGTCGCTAAGGAGCAGTCGGTAAATGCCTTCCACCAGGTCATCTACATAACAGAACGAACGGGTTTGTGAGCCGTCGCCAAACACAGTGAGGTCTTCACCGCGAAGTGCCTGGCCGATAAAAGCCGGCAGGGCACGGCCGTCGTTCAACCGCATGCGCGGACCGTACGTATTAAAGATGCGTATGATGCGGGTTTCCACGCCATGGAAATTGTGGTAGGCCATGGTGATAGACTCCAGGTAACGCTTGGCTTCGTCATAAACACCACGCGGACCTACCGGGTTTACATTGCCCCAGTACTCTTCGGTTTGCGGGTGCACCAGCGGATCGCCATAAACTTCTGAGGTAGACGCCACCAGGATGCGGGCACCTTTGGCCCTTGCCAGTCCCAGGCAGTTGTGGGTTCCCATTGCCCCTACTTTCAGGGTTTGAATAGGAATTTTCAGGTAGTCGATGGGAGATGCCGGTGAGGCAAAATGCAGGATATAATCCAGGTCTTCCGGTACATGGATAAACTTGGTTACATCGTGATGGTAGAACTGGAATTCTTTCAGCGGAAACAGGTGCTCGATGTTGCGCAGGTCACCTGTGATCAGGTTATCCATGGCAATGACCTCGTAACCTTCGCGGATAAAACGGTCACAAAGGTGAGAGCCCAGAAATCCGGCACCACCTGTGATCAGTACTCTTTTTTTCATTTAAACAAGTTTTGGTTGGTTGACCAGCGGACGGCCAATGCTTTCGTAATGGAATCCTTTTTTCTCCATCTGCTCCACATCGTACACGTTACGGCCATCAAATACAACCGCATCTTTCAGGGAGGAGAGAACTTTATCAAAGTCCGGTGTGCGGAACTCGTTCCACTCAGTAGCTACGATCAGCGCATCAGCGTTTTCCAGGCACTCGTACTGGCCTTCGGCAAACGTGATGGTTTCGCCCAGGATGGCTTTTACATTGTTCATGGCTTCCGGATCGAAGGCACTTACCGTAGCACCGGCCGACAGCAATTCGCGGATGATCTCCAGGGCTGGTGCTTCGCGAATGTCATCGGTGTTGGGTTTAAAGGCCAGCCCCCAAACGGCAAAACGCTTGCCGGCGAGGTCGTTGTTATAATAACGCTTGATCTTGTTCACAAGATGCACTTTCTGTGATTCGTTCACATCGGTAACAGCGTTCAAAATCTTAAACTCGTAACCAACTTCGTTGGAAGAGTACACCAGTGCTTTCACATCTTTGGGGAAGCAGGAGCCACCGTAACCGATACCAGGGAAAAGGAAACGTTTGCCAATGCGCTCATCCGAGCCAATGCCTTTGCGCACCATATCCACATCGGCGCCAAGGCGCTCACAGATCTGGGCAATCTCGTTCATGAAAGAAATCTTCACCGCCAGGAAGGCGTTGGCTGCATATTTGGTCAGCTCAGCGGAACGCTCATCCATAAAGATAATAGGGTTACCCTGGCGCACATAAGGACCGTACAATTCGGTCAGCAGTTTTTGTGCTCTTTCCGATGTAGTACCGATCACAATACGATCAGGCTTCATGAAGTCATCTACCGCCACGCCTTCGCGAAGAAACTCGGGGTTGGACACAACATCAAACTCGCCGTCAAAGTTTTTGGCAATGGCAGCCTGCACTTTTTCGGCGGTACCTACCGGAACCGTGCTTTTATCAATGATCACTTTGTAATCGGTCATGATCTTACCCAGGTGATCGGCTACACCTAAAACATATTTCAGGTCGGCAGAGCCGTCTTCACCCGGAGGTGTAGGCAGGGCTAGGAAAATGATTTCGCCGTGCTCCACGCCTTCTTCCAGTGATGTAGTGAAGGTGAGGCGCTCTTCTTTTAAGTTGCGCTCAAACAATTTTTCGAGGCCTGGCTCGTAAATGGGCATAATGCCCGAGCGCAGTTTTTCTACTTTACGCTGGTCGATATCGACGCAGCATACATGGTTCCCGGTTTCGGCTAAACAGGTGCCCGTCACTAATCCTACATACCCTGTTCCAACTACTGTGATTTTCATTTGGTTAGTTTTTTTTTATTTTTTACTAAATGCTAAAACATTCGACGTGATGAAGTCCAATTGCTCTTCATCCATCTCGGTATGCATAGGAAGTGAGATTACTCGTTCCGTAAGCCAGTCCGTTTTTGAAAGATGTGTTGCCGAAGCATTGTAGTTTTCAAACATCTTTTGGCGGTGGGCTGGTACGGGGTAATATATCATGGAGGGTATATTACGGGCTGCAAGATAATCATGCAAACCGTTCCTGTCAAGCCCCTCCAGAATTAAAGTATACTGGTGAAAGACGTGGCTGGAGTACGTTGCACGGCTGGGTGTTTTAATATTGGGATGGTTGGCAAAGGCCTTGTCGTAATAGCCTGCCACCTTTTGCCGGGCGGCAATGTAGTCGTCCAAGTATTTCAATTTCACTTCCAGCACAGCCGCCTGCAGGGTATCCAGCCGGCTGTTGCAACCCACCATATCGTGGTAATACCGTTTGCTCTGGCCGTGGTTGGCAATCATTTTAATTTTTGCTGCCAGGTCATCATCGTTGGTCATAATGGCGCCGCCATCGCCATAACCGCCTAGGTTTTTGCTGGGAAAGAACGATGTGGTACCAATGGTACCGATAGCACCGGTTTTCTTTACCGTTCCATCCGAAAAACGAAAATCGCAGCCGATGGCCTGCGCATTGTCCTCAATCACAGCCAGTTTGTGCGCCGCCGCCAGCTTCATAATAGCTTCTATATTGGCGGCCTGTCCGTAGAGGTGCACAGGAACAATGGCCCTGGTTTTTGGCGTAATGGCTTTTTCAATGGCTTCCGGGTCAATGCAAAACGTTTCCGGGTCCACATCCACAAATACCGGTGTGAGCTTCAACAGCGCAATTACTTCGGTGGTAGCGATATAGGTAAATGATGGGGTGATTACTTCATCGCCGGGCTGCAGGTCAAGGGCCATCATGGCAATCTGCAGGGCATCGGTACCATTGGCACAGGAGATAACGTGTTTAACACCATGGTAAGCGGCCAGCGCTGCCGTAAACGACTGCACCTGCGGACCATTGATAAACGCACAGCTATCCAGCACATTCAGCACGGCGGTATCAATTTCACTTTTGATCTTTTGATACTGCTGCTTCAGGTCAACCATTTGTAGGGGACGCATCTTCAAAAGTTTAATTTACAATCTTTGATGAGGACACACCGGTTAAGGGGGTGGCAGGCTTTGAAACCGCGGCAACGGGGAAAACCTGCTCATCAGCGGCCGCAAAAATAGGGAAATATCATTAGGCGTTGCGGCTTAGATTTGCCGCTGAATCCTGCAAAGTGCTCACGCTTTACAACCAGTTTATCCGTCTTTATTCGTTTGCCATTGGGCAAGTTGCCCCCTTTAATAATAAGGCAAAGGCCTGGCGGGAAGGCCGAAAAGACGTCTTTTCACACCTGCAAAAAAAAATTTCACCCACCGACAAGGTAATTTGGATGCACTGCTCCTCGGCCGGCGAATTTGAACAGGGAAAACCCGTGATTGAAGCCTTAAAGCAGGACTACCCTGACAAAAAGATACTGGTAACTTTTTTTTCACCCTCGGGTTATGGCGTAGCCAGCAACTACCCGTTTGCAGATGTCATCTCTTATTTACCGCTCGATACCCGGAAAAATGCAGAATTGTTTTTTAAGACCGTGCATCCCGAACTGGTGATCTTTGTGAAGTACGAGTTCTGGTACCATCACCTTTCCGTTGCGGCTTTTCACCATGTGCCGCTTCTTTTGATCAGTGCTACATTTCGGAAGGAACAGTTTTTTTTCAAGCCCTATGGTGGCTTTTTCCGGCAGATGCTCCGTTTCTTCCGGCACCTGTTTGTCCAGGATAAGGCTTCGGTTGACCTGCTGAACAGCATCGACATTACCGCCTGCAGTATCAGCGGCGATACACGCTTTGACCGCGTTGCCACCATTGCAGAAAAGGCAACGGAGATACCTCACATCAACAACTTTCTTCAAAACAAAAAGGCAATTGTTGCCGGAAGCACCTGGGAAGGTGACGATGCGATTCTGGCTGCTTATGCCGATCATGATTCTGAGACGAAGCTCATTATCGCTCCGCACGAAATAACAGTGGCGCATTTGAACAAACTACAGCAGCTTTTCCCCCATTGCCTGTTATATTCAGCAGTAAAGCAAGACTCCGCCGCACTGGCCGGTGCTCAGGTCTTGGTGATCGACTCGGTGGGACTGCTTTCGCGGCTATATGCCTATGCCACGCTTACCTATGTGGGTGGCGGATTTACCAAAGATGGGATTCACAACAGCCTGGAAGCTGCGGTATGGGGCAAGCCGGTAATCTTTGGACCCAACTACCGCAAATACCGCGAGGCCACCGAATTGCTGGCAGCCGGCGGCGCCTTCAGCATAGCCACAGCAGAAGAATTGAAAAAGCTTGCAGGCGACCTTCTAACCAACGAAAGTCGCCTGCAAGCAAGCAGTAGGAATGCAAAATCTTATATCGAAAAAAACACCGGTGCTACCGAAAGGATCATGAAAGCCATTCAGGAAAAACGCCTTCTCACCAACTGGTAAAAATGCTGCACGGTCGGGTTGTCTTCATTCCAGCCCAGTTTCAGTTTCAGCTCACGGCTCATCCAAAATTCAGCTTCGCTGTAAATACCAAAGTTGTTAATGGTTTTGATGCTGCGTTCGTAAGCGGCATCGTCCCCACGGAAAAGTTCTTTTACAAAAACAAAACGGTCGTTAATGCCGATGCCTTTGCGCAGGTCCTTGATGGGTGCTTCTTTGAGCATGTGGCCCAGTTCAGCTTTTTCCTGCTTCAACCGATCGTTCAGCGATTCCTTTTTTTCGGCAATACGCTCATGCACTTCGGTTGATTTATAGGGCGCCAGTGTGGGCACTTCCACCGTTGTATCAAAAGCACTGTTGAAAAGCTGCTGTGCAACATACGAAGGCCGTTGCTCTTCGGCGGGCTTGGGTATACCAAACAAGATTTCCTGCACGGGAGGCTTGCGCAAACTGTATTCTTTGGGCTCTTCCACCGGTGATACTTGTACAGGCGCAACTTCTTCCTGTGATTCTTCTTCGGTTATATCCAGGAAATAAATTTCTTTTTCTTCCACCACGGGTGCCGGTGCTTCCACTACCGGTGCCGGAACTTCTGCTACTTGCGCAGGTGCCATATAGGCCGGGGCCTGGGGCTCTACAATCGGTACGACCACGGGTTCTGCCGTCACTTGTGTGTGCGACTGAAACGGCAGGGTTACCGCCACTTTGCGGGTTCCGGCAGTGCCTTCTTTTTTCTGCAACTGCAGCAATTCTTGCTGCAACAACTGCACGGTAAAAAGCAGGTTGGCGGCAGGCGCCCCCTGTGCTTTTTGCTGTGATAATTTATCGATGAGGGTGAAAATTCTTTCCATGATTATGGTACTTTCGCTCTTTTGCCAAGGATATGATTTGGGTAACGAAAAGTAGCGCCTAAAAGTATTAACTGAATGCAAAAATCGACGGACAAGCCAAAATAATATTTATTCACATGTTTATTGAACCACTGCTGCGGGGAGAAAAGAGAGGCTGGATAGAAGTGATCTGCGGTTCTATGTTTTCCGGAAAAACGGAAGAATTAATCCGGCGCCTGAAGCGAGCCAAAATAGCCAACCTGAAAGTTGAAATCTTTAAACCGGCCATGGATGTACGTTACGACGAGATAAAGATCGTATCGCATGACGAAAACCATATTCATTCCACACCTATTGACAACTCGCAAAAAATTTTACTGCTGGCGCAGGATGTTGATGTGGTGGGAATTGACGAAGCACAGTTTTTTGATGACGGCATTGCCAATGTTTGCGATGAACTGGCGCTGCGTGGTGTAAGGGTAATTGTTGCCGGGCTGGACATGGATTTCCTGGCAAAGCCATTCGGGCAGATGCCTTTTCTTATGGCCAAGGCCGATTATGTGACGAAGCTGCACGCCATTTGTGTAAAATGTGGCAACATTGCCAATTATTCTTACCGGATCATTCCCAACGAAAAACAGTTTATGCTGGGCGCTACCAATGCCTACGAGCCGCGTTGCCGTGTTTGCTTTACGCTGGATGGGGCGATTGATTAAAACGATAAATGAAACAAATAATCACTCTTTTCAAGAAAGATCTTTTGCTGGAAATCCGCCAGCAGTACGCCTTTTACGGCGTGTTGCTTTACATTGGTGCCACCATTTTTGTTTTATACATGGCCATTGAAAGTCCCGACAGCCAAACCTGGATCGGGCTATTCTGGGTCATTCAATTATTTATCAGCATCAACGCAGTGGCCAAAAGTTTTTTGCAGGAAAGCCGCAACCGGATGTTGTATTACCACTCCATTGTTTCGCCCCAGCATTTTGTGCTGGCCAAACTGTTGTTCAACTCCCTGCTGATGCTGGTCATGAGCCTTCTCAGCATGATCGTATTCTCGCTGTTTCTTTCCTACCCTGTTGAAAAGACAGCCCTATTTATTGGGATCGTTTTCTTGGGCGGATGGAGCCTTAGCCTTGTCTTTACCTTTCTGGCAGCCATTGCTGCCAAGGCGCAGCAAAACGCAGCCATCATGGCCATCCTTGGTTTCCCTATCATCATTCCGCAATTGCTGGTGCTGATGAAAGTATCGGCCTCGGTTTTCCCGGTGGGTGAACCGCTGTCGGTGGTGAGCCTGCTGATCCTTGTCGCCTTTGATATAATGGTGATCCTGCTTTCGCTTGTTCTCTTTCCTTTTTTGTGGAAGGATTGATGGCGGCAAGTTTAAACTTACTTTTTTAAAGAATCCAGTTTGGCATCAACAAGAATGGTGATGTTATTCGCGATCTTGTTTTTGATCACGGACGGAATGGAGATATCGTAATCGGATAACTGGATGGCAAAGGTTGCTAACGTTTCCAGTTTACCATTGTCTACTTTGATAGTGCCAGGCACAGCCACCTCTTTTGTTACGTTATGCAGTGTGAGTTTGCCTTTTACGGTGACCGGGTAAGTACCATTTTGGCCGTAATTCACAGCGGCATTGTTAGTTACCGTGCCTTTGAATTCAGATTTTGGATACTTATCGCTCTCCACATAATTCTCATTGAAATGTTCCTGCATCAGCGCTTTTTCAAATTCAAAACTTTTCATCTGTACGCTGAACTGCAGCGCACCGGATTTGGCGTCCAATACAGCCGTGACGGTTTTGTTTTGCGATTCGATGTCCTCGAGCTGCGCTTTGGACTGGAAGGTAACTTTTGCCGTTTTGGTAAAATAACGGTCTTGTGCGGAGGTGGTGAGCAAGATGAACAGGCCACCAATTAAAAAGAATAAATGTTTACAGGGCATGTATATACGTTTTTAAGGTCGAATAATTTATTGTTCTGATCAACAGCAAGTCTATCTAAGTAATGGTAACACGCAACATTATAAAACCTGCTGATTGCCATTATTTTTCTTTCACACCGGCTGAACGCAATTGCACAGTGGTTCCCAAACCGGCCAGCAGGTCATCGGGATCGCTGCTGCCACTGGTAGCATATCCACTGCAAACACCCTGCAAGGTTGCCGGCTTGCCAACCACCAGTTTTTGATGATCATCGAGGTACCGCCGGTCAAGCCCAACGGAAACAACTGACAGCGAACCTTCCTCGCCCAGCACAATAGAGCCTGTTGTGTCGATGCTTTGCACAATGCCTGTTACCGCAACGATTTTGTCAAGGTAAAGCTGGCTGGCTGCAGCCGTATCCTTTTCAAAAGCTGCGATCAATTCCGTAACTGTTACCGAAACATCGGGATTTGCCTGCACACTATCCGCAGTAGGCTTAAAATACAGGTAAGCCGCAACGGCACCCACAAGCAGGATAATTGCCACCGCAACCAAGATGAACTGACGTTTCATACAACTTTACTTTGTAAGGGGTAATGACGATAACCGTGCACTTGACAGATCTAAGGTAATTATCCAGCGCTGGGTCTGCCAGCCTCCGGCTAAGCCTTAACCTTTTTATACCAAATCCTAATAACGTATGTTTCTTAAAAAAAAGAACAGCAAGTTCGCCCTGCTGTTCTTTGGAAAAATAGATGAATTGTAATTATCAATAAAACAATATCTCACTATCCTTCCCCTCCCTCACCTTACATTGGACCCATTCTGCGCTAACTGGTCAGGATTTACCAGGATCAATTTGCCACCGGGTTCTTCCGCTGTCAGGATCATGCCCTGGCTTTCGATGCCGCGCATTTTTCGTGGGGCAAGGTTGGCCACAACAATCACCTGTTTGTTCAACATCTCCTCCGGTGTAAAATGTTGCGCAATGCCGGAAACGATGGTTCGTTTTTCAAATCCCAGGTCCACTTCCAGTTTCAACAGCTTATCGGCCTTTTGCACTTTTTCTGCGGATATGACCGTCCCTATGCGCAGGTCCAGCTTGTCGAAATCATCGTAAACAATTTCGGTTTTAATGGTTGGCGTTTGTGTTTCTTCACCTGTTACACTTGCCTGTTGCGTATTGCCCGTTGCTGGTTGCCCGGCGGCAGCCTGCTGGTCTATTTTTGATTTCTCCAATCCTGCTTTGAGCTTTTCAACCTGGAACTGCACTTCGGCATCTTCTATTTTACGGAACAGCAATTCCGGCGGACGAAGCGAATAACCAACACTAAGTAATTTCAGCGATCCGGCATTTTCCCAATCCAGGATTTTTTCCACCACCTTCATCTGGTGAAGCATTTTTCTTGCTGTATTGGGCAGGAAAGGATTGATAAAAATGGCCAGGTTGGCGCAGAGCTGCAGGCAAATGTGCAGGCAGTTATCGATCTGTGCCTGCGCTTCGGCGGTAACGGCGCCATCACCGCCGGTTTGTCTTGCCTTGATCCAGGGTTCTTTTTCCTGCATGTATTTATTGCCTTTGCGGGCAAGGTCAACCACCTCAAACAAAGCATCGCGGAATTTATATTCTTCCAGCAAACCCTCAATTGTACCTTTTGCTTTTTTGATCTCGGCGATCAGTTCATTGTCCTTTGCATCCGCAATGTCGTTGTGAAACTTCGGCACCTTGCCACCGGTAAGCTTGTGCATGAGCACAAACGTGCGGTTTACATAATTGGCAAAAACCGCTACCAGTTCCCCGTTCACAGCATCCTGGAAACCTTTCCAGGTAAACTCGCTGTCTTTTGTTTCGGGTAAGATGGTGGTCAGGTAGTACCGCAGGGCATCAGCCATTTGCGGACCACCATTTTCTTTTTTGATAAAATCATCGATATAATCCTGCATGTCCAGCTTCCAATTTCTGCTGGTACTCATCTTGTCGCCTTCCAGGTTCATGAACTCATTGGCCGGAACATTCTCCGGCACAATATAACCGTGAAGTTTCAGCATCGTTGGGAAGATGATGCAGTGAAAAACGATGTTGTCTTTGCCGATAAAATGAACCAACTTAGTGTCTTTGTCCTGCCAGTAAGGCTCCCAGTCTTTGCCGGTATTTTTCGCCCATTGCTTTGTGGCCGAGATATAACCGATGGGCGCATCAAACCACACGTACAAAACTTTTCCCTTGGCATCTTCCAGCGGCACTTTTACACCCCAGTCCAGGTCGCGGGTTACGGCTCTTGGTTGCAGGCCCGCATCGATCCAGCTTTTACACTGGCCGGTCACATTTGGTTTCCAGTCGGCCTGGTGCTGGTTCAGGATCCAGTTGCGCAGCCAGTCTTCGTGTTTGTTCAGGGGCAGGTACCAGTGTTTGGTGGCCCGCTTTACCGGTGGCCGTCCGCTCAGGGTGCTAACGGGGTTAATGAGTTCATCAGGACTTAAGGACGTACCACATTTTTCGCACTGGTCGCCGTAGGCGCCATCAAAACCGCAGTTTGGACAGGTGCCTTTGATATAGCGATCGGCTAAAAACGTTTGTGCCTCCTCGTCATAATATTGTTCTGTTTCTTTTATTTCCAGCTCACCCCTTTCATTGAGGTAGGTAAAAAACTCCTGTGTGGTTTCGTGGTGAAGCGGATTGGAAGTACGGTCGTAAATATCAAATGAAATGGAAAGGTCATCAAAGTTTTCCTTCATGATGACATGGTACTTGTCGATGATGGCTTGCGGCGTGGTACCTTCTTTCATTGCCTGGATGGGAATGGCGGTGCCGTGCTCGTCGCTGCCGCAAACAAACACTACATCACGGCCTTGTGCCCGCAGGTAACGCACGTAAATATCGGCAGGTATATAGGCTCCGGCCAGGTGTCCAATATGTTTTTGCCCGTTGGCATACGGCAGGGCCGATGTGATCAAATATCGTTTGGGAGCCCCTTGTACCCCGGTGAGGGAACTTAGGTTTGTGTCTGTTGGCGTTGTCTGTTCAGTCATTTACTTCATTTTTTTATTTAGCAGAAGGCTGCTGCATACGTCCCTGTCAACAATTTTTATCTGCTGGTCATGCTCTATCAGAGGGCAAAAATAAGACAGGTTGCAGAAGTAAGGGGTTTGATTTGGCGCCTAGGATAAATGATTGACCTAGTGCGCTATCTTGTAAACAAGACAAGCTTTTTTGAATTGGCGCTACAAACACTATTTTGTGTACCAATTATACCGTATGCAATTCCCGCCCTACTTAAAAAAAGGAGACACCATCGGCATCGTGGCACCGGCCGGTTATATGCCCATCGAAAAAATGCAGGCCTGCATTGAAACCCTTGACACCTGGGGATTTTCCGTAGAAATGGGCGCCACCACGCATAGTCAGTCAGAAAATTATTTTTCCGGAACAGATGAAGAGCGTCTTGCTGACCTGCAGGCCATGCTGGATAACAAAAAGATCAAAGCCATTCTTTGTGCCCGTGGCGGCTATGGCACCAGCCGCATTATCGACAGCCTGAATTTTAAGAAATTCAGGAAAAAGCCCAAGTGGATCATTGGCTATAGCGACGTTACGGTTTTGCATGCACATCTTTACGCCAGGTACAAGATCGCTTCGTTGCATGCACCCATGGCAGCAGCCTTTAACGATGGCGAAAACAGCAACCCTTATATTCAATCCATCTGCAAAGCGCTGGAAGGCGAAAAGGCCGAATACCGCACAACGGGTGGGCCCTTTAACCAGGCAGGCGTGGCAGAAGGCGAATTGGTTGGTGGCAACTTAACCCTACTGGCGCACCTTTTGGGTACGCCTTCCGACATCAAGACAAAAGGCCGTATTCTTTTTTTAGAAGATGTTGGTGAATACCTTTACAACATCGACCGTATGCTGCTGCAATTAAAGCGGGCCGGCAAATTAAAAGACCTGGCAGGACTGATCATCGGTGGCTTTACCGACAACAAGGATACCGAACGGCCCTACGGGAAAGAAGTGCATGAGATCATTCACGAGCAGGTGAAAGAATACGATTACCCCATCTGCTTTGGCTTCCCTGTGAGCCATGAAAAAGAAAATTATGCGCTGAAAGTTGGCGGCAATTATAAGCTGACGGTGGAGGAAGTGGATGTAACGCTTTGCGAAACGGAATAAAAGAAAGCGCTGAAACAACCATAAAAAAGGGAGTCTCCTTACCGGGGCACTCCCTTTTCATTGTTATCACTTATTCGTTTAAAACCGGGCAAAATAACCGCGTAATCGTCCTGAAAGATCAAGCTGTATCTGGCGGTACAATTCTTCCATTACCTCAGCTTCAGATGGAACGCGGGTCGTTTGTGTTTTATTTAGCAGGGCACGATCGTTGTCGCTGAGGGCCCGCTCATCGCCTGTGTAGCTTACATATTCGGTTTGCCAGCGGTGCTGACCGGTGAAACGGTCGTTCCAAACAATTCTTCCGCTCCTATCGCGGATGGTTATGTACAACTCTCCTTCTGAAAGCAACGTACGGCGTGTGGTGGTTATCCTGGCTTTGACAGTGGCGTATTGCTTCACCACCGAATCGGGTTTGTACACGGTTTCTTTTACCACTACCTGCTTGCTAACTTCGCGGGTGGTGTTGTTGTCAACCGGCCGGCCGATCAGCAGGCGGCCCAAGTTCATCTCCAGAACCTGGTCGGGTTCCAGGTCTTTGCTGCGCAGGTCCCACTCCGAAAAAAAGCGAACAAAATTATCGTTGATATTGTTGGCCAGTGTCCGCATTACATCATTCTGAAACTGCTGCAACTGGTAGCTGCTGTGGTAACTATAACCGCCATAGTTTTGAATGGGCACTACCAGGATTTTTGTTATGGCAGCGTTGTAAGCGTCTTCCCGTTTGCGTTTGATTTCGGCGCTGTTCACATAACGAAGCGCCTGCCCGTAAGCGTTGTAAGCTTCGCGGTAGGCCCGCTTGGTGCCTTCGTCCATGTAGCGTTCCGCATTGGCAAGGTGCACTTCAGCAGCTTTGTTGCGGTAGGTTTCCACATAATCGGCATAGTTAACCGGCTGAATGGCGTTTTGCGCTGCAGGCGACTGGTGAATGGTTTCGTACAGATCCTGCATTTGATTGTACTCCCGCAAAATGGCCTCGTAACGGTTTTCGCCGGCGCTGGCCGACAGGCTACGGATGCGGCTTTCGTGCTGGGCAACTGCAAATGCGTAAGCGCTTTTTACCAGGTCACGGGTTTCGGCATCCGAAGGATCTTTCTGCAATTTTTTAATACCCAGTTCAATGGCATCGGCATAGTCGCCCTGGTTGTAAGCTTTGCTTACCGATTTACAACCGGCAAAAAACAAAGCAGAAGAAAAAAGGAATAAGTAGAATTTAGTCATGGTTCAGGCTTTACCTATTAAAAGCAAAAGGGTACCCAAATGTTACAAGAAAATTGTTATTTCTGCATTCGTTAACAAGAGTACAAACGAATGCAGAAACGTGCAAGCCAATAGTGCATTGAAAGGCAAAAACAACACCTGGAATTGAATTGTTGCCGGTTGAATTGCTGCATAGAATTACTTACAGCACAAGTGTGCGACGCAAGGGACGATCCATAGCAGCACTACAGCCGGTGCCATAAAAAAAGCCCGGTTGTTGACCGGGCTTTTTTTTAAACGTTACAATACTTTATATCGATGGTTTTATGTTCAGGAGTTCCACCTCAAACACCAGCGTGGCGCCGCCCGGTATAGGACCGTTGCCATTGAGGCCATAGGCCAGGTTGTACGGGATATAGAACTTGTATTTGGAACCAACCGACATTAGCTGCAGTCCTTCCGTCCAGCCTTTGATCACCTGGTTCAGCTTGAACTCAACCGGCTGGCCTCTTTTCACGGAGTTGTCAAACTCAGTTCCATTGAGCAAGGTGCCTACATAATTCACCACCACCGTATCAAATGCTTTTGGCTTGGCGCCGGTGCTTTCTTTCAGCACTTCATACTGGATACCCGAAGCGGTTGTTTTAATGCCTTGCTTTGCTTTGTTCTGTGCCATGAAGCGCTTGCCTTCTTCAATAGTGGTACGCAGCTCAGGATTCATAAAAAACATGATCGTTTCGTTGGCGTCTTCTTCGGAGAAGATCGGCTTTTTCCCTGCCTGCACGTCGTTAATAGCTTGCGCAATGAGCGTTGTATTGAGATTTTTAAATCCTTGCTGCTTGTAAAAATTGGCCACGCTCAGTCCCAGTGCGTAAGAAGCCGAGTCGGTGATATTTTTCAAAGGCTTTGCCGTGCCGGCAGCCGCACGAACAGGTGCTTTTTTAACGACAGGCTTTTTTTTCTGCGCCTGTGCTGTGAGCGAAAAAAGAGCCAGGGCACCAATAACGATTTTTTTCATGTTTAGCGATTAAGGCGCCAAAAATAGGCGAAGCAGTTGTAAAGGTTATTTTAATTTCGGCGCATGCTGCAAGCTTCGGCACGATTGTACAAAGACGCATATTCGGGCATACCCAAGCAGGTATGGTGGCTGGCCGTGGTGATGTTTGTGAACCGCAGCGGTACGATGGTCATTCCCTTTCTTACGGTGTATCTCACCAGCAAAGGATATTCGCTTGCCGATGCCGGGTTGGTAATGGGCGCCTTTGGGCTGGGCTCCATTGTGGGAGGCTATCTTGGCGGGCGGCTTACCGATCGCTTTGGCCATTTTTACGTGCAGTTTGGCAGCTTGTTTTTGAACGGGGCACTGTTTATTATACTGGGGCAAATGCAAACCCTGGTGCAGTACGCCGTTTGTATTTTTCTTTTGAGTTCATTGGGCGAAGCGTTTCGTCCGGCCAATGCCGCAGCCATTGCGCAATACAGCAACGACTCCAACCGCATTCGCTGTTATGCGCTGAACCGGCTGGCCATTAACCTGGGCTGGTCCATTGGCCCCGCCGTTGGTGGCATTCTGGCCAGCATCAATTACCATTATCTTTTTTGGGCCGATGGGGTGACCTGCATGGCGTCGTCGTTTTTGCTGTTTGCGGGGTTGTCGGCAAAAGCGGCAGGCCGTAAAAAGACCGTTCTTAAAACCGAAGCAACGGAGGTTGTTTCTGCCTACCGCGACAAGCCATTCCTGCTGGGCATGTTTTACCTTTTCCTTATCGGGCTTGCCTTTTTCCAGTTGTTTAGCGTAATTCCTGCTTATTACAAAACAGAGCTGCGACTGAACGAAGCCACCATTGGCTGGATACTGGCTATGAACGGGCTTCTGATTGCGGCCATTGAAATGGTGCTGGTTTATAAATTGGAGAACCGCAGGCATTCCCTGCTTTACATTACCACCGGCGCCCTGTTGATGGGATCATCTTTTCTTTTCCTGGAAATCGGGCAAACCTTTACCGTGGCTGTTATCAGCATGATCATCGTCACGTTTGGGGAGATGTTTCTTTTTCCGTTTATGAATAATTTCTGGGTAAAGCGCAGCACGGAAAGCAACCGCGGCGAATATGCAGCGCTTTATACCATGTCGTTTGCAGCCGCTACGGTGCTGGCTCCCACGCTGGCCACGCAATTGGCCGCCTGGCAGGGTTTTTCGGTATTATGGCTCGTTAATTTTTTGGTGTGCCTGTTGGCAGCCGTTGGATTTTATTTTTTGAAAAAAAGTTTAGCATGAACAGCTTTACCAAGATCATTCAGATACGTTGGTCGGACCTGGATCCTAATTTTCATTTGCGCCATTCCGTGTATTACGACTGGGGTGCTTTTTGCCGGGTAGAATTTTTAAATGAACAAGGCCTTACGGCCGATGTGATGATGCAGTTGCAGATCGGGCCAATTCTCTTTCGGGAAGAATGTATTTTCCGGCGGGAAATTAAAAGCGGTGATGCGGTAAGCATCAACCTGCAGGTGACGAAGTCGAGACAGGATTACTCTAGGTGGAGTATCCGGCACCAGATAACAAAGGGTGAAGGAATTTTGTGTGCGGAGATCAATGTGGACGGCGCCTGGATGAATCTTGCGCAGCGGAAGCTGATGTCGCCGCCGGATAAGGTGCACGAGGTGTTTGAGAAGATGCCAAGGGCAGAGGGGTTTGCTTGGCAGGGGCCGGCGACTACCTAAGGAGGGGGGGGATTTGTTTATGCCTTTGGTTTGGTTTTGCTTTTCTTTAGGCCATTTTCCACCTTTTCTCTTGGAAAGAAAAGGTGGAGCCAAAAGTTCAAGGCAAATCCAATGCTCCGCTGGATTTGCCAAGGCCAGCGCACAACAGTCTTTCTTTATAGTTGGCAATAGTCACGTTGCAAGCAGTCATACTCTTTCGTTACAGTCTTCACTACAGGTTGCGTGATGCAAGAACCTGAATCGGCTTATAACGCACCAACTGCAGGCGCTGTATTGCGCTATCCTTTTCTTACAGCAAAAAATAGCGTTAGGCTATGCGCAATAAGGCGCTGAACCAGCGGGATTGCGAATGTTAGGAAGGGCTATTTTCTTATTTGAGAATTGAACATTGAGAGTTGATTATTGAAAATTTTATTGACGTAAAAAAAGCCTCCACCAAAAACCGGCATAGGCTAAAAACGTATCGTGCAAAAGCGAGGTCTGTGCGTTGGCTATTCCTCACCCGTTGGGGGAGGTTAGGTGGGGGCTCCTACTCTATCATCTTTATCTGTTCCGGGTTGGACGTTGCAAAGGAGCGCAGCAGCATGCGGATCGTACTGTTGTCTTTATACGGCGTTATGTATTCGGCAATGGATTTTTGGGAGATGGTTTCAAAATTTTTGGGCAGGTATCCCATGCCAAAGAACGCACCTTGCACCACCATAATGCAAGAAACTTCATCGTCGGTTAAGCCTTTGTCCAGCACAATGTAGGAAGGCCTTGCTGTGAGTGAAGAAATTGCCTGCAACACCCTGTCGTTGTAAGCAGCCGGCGGTTCTTTTTTCTCGCAGGCACCGTTGCAATGCGCTTCCGCAATGCCAACGCATTCGTCCGTACTGGTTTGCATAAAGCACAGCTTGGGACAAAGTGAAAATTCTTTCATCAGCTTGCGCAGCACGCCATGACCATCTACCTTGTAGTGAAACGTATAAATGGGGGTTGAGTTCTTTCGCTTTTTTTCAATGGCCAGACGCATGTAGCCGTTCTGGTCTTCGTACACAAAAATGCCGAAAAGTTCTTCCGGCTTTTTTTGCGCCACGTTAAACTGCGGCCACAGGCGTTTTATTTCCGTGCTTTCCAGGATGGCGGCCATTAGTTCCGTTGCGGTTTGCTGAAACGTGATGCCATACATATGCCGCACAAAATTTTGCTTTTGCCGGCCATCGGAATTGTTGCTGAAATGCGAGTTCACCCGCTGGCGGATGTTCTTTGCCTTGCCCACGTAAATAACCTTTCCCTTTTGGTCGTGGAAATAATAAACGCCAGGGGTGTTGGGCAGGGCCTCAAACTGCGCCTTGGGAACATTGGGTGGCAAAATAGCTTCTTTCGACGAGCGGTTCAGGCTGGCCAGGATGGCACCATTCGCATCGTTCTCCAGGAGCTTTTTAAACAAAGTGACGGTTGCCAAAGCATCGCCACCGGCACGGTGCCTGTTTTCGATGGGAATGCCAAGCGAATGGCAAAGATTGCCCAGGCTGTACGACGGAAAACCCGGGAAGATCTGTCGCGACAGCCTTACTGTACAAAGCTTTTTGGCATTAAAGGTATAGCCGAAAAAATCGAGGTTGCTTTTGACAAAAGAATAATCAAAGTTGACATTGTGTGCCACGAAAATATTGCCCTGCAGGATGGTAAACACTTTTTCGGCAATGTCTTCGAAGCGGGGGGCATCTACCACCATTTCGTTGGTAATGCCGGTAAAGGCCTGGATGTAGCGGGGAATGACCTGGCCGGGATTGACCAGGGACTCAAACGTTTCAATTACCGTTTCGCCATCAAAAACCTGGATGGAAATTTCAATAATACCGTTTGCAGAAGCATAACCACCTGTCGTCTCAATATCTACAATTGCATACATCCGGAACAGTTCACGAGTTTACGCGTTCACTCGTTTACGCGGTAAGAAACAATCCACACTAACTTGCGAACCTGTGAACCCGTAAACTTGCAAACTTTTAATAGGTCGTCGAAGTTCTAATATTTTTAGCAATGAAGCAATCCTTTGACAAATTTTTAATGTTCCGCAACCGGCTGGAGAAGGTATACAAGCACATTGGCAAAAAAGCGAGGCGGCAGGGCATTAGCTGTTTCCGGTTTTACGACCACGACCTGCCCGAATTTCCCCTGATCCTTGAGAATTACGAAGGCCGGCTTTATGTTTCGGAATACAAGCGCCGCCATGGCTTTTCAGATGAAGAACACGACCAATGGCTGCAAGGCTGCATCGAGGTAGTGAGCAGCGTAACGGGGATCAACCCGGACCTAGTCTTTACCAAGCTCCGGCAGCGCAACGACCACCGCGAAAGCCAGTACCAAAAACTTGCGGCCGAAAAACATGAATTTGTTGTGCAGGAAGGGGGTTTGAACTTTATTGTCAACCTGAGCGACTACCTCGACACGGGCCTTTTTCTCGATCACCGCACCACCCGGCAAATGGTTCGTGAAGAATCGGCCGGGAAACGGGTTCTCAACCTGTTTTGTTATACGGGTTCATTTTCGGTGTATGCCGCGGCGGGTGGCGCCACAGAGGTTGTTTCGGTGGACCTGTCCAAAACCTACCTGGCCTGGGCGGAAAAGAACATGCAACAAAATTTTCCCGGTGCAACAAATCACAAGGCTGTACATGCCGACGTGCTGCAATACCTCAAGACCCTTCCACCCCATTCTTTCGACCTGGTTGTGATGGACCCGCCAACTTTCAGCAACAGCAAGCGGATGGAGGATGTGCTAGATATTCAGCGTGATCATGTGGTGCTGATCAATGATTGTATAAAAGCCTTATCACCGGGTGGTGTGCTTTACTTTAGTACCAACTATTCCAAATTTGAGCTGGATGTCAATGGCATTAATTCTGCTTCTGTAAAAGACATTACAAAAGCCACCACACCATTTGATTTTACAGGGAAGCTGAAGCGGCAGTGTTTTAAGATTTTTAATTTATAAAATATTCTGTTTATCTGGGTACAAAAGTCAAAAGCCGCAAGATTGCGGCTTTTGACTTTTGAGACATGTTGAATGACAACAGAATCTTTGCTTATTTATACAAATAGTTCAATGCAATTTTATCATTGCTATTAAAGGTCTGGTCGCCGCCACTGGAACAGGCAAGCATCCATGAATTTGCGTCTGCACGTGTGGGTGTGCCGGGGATATGAATAGCGCCAATATTGCTGGCACCTTCATTGGCATAAGCACCATTGCAGCTAAAGCTTCTGTCCATATAATCGGTGTGACGGAAGCCTATGCAATGGCCCAATTCATGCTGAATGACAGAACCTACATAGCTTACATTAGGATTAGAACCATACGCATATTGGTTGGTGTTCATTTTAATGGTTGTGTACGGATCGCCTTTCCGGGATGGAAAGCCAGCGCTACCCAGTGTAATGTAACCGCCTGAAGGCGCCTGGTTAAATCCCTGAATGGTAATGTTCGCCCTGCCAGAAGTAATTCTTTGAAATTTTATTCGCAGACCCAGTGCATTGTACCGGCCAATTGCCAGATCGGTGCCCTGTACAAAAGCGCTACCTAAACCGGACACTAAAACCGTAATGGTTCGGGGCAACTTGGTGACGAGATTGGTGGTCCGGTACTGTTCATTACCGGCAATACGCAACAGTGATTGCTCCGGTGTAGAATTCAGCAATTCATCAGTTAAGACGATGTCACCTTCTACCAAATAACCTTCGTCTACCTTTTTTACATTTTGCGTGCTAAAACCGAGGCCCTTGATCTGTGACAGCGCCTCGGCAGAAATTTCTTCCTGCTGCGGAATTTCTTTTGCCTCTTTTTTACATGCGCTGAAGATAAATGCCACAAGGCCGGCCAGGGCCAATGGTTTAAGGATGTTTCTCATGTGTTTAAACATTTTTCAGTGATAAGTAAATTGAATACCAATCTAATTTACAATTCTTTAACATATCACCTTCAATTCAAATAAATTATTTTTTTGGCCCTTTATATCCCTTCTTCATACCGTACTAATCAGATAAGCCGTAACTTCCTACCAACTATGAAGAGCACTTGTTTCTTCTTTTTCCTGCTGCTTTCTGCAACCTGTTTTGCACAAAATCGGATAAAACAAAAAACATCACCTGCCCTGTTGCGTTTATTGACATTTAAAAAAACCAATGATTCCATTGACGTATTGATTACAGTGGGTAACCTTTCCAGCCTGGTAAAAAAAAATGTCACCGTTCTTGCACAATACGCTCCTGCAAGAACGGCACTGGTGAGAATTTCCCCTGCGCAACTGGAGGCCTTGTTTGCAGAAGAAGTAATAAAGTTTGCGGATACCCGTCGCCAGCCAAAAGAAGAACTCACCACGGGCTCACTGGATATCAGCTTAAATAAGATCAATTATAGCCACAGCTGCTTTCCCGCCATCAACGGTGACGCCATTGCTATTTCCGTGAAGGAACAGTTACTTGACACGACAGATATTGATATTAAAGGCCGTTATTTCAACAGCCAATTTGGTTCTAAAACAGAATCGAGCCATGCGGCCGTTATGGCAACCATCATTGGCGGTGGCGGCAATTCATCGCCGTTTGCAAAAGGAGTTGCCTGGGGAAGCTATCTGACATCCGCAAGCTATTCCATGTTGCTTCCCGATGACGATTCGGTTTACCAAAAGTTTGCTATTTCTGTACAAAATCATTCTTACGGAACCGGTATTGAAAATTATTACGGAGGCGATGCAGCCGCATACGATCAAAACAGCCAGAACGTTCCTGCACTTTTGCATGTATTTTCTTCAGGCAATGTGGGCAACACGGCTTCTGTTGACGGACCTTATGCAAGCCTTCAAGGATACGCCAATCTTACCGGGAGTTTTAAAATGAGCAAAAACAGCCTTACGGTTGGCGCTACCGATTCGTTTAACCGCGTTGTGCCTTTGAGTTCAAAAGGCCCCGCTTTTGACGGCAGGGTAAAACCTGAATTGGTGGCTTTTGCCCAAGACGGCACTTCAGGTGCGGCGGCCCTTGTTTCCGGTGCTGCGGCACTTGTACAGCAAGCTTTTCGCAGTACTGTTGATTCTTCCCTTCCTTCAAATGCACTGGTAAAAGCCATTTTACTCAACAGCGCCGATGATGTGGAAAATCCTTGGATTGATTATGCATCCGGTTACGGGGCTTTAAATACGTATAACGCTGTAAAGACAGTGAGGGAAGGTCGTTTTCGGGAAGACAGTGTGTTGCAGGGAGAAGAAAAGTTAATTCCATTATCGATACCAGAAGGAATTGCCAAAGCAAAGATCACCCTTTCGTGGACCGATGCTCCGGCCAGTCCAAATGCAACCAAGGCATTGGTAAATGACCTCGATGCAACACTTGTTTTACAAGCCACCAGCGAGAGTTGGTTACCCTGGGTTTTGAATGCTGCCAATAATCCTGATTCAATCCGGCAAGTGGCTGTTCGTATGCGGGACACGTTGAACAATACAGAGCAAATCACACTTGATGCCCCAAAGGCAGGTGCGTATGTTTTGCGCATTAAAGGAAGCAACGTGCAAAACGGAAGAAGACAATCATTTGGTATTGCTTACCAGCTAGACAGCGCCCTTCAATTTCAATGGACATATCCAACAGCATCCGATCCGCTACTGGCCAATGCTACTGCCCTCGTTCGATGGCAATCGACCATGAAGGGCACCGCATCGCTTGATTTTTCGTATGATGGTTTGCAATGGCAAACAATTTCTTCCGCTATTGACCTAACCCAACATTCGTTTTCGTGGAAAACACCCGATACAGCAACCATTGGCTTTCTCCGCATGCGAACAAACGCACAGACGATTCCGTTTGTTTCGGACAGCATTGTTTTTTCAAAAGAAGCAGAACTGGAAGTGGGCTTTAACTGTACCGACTCTTTTTTACTCTACTGGAACAAGCAGCCGGTAGCGCAATACCAGCTTTACCAGCTTGGAGAAAAATATTTGCAGCCGCTGATCCGCACGGCTGATACGATAGCACTTGTAAACAAGCAAACAGCTTCTTCTATGGTTTACAGTGTTGCGCCAATGGTTGCAAACAAACCCGGTTTTAAAAGCTTCGGCACGAATTATACCACGCAGGGTGTTGGCTGCTATGTTCGCAGTTTTTTGGCAGGAATCCAGGATAATACTGCCGTATTAAACATTCAGCTTGGCACGTTGTACGGTATCCGATCGCTGCAGGTTTTGCGGAGCAATGGCACCGGTACGATAACCCTTCAATCCTTTGCACTACTAACCGCAACCAGTTTTGTTTTTACCGATCCCGGTTTAAGCAGTGGTGCCAATCATTACCAGTTGTTGCTAACGCTGACGAATGGACAAACCATTACAAGCGACAAAGAAGTGGTTTATTACTTTCCGCATCACCCGGTAATTATTTATCCCAACCCCGCTGCACAGCACACACCAATTCAAATTATAACCCGAACGCCACAGGAATATTCCCTTGAAGTATATGATGCCACCGGGCGGAAAATCAGGCGTGAAACGCTGCAGGAGGTGTCGCAACAATGGGCGCCGTTCCGTTTGTCCAAAGGGTTGTACTTTGTAACGATAACCGGCCGTGATGGCAGCCGGTTTACACAAAAGCTCCTTGTTTATTGAAACAAAAAAGGCGATCCTCGGGACCGCCTTTTGTATTTGTAAGTTGCTGCTGTTTACAACGTCTTCAACACATCATTCATATTCCGCACCGCATCGGCCGATTTGTTGAACAGGCCTTGCTCGGCTTCGTTCAGCTTGTAATCAACGATCTTTTCCCAACCGTTTTTGCCAATGGTAACGGGAACGCCCAGGCAAATATCATTCTGGCCGTATTCACCCGAAAGCGATACGCAGCAGGAGAACAATTTCTTTTCATCACGAACAATACTTTCTACCAACGCAGCGGTAGCAGCACCCGGTGCATACCAGGCCGACGTGCCAATCAGTTTTGTCAGCGTAGCGCCACCTACCATGGTATCGGCCACTACTTTTTGCTGCTGCTCTTCGCTCAAGAATTCTGTTACCGGTACCGAGTTCCAGGTAGCATAGCGGATCAACGGGATCATGGTGGTATCGCCGTGTCCGCCAATGACAATGGCATTCAGATCAGCAGGTGAACAGTTCAGCGCCTGGCTCAGGTAAAACTTAAAGCGGGAGCTGTCCAAAATGCCGCCCATACCAATGATCTTGTTCTTGTCCACGCCGGATGTGGTCATGGTCAGGTAGGTCATGGTATCCATTGGGTTGCTCACCACAATGATGATAGCGTTGGGAGAATGCTCCAAAATATTTTGCGTTACACCTTTTACAATGTTGGCATTAGTGCCAATCAGCTCTTCGCGGGTCATACCGGGCTTGCGGGGCAAACCAGAGGTGATCACCACCACATCCGATCCGGCTGTTTTAGCGTAGTCGCTTGTGCTGCCAACAATTCGTGTATCGAAGTTGAGCAGCGCTGCGGTCTGCATCATGTCAATGGCCTTTCCTTCGGCCAGTCCTTCTTTGATATCCAACAGCACCAATTCTTCACACAGCTCTTTGCGGGCAATATTATCGGCTGTGGTTGCACCAACGGCACCAGCGCCTACAACGGTAACTTTCATCTTCTGAAAATAATTTATGTGTAAGAAAATATTTTGCGCAGCAAATGTAGGAAAGAATGCCGGTTAGCCGGAGGATATCTGCTGTACGCAGAATCCTCATCACATTACCAAATAAAATGGCAGGGTTAGCATTACTATTACCTTTTCGCTCAAAGCACTATCACCTTTACAAACGATCCATTTTTTACCAGCTTAGAATGACGTGGAAACACTGCGTTTATGCCCCCTCATTTTTCACGCAACTCATCATCTTTCTTTATTTTTCAGCTTTTAACCAACGCACATGAAAAGAATTGTATCTGCTCTTCTCTTTTTTGTTATTGCCAAAACTGCTATGGCGCAGGAACTCAGCTACTACCTGCCCGACAGCATTCAGTACAACCCCGCAATCCCAAAGCCCAAAGACATTATTTACCACAACGTGGGTGAATACCATGTGACACACGACCGGCTGGTAGGCTATATGCAGGCACTTGCCAAAGTTGCACCCGACCGCATTAAACTAGAGATGATGGGACTGAGTTACGAAGGCCGTCCGCAGGTCCTGCTCATCATCACATCACCCCGCAATCACCAGAACCTCGAGCATATCCGTCAGCAGCACGTGCAGCTTACGGATCCTGCAAAATCGGCGTCGCTGCCAACCGCCGATATGCCGGCTGTTGTTTATGTGGGACATTCCATCCACGGCAACGAATCGAGCGGCGTTAACGCCTCCCTTCTAAGCGCCTATTACCTGGCAGCCGGGCAGGGCCGACAGATCGATGACCTCCTGAACAACACGGTCATTCTTTTCGATCCTTCATTCAATCCCGATGGCATGCAACGCTTCTCTACCTGGGTAAACCAGCACAAGAGCAAAAACCTGGTGACCGACCCGGCATCAAGAGAGTTCAGCGAGGTGTGGCCTGGCGGACGTTTCAATCACTATTGGTTTGACCTCAACCGCGACTGGCTGCCGGCGCAACACGTAGAAAGCCAGAACCGCCTGAAATGGTTTCATCGCTGGAAGCCCAATATTCTTACCGATCACCACGAGCAGGAAAGCAATGCCACTTTCTTTTTCCAACCCGGTGAACCCTCCCGTGTCAATCCGTTAACCCCGGTACAGAACCAGCAGCTTACCGAAAAGATTGGCAAGTTTCATGCGCAGTACCTCGATCGCATTGGCTCGCTTTATTTCACCAAAGAGAATTACGATGATTTTTATTATGGCAAGGGTTCTACCTATCCCGATGTAAACGGTGCTGTGGGCATCTTGTTTGAGCAGGGCTCATCCCGTGGCCATGCACAGCAAACGGCCAATGGTGTGCTGACCTTTCCTTTCACCATTCGCAACCAGTTTACGGCAACGCTTTCCACGCTGGAAGCAGCAAGGGTGATGCGCAAAGAGTTGCTCGACTGGCAGCGTGAATTTTACCGCACAGCCCTAACCGATGCCGCCTCTTTTGGTGTGAAAGGCTATGTGTTTGGAGCGCCAACCGACAAGGCAAAAACAGCCATTTTTGTAAACATGCTGCGCCGTCACGAGATCGATGTTTATGAACTAAATAACAGCATCAAAGCCGACGGCAATGCGTTTGAAAAAGGGTCGGCTTACGTCATACCGGCATCGCAGCCGCAGCACCGCCTTATCCGCGGCATCTTTGACAAAACACTGACCTACAAAGACAGCTTGTTTTACGACATCACCGCGTGGACAATGCCCCTGGCTTTTGGACTGAACTACGCTGAACTGGGTGCCTCACAATTCAATTCCGGGTTGCTGGGTAACAAAGTAGCCGCAGAGATCACACAAACCGGTACGGTGGTTGGCGGACAATCGAACATCGGCTACCTGATGGAATGGAATGAATATTACACACCGGCGGTTTTGTATGAGTTGCAGGAAGCCGGTCTGGTGACCAAAGTAGCGACAAACACCTTTGAACTAAGCACAGCCGGCAAATCAAAAAAATTCGGTTATGGAACCATCTTGGTGCCGGTTTCGATGCAAACACAAACTGCTAATACCATCTTTGAAAAAGTAGCCGTAGCGGCAACTAAATACGGTGTTACCATCCATTCCGTACAAAGCGGAAACGTTGTTTCGGGCAGCGACCTGGGAAGCCGCAACTTCCTGATGGTGACCAAACCCAATATTGCCATGCTGGTAGGTACTGGTGTCAATCCCCTGGATGCCGGTGAGATCTGGCACCTGCTGGATCAGCGATTCAACATTCCTTCAACACACCTGGATGTAGCTGTTTTTAACCGCGCCAACCTCGATAAATACAACACCATCATTATGGTGAGCGGCACGTACAGTGATTTAAACAAGGAAAAACTGAAAAGCTGGGTGCAGGGCGGCGGTACGCTGATCCTGACGGAAGAAGCGGTTCAGTGGGCGTCGCAGGCTGGCATCAGTAACGTAAGCTTTAAGCGGGTAAAATCACCCCTCGACAGCAACGGCAAGCTGGCCTATGCCGACCGCGACGAGATCAGTGGCGCACAGGCTATGCGGGGCGCCATCTTTGGCGCCGAAGCTGACCTGACCCATCCTCTTGCCTATGGCTACACACAACCGCAGGTAAGCCTGTTCAAGGCCAACCGGGTGTTTATGGAAAAGAGCAAGAATCCTTTTGCCACACCGTTTTTTTACAAGGACAAGCCCTTGCAAAGTGGCTGGCTGAGTCGCGAAAATAGCGAAGCCGTAAAAAACTCCGCAGCCGTAATTGTGAATGCGGTGGGTAACGGACGAGTGATTTCCATTGCCGACAACCCCAACCTGCGGGCATTTTGGCTGGGTGGCTCCAAGCTGCTTTTAAATTCGATCTTCTTTGGCCGAAATATCGATGCCGCATCGGCACGAGCAGAGGAGTAGGAGATTTGATAGTGGGATATTGAGATATTCGGATATTGTTTGCAGTGCTAATAATTTCCAAAAACATGCCTTTCGACTAATATCTCAATATCACACTATCCCAATATCAACTAGCAATAAAAAAGGCAGGCTGTGTTTACAGCCTGCCTTTTTTATTGCTAGTTATTTCTTACCGAACGCGATTCTCTTTGATCACTTCGGGTTTCCTGTTTTCTTCGTCAATGGCATTTCCCAGCTCTTCTTCCACGGTCATGATCCAGGGTGGCAATACATCAGGGGCGATCTTCCAAACGCCACCTTCCTGGTACATGGTGAAGAAAATGCGGTTTCCTCTTTCGTCCGGCACATTCACACTGTACTGCACATTGGCGCGGTTGGTGCGATTAAAATTAAACTCACGATTCCGGTCGCCGGCTTTTATGATCTTGGAAAAATGGATACTCATTGGTGCTCTGTTGCTTAAAACGTTTGTGGTTTTCAGGGGGCAATAATCGGTCAAAAATGCTTTGGAACAATGTTAAAACAGCCGATTGTGGATATTATTTTTTTCCCGCATCCACACAATATTTTGTCCTGTTTTGCATTATTCACACGCTCTTTTTTGAGAGCGGAATGCTTGCTGATCGCCGCTTTTTTGCCCGCCGCTGTCACTACGAAGGTAGTCCCGAATCCTACGCAGTTTCCAGTGTTGATAAATTTTTTCAACGCCTATTGCGGCAAATACCATTCCCGCCCCAGGCATGGGTCATTTACCCGTTTTTGACCGGTGTTTGGTGTAAACTTTGTCGTTACCTTTCGGGCATTAATATGATGTGTATGCAGTTTGGGAACTGGATTGTTACAGATGAATCAATTGTTTGGCAGGGCGAGGTAACACAGCAGTTTGTGATACCGAAAGACACGCTGACGGCCCTGCGCTACGACCGGAAAGGCAGCTTTTTTTACGACTGGATCCTTTTGGCCACAGACGAGGAATGGATCGACCAGGACGACCTCTACGACCTCAATTTTGCTTTTGTGTATGCTGCCGCAAAATGGGACCTGGAATTTAACTACCAAACCTTCGACGCCACGCTGGAAGAACAATACGAACAGTTTGACGAAGAAGAAGACGAGGACTGGGGCGGCTGATGGTGAGTGGTCAGTGGTGAGTTTGCCTTATCCATTAATTTCCTTCAATAAAAAACCTCCTGAGCATTCAGGAGGTTTTTTTATTGTAGGATAAGATGAGCTATAGAGGTGTACTCACCATTCACAACTCACCACTCACTACGGGAAGATGCCCAGTTCGGCATACGAAGTACCTACTTTGTTGATGGCAACAACGTAGGCAGCCGTACGCATATCGGGGATCTGGGGGTTGCGCTTCCACTCTTCAATGATCTCTCTTGTAGCGGTGATCATTGTTTCTTCCAGACCGCTGTGCACCAGGTCCACTTCTTCGGGTCCGTGAACGATAAACTGGCGTTCGCGGTCGCTAACCTGCTTTTCGGTCAGCTCTTCGATCTGGCTGATGATGTGCTGGTTCATGTTCTCGGTAAAGCGCTTTTCCATCCGGCCGTAACGAACGTGGCTCAGGTTCTTCAGCCACTCGAAGTACGAAACCGTCACACCTCCGGCGTTCAGGTACATGTCCGGGATAACGATGGTTCCTTTTTGAACAAACACTTCATCGGCTTCCGGTGTCAGCGGACCGTTGGCGCCTTCACCAATCAGCTTTGCTTTTACACGGGGAGCGTTCTGCCCGTTGATCACATTTTCCAGTGCTGCCGGGATCAGAATATCGCAATCATATTCCAGTGCATCGGTATTCTTGGCAAAGTTTTGTGCGCCGGCAAAATTCAAGATCGAGCCGGTGGTTTTGCGGTGCTCAAACACAGCATCCACGTCCAGGCCATCGTCGTTGCGAATGGCACCTTCGTATTCTGCCAGGGCAATGATCTTAGCACCAGCCTGCTGGAAGAACTTGGCAGCATGGTAACCCACGTTACCCAGTCCCTGTACAATCACACGTTTGCCTTCAATGCCTACGGTCAGCCCTACCCTTTCCATGATCTCGGGCATGTTGCACACTTCGCGTACACCATAAAAAATACCAAGACCGGTTGCTTCGCGGCGGCCGCGAACCCCACCTTGTGTTACAGGCTTACCGGTTACGCAACCCAGCGCATCGATTTCGCCGGGACGCAGACCCATGTAGGTATCCACGATCCAGGCCATTTCGCGTTCGCCGGTTCCGTAGTCAGGCGCCGGCACATCGGTACCGGGACCGATAAAGTTTTTCTTTACCAGCTCGGCTGTATAGCGGCGGGTGATCTTTTCCAGTTCGTAAACCGAATATTTTTTCGGGCTGATTTTGATACCACCCTTACCGCCACCAAACGGCACGTTTACAATGGCGCATTTATAGGTCATCAGCGAGGCCAGGGCCATCACTTCGTCCTGGTTAACTTCTGCGGCAAAGCGGATCCCGCCTTTACAAGGCGTTTTATGATGCGAGTGCTGTACACGGTAGGCTTCGATCACCTCGATACGTCCGTCGTCCATCCGAACGGGGAACCGCATGGAATAAATTGAATTGCAAGCTTTGATCTGTTCGAGGATACCCGGATCCCATTTGGTGAATTTTGCTGCTTTGTCGAAACTCTTTTCAACCGCGCCAAAGAAGCTATAGCCATTTGTAGCCGACATAATAGGGTTTATTTAAAATTTAGAATTGATTTTTTTCAATGTTGGAGATCTTTTTGTCCAACCGAACGAGGTACAGGATCAGACCGATCAGGATGGCAAGCACCACGGCTACCACAACATAGATCTTTCCGTTCTCCCGCATCGTGTCAGCCATCTCAACCTGGTTTTCCTGTGCCTGCAAAAGCAAGGAGAACAGGAAGGAAAGACAGACCAGTGCAGTTTTTTTCATCATCATGAAACGACAGATTTTTCTTTGACCAATTGCAGTCTTGCTTTGATGGTAGTGATCCAAACGCCCAAAAGCGTCCAGCCAAGGATTGCCGGGTAAAACACAATGCGCATACGGGCATCGGTGTCTTTCGGGTTCAGGCCCGGGTTGCCGTCACCACCCGGGTGCAGGCTTTCCAGCAAACGCGGAACGATCCAGATGGAAGGAAAGAGAAAAGCAAACGCAAAAATATTGTACACGGCGCTGATGCGGGCCCGCTTGTCCATATCGGATACCGAGTCACGCAGCACCAGGTAAGCAAAATAAATAAGGAGGGCAATGGCGGCACCCACCAGCTTGGGGTCTTTGGCAATAGAGCCAAACGAAGCAAAGGTGGAGCTGTTAGGATCAGCCCAGGTAAAGGCCGCCCAGATCATGCCGGTGGCATAACCCAGCACACCAAATAAAATGCCCACACCGGCATAGGCCCTTGACAGGATATCGTACCGCAGGTTGTTGGTACGCAGGTAACGTACCGCATGCACCACCGAAACGGTAAACAGGATCATCATGGCAAACCACATGCAAACGTGGAAATAAAGATTGCGGATCGTTTCGCCCAACACATCCAGCCGGGGTACTTCAAACGCCGACACATTAAAAACATTAAAGCCTGCAATTACAGTGTAAAAGAGTAGGAAGATGCACAGTATTTTCCACCACCATTTCTTCATTCGTTGGGTGTTTTAATCGCAGCAATCGTTTAATTCGGGAGCAAAAATAAGGGAAAGCGTGTTTTGGCATCTTATATTTTAACAAGGGAGAAGACCGGGAAAAGAAAGCGTATTTCCCCGTTGGTCCTTCTATTGAAATAGCCGAGTTTACCCAAAGAAAAAGATGGTGACCCAAGGGCCACCATCTTTTTTCTTTATGAAATTGTATCATGAAAATTACCGGTAATCATTCGTCCGCTGCGTTGGCTGGTTGCCGGGTTTCTTTTCGTCTTTGTTTTTATCCTTACCGCCAAAAATTCGCTTGAAAAAGCCCTTCTTTTCTTCTTCCTGTTCGGGCTTGGCAGGCGGTAAGGTTCCAGCCGGCTTACGGGTGTTGGTATCTTTTCGTGGCGTCAATGGCTTTTCATTGTCCACCGGACGCTCCGATTCCGGACGCATATTGCTGTACGAAGTCGTATCCAATGTATAGTCGTCCGCATTCATATCCATGTTATCACCTTCCGCATCTTCCATGCTGTTGGGAATGATCTCCATGATATCGGCATTGGTGATCTCGTTTTCGAGGTCAGCAGGCTTGATAAATTCAGCGTCTTTGTTCAGGCCAAGGCTTTTATCGCCCAGCGCTTTTTTAAAGAAGGCCTGCCAGATAGGACGTGCCGCTGTTCCACCATAACCCTGTGCCGTTTCAATGCGAATAAAACGGTCGTCACAACCGATCCACACGCCGCCCAGCAGTTCCGGCGTAAAGCCAATAAACCAGGCATCGGCGTTGTCGTTGGTCGTTCCGGTTTTACCACCCATTTCTTTTACCCCAAGCGCTTGTTGCAAACCGGCTGCGGTGCCTTTTGTCACCGGACCTTCCAGCATTTTTGTCATCCGGTAAGAAGTGGCTTCGCTCACCACCTGGTTGCGGTTGGCGCCGAGGTTGGAACGATAAATGACATTGCCGTTACGGTCTTCGATCCGGCTGATAAAGGTTGGCTTGGTAGAAAAGCCGCCACCGGGGAAGATGGTATAGCCCCAAAGCATTTCGTACAGAGAAAGATCACAGGAACCCAGGGCGATAGACGGAAACGGCTCTACGTTGGTTGGAATGTTGATGCGTTTGAGGAAGTTGGCGAACTGCGGCGCACCCACCTGCTTCATAATGTAGGCGGTAGCACAGTTCCGCGACCAGGCCAGGGCCGAAGCCATCGTCATGGAGCGGCCGGTACATGTTTTACCGGTGGCCGGCACCAATTGGTCTTTGCCAAAGGATTGCTGCCGGTCCTCCACCATCGATTCCGGCGTCATGCCGCGTTCTTCCATTGCCTGTGCATACAAAAAGGGTTTGATGGACGATCCTACCTGCCGCTTTACATTTAGCTGGGCATGGTCAAGTTTGTAGGTTTTAAAATGAATGCCGCCCACCCAGGCACGCACTTCGCCGCTTACCGGGTCCATCACCATAAAGCCGGTTTGCATCATCTGGCGGTGGTATTTGATCGAATCCATCGGTGTCATTACCGTGTCGCGTTCACGCTTGGGATTCCAGGCAAAAACCTTCATGGGCACTTTCTGCGAAAAGCTGGCTTTGATCTCCCGGTCCGAAAGACCTTCCTCTTTCATGTATTTCCAACGGTCGCTGGCCTTCATGGCTGCTTCCAGCACATTCTCCCGTCCTTTCCATACACTGCCATTTCGAATGTTGCGCTGCCGGTCGAGAGCTTTTTGCAGGATGGGCATTTGCTGCGCTACCGCTTCCTCGGCATAATCCTGCATGCGGGGATTAATGGTGGTATAGATCTTCAACCCGTCGCGGTACACGTTGTACTCTTCGCCATCAGTGGTTTTTACCTGCTTCAGCACTTCCCGTACTTCGCTGCGCAACACTTCGCGGAAGTAAGGCGCATAGCCGGCATTCTCATCCAGCTTTTTATAATTCAGCCGGATGGGCATGGCCCTGTACTTATTGGCCTCGGCCGCAGTGATCTTGTTGTTTTTTTCCATTTGCCCAATCACCACGTTACGGCGCTCTTTGGATTCTTTCGGATGCCGCTGCGGGTTGTAAAGGGTATTTGCTTTAAGCATCCCTACCAGTAGCGCCCCTTCGTCCACCGAAAGCTGGTAGGGCTCTTTCTGGAAAAATGTTTTAGCAGCGTTTTTAATGCCGTAAATGTTGTCGCCAAAAGGCACAGCATTGAGATAAAGTGCCACGATTTCTTCCTTGGTAAAGTTTCGCTCCAGGCGTATGGCAACGATGTATTCCTTGAACTTTTCAATCACCCGCCATGCTTTGTTCTTGGTTCCCTGGGCCAGTAAGGCTTTTGCCAACTGCTGGGTGATGGTAGAGCCACCACCCTCTTTACCCAGGAGGAAAACAGCCCGCATGGTTGATTTGGGATCGATGCCGGCATGGTCATAAAACCGCTCATCTTCAGTGGCAATCAGGGCATTGACAACATGCGGTGAAATATCGCGGTAGTTCACGCTGGTACGGTTACCACGTTCGCTGTAATACTTCCCCATCAGCGTGCCGTCGCCAGCAAACACTTCAGAAGATTGCAGGATGGTGGGATTTTCCAGTTCCTTCAGTGAAGGCAGCTTGCCAAAAACGCCCAGCATGCACATCAGGATAAAAACAAAAAAAGCTCCTAAAACGCTTAAAAAGACGGTCCAGAAAAGGCGAGGCAATTTTTTCATTGTGATGGATTAAGGTCAATCTCTAATAGGGATCAAAGCTAAGGCTGCGGACAGTTCAAAGTGCAACGTTAACAGTTCAAAGCCGGCTTCGTTAACGGACTGTTATGTTAGAACGTTGCGAAACTGGCTATGAACTATCGGCTTTAAACTGCTGACTGCTTTAGAATTTACCCGGCAAATGTTGCTCCAAAAACCGCTGGTACTCGGCAATGCTGCCCTTGGTTTTCAGCAGCTCCAGGTTGCGGCCCGATATAATGCTGAACGTATACTTATTAGCGGTGAGCCAGGGAATAATCTCCGTGGCGGCCAGTGGCTGGGCTGTCTGCACATAGTCGGTGGCTGCCGCCGCCGTTGGCAAACCGCTGATCACCAGCATCCTTGTATCTGCTGTAATGTTAACGATCTGCACATCCAGGGAGCGGTCGGAATAAGCTTCGCGGTTGTACCGCAGGAAGGCTGTCCGGGCTTCGCTCACAAAAATGGGGTCTACCTTGTCCATGATCACCACGGCAAAATGGGGTTTTGCCGCTTCGTAGTGGTAGGCAGCCGGATCGACATAGTTGCGTTTTGCATCTTCGATAGAATCGCGTTGGCGCTTCAGGAAGGCTTCCCGCTGGGCGATGCTGTCGCGGCGGGCCTGATCACGAAGGGTGCGGGCCAGGTCGATGGAATCTTTTTTCCGCTGTGCAGCCAGTGCAATCGAGTCTTTTCGTTTTTGTACTTCCAAGGCCAGCGCTTCCCTCCGCTGCTTTTCGGCCAGTGCAATGGAATCCTTGCGCTGCTGCGCTTCCAAAGCCACACGGGCAAGGGAATCCCGTCGGGCATCGTCAGCCCGTTTTTTTACCAGCGCCAGCGAATCGATGCGAATCCTTTCCAGTGAATCCCGTTCCCGTTTGGCCAGGTAGCGTTGCAAGGCCAGCGAGTCGGATGCCTGCTTTTTCAGGGCTTGCGCCAGTTCAATGCTGTCTTTTCTTGCCCGTTCCCGTTCGGCTCTTGCCGTAGCAATGGAGTCTCTACGGAGTTGGTCGGCCAAAGCTTTTTTGGCAATCGAATCTTTGCGGGCCTGTTCGGCTTCCTTTTTTGCCAGCGCCAACGCATCGCGGCGAACCGTCTCCAGGGAATCAAGCCTGCGCTTTTCCAGCACTTTCGCAAAAGCCAGGCTGTCGGCCACTTCTTTTTGCCTTGCTTTTGCCAGTGCTGCCGAATCCACGGCCGGTTCAGTGGCCGGTTTCTTTACAAGGGCAGAATCGACTTTGGGCATTGGCGTCGTTACCACCGTGTCCTTTGGCACTTCGGGTTGCACCACGGCCACCACCGGATCGCTGGCTGGCGGCTCATCGTCCGAAGGCCGGGTGATTTGCAGGCGAGTGAGTTCGTCCTCGATCTGCTGGCGACGGGCCAATACGTTGATCAGGTTCTGCGCTTTGTCGGCCATGCCTTTGTTGTTCTGGCGAACAATGGTTTGCAATACGTTGGTAGCAACGCTGTCCTGTCGCTGCTTGATGTAGTAAACCGCCTCGATGTAAAGCAGTTGCGGGTTCCAGTATTTTGTTTGGTAAGTACTGTCGGCAATGCGCTTTGCGGTTTCGGCTTCGCCAAACCGACCTTCAATAAAGAGGTTGTACACATCTTCGTAGGCTTTGGTTGCCGCTGGCAGATCAGTATTTGGCGCCTGGGGATCTTTACCCGTAGTAGCAATGGCGGTAAATCGAGAGGTAGGATAATTGGTGCCGAGAACTTGTTTTATCCCCGCAGCCGCTTTGCGGTCGCCCAGCTTAGTGTAGGCATGGTAAAGCTGGAACAGCACGTCATCCATTTGTGGCGCATTGGGAAAACGCCGGCGCAATTCTTCAAAGGTTTCGATGGCGGAGGGGTAATCTTCCACTTCATTGAGATAAGCTGTACCCAAGCCAAACAGCGCCGTGCGGATAGAATCGTTGGACGCCTGCACGGCTTCCGGTGTCATTGGCAATCTGCCCAGTAGCCCTTCCGGCGTCAGGTCGGCTTCGGTCAGTTGGCCACCGGCCGTAGCGGTTGAGTTTAAAGGATCAGCAGGTTTGTCGGGATTGGAAAGGATCTGCTGGTTCACCGCTGCAAAACGCCGCCAGTTGTCAACATTAGGACGATTGCCCCAAACCGATTTGAACTGGGCCGCCCCTTTTGTTTTGGCGCCTGTATTGTAAAAATACCATTCTCCTTTGGCGTCGTTGTTAAACAGGTCAACCGGTGCCGTGTTGCCGGCAAGGGAGGGGCCACCCGCTGTCAGGGGAGCGTCTTCTTTTAGTCCCTGTTCTTTGCGCAGCTTTTTTACCAGTGCTTTTATGTAGGCATTTCTTTGGTCTTCGGGCATGGCGGCAATGCGTTGCAGGCTATCCTGGCGGGAAACAACACCGCTGTTCAGCACCACCGGCTGCAAAGCGGTTTTCCTTTCAGACACACGGGCAACATCTGCTTCGGGCAGGCCGGCCACCTGTACACTGTCGTAAAAAGAAGCTGCCTGCAGGTATTTTTTCTGCCGGTACGAAACATCGGCGATCTGCAAGAACGCTTTGTTGCGGGAGACTGGATCATTGCTGGCAGCTTTTGAACCTTTGATCAGCAGGTCGCTGGCGGCAGCAACATTGCCCCTTTCCAGTTCCATCTGTGCCGCCATGTAATAAATCACATCGCGGTATTCTTCGTATTTGTCGCGGCGGGCCATTTTTAGCAGTTCCGCCAGGTTTTTGTTGATCGCTTCCTCACCACCTTCCTTGCTTAGACGCACCACGTTCAGGCGGGCATATACTTCCATCACCGGGTCGGGGGTCATGGTCACCACTTTCTGGTAAAGCGCTGCGGCTTCCTCTTCCTTCCCTGCCTTTTCCATCATTTGTGCCGCCAAAAAATGCCAGCGGGCCTTTTCCTTGCGGGTATAATCACCATCAACAGCTTGGAGCAAATGTGTTGCAGCACTGTCCCATTGCTGTTGCCGGTAATACCAGTAGGCCTCCACTTCGTCCAACCCGTTCTGCAGACGGGCAGGAAAAACAGGGTCGCGGCGCAACGTAGCGATAAGGCTCCTGGCGGCGGTCAGCCTTTCCATTTCAGTCAGGGTTCTTACCTGCCAGAGAAAGGCATTGTTGCGGCTGAAGGTATTGCTGTGCAACAGCTTTTTTTCTTCCGGGGTAGAAATGGTCAGCTCTTTGGCACCGTCCGTATTGGTACCGATGTGTTTGTAATAACCGTCTTCAAATTTGGGAGCGTAGGCATAGTTAATGAACTGCAGCATCAGGGATGCCGAGTCAAATTTTTTCTGCAGGTGAAAAGAGGCCGCCCAAAGCAGGTAAAGCTCATCAATCCACTCGTTGCGCAGGTCGTGGTTCACAATTCCCGTCCGGGCTTTGTAGATCACCGAATCCAGTTGAGCGCTGTCGGCTGCGGTTGCCTCCAGGGTGTAGGGGTAAAAGGTCAGCAGGTTGGTATAATCATCCTGGTGTTGTTCCCTTGCTCTTTCGAGGATCTCGTTGAACTTATTGTTGGCGTTAAAAACGTAATTAAAGCGGGTGGTCAGGTTTTGCAGGATGCGCTTTGGCGCTTTCATCTTGCCCTCGCCGGTTTTTTCTGCTTTGAGCTTGCGCTCCCCATAGGGCTGCGGTTTTTCAATATCTACCTTGAATCCCGGTTGGGCGAGGGCAGTTAGGTTGAAAAAAAATACACTGGCGGTCAGTATAAGGATATGGCGGATCAGGTTCATTCCGGGCAAACTAAGGTCATAAGAACGAATAACAGCGCGGTTTAGTATGCCGCGCTGTTATTTGATGAGAGATCACTCCCCTATTCGTTTCAATTTTACATTGGTAACTGGTGCTACAATAAGGGGGAACTTCTCCACCACCACCGTGCTGGCATCGAGGCCAAAGCCCCGCTCTTCGGACAGGGAAATCTCCTTCAGCCAGAAATGGAACTTCATGATTAGCCGTTCAAAGAAAGGCAGGTCATTGTCCTGGCTCAGGTATTTTTCCATCACCACAAAAGAGAAATCACCGGTCACTTTGCCCCTTTCCAGGCTTTCGTAACGACTGATAATGTTCACTTCTTTATTGGCCACCAGGTCTTCTACCACCTTTCGGAAAAGCAGGTTGATGCGTGGCTCTACACGGAAACCAAGGCGAAAGTCGATGCGAATAATGTCGTTGGGAATGATATGCTCCACTTTGTACTCCATGGTATAAGGCTCATCCAGCGTGTCCACGTGCACCAGCCAGTAAATATCAGCCCGCTTGGGCTTTTTACTGAGAATAGAGTAAATGATCTTGTGCTCGATCTCCTTCGGGTTGTCGGCACTGGTCAGGTAAACGAGATGCGTGGCGTATTTGGGTACCGACCGGTCGTTGCTGAGCTCCTGGATTTTTGGGATATAATGCTCCAGCCGCACAAATTCTACGTACCGGTTCTTGATTTTGCGGGCCCGGAACCAGACAAACATCACCCCAAACATCACCCCACCGATCATCAATGAAATATAACCACCCTGGGCAAACTTGTGCAGCAAGGCATAAAGGAACAAAAGTTCAATCAGGGTGTAAAAACCAAGAAAAAGCCAGATCAGCGCCGGCTTCACCCGCCGCGAGATAAGGAAATTGGAAAAAAGCACCGTTGTCATCAGCATGGTAATGATGATGGCAAGTCCGTACGCCGCTTCCATGCGGGAAGAGGTGCGGAAATAAAGCACAATACCCACGCAGCCAAGGAACATCAGCAGGTTCAGGCTGGGTATAAACAGTTGCCCTTTTTCTTCGGAAGGATAGCGGATCTTCAGTTTTGGCCAGAGGTTGAGCCGCATGGCTTCGCTGATAAGCGTGAACGACCCGGAGATCATGGCCTGGCTGGCGATGACCGCCGCACTGGTAGCGATCACCACTCCAAAAATGATAAACCACTCGGGCATGAGGTCGTAAAACGCATTAATGCCAAGTTGTGCCCGTACCTCTTCTGTAATAAAAAGACCATCATGGTTTTTTAAAAGATAAGCCCCCTGCCCCAGGTAGTTAAGGATAAGACAGGTTTTAACAAAGATCCAGGAGGTGCGGATGTTGTCGCGGCCGCAATGTCCGAGGTCGCTGTAAAGCGCTTCGGCACCCGTGGTGCAAAGGAAAACGGCACCCAGCAAGAGCAGGGCATGCGGATAGGTAATTAAAAAGCTAACTGCATAGGTTGGGCTAAATGCCTTCAGGATCCTGAAATCATCCGAAAGATGGATAACGCCAAGGATGGCCAGCATGGAAAACCAGATAAACATTACTGGGCCAAACAGCTTGCCGATGGAGGCCGTACCAAATTGCTGCAGGAAAAAGAACATAGAGAGAATCACCAGCACGATGTAAACGACATACTGGTCGATGTTGTTGAAATAGGAGATCTCCCGCAAGCCTTCCACAGCTGATGTAATGGAAATGGGCGGCGTAATAATGCCATCGGCCAGGAGCGCCCCGCCCCCGATCATAGCCGGTACCACCAGCCATTTTTTTTGCCGTCGCACCAGGGCATACAGGGCAAACGTGCCGCCCTCCCCCCGGTTATCCGCCCGAAGAATGAGCCAAACATACTTCACCGTGGTTTGCAGGGTAATGGTCCAGATAATGCAGGAAAGGCTTCCGATGATCAGGTTTTCATCTATGCGGTGGTCTTTGATAATTGCGTTGAAAACGTAGAGCGGGGAGGTTCCGATATCACCGTAAATAATCCCCAGGGCCACAATTAATCCGGCTGTGGTAACTCTGTTAAGTGGTATTCTCACAATGTGCCTTTTTAAACCGGCAGTTGACAAAGGTATACGGAAAATAGCTTGCAGTTATAAACGAAAAAATAACATTTCGGGCTGCCAGTTGTGAAAAACCGATGCAGCCAAAGCTTTTTTCTTACCGTCTTCATAACAAAACATCGCCTAATTTTAGTTATCAAACGATTTTGCGTCTATGTTCAAATCTTTTTTAGCCCTTTTTAGCCTGGTTTTCGTTTCAGCCCTTTCCGCCCATGCCCAAAAGATTGTTTACGCCGAAGTTGATGAGGACGACAACCGCCGCATGCAGTTTGAAGTGGTGGGCAAGGTGCAGGGCAATTTTCTTATCTATAAAAACATCCGCAATAAAAACTACATCTCCGTTTACAACAACGAGATGGAACAGATTGCCCGTGAGGAAATGAAATTTGCCTCAGACGACCGCATTCTGAACATCGACTTTTTCCCTTACCAGGATTTCACCTACGTGCTTTACCAGTACGAAAAAAAGCGGGTGGTGTATTGTAACGCGGTAAAGATCGACGGGAACGGCAAGCCCATTTCTGACGTGATAACGCTGGACACAGCACATATTGGCTTTGGCGGAAATAATAAGATCTACAATACCATCAGCAGCGAAGACAAATCGAAATTGATGGTCTTTAAGATCAATTCCAAGAACCGCGAACGCTATGTGCTGACCACGATCCTTTTCGACAACAACCTGTCTCCCATCCGCCGGTCGCAGATGGTGATCCCCATGGAAGAATACAAGGATGCGCTGGAACAGTTTCAGCTTGACAACGACGGCGATCTTGTCTTTACCAAATTTACCCGCAACAACAACGAAACCATCCAGGGTTCACAGTTGCTGTACAAGGCGGCCATGGCCGATACGCTTCACGTGATCAACGTGCAGCCTGACAAGCTTTTCCTGGACAACCTGCACATAAAGGCAGACAACGCCAATGACCGCTTTTTTGTTACCTCGTTTTACTACAGCAAAAAGCGCGGCGACGTGGAAGGCTTTTATTTTTATGTGTGGGATAAATCCACCCGCCAACCGGTGCTGCAAAACACCATTGCCCTGAGCGAAGAATTGCGCCGTGAAGCCCGTGGCAACAATACCAATATCAAATCGGCCTTTAACGACTACTTCATCCGCAACATCATTACCCGCAGGGATGGCGGCTTTATCATCAACACCGAATCGTACTACACCACCTCACGTGGCGGACAATGGAACCGGTTCAATTACCTCTACGGCTACCCCATGAGCATGTACGATTATTACAGTGTGTACTCGCCGTACAATTCCTGGTACTGGCGCCGGGGAAACTATTTTAATAACCGTGGTAACATGCGGTACAATGCCGATAACATTACGGTCCTTTCGTTTAACAACACAGGTACCCTTGAGTGGAGCAACGTGATTCGCAAAGAGCAGTTTGATGATGAATCCGACGACCGCATTTCGTACCAGACCGTGAATACCGGCGGACAGATCCACTACCTATTCAACATCGACGAAAAGCGCAACCTTTTGCTTTACGATTATACGCTTTCACCCGATGGACAGATCACCCGGAACCCCACGTTGAAAAACCTGGATCGCGGTTTTGAGTTCATGCCCAAGTTTGGAAAACAGGTGAGCAGCTACCAGATGATCATCCCATGCTACTTCCGAAACAGCATTAGCTTTGCAAAAGTGGAATTTAATTGATAGCATTGCCGGGTGATTTCCTTGTTCCGACAAAAAACCCCGGGTAATGTTATCGTACTCCTGATCTTCGGCTTTCTGCTAAAGGCGCCGCTGTTCCTGTACCCAAAGCCCGTTGTGGTTTCCGAAAATGACGAAGACCTTTATCATGCCCTGGCCAACCTGTTACTCACGGCCGGTACCAACGCCCCGCTTTGGGCCTCCGCGGTTGCCTTTATGCTGCTGTACGCCCAGGCACTGATGGTGAATTACCTGATGAATGCGTTCCGGATGATGAGCAAAGCCACTTACCTGCCTGGTATGGCTTACCTGCTGGTCACTTCGCTCCTGCCCGAATGGAGTTTTCTTTCTTCGCCGCTGGTTGCCAGTACGCTGATCATTCTTACGTTCATTATTTTGTTCCGGCTGTACAACCTGCAAGATGGCAGCGGCCGCATTTATAATATGGGACTGCTGCTGGGCATCAGTTCCTATATCTATTTCCCGTCGGCGGCTTTTATGCTCTGCCTTTTATTGGGTATGATGATCTTAAAGCCGTTTAAGCTGAACGAGATCGTATTGTTTTTTCTAGGCTGCCTGACGCCCTATTATTTTTACGGCGCTTACCTTTTCCTTACCGACAACCTTAGCTTCGACAGCTTTGTGCCGCATGTTTCGGTAAAAGTGCCGGAAGTGAAAAGCACGGTTTGGCTGGCCATCAGTACGCTTTTCCTCACGCTTCCTTTTCTGGTCGGCGGCTTTTTTGTACAGGGACAGCTGCATAAAATGTTGATCCAGGTACGGAAAAACTGGAGCATTATGCTGCTTTATCTTATCCTCGCGTTTTTTGTACCGTTTATCAACACTTATACTTCGTTCAGCAATTGGGTACTGGTGGCCGTGCCGTTTGCCTGTTTTCATGCTGCCACGTATTTCTATACAGGGAACAAATGGGTGGCAAATGGGCTTTTTGTGCTAACGGTAGGCTACATTCTGTATTTGCAATACGGTACTGTGCTTTGGCAGTGAGGAAGAAGATCATATTATTTTGATTGAGATATTGGTTACAACGCCATCAGCAAACCCATTTAAAAGGTTTTCCATAAAAAAAGCCTGCACCAAAAAGTACAGGCTTTAAAAAATTATTGCTATTGCTTAGCGCATAAACAGGAGTTCGCGGTATTTCGGGAGATACCATTCGCGGTCGTCCACCATTTGCTCCAGCTTGTCGACATGGTAACGCAACTCATCAAAGAAGGCTTCCTTCACTTCAGTACCATAAGCAATCGCCTTTTCGCGGGTGTCTTCGATGGCATTGCACTTTTTGCGGGCCTCGATCATTTCCACGGTCAGGCGGCTGGCTTCGTTAATGTGCCTTGAAATTTTATTGAGCACAGCGGTGCGCTGGTCGCAGGTGCCTTCTGCCACGCCAACATCCTTCAACCCACGGATGTTTTCAACGAGAGTATTTTGATATTTAACGGCAGCAGGGAAAACATAAGAGGTCATCAGTTCGGCCATAATACGGCTTTCGATCTGTACTTTTTTGATGTATTTCTCCAGCTCAATTTCGTGGCGGGCTTCCAGTTCCAGGTGGTTGTAAACCTTGTTGCTTTCGAAAAGCTTTTTCGCTTTCTCAGTCACCATAGCATCCAGGGCAAGCGGTGTTGTTTTCAGGTTGGGCAAGCCACGTCTTTCGGCTTCTTTTTCCCACTCTTCGCTGTAACCGTTGCCTTCGAAAAGAATCTTTTCGCTGGAAACAATGTATTCTTTCAGGATGTGGAGAATAGCAATTTCTTTCTTCTCCCCTTTTTCCATCAGGCCATCCACTTCTTTTTTAAAGTTGCGCAGGGTTTCAGCCATGATGGTGTTCAGAACGGTCATGGCATTGGCGCAGTTGGCCGATGAACCCACAGCACGGAACTCGAATTTGTTACCGGTGAAAGCAAACGGCGAGGTGCGGTTGCGGTCGGTATTGTCAAGAAGCAGCTCCGGAATACTACGGTGGATATCGATCTTCAGCATGCTTTCGTCCTGCTCATCAAACTTCTGTCCTACTCTTTCTTTTACATCGTCCAGAACACGGGTCAGGTATTGACCAATGAAAACAGAGATAATGGCCGGTGGCGCTTCGTTGGCACCCAGGCGAAAATCGTTGGAGGCAGAAGCGATACAGGCTCTCAACAGGTCGGCATGGTCATGCACCGCTTTAATGGCGTTTACAAAAAACGTCAGGAACATCAGGTTGGTCTTGGGCGTTTTGCCAGGGGCCAACAGGTTCACACCGGTGTCGGTGGCCAGGCTCCAGTTGTTGTGCTTACCGCTACCGTTGATGCCGGCAAAAGGTTTTTCGTGCAGCAACACACGCAGGCGGTGACGGGCCGCTACACGGTTCATCACATCCATCAGCAGCGTGTTGTGATCCACGGCAATGTTCACTTCTTCAAAGATGGGGGCACATTCAAACTGCGCCGGTGCCACCTCGTTGTGACGGGTACGCAGCGGAATGCCAAGACGGTAGCTTTCTTCTTCAAAATCACGCATGAAAGCGTAAACTCTTTCCGGGATCGCTCCAAAGTAGTGATCTTCCAACTGCTGGTTTTTGGCCGAATTGTGGCCAAATACCGTACGGCCGCACATCAACAGGTCGGGACGGGCATTGAAAAGGCCTTCGTCCACCACGAAATATTCCTGTTCCCAGCCAAGGGTTGGGGTTACTCTTTCTACATTACGGTCGAAATAGTTACATACATCCACGGCGGCTTTGTCAATGGCTTCCAGTGCTTTCAGCAGGGGAGCTTTGTAATCAAGCGATTCGCCGGTATAAGAAATAAAGATGGTAGGGATGCAAAGCGTCTTCCCATAACCGATATCCATGATAAAGGCTGGCGAAGATGGATCCCAGGCTGTATAGCCACGGGCTTCGAACGTTGCCCGCAGGCCGCCGCTGGGAAAGCTGGAGGCATCGGGTTCCTGCTGGATCAGGGCATCACCATCAAATTGCTCAATGGGCGTGCCGTCGCTTTTCAGGGTAAAAAAGGAGTCGTGTTTTTCGGCTGTTGTCCCGGTCAACGGCTGAAACCAGTGCGTAAAATGGGTTACACCCTTGCTCTCCGCCCAGGCCCGTACACCATTGGCGATTTGTGCAGCCATGGCCCGGTCGATCTTTTGACCGGCTCTAATAGAAGCAATCAGGCTTTTATAGGCCTCATCACTCAGGAACTGGCGGGCAACCTGGTGGGTAAATACATTTTCGGCAAAGATGGCCGTAATTTTTGCACAACCCGGCGTTGTGGGCTCTGCAGAAGTTTGCATGTTGGACAAAGCTTGAAAGCGAAGCGACATAGAATTGTGATTTTTGCCAAAGAACGCTAAATTTCAAAAAATAACCACCAAAATTTGTCAACGATTTATTAAACGGTAAAAATAAACTGCGTTAAAACAAACGACCAGCCCTTTTAAAAGCAAGAATTCGAAATTTTAATACATTTATTTTTCTTCCATATTTCCGTTGAAGATCTGCCCGATCCGGCTCCAGTTGGCTTGTGCCACCATCGGTATAAACAGCAAGGTAATGACCAGGCTGCGGTAGCGTACGATGGCACCCAGGATGTTGACCGTATAGCCTATCATTAGAAGAACAGAAAATCCAAAAAAGATGCAGAACAGGATAAAGGGTTTTACCTGACCTCCTTTTTTTCGATAGAAAGTGCAAAGCAAAACGATAAGGAGCAAAAAATTTATTTCGACCGCTGCTGCCAGGGACAACAGGTGCCGGACATCGGTTGGATACGGCCGGATTGCACTAAGGGTGATGGCATCGGGCAGGTTGGCCAAAAAGCTGGCGACGTTTGGTTGCAGCTTCTCCACTTCAACGGCCGATCCTCCCCCAAGATTTTGAAAGGCCTGTTGCCGCACCACCACTTCTTCGGGGAAATTGAGTAGCGGGTGAATGTATTTCCCAGTAAAAAACAGGACGATACAAATGGCATATAGCCCGGCAAAAACCTGCCATGGCTGCCAGCGCAGTTTGACGGAAAGTACCCAGGCCAGCAAGGCCGGCAGCAGCGGAATGATCATAAAATTGCGCAACCCCAAGACCAGCAGAAAACCAACCAGCATGGCAAACACGGAAAGAAAAGTCGGCCGGGCTCCCTTCAGGATAAAGTACAGGGGATAGATCATCATCACCATACCAAGAAAAATAAGACCGTCTTTGTGCAGACCCGACGTCCAGAACAGGAAAGACGGAACCAAAAACGTAGCCAGGATGATGGCAAGCCGGTTACCTGGAAAATGGGCCTTCATCACCCGGTACAGCCCAATTGGGCCAAACAGGGATATAAATGAATAAAAAATGACATTGACATAATAATTGCCAAAGGAGGCAAGGTTGAACAGGGCCAAGATCTTGATAAAAAAATTTCCTTTCAGGTCATTCCACCAGGAGTTTTCCACGGCCAAAAATTTACCGTAGCCTTCTTCGTAAGAGCTGTGAAACAGGCTGCTGAAAAACTGACCCGGATCAGTAAGCAGAACTTTGTATTCTGTGAGGCTTTCGTAGTGGTAAGCCCAGGTGTCTGACATCTGCGCCAGTTCGCCGTAATATACCCCGACCCAGCCATAAAGAATGCCGGCCATCACCTTCAGCAAAAAAAGAATCACCAGTTGTGCTTTGGTCAATCCTGATGAAAGAAAAAAACATGTTCGGGTAACCAGCCAGGCAAAAAAGATAAGGTAAGCAGCAAAAGCCAGGTGCTCCAAGTCGGATGTTTTAGCGGCACAAAATAGGGAAAAGGGTTTGGAGTTTGGCGTTTGGGGTTGGGGGTTGTTGCATTTACGCTTGCCTTTACTGCTTTTTTCAGCAGCCTGCCATTGTAAAAAAGTAAGATAAGCAGAAGAATAACCCCAAACACCCAACACCAAACCCCAAACTCACTTAGCTTTGCGCCTTTCTACCGCGTATGGAAGTCACAGTAAAAACCGCAAAACAGCTTCGCCTCACAGAAGAAGAGTTTGAACTGATCAAACAGAAACTCGGCCGCACACCCAATTTCAATGAACTCTGCGCTTTCTCCGGTATGTGGAGTGAGCATTGCAGTTATAAGAATTCCATTAAATGGCTCAAAACACTTCCCCGCGAAGGCGGCCGCATGCTCATTGCGGCCGGTGAAGAAAACGCGGGCCTGATGGATATTGGCGAGGGTTATGGCGTGGTGTTCAAGATCGAATCGCACAACCACCCTTCGGCCATTGAACCCTTCCAGGGAGCAGCTACGGGTGTGGGTGGCATTCACCGCGATATTTTCACCATGGGTGCACGTCCCATTGCGGCACTCAACTCGCTTCGCTTTGGCAAGCTTGACGATAAAAAAACACAGCACCTGCTGGCAGGTGTTGTTCACGGCATTTCGCACTACGGCAACTGCTTTGGCGTACCTACGGTTGGCGGCGAAGTTTATTTTGACGAATGCTACCATACCAACCCACTTGTGAATGCCATGAGCGTAGGAATTGTAAAAGTGGGTAAGACCGTTTCGGCTACCGCCGAAGGCGAAGGCAATCCTGTTATGTACGTGGGCAGTGCTACGGGTAAAGATGGTATTGGCGGCGCCTCCTTTGCCTCAGCCGAGATAACGGCAGAAAGCACGGAAGAATTGCCGGCCGTACAGGTAGGCGATCCTTTCCAGGAGAAAAAATTACTGGAAGCCTGCCTTGAAGTAATTGAGACCGGCGCAGTTGTAGGCATGCAGGACATGGGTGCGGCGGGCATTATTTGCTCTACCGCCGAAATGAGCGCAAAAGGTGGCGTGGGCATGCACATTGACCTGGATAAAGTACCCATGCGCCAGCAAAACATGAAAGCCTGGGAACTGCTCCTAAGCGAAAGCCAGGAAAGAATGCTGCTGGTGGTAGCAAAAGGCCGCGAAGAAGAAGTAAAAAAAGTGTTTGACAAGTGGGACCTGGAGAACGCTGTGATTGGTCATGTAAAAAATGACGGCCTGCTTAGCTTTCACATGCACGGACAGTTGGAAGCTGAAATTCCCGCTGAAGAACTGGTACTTGGCGGCGGCGCACCGCAATACGAAAGAGAATTCCGCGAGCCTTCCTATTTTGCTTCGCTGCAAAATTTTGACATTGCTTCGGTTCCGCAACCCACCAACCTTAAACAAATTGCCGAGCAACTGATACAGGTACCAACCATTGCCAACAAGCGTTGGATCTACCACCAATACGACAGCATGGTAGGGACCGTAAATACAACCACCAATGCACCTTCCGATGCTGCCATAGTGCTGGTTAAAGAAACCGGGAGAGGCATTGCCGTAACGGTAGATTGCAACAGCCGTTTTGTATATGCCGATCCGTACAAAGGTGCGATGATAGCCGTAGCCGAAGCAGCCCGCAACATTGTTTGCAGCGGCGGCGTTCCGCTGGGTGTTACCAACTGCCTGAATTTTGGCAACCCCTACGATCCGGAAGTGTATTATCAATTTGTAAATGCCGTGAAAGGTATGGGCGAAGCCTGCCGCAAATTTGATACACCGGTAACGGGTGGCAACGTAAGCTTTTACAACCAAAACCCGGATGGCCCTGTGTTTCCAACACCAACAATCGGTATGGTTGGGCTGGTAGAAGACCTCGCCAAAAAAATGACCCTCGACTTTAAAGCGGAAGGCGATGAGATCTTCCTCATTGGTGCCGTGAAAAACGACATTGCTTCCTCGCAATACCTGAGCAAAGTTTGTGGCGTAACCCAATCACCAGCGCCTTATTTTGACCTGGAGCAGGAATACAGCCTGCAACAGATCATCCGCACACTGATTGCCGATGAATTGATCCTGAGTGCTCACGATGTAAGTGAAGGCGGGCTGGTAACTGCCCTGCTGGAAAGTGCCTTCCCACAACGGTTAGGCTTTGCCGTTAGCAACGCAGATGCCGCTACCCGCAATGATGCATTTTGGTTTGGCGAAGCCCAAAGCCGCGTAGTGGTAACGGTTTCGGAAAAACAGCGTGACCTTTTTTGGAAAGCGATGGAGCAGCAGGAAATGCCTTTTGTTTCACTTGGAAAAGTAACCGCCGGCGCTGTATCTGTTGACGGCGAAGATTGGGGAAGCGTTGATCAGTGGAAAGAACGTTACGACACAGCCATTGAAAACCACCTGTCGAAAGAACTGGATTCAGAAGGTGCGCTAAGCATGATCTGATTTCTGTTTACCGAATAAGAAAAGAGCAGCCAATGGCTGCTCTTTTTGTTTGTCCCCGGAAGAGAACCAAGAGGTGTAAAACCAAACGAGTCCTTAACTTTTGGGCATAACCACCGCATCAATCACATGAATAACGCCATTACTTGATACAACATCCGGTGTGGCAACGGTTGCGCCATCAATCATCACCTTCCCGTCTTTCATCATTACTGTCAGCTCTTTTCCCTGAACCGTCTTTAATTTCTGTCCATCCTTCAGATCTGCCGCTTTGTACGTACCCGGAACAACGTGGTACGTTAATACGTTGGTCAGTTGCTGCTTGCTTTCCGGCTTCAGCAGGTTGTCAACCGTACCGGCCGGCAGTTTGTCGAAAGCCGCATTGGTGGGAGCAAATACGGTAAAGGGTCCGGCACCGCTAAGCGTACCGGCCAACTCGGCTGCCTGCACGGCTGCTACCAGGGTGGAATGATCCGGTGAAGCAATGGCATTTTCAACGATGTTTTTCGATGGCGATAAACCTGCGCCACCCATGGCATCGGGGCTGGCAGCCGTCGTATCGGTTGTACCAGCAGCATCTGTGGTAGTGGTGGTCATTGTACTGGTTGTATCGGCGTTACCTGCCGTGTCTGTGGCCGAATCGGCACAGGAAAACATGACAACCGATAAAACCAATGCCCATCCGGAGAAAATTCTTTTACGTTGCATAATTGATCAGTTTCTGTAATCAACACCGGCGTTATAAAAAAGTTGTCGCGTACAAAAAATTTTCTCTTTCTACCGGTTTTCCACAGTTTCACAAAGCAATTTTTTATACGGCTGAAATTTTGGTGTAGGTTTGCATGACCTCCCGGATGTTTTACACCTGCTGGTCAACTACGTGAAGCGTAAAACGTCAAACGTGAAATGCAGCTTACATATCTGCGCTGCACATTTAGCAAACAACTGCAAACAGGAAAACAGCAAACTGTAAACTTACTTTATGGCTAAATACATATTTGTTACCGGTGGGGTAACGTCGAGTTTGGGAAAGGGAATTATTGCAGCTTCGCTTGCCAAACTCCTACAGGCAAGAGGCTTGCGGGTAACAATTCAAAAATTTGATCCTTACATCAATGTCGACCCCGGAACACTCAATCCCTATGAACACGGCGAATGTTATGTGACCGAAGACGGCGCCGAAACTGATCTTGATTTGGGTCACTACGAACGCTTTTTGAACATCTTTACCTCGCAGGCCAATAACGTGACCACAGGCCGCATTTACCAGTACGTAATCAACAAAGAGCGGGAAGGCGCTTTTCTTGGCAAGACTGTACAAGTGGTGCCGCACATTACCGACGAGATCAAGCGCCGCATGTTGCTCCTCGGACAGAAAAATGAATTTGATATTGTGATCACGGAACTGGGCGGAACGGTTGGCGACATCGAATCGCTGCCTTATATCGAAGCCGTTCGCCAGTTGCAGTGGGAACTGCCCGAGGAAGATTTATTAGTAGTGCATCTTACCCTTATCCCCTACCTCAAAGCGGCCAAGGAATTAAAGACAAAACCGACCCAGCACTCGGTAAAGCAGTTGAGCGAAAGCGGGGTTTTTCCCGATGTGATCGTTTGCCGCGCCGAAGAACCGTTGAACCAGGATATCAAACGCAAGATTGCCCAGTTTTGTAATGTAAAACCTGAAGCGGTCATTGAAGCACAGGATGCCAGCACTATCTACGAAGTGCCCCTGCTGATGATGAATGAAAAACTTGACCAGATCGTGTTGCAAAAGCTGCAGGTCAGCAGCAAGCACGAACCCGATCTTTCCCGCTGGAAAGAATTCCTGGACAAGCTGAAATACCCCAAGGCCCGCATCACCATTGGCCTGATTGGAAAATATGTAGAACTGCAGGATGCTTATAAATCCATTCTTGAATCATTTGTACACGCCGGCGCGGTAAATGAATGTAAAGTGCAGGTTGTGCCCATTCATTCGGAATTTATTACAGCCGAGAACGTGGCTGAAAAACTGCAAAACCTCGACGGATTGCTGGTAGCACCGGGATTTGGTTACCGTGGTGTGGAAGGCAAGATCACGGCCGTGCAATATGCCCGTGAAAGCGGACTACCCTTCTTTGGAATTTGCCTTGGTATGCAGATGGCCGTAATTGAATACGGACGCAATGTGCTGGGTATTAAAAACGCCCAATCCACGGAGATGGATCCTGCAGCGGATGAGCCGGTGGTAGACATGATGGAAGAGCAAAAAAAGATCACGGCAAAAGGCGGTACCATGCGACTGGGCTCGTATCCCTGCGACATAAAACAAGGGTCACTGGCAGAGCAGATCTATGGCCAACCCCATGTTACAGAACGGCACCGTCACCGCTACGAGTTTAACAACAAGTACCTGCAGCAATACGAAGATGGTGGTATGACCGCATCGGGAACCAACCCTGAAACCGGGCTGGTTGAGATCATGGAAGTGGCCAGCCATCCTTTCTTTATCGGTTGCCAGTACCACCCTGAATTGAAAAGCACTGTTGAAGCGCCGCATCCGCTCTTTGTACATTTTGTAGGCGCTGCCAAAAAATACAATGAAAAAAAGTTCAGCAAGAATCCTTTGCTGCAAAGCGAAATGATCTAGGAACGTGAGACGTGAGACGAGAAACGTCAAACGAGAGACGAGGAACAAAGACGTTGAGCGAAGTTTGTGAAATTTTTGAGTTATAAGAAAACAGCCACTTTCTAGAGTGGCTGTTTTTATTTTTTAAAAAGATTTATTTTATCCCAATGTCTTTCGTCTGATGTCTCTCGTCTCACGTCTCACGTCTCTCGTTTCTCGTTTCTCGTCTTACGTTTTTCGTTTAACTTTTCTCGTTTGACGTTTCTCGTCTCCCGTTCCCTAAATTGCAAAACCCCGGTTAGACCGGGGTTTTCAGGCGCAAGACATTCAAATCTTTTTTATGGACGGAACGCCTGGCATTTTTCACAGGATTGGAATAAAAACGGTTATTTGGATACTGAATGGATTGGTTTGTTTCTTAGGATATCGCGACACTGTAAAAATGGTACCAAATCCCGACGTAAAAAAGCGTTTACCCATCTAATCTAACGAAGTACAGAACCTTTTTAGAGGACACTAAATAGAATCACTTATTTTGTCCATTTTATAAAAAAAGCACATGCCCCAGATTGAGGAAATCATTCTCCGCACCATTCAGCCAACAGACAATACATCGCTGGCTCTCATCATAAGACAATCGCTTGAAGAATTTGGCGCCAATCATCCCGGCACTGTTTATTACGATGCCACCACCGATGCCTTGTATGAACTTTTCAGCAGCACACCGGGATCAGTTTATTATGTAGCCGAGCAGCATGGCAAAGTCGTTGGCGGCGGTGGGATCTTTCCTTCGCAAGGTTTGCCAAGAGATACCTGCGAACTGGTGAAAATGTATCTGCTTCCGGAGGTTCGTGGCATTGGCCTTGGCAAAAAGATCATAACAGAATGCATTCGCTTTGCCAAAGAGACCGGCTTTGAAAATATCTATATTGAAACAATGCCCGAATTAGGACAAGCCATGAAAACTTATGAAAAGTTTGGGTTTCAATACCTTGATGGGCCCATGGGTGAAACAGGGCATTTTGGCTGCGATCGTTGGATGCTGCTACAATTAAAAGATACCTGATTCTAACTGCGCACAAAACACATTTTACCTGAACAAAAAAGCCCTTCGGTTGAAGGGCTTTGTTATCGCTATTTACGTTTTTTGATTTGCGCAATAGCTTTCATAAGGATCATGCGGTTTCGCAAAGGATTGGAGTTCGCTTTTCTTTTGCCATACCTATAACCAATTTACTGCATGGTCAAATGTAAAGCGCCGGTTTTCACAGGATGATGGACAGGTGTTTTCTTTCTTTTAGGCAGAACAACAAGTGTTGTTTGCACCAATAATGAAAAGAAAAACAGGGGAACAACTTGCGGTCTTTTGTTAGCTGTTGCCAAGCCATTTGATGACGCAGATGACTACAATGGAGGATAAGACCAGTGTACTGGCCAATCCCAACAACATAACAGAAAGCGCTTTCTTTGGGTTGACTGCATGCGCAGCCTCTTTGGATTGATTCATCTTGTTTTTATTTAGGATTTGTGGAAAATTGGTTCAACGCATTTGCCAGTGTTTTCCTGTCATGTAAAAAAGAATACGATTGGCAAAAACGATGCAGCAGCCTTGGCTGCTTCTAACAAATGTAATCTTCTGTTTTAGTAATGCACAGTGAAAAAGATAAATTTTTTTCCGAAAAAAAGGCCTTTCGTATAGATACGAAAGAAAAATACGAGGCTTTACAGAAACGCGTTAGAACATGCACGTAGCAAGTTTTCGTGCCACACAATGTATGGCCAGGCGCAAGTGTAAATGGAGTTATTGCTTATCGGCCACCCTGTTCATTTTAGAAGGGACTTCGATATAAAAAACAGGAAATTCTTTTTGCGATTGAAGGGCTTCAACGCAGGCTTCTTTGAGCTGGCAACGCTTGGTATACAAGTACTCCAGGTTACTTGCCTCCCGGGCATTCAGGTGCACCGACGCGATAACCTGGCCAGCAATAGCGATTTTTAGATACATAGGATCTATTGGTTGGTTTTTTCTGAACAATTGGTTTATACACGAGGCGGGCAGGATCAAAAAATGAAGAAGTTGATTGATACAGTTTTTTCCATTTGGCTTTAATCAGCATTCGCTTTTTTTCAAAAACGAATTGAATGGTATTCTTTTTAGATTGATCAATCAGCTTCTATTACAAATTTACCAAAGCCAGTCATGTGATCGAAAGGCAGAACTTCCCATTTTCCGGCTTGCAGTTTTTCCGCATCAACACCGTAAATTAACGAAGATGCTTATACGTATATTTACGCGTAAATAGTGAAAGGGAAAGATTAAACAACAATGCACCAGGCTGAGCTATTTGCGTTTTACTAAAAGATCAGCCTACCATGATACGGAGGATTATAACACACAAAAGCCAGTGCAACGTCATTCGTTTCGCACCAGCTTTTGCTTATTGTAAAACATCAGGCTTCTGTAACAGGAAAGAGCATTTTGAAATTGGTACCAACACCGGGCTGGCTTTCGGCCCAAATAAAACCCTGGTGATTTTCCATTACTTTTTTTGCAATCGATAACCCGACACCGGTGCCTCTGTATTCGGCATTTCCATGCAGGCGGGTGAACACGTTAAAGATCCGTTCGGCGTCTTCCTGTGCAAAACCAATTCCATTGTCCTTTACTTCAAGCAGGTGAAATTGCTGCCGGCCAACGTCTGCCGTCATTTGCAACGGTGTATCGGTACCAGCAACTAGTCTGGCTGTTATAACAATAACAGGCTGCTCGCCGGGCTTGCTGTATTTAAGTGCATTGCCAATCAGGTTTTGAAACAATTGCTGCAACTGTCGCCGGTGGCCCATTATGGTAGGCAACGACCCAACGGTAATGAGTGCTTTCTTTTCATCGATCTCCACTTCCAGGTCTTCGAGCACATTCCGCAGTTTTACATTGAGGTCAACCATTTCCTGGTGCGACATTCCTTTGCTGACGTGAGAATAAGCCAACAGATCTTCAATTAGAAGTCCCATGCGCTTGGCTGCATTTTCTACGCGACTAAACAAATGCTCCTGCGACGGGGTTAGCTTTTCGCTCAGCTCCTGTTTTAGCCGGTCGGCAAAAAGATGGATCTTACGGATCGGCTCCTTCATGTCATGCGAAGCTGCGTAGGCAAACTCTTCGAGGTTGGCATTGGTACGCTTTAATTCCTGGTTCAGGTTTTCCAACTCAATCGTTCGTTCGCTCACCCGTTTTTGCAGTTCGGTTTCGTTTTCTTTCTGCCGCTGCTGCCACAACATCTGCGCCGTAACATCCTGTATCATGCCCACCAGCAGGTATGGTTTTCCATCCTGCATAAAATAGGTACGACCAAACGAATGGAGGTAACGCATCACACCGGTTTCGGGGTGAACAACACGGTAAAAAACATCGTGCTGGCTGTTCTCTTCGCTACGGTAAGAATCTTCCAGCGCTTTCAGCAAGCGGTGCCGGTCGCCGGGATGAATATAATTGGCAAACACATCCAGGCTTATGCCCTGTTCGGAAAAGCCAAACCACTCCATGATGCGCTGTGAATAGGCCGCCTTGTTTTTTAAAATGTCCAGTCGAAAAGTTCCCAAGTTGGCCACTTCAATGGCCAGTTGCAACTCCTCGCTGCTTTCTTCAATTTTGCGACGTGCCGTTACCTGCCCGGTTACGTCCAGGGCTACGGCCATCAGTCCATCTACTTTTTCTTCGCTATTTTTCAGCGGTTCGTAAACAAAATTAAAATAATGGGTCACCGCTTCGCCATCGCGGATCAACTGCACCCGGTGTTCGTTGGCAGAAATGCGTTTACCGGTTTTATATACGTAATGCAGCAAAGCCTCAAACCCCTGGTTGCGCAACTCGGGCATGCTTTCAAAAGCTGGTTTGTACAGCACCTCTTCTTTCGTTTTACCAAGGATCTCAAGCATACTTGGATTGATGATCTCCAGTACATATTTCGGTCCCCGCAACACGTTCATTGCAACAGGTGCCTGTTCTACCAGCAGCCGAAAATTCTGTTCGCTTTCTTCGATGCGTTTGCGGGCCATTACCTGTTCCGTCACTTCTGTGGCCACGCAAATGATACCCGACATAGAGCCATTGCCATCGCGAAAAGGCTCATACACAAAATTGATATAAACAGTTTCTATGCCCGACCGCCGTGGTAACTGGATGGCCCGCTCATTAGCGGAAACGGTAGCACCGGTTGTATACACCTGCTGCAGCAACTCTTCCAGCCCCTGGTTCTTTGCTTCGGGTAAGCCGCTAAAAATAGGGTGGCCCATCATTTCGCCGGCGCTGCGGCCCCAGAGTTCGTACATGCGGTCATTGGCAATCTCCACAATAAATTCCGGTCCGCGTAAAATACACATGGCCACCGGCGACTGCAGGATGGTTGCCCGCAGGTTGCGTTCACTTTCCTGTATACGCCGTGTCGCCTGCAAATTTTCGGTAGTTTCGATACAGGCACAAAAAAGGCCCACCACCGTTCCGGTTTCATCCCATACCGGACTGTAAGAAAACGTAAAATAAGTTTCCTCCACATAACCATGGCGGTTCATATAAAGCGGTTGGTCTTCGGACCAGGTAGCTTTTCCGCTGAACACACTTTCCACCAAAGGATTCAGGTCGTCCCATATCTCCGACCAGCCCTCGCGGCCGGATTTGCCCAGCAAGGCCGGGTGCTTTTCACCGGCAATGGGCCTGTAGGCATCATTATAAATGGTGATAAGGTCTTTTCCCCACCAAACAAACATGGGAAACTGCGAGTTGAGAAGAATGCTTACAGCCGTTTGCAGGCTTTTTGGCCAGGTTTCGGGAGGACCCAGCGGCGATTGGCTCCAGTCTTTTTTTTGTATCAGTTCGCCCATGGCACCACCGCCATTTAAAAAGGCAAGTGGCTTTGCCGTATTCATCAACATGCTTCTTAATGGATCAGGGTTATTCTTCAAAAATACCAATTTTACCTATTGGCATCTGATTAAAATAAGATGCGCAAAAGGCAACAAGAGCCCCTTTTGAAAAATAGCGTGAGGCATCATCCTGACCGCAACTAACTAAAGTTTACCAAGCCAGTTGGACATTAATAGCGAGTTTTTAGCTGCACAGAAGCCGGATGCCTGTTGATGACAGCGAAACGATAGCGCCGTCTCAAAAAGCATTTATTGGAAATTGGCGGCCGGCAGGCGGATGGCATCGACATAAACATCGAGCCTTGACAGGTCGTCAAACGCTTCTACGACATAGATGTAGCGGTATTTTTTATGATGAAAAACTTCGATATAGAAGCCGTTCAGCTGGTAAAGTTTCACCGTGTAATTTCCGCCTTCCCTTTCGCTGATGCAGACGGCATCCTTCAAAAGGCTGATCCTCGTTTCATAATCCAGGTGGTTAAAATCTTGAATGGTCATGGTGGCACATTAAAAAATAAACAAGATTGCTTGAGGCCGAGCCTCACCAACAATTATACCAGTTAAGCGTATAGATGCCTGTAAATGAAAATAAATTTCGCCAGCCCTTGGCGAAAACTAAGTCAGGCAAGATTTGGAAGGGTAAGAAGGATTTGATTGACAGAATTGTCGTTCTGCTGGCGAAATCTTTCTACGGCAGAACAATCACAAAGACCGGCAGTAAAGGTACACAACCCTTCTACCTGCATCGAATATTTTTCTTGTAGCAGCCAGGCAAAGAAAAGCTCCGGCGCAAGAGATTTCCGCTGCCAGCCGCACTTTTTTTTACTAAAAAAATCAAGTCAAACCATCAGGCTTTTTGCCCGTACGGATGCACCCAAGGTCCCCGGTAAGTTCGCTTTAATAAAGCAGTTGCCGCCGGATCACCAACAACGATCTTTTGTTGCGGATCGTAAACCATCGGTCTCCCGGTTTGCATCGAGAGGTTGGCCAGGATGCAACAGGCCGTCGAAATGTGGCCTTCTTCAATGTCGGCCACAGGCCTGCTCTTATTTTCAATGCTGGAGAGAAAGTTAAGCATGTGCAACCGGGTAGCCGGCGCTGTATGCAGCTCAATACGCGGCTCTTTCAGATCTTCGGGATATTTTTCTCTTTCGTAAACAACGTCTTTATGGATGGGAGATCCCTTCCCTACCGGGATAAAATCATATTTGTAAACATCGGCTTTGAGGGTGCCTTTATCGCCATGTATAAAAAACGCCCAGGGATAATCGGGGTCAGATGGCCGGCCCCAGGTGCGGTGCTGCCACACACAATTCAACCCTTCGTATTCAAAATTTGCCCACTGCGTATCGCTGATGTTTGACTTACCACCTTTGTCAACGTAAATGCCGCCATTGGACTGAATGCGTTTGGGCCAGCCCAGTCCCAGCATCCAGCGAACAGCATCAAACATGTGAATACCCATATCGCCCATAATGCCGTTGCTATACTCCATAAAGGTTCGCCACCACCCACCATGCGGCAGCTTATCAAATGGCCGCAGCGGTGCCGGCCCTGTCCAAAGCTCGTAGTTAAAATAATCCGGCACAGGTGCCGGCGGCGGATTGCCATTCTGCCGCATTGGGTAATAACAGCACATCTCCACATGCGAAACAGTACCCAGTAAGCCGGCATCCACAATGTTCTTTTTGGCTTCGAGCAAATGCGGTGTGCTACGCCGTTGGGTGCCCACCTGCACCACCCGGTTGTGTGAACGGGCAGCCGCCACCAGGGCCTCTCCTTCCAGCACATCTATCGAAACAGGCTTTTGCAGGTAAACATGGGCACCCGCTTTCATGGCCGCAATGGCGGGCAGTGCATGCCAGTGGTCGGGTGTGCCAATCAAAACTATGTCCAGCTCATTTTCGGCTAACAGTAACCGGTAGTCTTCGTAAAGGCGGGGAGAAGCGGAGGCGTTAGTACGTTGGCCTACCATCCTGGCCGCTTCTTCCAGCATGCGCCGGTCCGGGTCGCACAGCGCCACTACGTTTACCGAAGCCACCTGCATCAAGCGAAAAAGATCGCTTTTGCCATACCAGCCGGTACCGATCAGGGCCACCCGCCAGGTACGCGAAGACGGCGCTATATTCATTCCATAAGCCTGCATGGCTGCCAGCGCCAGGGCTGCCGACGTGCCTTTTAAAAAGTGCCGCCGGTTAATGTAAAAAGAAGGTTGCTGCATGGGAACAGGTGTCTGTTATCAGGGGATAGTATATTGTCGTTCTTTTCTTATGCTTTCAGGTTGACCGCTTTTCCGGTTGCGGCTGACCGGTAGATGGCCTCCACGATGCGAATGTCACGCAGGCCTTCTTCGCCGGGAACCAGCAAGGCTTTGTTTTGCATGATGGCCGTGGCATCGTCATCCATTTGCTTGGCTTGTTGCCAGGGCACCGCATAAGGATGATTGATCTCGCCCAGCGGGCTGCTGCCTTTTACACCTGCATAGCTCTGGTAAGGCTGCATCTTGATCTCGCCTTTTTCGCAACCAATGTTCAGGTAATTGATATTTTCTCCAAAGCTGGTTTTGATCTCGGCGACAACATTGCCGGGAAACTGCAACGTAGCCTCGGTAGTTTCATCCAGCCCGTTCTTGTAGATCTCCGGCCGCTTGGTAGACGTTTTTGCCGAAAGCACCGCCGTTGGCTCCATGCCGGCTCCCAGCCTTGCGCCTTGGATGGCGTACACGCCCATGTCGTAAAGAACACCACCACCCAATTCTTTTGTTTGCTTCCAGTGATTGGTGCGGTTGTCTACATAACCGGCACCACAGGTCAGCCGCAATACGTTTCCAAGGCTTTTATCCCTAATGAGCTTTCGGTAAGCTTGTGTATTGGGCTCGTGCTGCAGCCGGTAGCCAATGGCCAGCGTACGCTTGTTGCTGCGACAGGCAGCGATCATTTCCTCGCATTCTTTCACGGTCATGGCCATGGGTTTTTCGCACCACACATGCTTGCCGGCATTGGCTGCCCTCACCACGTATTCGCGGTGCATGGATGGTGGCAGCACCACGTACACCACATCAATATCGGGATTGTTGGCAATGCTATCAAAATTGCTGTAGTTGTAAATATTCTTGTCCGGCAGGTTGTATTTCGCCTTCCAGGCTTCGGCCTTTGCCGGTGTGCCGGTAACAATACCGGCCAGGTAACAATGCTTTGTTTGCTGCAAGGCAGGCGCCAGCAGGTCGGTGCTGTAATAGCCCAATCCCACAAGAGCCACACCCAGTTTTTCTTTTTGGCGGCGACAGGCAGAAAGCAAAACATGGGGCGAAAAAAGCAAGCCGGCACCGGTGGCAGCCAGCAATTTTACGGCACGCCGACGGGAAGGGTCAACTGCATTTATTTCTTCGCTCCTTGAATAAAGGTTGTTGTCTGCTTGCGTATTTTCCATTGCTGTGGTTTTAGGTGAACGATAGGAGGAAAGTTACTACCAATTTGCGAAACCAGCAGAAGGGAAAAAGGGGCGTCAACAGGTTTTATTCGGCGTAAATAAATCTATACCGCTGCCTTAATGAATTTGCTTTTTGCAAAATGACGGTCAAGGTCAATGGTTGTTAGCGTTATGTTTTTGTATTGGGCGTTGCTTTTAAACTCGTGCAGGATCTCCAGCACATCATCGTCGATATTTACCGAACGGGAAGCATCAATAACAACTTCTGAATTGGGCGCCACATGATCCAGCGTGAGCATGATGCTGGCTTTGTTCAAAAATGTTACTTCTTCGGAAAGCGTCAGGTTGATCTTCTCCCCTTCGTGGTGATCTTTCCGGTCGATAAAGAACGGCGTTTTGTAATTGTCCCGGAGAATAAGGAAGACAGCTACGCCACCACCGATCATAATTCCTGTAATAAGATTGGTGAACAGTACGGCAAGGATGGTAGTGATAAAAGGAATAAAATGCCGTTTGCCCAGCCGGTACATCTGCCTGAAAACTGTTACCGAGGTAAGACGGTAACCCACAACAAAAAGGACGGCAGAAAGTGCCGGCAACGGGATCTTGTTCAGCACCTTCGGAATCGACAACACACAGAGCAGCATAATGGTGCCGTGCAGGATGGTGGAAAGTTTGGTACGACCACCTGCCGTTACATTGGCTGATGTACGAATGATCACCGCCGTTACCGGCAGGCCACCGATGGCAGAAGAAATGATGTTACCAATTCCCTGAGCTTTTAGTTCGCGATTGGTAGATGTTTTTCGCTTGTAAGGGTCCAGTTTATCACCGGCTTCGGTACTCAGCAAAGACTCCAGGCTGGCAATAAAAGTGATGCTCAGGGCCACCTGGTACAACTGCGGGTTGCGAAGGGCCGAAAGATCAGGAAACGTAAAAAAGGTCAGGAACTGCGAAAAATTTTCCGCCACGGGTAATTGCACCAGGCTTTTACCCGACAGCACCAGGTTCGGAAAATAACTTGCATACAACTGGTTGATAAAAATGCTTACGATAACAGCGATCAGTGCTGCAGGCACCAGCTTAAAAAAGGCATGCTTTTTCAGTGCGGGCTGGTCCCAGGTAAAAATGATAAGCAGCGACACAACCGTGATGATGGTGGCACCGGCGCTGATGTTGTTAACGATATAAGAAAATGCTCCCACGATGTTGTTGTACAGGCCATGCTCGGTGCGGCCAAACAAACCTACGCCGGTATAACCAAAAGCATGCGGCACCTGGTTGATGATAAGAATAAGGCCAATGGAAGCAAGTATTCCCTTGATCATGCTGGAAGGAAAAAAATAAGCAACCGTACCGGCACGGAGATAACCAAGCATGATCTGGAAGATGCCGGCCACGATGGCCGCTGTCAATACTGCATCGTAAGAACCCAGGGTAGAAATGGCGGTAAGAAAAACAAGTGCCACACTTGCCGCTGGTCCGCTCACATTGATCTGTGCACCGCTCAACGATCCCACAACAATGCCGCCGATAATGCCGGCAATAATGCCTGCAAATAGCGGCGCACCGGAGGCCAGTGAAATGCCCAGGCAAAGCGGCAATGCAATAAGAAAAACAACGATCCCCGCGGAGATGTCGGTTTTGATATGGGAGAAAATTCCTCTTTTGTTAGTGGGTGTTTTACCAGCGGTAGCAGGTTTCATATTCAAAAGTTGTCAGCGTTATAAACAGTTGTGGACGAAATAATTTTCCGCTTACAAGATCGTCTGTCGGCGAAGCGGGATCGCTCCGGGCAGGCTGTTTCTCTTTTTTACAAACGGGGTGCAAATGTAGGAAGATTGGCGCCCGGCTTTCCGGAAAATGGGTGCTGGCTTCATCTTGCCAGTCTCCACTCTCCTGCTGCCGCACCTTGTTTCTTTTGGTTAAAAAGGTGAAATGCATCCTGAAAACGCATGACGTTGGTCACATTTTCGCCCATCCCGTCCGGCTATATTTGACCCGTTTATTGAAGCTTTTCACCGTGTACCTGAAACAGGCATCTTCCCGGAATGTGCTTTCGGCCGTCCTTTTTTACCTGTAAGGCAACACCCGTTATTTTTTGATCATATGAGCAATCCTGTGCACCACAAATTTCACATCCCTGTAATGGGCCTTGCGTTTACCATCGACTCTCCCATGAAAGTGGCCCGCTTTGGTATTTCATCAGTTATCTCTATCGTAGAAGACAAGTTGATTGAAGCCATGCGAAAACATTATTATGGTATTATCAACGAGCCGTATATTCCTATCACCACAAAAGAAGAGGACTACCGGGCCAAACGCATAACCGATTACCTGAACCTGGTGCAGCACATTGTAGACCAACAGGTGGAAAGATTGCGGAAAGAACCTTTTGAACCAGGCTACGAGATTGTAAAATATTTTGAATTACTCCCGGAAGACAATCGCCTTAAGCGCTTATACAACGATATGCTTTCCTCAACCGACGAAGTGGAAAAAGAAAGCCTTGCGGCATACCTGCGAGGACAGATCGTTGCCGGCAGCATCGACGTGAATATCATGACAAAACTTGACCGTAACCTGCTCTCTAAAACAGGCGAAGTGATCGACAACGGCTCTGAAGCGGTTGCAGCGCTGCGCGGTTATGCAAAGAGCAACGTGTGCCCGTCTTCGGTTGTGTTTTCGGCCGGGATGAATCCCCGCCTTTACAATTACCTCGAAGGGCTGGAAGCGTTTGACCTTGATGTAAACGGCCATGCAAAAAAACGAGTCATTGTTAAAGTGAGCGACTACCGCTCTGCATTGATCCAGGGAAAATACCTGGCAAAAAAAGGCATTTGGGTAAGTGAGTTCCGCATTGAGTCGGGACTGAACTGCGGCGGACACGCCTTTGCCACCGACGGCTACCTGCTGGGGCCCATCCTGGAAGAATTCAGGGAGAAGAAAGACGAGCTGGCAACTTCTGTTTTTGAGATTTACAAAGCCGCATTGCTTCGCAGGGATGCGGTGGTACCGGCAGCCGTTCCCACTGTACGACTTTCCGTACAGGGCGGCATTGGCACAGCCGAAGAAGCGTCGTTTTTGCAGCAACAGTATGGTGTGGACAGCACCGGCTGGGGCACGCCTTTCCTGCTGGTACCCGAAGCCACTACGGTGGATGAAGAAACAATGGCGCTCCTGCGCAAGGCTAAAAAAGATGATGTTGTGTTGAGCAACAGTTCGCCCCTGGGTGTGCGGTTTCATTACCTGAAAGGCACCACCGCCGAAAAAGAAAAGCAAGACCGCATTAAGGCGGGTAAGCCCGGAAGCCCCTGCACCGAAAAGCATCTTTCCTTTAATACCGAATTTACCGAGCAACCCATTTGCACCGCATCGCTGCAATACCAAAAACTAAAACTGGCGCAGCTAAAGTCGCTCAACATGCCGCAGCCCGAATACCAGAAACAGGAAGCGCTGGTGCTGGAAAAAGAATGTCTTTGCGTAGGCCTAAGCAATTCAGCTGCCATTAATTACAAGGCACCGCTGGTGAAAAACCTGCAGGCGGTTACCATTTGTCCCGGTCCCAATATTGTGCATTTCGACAAAACGGTTTCGCTGCAATCGATGGTGGATCATATTTATGGCCGCACCAATATTATGACCGATGCCGCCAGGCCGCACATGTTTGTTGCCGAACTGCAGCTTTACATCAACTACCTCAAAGAAGAAGCAACTGTTGCTGAGCCGGATGATAAAAAGAAAAAATACATTCTTGGGTTTTGCCAAAACCTGATAAGCGGCATCGCCTATTACCGCAGTTTGAATGCGGCCGCCATCAACAACCGGAACCTTTTTGAACAGCAACTGGATGAGAAGGAAGAAACTGTATTGCTGGTACAGCAGGCCTTTGCCTGATAAAGAACAACCGTTTTTAGCTTTATTGGTGACGGATAAAAAGCTTTGTCTGCTTCATGTTCTCTGCCAGTTCTCTTATCTTTTTCTCTTTGAAGAGTTGTACCAACTGGTGCTTGATGTCTTTGTACTGCAGGTGCAGGGGACATGGCTTTTTATCATTACACAAGTGCAAACCCATCACGCAGTTTGTTATTCTTTCATCTTCCGCAAAAGCCACCAGCACATTCCACACAGGCTGATCTTTTAGTGCATCGCTCAGGAAAAAACCACCATTGGGTCCCTTCACCGAACGGATGACCGCTTCGCGGTTGAGCTGCTGCAGGATCTTGGCAACAAAGGCCTTTGGCGCATCAATGCCTTCAGCAATCGCTTCTACGCCCAGCTTCTCCTCCTCGCTGGTTTTTTGCGCCAGGTAAACTGTGGCCCTTATGCCGTACTCACATGCTTTTGAAAACATAGAATGAATGTAAGAAGGAAATGACTGCCTGCTATTGCAAACTTGAAGGTGTAATATAAAAAAGCATTATCCTACAAAAATTCTCAATCACCTACTTGCTGACAGCCCTGTAAAAAACCGCACTTGCGGCATGACGAAAATCAGCCGTCATATAAAGGACAAAATTATCTTTTATTTTATTTTTGAGCTTCCGCAGCTTGCGGTCAAATAAGATCCTTATTCTAAACCGAACTGCTTTTTACCATTTTATCTACTATGATACAAAACAATTTACTGGAAAGATTTGCGCAGTTTACCACGGCAGATGAGCTGAAAAGCGCAGGCCTCTACCCCTACTTTCGGCCCATCGAAGAAAACCACGATACCGAAGTGGTGATCGGAGGTAAACGGTTGCTGATGTTTGGCTCCAACAGCTACATGGGGCTTACCAATCATCCCAAAGTAAAGGAAGCCGCAAAAAAAGCAATTGACCGATATGGCAGTAGTTGCTCGGGCTCCCGCTTTTTAAACGGCACGTCGCGGCTGCACCTGCAGCTCGAAGAACGTCTTGCCGATTTTGTAGGCAAAGAAGCGGCCCTGCTTTTTACCACGGGCTTTCAAACCAACCTGGGTACGGTGTCGGCCCTCATGGGAAGGCATGGCGTGATCATCCTCGATGAACTGGTGCACGCATCGATCATTGAAGGCAGCCGGCTTTCGTTTGCCCGTGTGCATAAATATGCGCACAACGACATGCAGGATTTAGAAAGTATTCTGAAAGCCTTTCCTACTGACAAGCCAAAAATGATTGTTGTGGATGGCATCTTTAGCATGGAAGGCGACATCTGTGACCTGCCTGCCATTACCGCACTGGCGGAAAAATATGGTGCGCTGGTGATGGTAGATGATGCCCATTCGCTAGGTGTGTTGGGCCGCGAAGGCCGCGGCACAGCCGACCACTTTGGCCTGACCGGCAAGGTTGACATTATCATGAGCACCTTCAGCAAATCACTGGCATCGGTTGGTGGTTTTGTTGCCGGTTCGCGACAGGTTATCGACTACCTGATGCACCATTCCCGCCCCCTGATCTTTAGCGCCAGCATTCCCCCATCGGCAGCCGCTGCTGCGCTGGCAGCGCTGGAGATCATGCAGGAAGAGCCTGAACGGCTGGAGGCCTTGTGGGAGAATACTGCTTACGTGTCAAAAGCTGTCCGCGAAATGGGTTTTGATACTGGCACAGGGGACACACCCATTATCCCTATCTATATCCGCGACAATTGCCGCACGTTCCAGTTTACGCAGCGCCTGTTTGAAGAAGGCATTTTTGTCAACCCGGTTGTGTCGCCGGCTGTGCGCAGCGATGCCTCCATGATACGCATGTCCATTATGGCCACGCATACCCGTTGGCAACTGGATGAAGCGATCGGCGCCATTGAAAAAGTAGCCAGTGAGTTGCAGGTGTTTGCCCTGAAACAATAAATGCCGTTACGTATGCGCATTACAGTGAAAGAAGTAAGCGATAAAAAAGGACTGCAGGATTTTGTACGATTTCCGCACAGCATTTACCGGCAACATCCCTGCTATATTCCGCCGTTGCAACGCGATGAAATGATCACACTTCGCCGCGACAAGAACCCGGCGTTTGACTATTGTGATGCCCGGTACTGGCTGGCGTATAAAGACGGCAAAGTGGTGGGACGCATTGCCGGCATCATCAACCAGGCTTATATCAACAAATGGGGCCGCCGCTACATACGGTTTGGCTGGCTTGATTTTGAGAACGACGAAGCCATCGCCACAGCACTGGTGAAACAAGTGGAAGACTGGGGCAGAAGCCTGTACATGGAAGCCGTACACGGCCCGCTGGGTTTTACGGACCTGGACCACGAAGGCTTGCTGGTAGAAGGCTTTGACGAGCCGGGAACGATTGCAGCACTGTACAACCATTCTTATTATCCCCCGCTGCTTGAAAAGGCGGGTTACCAAAAAGATACCGATTGGCTGGAATACCTCATCCAACTACCAACGGTAATGGACAACCGTCTTCAAAAGCTCGCCAAAATTGTGCAACAACGACAAAACCTGCAGGTGGTTCCGCTTCGGAAAACAAAAGATGTATTGCCCTATGTGTCCGCCATCTTTGACTTGCTGAATGCCACCTATGCAGACCTCTACGGCGTGGTGCCGCTTTCGCCAAAACAGATCCGGTATTATACAAAGCAATATTTTTCCTTTATACACCCCGAATTTGTTTCCCTCATTACGGACAAAGAAGGAAAGCTGGCGGCATTTTCCATCACCATGCCTTCCTTGTCCAATGCGTTGAAAAAAGCAAACGGAAAATTATTCCCGCTGGGTTTCTGGCACCTCCTAAAAGCCCTGCGGAAGAACAACAAAGCAGACCTTCTGCTGATCGCAGTACGAAAAGACCTGCAGGGAAAAGGCGTGAATGCATTGCTGATGCACGAAACCCTGAAATCCTATATAAAAAACGGAATCACCGTTGCCGAAGCCAGTCATCAGTTAGAAGACAACAAACAAGTGCAGGCCATGTGGGAGTATTTTGATGCCCGCATACACAAGCGGCGGCGGTGTTACATAAAATATTTAAACAAGTAATGAAACCTATGAAAAAGAAACTTTTGATAACCGGTGCCAGCGGCTTCATAGGAAGTTACCTGGTAGAAGAAGCGTTGCACCAGGGTTTCGAAGTGTATGCAGGCATTCGCAAAACCAGCAGCCGTTCTTTTTTGCAGCATCCGGAAATCCGTATCATTGAATTTGATTTCTCTTCGCCTTCACAACTGCTGCAACAACTTACTGCCTTTACAAAAGAGAATGGCGGGTTTGAATACATCATTCACAATGCCGGCATTACGCAAGCCAATTCAAAAGAGGAATTTCACACGGTCAATTTTTATTACACGCAATACCTGGTGGAGGCAGTGAAAGCATCAGGGATGCCCGTGGAGAAGTTTGTCCTTATCAGTTCCCTCGCCACATACGGCCCGGGAAGCACTGATTTCAGGCCTATCCATGCCGATGATGAATGCCGTCCTATTTCCGACTATGGCCTTAGCAAATTACGGGCAGCGCAGCACCTGGCCGACTCGGGACTGCCTTACCTGTCGGTACACCCAACCGGTGTGTACGGGCCGCGGGACAAAGGCTTTTTCCAATTTATAAAACTGGTGAACCGTGGCTTTGAGCCTTATGTTGGCGGCCATCGCCAAAGCCTTTCGCTGATCTATGTAAAAGACTTGGCCCGTGCCGTGGTTTACCTGCTTTCCTCTCCTGCGCTGAACCGCACGTTTTTACTTTCCGATGGCGAAGTTTACGACAAAGAACAGATTGGCATTGAAGCCAAAAAAACACTGCACAAAAAAACGGTCAAGCTGGTGTTGCCCCTGAAGGCCGTGAAGGTTGGCGTTACCTGCATTGATGCGGTGAACCGAGTTGTTTTTCGGCGGCTGCCATTTTTAAACCGTCAAAAGCTTGAAGAAATCAGCAGCGCCAACTGGCTTTGTCACACCGACGACGTATGGCAAAGCATCAATACTAAACCACAATACAACCTCGCCAGCGGCATTGCCGAAACCATTGCCTGGTATAAGGAGAACAAGTGGCTGTAAAATGCTTTTTGAAGTTTTATACAAGTTTGGATAAAACGAAAGCCTGCCAGTAAACTGGCAGGCTTTCGTTTCTCTTTATTGCAGTAGAATGCTCCGTGATTCAATTAGAAAAAAACAACTTTTAAAAAGTAGTTCATACAAAAACCGTTTTTCCAATTTAAAGATGGCGAAACCTGTCAAAGCGATTATTTATTGCTCTGCAAAACGTTTGTCCTGAATAAAAGCATCATCCGTTAGTGTCGCTAAAAAGGCTTTGATCTTTGTTCTTTCGTTTGCCGACAAGGCTATTCCCAAAGCACTCCCGTTGCGAAACAAGGGATCAAGGTTTTGCGTGTTTTGTACGTCACTGGTGTAATGATCCAACACACCATCGATATTCAAAATGCGGCCATCATGCATATAGGGTGGCGTTAGCATAACATTTCTAAGAGACGGCACTTTGAACCGGTATTTGTCCCCTTCTTGCGCCGTCACTTCCCATCGACCCAGGTCTTGTGGCCGTACAGCCAAGCCATTGTTGCGGAATGATTGGTCGGTGAAAAGCGGCTCTTGGTGACAAGTGCCGCATTTTGCCTGGAAGATGGTATAACCTTCCTGCTCCGCCGGTGTGAAGCTTACTCCCTCACCCCGCTTTACTTTGTCGTATTTACTATCGGCACTAATCATCATGACCATAAACTGGCTAAGCGCCTGCAGCATACGGGCAGAAGTTATTTCTGTACTGCCAAATGCACGTTGAAACAATCCCGGATACTTGGAACTTCCGCGCAGCTTTTGCAACGCACCACCAAGGGTATGTCCCATTTCCACGCTGTTTTCAATGGGTGCAATGGGCTGCAGGTCCAGGTCAAAAATGCCACCGTCCCACATAAACGTTGTGTTCCAGGCCATGTTCTGAATTGGCTGCGAATTGCGTTTGCCCAACCGGTCTTCGATCCCATGGCTTAGGTCATGCCCATGATGTGTAAAAGCGGCAGACTGAATGTGACAGGTGCCACAGGAGATGGTGTTATCACCGGAAAGCATCGGCTCGTAGAAAAGGGCTCGGCCCAGTTCAAAGCCATCTTTTGTTACGGGGTTTTGCGCCAGCTTGTAAACTGGCGCTGGAAAATTGACGGGCTTTTGAAAACCAAACAAGTCTTCAATTTGCTTTTCCACTCCTTTTTGACAGGCGAGAATGATTACCACCAGGGAAATAAGCAAACCAAACTTTTTCATACTGCGGGTTTTGAAATGAAAGAATAAACAACCGTTTCCTCTGGTTATCAATTATGCGTATGTCCATGCGTAAACGCATTCTTATAATTGTCGGCTACATTGCTGCTATAGGCACCAAACATTACGGTTGAATTGGCAGCAAGACTTACCGTACTGGAGCCTTTCATAATCTTCATAACGTCCATGGTTAAGTGCACTTCCGGCTTGCGGCCTGTTTTTACCGTAACGTTTCCTTCCGTTAGGCGAACAGTGGTTTCCCTGATGTTATTGGCCGTTGGCGATGAATAGCCACCAAAGCCGCCAATGTGGAAACGGAATTTTTTTGCACCACTGGGATCCGCCGGCGCTGCGGGAGAATCGCCTTCCATTTTCAAAAAGATATAGCCGCTGTTCCAATTCCAATAAATGCCTTCATGACCATCGGGATAATTTGCGGGGTCCAATACGCCGGTTCGTTCGGTAATGGGTTTTGTGCTTCGAAGACTGTCGACACCAATCGTAAAACTAACTTCACTGTACTCACCTTCCGGCACCGAAAGTTTACAAAAGCTTGTACTGGGCTTGTGTTCCTGGATAAGAAAATAACTTTCGTTTTGCGGTACGACAAACTCAGTTCCATTTGTTTTTTTCAGGCGAATGTTGGAGATATAATACTGCAGAAAAGTAACATTGAATCGTTCTCCAGCCCCATTGGTATAATTACCGGAATTCAGTGCCAGTTGCTGGTTGCCGGCTACATTGTCAAATTCCAATGTCAGCTCGCTTTTTATGGCGTTGTCAGCTTCAGAGGGCTGATCTTCCTTTTTACAGGCAGATACAAATAATACGGTTGTTACGGTAAGGAGGATGAATCGTCTCATGGCGTTGCTTGTTTAAATCGAGGCGTTTTGAATTTCTATAATAGTTAAGAATAGACCACTTCTTGTCGAAACAAGGCCTCACGGATATTGTGAAATAGCAAGCAACAGTTTACGGAAATTTCGTAGGAGTAGAGAACGGATCAAACCGAAAAAAGAATCTCCTGCTTTGTATTATACATGAGCTTCGGTAGGGGTAAATATAGGTTCCGCAAATAAATCCGCAAAAAATATTGTCATTAATCCTAATATTCGTATGCTAGTCACCGCTATACAAATAGTGATAGTTTTCTATTTATCAGGTTATAGTTTTAGAACAAGCTGTGATTAGAATTTTGAGTTCATGCGCAAATGAACTCTGAGGACTGAAATAGCTACTGCTTTTTGGGGAAGGAAAAAAGGTCTCTAAATAAAGCGTTGTGCAGTTTTACCACATGAAAATGCATCAAAAGAAAACCCTTTCAGTTCAATACTGAAAGGGTTTTTTCTTTTGATTTTCAGTGGAGGACAACGGAGTCGAACCGATGACCTCTTGCATGCCATGCAAGCGCTCTAGCCAGCTGAGCTAGTCCCCCATTGCCGAAGCGGCAGCAAAAATAAGGGTAACACCAATACGATGGTATAAAAATTTTAGCTGCCGTTATAAATTTTTATTTTTTATGCAAAAAGGAAAAGCCCCCAAAACCCTACGGCCGCCACAGGAGCAAAGTCTGCCCGGTATAGAAAAGAAAATGAAACCAAAACCGGTAACCGAACGCACAGAAAAAAGAAAAAAACTGGAAGGGAAAAAAGCCCTGATCACAGGCGGCGACAGCGGAATCGGTGGCGCCACGGCCCGGCTCTTTGCACAGGAAGGTGCCGATGTGGCCATCGTTTACATGAATGAACACCAGGATGCAGAAGCGGTAAAAAAAGACGTTGAAGCGTATGGACAGAAATGCATCCTCCTGCCGGGGAATATCAGGGAGGAAGCATTCTGCAAAAAGGCCGTGGCGGCTGCCGTAAAAGGGCTTGGTGGGCTTGACATCCTGGTGAACAATGCGGCCACGCAAACCGAACAGGAATCCATTGAAGACATCAGTACAAAACAGTTGCTGTCCACGTTCGAGACCAATTTCTTCTCGCTGTTCTGGTTTACCAAATATGCACTGAAGCACCTGAAAAAAGGCGCTTCCATTATCAATACCACCTCGGTAACAGCTTATCGCGGCAGCCCTTCCCTGCTCGATTATTCGGCAACCAAAGGCGCTATTGTCACGTTTACCCGCAGCCTCAGCGCCCAGTTAAAAGATAAACAGATCAGGGTAAACGCTGTGGCACCAGGTCCCATCTGGACACCACTTATTGTGGGCTCTTTCGATGCTAAAAAGGTAAAAGAATTTGGGTCTGATGTGCCCATGGGCCGGGCCGGTGAGCCGGTTGAAGTGGCCACGAGCTATCTTTTTCTGGCTTCGGAAGACGGCTCTTATTTCAACGGGCAGGTGCTACACCCGAATGGCGGGGAAATTGTAAATGGTTAAACACGAATTTTTGCACGAATTGTTTGTCGACAGCGCAAGAGGTTTTTGAATGGCTAAACAGGTAAATAGTGGTTTCCAAATGATGAAGCGTTTTCCGCCCTTTACCTACCTGCTTTAAGGCATTTGTAAGGGAAGGAAAGGTTACCGAAAGATGCTGTTCGTGTAATTCGTGCAAAAATTCGTGTTTAAATGACTTTCCCAATTTCTTCTTAAAACCCCGCAAACTCCTGTTTAGAAGCCGGGCTCACCGGCGGCTTCCCCCAAAACTGGCGCCCAACTGCTATCTTTGCGGCCTTTAAACAAGGATAGAATGAATTTTGACCGCAATACCGTCATTGGTTTTATTGTTTTGGCCATTTTGTTTTTTGGCTATTTCTACTACAACAACAAAGAACAAGGTGTTTACTTAGCCGAAAAGAAAAAGCAGGACGAACTAAAGCGTGTGCAGGACAGCACCAAAAGAGCGCAGGACTCCATCGCCAATTACAAGAGCACGCCTGCATCAGCTACGGCTGCTCCTGTTGTACGCACGGCTGCTGACAGCGCCGGTTTTCAACTTGCACTGGACGGTACCGAAACCACCACGCCGGTAGCCACGGACCTACTTAATGTTGTTTTTACCAACAAAGGCGGCCAGATCAAAGCGGTAGAACTGAAAAAATTCAACAACCCCGATAGCAGCTTTGTAAAAATGGCGGCTACGGATTTTGATAAGATCACCTATAATATTTCTGCAGGGCCTAACCGTCCCGCAGCTATCGACCAGATTTATTTTACCCTTACAGAGAAAAAAGAAACACCCGACAGCACGGTCATCAGCTACAGCACCCGTTCTTCCGAAGGCCAGGAAATTGTGCACCGTTTTGTAGTAAAGCCAAACAATTACATGGTTGACTTTACCATATTGATCAATGGCGTGCAGCAGGTATTGGGGGCCAATGTGCTGAACCTGACCTGGCAAAACAGTGCCGTACAGCAGCAAAAAGACCTCGAATATGAAAGAGGCCAGTCGAAAGTTGGCTACTTCTTTGATGGCGATTTTGACGATCACATTGCGGCGGGCGGTGGCAGCAAGGAGTTTAATGGCAAGGTTAACTGGGTTGCCGTAAAGCAGCAGTTCTTCAATGCTACGCTGTTGGCAAAAGAAGGCTTTAGCAGCGGCAATGTTATTTGGTCTGCACCAACCGACAAAAGCAATATGGTGGTAAAAGCAACGGCCAACATGCAGGCTCCGGTGCAGGGCACAGGCTCCGCCGCCATTCCGCTTGCTATTTATTTTGGTCCTAATGATTACTCTACGCTGAAGCAGTACAACAATGACATGGAGGACATGGTGGACCTGGGAAGCGGAATTTTTGCTTTTGTAAAATACATCAACCGCTTTATTGTATTGCCGGCCTTTAATTTCTTTGACCAGTTTACCAACAATTACGGCATCGTTATCCTGATGCTGACGCTCCTGATTCGCCTCGTAATTTCACCGCTTACCTATAGCAGCTACCTCAGTGGCGCAAAAATGAAAGTGCTGCGTCCGGAGATTGAGCAATTGAAAGTAAAAACAGGCGGCGACCAGCAAGCGATGAGCATGGAGCAAATGAAGCTGTTTCGAGAAGCGGGTGTGAACCCTCTTGGTGGCTGTGTACCGGCGCTCCTGCAGATCCCGATCTTCTTTGCCCTTTATAGCTTTTTCAATTCCAATGTTGCCCTGCGTGGACAAGGCTTTTTGTGGGCGGATGACCTGTCGCAGTACGACTCGGTTCTGCAGTTGCCATTCACCATTCCGCTGTATGGCGATCATGTGAGCCTGTTCACCATTACCGCCGTAGTTACCTCTTTCCTTATTTCCCTGTACGCCATGGCCTCTACTCCCGACCAGGGCAACCCGGTACTAAAGTACATGCCGTATTTTTTCCCGATCGTTCTCCTGTTTGTGTTTAACAAGCTGCCATCTGGCCTAACCTGGTATTATACCGTATCGAATATCATTACGCTGGTGCTGCAGTTCATTATCCAGAACTACATTATCAACCACGATAAGATCCTTGCAAAAATTGAGGAGAACCGTAAAAAGCCAAAGACCAAATCAAAATGGCAGGAGCGGCTGGAACAAATGCAGGAGCAGCAAAAGCAGGTGCAGGAACGCCAGCAACGCAAACGCTAATGCATTCGATAGTATGCAGTGAACAAAAAAGACCGGTTGATAACCGGTCTTTTTTTATGCATTAAAAACAATGAACGTTTAGCCTGTCACACTTACTATAAAGAAGCTGTTTAATTCACACAAACATTTAATGATAACGAGACATTTTGAAACTTGTCGCCATCGATACTACCAAAAAAAGAGAGGCGGCTAGAAAGCCACCTCGTGTTTCACGAATCAATCGTAAACTATCGCCTCTTTATTACATTTTCAACTGTCAGTCCCCTTTTTCAAACAGGAACTGAACAGGGTACGATCTCAACGTCAGGGCGCAGAACGTTTGCGCCGGTGATTAGGTATTAGGACATGTGTGCTCAATGCAGACGCAAGGGAACAGACAACTATTTATGGTTGTTGGTTTAAGGAAACGACACAAGGGTTGTTCGCAGACAGGATAGGCTGATCATTGATAGGATGACGGATGGCCATACGATTACTCGTAAGGATAAAAACAGTATGTGGCTAAGGATAAAAGGTACGGTTTACGTAAGAAAGGATTGTGTGCGGTTTGTTTCAAAGGAATACGGTAAAGGAGATGCGGATGCGACAAATGTAATGTGGCCGTTTTAAAAATGCAAAGGGCAGGCGGATTATTTTTTGCGCCTTTTATCAACAATGGTTATTAAAACAAAAACGTGTTGTTGCTGATAAGTATTCGAACAGCAACAACACGTCAATTATTTCGTCAGGAAAATGGCTACCAGTAAAGCTTTACGACGAAGGAACCAGCTTTAATTGCTGCGCCCATTTCAGCGCTTTTTGAAACTGTTCTTTTTCGGTAAGATTGGTATTGTCTAATATGCGGGCATCATCGGCTTTGCGCAAAGGGCTTACTTCGCGGTGCGAATCGATATAATCCCGCATCTCCAGGTTGGCCTTTACTTCTTCCATGGTCGTTGCCGGGTTCTTTTCGATCATTTCTTTAAACCTGCGCTGAACCCTTACGGCGTTGTCGGCTGTCATAAATATCTTAAGCTCCGCATCCGGAAAAACAACCGTTCCAATATCCCGACCGTCCATTACGATCCCGCGGTGCCGGCCCATTTTCTTTTGCTGTGCTACGGCAAAATCGCGTACTTCTTTGATGGCGGCAACATCACTTACTTTTTCCGCTACCACCAGGTCCCTGATTACATATTCTACGTTCTCGCCATTGAGATAGATCTCCGACTGCTGTGCATCCTCGTTGTATGTAAACTGCAGCGATATCTGCTTCAGGGCTTTCTCTACTTCCTTTGTGTCCGTCCAGTCGACATGGTTACGCAAAAAATAAAGCGTAATGGCCCGGTACATTGCGCCACTGTCCACGTACACATAATTCAGCTCTTTCGCCAACTGTTTTGCCAGCGTGCTTTTCCCACAGGACGACCAGCCATCAATGGTGATAATAATTTTTTTCATAGCATGTCTATGTTGCAAAAATGACGAGGAAAACCTAATCCGCAAAGTATAAATCCGGCAAACAAAAAACCGGCTGTTGAGGCAGCCTGCTTATCGCATCATCATCTGGCTCCATCACCAATTAGAAATAAAAAAAACCGTTGGTCTCCCAACGGTTTTCGGTTATACGTTCCGGTCATTATGCTTTTGACTCTTGTTCCACTTCAGATCGAATGCTGAACACCAGCTTGCTGTTCTCCTTATCCAGGTCGGCTTTCAACACATCGCCGGCCTTAATGTTCATGTTCAGAATCTCTTCCGCCAGCGGATCTTCCAGGTATTTCTGGATGGCCCTGTGCAGCGGACGGGCACCAAACTGCTGGTCGTAACCTTTGTCGGCCAGGAAGCTTTTCGCATCCTCGGTCAATTCCAGGTTAAAGCCAAGATTGTTCAGTCGCTTCAGTACATTCTTCATCAGGATGTCGATGATCTCGAAGATATTTTCTTTCGACAGCGAGTTGAAGATGATCACATCATCGATACGGTTGAGGAACTCCGGTGAGAAGGTGCGCTTCAGCGCTTTTTCAATCACCGCCTTATTGGCCTCATCCTGGTTCTGCACTTTGGACTGTGTGGCAAAACCAACACCGGCACCAAAGTCTTTCAACTGCCGCACACCAATGTTCGAGGTCATGATGATGAGCGTATTTTTAAAGTCAACCTTACGGCCTAAACCATCGGTCAACTGGCCATCGTCCAGCACCTGCAACAGGATGTTGTAAATATCCGGGTGTGCTTTTTCGATCTCGTCCAGCAGGATCACACTGTAAGGCTTGCGCCGAACACGTTCTGTCAACTGTCCACCTTCTTCGTATCCTACATATCCCGGAGGCGCACCAATCAAACGAGATACAGTGAACTTCTCCATGTACTCCGACATATCAATGCGAATCAACGCATCCTCACTGTCGAACATATGACGGGCCAGCGCTCTTGCCAACTCTGTTTTACCCACACCGGTCGGGCCTAAGAAGATGAACGTACCAATGGGCTTCTTTGGATCTTTCAAGCCAACACGGTTACGCTGGATCGCTTTTACTACTTTCAAAATGGCTTCGTCCTGGCCTACCACCATACCTTTCATCTCATCGCTCATCTTGCGCAGCTTCTCTGTTTCTGCTTCCACCATCCGGCGAACAGGAATACCCGTCATCATGCTGATCACTTCAGCGATCTCTTCTTCACCAATCGGGTAACGCTTGTGCTTGCTTTCTTCTTCCCACTGCGCTTTTGCTTTCTCTAATTCTTCACCCAAACGCTTTTCCGTATCCCGTAAGGCGGCCGCCTCTTCAAACTTCTGGCTTTTTACCACCCTGTTCTTTTCACTCTTGATATCTTCAATCTTCTTCTCCAGGTCAAGGATATTCTGCGGCACGTTGATGTTCTTCAGGTGGACCCTTGCGCCTACTTCATCCATCACGTCAATGGCCTTGTCTGGCAACAGGCGATCCGTAATGTAACGGTCGCTCAGCTTCACGCAGGCATCAATCGCTTCCTGGTCGTATTCTACGTTGTGATATTCTTCGTATTTCGGCTTGATGTTGTTCAGGATCTGTATGGTATCGTCAACCGATGGCGGATCAATCATTACTTTTTGGAAACGACGATCAAGGGCGCCATCTTTTTCGATATACATACGGTATTCATCCAGCGTGGAGGCACCGATGCACTGGAGTTCGCCACGGGCAAGTGCCGGTTTAAAGATGTTGGAAGCATCCAGCGAACCGGAAGCGCCACCCGCACCAACGATGGTGTGGATCTCATCGATGAAAAGAATCACGTCACGGTTCTTTTCCAGCTCGTTCATGATAGCTTTCATCCGCTCTTCAAACTGGCCACGGTACTTTGTACCCGCAACAAGGGCTGCCAGGTCAAGCGAGATCACCCGCTTGTCGAACAACACCCTGGAAACTTTGCGCTGCACAATGCGCAGGGCCAAACCTTCCACGATAGCGGTTTTACCCACACCGGGCTCACCAATCAGGATGGGGTTGTTCTTTTTGCGGCGGGAAAGGATCTGCGATACTCTTTCGATCTCTTTTTCGCGGCCAATGATAGGATCGAGCTGTCCTGTCTCGGCAAGCTTGGTAATGTCGCGGCCGAAATTGTCCAGCACCGGGGTTTTGCTTTTGGCAGCACCCTGCTGACGCGATTTGGAACCGGAGTATTTTTTCTCCTCGTCAAAATCGTCGTCGTTTTCTTCCTGGTATTCGGCACGGGTATCGTTTGATTTTACCATGCCCAGTTCCTGTCTGAAGATGTCGTAATCCACGTCAAATTGATTTAAGATTTGTGTAGCAATATTTTCCTTGTTCTTGAGGATGGACAGCATCAGGTGCTCGGTTTCTACAGTTGGGCTTTTCAGGGCCTTTGCTTCGAGCACGGTTACACGAATCACTTTTTCGGCCTGCTTGGTCAGTGGCAGGCTATTGATGTTGGCGATGTTCTTCCCGGTCTTGTCTTTTACAGCCAATTCAACTTCCTTGCGTAATTCGTACAGGTCAACGTTAAAGCTTTTCAGAATCCGAATCGCCGTATTGTCACCCTCACGAATGAGACCTAGCAATAAATGTTCCGTACCGATAAAGTCATTGCCTAAACGCAATGCTTCCTCCCGGCTGAACGAGATGATCTCTTTTACTTGTGAGGAAAAATTATTATCCATTTTAGTCTCCTATATGCTTTGTACAATAATAAAAAATATTTTTGAGCAACGTCCGGCACGTTTCTTTGCCTGAGTAAGATACTATGGAAGTCAAAACTGATACCAAAGAAAGATTTCATGTCATTAGGGTAGAAACCCCGGAGATGTCTGCTACTATGGCAGGTGACCTGAACCTTCAGTTGCAAGAACTACTTAAAGGTAAGGTGAGAAATGTTGTGCTCAACATGGCTGGTGTTAAAACTATGCAAGAGGAAGCGGCTGAAAAAATCGTTCGTACCCAACAGAAATTCTACGATGAAGGTGCCTCTTTTGTTGTTTGCGAATTAACTGACAAGGTGGAAGATTTTTTAGACAACATTGATTTGCTTGAACTCATGAATGTTACGCCTACCGAAAGCGAAGCCGGCGACATTGTGCAAATGGAAGAGATTGAAAGAGAACTGTTAGGCGATGAGGATGAAGACTTCTGAACCACGATTCCTGTTAGGTAATGGATTAAGTATGAAATACGTAAGAAATTTTGTTTTCACAGCGTTTGCGGCCTCAGTACTTCTTATTATTTTTCTTATCTTATTTCAACTCTTTGGATAGGATTTGGATAATGAGCCATGGGCCGCTACTACTATTTAGCTTCTCTTGCGTCGCACTCTTTTACGTTCTGTAATCCTATTCGGCAGCAATGAACCCTTCACCAGCCTTACAAACAGTCATTGCGCAAAAACTAACAACGCATTTTTCTTTTACCGGGAAGATAAATTTCTCGTTGGTTGGTGGCGGAAGCATTAACGACACCTACCGCATTTCTGTTGCCAACCAATCGGTCTTTTGCAAGATCAATTCTGCTACAAAATTTCCCCATTTATTTCAAACCGAAAAAGCAGGTCTTTCTTTGCTTGCGCAAACGGGCAACCAAAAAACACCGCAGGTAATTGATTGCTTTGAAATGGAAGGCTTCCAGTTTCTCCTGCTCGAATGGATAGAACCGGGCATACCGAACGAAAGCTTTTGGAAAACCTTTGGTGAACGACTGGCTGCATTGCACAGCGTAACCGGTAATGGGTTTGGCTTAGCCGAAGATAACTACATGGGCAGTGTACCGCAACAAAACAACCAGCATGATAAGTGGTGCTCTTTCTTTATGGAGAATCGTCTTTTCCCTTTGATGAAGAAGTGCAGCGCAAACAACCTGTTAAGCAGCAAGGATTGCAGTTTGCTGGAAAACCTGGCAACAAAGCTTCCAAATATCTTCAATAAAGAAGAGCCTTCGCTGTTGCATGGTGATCTGTGGAGCGGTAATTTTCTGTGTACGGAAGATTTTGAGCCGGTGCTGATCGATCCTGCCGTCTATTACGGTCATCGCTCGGTGGACATGGCCATGACAACCTTGTTCGGTGGCTTTCAGCAATCGTTTTATGAAGCTTACCATTACCATTACCCCTTACCATCGAATTACAAGGAGCAATGGACGGTTTGTAACATTTATCCCCTGCTCATCCATCTTTATCTTTTCGGAACCAGCTACCTTCCTTCTATCCGTAATACACTGCAGCAATTTTCATAAACCAGTCGCTACCCAAAAATAACCGCACTCTTAAACCTATTAACCTATCAACCTATAAACCAATCAACATATCAACCTACAAACCTATCCACTTCTCAACCTATCAACTTAACTTGCCAACATGTTATCGGTAACGATCCTTGGAAATAACTCGGCTGTTCCTGCTTTTGAACGGCATCCCACAAGCCAGGTGGTGTCGCACGATGGCACAAACTATTTGGTGGATTGCGGTGAGGGCACCCAGATCCAGATGATCAAATACAGGATACGCCGCAGCAAGATCACGCACATCTTTATTTCGCACTTGCACGGCGACCATTATTTTGGATTGGTTGGCCTGCTCAATACGTTCTCGCTTCTCTCCCACCAGCAAGACCTGCATGTATTTGCACCGGCACCGCTGCAGCAGATCATTGAAATGCAACTGAAGGTGGCCGACAACACACTTTTTTATCCCCTGCATTTTCATACCCTTACCGAACCGGGTGTTTTGGTAGACAATGAAAAGATCAGGATATCCTGCTTTCGCACGGCCCACCGCATTGAGTGCTTTGGTTTTTTGTTTGAAGAAAAAGAAGGACGCCGAAAACTGCTGATCGACAAAGTGCAGGAAGCCGGTATTCCCATCAGCTTTTACAGCAACCTGCAAAATGGAATGGATTACACCAGCCCTGATGGAACAATAATACGAAACAGCGAGGTAACAACCGCACCGGAAAAACCAAAAAAATACGCGTATTGCGCCGACACGAAATACGATGAAAGCATTATTCCTTATATCCAGGGAGCGGATGCCATTTACCACGAAACAACTTACCTGGATAGCCTTCGCGAAAAGGCAACCGAACGTTTTCACAGCACCACCAAGCAGGCGGCAACCATCGCACAAAAAGCGGCTGTGGGCAAACTGCTCATCGGTCACTTTTCTTCCAAGTACAGCCTTCTCGATCCTTTTGCCGAAGAAGCAAGGGAAGTGTTTCCTAACACGGAATTAGCGCTGGAAGGAGTAACGTATAATATCAAGTGAGTAGTCAGTGGCGAGGAGCAAGTAGCCATTCCGTTCAACAAATCTTATAAAACAAAACCTCTCTGATTTACAGAGAGGTTTTGTTTTATAAAGCCATCCGCAGGAAGAGGCTACTCGCTACTCGCTATTTACCACTCGCCACTCCTTTCAGTTCCTCTTTCAAAAACTGCCCGGTGAAGCTTTCTTTCACTTTCAGCAAATCTTCCGGTGTGCCTTCAAACAAAATTCTGCCGCCGCCGGAACCGCCTTCAGGGCCAAGGTCAATGATATGATCGGCCACTTTAATCACATCCATGTTGTGTTCAATCACCAGCACTGTATTGCCACGGTCAACAAGTTTGTTCAGCACCTCCAGCAGGTGATGGATGTCTTCAAAGTGAAGCCCTGTTGTTGGCTCATCCAAAATGTAAAATGTTTTACCGGTATCCCGCTTGGCCAGCTCCGTTGCCAGCTTCACCCTTTGTGCTTCGCCACCACTGAGGGTTACGGCCGATTGACCCAAAGTAATGTATCCCAATCCAACATCTGCCAACACTTTTATCTTGCGGTGAAGGAAGTGAATCGGCTGAAAAAATTCAACGGCTTCTTCTACAGTCATGTCCAGTACATCGGAAATGGATTTGCCTTTGTAACGGATCTCCAGCGTTTCGCGGTTGTAACGTTTGCCGTTGCATTTTTCGCAATGCACATAAACATCGGGAAGGAAATTCATTTCGATGGTGCGCAAGCCGCTGCCTTCGCACATATCACAACGGCCCACTTTTACATTGAACGAAAAACGACCGGCATTATAGCCACGAATTTTTGCTTCAGGGATGGATGCGAACAGCGTTCTGATCTCGGTAAAAAAACCACAATAGGTTGCCGGGTTGCTGCGCGGCGTTCGGCCAATGGGCGACTGGTCGATCTCGATCACTTTGTCAATTTCATCCAGTCCTTTTACCGACTTGTGCGGCATGGGTGTCATCTTACTGTTGTAGCAATGCGTGGACAGCAAGGGGTACAAGGTTTCGTTGATCAGCGTTGATTTGCCACTGCCACTAACACCCGTCACCACCGTTAGTTTGCCCAACGGAAATTTAGCGCTAACATTTTTCAGGTTGTGCCCACTGGCGCCTTTGATCTCGATAAATTTTCCGGAGCCTTTGCGGCGTTCTGCGGGCACAGCGATCTCCCGTTCACCGTTTAAGAAATGTGCCGTCAGCGTGTCTTTTTTCAATACTTCCTGCGGCGTTCCCTGGGCCATAATGCGACCACCATGGTAACCGGCTTTTGGGCCCACGTCGATCAGGTGATCCGAGGCCAGCATAATGTCTTTATCGTGTTCTACCACCAACACCGAGTTACCAATGTCGCGGAGGTTTTTTAATGCGGTAATCAGGCGATGGTTATCGCGTTGGTGCAGGCCAATAGAAGGTTCATCCAGCACATAGGTAATGCCCTGCAATTGCGAACCGATCTGCGTAGCCAGCCGTATCCGTTGCGATTCGCCGCCGCTGAGGGTTCGGGTTGGCCTGTTGAGCGATAGATAGGTCAAGCCAACATCCAGCAGGAACTGCAGGCGATCGCGGATCTCTTTGTTGATCTCTTTGGCAATTACGTTTTGCTTGGCGCTCATCCGCTCTTCAATACCGGTAAACCATTGCTGCATTTCCGTAAGGTCCATGTTGCTGAGTTCTGCAATGTTTTTCTCTGCTACTTTAAACCAAAGGCTTTCTTTTTTCAGGCGGGTACCGTTGCAGGTTTTGCAGGTAGTCAATTCCATAAATCCTTCGGCCCAGCGCTGAATGGCTTCCGACGTACTGGTGGCAAACCAACGTTTCACCTGGTTCACTACCCCTTCAAACTCGCCATTGTACACGGACGTGTCAATCTCGTCATCGTTGTACTGCAACTCTTCGCTGCTGATGCCTTCTGCTTTACCATAAAGCACAAGGTTCAGGGCTTTTTCGGGCAGGTCTTTCAGTGGTTTGTCCAGGCTGAATTTTTCTTTCTTTGAAAGCTGTTGTACCTGCCGGAAAATATACGCTTCGCGTTCGCCACCCAGGGGCGCAATGCCGCCATCGTTGATGCTAAGGTTGTCATCGGGAATGATGGCTTCCATATCAACCGTGTACACCTGTCCTAACCCTTTACAGGTGGGACAGGCACCATAAGGCGAGTTGAACGAAAACGAATTGGGCGAAGGCTCTTCATATGAAAGACCGGTGTCTTCGCACATAAGCGCACGGGAATAGGTGGCCTCGGCCCCCACCTGCTCCCCCGGTGGGGGAGTGACCTCTTCACCAACCCCGCTTTTCGACACTGCTGCTTTTTTTGCAGTCTTTTGCTTAGGCGTGGGCTGTGTGTCGGGTTCTCCCCCACCGGGGGAGTCAGAGGGGGCCGCTACAACAAACATCAGGTCTTTGCCAAGTTTGAGCGATTGCTGCACGCTTTGACTGATGCGGGTACGCATATCCTTTGTTACTTTCAGGCGGTCCACCACCAGTTCAATATCATGAATCTTGTAGCGATCGACCTGCATCTTCGGCGCCAGGTCCTTTATCTCGCCATCTACTCGCACTTTCAAAAAACCTTTCTTGCGCACTTCTTCAAACAACTCGCGGTAATGTCCTTTACGGCCTCGCACCAGGGGTGCCAACAGCGAGATCTTCGCCCCGTCAAAGCGCTGCATGATGTTGTTCACGATCTCGTCTTCGCTCCAGCGCACCATTTTTTTTCCCGTGTTGTACGAATAGGCTTCGCTGGCCCTTGCATATAGCAGGCGCAGGAAATCGTAGATTTCTGTGACGGTACCAACCGTAGACCGCGGGTTTTTGTTGGTGGTTTTTTGCTCAATGGAAATAACCGGCGAAAGCCCGGTGATCTTGTCCACATCGGGACGCTCCATCTCGCCAATGAACTGCCGCGCATAGGCGCCAAAGGTTTCCATGTAACGGCGCTGCCCTTCGGCAAAAATGGTGTCAAAGGCCAGGGAGCTTTTGCCGCTGCCACTGATGCCTGTTATCACCACCAATTTATTTTTTGGTATCGAGATATCAACGTTCTTCAGGTTATGCTCCTTGGCGCCAAATACCTCGATAAATTCTTCTTCCGGAATGCCATTGACTGGCGGTTTTGTTTTTTTCATTCAGACCTTTCCCATCAGGGTGAGCGAAGATAGGAAAGGGTTTGGCGGCAGCGTTTGCGAAAGTTCTTAGCAAAAAATATTTCTCCGATTTTAACCTTTCGTTCGTTTCTGGCACAGTTTTATGTAAGATGGGCGAAACACCATTCACAACACAAAAAACCGCAGATATGAAAAACGTTTTCTTATTCGCTACAACCTTTTTCCTGGCTACAGCAGCCATAGCGCAAACAAGCCCTGCACCGGTTCCTTCACAACCAGAGCATGATACAGCAACGGTTACCTATGTAGACAGCAGTGTTGGCAATGCCTATGTTACCAACCCGCAGCGACTGCAGGGACTGACAACAGAAACGCTTACGTCTTCGCATGTGTTTCCTGCCCTGGGTAACTATAAAGCCAGCGGTACTTCCACTGCAGATGTAACGCTGATGCTGGATGAAACCAACAAAGGAATCGTGTGGGTAGATGGCTTGCCCCAGGGACGCTTTAAAGCCTTGATGAAAAAATCACCGGCCACCTATAAAGTACCGGCCCAGAAATCTGAAAGTGGCCAGTCCATTGCAGAAGGCATCCTGTACTTCAACCCCGAAACAAATGAATTGTCCATCGTATTAGGAAAAGCCTATAACGATGCCGACCCAACCTCAGTTTTAACCATCAATTCCAAGAAAACGAAAGTTTGGCAATACAACGGCGTGAAAGCCGATGCTGAGCCAACTTCAACGCTGCCAGCCTCGCAAAAACAATAACCTATGTTCCTGAACCACAAAAAGGTCCCGCATTGCCGGGACCTTTTTTTATTAATGCTATTCCAATCACGGTTATCGCATACGCGATAACAAGTAAGGGTAAGAAATGACACACCTTTGTTTCGTATACTCCCATTACCCGGTTTTTATCTCGTTGAAAACAGTTTCTTGTTAGAAGTACTGCCCATAAGCAGTACCGTTATTGTGGCAAATCAACTCAAAACACAGGCCGCATCCTCTTTTATGACCTTATTGTACACATTCTCTTAATGGTTTCTTAAAGTTCTGTTTAACAAGACCTTACAAACGGTGGCATGGTACAGTGTTTGAAAAAACAGAGCACAAATGAAGTACTATGAAACAAATTAAACTTGCAACACTGCTGACTGTTTTTGCTGCCTTGTTATTTGCCGGTTGTAAAACCGCAAACCGTACCCAGAAAGGTGCCGTGATTGGTGCCGCCGGTGGTGGCGCCATTGGTGCCGTAATTGGAAAAGCTTCCGGTAATACCGCCATGGGTGCTGTTATTGGTGCCGCTGTGGGTGGTGCAACTGGAGCCGTCATTGGCCGGAAAATGGACAAGCAGGCCGAGGAAATGGAAAAAGTTTTGGGTGATGCCGAAGTGCGCCGCGAAGAAGAAGGCATTGTGGTGAAATTTAAAGACCAGGTGCTGTTTGGCTTTGACAGCGAAAGCCTCGGCAGCAGTGCACAGGCCAACCTCGACAAACTGGTGACCATCCTGAATCGATATCCCGACACAGACATTACCGTGATTGGCCACACCGACAGCAAGGGCACTGATGCTTACAACCAGGGATTGTCAGAACGTAGGGCCCAAGCCGTATTGACTTACCTGCGTAATCACAACATTACAACCAGCCGTCTCAAAGCAAAAGGCATGGGTGAAAGTGATCCCATTGCCACCAACGACACAGACGAAGGCCGTGCCAACAACCGTCGTGTGGAGTTTGTGATCACTGCTAACGAAAAAATGAAGCAGGAAGCCAAGCGTGAGGCGGGACAATAAGCATTCACATTTCTTACAAAAAGGCGCAGTAAGCTCCTTCTAGCAACTTTTCATCTTATTTAAACAGGCATAATCTATGAAGAAGATCATTTTGACAGCATGCGCTGGATGCGCATTGGTTTTTGGTGCAGTGGCACAACAGACAACCGTATCCATGGTACGTACCGATGGAACAACCTTTGGCATTCACGCCGGTGTAAACATGTTTAACATCAACGGTAAAAACGCATTGGGCGCTGACCTTGACAATAAATTGAAAACAGGCTTTAGCGCTGGTGTGAACGTCGCCGTTCCGCTGGGTAGTGGGTTTTATGTGCAGCCCGGCGTGGACTTTACGCAAAAAGGTACCGAGACCGGCAACGACATCAAAACAACCCTGAACTACATTGACATCCCGGTGAACTTTGTGTACAAGCCGATCCTGGGAAGCGGCAACCTGGTACTGGGCTTTGGTCCTTACCTGGGCTTTGGTATTGGCGGTAAGGTAAAAAGCGCTAACGGTGCTTCTGCCGATGTTGAATTCAAGGACGAATACGATCCTTCGCTGCCGCTGACCACGGTGCAGCTCCGCAGGTCCGATGCCGGTGCCAACTTTTTGGCCGGGTACGAATTTGCCAACAAGCTTTCGGTAAACCTGAAAGCACAATTGGGACTGAAAGACATCAACCCCGATGTACCGGATAATTCTTCTGTCAACGACCAAACCCGCTTCCGCAATACGGGCTTTGGACTGTCGCTTGGTTACCGGTTCTAAACAATTTTATCACTGGAAAAAGGCTGCCGTCGGGCAGCCTTTTTTTATGCAGTTCATACGCTGATTTTGCCTTTCTGAAAAAGATGCACTTTGCAGCCGCCATCATTGTTTTTAGCTTTCAGTATGCAAAACATTCTTCTTTTTGGCGCCACCGGTAACCTGGGCCGGCAAATCGCAAAATCAGCAGTAAAACGTGGCTTTACCGTCACCGCTGTCGTGCGCAACGAAAAAAGAAAAACTGTATTAAAAGACGTAACAGCTAACGTGGTGGTTTGCGATGTTGGCAACGCCTATTTGCCGGCGGGTACCTGCCAAGGTTTTGACATAGTTATTTCTGCCTTGGGCAAATCTGTTTCGCCCAATGAGTACAGCAAGGCCAGCTTCCGGCAAATTGACCTGGATACGAACAGCAACATTCTTACTGATGCCATAAACTGCGGGGTAAAAAAATTTATTTACATATCGGCGTTTGGTGCCGAACATTACCCCGAGCTTGACTATTTTTCCGTTCACCACCAGTTTTCCGAAAAGCTGAAGGCTTCAGGACTGGACTACGCCATCATCAAGCCCCCGGCGCTTTTCAGTGCCTTTATTGACCTGGCCCAGATGGCAAAAAAGGGAATGCTGGTTACCATGGGCAAAGGCGACAAGCAAACAAACCCGATCTACGAAGGCGATCTTGCACAAATCTGTATAGACGCCATCCAACAGCCCAATGCCGTTATCGAAGCCGGTGGCAAAGAAGTGCTCACCCGCCACGGCATCAACGAGATCATTCAACAGGCGATCAATCCCCGGAAAAAAGTACGAAAAGTGCCCATCGGCCTTGTACAGGCTAGTTTGCCGCTGGTAAAGCTTTTCTCCAAAAACATGTACGATAAGCTGGCGTTTTTTACAGCTGTGATGAAACACGATACCGTGGCATCCCTTGTTGGCGAAACAAGACTGGCAACCTATATGGCAGCCCTTGCAAAAGGAGAACTGGCAGGCTTCTCCGGAACGAAGCCGGCCCCTGCACACGTTTAACGTTTGCCGATTGCCGTTTGCTGTACTTTTGCCGACTGTATGAGAGAACTTTCGCTTGTCATCCCGGTGATGAATGAAGAAGACAATATCCAGCCCCTGCTGGAAACCGTTCGGGCTTCCCTGAAGGATTTTGATTATGAAGTGATTTTAGTGGATGACGGCTCCTCCGATGCCACCCGCAAGCGCATTGTTGAAAATGCCGACGACCGCACCATGCTGGTGGAACTCCGCAAAAATTATGGCCAGAGCACAGCAATGACAGCCGGCATTGACCACGCCAACGGCCGCTATGTGGCCCTGCTGGACGGTGACCTGCAAAATGATCCTTCGGATATTCCTTTCATGCTGGACCTGCTCAAACGCGAAGACTGGGACGTGGTTGCCGGCAACCGCAAGAACCGGAAAGATGGTGCCCTGCTGCGCAAAATACCGAGCAAGATTGCCAATGCCATTATTCGTCGCATGACAGGTGTTTACATTAAAGATTACGGCTGTACGCTAAAAGTTTTCCGCAAAGAAATTGCCGACGACTTGGGTCTTTACGGCGAATTGCACCGCTTTATTCCGGTGCTGGCCAAGCTCCAGGGCGCACGGATGACGCAGGTGGATGTAAAGCACCACCCCCGCCGTTTTGGCCAAAGCAAGTATGGTATCGGCCGCACCTTCCGGGTGTTGTCGGACCTGGTGCTGATGGTGTTTTTCCGCCGTTATATGCAAAAGCCCATGCACCTGTTTGGCCCCATTGGTTTTGTTTCCTTTGGTCTTGGCCTGCTGATCAACCTTTACCTGCTTGTATTAAAAATTCTGGGACAGGACATCTGGGGTAAACCGATCCTGATCCTTGGGCTGATTTTTCTTTTGGGTGGCGTACAACTTATTACCATTGGTATTTTGGCTGAGATAGCCGTTCGTACCTACTACGAATCGCAAAGCAAAAAAACCTACCAGGTACGTAAGGTCCATGTCAAGGAAAAAGCACCGCAAACGCTGGAGATAACGGTGTAGGACGTGAGACGTGAGACGGGAAACGTTAAACGTCAGACGAGAGACGGCAGACGTGAAACCGAAGGATCATTACTTTTCACGCCTCCTTCCTATAGCCTGCATGGGCTGTTCAACTTGTGAACACGTGAACCTGTAAACTTGTGAACTGCCTCTAAGGCACCAGCAGCAACTCCCTGTTTTGCAAGAACCACTGGTAAAAGCGTTCAATTCCTTCTTTTATGTTGGTAGATGGCTGGTAGTGCAGCAAACGCTGTGCTTTGCTGATATCGGCATAGGTATGGGGCACATCACCTTCCTGCTCGGGCAGGCGATTAATGACAGCTTTTCTGCCGGTCACTTCTTCTATGGTTTGAATCAATTCGTTCAGCGAAATGGAATAATGGTTGCCCAGGTTGATGATCTCAAAACGGGAAGCATCATACCGGATTGCAGCCAAAATACCTTTTACAATATCATCCACAAATGTATAATCGCGGCTGGTAGAGCCATCACCATAAACAGGAATGGCCTCACCCTGCGCAATGGCGCGGATAAATTTATGAATGGCCAGGTCGGGCCGCTGTGCAGGACCGTATACCGTAAAAAAGCGCAGGGCCACAAAGCGCAAACTGGTAAGGTGACTGGCCACATGCCCGGCCATTTCTCCGGCCAGTTTGGTCATGGCATAAGGGGATATGGGTTGCAGCTTTTCTTCTTCGGTCCAGGGCAGGTTTTTATTGACGCCGTACACGCTGCTGCTGGAAGCAAATACAAATTGCGGCACGCCAGTTCGCCTCGCAAAATCAAGCAGCATCTGCGTACCCACTACGTTGGTTTGCTGGTAGCCTACGGGGTCAGAAATGCTGGGCCGCACACCCGCCCTGGCCGCCAGGTGAATGATCACATCCACGGGCTGCGGAAGGATTTTTTCCAGTTCAACAGCCGTCAGCGAAACAATATCCCGGTCAAAAAGAAGTACGTTGGAATAGTTTTCCCAGCTTTCCGTGTTCAGCAATTTTATCTGCCGGTGATAAAAAGGGTCAAAGTTGTCGATAACGGTAATGAGCAGATCCTTCTCTTCTTTCAACGCATTCACCAGATGACTGCCGATAAATCCCGCCCCGCCTGTGATCAGATAATGTTTTTGGTACTGGCTCATTTGTTGATTTTAACTTTGCTCCCTTAATTATGAAACTGCAAAGTAAAGAATATCAGTATTTCCGGGCGGCAGTCCTTTTCAGCACCATGCTTGCCGTGCTGCTCAGCATCTTTGTTGCCATCTATGGAAAAGACCAGTCCTTCCTGATGATCAACGGCAATCATTCGCCGCAGGCCGACTATTTTTTCAACTATTTTACCTACCTGGGTGATGGCCTTATTTGGGTACCCATTTTTCTTTACACCCTGCTTTATCGCCGCGATTTTTTTATTGCCGTATTAGCAGCCCTGATCATCTGCACCTTTATTACGCATTTTGGCAAACGGGTGATATTCGAAGGAACACCGCGTCCGCTTCGACTACTGGAAGACACGGCCCGTGCTGTGCCCCTAATGACAGGCCGCGATGCCTACAGCAACAGTTTTCCTTCCGGCCATACCAGCACGGCTTTTACTTTTGCACTTCTCTTTAATTATATGGTGAAGCGCAAATTTGCCGTCTACCTTTTCCCTCTGATCGCTTTCCTGGTGGGTTATTCGCGGGTTTACCTGGCGCAGCATTTTGTTACGGATGTACTGGCCGGAACCGTTATCGGCATTGTATCGTCTTACCTGGCGCTGGTTATTTACGATCGCTACCGCAAAAAGAAACGAAAGTCACAAACAGAAGCGACGGCCAGTGTTTCATCCCCCACCCGCTAACCGATGCAGTTTCAAAAGCAAAGCCTGTCGCCACTTAACCACAAGGAATTCCGCCTTTTTCTGCTGTGCCGGTTTTTCTATACCATGTCGCTCCGCATGGTGGCAACGGTGGTAGCTTATCACTTGTTCCAGCTTACCAAAAGCTCTTTTTCCATTGGCATTGTCGGCCTCTCGGAGTTTGTGCCGGTGTTTGCGCTGGCCCTTTATGCCGGCCATGTTATTGATCGTTCGGACAAACGCACCTTGCTGTTAAAGGGCATTGGCTCCTATGCGCTATGCGTACTGGCACTTATCCTTGTCACCTCGCCCTTTATGCAAGCCCGCATCAGCCCGGGCAGCACAGCGCTCCTGTTTTATATCATTATTTTTTTCTCCGGTGTGATCCGTGCTTTTGCCGGTCCTACCTCCAGTGCCATCATTGCGCAATTGGTGCCGAAAGACGTGCTGCGCTTTGCCGCATCGCTTTCGTCCACCTCCTGGCTGGCAGCCTCTATCTTAGGTCATGCTTCCGCCGGTTTTCTGATTGCAGGCTTTGGCGCCCATGTAACGTTCATTGTTATTTTTTGCCTGACGGCGATAGCAACCTTTATCCTGTCGCGGATCGCTAAAAAACCAGTGGTGCAAACCAACCTTGCCACCAAAACCTGGGACAGCGTAAAGGAAGGACTGCAGTTTGTTTTCAACAATAAGATCTTGCTGAGCACCATTTCACTTGACCTGTTTGCCGTGTTGTTTGGCGGTGCCGTTGCCCTGATACCGGAGTTTGCCGACCAGGTGCTGAAGGTTGGGCCGGTTGGTTTTGGCTGGCTCAATGCGGCCATGGACATTGGCTCGGCCATTATGATCGTTTCCATTACGCTGGCACCCATCACCCGGCGACAGGGCTACAAGCTGTTCTGGGCCATTGGTGGCTTTGGGCTTTGCATCATTCTTTTTGGGCTAAGCCGTATTTACTGGATCTCTTTCGCCGCCCTGATGCTGGCCGGTGCCCTCGATGGCATCAGCGTAGTGATTCGCAGTACCGTACTGCAACTAACTACACCCGACGAAATGCGTGGCCGCGTTAGTGCGGTCAATTCGATGTTTGTCAATTCTTCCAACGAATTGGGCCAGTTTGAAAGCGGCTTTACGGCGCGGATTTTTGGCGGCGCCGTGCCGGCTGTCATTTTCGGCGGCAGCATGACGGTACTTGTGGTTGCACTCACCTGGTTCCGGTCGAAGGCATTGAGAAAGTTTGAGTATTAACGGTGAGCCGTGAGCAGCGAGCCACGAGCTATGAGCTATGAGCTACTAGCTTACCAAGTTTCCCTTTCCAATTACTGCAATAACTTACTAACTCAATAACCGATAACTCTTCATCCTTACCCTCAACCTAAACCTTATCCTCAACCTTTTCTTCCAAAGCATCACATCATCAGGGTAGGCTCCTGTTTATTCACCTCGCTACCTTTATGAATGGTCACAAAGCCATTTCCAACGCATCCTCTGAAATAGAAAACCGGCACGGAAACACACCTTACTGAAGATTTTTTTATTCCAAAAAGAAAATTCTAAAACGCATAAACCATGAAAACGGGTCTTCTTTTTCTTTCCTTTTTGATTACCACTGCTGCCATCGCACAGCAGCAAGGTGTTGCCATTACAACCGATGGCAGTGCACCGGCCAGCAGTGCCATGCTGGATGTCAAAAGCACGGATAAAGGAATGCTGGTTCCCCGCATGACCTCCGCCCAGCGCACAGCCATTGCAAACGTGGTAAAAGGCTTGCTTGTCTTTGACAACACCACCTCCAGCTTTTGGTTTTATAACGGTACCGCATGGACGGAATTGGCCGCCGGCGGCGCCTCGTCGTGGACAGCAAACGGCACCAGCATTTCCAATACTAACAGTGGATTTGTTGGCATAGGCACCACAACACCAACAGAAAAGCTGCACATTTCCAACGGGCAATTACGGCTGTCACGGACAGGCCTGTTCGAAAACAGTGTGCTGTTCAATATGCCGGCGGCATCGGGCAGCACGGTGGAAAATCAAGGCCTGAAATTTTCCATCGCTAATGTTGACAAGGGGTTTATTGGCTATTCAAGCAGCCCGTTCTTTGGTGATTATTTTCGTATCTCGACAAACGGTATCGGTGGCTCTCAGTTGGCCATCACGCAGGCGGGCAACGTCGGTATTGGAACGGTGCAACCAGCCGAACGGCTGCACGTAGCCGGCAATGCCTTGATCAATGCTACCAATCCAACTTTGCAATTGCAGAACGAAGGCGTTGACAAAGGATTTGTTCAGCTCAGCGGCGACGACATTCGTGTAGGCACGTATAGCACCAATACCACCGGACGATTTATTGTTCGGACACAAGGCGCCAATCAGGTGGTAGTGGATGAAAATGGAATGAACCTGCCGGCAAATGGAAAAATGACAAGAACGGTTTCGGGAGCAAAAAATTTATTGCCGGTTTGCTACGGGCGGGTGAAATTTATGGCTAATTCGTATTCCGGTACGCCCAATTTTACGGTGGTGAGGCTTGCGAGAGGTGACTACGAAATTGACTGTCCCCAATTTGGGTCCAATACGGTTCTTGTCGTAACCATGAATGAATACCAGGGCGGATATATTGCTTATCCTAACGTAGAGAACTGGCCGGCAGGCTCAACAAAATACCGGGTGCGGTTTTTCAACAGCAGTTCATCCGATGGCGAAAAACTAGACGGCGGTTTCAGCTTTGTTGCCTATCAGAACGATTGATGAAAAAAACAAGCCTGTATGCTTCCGTTGTATCGGAAATTATTTCAGCTATCGACTGCAAGATTCCCTGTGCCGAATACATTCACAGCGAATGCAAAGGAATAAACCGTAAACCTGTAATATTACGTTTGAAATGCAACATGTTTCGCCTTCATCGCCAATACAAAATTCCGAGCGGGCGCAGGTGCTGGATGTAATGCGTGGCCTTGCGCTGATTGGCATTTTTCTCAATAACATTTACGGCTTCAGCGGGTATGGTTTCCTGGAAGAAGCGCAGCAGCAAAAATTCGCTTCCTATCCTGTAGATCGCATCGCCGATTACCTGCAAATCATTTTCGTGGAAGGAAAATTCTATTCGCTTTTTTCTTTCCTGTTTGGCATTGGCTTCAGCATTCTTTTACGGCGTGGCGAACAAAAGGGCCACAACACAACGGCTTTGTTTTACCGGCGTTTGCTGGTGTTGTTCCTAATCGGCGCAGCACACCTTTTTCTTCTTTGGGAAGGCGACATTTTACTGCTGTATGCAGTGCTGGGAGCTTTGTTGCCACTCTTTCGTAACTGTACCAATCGAACAGTTTTGATCTGGGCCTTTGCACTGATTCTTTCTCCGATCGTAATCGATATCGTGAAGCTTTGGCTGCAGGCCTCTCCTGCACAGTTCCTCCAGCCGATCGGCGTTGCCATTGATACAGAGAACGGTATTACCGAACAAAACTGGCGAAGCTTTTTGTTCACCGAAAACAGCGGGTGGCGGGAGTGGCGTGCCTGGCTGGAAAGCGGGTGGACTTTTCGCTTTTATTACCTTTTTGATTCAAACCGGCTGCCCAAAGTATTGGGTGTTTTTTTACTGGGACTTTTTGCCGGCCGGAAAATGATCTATGCTCGCCTTGCTGAACACAAACGCTTGCTAAAAAAGACAATGCAGTGGGGCTACGGCGTAGGGATTCCGTTCAGCATTGCCATGGCCTATTTTGAACACGACGAAAAGGCTGTGTTCACCAGCGCCTGGGGTTTAGCCGATACAGTTTCGTATGCCTTGAGCGTGGTACCGCTTGCCCTTGCTTATGCTGCCACCATTGGTTTGCTGTATACCAGGTACCCGCAAGCACTCACCTTTTTTGCCCGTGCGGGACGGATGGCCCTTACCACCTATCTTTCGCAAACCCTTATCGGGATCTTGCTGTTTTATAACATTGGGCTTGGCCTGGGGCAGCAGTTTGGACTCGTGTTTCTTTTTAGCCTTGTTTTAGTGGTTTATACCTTGCAAGCCTTCTTCAGCAAGTGGTGGTTGCGCCAGTTTCAATATGGCCCGGTGGAATGGATCTGGCGACAACTAACCTATGGCAAACGCCTGCCATTACAACGACAAAAAGAGTTACCTGCACAGGAATCCGGCTTTAGCATTCTCACCCCGGCCACAAAAGAGCCATTACCCTGAAAGGTTGAAATTTCAGAACTCGTTGTACCAACATCTAAAAGGCGAAGGAAAAATCCTAAGGCAAACCACCCTCCTATCGGCAACAAAGCGGCCTGCCGGTTGTTTTCCCGGTATAAAAAATGGTACATTTCCTTATTAAAAATTGACCCATGCACAGACGAAATTTTCTTCGCCATACCGGCCTTATGGCAGGTGCTGCTCTCCTCCTGCAACAAAAAGCACTGGCTTCGTTTTTCGGGCCAACGGCCTTCAACATTAAAATGCTGCGCAACAACGTTGGCATCTTTACGGAGCGAGGCGGCACCATCGGATTTTTGCTTTCGAAAGACGGCATTCTCGCCATCGATTCGCAGTTCCCCGATACCTCCGCCCACTTTATTGAAGAAATAAAAAAGCAGCAAGACTCACCGTTTCGCTTCCTGCTGAACACACACCACCACGGCGATCATTCTTCGGGCAACATTGCCTTTAAAGGCATCGTGGAGCATGTGGTGGCGCACCATAATTCATTGGCAAATCAAAAAGCAACGGCTGAAAAGCAAAACACTGTAGACAAACAATTGTTTCCGGATAAAACCTTCGACAAATCGCTTGAACTAAAACTCGGCGATGAAAAGATCGAAGCTTATTATTTTGGTGCCGGTCATACCAACGGCGATGCGGTGTATCATTTTAAAGGGCCCAACATCATGCACATGGGCGACCTTCTTTTTAACAAGCGCCACCCCTTTGTGGACCGCAGCGCCGGCGCCAATATGCGCAACTGGATCAATGTGCTGGAGCTGGTGCAAAAGAAAGGAACGAAGGACACGCTTTACATATTTGGCCATTCGCTGAACCCCGGCGAAGAAACCGGTTCTGCCGAAAACCTGAAAAAGTTCCAGGACTACCTCGACAAAGTGTTGCGGTTTGCCGAAGCTGAGATCAAGCGGGGCGTGTCAAAAGAAGAATTCATCAAAAACACATCAATACCGGGAGTAACGGAATGGAGCGGACAAGGAATTGAACGGCCGCTGACGGCAGCTTATGAAGAACTTGCCAGCGCCTGATAATAGGGAGAAGTAGGCAGTACGCAGGATGCAGGAATGGTTCAGACTGCGAACGGTATAAAACAGAAACCCGGAAAGCCAATAACTGGAATGCTTTCCGGGTTTTCTATTTGTAACAACCAAATGTTTAACACTGCTGAAATGCAGGGAATGGGATTGTTATTTCGCTGCGGCCGTTAACCTGTCCAGCACATAAAAGGTAATGGGGCAAAACGTGGAATTCTTTAGTGTAAGATTCTGCCGCTTGATGATCACATCTTCGTCGGTGTAGGGAAATCGGGAACAATCGGATGGCCGCACATCGTAAATAGAACAGAAATTATCGCTTCCCAAAAAAGGACAGGGCGATGCTTTTACCACGAAGTCACCGTCTTCATCCACCCGCAGGTAGGTTTCAATAAAAGCGCTTTCCTTCATGCCCAGGTGTTTGCTGATGCGCTTCACATCCGGCGTTTTAAAGCGGGGCGAATAATTCTTGCAGCAAGCGGCACACTGCAGGCAATCCACTTTTTCAAAGGCTTCTTCGTGCAGGGTGGGCAACTGCTTTAGCACCGTGTTTTTATCGGCACGGGCCAAGTAGTTTTTGAAAAGCTTTTGCTTTTCCTTGCTCTTTTTTTGCCAATTATGAAGCGTATCGCCTTGCACGGCTGCAAAGAACGGAAATCAAGCGTTAAGGTGGGGTGAAGAATGAGAGAGGATAGTGGGATATTGAGATATTGGGTTATTGATGATTGGTTATTAATTATTGGGAAACAAATTTGCGGAGCGGCTTTTCTTGCTACTTGCCACTTGCTATTAACTACTCGCCCCTCACTCACCGCTGACCACTCACCACTCACCATCTCATCCTAACCGGGCCTTGGTGATGGTGATCTTCGTAAAGCCAGCGGCACGGAAAAAGTTGAGCAGCACGTCACGGGCCCGTTCATCGGCCTGGAAAAGGATACCATTGGCCTTTACTTCGGCTTCGGCTTTTTGGCGGATCTTTTCCTTCAGGGCCACAACGGCCGTATTGCTCCATTCGCCTTCTTCCAAAAAAATATCGGTACCCGAAGGATTTACGATCACATCAAGTATCTCGGCGGCGGGCAAATTTATACTGACAGAATCGCCGCTGATAAATACATCCTGCGGCGTTAGCTTTTCCAGGTTCACCCCGGCATGAATCACCACCTTGCCCACAACAATCAGCTGACGATCCATAGCTACCCGCCCCGAAAACGGGTTGATCACATCCCGCAGGCGTTCGCCTACCGTGGTGCGTACCGTTGTATCGGCCGCCACTTCTGCGTATGCCGTTATGGTAGCCAGTTGCGCCAGGGGCTTGATCTGCCGGATCACCACCGGCGTTTGGTCAATCACCACTTCTTTTGGCGTGAAGAGGTTTCGTATAGAAGGAAAGATTTCCATCTTACCCAAAAGCCACCAGGCCACCACCGCCAGCAGAAAGATCAACAATATGTTTCGCAGCCATTTCATTTTTTATAATCAACGGTGATGGTTTTGTAGCCCGCCTGTTCTAAAAGATTACGAATAAACAGCGCCGCATTTTTTTCTGCCGTTTGCAAAATACCCAGCGAATCGGCTACGCTTTTTACCTGCGCTTCGGCCTGTCGCAGCAGGCTTTCCCGTTCAGCCGCGGTAAACTTGCTGCGGAAAAAAGAAACATCCTGGTACAGCACCCTGATCTTTTCCGGCGGAATGGAAACGCTGAAGATCTGTGCCGCCGGCAGGTTAACCCTGATGCTTTCCTCCTTGATCGCCACATCTTCCGCAGAAAGCGTTTGCAGGTCAACACCGGCTTTTACGCTGGCTTCTGTTGAAATCAGGATGCGCCGGTCTCCGATCTTGTACCAGGTTTGGTTGTCGCGGGCCTTTACCATTTTGCTGAGCGAATATTCGGCTGTTACCAGCTTGCCGCTTTGCTGGATGGCTTGCACAATGTTCCGTTCCGCCTTTTCCTGCTTGCCGCAGGAAAAAAGCAGGACCAATGTCAAAAGAAAAAACGTTTTTTGAACCTTCATTTTACCTGTTTCTAACCAAATGGTTTTACCGGGCCCCTTCCTTGTACAAACTATTTGCCTAAGTGTTGTGATCATGATTAGAAAGTTCTTAGCGGGCCTCTCCTTTCTCCTCGTTTACCAGAGCGGCTCGGCGCAGGGCCGCATCAATGTCCGTATCAGCAATTTTGAAAACGACAAAGGAAGCTGCATTGTTTGTGTTTACGACAATGCCAGGTCCTTCTCCGAAAAAGGCGGCACGCCGGTAAGCTGCCAAACGGTGCCGATTACGGGCAAAAATGCCACCGCTGTTTTCGAAAACCTGAAACCCGGTTCCTACGCTGTTATGGTGATACACGATGCCAACAATAACCGCAAGTTCGACAACAACTTCCTGGGAATTCCCAAAGAAGGCTATGGCGCTTCGCAAAACAAGCTTCCATTTGCTGCCGCACCTAAGTTTGAAGAAAACAAAATAACGGTAACCGACAACGCCACCACCACCAGCAACATCAGGCTGCGTTATATTTTCTGAGACTTCGCAACCGGAACGTCAGTCCCAAAGATCTCCACCACGTTCCGCTCAATGTTCTCGCACATTCGCTGCATGGGCAGGTCATTGGCATCCCGTCCGAACGGGTCTTCAATTTCTTCGGCAATCAGCTCCAGGCTGCCCAGCACGTAAGAAATAAATACTACCACCGGGATGGCATAATAGCCAAGGCTGAACACCATCCCAATGGGCAAAGTGATCACATAGAGAAAAATAAACTTCTTGATAAACTCGCTGTAAGAATACGGTATCGGCGTGTTCTTGATCCGTTCGCAGGCACCACACACGTCTACAAAAGCACTGGCATCGGCCTGCAGGAAAAGCAATTGTTCGCCGGTTAATTTTTGGTCGCGGTAAGCTGCCTGCAGCCTGGCCATAAGGGTGGCTGCCACCTGGTTGGGAATATGCCCGTCCCGGTTCAGGTTGGAGAATTCAGGATGTGGTTTTTCATCCAGTACCCAGGCCGTGGACTCGGCGAGTAAGTGCTTTTTTAGGGCAAAGGCAAAAGCCGGGATCATGCGGGCAAAAAACGGGCGGTCGGCATCGCCGGGTGGCAGCATGGCGGAAAGCTTTACGGCAAAGTTGCGACTGGCATTTACCAGGGTGCCCCATTGCCGCCGGCCTTCCCACCACCGGTCGTAGGCGGTGTTGGTACGAAATACAAGCAGCATGGAAATGGCAAAACCGAGGAGGGTGTGCAGCACCGAAACGTTCTTCAACTGGCTTTGGTCGGACAGACGGAAATATTCCAGCTCGAGGTAGGCTACCAGCCAGGTATAGCCGGCCATGGCCACCAGCAAGGGAAACATCTTGCGAACCGTATCGGTTTTGTGGATGCTGAAAATAAACTGCAACCAGCTTTTAGGATTGTAATGGATCATAGAACGTCAAAACGGAAAGGTCAGGATTCAGAAACGGGCAGCTTGTCCCTTTCTATTCGCCTTTGCCATTGCTTTAGTAGATACGGCCGTTTTCATCTTCGTCAACCAGCCGTTGGGCCAGGTCCATGTCAAACACCTGTGATTTGTCTTTGAGCACCTGGCGCAAAATATCATGGATGGTAATAACCCCCAGCAGCTTTTCGTCATTGTCGAATACCAGCAGGTAGCGGGATTTGGTTTCTTCCATCAGTACCATGCATTGCTCTACGGTATCGGTTGGGGCGATGAGGGGAACATCGGTGCTCATCACTTCCTCTACGGTGGTGCTGTTGCTGTGCCGCCCCTGCAGGATCACCTTGCGGCTATAATCGCGTTCCGAAAAAATGCCTTTGTAGGTTTCATCGCTCATCACGATGAGGTAACTCAGGTTGAGCGAATTCAGTTGACTCAGGGCATCGATGACGAGGGTTTGCGGCGCTACCTGGTTGAACGGTTTGGCCTTGGCGTCTAATATGTTTTGAACTGTACGCATGTTTTCATTTTGGCGACAAAATAAGCAATGTACCCTTACCGGTGAGATGTTTTTGGCAAGCTGCAACCCGGCAACAGCAAAGCAGCGCAAGTTAGGATTTTTACCATTTTGGCTGCGTAGTTTTGCCTGATCTTCAGCAGCACCAAGGATTTTCACAGTTTTGGCATTCGTTTTTCTTACCCGGTGCGTTACCTTAGTTCTGTATCCAAGATCCTTAAAACTTAAATACTTATATCCTATGAATGCTTTGGTTTTCAACCATCGTCGTTCGCTGCTGCTTATCCTGTTCTGTTGCCTGTCTGCCGTTGCAGGGGCACAGGTCAAAGCTGGTTTCAACGCAACGCCCCGCACGGGCTGTTCTCCCCTGGTTGTTTATTTTACCGATAATTCCACCGGCAATCCCACCAACTGGAAATGGGACCTTGGCAATGGCGTTAATTCTGTTTTGCGAAACCCTTCCGCCACCTATTTTAATCCCGGCACCTATACGGTAAAACTCATTGCCAGCAATGCCTCGGGAACGGACACCGTGGTAAAAACAGAGTTCATTACCGTTTATGCCAGTCCGAAAGCCGGTTTTACCCAGGATAAAACCGGTGGCTGTTTTCCGCTGAACGTACAGTTTACCGATAACAGCACGGCAGGCAGCGGTACCATTGTAAAATGGCAATGGGACTTTGGCGACGGTACAGTATCTACTGAAAAAAATCCATCGCATGTGTACACGGCAGCGGCCAATGCGGTGGTTACCCTGCGGGTGACCAATTCTTTTGGCTGCGTTACCTCTTATACTTCGCCACAGCCGATTGTTGTCAGCAACGGCGTTAAGGCCGGCTTCACACATTCCGATCCCGGTAATTGCCCGGCACCGGCAACAGTTAGTTTTACCAATACCAGCACAGGCACGGGTCCGCTCACCTATCGCTGGGATTTTGGCGACAGCACCAGCAGCACCGCCGCCAATCCTACGCATACCTATGCCAGCAATGGCCAGTATACGGTTAGCCTGAAAGTGACCAGTGCACAGGGTTGTGTTGACAGCATCATCAAAGTAGAGACAATTAAGATTGGTACCGGGAAAACGGAATTTACCGCACCTACAGCCGGCTGTGTGGGCGAACCGGTTTCTTTTACCAGCCTGGCGCCTGCGGCCGTAACGGTGCAATGGCTTTTTGGCGATGGCACCACATCAACTGACCGCAACCTGGTCAAACAGTTTGCAAAAGCTGGCACTTATAAGGTGCAGCTTGTTGCGGATTATGGTGGCTGCCGCGACACGATCGAAAAACAGATCCTCATCACCGCAAAACCCGTTGCCAGCTTTACTGCTAACAGGGAAAATTTCTGCAGCCTTCCGGCCACGGTGCATTTCAAGGGTACGGCCGGCAGCAACCTTCGCTACCAGTGGAGCTTTGGCGACGGGGCAACGGCTACCGGCGCAGCACCTGTTCATACCTACACAAGCGAAGGCCGTTTTACCGTTCGCCTTATCCTGACCACGGAAGGCGGTTGCAGCGATACCCTGACAAAAGAAAACTTCATTACCATTCAAAAGCCCAACCTGGCCGTGCAGGGACTGCCGCAAACAGGCTGTATTCCGCTGGCGGTTTCGCCAACGGCTGCACTGGCACCAGGACAAACCATCACCCGTTACCAGTGGAATTTTGGCGATGGCGCCACATCTAGCCAGGCCAATCCTTCGCATACCTATACCAAAGCCGGCAACTATACCGTAACCTTGGTTGCCACCACAGCCGGTGGCTGCACCGATACGGTGGTAATAGATAGGGCGGTACGGGTTGGTGAAAAGCCAAAAGCCGCTTTTGTGAACGAACCCAAAGTTGTGTGTGCCTACGAGATGGACTACTTTACGGATAAAAGTACCGGCGCCCCGGATCAATGGCTCTGGGATTTTGGAGGCGGCATGTATTCGACAGCGCAACACCCGGTAGTGCCGTTTAGCGATACGGGCTACCACACCGTAACGCTGATTGCCTATAACAATACCTGCGCTGACACGATCGTGATTCCGAATGCCGTGTACGTCAATCCGCCGGCCTCCATTTTTACGCATATCAATGACTGTCAGAACCCCTATACCAAGAAAATGGTGGATGAATCCCTCGGAGCCAAGTCCTGGCTTTGGGAATTTGGCGATGGCAATACCTCTACAGAACAGGCACCTTCGCATACCTATGCAAAACCGGGTACTTACACGGTAAAGCAAACCGTTACCAATGGTACTTGTACACATTCTTCTTTCCGTACAATACGGGTGATGGATGAGAAAGCAGCTTTCACGACGGTGGATACCATTCTATGCCGCAACCAGCTTGCTACGTTCAACGCTCAGGGTATCAACAGTGCCAACATTGCTACCTGGCATTGGGATTTTGGCGATGGCAGCAGCAGCGCTTCTGTTCAATCGGCCACACACAGTTATACCAAACCGGGTAGCTATGTCGTTACGCTGACCATCATAGACCATCTGGGATGCAAAAGCAGCTACGCCGTACCGGTAACTGTTTACGGTCCCACCGCTGCGTTTGCGCCACTGGTAACCGAGTCCTGCTTAAAAGATAACAGGATCAGTTTTGAAGAAGCGTCAGCAACCGACGGTCGCCATGCCATCGTAAAGCGCATCTGGAGCTTTGGCGACGGTACCATTGACTCTGTTGCAGCAGCGCCTTACCAGCACCGCTATGCAGCCGCCGGCAGCTACAACATTGGGTTAACCGTAGTGGATGCCTATGGCTGCCGCGACAGCAAAACCCTGCCTGCCGCTGTGTTGATCGCACAGCCAGAAGCTTCGTTTGGTGTGAACGATACGCTGACCTGTACGGGCAAAAACATTTCGTTCACCAACAGTTCAAAAGGATTGAGCCCAACCTATGCCTGGTCGTTTGGCGATGGCGCCACCGCCACATCGGCAACACCGGTACATGCTTACAGCAAGACCGGCGTTTACACGGTAACGTTAGTTGCTACCGATAAATACGGCTGTAAAGATTCAGTTACCAAAAAGAACCTGGTGACCATCTCTTACCCCAAAGCCCGCATGGCCGTTTCTGATTCGATTGGCACCTGCCCGCCCCTGCTGGTGAAGTTTACCAACCTGTCAACCAACTATACAGCAATAAGCTGGGATTTTGGCGATGGTACTAATTCAAGACTGGACACTCCCTCGCATTTTTATACGGCACCGGGCACTTATATCGCCATGCTGGTGGTAACCGGTCCTGGCGGCTGCACCGATACGGCCTACCAAAAGATCGTGGTAAAAGGACCGAGCGGATCGTTTACGTACAGTCCCCTGGTTGGCTGTACACCCCTCCAGGTAAATTTTACCGCCAGCACAAAAAACAGTACGTCCCTGGTATGGGATTTCAGCGATGGCTCCACCGTTCCCTCGCAGGGAAAAACCATCTCGCATACTTATGTTACCGCCGGTGATTTTGTACCCAAGCTTATTGTTTCCGATGATGCCGGGTGCAGCATACCCATTCTTGGAAAAGACACGATCCGGGTGGTTGGCGTAACAACTGCATTTGACATCAGCGCCTCGCAGTTTTGCGATAATGGGCAGGTACAGTTTACCAATAAAACCGTAAGCAACGACTACATCACCGGTTACCGGTGGCGCTTTGGCGATGGCGCCACAAGCACGGCGGCGCACCCGGTACACGACTATAAAAAAGCCGGTAACTACACCGTGCAACTGGATGTGACAACGCAAATTGGCTGTACAGCAACCTACACCCTAACCGATACCATTGCCATTTATAAAAGCCCCGTGATTGCCATTGGAAGTGATTCCGCAGCCTGTGCCCCGGTGGGTGTGAGCTTTGCCGGTGTGGTGAAGGAAGGCGTAGACTCCCTGTTAACTTGGACATGGAACCTGGGTAACGGGCAAACCGCAGCCGTGCAAAACCCGGCGCCGCAAACTTATACGACAGACGGTACTTATCGCATTTCCGCGATTGCCACCGACAACCATGGCTGCAGTGATACTGCTACAAAAACCCTTGCTGTTCATCCTTCGCCCAAAACAAGCGTAGGCGCCGACCAATGGATCTGCCATGGCAGCACGGCGCAGCTAAAAGCATCCGGCGCCACAAGGTATAGCTGGCAGGCGGCTTCTAGCCTCAGTTGTATTGACTGTGCCAGCCCGTTGGCAGCGCCTTCCGATTCGGCGCAATACATTGTAACGGGCTACAACCAGTTTGGTTGCAGTTCGTCCGATTCGGTGACCATCCGCGTACACCAGCCCATGTCCCTGACCGTTAGTGGTAATGATGTGATCTGTGTTGGCGAAACAAGGCGACTGGTGGCAACAGGCGCAGAATTGTACAACTGGACACCTACCGCCGGAATCAGCAACGCAACCAGCAACACCATTTCCGTTGCGCCGCGTACATCTACACGCTATACGGTGGTAGGGAAAGACAAAGCTGGTTGTTTTACCGATACGGCTTCTGTGGCTATCGACGTGTGGCCGATACCAACCGTATCTATGGGTGAAGACTTTGTGCTTTCTGTAGGCAGTACCGTTACGCTGAAACCGACCTACTCGCAGGATGTTTCGGCTTACCAGTGGTCGCATCCGCAAACATTAAGCTGCGCTAACTGTCCCTACCCTACGGCCAAGCCAAAAGCGGAAACCATCTATGGCGTAACGGTGAAGAACAACGGCGGCTGTGCGGCAAGAGACGAGATAACGGTACGGGTGATTTGTAACAACGGCAACCTTTTTATCCCCAATACATTTTCGCCGAATGGCGATGGGGCCAACGAACAGTTTTATCCACGCGGCACAGGCATCAGCCGGATCAAATCCATGACCATCTTTAACCGCTGGGGCGAAGTTGTTTTCAGTAAAGAAGACTATAATGCCAATGATGCAGCAGCTGGCTGGGATGGACGGTTCAAAGGGAGACAACTGGCCTCGGATGTCTATGTATATGTTTGCGAGGTGGTGTGCATGAACAACGAAGTGCTTTCGTACAAAGGAAATGTAACTCTGTTGCGGTAAGATACCTTTACGCGGCATTTATTAAGAGAACTTTTACCACGCAGACCGAAACTTCATCTTAAGTTGCAGGTAGATGGAATATTTTGTTCAACCGGGTTCAATCGTACGGACGATCTGGGGAAGGAGCGACACGATCCTCGTGATCTTTTCCGGGGCTGCCGCGGAATTTGCCCTTAACAGGGCGGTTGACTGGCTCTACTTTACCGGCCGGCTTCCCGCCGACCCGGTGGGGCGGCTGTTTTCCACGGTCAGCTATGCACGCCAGATTGTTTTTGCCTCGCGGCAGGATGCGGAAAAAGCAATTGACAAGATAACCTCCATCCATAGCGGTGTTGAAAAAGCAAGAGGAGCGCAGATTCCCGACTGGGCCTACCGCGATGTGCTTTTCATGCTGATCCACTACTCCATCGCTGCGTTTGAATTGCTGGAGAGAAAGCTGTCGCCAGCCGAGAAAGAAGAAATGTACAACGTGTTCCTGCGCATTGGCCAGCGCATGCAAATTCCCGGGCTTCCGCCTACCTATGAAGCCTGGTTGCCGGTACGGCAGCAGCACATGCGGGAAGACCTTGTGCAAAGCAAGTACACCCGCGACCTGTTTGTTCAATACAAGCGAAGCCTTGGCGCCTTCCGCTACCATGTAATGAAAGAAGCACAGATTTTGGTGATACCGCGAACAGTGCGTAAACTTTTACAATTCAGAAAATTTTCTTTACTTACAGTAGTTGTACCTGTGTACCAGCTTTGCAAACAGCTAAAACTGGACGGACTGGTAAAAGCCCTCCTGTTACCGGGGCAATACAAAGAACAGATCCGAGCACTGGACATGAAAACATCCTAAACCCGCCCATGATTAAAAGAGACTTCATTGCACAGGTTGTGCGGCACGGTGTGCCTGTTGAGCAAGCCGAAGACCACTGGCTGGAAATTGAGACGGCCTACCTTGAACCCGGCCGCTTTTTTCACGACCTGTCGCACCTTGAATATCTCCTGATAGAATTGATTCCCCTGAAGCCCCGGTTTGAAGATTGGGATACGACATTTCTTTCGCTTGTTTACCACGATGTGGTGTACAACGTGGAGCAGCATATGGTGCTGAACAACAACGAAGAAAAAAGCGCTGAATTTGCCACTCGCCAACTAACGGCAATGGGCTTCCCGCCTGCTATCATCGAAAAATGCAGGGGCCAAATTATGGCTACGCAAAAGCACGAGCTGGCGCCGGAAAACGACACCAATCTTTTTACCGATGCCGATCTTTCTATTTTAGGAAAACCCTGGTCTCACTACACGGCTTACAAGGATAAGGTGCGAAAAGAATACGCGGTTTACACCGATTCCATTTACCGCATTGGCCGGCGCAAAGTGCTGGAAACCTTCCTGCACAGAGAGCCTCTTTTTAAAACAAAACATTTCTACGACCGCTACGAAATAACAGCCAAAGAAAATCTGCGGAAAGAATGGGAGTTGTTGCAGGAGTAGGAAGGATATTGAGATATTAGGATAGTGGGATATTAGCTGCCCCGTTCAACACACACTATAGCGGGTTGATGGTCTGTCAATGCAAAAGATTTTGTGGTTAATGAACGATGGTTTCGTTTAAGGTGTCTACCAACAAAAAACCTGAATAGTCGATGGAAAATCCTGTTTGGCAATGCATTTTTTCTACCTGTTCAACGGCACGCTCCAGTAAAATATATTGCGGATCGGCATCGAAATAGCGGTACCGCTTTACGTTGGCAATGGTATGCGTTCGCAAATAGTTGGCAACAACAATATTGATGGCCGAAATGATCACGTACAGCGCATCAATGTACTGCTCATCGTGCTGCAGGTTATTCTCCTGCAGCAATTGCACCGATCCCACTTCGATCATATTGGAGATAAAGGCATCGGTAGGCGTTTGCACATCGTAATGCAGGTCGTACTTTACAGCCTCCGGTCCGCGGTTGGCAACAAACACCGAAAACAATTCTGTCACAAATTCTTCCAGGCGGACAAAATCGATCTTATCCAGGGTTTGGGCAATGCCGGGAGTAATGAGCATATTCTCCAGCAGGATCTTTTTTGTATTCATACAGCAAGTGATTCTGTTCTAAATATAAAAAAGGCTGCTCAAAGGAGCAGCCTTTCACAGGTATATTTTTAATCCTTATGCTTCGGCATACATTTCTGTAGGCAGGCACACGCAAATAAGGTTGCGGTCGCCATAGGTATTGTTCACCCTTGAAACGCTGGGCCAAAACTTGGCTGCCTTTACGTAGGGCAGCGGGAAGGCTGCCGTTTCGCGGCTGTAAGGCCGGTTCCACTCATCACTGCAAACGGTAAACATGGTATGCGGTGCATTCTTCAGTGGGTTGTCTTTTTTATCCAGTCCGCCTTCTTCCACCATGGCTATTTCGCGGCGAATGCTAAGCAAGGCATTGCACAACCTGTCCAGTTCACCTTTGTCTTCGCTCTCCGTTGGCTCTATCATAATAGTGCCCGCAACGGGGAAGCTAAGTGTAGGTGCATGAAAACCATAATCCATCAACCGCTTGGCCACATCTTCGGCTTCAATCTCCGCTGACCGCTTAAACGGACGCAGGTCAACGATAAACTCGTGGGCACAGGCGCCGTGGTGATTGGTATACAGAATATCAAACTGCTCTTTCAGCCGCGCCAGCATATAGTTGGCATTGAGGATAGCATACTCCGTTGCCTGCCGCACACCATCCGCTCCCAGCATGCGGATATACGCATACGAAATAAGCAGGATGGAGGCAGAACCATACGGCGCCGCGCTGACTGCGTTTGTCGTTTGTGGTTTATGGTTTGTCGTTGCTTCTTTTGCTAATTCTACATGACCGGGAAGGAAAGGAGCCAGGTGTTCTTTTACACAGATTGGGCCCATGCCGGGACCGCCGCCGCCGTGCGGAATCGCAAAGGTCTTGTGCAGGTTCAGGTGGCACACATCGGCACCGATCAATCCAGGTGCGGTGAGGCCCACCTGCGCATTCATGTTGGCACCATCCATGTACACCTGTCCGCCATGCTCGTGAACGATCTTCGTGATCTCCGTCACGGTTTCTTCATACACACCATAAGTGGATGGATAGGTGATCATGATGCCGGCCAGCTTATCGGCATGCTGCGCGGCTTTTGCTTTCAGGTCATCTACGTCGATGTAGCCATTCTCCAGCGCTTTTACCACTACTACATGCATGCCGCACATTACAGCCGAAGCCGGGTTGGTGCCGTGTGCCGAGATCGGGATGAGCATCACATCGCGATGCCCTTCGCCCCTGCTTTCGTGGTAACCTTTGATGGTCAACAGGCCGGCATATTCGCCTTGTGCGCCGCTGTTAGGTTGCAGGCTACAGGCATCAAACTTGGTGATCTCGCAGAGGTAACGACTCAATTCTTTCACCAGGAAAGAATAACCTTCGGCCTGTGCTACCGGTGCAAAGGGGTGCATCTTGCTCCAGTGCGTCCAGCTCAGTGGAATCATTTCCGAAGCCGCATTCAGCTTCATGGTACAACTACCCAAGGGGATCATGCTATGCACCAGCGAAATGTCTTTGTTCTGCAGTTGCGTGATGTAACGCATCATGGCAGTTTCGCTGTGATGGCTGTTGAACACCGGGTGTGTGAGGAAATCAGACGTACGTGTCAACGCAGTGGGAATAATATCCAGCGTGTCTTCATGTTCAAGTTCATAGGCAACAGGATCCACATCGTTCACAAACGAGTTGATCACATCAAACAGGTCCGACGGTGTTGTGGTTTCATCCAGCGAAATACCTATTAGCTGGTTGTTGTAATAACGGAAGTTGATACCCTGGCGCTCCGCTTTTTCGCGGTAGAGCGTCACGTCATCCACTTTCACCACGATGGTGTCAAAGAAGTATTCATGCAGCAATTCGTAGCCACGCTCTTCCAGCGCATTGGCCAGCGTTTGCGTCAACAGGGCTACACGCTTGGCAATGTTGCGAATGCCATCGGGACCATGGTACACGGCATAAAACGCAGCCATGTTGGCCAACAAAGCCTGGGCCGTACAAATGTTTGAAGTTGCTTTTTCCCGCTTGATGTGTTGTTCCCTTGTTTGGAGGGCCATGCGCAAAGCACGGTTGCCCTGTGCATCCACACTCACACCAATAATACGACCGGGAATGCTGCGCTTGAAATCATCCTTGCAGGCAAAGAAACCCGCATGCGGACCGCCGTAACCCAATGGTACGCCAAAACGCTGCGAAGAGCCCAACGCCACATCAGCACCCAGTTCACCGGGAGGCGTTAACAGGGTCAGTGCCAGCAGGTCGGTAGCCATGGCCACATAGGCGCTCACACTATGAACTTTATTGATAAACTCGCGGTAATCTTCAATAGAACCTTTGTCGTTGGGATATTGCACCAACGCACCAAAATAACTTTCGTCGATCTGCGCCGTGCGGTAATCGCCGTACACCACTTCAATGCCCACCGGCGTAGCTCTTGTTACCACCACGTCTTTTGTTTGCGGGAACACGTCGTTGTCCACAAAAAATTTAGGGCGGGTGATGGTATTGATGTCTTTGTTGAGCAGGTTAAAAAACATGGTCATGGCTTCGGCAGCAGCCGTTGCCTCGTCCAAAAGAGAAGCATTGGTAAGCGGCAGTGCTGTCAGGTCGCTCACAACGGTCTGGAAGTTCAGCAAGCTTTCTAAGCGGCCTTGCGAGATCTCCGCCTGGTAAGGCGTGTACTGGGTGTACCAACCCGGGTTCTCAAACACGTTGCGCAGGATCACACTGGGTGTGATGGTGTCATAATAACCCTGGCCAATATAGTTTTTGAAAATCTTGTTTTTCATCGACACTTCCTTGATGTGTTGCAGGTAGTCTGCTTCACTCATGGCAGCCGGCAGGTCCAGCTCTTCTTTCATGCGGATACCGGAAGGTACGGTACGGTCGATCAGTTCTTCCAAACTGGCTACCCCAATGGTTTTGAGCATTTCCGCAAGCTGCTGGCTGTCGGGACCAATGTGGCGGCGTTGGAACTCTGTGTTCTGCGCTTCAAAAAGATTCATAGTTTTTTCTCCTTTGGAAGGCGCAAAGGTAAGCGAAGATTGTACTCCTCTCTCTGCCGGAAGCATCAACGCAGGGCAAATAATTACGATTTTAACCTATGCTTCCATCGGCATTGCCCTCAGTAGAATTATTGCTGGCTGCCGCCGTTCAACAGATCCGGAAGCTTGTTATCATCCCTCTTGCGGAAACCAAAATTATAGCGCAGGTTGAGGCCAAAACGCCGGGTATCTGCACGTCTTGTACCGATGGCATTGATGGAGCCCTGCGTGAGCACAAAATCGTTCTTGTTGGTGTAGAAAAGATCCTGTGCATTAAGGGTTACCGTAAGCTTTTTCTTTAGTAATTGCTGGCTGATGTTCATACCCAGTTGGCCAAAGTCCGACAGCTCGTAAAACTGCAACTGCCCGTTCTTTATCAAAAAGCCATACATCGACAACTGCGTATTGGGCGAAAGGCGCAGGTTGTGATAGGTGAAAAAGCGCCAGCTTCCCCGCTTAAAGCCCAGCGGTTTGTTTTCATAAAAACCCTCGTAGTGATTGTAATTGTATTGCAATCCTACCACAAAAAAATATTTGCCACCCGGCGGTATCGCACCCAATGCCCGGAAATAAGTTTCCCTGTTCTTACCCAGATTTACATAGGTACGATAAGCCTGACTGCGGTTGCTGTCGGCCTGGTACACCACCTGGTTAAAAATGTCTTTTGTTTCGTTAAAGCCTACGGCAATAATAGGCCGCTCATCAATGGAGATATTGGCCTCGTAGTTCTGGTTGAACTGGGGCCGCAAGGTGGGGTTGCCCGATTCGTACAGGTAAGGATCGATATAGCGCGGCGAAGGGTTCAGGTTTTCGTACGCCGGGCGAATAATGGTACGGCGGTAAACGAGATAAGCCTTCAGGTCGTAGCCGGCAATTTTCATGATGTTGCGGCTCAGGTAGAGGTAAGGGAAAAAGTCGGTGCGGTTGATGGAGAACGAGGTATCCCGCGGCACCAACTGCCGGCCACGCATATTTGTGTTTTCAAGGCGAACGCCGCCTTTGATGATGATGGCGCCCAGGGTTTTGGAAGCCTGTACATAGGCCGCATTGATGTTTTCGTTGTAGTTGTAAGCGCCGGTTCGAATGGCATCAATGGTGCGGGTGCCGTCTTTGCCGCGGTAATACTGGTTGCTGTTTTCAAAACGGGTAGCCGTTGCTTTCAGCCCTGTTTCCAGTGTTATGTTTCCACGGAGCTTTTTCAGGTAATTGGTAGCGCCGGAAAAGAAGGTGAGCCCGTTTTCGATCCTGGCATCGCCATTGGTGGTTACCGGCACCGGCTGTATAAAATTGGTGTAAAACTGCTGGTCGGTATTGTTGGGCGAATAGCTGAATGAAAGGTCGGTTGTCCATTCCGATCCGGCCGAATCAATCTTATACTTTGCGTTCAATCCCTGGCTGATGGAGAAGTTAGACTGGCGGTTGTTGATGTAAGCAATGTTATCGGTCAGTACCTCTCCAGTGCTGATCTTCCGGATGGTGGACTGGTTAGCACTGTTGGTTCGGCCCCCGTTATAATTCAGGCGGCCATCATAGCCAAGCTCCCATTTATCACCGGGACTGTAATTAATACCATAACCCAGGTAGTAGCTATTGGCGGGATATTTTGTCAGGGCATCCTGGTTGAGGGCCGTGTCCTGCGCAAAAAGGCGGTCGGTAGTCAGTTCTTCAAACGAATTGCGACGGGACACCTGCACGTTGAGGTAACTGGATAGCGGGCCATTGCTGTTATTGAGGTTCAGACCTAAAAACTGGTTGCCGTAGCGGCCCTGGTTAAAGCCGCCATTGACACTGCCGGTAAGACCGATGCGAATGCCTTTACGCAGCACCACGTTTACTACACCGCCGCTACCCGAAGCATCGTACCGTGCCGATGGTGTGCTCAGGATCTCGATGGAAGCAATGGCATTGGGTGGAAGATTTTTTAAAATGGTCGCGATATCGGCAGCACTCATGCGTTGTTCGCGGCCGTTGATGTACACCCTCGCAGGCGTGGTGCTGCTCAGGTAAATATTGCCGTCCTGGTCCACGAAAAGACCCGGTATCTTTTCCATGATCTCGTAAGCATTGGTAGAAGCGTTGGCAAGCGGCTCGGGGTCAACAATGGTTTTGTCATCTTCCTGCCGCATCAGCGGACGACGTGCCGTTACCACAACACTGTTCAATGCACTCTCCTGCGGTTGCATCACCATTCGAAAGGTGGTTGCATCCGGCCGTACACTGATGGACTTTTCCAGCGGGGCATATTCTACTGATGTAATGCGTACCGTGTACAGTTGCTGTCCCAACTGCAAAACAACCTGCCCTGTGCTGTCCGAAATCCTGCTTTGCGTAGCGGTTGAATCGGCCACCGGCCAAACAACAACCGTCGCTGCCGGAACCGGTTCGCCCTTTTGGTTACCAACTTTAATTGTAATGGCAACGGTTTGCGCAGTTGCCAATTGGGCAAGCAACAGAAAGCAAAAAAGCAGGATGCGGTTCATAGTCATAAAAGTAGTTTCTGTTGCGTGCAAGGTGCCGGCATTTAACAATTAGATAAGCATAGTGCCCGGGTTGCCGCTAACGCATAACAGTTCATCATATCTGAAAGTTCATTTCGCCGAAGGTTTGAAGGCGTTGACATGAACTGTTTCGTCTTCCAGCTTTCTGCCGGAAATGGTTTGATGGCAAGCCCCCTTATCTTTGCCGCATGCTTATGGGTTGGGAAGGAATTTTGTTTCTGGTATTTGTACTGGTCACCTGCATACAGCTTTTTTACTACCTCTATTTTTTCAGAAGAGTAGCGTTTTACAAGCCGGCCGAACGGCAGGTGAGTCAGCAGCACCCTGTTACTGTCATTATCTGCGCCAGGGACGAGGACGAGAACCTTGCCCGTCACCTGCCCGGTGTGCTGGTGCAGGAATATCCCACCACGCATGAAGTGATCGTGGTAAACGACAATTCGGTGGACGACAGCAAATACATCCTGGCCGAATTGCAAAAGACTTTTAAAAAGCTACAGATCGTTGACCTGACACAGGAGGCCAAGTTGATCGCCGGAAAAAAATACCCGCTTTCCATCGGCATCAAAGAAGCAAAGCATGAGATCATGTTGCTGACCGATGCAGACTGTGTTCCGGCATCGGAAAACTGGCTGTATAAAATGCAGGATGCTTTTGCCAACGGCGTGGAAGTGGCATTGGGTTATGGCGCTTACCAAAAAAGCAAAGGTTTTCTGAACAAGGTGATCCGCTTCGAAACCTTTCATACGGCCCTGCAGTACCTGGGTTATGCACTGGCCGGGAAACCGTATATGGGTGTGGGCAGGAACCTGGCCTATCGCAGAAGTCTTTTCTTGCGCAACAAAGGTTTTTCATCCATCAATCATATTCCCAGCGGCGACGATGACCTGTTTATTAACCAGGTAGCCAACAAACACAATACTGCCGTTGTACTGGACAAAGAAGCCTTTACCATTTCGCCGCCCAAAACCACCTGGAAGGACTGGATGCGGCAGAAAAGCCGGCATTATTCAACGGGCAAGTTTTACAAGAAATCACACCAGGTGTTATTAGGATTGTACACGGGTTCATTTTTTCTTTTTTATCCCTTGTTTGTTTTATCCCTTGTTTTTTTTGACTGGCGATATGCCTTGGTACCGTTTGGTGTGCGGTTGTTAACGCAAGCCATTATCTGGCAAAGGGCCATGAAGCGGTTGGGCGAAGAAGACCTGTTCCCCCTGTTCTTTTTCTGGGATCTCTGGCAGTTTTTTTATTATATCATTTTTGCCAGATCGGTTTACAAGAAGCCGAGGAGGACGTGGAATTAAGGGGCCTCGCCGGTCCGCCTCAGGCGGAAGGGGTAATCAAAGCACATATCCATGCTTTTGCATGATACATTCTTTGCCTTTGCCAGTCTTTTATGAGAAGGCATTTTGTTTATACATTATACATACGAAATACTTTTCACTATTTCATCCTCTCTTCAAAGCCGGAGGTCTTTCCTGTTAATAGCACCGGGTTTCACCCGGTGAAGAAATTAAAATAAGGTAACTGAACTTGGGAAGGGTTTCCCATTTAAAAATATTGCTGCACCCACCTTTTCAAAGAATCGAATACGGTTGCAATTTGTAATCCTACACTTGAGTCATTACACCAATCGAGAACACCAAGTCGGCATACCAACAGAAAATGGCTCCTTTGGTGAGACGAACCGGATTTAGAGAATGAATAAATCTCTCATCACTCATTTCACCATCTTAACTGCATGAATGAATGTTCAATACGCAACGCTCACTGTTCAATTTTTAAATAAGAAAACGGCAATACACAACCATTTTTCTGTATCGACAAAACCGAAGAACGCTTGATAACAGAGAGTAAAGTATGCGAAAAGTGAATTGAAAATAACAGAACCAATCAGGCATTTACTATCGATGCCGATAGATGGCAAACAAAACAGATCAATCTTTAGGTGACAGATCGAATATTCCTACAAAGTTGAGAAGTTGAAATGTAATCAGGCAAAAGCCGAAGCCAACAAAAATATAAACTAATTATATTTATTATATATATTTACTTTCTATTATTCACCTACCAAAACTGAAACATCATGGAGACAGCAACTGTCAATCCCACGCAGACCGACTTCCTCGTTGAGTACGATGCCATTGTCAGCACTTTGCAGCATTACATTGATGGAGCCCGGGCCGGTAACGGTGACCTGATGCGACCCGGATTCCACGACGATGCTAAACTTGTTGGCTACGTTGGCGGCAACCTTTTATTTACGCCAGTGCAGGTATTGTTCGATTGGATTAATGAAAACGGGCCAGCGCCAGACATCGAGCCCAATTTTGCCAGCATTGAGGTACTTGAAACCGTTGCTGTTGTTCGTCTTGAAATAAAACAGTGGTCGGGCAAAAACGCAGGCTCGGGAGTCCACATGTCTGATTTGTTCAACCTGGTTAAGATGGAAGACGGCTGGAAAATTGTTCAGAAAATGTTCCATTGGCATGGCCAATAAGGGTAAAAACCTTCCGAATACACTTACTTGCTATGAAAAGGCCACATTTAAGCAGCATTTGAATGTGGCCTTTTTAGTTTTCACCATCATTGTCTTCCGAGTTACTCTTCCTCAATTTTCAGGAGCAATATAATGTATGCAGGAAAAGGAGAGACTGCCCGGATTAGCGGCTTGTATTCGCAGGTCTACCTGTTTTTATCCTGGCACGAATTCGCAATTCAGCATTCATTGCACTGTGCTCCATTAATCAAATTAAGACACACGAAGCTTCTCATTTATGCAACCCTTGGTAAGCAAGGCCCCACCGCTATCTTTGCCCGATGGACATCCTGCTGAAATATTTTTCTGATTTCACCGAAAAACAAATTGAACAATTCCAGGCGCTGGAAGAATTATACAAAGAGTGGAATGCAAAGATCAATGTGATCTCACGGAAAGATATCGACAGCCTGTACGAAAAACATGTCCTGCACTCACTGAGCATTGCCGCCGCCTTTGATTTTCCGGCCGGAGCTGAGATCGTTGACATTGGCACCGGCGGCGGTTTTCCCGGCGTACCCCTGGCTATTTTTTTTCCGGAGGTAACGTTTCACCTCGTAGACAGCATCGGCAAAAAACTAAAGATCATTGAAGCCGTAAAAGAAGCCATTGGACTAACCAACATTACTACGCAACACACCCGGGCAGAAGATATCAAAAACCGCAAATTTGATTTTGCCGTCAGCCGTGCCGTAGCGCCGTTAGCTGACCTGTGGCGCTGGAGCAAGCCCCTGATTAAAAACGGTACGTACAAGATAGAAAACGAAGGCGGTACCATCCAGCTTCGCTCCGGGCTTATCTGCCTGAAAGGCGGCGACCTGGCGCAGGAAATCTCGGAAAGCGGGCTACGTCCTAAAATGACAGAGATCAGTAATCTGTTTGAAGAAGATTTCTTTAAGGAGAAATATATTCTCTATACGACCTAGGCCTTTTTTTGAAGCTTTAAGGAAAGCCTTGAAGCGATCAGGCTTTTTTTGGTTTCAACTTTTCATAAAGGAAAAGATTGCCTTGCCAAACATGCCATATCTGGGAGATATGGCATGTTTGTCTTTTTGCTGAATAGAATTACAGAAAGTACAAGTGTGCGACGCAAGAGAAGCCCAATAGTAGTACGTCAGCTAAGTACATAAAACTGAAACGCAATTTTGTGGCGGGCATCTTTATTTGGCTGATACTAACGTTGAGAATTCTCCCTTTCACATAAAAGTTTAACAAGCTAAAGTTTCCGCTTTCGGTGAACCGGGAGATTATCTTTGCCGCTTATGCCCGCATTACAATTTGACCTGGAGAAAACGGATACGCAGTCGGCAGCACGAGCCGGAACCATCACAACCGATCATGGCCAGATACAGACGCCTATTTTTATGCCCGTGGGCACCATTGGCAGTGTAAAAGGCGTGACGCAGCAGCAACTAAAAGAGCAGGTGAAAGCCGAGATCATTCTGGGCAATACCTACCATTTGTATCTCCGTCCTGGTATGGAAACAATGGAGGCTGCCGGCGGCCTGCACCGCTTTATGAACTGGGATCGCCCGGTCCTGACGGACAGCGGCGGTTTCCAGGTGTTTTCGCTGGCGGCTAACCGAAAGATCAACGAAGAAGGCGTGGTGTTTCAAAGCCATATCGATGGCAGCAAGCATCTTTTTACTCCCGAAAAAGTAATGGACATCGAACGCAGCATCGGTGCCGATATTATGATGGCCTTTGATGAATGCCCGCCGGCCAATTCGGAATACAAGTATGCCCTGAACTCGATGAATCTTACGCACCGCTGGCTCGACCGCTGCTTTACGCATTTCAATAACACGCCGGATAAATGGGGTCACACGCAGAACCTTTTCCCAATTGTGCAGGGAGCGGTTTACCACGACCTGCGCAAAGCGTCCTGCGAATACATTGCCTCCAAAGTAGCCACCGGCAACGCCATTGGCGGCTTAAGCGTAGGCGAACCGGAACCCGTGATGTACGAGATCTGCCAGCTTTGCTGCGAAAATCTGCCGCAGTCCAAACCCCGGTACCTGATGGGCGTGGGCACACCCTGGAATATCCTGGAATGCATTGCGCTGGGGGTGGATATGTTTGACTGCGTGATGCCCACCCGGAATGGCCGCAATGCGATGCTGTTTACCACGAAAGGCATCATCAACATCGACAATAAAAAATGGGAACGCGACTTCTCTCCTATTGATGAAGGCCTGGACAATGTATGGAGCCAGTATTACAACAAGGCTTATGTGCGGCATCTTTTTAAGTCAGGCGAATTGCTTGGACTGACCATTGCCTCGGTGCAGAACCTGGCGTTCTATCTCTGGCTGGTAAAAGAGGCCAGGAAGCATATTGTGGCAGGTGATTTTGTGGCGTGGAAGAACGAGATGGTGCCGGTGCTGAAGACAAGATTATAGAACGAAGTTTGGAGTTATGCGTAAAAAGTTTCATACTTCTTGTTAATCCTCTGTCTCCATTAACCAAGGGTTCGTACATTTTTGTTTACTTCGTCGCCCCAACATGAAAAAGCTGGACTGGTACATACTTCGAAAATTCTTCAGCACCTTCGTGTTCTGCATGCTGGCCTTTACCGTTATTGCCGTAGCTGTGGACAGCAGCGAAAAGACTGATGATTTTGTAAAGACCGGTCTTTCCACCTTTGAGATCATCCGGCAGTATTACGTGGGTTTTGTACCGTTTATCTGGGGTATGCTTTTTCCCCTTTTTGTATTTATCGCCGTTATTTTTTTTACATCCAAAATGGCACTGCGGTCCGAAGTGATCGCGATTCTTGCCAGCGGCACATCGTTCCGGCGCTGGCTGCGGCCTTATGTTGTGGGCGGTGTTTTTATGGGGTTGCTGCTTTGGTTTGCCAACCTGTACGCCATCCCGAAAGCCAATGAAATTCGCAGTGACTTTGAGACCAAACACCTGACCAGTTTCAATGCGCAGGACACCTACCAGCGCTGCGCCAATTGCTTTTACAAGCGGCTCGACTCCATCACCTATGCCGGCATTAAATATTTTGATGCCACTTCAAAAAGCGCCTCAGGCTTTTTCATGGAAAAAGTGCAGAACAACAAAGTTGTTTACAACCTGCGAGCCGACCGTATGGAGTGGGACTCTACGAAAAAAGCCTGGAAACTTACCAATGTAATTGAACGTAAGCTTGATAGTGCCGGTGAACGTGTACAGCATTTCCCCGACAAGATCATGAAGCTGAACCTGCAGCCTTCGGAATTGCGTAAAGACGATTTCCTGAAAGACAAACTTACCTCGCCAGAATTGTATCGCTTTATTCAACTGGAAGAGCAAAGAGCCACGGAAGGTTTGGCGCCATTGAAAGTAGAACTGGCCCGGCGCAATGCAACACCATATACGGTTTTGTTGCTGACGCTGATCGGTGCCATTATTGCCGGGCGCAAAACCCGTGGCGGCAGTGGCCTTCACCTGGCCATTGGTATCATCATCGCTTCAGTCTATATCTTATCCGATCGTTTCTCAACCGTGTTTGCCATTAAAAGTAATTTTCATCCTGTACTCGCTGCATGGATTCCCAACATTGTTTTTACACTGGTAGCTATCTACCTGTTTGAAAAAGCGCCTAAATAGGTTTGGTGTTTGGCGTGTGGGGTTTGGGGTTGGCGTAACTATTTCATCCTTCTTTATTTCTTTTGATCTTTCTTTTGTGCGAAGTGTTATTTATGAAATGTGTTTGCGTTGAATGACAGGTGATACAAAAAAAGCAGTCTGCCAAACAACTCCAAACACCAAACCCCTAACCCCAAACTCACTTCCCTCTCCTATCTTTGCCGCCTTATGCAAAAGGAGATTGTTGTCAGCGGAATCAGGCCTACAGGCAATTTGCACCTGGGCAATTATTTTGGCGCCATGCGCAATTATATACGCATGCAGGAAGCCTATGACTGCTATTTTTTTGTTGCCGACTGGCATTCGCTGACAACGCATCCCGATACCAAAGAACTCCGCAACAGCGTGCTGCATGTGCTGGCAGAAAACATTGCTGCCGGACTCGATCCGGAGAAGGTTTGTCTTTACCTGCAAAGCAGCGTTCCGGAGATCAGTGAACTTTACCTCTACCTGAACATGCTTGCCTACAAAGGCGAGTTGGAAAAAACACCCACGTTCAAGGACAAAGTACGCCTGCAACCCGACAACGTTAATGCCGGCCTGCTCACGTATCCAGTACTGATGGCGGCTGATATCATTATTCACCGGGCCAAATATGTTCCGGTGGGGAAAGACCAGGAGCAACACCTGGAGATCACACGCAATTATGTGCAGCGCTTTAATCATCGTTATGGTGAATTGTTCCCCGAGCCGCAGGCTTTCAATTTCGGCAACAGCCTGCTAAAAGTGCCCAGTCTTGATGGTGCCGGTAAGATGAGCAAGAGCGAAAACCAGTTAGCTACTTTATACCTTGCCGATGATGACGACCTTATCCGGAAAAAAGTAATGAAGGCAAAAACCGACAGCGGTCCAACTGAACCCAATTCGGAAATGCCGGATTACATCCAAAATATTTTTCAGCTTATGAGCCTTGTGAGTGAAGAAGGCACTGTGCAAAAATTCAGGGATGATTTCAACAACGCTTCTATCCGTTATGGCGACATGAAAAAACAACTGGCGGAAGACATGGTGAAATTTATTGCGCCGATCCGAGAGAAAGCACAAAGCATTCGCAACGATGAAGCCTACCTGAAAAAAGTAGTGGCGCAAGGTGCCGAAAAAGCAAGGGAAAGTGCCCGCCGCACCATTGAGCAGGCAAGGCAATTGGTTGGTCTGAATTATTTCTAACCCTCTTGCCGGGAAACAGGAAAACTCTATTTTTAACGCTCTATATTTTTTGCCAGAGCCGCTCATCATGAAGAATAACAAACCAAAGCATATCGCAGTAGCCGGGAATATCGGGGCCGGGAAAACCACGCTGACACAACAGCTCAGCAAACATTACAAATGGATACCGCATTTTGAAGATGTGGAGAACAACCCCTACCTGAATGATTTTTACGAAGACATGCCGCGGTGGAGTTTCCAGTTACAAATCTATTTTTTGCAAAGCCGGCTTGGTCAGTTGCTTGAAATTCATAAAGGAACCGAAACGGTTATACAGGACAGAACCATCTATGAAGATGCACACATTTTTGCGCCCAACCTGCACGAAATGGGCCTGATGAGCGGACGGGATTTTGAGAACTATTTCTCGTTTTTTGAAACGCTGAAGGCCATGGTTAAACCGCCTGACCTGCTGATCTACATCCAGGCAACAGTACCAACGCTTGTTGGACAAATTCAAAAACGTGGCAGGGAATACGAAGAAAATATCCGCCTGGATTATTTAAAGCGGCTGAACGAATATTACAACAAATGGATCGAGTCGTACAAAGAAGGTCCGCTCCTGATCATCAATGGCGATGAGAATAAGTTTGGGGAAAAAGAAGAAGACCTGGGAAAGGTTATCAACCTGGTGGATGCGCAGTTGTTTGGACTGTTCTAATGATATTTGGATTTCCTTGATATGTTTCGGCATCAATGTTTTTCTAAAAAACTTGCTTAATCCGTAACGACGGTCTTTTTAGCTAACATTAGATTGTAAACAATCATTAGTTGGCAGGCAACTTATTGTACACAAGATCTGGGCAAACAAATACCGCGTTGAAAAACAGAAGGCTCATGTCTCCATTCCAATCCAATTGCTGCTCGTAAATACCAAAAAGCTTGTATCCAAACGGTGAAAAAAATGTTGCCACGTCGTCCATGGAAACAAAATAATTGTTTGTTGATACGGGTTCACATTCCACCATCACAACTTTGAGCTGCTGCTTTTCGAGCAACGAGGAGCAACCTGCCAGAACGCTCAGATCAAATCCTTCCGTGTCAGTTTTCATAAAATCGATTGTCGAGATATTTTGTGTGGTACAAAAATCCGAAACTGTGTCAATTATAATATCTTCCGTTTGGTTGCTTTCTGAAGGGCGAAGCAGAGAATTAATGGTGCTGTTTGCATTGATATTGATCTTGAGGCTGGCTTTTTCCTGTCCCATTCCTACATTGAAAGTATGAATCCGTGGATTTTGTTTTGTATTTAAAACAAGTTTTTCGTAGGTAGCTCTTACCGGTTCAAATGAATAGATCTCTGCAATGGGAAAGGCCTCCGTATATTTTAACGCAGATTGACCCACATTGGCGCCAACATCAAAAACCGTCCTGAACATTTCCTTGTGGAATGACCGGTAAAGATCATGATACAAGTCGGCGCCGCGTGGCAGTGAATTCCTGTATATACGACAGTCTAACGCGGCTTCAATTTTCGATTTTAGAAATTGCATACAGGTGGTTTTGGTTAAAGATTATTATCGCTATCAGAAGGTAATATACAATTTTATTTCAATCAATAATTGAGTACGGAGGTTTTTAAAGGCACAAAAAAACCAGGAAGGAGGTTCTAAAACCCTATATCAAGTTGAAGGCTACAATAGATAAAAAAAATCCCCGCAGGAGTTGCGGGGATTTTTTTATGGATAGGTTGCAAACAAGTCAGTTTCCAACAGAACATTGTCGATTCTTTCGAGCCACTCTACCTGCTTGCCCCGTTTACGGCTATGATCTGTTTGCTTGTCATAAGCCCGCTGCATTTCTTCTTTTTCTTTTACAATCTGGTTGTAGATGGCGGCTACATCGGCTTTAACAGTAGATGGATTGACCTCGTAATTGTATAAAGCCTGGTACAACTTACGGGCATGAATTTCAGTTATATCAAAATGTGCCTGCTCATGCGCCAGGATGTAATCTGTCTTTAACGAACCCCATGATTTTTCTTTTGAAAAGTCGCAGGTGATGCGGTAAGAAAGTTTGCTTTCTTTATATTGGTATGAAAGCCCCAGCGATGTGCTGGTAGAGGCCACTGCATCCCCTTCGCGTTTTGGATCCGATTTAAAATCATCCCATGCCAGCTTACGAGCCGATGACCAGGGAATGATTTTGTCGGTTTCTTTCACTTCTTCCCTGCCCGGGTTTCCCGCATTTGCGCTTACAAATGCCTCAGGACTGGCCGGGACGGGTTTGCCGGTATAGTTCAGTGTGAGTATGAGTAACGGAAGGAGGTGGAAAACTTTCATACCCTTAAGTAACGAAACCATCTCAAAAAAAATTATTAACGAGATGCGAAAGCTTTCGAAATGTCGGTAAACGGCGGTTTTCAGGGGTTTAACCGCGGCTTCCAGGGGACCTCTTCTACACCTAATTGCTGCGCCACAAAACGGGCAAGGGTAAACAGGTAATCACTGAGCCGGTTGAGGTATTGAATAATTTTTTCATCAATAAAAAGTTCGTTCATTTGCATGTTAACGGCCAGCCTCTCTGCACGGCGGCACACACAACGCACAATATGAATGGCGGAGACAACGGGGTGCCCACCCGGCAAAATAAATGACTTCATTGGCGGCAAGGCCGCTGTCATTGCATCTATCCTGTTTTCAAGAAATGTTATATCAGAAGGAAGGATGTCAGGCAATTTCATTTTCGGTTCTTTTTCGCCATCCGTTGCCAGTGCCGAACCAATGGTAAATAAACGGTCCTGCACTTCTTTCAATTCATCATTTAAACCGCTGTTGGGTAGTTGGTCGTTGATATTTCCAATCCATGAATTCAGTTCATCAACGGTTCCGTAGGTTTCAATCCTGATATCGCTTTTGGGAACCTTGGTACCACCAATCAAAGAAGTCGAACCTTTATCGCCTGTTTTAGTATAGATCTTAAATGCCATGTTGATTTGTTTAGGGGAGTGAAGGATCAGCACACGAAAAACTTAAAAACCGGCGCAGCAGAAATAATTATCTACGCAAACCAGAATACATTGTTTAAATAGGTAATGGTAAATGCAGATCGTTTTCCTCTTGTGCTAAGCTAAGGAACAAATACGGGGCAGTAAAGTTTGGTAAGAAATGATTTCACGTTGGTCGATCCTGACTTAATCGACAAGGTTGTTTTTCACCGCAAAAAATACGAGGCCTGCCGTGTTCTTACTGCCAAAACGCTCCATTAACCTGTCTTTGATGGCTTCAACGGTACGCGGACTGATGTCCATCTTTTGTGCAATTTCCTGTGCGGTAAATTCCATACAAATAAACCGCAACACATCTCTTTCCTTGTCGCTGATGGTGATTTCACTGTTGAGCGATGGAATAGCTTTTTGTTTAGAGTGTGCTTTTTTTATTAGGATGCGGTTCACGAAATTATTGAGGTAATAGCCTTTTTCAAATACATCCATAATGGCTTTGCGAATCTCCTGGGGCTCTGCATTTTTCAGCAAGTAGCCATTGGCACCGTTTTCCATCAGGTGCGAAACAAAGCGTTCGTCTTCGTACATGCTCAATACCAGTACAAACATGTTTGGGTATTGCTTGCTGACGATCTTTGTGGTTTCGATACCGTCTTTTTGTGGCATGCGTAAGTCCATCAGCACCACATCCGGGGAGGCTTCGGCCAGGCCGGCCAGCAACTCATCGCCGTTCTCTGCTTCCAGTACAAATTTTATATTGGTGTACGGACGAAGAGAAAGTATCACGCCTTTACGGAAGATCTTGTGGTCATCGGCAATCGCCACTTTAATCACATTCATCGGAAATCAGATTTCACTTTAAAATTAAGAATTGTAGAGCATCTCCTCGGGTACATCTTCACGGGGCACTTCAATTGTAACTTTAAAATACGTTTGCGATACATCTTTTTCAAAATGAATCTTACCATGTAAAACCCGCAGGCGGCTGGATATATTTTTTAATCCTAAACCGCTTTTGCTTTTGTTCAGCTTATCAAAATCACTTTGTACCAGTCCACGGCCATCATGATGTATGCGGATATAACAGTTATCGTTTTGAAAATTTTGGGTCAAATGTATAAAGCTCGAACCACTATGCTTTAAAATATTATTGACCAGTTCCTGCACCACGCGAAAAATGAAAAGCTCCTTGTCAGCCTTCAAACGCTCCTTGTAATCGTGAAAGCGGCTGCTTGCATTGATGGCACCCGAACCGCTGATCTTTTGAAAAAGGTCGTTTACCGCGGACTCAAGACCGAAATTCTTCAGTGTTGGTGGCATCAGGCTGTGGCTGATATTGCGGATCAGTTGAATGGTATCGTCGAGTATTTGACGTGCCTGGAAAATTGACTGCAATTGGGTGGCTTTGTCCATGTTCACCAGGTTTTCGTTGAGGTACAACCGGGCAGTGGCCAGCAACGGCCCTGCATCGTCGTGCAGGTCAGCAGCCAGTCGCTGGCGCTCTTCCTCTTGCAGACGGATAGAGGCATTCAGCAAGATCTTCTGCTGCTTTTTTTCCATTTCCTGCAGGCGAAGCTGGAAGCGGATAACTTTTCGTTGGTGAAATATAATAAAGAGAATAAGGCCAATGGTAAGGATCAACATGCCAAGAGTACCCAGAAAAAGCACCAGAGAAATAGGACTATTGGTATTGGATTGTAATAGGTACATTATTTTCCAGGGTTAGTTTAGGCTGCTCAATTCGTAATCGGACAATGAAATTTTTTTGGTTGGTTTAGAATTCACAATAATACCAATTGCAAAAAGTAAATTCTTCAATATGGCTAAAATGTTTGTCACTGACCAATACGACTTCAAAATATTTTTGCTTATTGAAGTTGCAAAGAGATAAATAAAAAATGAACCGGCTAAATAAAGTACCATACCAATCACAATCCAAAACGAAAAGGTACTATAAATGTATAAAGTTGTTGTATCGTTGGTTTTCTCATACAGGTAGTAAAATGAAAAAATCAAGATAATGATCGTTTCAATCCCGATTGGAATAGAATCAAATTGTTTGACCTCTGAAATCAGATAAGGATAAAGTATATTAAATACAATAAATGCCCCTCCAATTACGAGCAATGCTCTTTTTACTTTAGAATATTTTAATTGGAGGTACAAGAATCCAATGAAGGCACATGCTTCTACTACTGTAAATAACTCATACCAAAAGCTGTTAGTGTCATCTAAATATTGCAATAAATTGATGACTGAAATTGCTATAGCATAGAAGAATAGGATTCGCAACCCAATAATAGAGTACGAACTTTTCCAATAAATCAGGAAGAAGGATATTGGAATAAGAGCAGAAAAGACATCCAGAAAATAAAAAAGGTTTTCTATAGTTTTGGTTTTGGGCCAAATATAGAAAACCTTCTGAAAATTTAAAAGGAATCAAGAATTAAAATTCCCACCATGTAGTTTCTTCTACAACACCACCACCCAGTCCACCGGGAGGCATAGCTCTGAAGATTTTTGTAGTTGGTACCATATCAGTAAGTTTTTGTACTGTAAATATGGTCTGTGTAAAATTCGGAAACAACCGATAAGATTACACTAACAAATAAGTAATTAATTTAATAATTCAGCATTAACAAGCGTTTGCGCTTTTTCTTACGCTACAGATACGATGAAAAATAACGTGTTTATGCGTAGGCAAAACAGTATTTTTACGCAGCAGTTTTGGATGAAAAATTTGAAAATTCGGAAAATCAACACGACCTGTCAAATCTACTGAAACCCTTTGTGGACGTGCATTTGAGCGAGATCAAACGGTTAGGTATAAACCCTTATAACAGCAAGGTACTAACATTTAGCGGATTTTAAAACCGTTTTTTAGTGTGTTGTTTTTTCTCTTTCCACAATCGATAATTTCCCATCCTTTATACGTACATCTACGGTTCAACAACAGTAGCCTTTCGATGAATGCAACGTGAACATCGGTGAAATACTTTTACGTGTACTATGCTGTCGTTTAAAAATCGATTAGCTTTGCGCTACTGCTAAACAAGCAAAACCAATTTCCATGAATACCCAATTTATCAAGGTGGCCATCGCTGATGATCATAAAATTTTTCGCGATGGAATCAAAATGGCCCTCGCTGGCCGCGATCAACTAAAATTTTTGTGGGAGGCTGAAGATGGTAAAGATCTTATGCATAAGATACAGCTAAAGCAACCCGACGTTTTGCTGATGGACCTTCGGATGCCGGAACTTGACGGCGTAAATGCCATCAACATGATTCGGAAAGAATACGAAGCCGTAAAGGTGATTGTACTCACCATGTACGACGACCAGGAGATGATTACGAAAATGATGGAGATGGGCGCCAACGCTTACCTTACCAAAACATCAGACCCCGAAGAGATCTACCGTGCCATTCTTGCCTGCATGACCGATGACTTTTACTTTAATGACCTGGTGAACAAAGCGGTGCTGATGCGCTTGCAGCACAAAAAGAATGTACGCCAATACTACCCGGCACCGGTTAAATTTTCCGAAAAAGAACTGCGCATCCTTAAAAGCATTGCAGAGGATAAAACCACAGAAGAGATTTCAAAAGATGTTTTCCTGAGTCCGAGAACCATCGAAACCATCCGGCAAAACATGAAGCAAAAGGTGGGTGCTAAAACCATCGCCGGCCTGGTCATGTATGCCATGCGTAACCGTTTAATTGATTAACAAATTGAACTCGCAACAAACGAACATTAACGATCGCTTTTTTGAAGGCCACTACAAAGATGTTTGGCGCAAGCTGATCCCCGCAGGACTTTCAGAAGTAGAATGCAGCTTTATTGAAGAAGTTGCCAACCTGCAAAAAGATGACAACGTTCTTGACCTGATGTGCGGATATGGCCGTCACTCCCTTGAACTTGGACGTCGTGGTTACCAGGTTACGGCCATCGACAACCTGCAGGCCTATGTAGATGAGATCAATGTGGTTGCTAAGGCAGAAGGTATTCCGGTTAGTGCTTCAGCTATTGGTGCGCTGGAAGTAGAACTGGAGCAAACGTTTAAAGCAGCCCTCTGCATGGGCAACAGCTTTGCCTTTTTTAACCGCGAGGATGCAACAGCCCTGTTGCAAAAGATAGCCAATCATCTTACTGCCGATGGTGTGTTTATTCTAAATACGTGGATGATTGCAGAAATTGCTATCCGGCATTTCCAGGAAAAGGAGTGGTATACTATTGATGACTACAAATACATGCTTGATTATAAATTCCACTTTTCACCCAGCCGTATCGAATCGGAACATACATTGCTGGCAGCCGATGGCACGGTGGAAGTGATCCAGGGTGTAGATTATATTTTTACCTTATACGAACTGGAATATATGTTAGCAGAAGCAGGCTTGCAGCTAAAAGCTGTTTACAGTACGCCCCGCAAAAAACCTTTTCGCATGGGCGATAACAAAGCCTATCTCGTGATCGTAAAAGACAAAGAAGCAGCGGGCAATCAAACCAACTTTTAAGGCACAACTTCTTTTGGGAGTGTTGGCGTTTTACGGCTGGTATCGGTGATCTTCGAATGAATATTATTGATCATTTCTTTTAAAAGGTCAGGTCTTCCCTGGTAGTATTTCAGGCTTTGTTGAAATTTCTCCTTCGTTACCGCATGAAGCCCAAACACCGTATCATACAAAGCCGTTCGTTTTGAAAACGGCTGGTAAGTTGAATCCATCATCCGTAAAAACTCCACCATCTCATCTGCCCGAATCACATCATACATAACCTCCTGCATTTTTTGCGGCGGCAATACATTTTTAGGCACAGATTCACCTGAGCAGGCAACAAAAAGCAAACAAATAAAGACCCAGTTCCGCATTTACTTTAATTCTTTGTAAGTATTGGCATTGGTAAGATCGAGGCGGGAAAGAATATTGCGGGCCTGCGTTTTCATTTGCCCGTCGGCTTTACTAAAAATGCGCAGCAACTCGTTGTTCTTCCCTTGGAAAAAGAATTGGATAACCATGGCGCCAGGATTCTCCTGACTTACTGTATTGAGATAATTTAATGCATTTAGCACACCGACCCGAGCATCTTTCTCCCTTTCTGCAAAAAGGTCCAATCCGCCCCGGTAATAAGAATAAATGGCATCGTGCATTAATGCAAAACGATTGTCTACAAAACCTTCTACCAGTTTAAAGCGGTTACGCAAGCCGTCAAACGGTTTCCAGCCACTGATTTGTCCGCCTTCCGGTGCGTTGTTGGCAATGTTCTGCGCTTTTAAAAAATAAGGATCGCCGCCACGTAGGGAAAATGATGCATAGTCCATACCTAAAATGAGGTTGACATAATACGCAACCACAGCTGGTAAGTTGGCGGTTAAAGGGTCATTGCCTTGTACGCGGTTTTCATTGAACTCTATTGGCTGAAACTCGACGTATTTAAACGTCACCTCGTTGTCCTGGAAGTTAACAAGTGGCGACTCATAAGTGGTGCTAAACGCAGGTCGTGCCGATTGAACGGTCAGTGTTGCTTTGTACACATTGTTACCAAGTTCCTGGTCGATGTTCAGCAGAAAGTTGCAACGGATCTTTTCCTGCGGTTGGTAAGCATCTGCCGACCATTTGCGGTTGTTTACAAAATTGGTTAACGCTGTTTGCAGTGTTGTAAAGGTTTTTTTGTCAACCTGGTTGCTAACGCGGTTTGCCATAACGGTAAACCGAGCCTGCATTTCCTGGGCGCCGGCTTGTTGCATCAACAACAACAACAGCGGCAATGCTATCCACTTCATGGTAATAAATTCGTTATAGTATCAACAATGTCTTTTGCCAATGCTTTCTTTGTTTTCAAGGCAAAGGATTTTTCTTCGCCATTCTTCAGGTAAAACGTGGCTTTGTTCGTATCGTGGCCGAAACCGGCGCCGCTATCCTGCAAAGAGTTCAAAACGATCATATCCGCATTTTTCTCCGCTAGTTTTTTCAACGCACCTTCTTTTTCATTGTTCGTCTCCAGTGCAAAACCAACCAGCACCTGGTCGTTTTGTTTATTCTGTCCCAACGCAGCCAGAATATCTTTTGTTTTACGCAAGGTCAGCGTAAGTTCTTCCCCCACCTTCTTAATTTTCTGCTCAGCTACTTCCGCAGGTGTGTAATCAGCAACAGCTGCCGCCATTACGGCGATATCATACGGTTCAGCCAGGCAGCTCGTATACATTTGTTCGGCACTTGTAACATTAATTCGCCTGATACCATTTGTTTCCAAATGCATTGGTCCTGCCACCAAGGTTACTTCAGCACCCCTTTGTTTTAGTTCTTCCGCAATGGCAACGCCCATCTTCCCCGAAGAATGATTGCCAATAAAACGTACAGGGTCAATCGCTTCGTATGTAGGCCCTGCCGTAACCAGTGCTTTTTTGCCTTTCAGGGCAGTTTGCTGCCCGAAAAATGTTTCCAGGTAGGCGATGATTTCTTCCGGCTCAGCCATCCGCCCTTGACCAACCAAGCCGCTGGCCAACTCGCCATATTGCACCGAAAGATTGATGCAGCCAAAACCTTCCAGTCTTGCCAGGTTTTGTTGTGTTGCCGGGTGTATCCACATGTCTTCGTCCATTGCCGGGGCAAGAATGACAGGACAGGTTGCCGATAAAAATGTTGCCAAAAGCAGGTTGTCGCATGCAGCATTGGCCATTTTGCTCATTGTATTACAGCTAAGCGGGGCAATAACCATAGCATCAGCCCACCGTCCCAAGTGTACATGATTTGCCCAGGTTGCTTCATCAAAAAGCTCAACCAGAACATTATTTTTTGAAACCGTGGCAAGCGAGAGCTTAGAGACGAAATCTGTTGCTGCAGGCGTCATGATCACCTTTACTTCGGCGCCCTTTTTCACCAGTTGCCGCACAAGGTTAGGTGTTTTGTAGGCTGCAATACTCCCGGAAATGCCTAAAAGAATCTTTTTGCCGGCTATCATAAGCTAAGCGTTAAAGGAGAAAAAGAAATAAATGAGTATGACTTAAATCGAATTTACAGTCTGGGAAGGCTTTAGCACTAAACAAAGAAGGAGAAAAAGAGAGCTTTGAAACGCCACTCTTTTTCTCCTTTTCAATTTTATCCCTTTACCAATTACTGGAAAAGATCAGTTTCTTCGTTTTTCCGGTAATAGATCTTCCCTTCTAAAAACTCAGACGTTGCCAGGATCGAAGGATTCGGCATTTTTTCGTAGGCCTTAGAAATTTCAATCTGCTCCTTATTCTCGTGAATTTCTTCCAGCGAATCGGTATGGCTGGCAAATTCATCGAGCTTGTTGTGCAGCTCTTCCTTTACAGTGATGTTAATCTGGTTGGCTCTTTTAGCAATGATGGCAATTGATTCGTAAATATTACCGGTTTTGCTTTTCAGCTCGTTCAGGTCCCGTGTTTCAATATTATTAGTGATGTTCGTATTAAGTTGTCGTCTTAACAGGCTCATTCGTGTATATTTTTAAGTTGTTTTCCGATTGTTTTACAAAGTCCTGTACATCTTTTACCAACGGGCTTTGCGGAAAGCGGTCCATAAAATCAGCCGCTTCTTCAATTACTTTTTCAAATCGCTCAGCTTTTTTGTCTTCCACGCTGAGTTCAGCGAAGCGAAAATACGATTTTATGGCCATAAGTTTGTATTCGTCGGCTTTGGTGCTTTCGGCGTAATCGTTCAGCATGGTGTTGAAGGCCACAGCTGCCGCCCTGAATTGTCCAATATCGTAATAGAGTAAAGCTGATTGCTGGTCTTTTGTTTCCAGTTTCCCCCGCAACTGGTCAATGATCTCGTTGGCCTCTTTGTTTTTGGCCGATCCGGGATGAGTATTGATAAAGGTCTGGAACATGCCAATGGCCTTTCGTGTAGCCGTTTGGTCCAATGCCGGCTTAGGCGATTGCTTATAAAAGGTATAAGCCCGCATAAAATCAACTTCTTCTGCCCGCGGACTGGTTGAAAAAATCTCCAGGTAGCCTTTAAAAAGGTTTTCAGCGTTCAGGTAATCCCGCTGGTAATAAGCGGTATATGCATATTTATAATAGATATCCTCAAATTCCGGTTGTCCCCGGAAAGCAGGCATGATGTCCTCATACACCTGCTGGGCAAGGTTGTACTTCTTATTGGCATAATACTGCTCTGCCATCCGCAACTTGTACTGCGGGTCAGTGCTTTTGAGTACTTTATTGATCGACTGGCAACCGGTCAAAAGAATGAAACAGAAAAGAATGACGGCAGGAAACTTCATAAAGAGGGCAAAATTAATCGCTAACAGCAAATATTCAGTAAATTCTTTAAAGGTGTTACCAGATGCCGTTAAGATTTAACTAAAGTGGATACTAAAAAAGTCCTGCTTTGCAGCAGGACTTTTTTAGTATGAATGAATTATTGTCTTATTCAGCTCTCAGGTCAACCGTTCCACAGTCGCCGCCTTCTTGCGCCAGCAATACAGTGATACGATCGTTAGAGATACCTTCGTTCTCTACCAGGTATTTGCGAACATTTTCAGCTCTTGCAGAACCAGCACCTTGCTTGGCTTTGCTTTCTGTGCAATAACCAACGATAGTGATGCGGCAGTTTGGCGTGTTGCGCAGACGCGCAGCTACACCAGCCAGCAGGCTTCTTTGATCGTTGTTCAGGCGAGAGTTGCTTCCAGTGAAAGCAATGCTAGGCATAGCTCCCAGTTGCGTAGCACAGTCACCCATTTTGGTCATGTAACCTTCAAAACAAGTTGAATCTGGACATGGCGCTTTACCAACACCATCAGCATCAACAGGCTGCCAGGAAGAAGGAGTAACTTTTTCTTTATCGCGGCAATCAGGAACACCATCACCATCTGTATCCAGGCTTACACCATGAGAATCAACAGGGCAACCGGCAGGCGTAACTTCCTGGTCAAATTGGTCAGTAACACCGTCACCATCTGTATCAGGAAGTACAGGCTTTGGCAGGATCATCAGGCGAGGCTTGCGGATTTCCTGGTAAGCATAATCCAGCGGATTCAGCCACCACAGTGGTTCTACAGAGCGTCCACCTAGGTTGATGTTCAAACCAATTGTCAGGTTATTGTAAGAATCATTTGATTTAGACTGAACGGGTTGACCAGTAACTTGCTCGGCCCAACGCTGACCATCAATCAGGTCACTGTTGGTAAAGGTGTAACGGTCTTCAATTGCCAGGTTGATACGGGGGCTAAGGCGGAAAGCCAGGCCAAGACCAACGTGTGCAACTGGCATCAGCGTGTTACCACCCAATTTAGCGCGGGTATCGCCGTAAGACTCAGCAGGTGTTTCGTAAGAATCATCCAGGAGATTTTCCAATTGATCCTTTACATCTTTCCTGTTTTCGTGAACACCGAAGCCAGTAATACCAGAGAAGTTGTACTTGGCATTACCATTGAGCGCATTCACTTTGGTATCGTACGTAGAAGCACCAATACCAACCAACGCATACGCATTTACGTTTGTGCGGGCTTTATGAAAATTGATGTTGTTCAAAGAGAAGATACCTTCCAAAGAAAGGTCCTGCACATTTGTTTTGTAGTTGTAGAAAACGCGAGGATCAGTAGCAGCAGCGTAACCATTGCTTGTCCAAGCTGTGTTGTTGCCATAGTTACCAGCAGCTCTCCAATCGAGACCTTTGCCAATACCATACATGTAGTTAAGGCGCAGAGAGAACAGGTAACCCAATGCCTTTCTGATGTGAACACCGAAACCAGGAGATAAAAACTTAGAAGGAACATCACCCCTAACTGTAAACGAACCTACCTTCAATCCAAGCTCCCACATATTGCGTGGTTTTGCAGGGAAATTATAAGTGCCTTGCATAAACTCTGTTTGCTGGGGCATTTTTCGGGTGGGAACTACAGTGGAATCTGCTACATCGTATCCGGAACCGCTGGTCGTCGTTTGAGCGAAGCCGGCCGAGGCGAACAGGCACAATGCACCTGCTAAAAAAGAGTACTTTTTGCTTGCCATAACTATGAATTAAAATTTAAAAACAATGTCCTAATCAGCGCAAAAATATAAATTGACCGACAATTACCAAACTTTTAAATTTATTTTTGAGGCGATTGCCAAGTCACTATAATTTGTCAGCTCAAATAAGCAATTCTTGTACCACATAGATGAATTTGTTGTTTTGCCGCTGCAATCTTTCAACTACGAATGAAGCTACCCGTTAATTTGATTGAGGATGAGTTGCTGGTCTTTGAAAAAAAGTTCAAAGAAGCCGCCCGGAGTAATGCGTTTATGCTCGACCGTATCATGCGTTATGTGGTTAAACGGAAAGGAAAGCAGATCCGCCCCATGTTTGTATTCCTGGCGGCAAAGCTTTGCGGCAGTGTCAGTGAGAGTACCTACCGGGCAGCCTCACTGGTAGAGTTGCTGCACACGGCTACCCTGGTGCACGATGACGTCGTGGACGACTCCCTTGAACGTAGAGGTTTTTTCTCAGTTTATGCCCTTTGGAAAAACAAGATTTCGGTACTCGTTGGCGACTATTTACTGGCTAAGGGCCTTTTGCTATCGCTTGATAATAATGATTTTGAGATACTTAAGCTGCTTTCCGAAGCTGTTCGAAAAATGAGCGAAGGGGAACTTCTGCAAATGGAAAAATCGAGGTCGCTGAACATGGATGAAGCGGTGTACCTGGAGATCATTAAAAACAAAACGGCCTCACTCCTTTCATCAGCCTGTGCAGCAGGTGCCTGGTCAGCATCCGGCGACAAAGAAGCCAGCCAAAAAATGCAGGTCTTTGGCGAAAAAGTGGGCATTGCTTTCCAAATAAAAGATGACCTGTTTGATTATACATCCAACAACATTGGCAAGCCAACAGGCAATGATATCAAGGAAAAAAAACTGACGCTGCCGCTCATCTACACCCTAAACAATGCTGACAAAAAAAAGCGCCGCGAATTGATTTACATCCTCAAAAACCAAAATACCCGCAAAGACAAAATTGCTTATATTGTAGATGAGGTGAGCAAAAGCGGTGGCATTGCCTATACCATTGAAAAAATGAATACCTACAAGCAGGAGGCCCTCGATATCCTGCACAGTTTTCCGCCATCGCCAATAAGGGATGGATTTGAAGACCTGGTCAATTTTGTAACCGATAGAAAATACTGAGCAAATGGGTGAGAAACGGTGGCGGGTCAATCAATTTGACAAAGAAAAAGCGGCGGCTCTTTTTAAAGAGTTGAAGGTGCATCCTACCCTTTGTGCTATCCTGGTGCAAAGAGGTATCGAAACGTTTGAGCAGGCCAAGTCTTTTTTTCGTCCCCAACTTACCGACCTGCATGACCCTTTCCTGATGAAAGACATGCAAAAGGCCGTGGACCGCATCTTACAGGCATTTTCCTCAGGCGAAAAGGTGCTGGTATTTGGCGATTATGACGTTGACGGCACAACGGCTGTTTCCTGCATGTACCAGTTCCTCAAAAAGCACCATGCCCAAACGGAATTTTATATTCCGCACCGCTACCGCGAAGGTTATGGTATCAGCAAAAAAGGGATTGACTTTGCTTTTGAAAACAACTACACACTTATTATTTCACTCGATTGCGGCATTAAGTCCATTGAGCTGATACAATATGCAAAAGACCTCGGTATTGATTTCGTGGTTTGCGATCACCACCTGCCGGATGAGGACCTGCCGCCGGCTGTTGCCATCCTCAATCCAAAGCAGTGGGACTGCCCCTATCCTTACAAAGAACTTTGTGGCTGCGGCGTTGGCTTTAAACTGATAACCGCACTTTGCCGCGCCATGCACCTTCCCGACGAAATTGCGTTTACTTACCTCGACCTGGTGGCAACCGCCATCGCCGCGGATATTGTTCCTATCACCGGCGAAAACCGGATATTGGCGTATTACGGGCTTCAAAAAGCAAACAAGAACCCCAATTTCGGCATCAAGGCATTAAGCTATTTAAGCAGCTTTCAAAAGCAGTTTCATATCACCAACCTGGTATTTATTATTGCCCCAAGGGTGAATGCAGCCGGTAGAATGGATGATGCCCGGAAGGCGGTGATGATGTTTATTTCTGACAGTTATGAAGAAGCCATGCACTGGGCGGAACAACTGAATGCCGACAATACCACCCGCAAAGAAGCCGACACCAATATCACAGAAGAAGCCTTGGCCCTGATCCAGGGTGATGAAGGATCGCTGGAGCGCAAGAGCACCGTGCTTTACCAGCCGCATTGGCACAAAGGCGTTGTGGGAATTGTCGCCTCCCGCCTGATCGATCATTTTTACCGGCCTACCATTGTACTTACGCAAAGCGGTGATTATGTAGCCGGATCGGCCCGCAGCGTGGCGGGCTTTAATGTATACGAAGCCATTCATCAATGCAAAGACCTGCTCTTAGGCTACGGTGGCCATTTTTATGCCGCCGGCATGACGCTGGAGCCGGGCAACGTGGATGCTTTCTGCCAGCGGTTTGAAGAGGTGGTGCAGGCCACCATTCACCCCGAGTTGCTGATACCGGAGATCACCATCGATGCAGAAATAAAGTTTAGCGATATCCGGCAGTCCTTTTACGACATCGTATGCCAGATGGAACCTTTTGGTCCTGAAAACATGTCGCCTACCTTTTGTGCCCGCCGGGTTTATAACACCGGCTGGAGCAAGGTTGTAAAAGAGGCGCACCTGCGGTTTGTGCTGAAACAGGACAATCAAACCCTTACGGGCATTGGCTTTAATATGGCGGCAAAAATGCCTCTCCTACTCAACAACAAACCCCTCGATATTGTGTTTAAGATTGAAGAAAATGAATGGAACGGCGAGAAAAACCTGCAATTGAAAATGATCGATGTACGGGTAAGTGCCGATTAAGGAATGGAAAGCCGGAAACAGTTTTTGCTTCTACCCTTCTTAAAGAATCATTTATTACGTCGGCAACGCGAAAAAAACCTTGGATGGGCCAGTTTTAACACCTCCCGCCGAAAATTTCCTTTTTCTTTCCTCCGGGGTATGGGCCTGATACCCTACCTTTGCGCTCCAAATTTTATTTTTTAATCAAAAAACAGGGTAATGAACAATTACGAATTGATGGTGATTTTTACCCCCGTTCTGAGCGACGAAGAGTTCAAGAACGCACAGCGTAAATTCACTACGCTGGTAACCGACAACGGTGGCCAGATGGTAGCGGAAAACGCCTGGGGACTGAAATCACTGGCGTACCCGATTCAGAAAAAGACCACAGGCTTGTACTGGGTTGCTGAATTTCAGGCGCCATCCGACTTCAATGAGAAGCTGAAGATCCAGCTTCTGCGTGACGAGTCTGTGCTCCGTCACATGACCACGAAACTTGACAAATACGCCGTTGAGTACAACAACAAAAAACGCAGCGGTTTGCCAACAGGAAACGAAAAACTCGAGGAGGTGAACAATGGCTAAAGCAAATGAAATCAAGTACCTGACCGCCATTAAGCAGGAAAAACGCCCCAAGAAGTTTTGCCGTTTTAAAAAGTATGGCATTAAATACATCGATTATAAAGATGTAGAGTTCCTGAAAAAGTTCCTGAACGAGCAGGGTAAAATGTTGCCCCGCCGCATTACAGGTAACTCACTGAAGTACCAGCGCAAAGTATCTGATGCCATTAAAAAGGCTCGTCAGATGGCGTTGTTACCGTATGTAACGGATCTTTTGAAATAGAAATGCTTCAGGCTATCGGCTTTTTGCTGCTGGCCATTGCACACAGTAGTAACCCTTCCCTAATGGTTAAATACCAGACAGTCGCAATCTTAGATTGGGCTCTTGGGAACTAAACAATCAAACAATGGATATCATTTTAATTCAGGACGTTGATAATCTTGGTGGCAAAAACGAACTGGTCAAGGTTAAAAACGGTTATGCCCGTAACTACCTCATTCCCCAGGGATTTGCCGTAGAAGCCAGTCCTTCCAACAAAAAGCAGCTGGAAGAAAGACTGAAAGTAGCCAAGAAGAAAGAAGATGCTATGCTGGCGCAGATCAACAGCGTAATCAGCAAACTGCAGGAAGGTCCTGTTCGCGTAGGTGCCAAAACCGGTACCAGCGGTAAGATCTTCGGTAGCGTGACTTCACTGCAGGTTAGCCGTGCCATTCGCGATCAGAAAGGCTACGATATCGACCGCAAGAAGATCAGCATCAACGACGATGTAAAAGAACTGGGTACTTATAAAGCAACCGTAGATTTCGGAAACGGCCAGACCGCCGAAATCGACCTTGAAGTAGTTGCTGAATAATAACCACACTTTCGCTTCGAAAACGTCCACACATTACCGTGTGGACGTTTTCTTTTACAGGAAAACGCAAGTAGCTGAAGCAGTTTCCGCAAGCAATCCGGGCCATTTCAATTAGGAACAATTTTTGAAAGGAAATGTTAACCCTCCCTTATTCTCCCGAAGAACCAACGATCCCTATCCTTGAAGCCACAGCTTATTTTATTTAAACCCTTAAATATTTAACATGGCAAAATTTTACACGTTCCTAAGAAACGGTTCGCTTTCACTTGCATTGCTATTCGGAAGTCATTTTGTTGGTTCGGCACAAGGCACTTGTACCACTATTGTTGAAGATTTCGACAACACCAGCGGCAGCACAGCCGGATTCACAGGAGAGTTGGGTCTTATGACAACGGGTGATGATGGCTACCTGCAAAAAGACAGGGTGCTCACACCTGGTGTTTATTCGGTTACCACACCAACCTACGTACTCCCCAATGCCGCCACCTCAGTGCTTTTTGGTTTTGAATTGGGCGGTACACAGCAGGTAGCAACCGTTAACATCAAAGTGCTTTTCCGCTCAACACTGAACAACGAGATCGTAGCGGTACAATTGGCAGAGGTAACCCCAACTTATAGCGGTGGCGTAGCCAATGTTTGCCAAACCGTATCCCTGGCTGATCTGCCCGGTTTTCCTACCGGTGGACAGTACCGCCTGGTGTATGAATTAGTGGCCGCCTCCGGCACCGGTGCTGTGGGCCAAACCATCACCTTTGATGATTTCCAAACCAATGGTACCTTCTCACAAGCCGCTCTGCCGGTAACCTTTATTGGCTTCGACGCCAAAAAGCTGGGCAACTCCGTGCTGCTGACCTGGAAGATCGCTGGTGAAGAAAATGTAGCCCGCTACGAAGTAGAGCGCAGCGAAGATGGTCGCAGCTACACCCGCATTGGCCAAATCCAAAGCCATGGCAAGGACATCTACAACTTCTCTGATGATGCACCGGTAGCAAGTGCTTACTACCGCATTAAAAACGTAGACAACGATGGTGCCTTTAAGTACAGCTCAATTGCCCGCATCTCTGGTGGCAGAAGCTCCATTGTACTGAAGGCCTTCCCGCAGCCGGTGGCTAATACCCTTACCCTGCAGCACCCTTCTTTCGACGGTAAGACCTCGATCTCTATCGCCAATGCAGAAGGCCGTGTAGTAAGAAAC
>JABUMY010000008.1 GCA_013327885.1 Flavisolibacter longurius | reverse complement strand
AATGTTAGTGGCTAAACGGGACGGATGGACAACCTTTGCACTGTCGGCATATGAAAGAATCAGCCGTTCTAGTTCGTAATTAATGATCAGTTCCAGTCTGACTTCCAGAGTTTCTCCGTCCAGCCATTTCGACTTTTGTGAGCCATGGATCGGCTTTGATTCCATGTAGTTGCCGGTCCTACCATAAAAGTGCAGGATAATCGTTTCCACTTGCGCATCTGCCGGCTTGGTCACACCAATAACGTCATCAAAGTACTCCTGCCAGTTAATTCGGGTGTTTTTGTGGTATTTACCTTTGCTTTCCCCAATATCAACAATCCGGTCAATCGCCAGGTTCCAGTCGTACTTTTCTTTTTCCGGATTGTAGCCAAAAAGAAACCACCGGTTGTTGTATTGTTTTAAAAAGTAGGGGTGGAGAATAACGGCGAACGGCGCTTCGTTTTCAAAAGGCTGGTAGCTGATGTGCAGTACCTTTTTATAGAAGATTGCATTATGCAGGGTGCCAAGATGTTCAATGCCCTTCAGGTATTGGTTGCTGTCAAATTCAATAATGGCATCTGTCTTTGTATCAGAGGCCATACCCTGTTTCAATTTCGGTAGCAACTCGTTGATCCACTCAAACTGCGGCATTCCTTTGAACTGCGACAAGATATCCACCGCCGATTGAAGCTGCGCCACTTCAACCTCATTCAGCGGCATATTGTTGATGGAAAAAGCCGGATCGGCATAGCGATAGTAGACCCGTTTTCCGTCCCGAAGTTTGAGGAGGTCAATGCTCCACCCTTCGGGGCTTTCCATAAAGGCAATGTCATCAAAGACCTGCCTACGGCTAATGCCGTTTGTATCTGGGTCAATTTCCGCCAGCACCTTGTTACATTCCTCTATGAGTGTATCAATAAAGTATTTCTTGGCCGGGTTGCGGAAGCAGCTGTCGAGCACTTTATAGCGGATAAGGGCGTTTTTATTGGTAGCCATTTAGAACTTTTACGGTGGCTTGGAAATTCCGGATGAAAATAATTATTATTGTGCAGTTACACTGCACAGAAACGGTTTTAGTTTGTGCCTGTTCTTTGAAAGCCTGCTGCAACATATTGATTCGTGCCAACTGGAAGCTCCGGCTTCAGATCGGTTGGTGTTCTCCGGCTTTTCGGAGAATGAATGTTTCCTGGTTATTGTGGTTGTGCGGTATTGGAATCTTGTCCTTTTACCTGTCAACTCCCGCTAATTGTTTTATCCCGGAAATATTATTTATTTATTATTGATATATATATGAATTCATAAACAAAGAATATCGTAGCAGGCTTCAAAGAACATCTACTTTATGAAGCCAGACGAGAAACATACTGCTTATATCAGAGAAGCCTGGTCACAAATGCTGACAAAGGAAGATTTGTTGGCCCTTCTCAATTATGCTAAACCACTTGCATATGAATCGAAAACGGTGCCGTTTGAATTAAAGCAGCTTACCTGGTATGCAAATCCAAAGATCAACAGCAGGCGGTACTCAACTTTTAGCATCAAAAAAAAGTCCGGTAGCGAAAGAACAATTCATGCGCCTGTCGAAGGGTTAAAAGCCATCCAGAAAACACTGGCTTACATTCTGCAATGCGTGCACGAACCGCACAAAGCTGCCATGGGGTTTGTCAGGGATAGATCAATTGTCGACAATGCCCGCTTGCATGAGGGGCAGAAATACATCTATAACATAGATCTGAAAGACTTTTTTCCTTCTGTCGACCAGGCAAGAGTTTGGAAATGCCTACAGTTGCCACCCCTGAACCTGAATAATCAACAAAGAAAGGATCGCCAGTGGTTTCAGTTGATCCATCCGGGAATTGGCTCTGTCACCACTTCAAAAGGTGAGGTGATCTTTTACAAAATTGATCAAGACCGAAACAAGGTTCAGCTATTAAAAAACAAGGGTGATTATAAGGCTTGGATCGAAAGAGTAGAGCAGATTGCTGAAGAACACGCTATTCCGGCGCAAAAGATCATAGCAGATTCACTGACACTTTTAATTAAAGAAAAATACACAAAGCTTTTAGAAGAAGCTGACAGGTCAAAACTTGCTAACGTTATTGCTGCCATCTGCTGTACAGAAATGGAGGTGGAGCGGAAAAATGAGCAGGAAGAATGGGTAAAGGTAAAGCGTAACGTTCTTCCTCAGGGAGCGCCAACTTCTCCCGTTGTGACAAATATAGTCTGTCAAAAGCTCGATTTTTTACTTTCCGGTGTTACGAAAAGGTTTGGATTAAGATATAGCCGTTATGCAGACGATATCACCTTCAGTTCAATGCACAACGTATATCAGAATGGAAGTGAATTTGTCAAAGAATTACAAAGAATAATTAAACAGCAGGGTTTTCATATAAAGGAAAGTAAAACAAGGCTGCAGAAAGAGGGTTTTCGCCAAGAAGTGACTGGCCTTGTGGTCAACGAGAGAGTGAATGTTCAGAAGCATTATAAAAAGCAGCTTCGTATGTGGTTGTACTATTGGGAGCAATATGGCTATGAGAGAGCCTCTTCCTTTTTTCTTCAGCAATATATAGTTGACAAAGGACCTTATAAGGGAAAACCAGAAATGGCAAAAGTTATTTCTGGTAAGTTGGACTATTTAAGAATGGTGCAAGGTGGTAGCAGGGCTTACTTGACATTGAAAGAACGTTTTGATAATTTAAAGCCGAAAACTAATTTTGTTTTTCAAACATTTGAAACCTCAAAAACAACTCAGACTTTTCACAAGCCAGCAATTACGGTCGATTTTTTAAAATCGTTCAAATACGACGATAAATATTCTTTCAAGGATTTAGTCCATTTGCCGGTAGGTGATAATAGGACTGATTATTTAAAAGTGCTGAGAAGAGCAAATAAAGAGTTTCTCGATATTCTTCATTCCAATACAAGGAAGGTAAAGTTACCTAAATACCTGATCGAGGATGTGCAACATTTCTTTGGAAAACTTAGCACAAAAGGACTGCAGTACTTTGAAAAGACTGGGCTTCATCCATTAGAAAACAAAGAAATTGGAGCTGTAATACAGGAATTCAAAAGGAACTATCGGTTTGGAAACGAAAGAAGTGAATCTTCTATTCTTTCTGAAATGATTACAAATATTGCTAAACGGCGAACGTTTACGGATCAGGAAAAAGGTATTGTTTTTTCATTTGGGAATACGGCTACTTCCCCTTTGTTTAATATTGAACAACTGATTTTTTATCCTGATCTGGAAAAATTCCAGGCCAAAGCAAATTTTTTTTCTTGGGTTCCTAGTGTAAAGATTGCTTTGACAATAATTTTTGATGGCATATTAAAACATTCAAACGTTCAAGGAAACAGAAACTTCCTTTCGCAAGACAAGAATATAATATTTCAACTAAAAAGGTTTTTGGATGGTGATGTTATCAAAATTGAATTTTCGATTTTGGATAAAGGATCCGTCTTCTTGGGGACTTTAAATCATGTGCTAAAAGATTTACGCAGAGATTTTTTCAGTGTCCTAGTAGGGCTTTGTGATTTCAGAGTACAATTTCAAACTTTAGAAGGCGAAAGCTATGAATGCAGCATTTTGCCTTTCTCGGAGCAGGTAATGCCGATAGAAAATTCTGTTGGTGGATTCAACTATGTGTTTACTTTTTACGATTGATATTATGCAGAAGTTATTGATTATTGACGATAAAAATTATGTAGACCCTGTTTCTGGAGATGCTAGTCCAATGACTGTTAAATGGCTAAAAGATAGAGTTGGTGAATACAGCCACTTAGTAGAAGTAGCCAAATCAGCTGACAAGTACTTTGAGTGGGACATAGCTGGGAATGCCTGTGAGTTGTTATTCGAAGCTTCAAAATACAGTTATGTGTTCATTCATCACAGTCAACAAGGTGACAGCTATTTTCCTTCCAATATCATTGATTTGATCAAGATAAAACTGCAAGATAGATTGATACTATTCAGTGGAAATATTAAGGAAAGCTTCTTGAATACAGAATATCCGCCTTATATATATAGGAGTATCACACGACCTAAATTATGGGATCGTTTTAGTGAATTTTTAAAAAAGTCTGTTTTAGTCAATGAGTGGCTGCTTGAGGTGTTATTTTTTGACTATGAAAAGCGACTTGTCGGGCGGATTGTTGAAATGCAGGATAACGACTATACCCACCATCAAATCACGAATTCAAAAGAGTTTATTCAATTCCTAAAACTAAAATGCGTTGGAAATGACACGGCTACCTTCAAACGTATAACAAATGCGAATGGGCCTGACTTGATCGACGAACTTAGAAAATTATAGATCAAACATGATAATTATAACCGATAAGCCGGAACGATTTACTGGACTTAAAACTGCTGTTAGGGTCATTGATTGTAAAAGCTATATTAAAGAATGTCCTGAAACATGGGAGTTATATTCTCAAGAATATGTACCACATGTTATCTCTTCAAGTTTAACCACAGAACATTCCTTAATTGCAATAGATTTTGATATGTCTATTTGCGACAAATTTTTAGTTGGGCATCATATACTTTCATCTAATGGTGGCACAATCGTATATTTTTCGGAGTACGAGTCAAGTGTTCACGGTTTTGAAGATGTTGGACTATTTCGAACGAAGGGAATACAGATCATAACTAAAAAGAAACTTCTTGAAGCAATAGATGATGAAGAAAATCAAAGGATTATTCGATCTCAGTTTCAATTAAATTTTGACTATAATAATTATAAGGATCTTTTTAGAAAGTTGTTAGTTGTTGACAGGCATCAGGCAACAAACGAATGGGGAACAGTGAAACTATTGTATAATCATGGATTAACACTTGGCGAAATTGAGAGGGTATTTGAGTTGCCGAAAACGGTATACTTCAAGCAAAAGCTTAAAGAGTACGAAATCACTGATAGTTCTGTCATTAATTATACTAAATATTTCAATAGAGCGGAACTGGAAAAGGAGCGAAAGAAGTTTGCAATCAGCATTTCAAAATGCAAAAAGATTCTTCTAATCGATGATAATGGGAAGAAGGGATGGCAGTTTGCTTTAGGAATAGTTTTTTCTGAGGCAATTATTGATGTGAAAGTGAACTTTGAAGATGCAAATGATATAACCGACTTCTCCGAGTACAACATTATATTCCTTGATTTACGTTTACCGCAAGACCAGCAAAGAGCTCAAATCGATATCAAGAATGGATTCAAGCTTATTGAGAAAATAAAAAATGATGAAAGTTCACTTCATATACCCTTGATCGTTTTCACTGCATCTCAACGGGCTCACACGCTCGATAAAATCCTGAACTTGGGTGCTGATGCGATGTATGTCAAGGACTCTCCAGAGAGCAGTCAAACCGACTCTTTGGATAACTACTATGATTTCATTTCGGAAATAAATTTTCAACTAGAAAAAGCAGAAGTATTAAAGCAGTATTGGGTTGCGATAGTTCAAATTAAAAACTCACTCCTACCTGAGGTGGTAGATACAGCAAATTGTCAGTTGAAAAGCAGGATCATCGAAAGGCTCGAGATGTTTTATGGGCTAATGAAAAAAAGGTATGAGGAATTTGCCTACAATACAGATAAGTTTCACTTTTCATCTGATGTTTTATCGTTTATGACTTTATGGAGTATTTTGAATGAGGTTCAAGAGTGTTACTTTACGAAACAATATACAACACTAGATATTATATGGGATTATAGAAGCAAAACTTATACTCCGCTAACAAAGTCAGATCCTTCAGATAGAAGGAATCGAATCAACTACAAGTATTTACAGAAATGGCATGTGAAAGGACAACCACAAGATATCTACTTTGAGCGCATAAATATCTCAATAAGAACAAAAAGCTCCGGTGGTTTCAGAGTAGATTCAAACGGTGATTATCTAATAGATTCTGATGTTAATTGTTATTTATCTTATAATTCGAACAGGGCACCACACTACTCAACCAGGGATAGTCTTGGGAACTACTTGAAAACATTCGTCTCATTTCCAGAGCAAAAGCTAAGCTTTCAAATTGCGTTTTTATTACTTGAGAAGCAACAATTATCGGTTTCAAGTAAGCAGGAGGAGTACTTGAAGATATTGAAGAATGCAAACGATCAGCGGAACAGGCTTTATATTACTCATGGCGAAGAAAGCAATTCATTCTTTCATAGTCAACTCGAAAAAGACAAATCATTACCCAGTAACGCAACATGGGACTTATTTAGATTGATTTTTTTCCTTCTAACAGGAGATGACTCAAAAATTTAGTAATACGTCATGAGTATTTTTGCCTTCTTTCAACATATTGCACTTACAGCCGAACAGCAATCGTCTCTCCAAAAGCTGCAAGACTTTATTATCAGTCCCGCACAAATATTTCAGTTGAAAGGTTACGCAGGTAGTGGTAAAACCACCATCCTGAAAGGCTTGGTTGAATATCTTTCCTCCATAGAAAAAGAGTATATGCTCATGGCCCCTACCGGAAGGGCCGCAAAGGTTATTCGGGAAAAAACAGGCAAAGAAGCCTATACCGTTCATAAAGGCATCTACAGCTACGAAGATTTGGTGGAGGTAAAGAATGGCGAATCCTTTTATTACTATTTTAAGATCCGGAACAACGACGATGTACACAACAAGATCTTTATCGTGGATGAAGCATCCATGTTGTCAGATGCAAAAAGCGAGGGTGAGTTTTTTCGCTTTGGCACCGGTTATCTGCTAACAGATCTTTTCACCTACACCAGGATCAAAGCCGGAACAGCCAACACCAAAATCATTTTTGTTGGCGATCCCTGCCAGTTGCCCCCGGTAAACGACAACAGCTCCAAAGCATTTGACACCGCTTACCTGCAGGAGAAGTTTGGGGTTTCCGTAGAGGAGGCGGAAATGAAAGAAGTAAAGCGGCAGGGCGGCGACAGCGGAATCTTGAACGCGGCAGTGAGGATAAGAAAAAGCATTTCCGCAGGTTTTTTCAACGACTTCAATCTCACCGGAAACGGCAAAGACATTTTTAATCCTTCCTATGAGAGCTTTCTTCATACGTGGGAGCAGGCCGCCAGCCCTAAAATCATCGTAACCTACAAGAACAAAACGGCACTTGACCTGAACCTGCAGATAAGGCAAAGGAAATACGGTGACCTGAACCTGCCGGTGCAAAAAGGCGACACCATCATTATGGGTGGCAACAACTACCGCAAGGGGATCTTCAATGGGGAGTTTGCGGTGGTAAATGACGCTGCCGCCATTGCCACAACAAGAACCATCGGCTTGCGGGGACAACCACCTGTAACCTTGACATGGCGTAGCGTTGAACTGCTTTTTCCGGATGCCGAAAACAACAACAAAATTGTAAGCGGCAAAATGCTGGAGAATTTTCTGTATGGCGATAATTTCCTTCAGCCGGCAGAAACCCAGGCTTTGTATGTAGACTTCTGCATGCGCCACAAAGATTTAAAACCGGGAACGGACGAATTCAAACAGGCCATCATAAAAGATGAATATTTCAACTGCCTGCTGCTGAAGTTTGGCTATGCAGTAACTTGTCACAAAGCGCAGGGTGGCGAGTGGGAAAATGTATTTACCGTCTGGGACCATGATAGTACCAATGGCTTCGACTGTTTTCAGGATGCGCAGCGAAGAAGCGGGAAAACTAATGAGGATTTTTATCGTTGGGCCTATACGGCCGTTACCCGTGCCTCCGGAAAGCTGTTTGCGCTCAACCCCCCCTATTTTAACTCCTATTCTTCCATGACCTTCCTGGATGCGGTTGTGGTGGATGCCTTGAACAACCTGACGGCAGGCCAAATTGCGGCAGAAGAGATCAGCCTGGATGATGACCTGCTGCAACAGCTTCGGCAGTTTGGACTTTTGGAGCAGCCCGTTCAGCTCCAGGACCATTTTATCAAAATGCGGCACAGTGTAAGAGGGCAGTACATTGAGATCACAGGCTGGCAGAAGAAAAACGCGGAGGTGTTTTACTTCTTTGGCAGAGAGGGAGAAACGGCGGCCCTGAAGACATGGGTGAACAAAGACCTGGTGTTCAACGAACGATACCAGCCAATTGCCTCTGCCACCAATAGCGACAGCCTGCTAAAAGCAGTTGAGAGTTTGGTGAGAATGCTGCCCAATGTCTCGATAAAGAGAAACACGACGGAAACCATTCTGACGAAAATAGTGTTTGACCTGCAATTGGAGGAAAAGTTCCCCTTTACCAAGAACCTCTTTGATGACCTTACCGCTGCGTTGGCAGGAGCCGGTATTGTGGTTGATGAACTGGAGCACCAGGCCTATCGGGAGCGCTATACCTTCAAACGGGGAGCGGAAACGGCAGTGATTGATTTTGAGTACAATGCGAATGGCTTTTTTGGAAGGGTGGTGCCGTTAAGGAGAACGAACAGTACAACGCTGTTGCACGATATTCAAACCACCTTACAAACCTTCAAACAAGCAGAATATGCCGGCTAAAGAAATCAAAGAACTACGACAATGTGGTAAGCTGCAGGAAGCCTATGCAATGGCCAAAGCAGAATGCGAGGCTGAGCCGGATAATATTTGGACAAAACGAAACCTAAGCTGGGTGTTGTATGATTTCGTGAAGCAAAATACCGCTGTAGCCAGTTACGATACGTTCAAACACTATGTAGAGCAAATCGTTGCCCTGCAGCTACCGGAAGATGAAAAAATGCTCTTTGACCAGCTCTCCTGGCAGCTCGGCAAAATGGTTTTTCTGTTGCTGAAGGAACAACCCGTTGATCAGAATAAAATTCACCCCCTTTATCAGTTTTGCAGGCAGTTCCACCTGACAAAGCCATCTGATGCTTATAGCTTCCTTTTTAAGGCCTTTCACAAAGCCTTCAAAGAAGGAACGACCTATACAGAATTTGCCAACTGGTGGGACTTCAACAATTTCAAGGCAGAAGATTACCAAAAGGAAAAACTGCCAAACGGCAAAGAGGTGATGGCAACAGCAGAACAGGCCATCATTGCCTATTGCAAGCATCTGCTACCCCGCACCTCATTTCATGGAGAAGTCATTTTTGACAGGGAGAAAGCAACGGATTTTCTTCCCTTACTAGATGGGGTCATTGAGGCACACCCGGAATACCAGTATCCGCCTTATTTTAAGGCAAAGTTGCTCTTGGCCTTGGGCGACCAGGAGAATATGCTTTCCGCACTGCTGCCCTTTGCCAAAAAGAAGCGAAACAATTTTTGGGTATGGGACGTCATGAGCGAAGCATTTCCGGATGATGAGCAAAAGAGGCTGGCCTGTTATTGCAAGGCCTTGACCTGTAAAACCTCCGATGATTTCCTGATCAACATTCGCCAGAAAATGGCACGCTGGTTTATCAGCCACAATATGTTCAACGAGGCAAAAACAGAAATAGACCGGATTATCAAAGCCAGGCAGGCGAACGAATGGAAACTGCCAGCCGAAGTGCAGAATTGGATGGCACAACCCTGGTATAAGGCTGCAACGCTAAAAAACTCAAATTTCGACTTTTATAAAAAGTATTTTTCCATCGCCGACAATCTGCTTTACACCGACATTCCTGAAGAAACGGTACTGATTGAATTTGTAAACACCGATAAGAAAATCGCCAACTTTATTGCATCCGAACAAAAATTCGGCTTCTTTAAGTATGACCGGTTTATTGACACCTTAAAAGTCGGTGATACGCTCAAGGTGCGCTTTGACGGCAAGGGGAGTGAAGGCCACTTCAAACTCTTTACGCTGGAGAAGGCGAATGATGAAAATTTCCGCAGTCAGTTTATAAAGCCTGTAAGCGGCGAGGTAAGAATTGCAGAAGGAAAACCGTTCGGCTTTGTTCAGGATTCTTTTATTCACCCCTCTTTGGTCAAAAAGTACAATCTAAGGAATCAGCAGTCCGTAAAAGGCAGAATCATCAGATCCTACAACAGCGAAAAAAAGTCCTGGGGGTGGAAAGTTTTTGAGCTTCAAAACGTATAAAGATAGGCTCGTGATTAATAGCTATGCTACGATTAAGTATTCCTGTTCCAGCACTTTTTTATATCGGTGGATTATCTCCAGTAATTCCAACAACGGTTGTTCAGTAATGCCTTCCGCCTGCGATAGTCGGTGAAATTGTTTGTTGTACAAATCCCGGTTGCCTTTCTTCTTTATCAATTCTTCTATCCCTTCCGGTATAAAAAAAGAAGCCCGGTCGCCAAGATGTTTTTTGTATTCTGATAAATAGATATTGATGCCTTCCAAATCAAAATCACCGAAGTGGAGATAAGGGTTGGAGATATTCTGTAGCCATTGCACAAGATCGCCGCTTTGAGGATACCGGCTTACAAACAAGGGCTGAAGGAGGGTAAACCAATGTTTTTGTCTTTCTATCCACCGGAAGTTCTCTGGGTTTTCGATGCCCACAATGGTGATTTCTTTTCCCGGCAAAAAAGCTTCATAATCATGGATAAACGTGAAGGTACCCACTGCTGGCAACAAGGTAATCGACTTGTTGTGAAGTACCGCCTGCACCGGATCGTAACAGTTCACCAAAAAACCTTTGAAGGTGCGGATAGATCGAAGCTTTGAATTGGAAGCAATCTCCACTGCTTCGGCTCTGGTTAGTCCGGGACTTTCATATTTTTTAATGTAAGTGGAAAGATCACTGATGCCGAACTGATTGTGCAAATAAGCGGCAAGAGCAGCTTTGTTGCGAAGCAGGAGTGTAGATTGGGTACGGCCTATTTGTTTTGCCTGCAAGATGCCGTCGTCCTGCATCTTTTTTGTGACAGCATGGCGCATTTTGCTGGAAGGCACTTCCGCACCCTCCAGCATCTTTTGCAGGTAGTGGGCTATGTGAAGCGGTAACTTCATACAAGGGCTTTGTTGGTGACAATGCGTTTCACCCGGGTGAAGCTTTTCTCGTCTTTTTCCAGCTTGTAAATGTGTTTGTACGAAAGGGCATTGCTTTCAGTTGGCGAACCGTTGATCAGGTAAATATCCCGGTCGTTGGCAAACTGCAAAATGCCTTTCACGTTGTTGGGGTGGAGCTTGCCGATTTCATCCATCATACAATGCAGGCGAAAATTCGCAAACTTTTTGGAAACCCCTTCCTTAAATACATTCAGCAGCATAATGTTTACCATGGCCTTCACCAGCACGTCGGTGCCTTCGGAGCCCACATGCGAGAGCTTTTCCACCCAACCGGTATCGTTCTGGTTTTCCTGGATGCGAAACTCAAGTTCAAACGAATCGGACAACGTGATGCTTTCCCGTTTGGCTTCGCCAATGAGCTTCACCAACTGCAGCAGCAGACTGATAGCTTTTTTGTTCTTGGCTTCCTGGTCTTGGGTGGCGAACAGGTTGGCACCACCAAGGTCATAGTCATTTTCGTCACCGAATGTCTTGATGGCCTGCAGGAGGAGGACCACTGCATCCTGGCTTTCACTTAACCGCAATTCGATTTTTTTGATGGCGCCCACAAAGTTCTTCCGCTCAAAGTCCCGGTTGATTTGGTTGATTACTTTTAAGATATCCCCGCTCTTCGCCAGCAGGTTGCCCGTTTCTTTACGAATTAAGTGAATGATAAAGGAGAACCGCTCATTCACCCGGCGTTCGTATTCGTCCATTTTCCGATCAGCCAGGAAGTCGTCGAGGCTTCGGGCAAAACGGAAGTACGCTTCTTTGTCGGGCAGGTTGGTAGGAAAATGAAAAATATTGTCTGGGGAAAAATGGCCCAAAAATCGGTTTACTGCATCTTTTAAATCGTCTACACGCCTGATGCTCTTGTTATCACACTGGTGCAATTCTTCAATCAGGGTTTTGCAGCGTTTTTCTGTTTGGGCTCCTTCTTTGCTATTCCAGATTTCTGTGCTGATATTGAGAAAGGTTTCTGTCACCTGAAAGCGTTCAAACGCTTGCTGGTCTTCTTCCGCCTGTTGAAGCCGGATGGCAAGGAGCCGGATAGCCTCCTCCAGCTTTTGCAGATTTTCCTCCAGGTTTCCTTTTTTCTGGCGATACTTTGTTTCTTCGTTCAGCACCTCCTGCTCCAGCAGCGCTTTTCCATTTTTAAGTTCACCGGCTCTATCCAGCAACTCTACCTTATCTCGTTTATACACGGCCACCACCTCCCGGTTTTCTTCAATAAATGCCAGCTCCTGTTGAAGACCTTGTAATAAGGTTTCCACTTTATGCAGGCGCCGGGTGTCAGCGCCTTTACCGGCCAGTTCTGCCTCCTGCCGGCGACTGATGTCCCCTTTCTGAAGTTGATATTCCTGCTCGTTGGTTTTAATTTCAACGTCAATTTTCTTGTACGCTTCTTTTAGCCGCTGTTCGGCTTCTTCGAGCTTTTTCTGGTGCGCCGTTTGCTGCTTTCGCACCTGTTTTTCTTCTTCGTTCCTGATAGTAGCCAGGGCCTGTTGGGCCTGTAAGAGGGCTTCAGCCGCCGCCGCGATGCCCTCATCCATTGCCGCCAGCGTTTGTTGTTTTTCTGTGGCAGCCTTCTGTTGCAGGTCCAGCAAGTGTAACGCTGTTTGTTTCTGTTTCTGCTGATTTTGTTCAAGGTGATACCGATGTTCCCGCACCGTTTCTTTTTGCTCGATTAGCTTAGGACCGTATTTGTTTTTCAGGCTTTCCCGCCCGATCCGCTTTTTCTCCTGTAAGGCGTTCAACTGTTCGTTTGTTGCCAGCATCTGTTTGTGCACTGCTTCTTTTTCTGTTTCATATTCCGCCACGGTTTTGACCTCTTTTTCGATGCCGGATAACTGGATCTGCACGCCGTACAAGCTCCTGCTGGCCTCCTGCAGCAGCGGTGAAAGGTCATCACGGAAAAGAAGTTGTTCGTCGCAGACTTTGCCAATGGTAGCTTCCCAGCCGGGATAATGCTGGTTTAGCCAGCCGTAAAAGGACTGCTCTGTTTTTTGAAGCTTTTGTTCAAGGGCGGAAAGTGCTTCACGCTCCACCGCCACATCACGGCGAAGGTCTTTTTCTTCCGCTTCGGCTTTTTGAAGCATTGCCGCTTCGTCCAACTGCCATTGCTTCTGCAACGTTTCCATGATTTCATTGGCATGTGCCATGGCATTCTGACCTTGCTGAATGGCCAGCGTCAGGCGGCTAAGCTCTTTTTCGGCTTCCGCTATTTCTGTTTCGTAAAACCGCTGGTGTCTAGTTGCTTCCTTTTTTAGCTTCCATTCCTGCAGGGCGGCCCCTTTTTCTTCTGTTTCCTGAGTGGCGGTAGCCATCGTTTGCTGGTGTTGTTGCCGGATAGCTGCTAACAATTCGTCCAGCTCCATTCGGGCTTCGTCTTTTGCACGTAGAAATTCTTCCCGTAGTTGCAGCCGCTGCCCCTCTTTGTTCAGGGCAAACGCACGGTGGCTTTCTTCCAACGAAAGGAACAAGGCTTCGTATTTCCGGGTGACTTCGGTAAACTGTGCGGAGAGAAGCGCTTTTTCTTTCAGCAGCTTTTTTTCTTCTGCTTCAAGGTCACTTTTCTTTGCCACCCTTTGCACCACCTGCTCAATGTTCAGCCCCTCGTAATAGGCAGTTTTTTGTTTGATGGTGGCTAGCTTGTCGTTCACGACGCTGATGTCTTCCCTTAACTTTTGGATACGGTTCTGGAACCGCTTTTCTGCCTCCCCGAGCCTTTCCTTTAAAGTTTTCTTTGCTTCCTCTTCCCGCTCTTTTTTCTCCAGCAGCTTTGGCGCTGTACGTTGAACAAAGTCAAAAGCAGCGGCCAGTTGCCGGGCCAACCCTTCTTTTTCTTTTTGTAGATAGCCAACAGCGGCGTAAAGGTTCACCACTTCAGCCCCTTGTTTGGCTACCGCCGGCTGCTTAAAGCGGTTGATGTCGGTAAGTTGTGCTTCAAAGCTTTTCAGGTGGTGAGCATAATTCTGCAGGTTGATGGCAAGGTCCTCCTCGTTGAGCGAAAGGATGATGGTTTGCTTGATAAACTCCGCCTCCAGCTTTGAGTTGAGGAATACATTTTGAATCGTGCGGGGAATGTTCTGGTACTGCCGGCTTTCGAGCAGCGCATATTTGCGGAACTCTTTTTTGCCTTCGTTGCTGCCATACAGAATGTCACGGTATTCGTCATAGCGATCCACCTTGCGGCTGTAATGAATGCCGTCTTCATCCAACAGGCGCCGGGTGTCTTCCCAGCTTTCGTAAGCCTTTCCCTCCGGTGACAGAAAGTACTGTTGATCGTAAGCGGCATCCACAAAACGAAAACAAACCCTGCCCTGTGATTTGAAAAGGAGAACGCAATACGGACCTGTCTCCCGCATCACTTCATACACCAGGTAAGCATTTTGGAAGGGGAAATAGTAGTCAGCAAAACTTTTCTTCTCCCTGGGTATGCCCAGCCGCAGGGTATCGCCATTGTAGAAAAACAGGATAGCCCGGAGCAGGGTACTTTTGCCCACGCCTTGCGTTCCAATCAGGTGCACATTACCGTCTAAACGAACATCGGCATACCGGATGGTGGCGCTGTTGATGAACACAATTTTATTGAGGTATCTCATGCTGGGTTTCTTCGGGTATATGAATTTGCAGGATTAGTTGCTCCAAATAGGTAAAGGAGGAAAGCACTTTGTATTGCTGATGGATGTTATTGTCCATTTCAACAACGCCATAGCTGTAAAGCATTTCTATCAACTTTTTTATCCGTTCGGGAAACGAGCCTTCGCCTGTGTGGCGTTTCAGTCCTTCCAGTTTGTCTTTCAGCAGGGCATCCATCCGCAACTGCACTTCCATTTGCGAAGCGGTAAACCGGTAACCGGAGCCGAAGGCGTTATCGAAAGTCTTGCAAAAATCCACCAGATCAATCCAGCGGTAGGCAGCTTCTATCTTACGCTCCAGCTCTGTTTTTGTTTCGTGGCGGGAAAAATAAAAGAACTCATCGCCCTTTTCCAGCGCAAAACCGATGGCGGAAAAATAGGTATACAGGTCTTCATAATTTTCTTCGATGATGTTGTAAAGCTTGCGGATGTTGTCGTCAACACTGTTGGAGCAGATAAATTGCCCCTTGCTAAGCAGCTCAAAGGTGTCTTTTGTTTGTCGGGGAATGGTCATGCAAAAATTATTTGGGATAAACCAAGGCGTAGTCAATTTGGCCGTCTTGATGGTACTCACCGGTGATGTTCAGCTCTTGTTCATACATCGAAACCATCTGGCAAAAGAGGGTGACCTTTTCTTCCCGAGAAAGTTCTTTGGGAAAGCGGTATTGCATAATAAACCGGAAAAGGTGATGACCCGAGGCCCGGAAGCCATTCTGGAGTTCGTCCGGGTTGATGTAGATTTCCTCCTCTTCGGCCGTTTGCAGGGATTCGCCGGCAACCACCTCTGCCACCGGGAGCTTTGGTTTAGCGCCGGTCTTCAACTTGCCGGCTGCCTTTTCAATACAGGTCCTGGCTTCATCGGTTTGCAGGCGATCCAGCGAAAGCTTCAGCGGATAAGAGGGCTTTGGTTCAAACAGCAAAGCATTGTCCGCATGCAGCACTTGCAGAAAGTTGGTTTTTGCCTTTAGTTCAAACTGGTCTTTCAGGTACTTTACCTGCCTGATTTGCTCAATGACGCGGCTTTGGTATTTTACCTGGTTCAGGTATTCGATGATTTGTTTTTGCGTTTCAATCAAGTTGTGTCGAGCTTCGTAAAGCTGCTGCCGTAACTGAATAAGCACCTGTTGCAACTCCTCATCCATGGCCGAGCGGAAAAAGGTTTGCTCGTCATCAGTGATTAATTTGTCAGTTTGTTCGACCAGGGCTTGAATCGCCTGCTGCTTTTGGTCGTAATCTTTGAGGCGGGCAGTTTTTATCCGGTAATTCGGCTCTGTTTTAAAAACATTCTCAATGTTGCGGTTCAGGTCAATGATGTTGCGAAGGGTGGCGCGGCCGGTTTTACGCAACAGCGATTTGATAGTCTTTAAATAAGGGTAGCGGCGGGCTTCGTTGTTCTCCTGCAGGTAATAAGCCATTTGTTGCTTTACCTCCTGGATGTTTTCGTTGATGTAGGCGGTGTTGATTTGTTCATTGACCGCCAGCACCTGTTCAAAAAACTGCAGAAACTGATCATCAATTTCCAAGTAAGGTCCACTTTGCCGCAAAATGCCTTTGTGCTTCAGTATCTCCAGCTGTTCTTCTTCCATCAACAGGGCGGCTTGTTCGTATTTGTATTGAAATGTCTTGCGCTTTTCAAACATTTCCGCCAGCAGTTCTTTGGAACGGGACAAGGTGTTTAGCAGTTCTTTTATAGAATGAAAATGAGGCATGCGCAGGTAGTAAAGTGCAGGAAAAATAGGAAAAAAGATGCTATCAACGAGGTGCGAGACTTTTCGGCTTCCAAACGGAAAGATGTTTTGGGAAATACCTGTTATGCAATCTGTTATTTTCGGTAAATAGAAAAAGAGTTGCGATGCAGGATCGCATAATAAATACAGGCATTTAAAATTGTATAGATGGCCTGTTTACCCATAAATTGCCGTGATGACTCCCGAATACAAACAGTGGCAGGAATCCCTCAAACAGCGGATCTGCGCTGCCCAGGTAAAAGCTACGTTGAAAGTAAACGTGGAGCTGGTTTCCACTTTTCTTGCGCATAGGGTGCTGAATTGCTGCAAAAGGAGAAAACCGTAGTCAGGGGTGACAAATGGCTCCATCAGTTTTCAAAAGATTTAAGCAGCGAGTTCCTGGAAGTAAAATGATTTTTCCACACGAATCTGAAATATATCCAGCGCTGGTATCTTTTTACCATGCCCGAATTGGGCAACAGGCTGTTGTCCAATTCCAAAACATTGGAAATGGGGTAGCTGATCCCGTTTCACAATCCTCTGTTGCAAACGGAGAAATTATCCAACAGGTTGTTGGTCAATTTCGTCAACAAGTTGTTGACCAATTGCTGGAGCTATATCCTTCAGTTTCCTGAGGGGCACAACCTGCAAATCATTACCAAGTGCAAAGATGGGGAAGAGGCCTTGAGTTGTCTCGCCAAAACTGTTATTCCTTGATCCTTGGATCAAACGCAAACGGTTCCGTGCTGACTACCTGTATTTGCATAAAATCAGGATGTAGAGGATTCAAAAGGTAATTAAATTCCTCAGGTATGATCGCAGAGGGAACCCGCAGGACGGCCGTGTCGCTCTCATCTATCCAGGCATTTCCCAAACTTTGTGTATAAGGATAATTGATGAACGCGTGCCAATCGGGTAACAGGCTTGACTTATCGATACGTGTAATGGGTAAACCATCCGGGACCTGAATAATCATGGTCCGGAAAGCTTCTTTCAATCCAATACCACTTCGGTGAACTACGTTTTCCAGACAGGCTAGAGCTCTGCTGGAAGCCGTGTAAATCATTTTTACATCCTTTGCGTTCCAACGGGCAGTGTTGCCTGAAGCATGCAACGAACCTGCGTACCTGGCCAGCGTGATACGGTATACCTGCATATTCAAGCCAAATCGCCATATTCAATCCGTATCAACTCCTCATTGATCAAGTCAATGCCCGTTGCCGTGTCGAGAATGGTCTGGGGCACCACATTGCCAAGGCCATAGGCTGGTTTCGTGAGCCATTCTGCAAACTCCTCAATGGATCCGAAAACCGCAGCACCCTTCCCGTACAGGGCAAATAGCTTTAAGAGTTTCTCACTCGTGGAGGCATCCAGTAATGTATTTTTCGTCAGATAGTTTTGAAACGTCTTCATACTCTTATGAAAAACCTCTTCTACCAACGGGTGCGGAAGTTCGGATAAGCCAACAAAGTCAAAGATGGCCTGTGGTTTCAAGCCCTTCTTTGCCTGGAAAAGCAGGGCAATATCATTTCGGAAATAAGGCTCGTATTTCGTGAGCACTTTATTGAAATCTTTCTTACTTGCAATTGCTGTTGCCATAGGCTTTGTTGTTGTTATAAAATTATGGAAAAAATTCTATAAAAAATGGAATAATTTCCTAGAAGATTGTCATAGCTGGGCTGATAAATGAAATCAGGTCACGAAAAGCACTGCCTGCAATCTGAAAACAAAGGAGGAATTAGTGATACGCCTCCCAAAGCTGATGGCATTTTCCTTACCGAAAGTCGCGTAGGAATATAGCCACTCCGGTTACATGGTAGAACTGTTCTTTTAGGGTTTTCAAACAGTTTGCTACAAAGCAGCGCTGTCCGCACGCCAACGCTTTCATGAGCTGGTTATTCTTTCACAGCAAGGAACGCAGGCGCTCTGAAGGGTTACTTCCCAGTATTCCTTTTCAAGAGCATTAAAATTGGATAAGAAATGTATGATTAGGAGAATTCTTCTTTTTTAGCTGCTTGCATTGTTTTAATTTGTAATAGGAAGGACCTTTCTTCCTGGAAATATTCTTCAGATGATGCCTTTAACAGGCGGGTTAATCAACTGGTAAGAGTGGCAAGAAAATAGGAGCGATTTCAATTGTTGATTGGCAACGGATTGTGGTATGGCTACAAGCCATGTGAACCGAATGGAACTCGGTAAAGTGGCCTTAAGCATATCCTACCTCAATAAATTGCCACCACGTCGGATGTGGATCCCAAAGAGCTGCTACCCTAATGTGACAACACACATTCAGTTTGTTTCAACAGGTTGAACCCTTTAACCTATACGTTTCACACCAAAAGCGAAACCTATGATGGAGTTATTTAACTTTCTCCAGTCCATACATCCAATGAGTGATGGATTGAAAGAGCACCTTGCTGCTACCCTGAAAGAAAAAAAGCTACTCCGCAAAGATTACCTACTTAAAGCTGGCCAGGTTTCCCGGAAAATCTGTTTTATTGCCCAAGGGCTGCTGCGATGTTTTTATATTAAGGATGAACACGAGATCAGCAGTTGGTTTATGAAAGAGGGTGACGTGATCGTTTCCGTGGAATCATTTTTCAGCCAGCGGGAAAGTTATGAATCCATACAAGCGCTGGAAGATTGCCTGATCTACTATATTACTTACGAAGAACTTCAGTATATCTATCGACATTTTCCCGAATTCAATTTTATAGGTCGTGTGCTGCTGGAAAAGTATTATACGTTAAGTGAGCAGCGGCTTTATTCTTTACGGATGCAACGTTCACAGGAGCGATACGAATACTTAATGGAAAATCACAGTGAACTGGTTTTGCGGGTGCCGGCAAAACACCTGGCATCTTACCTGGGTATAACTGAGGTTACCATGAGCAAAATAAAGGGACGGGCCTGATTTCTTAGCCATTTTTAATTCTAATCGCCTGTTTGTCAATCTATTTTTACATCAGTAACAGAAAAACACCCACACCATGAAACAAATTTTATTCCTTTCTCTTGCAGCTTTGCTATTCATTGGTTGTCAAAAAGATTTGGGTCCAATTTATAGTGATTATGTAAAAACAGTCAGCAAAAGCTTACAAGATAGTTTGCATACGGCTGATTTTCAGTTATTGGATTTTTCGAAGGCTGCTCGTTCCCGTGTAGACAGCGTAGGTGTTTATTTTTTGCGGGTTCCATTCAGGGGAAAAAAGTCCAATGTAGACTTTGTGCTGGTGAAAACAAACAAAGCCGGTATAATTGAAAGTGGAAGAATCATTCATCTTCAGGGCAAAATCCATACGACGGGTGATGCAGAGCAAAAGGTGGTTAGCTGGAATGGAACTATCTCATCAGCTTCGCTGGATCGGCAAAAGGTTTTTGAATCTAAAATCGAAAATGGGTATATCACTGCTCTTCATCAGACAAATCGATTCCGAGTTGCAACACAGGAACCGCAAGGAGAAATGATGCCGGAGGTAATTATCACGTATTTCAAACCATCAGGTGGTGGCGATATGTACTGGTCTCCCTGGTTTATGTTCCATAGCTTTCTTGCTGCAGATGCAAATGGTGGATCTGGCGGAGGGGGCGGCTACTATAGTGATTTCTCTGGCGGAGGTTCTTCTGGCGGTGGCGGAAGTTACGGTGATGGTTCAACGGGCGGTAGCTACAATGATCCAGTCATTCGAGTGGACATGGAAACACAGGATTTGCGAGAGGGAATAGACATAAATAAATATGTTGCCTGCTTCAGCAGCATTCCAGACGCAGGTTCCAGTTGTTCTATTGAAATCTCAACTGACATACCTGTGGATGACAATCCCAATGCATTTTACAATTTCAGTACGGGATCACCTGGTCATGCATTTATCACCATTACAAAGAAAAACGGGGCGAAATATGTAAGTCAGAACATTGGGTTTTACCCCAAATCAGGTTATAAAGCAATGACATATGCACCGACGGCAGGTAAGTTGGTTGACAATGCCAAACATGAATTTAATGCTTCGTTATTTATGAATATCACACCAGCGCAACTGGCAACTGTGCTTGTGCGGATGCAGCAGCTTTCCAATATCAACTATGATGTAGATAGCTATAATTGTGCAGATTGGGCGCTGGATATATTCAACAGCGTACGTACCAATAAACTGGATATACCCATGTACGGTATTCCGGATAGTCCGATGACCCAGGGATCAAGAACACCCCAAGGGATCTATCACAAACTGCAGCAAATGATGGCCAGTACCCATCCGGAGAAAGGCAACATAACCATTGGGATCATAAAAGGTTATGCTGGCGGAAGTAATGGTCCTTGTAATTAATTCAGTAAATTTATTTCTATGAAACTATTTAAAATTCTATCGCATCCTTATACATTAATTCTCTCTTTCCTGTTCATTTTAATCAGTGGACAGCATCTGGGCGGCTTCTATGTCATGTATATATTTCTTGGCCTGACACATGGCGTTGTTCATTCGGTACTTGGTTTTCTGGGAATGATTGTGTTGGCAGCAACACATCATTCCGCTTGGTCCAGAACCTCCCCGCTCCGGCAGATCTTAAACGTAACAGGGGTAGGGTTGTTGTTTGTATCACTTTACTTGTTTTTCATGAATGATAAACAACATTACAACTGGGGAACATTTTATGAATCCATTCCGCTGGCTACCCTCTTTTTTACTGGTTTCATTGCCCTGTGTTTTTTGATTGGGAACTTTTGGCAACCTCACTTAAAAAGCGACACCAGGCAAGGCATCTTAAGTAAAGTGTAGCAGGTTTTGCACTTTAGATATTGTTTGTGTAGTTTGAAAATCGTGTGTTATGTTCAACAATATTAGCTGGCAAGGCTACTGGATAACTATTGCCCTTTTATCAGCAGGTTATTACCTGATTATTTACCTCCTCTACTTCAGAAAGGACTTCTCCATCGAATGGAAAAAAGGTACAGCACCAAAAATTGAAAGTCCTTTCAGGTCCCTGAATTCCGACAGTGGGGCTATTCAGCCCATTACCATTGAACAGCCTACGCTGTTTGACAGTTCCGGAGAATTTCAGCCTCCTGCAAAGAATACCATCGAAAGCACCGTCTATGTGTGTATGGATGAAGTGAACGCTTATCTGGAAGAGGCAAGAAGGAGCAAATGCGTCAAAGAAGAAATGCTGTTTGCATTGAACACAATTCTCCGTAAGTACCCCACCGTTGCAGATTCGGAATACAAAGAGTCTGTTACCAATGTAATCGTCAATCAATGCGAGTATAATTGCTCCGTTCACCTTAGTGCTGAAGATGTGGTACGTATGTGGGTTGATTGGTGAATAGGAGCGACTCCCGGCCCTGCCCCGTAAGGCGGGGCCACTAAAGGGAGTTTAGGGAGTTGTTAGGTCTGTCATTTATCAAAACGTGTGAATATGAAAAGTGTGAAGATGGAGTTCTTGAAAAACAGCAGGTTACAGAAGTGTGCTTTGTCGGGTGCCTTTTTTCTTATGAGTGTGGCTCTTTACGCACAAGATGGCAATGCCGGTATCAACGAAGCGAATCAACGGGTGCGGTCTTATTTCGCTTCCGGCACGAACCTGATGTATGCCATTGGTGCCATTGTAGGACTTATTGGTGCCGTGAAAGTTTATCAGAAATGGAACAGCGGTGATCATGATACCGGCAAAGTGGCGGCGGCCTGGTTTGGAAGTTGTGTGTTCCTGGTGGTGGTGGCCACGGTGATCAGAAGCTTTTTTGGCGTGTAAAGAAATGGCGATGGCTTCTGTTTATACCATTAACAAAAACATCAACAAACCGGTCGAGTTCAAGGGACTCAAAGCACAGTACATCTGGTATCTGGGAGGTGGCGTGCTCCTGCTTTTGATTCTTTTCGCCGTGCTGTACATCTGTGGTGTTCATCCGTTCCTTTGTTTGGGTTTGATACTGTTTTTAGGAGCAGGTTTATTCCTCTACATCTACCGGTTGAGTCACAAATACGGTGAATACGGAATGATGAAAAGAGCTGCCCGAAAAGCTGTTCCCCAAGTTTTAAAGGTTTATAGCAGAAGGTGCTTTCTCAGGATTTCAAAGTAAATCGTTCAATTCAGGGTTATGGAAAGAAAGTTGGAAGAAATGCTTCCCATCATGGAAGTTGCGTATGGCGCCATCCTATCAAAACAAGGTGACATTACGCTTGCCTACAAGGTTAGTTTACCGGAGCTATTTACCTTATCGGATAAAGAATATGAGGCGTTTCATCAGGCGTGGGTAAAAGCCGTTAAGATGCTGCCGAAGTATAGTGTCTTTCATAAGCAGGACTGGTTCATTCAATCGAAATACCAACCCCAGTTTCTAAAAGATGACACAAGCTTTCTTTCCCTGAGTAGTGAGCGGTTCTTTAACGAGCGTCCTTTTCTACAGCACTCTTGTTATTTATTCCTGACTAAAAAGCCGGGCGGCAGAAAAGCCTCCAGCTCACTTTTTTCCAATTTGCTGAGAAGGAGTATTGTACCGGAACAGGCTACCAGGCCACAGGCACTTTCAGATTTTGGAGACGTGTGTGGACAATTTCAACAAATACTGGAAGACAGTGGCTTTGTTAAGCTGCAACAACTGCGGGACGAAGAGCTGATCAGCGTCGGTAAAAAAGCGGGTATCATTGAGAAGTATTGCTTTTTGCTGGAAGAAGATGAAAACCCTCTTATCAAAGACGTCCAGTTTAAGGAGGACATTAGAATCGGTGATCAGCAGGTACAGCTCTTTACCCTTTCTGATGCTGGGGAACTGCCGGCTTTTTGTGGTTCCCGTATCAACTACGACCGGTATTCTACAGACCGCACAAAATTTTCTGTAGGTTTTGCTTCTCCGTTAGGTCAACTGCTGCCGTGTAATCACATCTTCAACCAATACATTTTTGTGGAGGATGCGGCAAAAACACTCAGTCGGTTTGAAAGCAAGCGGCTACGGCTTCAGTCGCTTGCTGCCTATTCAAGAGAGAATGCCATTGTAAAAGAAGCCACCAACGAATTTTTAAATGAAGCTATTTCTCAGCAACGGCTGCCGGTAAGGGCACACTTCAACGTGATGGTTTGGACAGAGAGGAAGGAAGAGTTGAAGGAGCTGAGAAACCTGGTAGGTAGTGCCATGGCCCAGATGGATGCTGTATTAAAAAAGGAGGTGGATGGAGCAGCACAAATCCACTGGGCCGGCCTGCCAGGTAATGAAGGGGACTTCCCGATGAATGACACCTTCGACACATTCGTGGAGCAGGCCTGCTGCTTTCTCAATATGGAAACGGCATATCAGTCCTCGCTTTCTCCCGTTGGACTCCGACTGGGGGACCGGTTGACCGGTAAACCTGTACACGTTGATTTATCGGATGAGCCGATGCAGAAAGGCATTTGTACTAACCGCAATAAATTCATTTTAGGACCCAGCGGGAGTGGAAAATCCTTTTTCACCAATCACATGGTCCGCTCGTATTACGAGCAGGGAACCCATGTCGTTCTGGTGGATGTTGGTCATTCTTACAAAGGACTGTGTGACCTGGTTGGCGGCTATTTTTTCACCTACGATGAAAAGAATCCCATCCGGTTCAACCCATTTTACATTGGAGAGGGGGATGTGCTGGACACCGAGAAAAAAGAAAGCATTAAAACGTTGCTCCTGGCGCTTTGGAAAAAAGAGGCTGAAACCTATAACCGGAGCGAATATGTAGCCTTGTCTAATGCCCTACAACTATATTATGAACACTTGGAGAAAGCGAAAGATATTTTTCCCAACTTCAATACGTTCTACGAATTTCTGCAAACCCAATTTGTAGAAGTATTGAAAGCGGACAAGGTCAAGGACAAGGATTTTGACATTTCGAATTTTTTATATGTTTTACGGCCGTACTATAAGGGCGGTGAGTTTGACTACCTCCTGAATGCGACTACCAATCTGGACCTTCTGGGGCAGCCTTTTATTGTCTTCGAATTAGACAACATCAAGGACCATCCCATTCTTTTTCCGGTCGTGACCATCATCATTATGGAAGTCTTTATTTCCAAAATGCGCAAGCTAAAAGGAATCAGGAAGATGATTCTGATTGAAGAGGCCTGGAAAGCCATTGCCAAGGAAGGAATGGCCGAATACATCAAGTACCTGTTTAAAACGGTCCGGAAGTTCTATGGTGAAGCCATTGTGGTGACCCAGGAAGTGGAAGATATTATTTCCTCGCCGGTGGTAAAGCAGGCCATCATCAACAATGCCGATTGCAAGATCCTGCTGAACCAAAACAAGTACCAGAACAAGTTTGACCAAATCCAGGAATTACTCGGATTAACCGAAAAAGAAAAAGCATTGGTGCTCTCTGTAAACAAGGCAAACGATCCTTCAAAACGGTACAAAGAAGTGTTCATTTCCCTTGGTGGCGTTCTTTCGAAAGTGTATCGAACGGAGGTCTCTTTGGAAGAATATTTGACGTATACAACGGAAGAAAAAGAGAAAATTAAAGTCGCTGCCTACGCAAAAAAATGGGGAAGTATACAAAAAGGGATCACTGTTCTCGCTGAAGAAATGAGAAGTTCAAAATCATAATTCCATCACATAAAAGCAAAATCTATGAAACTGAATTTTTTGCCTTTTCTGGTTATTCCGGTAGTGCTGTCATGTGCAAACTCAAACAGCCAGGGCTCCAGTGAAACAGTTGAAGGAACCTACGTGATGCAGTCTAAAAGTGAATTTAGCTTGGCAGAGGATACACTTGCCATTACGCCTGTCCTGGGCCAGAATGACTTGTTTTCCTTGAAGCGAAGTGTCGGCTTTCAAAGAATTACGGAGAAGGGTGTCAAAGCAAAAGAACTCAAACAAGAGACGGCCACCGCAATTTGGGAAGCGGGCACCAGTCAGTTAAAGGAGCAAAAACACGGCAGGATCTACTCCCTCTCAGCAGATGGAAACCAGCTTTCAATTGGTTCATCGATCTATAAAAAGGTCGCTGAAGAATAAAGAAAATGTTTACTATGAAAAAGGTGAGATTGATTTTGTGTGTCGTGGTATTCATTGTAGCGTTGCCTCAAAGCCATTTGAAAGCGCAAGACCCAATTACAGTTATCATTCAGCAGGGAATCAAGAAAGCGATTGTTGCTGTTGACTTGAAAATTCAGCGTCTGCAAAACCAGGTAATTTGGCTGCAGAATGCGCAGAAGGTTGTGGAGAATACGGTGTCGAAACTTCGTTTGGATGAAATATCAGATTGGGTGGAAAAGCAGCGTAGTCTTTATCAAGATTACTTTGACGAACTCTGGAAAGTAAAAGATCTGGTTGGTTACTACCACAAGGTCAGGGACATTGCCAGCCGCCAAATTTTATTGGTAAAGGAATATAAAAGAGCCTGGAATGGCATACAGCAGGACAAGCACTTCACACCGGAGGAGGTTTCCTACATGGAAAAGGTCTACGCTGGTATTATGGAGGAAAGCTTGAGAAACCTGGAACAGGTGATCGTAGTGATTCAATCGTTCTCGCTTCAAGTTACCGATTCAAAACGGTTGGAGTTGATTAATGCTGCGGCCGATGCGATGCAACAGAATTACAATGACATCAAAGCTTTCAACAATCAAAATGTTCAACTTTCCCTGCAACGGTCCAAAAACGTTCATGAAATAGCTGTCGTTCGAAAGCTTTACGGAATGTAGTGATTCATCTATAAAATAGAGTAAAAATGAAAAGGATAGTTGCCGTCCTGGTCATGTTATGTCTTGTCCTCAATGTAAGTGCACAGACCTGGGATGAGTGGTTTCGTCAAAAAAAGACGCAAATCAAATATTTAGTGGAACAAATATCTGCCCTCAGGGTTTATGGTGCTACCGTGAAAAAAGGATATGACCTGATTGATGCCGGGTTGAAAAACATCGGTCATTTGAAGGAAAGTGATTTGATCATTCACCGGGACCGCTTTACTTCCTTGCTTCAGGTTCGGGAGGGTGTAAAGGGTAGTAAACTCGTTCAGCGAATGGCTACATTACAGGCAGCTATTCAGAAAGTGGTTAACGAGTGTAAAAAGAAGCGCTTGAGGATGGATGAGTTTTCTTCGGCCGAAAGAGATTACTTCTCCAAGGTGCTGGGAAATATCTCTACGGAAAGTAAAGCGGTAGGGGATGAGGCAGTTTTACTCACATCGGATGGGCATTATCAAATGACAGATGATGAAAGATTGAAAAGGCTTCAATCGCTTTACCAAAACATGGAGGAATTGTATGTTTTTGTAAGACATTTTGCAAACAATATTTCGATGGCTGCCCTGAACCGTTTGAATGAGCGGAAAGAGGCAGTGAAAATGAGGTCGCTCTATTAAGCGCATAAAAACGTGATGTATGAAAAAGTGGGTTTTTGGTTTATCTGCTATGGCTATTATGCTCATTTCCCAAAAAGTACAGGGACAGGGCCAGGAAGTGCAACAGCTTCTTCTCAACGTAGAGAAGTTGGCGCAACTGAAAAATATTTTGGAAGACCTGAAAAAGGGTTATGAAATTGTCTCAAAAGGGTACTCTACAATTAAAGATTTATCAGAAGGAAATTTCAGTCTCCATGACGTCTTTTTGGATGGGCTGTTGCAAGTCAGTCCAACAGTACGGAACTACCGGCGTATTACCGATATTGTTCGTGCTCAAATCAGCTTGGTCAAAGAGTGCAAGGCAGGCTATAGAAGATTTGTGAGCAGCAGCTTTTTCTCGCCTGAAGAGTTGAAATACATAAAATCTGTTTCAGAAAACCTCTTCAACCAAAGTATCAAGAACATAGAAGCACTAACGATGGTAGTCACAGCTGGGAAACTTCGGATGTCCGATGACGAGCGTTTGACCGCAATAGATGCTATCTGGAAAGAAGCTTCTGACCAGTTGACTTTTATTCGCCATTTTAACCAGGATACAAAACTGCTGGCATTACATCGGGCAAAAGCCTCAGCAGATGCCCAGTCGCAAAAGAGCCTTTTCTCTATTAAAAAGTAAGTAAATCATATGAAACGAAGTGTGAGAGCTATGCTTTGCATGGCTGCGGGAATGGTTTTGCCCCTTTTGTCTCAAGCACAGGCATTAGCCAACGAAATAGGCGGGCTTCAGAAGGTGTTAGAGCAGCTTTATGACGAAATGCTGCCGCTTTGCAGTCAGTTAATAGGAGTCGGTAGAGGGATAGCTGGCTTTGCGGCTACCTGGTACATTGCCTCCCGTGTCTGGGGGCATATCTCTAGAGCTGAACCTATTGACTTTTATCCTTTGTTCCGGCCTTTTGTTATTGGTTTTGCTGTCATCATTTTTCCATCTGTGATTGCGCTGATTAATGGCGTCATGAAACCAACAGTCACCGCAACGGGTGCTATGGTTTCTAATTCAGATAAGGCCATTGCTGTCTTGCTAAAGCAGAAAGAGGAGGCCATCAAACAAACCACGGTATGGCAGATGTACGTGGGAGAGACTGGCAGCGGCGACCGTGACAAGTGGTACAAATATACCCACCCAGATGACCCGACTGGTGATAACGAAGGTTGGATAGAGTCGATTGGCAACGACATAAAATTTGCCATGGCCAAAGCTTCCTACAACTTCCGGAACGCCATCAAGGAATGGCTAAGCGAGGTGCTGCACATACTTTACATGGCTGCTGCTCTCTGCATCAACACCATTCGGACCTTCTACATGATTGTCCTGGCTATTCTCGGGCCATTTGCCTTTGGGATGGCCGTCTTTGACGGATTTGGCCACACCCTGACGGTTTGGATAGCCCGCTACATCAACATTTTTTTGTGGCTGCCGGTGGCTAACATTTTTGGTTCTATCATCGGCAAGATACAAGAGAAGATGATCCTCATGGACATTCAGGAAATCGGTTCCACAGGTGACACTTTTTTCTCCTCTGCCGATACCGCTTACCTCATTTTTATGATTATCGGTATCATTGGCTATTTCACCGTGCCATCTGTTGCCAATTACATCGTACATGCCGGTGGTGGCAATGCACTCTTGCACAAGGTGAGCTCCGTTTTCACCTCATCGGCTTCTTCTGCAACCCAAACGGTCGTTCAGGGTGGTGCCTCGATGGTCAAAGATGTTTATGGCAATGCGCCGGCTGTGATGGCTTCCGGCATGGCAACTGGGAGTGCGGTGAGCAGCTATTTCAAGAACAAAATCAGTGGAGGGAAGGAGTGATGTTTCAGAAAGCAAAAAATATGGACACAGCCTTTCGGCAGGTGCGGACCTTTTCTCTGGTTGTCATTTTATGTACTGTTTGTTTGGCGGGCTTTGTGACCTACAAAAGCTATCATCTTGCAGAAAACCTCCAGTCGCACATCTATGTGCTGGCGAACGGAAAGGCTATTGAGGCCTTTGCCGCTGACAGAAAGGAAAACATTCCGGTAGAAGCAAGGGACCATGTGCGCACCTTCCATCAATCTTTCTTTACACTGGCGCCAGATGAAAAAGCCATTCAGGCTTCCATCACGAAAGCCTTGTATCTCGCTGATGGTTCTGCCAGGAGCGTCTATGAAAGCCTGAAAGAAAACAATTACTACACCGGAATCATTACCGGCAACGTGAGTCAGGAAGTGACCGTGGACAGTGTTTCGGTTGATTTGAACGCAGTACCTTATTCTTTCCGGTGCTGGGCCACACAGCTGATTACCCGGCCAAGTGCCGTGACCACCCGCTCCCTTGTTACAGAAGGCTTTCTGCGGTCAATCACGAGGTCTGATAACAATCCACATGGCTTCTTAATTGAAAAATGGCGCATCCTCGATAACCGTGACATCAAAACCGAAAAACGCTAATCATGCTGTGGAAAAGAAAAAATAAAGTGGTTGAGGCGAAGACAACACCATTATTCCTTGCAAGCGTGTTGACTCGCTTCAATAATCAATTGGTGCACTGGGCCATGTACCTGCAGCGCAGGTCAAATAGCCTACCTCCACGTAAGCTAAAGTTGTTGTTCGCCCTCTTTTGCCTGCTGTTGGTCTCTTCTAGTGCCTATGTTATTATCACAAGCCTAAAGGAAAAAACGCTGCCGTTCCGCATTACACCCATTCAGGTAATGCCACTGGAAGGACACCCTAGCAGGCAGAAAACGATTACAAGCAGTGAATTCGCACGAATTCAAAGATTAAGGCTTGCACTCGACAGCCTTGCCAAAACCAAATCCGGAAAGATGCGTCTTGACAGTCTACTCCAAAAACACCCAAAGCTACTGGACACAATAATCATGATTGAAAGCATTTATCACAATCAAAATAAAAAGTCAGTCTATGAACAGTCAACTAAATGGTCTTCAGCGAAAACGAAAGGCACTCCTCGTGCTGCCCCTGCTGGTTATTCCTTTTTTGACGATGGCTTTTTGGGCCATGGGAGGAGGTAAAACGGAAACCGATGGGACCAAAGAAAAAGAAGAGGGGATTAATCTTCAACTCCCAAATGCGCAACTGGGTGATGACAAGGACAAAACAAAACTGAGCTTCTATGAAGCACAGGCGAAAGTTGAAAACATTGCCGCCGACAGTGCCATTGAGCCCTCTTTTCACCCGGAGAAATCATTCCCGTCAGCTTCTGCCACTCCTTCAGACAGGGCAGGCTACAGCTATGACCCAACACCTCCCGGCTCTTTTTCAGCCAAAGACCCGGCTGAAATAAAGGTTTACAGAAAGCTGGACGAGTTGAACAAAGCACTGGGCACCCAATCGTCTTCAGCAAAGAAAGAAAAGGCGCCTTTTGGTCAGCGCAAGGAAGTACAAAGCCTAACAGAAGATGTGGACAGGCTTGCTGACATGATGGGGAGTGTTAAGGAGAAAAAAGAAAGCGATCCGGAGTTGGAACAGCTTAACGGCATGATGGAGCGCATCCTTGACATTCAGCATCCGGATCGGGTGAAGGAAAGGCTGAAAGTGCAATCGGTGCAAAACAAGAAAGGCGTTTACCCAGTAAGTCGCTATAAAATGGAAGTCAAGGCATCGCTGCTTGGGTCTGGAGTCAAAAGCGGGGGAACGAAGCAGCAAAATACGTTCCTGGATGAAATGGGCCAACCGGCGGAAGTGACAAGGGAAGCAAATGCTGTTACAGCAGTTATTGCGGAAGATGGGGCGGTTACCTCTGGTTCTACTATAAAATTGCGCCTGTTGACTGATGTATATGTGGGCGGAACGCTCATTCCAAAAGGAACTTTTGTCTTTGGTACGGCGGCTCTTTTAGAGGACCGACTAAAGGTATCTATTCCGGCCATCCGGTATAAAGAAAACTTGTTCCCGGTTTCTCTACATGTTTATGATTTGGATGGCCTGGAAGGCGTTCGTGTACCAGGTTCTATTTCCCGTGACGTGGCAAAGGGCACTGCTGAACAAAGTCTTCAATCGGTTGGCCTGTTATCACTTGACCCTTCGCTCAAAGCACAGGCAACAGCAGCCGGCGTCCAAGCTGCAAAGGGCTTGCTTTCCAAAAAAGTAAAGCTGGTAAAAGTGACGCTGAAAACCGGCTATCAAGTGCTTTTAAAAGACGAAAATGGGCAGTAATAACCATCCATCAACAATCAAATCCAGTGTTATGAATCGGAATCTGTTCGTGTTTGCCCTTTTACTTGTGTGCGTGGCAGCCAACATAAATGCGCAAACTGTAAGACCATTTGCTTCTTCAGCCATTCTTCAGCCCTACAGCCTGGAAGTAGCTTATAACAAAACAACCCATTTGATTTTTCCCTTTTCCATAGTCTCCATCGACAGGGGAAGTGCAGCTATCCTGGCGCAGAAGGCCAATGGTATAGAAAACATCCTCAGAGTAAAAGCGGACCAGAAGGCCTTTGAGGAAACCAACCTAAGTGTGATCACCAGTGACGGCAAGCTGTATTCTTTTCTTGTTTGCTACAATCCCAACCCTGCCTATATCAGTTTAGACCTAGACAGTGCTTCCGGAAAGCCACAGACTTACGGGAATAAACAAAAAGGTTCAGGCACGCTAAACGATGGCAGCTTGGCTCACTATGCCAAACTCTCGCTCACTGACGATAAGAACCTTCACCTCAGCACAAAATCAGCTGGTGTATCAATTAGGGTTGAAGGCGTCTACGTCAAGGAGAGCGCCATGTTTCTTCGTTTCCATCTCCAAAACCACTCGAACATTAATTACGACACAGACCAGTTTCGGCTTTATGTGCGGGATAAAGCAGGGAGCAAGCGAACTGCCGTTCAGGAAAGGGAGATTGTACCCTTACTTACAGAAGGCGAGACAGCTTTTGTAAAGGCTGACAGTACACAAAGATTGGTTATCGCTATTCCTAAACTGACGATCCCCAATGAAAAGTACCTAATGGTAGAAATGACGGAAGCGGCTGGCGGTCGAAACCTTCTGCTGAAGTTAAAAAGTAAACACCTCCTTCGGGCAAAGCCACTGGATTAAAAAACGCAATGCGATGAACGAGGAAAACATACGTGAGTTGCAAGCAATGCTTGAAAAGCTGGGCTTTTCCGGAAGAACAGCATGGGAATTAGAGGCATTTAGAAACTCAGACACACCTTCCTTTCATCTTTTCTACGGCCGCTCTGTTGGTGAAGATACCCTCTTGTATGGTTTGGCGTTTCAAAGAGGTGAAGCCGGGAATTACTCCCTTACCGGGTATGACCTTTCACTAACCAGAGTTGAAATACCTAATGTCTGCATCAGGGACATTGATGCCTTGGTGCTGGAACAAAATCTAAAAGAAGTAGATAAGTATTACGACTACTTTCTCACCGAAAACTGGAGCGAAAAAGTAACCAAAGAAGAATACGACCGCATCACGGGTTACATCGAAGCTACAAATGCCGCGTTGGAGCGACTGGCTTCTTGGATGGAAGGCGAAGAGGTGGCAAAGCTCCTCATGTTCAAATACTGGCCGGAAGTGCGATATAGGCAGCACTTTTCCGATTACACTACCATAGAAAACCGGCATAGGATCGTACATCATTTTTCGGTTAATCCTGAAAACATCATTACAGCAAATCAATCTTATCAACAATTAAAATCAAGTTTTATGAACGAGAAAAATTTTGAGTATCTGAAGGATACTCTCAAGTACAATGGCTTTGGAGAAGGCCTTGCCGAGGCTTTAAAAGAGCAGATGAAAGCTGGTGCACCAGCCTTTCACATGTCTTTTGAAGTGGAAATCAACAAAAAGGCTTTTTCGGCTGTGCTAAGTTTCCGCAAATCTGAAAATACGGATATGTATTTCTTCAACAGCTATCATGCAACGCTGAGAAGATCCAATGGCGACGTGAAGGATCAAGCCTTTTACCTGAACAAAGGAAAAGGAGTAACGGCGAAAGAAGCTTTTAACCTGCTGGAGGGCAGGGTCGTGTACAAGGAACTGGAGAACCGCGAAGGGCAGAAGTATCATGCTTGGCTACAGATTGACTTCAGTAAACGTGATAAAAGCAATAATCACGAGCTGAAACAATACCATGAAGCATATGGCTATGATTTAAAAGAAGCGTTGGCGAAGTTTCCCATCCGGGACATAAAAGAGCCGGATCTCAGAGACATCCTGCTTGCATCACTGCAGAAAGGAAACTTGCAGGCGGTTGCTTTTGAAAAGGAGGGCGGTGCGGTGCGGATGTTCGTAGAAGCTAACCCGCAATACAAAACTGTTAACCTGTATGACAGTGAACTCAAACGGGTGACAAAAGAAGAACTGCAAAAGTACCAGGTAGAGGGAAAAGAGAAAGTGGCTGGCAAAGAAGTGGGAAAGGACAAAGATGCGAAAAAGGAAGTGGATAAGTCCATTTCAACAGATAACGGCAAACAGTCAGGCGATACCAAAAAGGGGAAAGCCAAGGACACAAAAGATTTGCTTCCGCAGAAGGAAGGACCGGGAAACAAGAAAGGCGTAAAACTTAATTAAAGTACAAACAGCACGCAACATGAATGTGGAGATATTGACGAAGGAGGACCTACAGGCGTTTCGCGCCCAATTGCTGAATGACATCAAGGAGCTCTTTGCTGCTAAGGGGAAAGCCCCGGAGAAAGTGTGGTTGAAAAGCAGCGAAGTGAGAAAGATTCTGAAGATTTCTTACAACACGTTGCAGAATCTTCGCATTACCGGAAAGCTGCATCCCGCCAAGTTGGGTGGAATCTTCTATTACAGCCAGGAAGAAATAAATGCGCTGCTTGGCCAATTCTACAACAATAAACATGGTTGATGAATCCTTCCGCAGTTTTATACCATTTTTACGCCTCTGTTGTTCAGGAAGCCACCATTGGCAGCAGCCATATAAGTTTATATATGGCGCTTTACCTTTTGTGGAGCCGAAACCACTGGGTATCGCCAGTCTTGATCAAACGGAAAGAGGTAATGCGACTGGCGAAAATAGGGAGTAGTGCGACATATCACAAGTGTCTCAAGCAGTTAATTGAAATTGGCTGTGTGGTTTACGAGCCAAGCCCTAATCCCGCACTAAAAAGTAAAGTTTACTTGGCCAAAAGAAAGCAGCATAATGAGGACAGCGGCAATCTATGGGCGAATAGCTGAAGCGAAGGGCTAGTGGGCGGAATCGTTTTTACCGGCTTATACCTGTCCATGTGGAACCGGAACATTTTCGGCCATCCGATGTATTTGGGTGCCGCCGTTTTTTTGCCCTGCTGGCCAACATTGACCATACTAGGAGCATCGCCAGCAAAATGTTCTATCCGGTGGCGAAATACCAGGACCGGAAGTTTGGGCACCGCACCATCACTCACACCCTGCTTTTCTTTTTTGTGTTGTCGCTGGTGGAAAAGGTCTGGAGCCTCGACCACATCTACACCATGATTTTCCTGTGGGCCTATGGTTCCCACCTGATTTTCGACATGCTGACTTTGCAGGAGCGCCCCTGTTTTATCCCTTCAAAAAGAATCCGTGTGTCATGGCCGGCAACCCGGACTTCCGGTTCCGTTCCGGCAGCTTCAAGACGGAGAGCCTTATTTTCCTGACGTTTGTCTTTCTCACCTTCACCCTGAAGCCACTTTTTGCTAATGGCTTCTGGACTTCGTACAACCGTGTTTTCTCCAACATCCAGCATGTGGAAGCGGAAATGAAGCTTTCCGACCATGTGGTGCAGGTGGTGTACGATGTGGAGCAGTTAGGCCAGCGCAGGAAAGGCACCGGCTATGCCATCAGCGCCACCGACGAAAAGCTGATGCTGTGGAATGGTGGCGGCTTTCTGAAGCTGAACAAGCAGTGTGACCGGGTGATAGAGACCCTTCCGGTGCGGACGGCCAAAAAGCTTTACCTCCACGAAGTGTCCTTTGCGGGGATTTCCTTCGACAGCCTGCAAAAGTTGGTGCAGGACAAAGCCATCCTGAAAATGAAGCTGCAGGCGGCCTTACCTGTGGAGTACCTGAAAGACAACGCACCCCAGAGCGGCACCACCGTAGGCCTTGACCACGTGACCAATCCTGTGCTGAGGAGCCGGGATGTGGGCAGCCTTGATCTGGCCACGGCAAAAAAAATAGAGCTGATAAAGCTCCAGATTGAGCGGAGCGAAGCAGAACGGCGGCAATACGAAGCGCAACGGCAAAGCGCATGGTAAAGATGAAAGAGGCGGAGGAAGGCTTAAACAGGCATGGAATGGCTATTAAGGAGAGAGCGGTAAAAGATTACCCTTCAGCGAAAGCGGCCTATGAGGGACTAAAGCGGCCGATTGACCAAAGCCGTGCCTTACGGTTACAACTTGCCTTTCTGCAGGGCAAGTTGCACATCAAGAAAAAACAATCCATCAACAGTTTTCTCTCCTATTTCATCATCAATTAAAACCAATTATATGCGAACAATTTACCTGTTGGACCTTGTGGCCCTGCTCTATTTCTGTAAAAAGGATCCACTGCCAGCACCAGGGCCGGAGGAGACGGAACACGTTTTATCCAGCGCACCGACCGATGATTTACCAGGAAACCAGGACGAAACACCAACGGGCATCTCGGAGAAAGACGGGTGGATTTGGGTGCTTCATCTGGAGAGAGGTAGATTCAGCTTCATTGCCAGAGATGGGTTGAAAGAAAGAGTGGGAGGCTTTGAGAAAGGAGCCGGGCTGTTATAAGTAGCGATTGACATTCAGTAGCCGTTGTAATGCTAACAAATTCATTGGGTTTGTATGTAATAAAAAAATACTACGAAAGGTTGTATATAACAAAAATCGTTATACTCTAATGGTGCTTATAAGCAGTTAGTTTTGATTGCTGAAGCCTGTTTTTACAGGCTTCACTTTTTTGCTACAAAACTTTTTTCAATGGGCGTAAAAAATATCATCGACGGTATTGCAAATTTAAAATTTTTTATATTCTTTTACTTAATATATCTGCATAGCGTTCCCGGAAAACAAAGTCTCGTATACTTCAAGTAAGTATATCCGTATTTATGGATGCATAGAGTTCATGCTTAAGGCTTAACCCTTATTTATAAACTTCAAACTTGTGTGCATGAGTACGAGATTAACACTACTCTTGTTTTTAACTTCCATATTTCTGTCCATTTCTAAGTGGTCAAATTCCCAAGTGTCTGTGGACGATCTTCTTGCTAAGACATGGCAATTTAAAATGCCAACACGTATTACAGAAGTGAATAAGCTTGGTGAATCTATTTCAAATCCAAGCATTGAAATTGCTGAAAATAACTTTCAGTTTAGAGTAACAAATATTAGAAGCGATGGAGCCTTGGTAATAAAATTTCTCAAGTGGGGTGTAGAAACTGTAAGAGATAGCAATGGTATTAAACTGAGTGAAAAATCCGCAGGCTCAAGAAACGCAAATCTTAACGAGCGCCTTTATATGAAAAATTTCGAGAGGAATTTGAATAACAAAACCAGGGATGAAAACTATAGATACTTTCTATTAGCCAGGTCAGATTTTGATGCCAAGTGCGAGGAAAGACAACCAAAAAATCAATTTTCCCTTGGCGCTATGACTCTGCCAATAAAAGTACGTTTCGGGGAAAAAGATAAGAATGGTGAAAATAAAAGTTATTCGTCATTTACAGGTAATATAAGCTTGGGGTTATCATTTGGATTGAAGCACAATTATACAAGAAGGTTTGCGGTCAACTACCTTGCAGGATTTTCGCTTTCCGCAATACCCGTTAGTTCAGAAACCACCAAAGGGTTTATTGAGAATGAAACCAATCAGGCAGCTGTGACATGGCATGCGGGTGTATTGACAGAAATAGACAATTTTCAGATTGGAATTTTCACTGGCATTGATTATTTGTCTGGAAAAATCCAAAAAGAATGGGTTTACAGAAACAAACCTTGGCTGGGGGTAGGTATTGGTTTCTCTTTCTTTAATACTAAGAGCACAACAGATAAGCAATAATATGCAAAGAGATAATTACATCTTCTCTAATTAAATCAGCATATACTTGTGAGAAAGATTGCTTTTCTTATATTGATATTTTGGGGTATTTATTCAAGTGCTAGCGCACAGGTGAGATTAAGTTTAGGCCGCTATACTAGTAATATAAAAAACTTTAAAGACACAACGAAAGATGCGTTGCGTATTGCCAGTTTTATTCTATCAACTCAGGAATTTAGAGATTCGTTGGCACGGTTTAAATTTCAATGTTCCAATCTGAGCAACAAAGTTCAGGCGGGCTGTGATGTTCATATTTCTGGTCAACGTGTATATGATTCTTTGTCCAGATTTCCTGATACTCCATTGAATATTACAATTAAACCGTTTACATTGCTAGAAAAAGCGAAGAATTTAGTTGATAAGCATGACCAGATAGGCAGTTCTTCTTATGGAACTTTTCATGTTACTACCAGAAGTTGGTTTTTAAACGATGTGACTAAAAGATGGTTTGCTTCTGTAAAATATGCGAAACATTTGGCCCATGAATATTGTCATATCCGAGGCTTCTACCACAATCAATCTAAGAAGTTTGGAATAGATGTTCCATACACAGTCGGCAGCTTAGTAGAAAGGATTATAAGAAGAAGGCTAAAGGTAAATGAGCCGATAATGTAAGGTACAAATAGAGGGTTAATATCAATTACGTAAATGAACTGTACCACAAAATGACTGAAATTTATGAGTACCCTTTTAATTTGCATACCAATTTTTATTACAGCTGCCTTAGTTGTATTTTGTCTTTTTTCAACACAGCAAAGGACCCAGGTGATCCTAAAAGTATTTCAATAAACTTACGCAACAGGTTGGGTCACATTTCGGTTCATCATAATCTAATTACTTTTTGCATTAATCATACAAAGGCAGGACGACAAGAATAAAGATTTGCAGGTCAGAAATTTAAAGGAGGAAAAAAGAGTTGATTCGACTTAAAAGGATTCTGCAATGAAAATACTGGGCAGACAACTGAAAGCTAGCGATGAAGCACCCCGTACTGGATTGGTGATTTGGCAATTTCTTTCCTTCAAGCAACATTTCTGACTGACGGAACTTCTCAGTGCATTGGTGGACGAAGAACAAGGAGCACAAATTGTTAGGAATATCTGAAAAGTATGAGATCGTTGGGCACTATTTTGGTTAAGCTGTATCAATGTTGATATGGACGAATTTGCGGTTTTTTCGTAAGTTATAAACAACAGTATTTTTCATGTTTTTTATATTTTTTGAAATTTTATATTTCCACCTCATATATTAGCTATGACTTCAGAGATGATTTTACAGGTACAAGACCCCGGTACCAATAGCTTCACGTGTGAAGCGTTCACAGGACTTCCTTGCCCGCAGCCAGTTTACATTGCCATTAGTTTCACTGATAGCCCCGCTTCCGAACGGCAGGCAATGGATCTCAAAAACGCACTTGTAACCGGTTTGGGCCAGTTTGGCACAGCCATTCAACCATCCCCACCACTATGCGGAGGGAGCGCAGTAGCCTTTGGCAGCTGTCAGGCATTGAGGAAATCGGGAGTGACTTCTGTTTTGTTTGTTGTGACGGATGGAGCTGTAAGTAACCTTGCCAATCCTGCCATTCTGGGATGGACAGGCCATACGATTGTAGTACAGCCACAGGGCCAATTTATTCAACTGCCCGCGCCGCTAAATTCTCCACAGGCTGCTTTCTGGACCAACGACGTTGGTGATGTGCTTCCCGAACTTTGGCGACTTATGGGAATGGATCATCGCGATAGTAGGATTTTTATTTCCTATAAAAAAACCGACACCTCACCCCTTGCGGAACAATTGTACGAAGGGCTCAGCAAAAAGGGATTTGAAGTCTTTCTAGACCGCTTTTCCATTGGGGTAGGCATTCATTTTCAGCGCCGCCTCTATCAGGAGCTAGCAGACAAGGCAATGGTGCTGTTTTTGGAGTCACCGAACTTCCAGCAATCAGACTGGGTCAAGTTGGAAATCGCCTTTGCCAAAAAAAATCGGCTTGGTTTTTATGCACTGAACCGCTGGGGGGACCCACGCATTCCTTCCATCGATGATAGTTATCGTTATTTTTTGCACGGGCATCATTTTACCGCGGGTGGCGCGGAGTTAAACGATCAGACACTCAATCATGTGATCGCAGAAATCAAAACCCAACATTCAAAGGCGCTGTTTCGCAAACGGCTTTACTTACAATCCAACCTGTACTACTTTTTGCAGCGACGCGGGCTGCCTTATCACCTGGGAGTGGACGGACTCATTGAAACGGCGGATGCGAGGGGACAATCTACTTATAAAATCTGGGCGACACCACGTCCTGCGGAACTGGAAGATTACCATTTCACCGATATGAGTACCTTAGCCGTGGAGAAAAAGTTGGTCGTAGGGCCTCGGTTTATGGAAGCCAACCGTGCTACACGCAACGAATGGCTGGCGCACAAAGTAGGCATTCCATTTTTTCAAGAAGGTGCCCTTCTGCCTCTTGCTCGACACATTCAAAATGGATATTAATTATGTCACCCAATAGGTTTTCTCTTCTTCTTTCAGCCAGTGTCCCGTCCACAAGTCGGGCCGACAAATACAACCGTGTTCCTGATGCACAGCTGTTCATCGAAGAGGCTCTCATTAGCCTTGCCCGCGTGGTGTTTTACCAAGGCGGACAACTTATCTTTGGTGGTCATCCTTCAATTTCCCCTTTGATTGCGATAGTGGCTTCCGAGTTTGCCGAAGAGCAAAAGGCCGAAAGCTCCACGACCCTCCCTCAGCCAGCGCGTGTGCGTGTTTTCCAATCAAGAGCTTATGAAGACGTGCTACCCCAAGAAACCATTGGCCTGTACACCTCCGGCCTTGCTGAAATCATCTGGACGCCGGCAGTGGAAGGCGAGCGGTATGACCCGACGCTAGACAATCAGCCCCAGTGCGTCCAAAGTTTGCGACTGCTTCGTGAAAAGATGTTTGCAGAAAGTCCAGCGGCGCTGGTCTGCATGGGTGGCATGGAGGGGGTAGAGGAGGAATTCGCGCTTTTTTTAGAGCGAAAAACAAATGAAAAAAAGATTTTTTTACTCCCGGATACCGGTGGTGCAACAGCTTTGCTCGCCGAACGTCATTCCAATACACAAGGCATTGAAATTATGAGGGAAGATCCCCCACCGGCCGAAGTGTTGAACCTAGGCAAACAAGAGAAATTAATGCATCTGCTTTATCCCTCTAATTTTCTAGCATACCGCATTGTGGCAAGCATTCTTGGCGAAGATAACCTGTACTAAATAGTAGCGTTAATTACCGTGTATTTCAGTTTAACTCCACAAGGTTGCGAATTTCTTATAACGGGAAGCTTGTGCTTTTTACTAGAACATGTCTTAAAATTATCGGATTAGGATGATGTCGGAAGCGAGTAGCAGGAATGCTTTATAGTTTTGTGTATTGTACTCGTATCTGATTGCACACCGTCTGAAGTTGAAAAGCTAGGCAAAGAGCCGCTCTACTTTCCAGCGCCTTTTGTAGGCTCTGAGCTTTCGCCCATACTGTGTTGGTGGTTTGCGCCGGTTCTTTCGATGCGGAGCATTCAGTTCAATGCCTTTTCGCTTCAACTTTTTGTCCAACGGATCTGAGTCGTATACCCTGTCAGCGGTGACGCGCCTTGGCCTTGCTTTACTGGCCCTTTGTCAGATCACTTCTTCCAGAAGCCAAACCTCGTGAGCAGAGGCAGAGGCGATGATCAGGGATATAGGACGGCTTTTTTCATCTGCGAGTACCATGAAGTTGGTTCCTTTTACCTTCTCTGTAGCACCTTGGTAGGCACCCCTTTTTAGACGGAGCAAAGCTGCCGTGCAGATAGAACATCTCTTTGACCCGGATGTCCTTTCAGTACAAAGGGTGCCGCCTTATTTTGCGCATCAACTTCTTAAACAACCCTTCCTGAATCCAAAGTTGAAAGTAGCGGTGACAACTCTGATACGACGGATAAAATCTTCGCGAATAGAGCGCCATGGGGCACCAGTCTTTACAATCAAGATGATTGCCTTAAAAGTCCACCTCAGATCTACTGGTGGAGGTCCCGTTCCCAGCTTTCTTCCATACTTTTTCACTACCATTGGTGCAAACAAACTCCACAAATCAACCAACTGCTTCTGCTTCATCTCAACACATTTTCCACAGCAACACCAAACACCTTACCTATTTGAACCTATTTTTAAATAAGTTCTGATTATCAATCAGGAAACGCATACCCTCTTAATTCGTAATCCAAACCAATATCATCAGGTAAATCCATCCTTGCATTATATTGATAATTAAGAAAATGTAGTTTGTCAAGAATCTCTATCTTAATAGAGTCTATCTGTTCCTTTTCAGTCAATGTGAACAGGCAGGAATAATGCGGTGCTCCCTTTGAATACCGGTCGATACTATCCAGATCCTTTACTATACTTTTGACATATTGCGATAGTACTCCGTCGTAAATTTTAGGTATAAGTCGGTTAAGCTCACCAATACAGGCTCTAATTGAATCAAACATTGCCTCCGTACTTACCTCACTATTCATTGCTGTATAAATGGCCCTCCGGTAACATGCCTGCATGATTTCTGTGATCAGTTCATCCTGAACAGGGAGTTCTAATTGTTTCTTTTTGCCAATGGCGGAAATGATACCACTACAGAGTTGGTGCAGGTTATTACCGGTATAAGTTTCATAACCCAGCATGTCTCCTATGTCGGGAAGGCTGGAGCCATCCACCTTAATTTGCAGCAGTTTGCCGCCTTGGTTGATAAAATTAGAGACTGCTATCCTCCTCTCATGGCGAGTCCACATTTTTTCATTATATTCTGTTGAAACGATGATTACAATTATTTTCACGTTCCGGTAAATATCAAAAAACGCTTCAGACAGTAATTCACCCCAGAGGCTGTAATATTTATCGTAGAATATTTTATAGCCAAGAGGCGCCAGTTGCCGTGTAATGGACCTTGCAAGGCTGCGATGCTCACCAGCGAAGGATATTGCGCCGTCAAAATTTTCCGAGTGCATAGCTTATTGTTTAATGGTGTCTGGAATAGTTTGCAGTTTTATGGTATCAGTGGAAGAAACTTCAACTTTCATCGGTTTTTCATCATCCTTTTTGTTAGAAATAAAAAAAATGCAGGCTACGGCGACAATCAACAATGATAAGTAAAAGGACAAAATGGTTCGGGAAAAGAAACTTTCAAAATAGCTATTGCCTTGTTGATTTTTAATAGCATCTGCTTTGATATCCATACTAAACGCTTCCAATGTGGAATTCTTTACAATTGCCTTTTTATACAGGGTCACAAATCTACGCTCTGTCTGTAGGTAAAAGCTGTCCGAAATCCAGAACACCAAAATCGGCACAGCGGTAATAGCGATGAATGATTGATTATCCGTTGATGCCAATAGTGCTAGAACGGCCGAAACAATAGTAATAGCCCAACCTTTTATCATGAATGAATTGCTGTTCATCCGTGTGATAATATTCTGCAGGAGTTCGAAATATTTTATTTTCTTGTCATCGATGTGGGAAGTATCCATTTTATTTTAATTTATTGTATCCATTGTTGAAATGATTGACAGCTATTTTGCGTACCTTTTATTTTGATCTGATCTTGGTGGATGTTTTCGAGGTCCTCTGTTTCTATTTTCATTTCTGGAAAAAGCCGCAGGTATTCATAGCCCCTCCATCGTTTTGTTTTTGATTCGATTGGAAGAATCGCAATTTCTGATTCTTTTTTTAGTGAATAAGCTAGGCCCAATTCCCAATTGCACCAGCGTGATTGGAGGCTGTTGACAGTAGCGACAAATAGAAACTTTTTACAGCGTTCAATCTTATTTTTGATAGTGGCTGCTGTCTGCTTATCAGTAATAGGAGGAAGGCTGGAGTCCATCCAATCGACATAAATTTCAAGGTCTACTTTGTCAAACAGTAACCCCACTTTCAACACAATCGTTTTATCTAAGTGGCTATGACAAAGGAAAATACTTTTATCAGGCCGTCTGCCTTGTGTAAATGGTTTTTTGTTTTCAACTCTCCTTTCCAGTTCTTCTCGCCCAAACTTTCTCGATTCCGTGCGAAGGAATTTATCAAGAGCGGGTTGTGAAATGCGCTCGGGCATATATTGAGTTATTTAGCTTTAAAGTTTAGATAAGGCTATCAGTATTCTCCCAAGGATATAGTTTATTGTAGGGAATTTTCAGTTTTGTTCTGACATTTTAGATTGTGAACTGACAATTGGTTGATTTGGCAGCATTGTTTTTTCTTTTAAGTAGACATCTATTAGATTTTTGATTTTTGTTTTACTTCCTATTCTATGTGCCAGTGCCACTCTGCTGAGTACACTAAGTTCAATTTTTGCCATATTTAGCCACGAGCTGTAGTTCGGTGTATAAACAAGTTAAAAGTGTCGAAGAATGATTCTGTGCCCTCTCCGCTTCGGAGACTTCATAGAGATCCACTTTCCTGTAGGCCGTTAAGTTTTACTATATAAGCTTAATGCAAGCGGCGTGTGGATAGACGGTTGTGGCAACGTGAGCCATCACCCTTACACACTGTTACGAATTATCGAAGTCATTTACCTGTACGAAGCGTTTGCTGGCTTTAGGCTTACAAATTATGTAAATATCCACAATGCTCTCTCTTCAATAATCATACATCTACATACTTCACCCTCCTTTGCTAACGGTAAAGATTTGCTTGCTTTAACTAATGATCTAATAGGGCGATCCATCCAGAAACAACACCGGACAACTTTTCTCATAAAGCTGTTCATAGACGTCCAACACTTCTTCCAGAGGGCAGACAAAATAAACTGAAGCACCAGGCTTTTTAGCAACTGCCTAAACAAGTCATATGAAATACGCTCTACATAGCCAAGCTGTATTTTGTGATCAGCCGGCAGGTGCAGCGTTTGAGTGCTGTGTTCTTCGGGCGAATTACTGCAGTCAAGGACAATTAGGTGCTCTCCCACGCGTCCGTTAATTTTATTTTCTTTGAACACTGTGTGTTTCTTTCCATATACCACTCGCTCATGACCCTATTCTAGAACGCGTTTCCTGATGCCTTCTATGAAGAGATCCATGACCTTAAAGTGCCGAGAAGTTTCACTGCCATGGAGGTTTTCTGAGCGTTAATCTACTGCCATCAATATATAAGCATATTCACCGCCTGTGCTTTTGTTTTGCATCGCTGAACGATTCCTTTCCCTTCTCTGTCAAAGAAACAGTATACTCATTATACCATATCCGGAGCGTTTCTCCTAAAGTTACACTCGCTCATAATAATTCAAAAATTTATCCTTAAAAAAACCAGAATATTCATCTACACCTTTCCGTAAAAGTTATCTCGGCCTGTGGTATTAGACCGGTATATAAATTTGAGGAAAAAATATAAGTTTTTCTTGGAAAATTAAATGTGGTTTATATATTTACTAATGATTGTATAAGGGAAGCTTTTCATATACCGTTGAACAACAATTCCTACCTATTGATAACGGTCAATATAAGTCCATTTCCTGCTTCATTATATCAACTGCCAAATGCCGAACTCTGCTTTGCTACTGAGTTGGAAAGGTTTTGCGTAGTACAAATTAGAAAAATGCAACAGGAATATATTAATAATGTTTTGAACTGAAGATAAAACTAACTGTATACAAATGAGTGTCTTTCCGATTCTTGATTTGGTAATAGGAATGATCTTTATTTATTTTTTGTTGAGTATAGTTTGCAGCTCTGCAGTTGAATTATGGTTAACTGTACGAAGAACAAGAGCAAGAATTCTTGAAAATTGGTTAAAAGCTATCTTTAATTTACAAGCACTTGATGCGCATGGATTGCCTATGATAGATGAAAAGGGTAAGCCTATAAGTGTAGGGAAGGCTATAATAGATCATTGCATGGTTACTGCACTATCCCCAAGAGGTAAATCTAATTCTTACTTATCAGATGTAAACTTTACGACCGCATTATTAGATAAGATTTCCATTACAAATGAACGTTCTGAAAATCTAAATTTTGTATTGCCACCTTTAGGTATCAAAGGCTATATAGAACAAATAAAGAAAACAGAAGTTATTTCTGCTGAATTGAAAAGAGTGTTTTTGATGTTTGCATATGAAGCAGAAGCAACGAAAGTAAGCCAAGGTAGTTTTACTAGCCCTTCTGCTACTGCAAACGCCATTGCTCAACAGATGTCTGGAACCTCAGCACAGACACAACTAGGGAATGAAGTTGAATATTTCCGAGATAAATTGGGTAATTGGTATAATTTGAATCAAGATCGTTTAACTGGAACCCTAAAAAGAAAGGCTTTGCCTGCAACGATTATAGTAGCAATTGCTCTGACTATTGGACTAAATATAAATAGTATAACAATCGGTAAGTATTTCTATCATCACAAGGAAGAATTAGCTGAATTTGCCGAATTGGCTAGTAGAGGGATAAATGTTGCTAATTTGACCGGGAGGCCCAATATTGTTTTGAATCCAGAATTGCCATGGGGCTGGGGAGATGATCATAATTCAACCAATCGCGTTTTTGGATGGTTAGTAACGACTCTTGCAATTATCATAGGTGCTCCTTTCTGGTTTGATGTTTTAAATAAACTGGTCAATTTGAGAACAACTGGGCCAAAGCCATCACAAGACTCTTCAGGAAGAGCCCAAACAGTAAATACCACTTCTCCACTTCCATTACAGATGAGAAACCCTAAACTTGATAAATAAATTCGTGGTATGACTAAATTGGTTTTGTTCATAACTTTTTGCACATTTTTCTTTTCGGGAAATGCCCAGACTACGATAGATAAATCTGATACTGGGTTGCAGAACTCTATAAAAAGTATCAACGCTCTAAAAGAGCAGACAAATAAACTTCAGGCCGCGGTTCAGGAACTTAAGGATAAAGATGCAGAGTTTAGCTCACAAAACTTTCATGAATTAGATGATAATACACTAAAATGGATTTTAGTAAGTGTGCCAATAATTCTAATGATACTAGTGTTGCTATTTGTTTCAGTAACTGTTGGGAGAAAAATAGATATTAAAGGTGCGTTATCGGAAAACAGCCACCCGAAAAAAACTATCAAGAATCCCGAATACAGTGCAGCAATGATAAGTACTATAGGAGGTAGTATTCAAAATCTACCTATGCTTTTCCCAACAACAATAGAGGTTTCAGCGTCTTGGCCGTCTTTGAATGAATTAATCTATACAAGTAAGTCAAAAGAAGATCAAAAAAGTAAGGCATTCAGGGCTTTTACAGCAGCTGATGAAGAATATAAGAAAGCAGAAGAAGTTGAAAAACAAGCAAGAGAGAACAACAATAGGCTAACTACAAATGAAAGCAAGAAAGCATTAGATGATGCTGAGAAAAGGTTAATAAAAGCAAAAACACATAAAAGCGAAATGGCTGAGAGTCTTGAAACAGCGAAGAAAGAGGAGTTAGATGCTTTGAAAGCTATTGAGCAAAAGATAAAATGGCTAGAAGTAGGAAAGGAAAATAGTTATCAAACAGATTTTAGCCCAAAGCCGAGTATTAGCAGGTTTATAGCCCTAATTACTATCCTTGCCATCATTGTTTTCGTCACTTGTATGAGTTGTTTTTTCATTTATCATTATATAAGAACTAGCAGGCCTCCTAATTTCAGTGCAATGACTGCAGTAATTATTGCTTTGTGCCTGGGTGTTACTCCCTACATCGCCAATCAGATTGCCGCATCAATAGCAGCAAAAAGAACATAGATCATCATCATATGTTAAACGAGATCTGTTTATGAAAACACCACCTGTGAATTACAAAGGAGAAATGCTGAAAATCCTAAAAGAGTAAGCAGCCGGGAAGCCGAAAACGGAAAAATTAAGAGTAGGCAAAATAAATTCAGAAATATGGCAGCTCGTACTTACCCAGTTAATCCAGATGGTAGTTTGATAACGTTAGAAATTCAAATTGGTACACCGGCTGGATGGACAGCCAAAGTGTATAAGCCAGTCCCTCCAGCCTCTAGTGGCCAATTTATCGTATTAGCTGGATCGGAAATACAAGGTGGCGCAGCAGTTTTTCCCGAATCTAATCTGGCAACAGGTGCTGAGCTATCAAACACACATGTAATCGTTCAAATTATTGGGGATTTTAGATTAGTTAGTGGTGTTGACTTTGAGCAATTAAAAAACGACTCACAGTTCCTAAGAAATATCTTTTTTGTAAACTATATTCTAAGGGGAGGCCCATTAGGTGAGCAAATTTTTGATTACGATAATGACGATTATGGTTTTAGTTCTGATGGACAGATTATCGTAATAGATAAATATGTAAATTTTGTGTAAATCGTTGATAACAGCTACAAAGCCTTTAAATATATATTATGAAACCTATAAAGTTATTCGCAGTATTCATATTCATAAGCATCTCAATTAAACTTAATGCCCAAAGTGGGGATCCTCTAGCAAGGAAAATAGATACTCTTTCAAGAAAAATTGATACAGTATCAAAGAATTTGGCTGCTACATCAAGAAAAATAGACAGGGCTTCGCGAAAAGTAGATACCACACTAAAGCTGGAGAACTTAGAACTTTCTCATGCGCCAGCATTTAGCCTTTTGGATATTAGTCCTTCTATAATAACGAGGCCAGCTTCAACAAGAGCATTAACAACGAGCGTGGTAAGCAACTTACGAAGCGGTATCCCCCAAAACTATGCCCTTGAAGTAACCCCCTTTTGGTTTTCTAAGCATCCAGAATTGACATCTGCTAAATATTTCGGGTTTGATGCTACAGATACGGCAAATATCAAAAACTTAGAGTGGAGTCGAGCAAAATATTATTCTCTTAGCTTGGCCGTAATAAACAAAGACACAAGTATAAATGTAGGCACTCTTGGGAATCATAATGTTAGTTTTGGTGTTAGAACAACCTTACTTAAATTTTATAGAAAAAGTGACTTAAAAAACATCTATAATAAAAATAATGCCTGGCTTAGAGGTTTGAGTGACGCCCAGCCAAGCACGGGCCCACTTCCAAGAACTGAGTTAGATGAATTTCAACAGAATACCCAAGCCTTGGTTGATAGCGTTCGGGAAAGTTTGAAGGCCTTACCACTATTTTCTTTGGATTTTGCGTTTGCTTCCAATATGACGTTTGACAATAATTCTATTTCAAGTAATAGAATTAACAGAACCGGTTTTTGGTTAACTGCTAATTTGAATGCTCCATTATCACCGAAAGGAAGTAATGATAATTATTTAAAGTTTTATTTAATTGGTAGATATATCAACTCAAAAGACTCTCTTGATCTGCAGAAAAATTACATCAATGCAAACCTTTGGGATTTCGGTGGCAGAGTGGAATTTCAGTTTCATAGAGTATCTTTTGGATATGAGTATATTGAACGGAGTTCTTCCGTTGATGCTTTCTCTTCGTACAGATCAGTTGGCCTTCTTCAATTTCAAGTATCGGATAATTTATTTATTTCCGGTTCGTTTGGTAAAAACTTTCCCAAAGGAAATAACATAATATCAGCTTTAGGTCTTAACTGGGGCATATCGAGTGGCAGGGAATCTATAGTCCAAAAACCTACTCTATAGAAAGAAATGGCATTCTCCTTATAGAATAATATGAAGGAGCTGGAGAAGAAGAAATTGCAATAGGATAAAAATCTGTCTCTGATGTCATGTATTTTAATCTTGCAAAGAGTTTTTCTACTCCTATAAGATACATTGGCTTCAGGGGCAGATGTTTCTGCTAAACCAATGCTTTATTTCGTTCAACTGTAATCTTAAAATGTATCGGTGGTTACTCTTATTCAATGAACAACCTTGGCGTATATTATTCACGCTCAAATCATTGGTCCTGAAGCTCCTCTACGCAAGACTCATATAATTGCTTCGCATGCTTTGCTATCATTCTATTCTTCCATTTATAAACTGTCACTTCTGAGATGCTTATTTTTAAGATACATCGTCCAGTCGGGTGTCCGTAATCGCCTGTTGTAAAGGAAAAGCATTCGTCTTCATGTATGTTGGTTTTTGGGGCGGTAATACTTATGTGAGCTAAGTGTTTTTGCTCCTCACATTTACCTAAAGAGCGTTAGACATAAAGGGGAAAGGCACCTCGGGTATGGGAAAGCTTTATCAAATTTGAATATTTTATTATTTTATACTTGAAAATATAAATTACTGTCTTCTACTAGCGATAAACACAACTTCAGACTCGTTACTTTTTCAGAATGGCAGATCATATTCAAATAGATTTAATACGGATTTTTTCAAATAACGTAACTGTCGCAAAGTGGTTCATCTTGTTATTTTTTTTGAATATCAAAATGATGATTTATGAGTTACAAATACGATGTTTTTATAAGCTATAAGTGGAGTGGGGAATATAAAGAATGGGTAGATAAAGTATTTTACCCTCTTATTTTGAAATACTTCATATCAGAATACAATGAAAACCCAACATTTAAAGATATTATAGATATTCCGCACGGTGCAACAGCAGATCAAGTACTTAAAGATGCTGTTACATCTTCAAAATGCATGATTGCAGTTTTGAGTGCTCCATACTTTTGCAAGTCAATTTGGTGCCCCACAGAGTTTTCAGCTATATTACACCGGCAAAAGCAGGTTCTTAATCCAAGTGATAGTTTTAAAGGTTTATTGTTCCCTGTTATATTTACGATATTTGACCAGAAGACTAACAAGTATGTTAGCTCCCTTACTAATAAGTGTCCTAGAGTGGCAGCACTTGTTGAAAATCTTACACCTTTGCGCTTAGAGGAGGATAAGTACTTTCACCTTCACAATAGTTTCATCGACAGCGAAGCATATGGTCAATTAAGAATGAAGGTTCGTCGTTGGTTAGAAGAAAGTGTGATTCCGTCAATTCAAGAAGCTCCTAAATGGCAACCAGAATGGCGGAATCCTGCATGGTGGGATGATCCGTATAATCAGTTTTTACAAACTATCGATTGCAGGCAATTGAAAAAAGAGCCACAAATGTAGATTATGAGCCGAATCATAACATTTTATTCGTATAAAGGTGGCGTCGGTAGAACTATGTGTTTGGCCAACGTGGCTATGCTCCTTGCTAAATGGGGTCATAGGGTTCTTATAATTGATTGGGATCTTGAAGCACCTGGTTTGGAAAATTTTTTCAAAGACTATATAAAAGTCGAAGATGTTGAGCATCAATATGGGATCATTGATATTATTCATGATGAGATACAAGAGGTTAGTAATGAAAAAGAACAAACCACAAGTTTGAAAGATTGGAAAACTTGTATAGTGAACATACCGATCCAAGGACACCATCACAAACTTGATATGCTTACTGCTGGCAAGCGGGATGAAAAGTATTATAGAAAAGTAAGAACCTTTGATGTCAAAAATTTCTACAGAGAAAAAAATGGGGAAGAAATAATTGAAGATTTAAGGCAACAATGGAAAGAGCATTATGACTTTATACTAGTAGATAGTAGAACTGGTATTACCGATATTGGAGGCATTTGTACTATTCAGTTACCTGATATACTTGTTATACTATTTACAGCAACAGAACAGGGGTTCTTGGGAATTAAATCAGTGGCAGAAAGGGCATATGCTTCAAGAAAAGAACTTGGTTTTCAACGGCTGAATTTGCTAACGTTACCTGTACCAACTAGATTAGATAATAGTGAAAAAAAACTTACTGAAGAATGGCTTGATAAATTTGAGCAAGGTTTAGAAAAGATATTTAATCATTGGCTTCCAACTTCTGTGGATAGAGGAGACTTTTTACGTTTAATAAAGGTTCCATATATTACATATTATAGCTATGGTGAAAAGCTTCCTGTAACAGAAAAAAGTGGTACGGTTGATACAACTGGTATAGGGTATGCATATCAATCTATAGCGGCTTTGATAGCAACACGTTTGGATTATCCGCACTTATTAATTGAAAATAGGGATAAACTACTGAAGATTGCAGACTCTTTTTATATACAGGAACTCTTCAAAAGTATCTCAGCTATTATATCAGAGTCACTTAGATATGAAGAAATCAAACAAGTTCTTAATGAAGAACAATTAGTTATTTACAAAGATGAAAAATTTAGGCAAACACTAAAAAGCCCGAACTCAGTTGAAAATATTAGCAAAAGTACACCACTTAATGAATATGTAACATATGTTTCTGACAGGATATTCAACGAAATAAAACAAGTTGATACCGATTGTTTACAATTGTTACAAGAAAGTATAATCAAGGACATTTCAGTTCAAATTACAAACCTTTTTACAGCAAAATCGATAAAAGGTCAAGAAGCTATTCTAATAAGCTTAATTAAAAAAGTGAGTGATAAATTAATATACCATATTCACAATAAAATTGAAAAAGATCGGAATAGAAATAATGATATTCTAAATAACTTGCCACAAACAAACGAAAACTTTGCCGTTAAACATGGTTCGTCTGTTGCTAACACAAATTATTGGCGACGTAATTACATTTTTCTAGCTGGGTTTTTGGTTGTACTCATATCAGTCTGGATAATAACTCAAAATAAGAGCAGCTTAAACAAGGAAGATAATAGTCAGCCAGCAGATGCTCCCCTTAATCCAGTATTATATAAAGATTCTGCTTATCAGGCTCTTGAAGAAGAGGACACCACTGCAGCTAGCAATTATTTTGATAAATCTGTAGATCAGGCTCTAGATGCGGAAAACGATCCTCAGGCCATTGAGATTGCCAAAAATATATATAGAGATAAGTATGAAGCTCTATCCAAAGATGAAGTTGTTAATTCAGTTTCGAATTTCCAAAACTTTTCTCCAACAGAACGTAAACTTAATGCTGCAGTCAGGAGTAAATATGGAAAGGATTTGTATAGGGTAACTATTTTCTATAATGAGGAAGATATTAAAAACAAAAGACCAATTGCAGATTCTCTTCTTCAACTTTTGAAAGACGAAAAGAACATAGTAGCGATTATGAGAACACTAGATCCTAAGTTGTATAAAAACTATAATATAAAGCGAAATACAATAAAATACGAGAATCAAAATGAATATGAAGTTGCTGATTTGATAGCCTCTAAAGCTTTATCATTTGGACTTAAATTCCATTTAATGAAAATTAAAGAAGGCGAAAGCCCAAGATCCTTAAGTGTTTTTATTAGATAAACAGGTGATATTTCTACATAAAAAGCTTCGATAGTTCTTCGCTAGCCTGTGGTGTGCCTTGTGAAGCCTCTGAGTTGGTTCACTTCTACAAACGAATTGCGAGGAGTACGTGTAACTCAAACTCAGGGAAAGTATTCAAGTTGATGCTAGTGACCGTTATGGTCCGCATGTCAGTATGGACACCACTGTACTGGAAAAGAAAATCACCTTTCTACCTAGTTTTATCTTTATAACTGCAGCAAGAACGGGAAGATTGCACAAGCATTTCAAAATAGACACTAAAATGTATAAAGCAATAATTCTGATAAATTTATTTTTCATTTTGGCAATATCAGCAAAGGGACAGTACAATCCTGAATTGAAACTCCACCATCTTAAAGCAGTCATAGGGGAAAAATATTCCTATCAGTTTTCGAGTATGGTAATCAAAGGAGACAGCTTGATTTTAGGAGCCGAAAAATGCGGTAAAATTTATATTCTTAATAAGTCTACCCTTGATACAATAGGTATAAAGTATTTACCCAAAGATAAAATAATAAGTCTTGAGGGAATGTCACTTTATAAAAACAGGTATTTGTTTTTGTTAGATGAAGGTTCTGTTGGCATTTATGTTTTTGATTTGGAGGGGAAGGATAGCTTGAGAAGAATTGCTGATAAAAAAGAGTTAGGACGAAATAGAAATAAACTTGAAGGTATTGCAATAAATAATTCTCAATCCATTTGTTATGTTTTACAAGAGGAAAAGGGTGAAATATATGTATACAATATTCTAGATAATCTGGTTCTAAAAATTTATGATACTGTAAAAATTTACAATTCCGGTGAGTGGACGCGGCATACTGACTTAGTTTACGACGACAACCTTCTATATGCCTTGAAAACAAATTTCAAAAGGGAACTGCCTCAAAATTTGGTAAAATATGCTATCGACATAATGAAAATTAGTGCTCAAGGAAAGCCACAAAATGATGCCATTAGGTACGTAAATTTAAATTTTTGTAAAGACTTTAGTGCTTGTGATGGAAATTATAGCACCAACTTAGAAGGACTAACAATAGATAATAATATATTTTATATTATAAGTGATAATGAATGGGGGGCAACAAGGGATTGTGCTATTTGGAATAAAAGGTTTGATTATACATTATTATTAAAGTTTACGAAAGACTGGTAACAGAGGTAATGAAGACGAGTGCATATCAGATTTTGGCCTTGTGCATTGGACACTCCCCTTGGGGTGTAGGGGCAATAGTGAAAATTTGAAATGCACCCAAAGAGGACTTATCCTACTTTCTTGCTATTTTTGTGATGACAATTCTCAAACCATTCTTTGATAAGACATTCGTGAGTTAAACGTGAGTTCGCGGAATTATTATTTCTAAATACTTGAATTTCAGTGGGTACTGAACAGGATACAAATCCCTCAGTCTCCGCTCTGAAACCCGCCTCTTAGGTGGGTTTCATAATTTAAAAGTAAGTCTGGACCCATTACGGACGATTCTAAAAATAAATCATCAATTCCAGAACACTATACTGCATTGCAAATCATTTGGGACGATGAAGCGGCGTCGCTTGCAGCCTTTGACTTTTACCTGAATGCAAAGCTGGATACTTCGTTCCCTGAGCAGTTTTGTCCCAATGGCTCCGCTTATTGTGCTTGCCATAGGATTCCTCAAAAAAGAAATCTATCTTGAGCTCGCTTTATTAAATCAAACCCTATGAGAAATTTTGCTGGTGCACTCTCCTGTGCCCTTTCCCGCTTGTTGATGACAAGCTGCATGTTGCTGGCCTTTTCTCTTGTTAGTTCGGCCCAGTATTGTATACCAACCGTTCAATCAACCGGCCTTTACCTTTCTTATCTCACGTTTGATTATGGTGCGCAGATCCAGGATGGCAAGCCTTATTCAACCGGCAACAATGGCTACAGCCAAACGCTGGGAAGTTCTTCCGGGATTATTAAGCCTTATTGGGGCGGCAGCATCTGGTATGGAATTGCCAACAACGCAGGCGCCAGCAAAAATTACCGCATAAAAGTATTCGTCGACTGGAACAATGACGGTGATTTCGACGATCACCTGGAGGACAACGCCTCCAACGCTGGTACCGTGGGTGCCAACAGCAACTTGGGGACAGGTGTTTCCATTATACCCCCGCTTTTTACCAGCGGTACGGTGCGGGTACGTATTGCCATGGCAGAAGGTACTGTTTATCCCACGGCCTGCGGCAGCTTTACCGGTGAAGCGGAAGACTACCTTCTTACCATTGCCACCAACCAGGCGCCGGTGCTGAACACGAGCCTGAGCCCAAAAATCAACCCTGTTCTGGCTTCCCACACCGATCCGGAAGGCTTTACCATTAACCAGTTTCTCTCTTCAGTTGAACTCACTGAGGCCTTGGCATCTGATGCCAACGACAATGGCGGCAACCGTGTGCCCCGCGGCCTGGCCATTTATGGGCAGTCGGCTCCCAACGGCACCTGGCAGTACCGGGCCGGCGATGGTGCCTGGCAGGCTTTCGGGCCGGTATCGGCTGGGAATGCCCTGCTGCTGATCGGTGATGGCACCAATAATCGTTTTCAACCGGGTGTGCGGATCCGTTTTGTGCCCACAGCAGCCGGTACAGTCAGCTTTACGTACCGTCTTTGGGATGGTACGTCGGCCGAAAATGCCAGCTATGCGGCCATTGGCACTACCGGCGGCAATTCTGCTTTCAGCGCTGCCAGCAGTACCGTTTCAACAGAAGCTGTAAGTGCTTTTACCGGTGCGCTTCCGCTGTTTGTGTCTACCGCAGACAGGGCCATCTTTCGCACAACGCTTAACAGCACCACCAGCCAACTAACGGATCCTGTGAATGCATTCCAGATTCATGATGATTATACCAGCAATGATATTACCGTGCATCCTACCGGCAGCCATGTTTATTGGATTGCAGGCGCCTATGCCGACCGGATTGCTGTGGCCAAAGCAGACGGCAGCGGCGTGCAAACCGTGGTCAATGGACTGAATTACGGCACGGGCATTGCTGCAGGGCCTGACCGGCTGTTTTATACCGACTGGACGCCAGGCGTTTTTCGGGTAGGTATGGACGGTAGTTCCCCTGTTGCCCTAATTGGTGGTGCTGGCCAGCTTGACCCCGACGATATTGGTGATATCGGGGATATTGAATACGCCAACAACCGGATCTTTTTCATTTATTATACGAATGACCTGAGTGCTTACCGTATTTTATCGGCTGATACCGATGGCACCCAGACAAAGGATGAATACACTACCACCGAGTATATTAAAGGACTGTCGGTTACGGCAACCCATCTTTACTGGACAGAGTTTTCGAGCAGCGATGTGCCCAACACGTATTCGGTTAAAAAGAAAAACCTTTCTACCGGTACGGTAGAAACGCTAACCACTGTGGTCACGGGCCGAAACTTCAATGATCTTATCGTGGATGAAGCGAACCACGCCGTTTACGTGGTTGTATCGGATGGCAACAGTTCTGGTACATCGGAGGTGCGCAAGCTTCCTACTACGGGTGGTACCCTGGCCACCGTTCTAAGCCTGCGCGGCAACGTCACCTCCCTTGGACTTGGCAGTGCGGGTAGCTCGTTGCCTGTACGCCTGGTGAAGCTGGAAGCGAGCCTGCTCCATGATCGCAGGGGGCAATTGTGCTGGGTAACCGGAAGTGAAGAGCAAAGCCAGCATTTTGTTGTTGAAAAAAGCAGCGATGGCCGGAATTTTCAACCGGTGGCTACCGTGGCCTCCAAAAACGCAGCCAGTGGCGCAAGCTATTGCTGGACGGATGGCGAATTGATGCCTGGTGATACCTATTATCGTCTTTGGGAAGTCAGTACAACCGGACAGCGGAAAGACCTGGGCATCCGCCGCCTGGTAGTGAAGGCGACCGGCCGGTTACAACTTTATCCCCTTCCATATAACGGGAACAGCGTAACCTTGAATACCGGTTACAAGGTATTCAAAAACATTCCTTATCACCTGGTGGATGCCGCCGGCCGGGTCCTGCTGTCGGGTTCCATTAGCCAGCAAGTTCAAACATTGCCGTTAGGTAAACTGCCTGCAGGCTTTTACCTCCTGCGCCTGGGCGATGGGCAGCAAGTACCACTGACGGTGAATTAATGATAAGAAACAGAAAAAGCGTTGGCCGTTTCCAACGCTTTTTTTATGGCAACAAGATTTTGAAAAAAGGGTTAGGCTGCTTAGATGTTTGAGGTTTGAAGTTCGATGTTTGGAAGTTGCGGCTTGGGCGCTGGAAAGTGCTTGCAAAACCCGAGGTTATGAAGTATGGTAGTTTTGTTGTTTAAGAAGATGGCAATGACAAACGCATACAGACTGCATTTTTTGAAGCCAGTTTTGTTACCGAAGTCAACTGATCAATGAGGTTATCATTCGCGTTCTGCAAATTGCGGTTGCCGAAGCGCTCCACGCAAATTGCCACCCTTTTATTTCTCAACGATCGTTTTGCCAAAAGGCATGAGCGAAACCTCTACCAGTTTAAAATGCTGCCGGGCAAAAGGAATACCGATGATGGTAATAAAGAGGAATAGCCCGAACACGAGGTGCCCGATGGCGATCCAAAACCCACCAACAAGAAGCCAGAGAATGTTCAGAAAAAGCGCCAGGTAGCCGCCACTGGAAGCGGTGCTTACGGCCATGCGGCCGAAGGGCCAAAGGATAAAACCGGCCAGCTTAAAACACTGCAGGCCAAACGGAATCCCAATGATGGTACAGCAAAGCACAAAGCCGCCAACAATGTAACCCAACGCGGTTATGAATCCGCCAAAGACCAGCCAGATAATATTACCCAGTGTGTTGAAAGGTGTCATGTGATTTGAGTGTCTAAATTTTTTGTGCAGCCCTACTGTCTAACACCCTGCAAGATAGAATTTGAAACGGACTACCGGTTGCGAGTTCATTGCTAACCAGGTTAAAAACTTGTTTTGACTCTTTTTGTTGTGTTGTGTGTTAGCGAGGACAAGATACCAGATGGGTAATGACTCATCGAACACGAGTGATAAATTTTTTGCTTTTATGCTTTGGCAGATTTGAAACGAAAATAATTCACTTATCTCAACCCTTCACGCCCCGGTTTTCAAACACTCATTTTGTTTATTCCGCCGCTCATCTCACTCCCTGCCAACAGTGAGACCTATAGTTTAGTTTCAATCCGTTTTTTAAATATCAACCGTTATGATCCTTCGTGGCATCTTTTGTTCCCTGTTGCTGTTCCATTGCCTCGCCCTGTTTGCACAAAATGGGGGCTCAGTTTCCGGCACCATTACCGATTCGCTTCAGCGACCGCTGGAGGGTGCTACTGTACTGCTGCAAACAGGCAACAACAAGCCGGTGAAAAGCGCTTTGTCAGACGCCACAGGAAGTTTTGTGCTGGAAAAATTAAGCACGGGCAGCTATACATTAGTTGTCACCATGACCGGTTATCGTACGTACAGTAATGCCGCTATCGTCATCAGCGAAGAAAAAAAGGTGATTGAGCTTGGGCGCATTCAACTCACGAGCCAGGCTGCCAGCATGCAAGGTGTAACGGTGACGGCACAGCGGCCTCCCGTAGAACGAAAGATCGATCGCACCGTTGTCAATGCCGACCAGATGGTGAGTGCCGCCGGTTCAACAGCCATGGATGTGCTGGAACGGTCGCCGGGTATTTCTGTTGACAACAACGGCGTGATCAGCATGAAGGGCAACAACGGCGTAACAATTTTTGTTGATGATAAACCTACCTATCTCAGTGGTGCTGATCTTGAGGCTTATTTGCGTTCGCTTCCTGCGTCCTCTGTCGACCAGGTAGAGCTGATGACCAACCCGCCTGCCCGGTACGATGCAGCCGGTGGCGGCGGTGTGATCAACATCCGCCTGAAAAGAACACGAGTGAAAGGGTTCAACGGTTCGGTAAATGCGGCCTACACGCAAGGCGTTTATGCTAAAACAAATAACAGCGCCAACTTCAATTACCGCAGCGGTGCGTTCAATGTGTTTGCTACGCTAACGCAGAACAAGGCCACCAATTTTTCCGACCTAACCATCAACCGCCATTTTAAAAACAGCGATGGCAGCCGCCATTATGATTTCCTACAAAGCACGTATATCAAACCCTCGGTAGATGCGTATTCGGCAAAGCTGGGTGCCGATTATTATGCCAGTGAACACAATACGTTTGGCATTGTGCTGACGGGTGTAACACGCAACGGGCGGCGGGACAATGACAATACCAGTCGCATCCTCAATGCTGCGTATCAACTTGATTCAACCGTTGTGGCACACAACCGGCAAAAGAATACATTCGACAACAAGGGCATTAACCTGAACTTCAGGAGACGGATGCCGGGAAGCAGCCGGCAGTTTTCGGTAGATGCCGATTATATTCATTACGGCACCGGTAATGTGCAGGTGTTTAACAACTACACCTACCTGCCTAACAATGTGCTGTCGCAGCAGGACCGGCTTGACGGAAACCTGCCGGCAGCGATTGATATCTATTCGCTGAAAGCCGATTATTCGCAACCCCTGTCAGGCGGCTGGAAACTGGATGCTGGTGCCAAATCGAGCTACACAAAAACAAACAATGTAGCTGATTATTTTTTGACGGTAAACGATGAAACAAAAGCCGATTACGACAAAACAAATCATTTCATCTACAAAGAAGCGATTCATGCCGCTTATGTCAATACGGCCCGGGAAGGCAAGCGGTGGTCGATGCAGCTTGGCTTGCGGGCCGAGCAAACCGTTTCCGACGGCCAGCAGTTGGGCAATGCCGTAAAACCTGATTCGGCTTTCCGGCGTACGTATACGGGGTTGTTTCCCACGGCCTACCTGAATTATAAACTGGATAGCGCCGGCCATCACAGTATTACCCTCGATTACGGAAGACGCATCAACCGGCCTTACTACCAGGACCTGAACCCTTTTATTTCACCGCTGGATAAGTTTACCTACTACGTGGGCAATCCTTTTTTGCTGCCGGCCTACACGCATAACGTGCAGCTTTCGTACAGTTACAAGGGCAAGGTCACGGCCGGGTTGCGGTATAGCTCCACGCTAGACGACACCAATGAAACCATTGAAATTGTAAACGGAACCTATTACAGCCGGCCAGGCAACATTGGCAAAACCACTATTCTAAGCGGAACGCTGGAAGGCGATCTTCCCCTGCGCAAATGGTTGCAGGTTGGCTTTTATTCGGAGGTGACAAACATTCATTCCGAGACCGATTTTTATACCGGCTTTTTGGATACAAGGGGCACCTACTGGTTTGTGCAACCCAATTTTCGGTTCACCTTTCCCAAGGGCTGGACCGCACAGATCGACGGCGTTTACCAAACCGATATTAACGCAAGCCAGTTTTATTTGCTAAAGCGTGGACGGCTGAACGCAGGGGTGTCGAAAAAGGTTTCAGCGGCACTGACGGTACGGGCGGCGGTGAACGATATTTTGTACACCGGCATCAACCGCGGTATCATCAACAACCTGGCAAACACCGAGGCCAACTGGCGCAATGCCAACGATACCCGTACGTTTACGCTTGCCCTTGCGTTTCGTTTTGGCAAAGCTATTTCCGATCTGCGGAAGCATAACCAAAACAGTGCACAGCAGGAGCAAAACAGGGTGCGGGAATAAGCAGGATGAGAAACCGACTTGCAGCGAAAATCTAATCATCAGGATTGCTTCATCGTCCTTGTATCGCTTATCTATAAAACAAAATTCTGCAGACAGAACATACCTGATTGCTGGTGCTTACTATCTTTTGTACTTGCTTTGTTCGGCTTGGAATCCAATATTTTTTCGCTGGCTGCGTTTTATCGGATACAAGCGCTATCTAAAATCACTGCATGAAAAAACTAAGCCTGACCATGACACAAAAACTGCTTATCGTGTTTTTCTTTTTTATTGTTGTGGTGATCGGCTTTATGCTCAAGCTTCCTTCGGCTTTTCGTCATGTTGATAAAGAAATGCATGCCGCGTTTTATTTCCTGGCGGCCGCTTTTTTAAACTTTCTTTTTGTTGGAACAAAGCTGGTGCGGCATGTTCTCATCTTTGTTGTGCTTTATCTTTTTGGTGCCGGCATCGAAGCGGCACAGGAATATTCCAACCGTTTTTTTCGCAAGCGTATCCATGGCCGTTTCGATCCTGAAGACCTGGAATGGAACCTCAAAGGCCTGGTTGTTTTTTCCGTGCTTTGGCTGTTGTATTGTGGCGTTGTGTTTCTGTATAAAAAGAGCGTTGACAGAACAGGCGCCATGGAATCCTTGTCTGGAAAAAGAGATAAGTAGTTCGAAACAGATGGCAAGAAAGTAAAAGCTTTCGGAATCTCCTCCGCCTTTGTAGCAGCTGCCTGTGTTATTTCTTCTTGGTTGCTGTTATATAAAAATCACATCCTATCAACCAGAGAAATGTTGCCACTTTTTAAATTGATAGAATGGGATTGCATTTTTTCGGTGATGATAAAAACTGCATGCTTCTTTTCGAAAAATTGCAGAAATTACACAAAGACAAGCGTATCGCTTCTGCGCCTGTAAAACAGCAGATGCTGCAACCTGTCAACCCCAAAACATGCGGATACGAAAAAAGCGCCTAGTTTCTTTTGGCCTCCTGGTGCTGTGCCTTTTCTTAGTTGTTGTTTATTGCAACAACAGGGCCAACAAGGCAGGGGAGGGGAAGCTTTTTTCTGCGGTTGAAGCGGTGCCCGCAAACCATGTCGGGCTGCTGCTGGGAACCGGTAAATACCTTGGCAGCGGTGCCATTAATCCCTACTACCAATACCGGGTAGAAGCGGCGGCCAAACTATTAGCAGATGGGAAGATCAATTATCTTGTTATCAGTGGCGACAATAGCCGTAAAGCCTACAACGAACCCGAAATGATGCGGGCCGACCTGGTAGCTGCCGGCATCGACTCTTCGCGGATCTTTTTGGATTTTGCCGGGTTCAGAACCTTTGACTCGATGGTACGATTGCGTGAAATATTTTCACAGCAATGCGTTACGGTCATTTCGCAAAAATTTCACAACGAAAGGGCTTTGTTTATTGCGCAAAAAGAAGGCATTGCGGCCATTGGTTTTAATGCGAAGGATGTAAGTGCTTCGGCTGGCTTTAAAACACAATTGCGTGAAAAGCTGGCACGTGTAAAGGTTTTTATTGACTACCTGCTGGCAACAGAACCCAGGTTCCTGGGACCTAAAGTAAGTATCCCATAAGCTTACCATGCAAAGTAGAATACTAAACGGATTAAGATGAATGACCTGAGCCTGGATAGCGAAAGGTACAATACCATCTTGACGGATATTCTGCAGGGCAAAAACCTTCAACCCCATTTGCAGGAAATTGAAGCGGCGATAAAAGACGTGGAAACGTTTATTGCCCTTGCCCATCTCCGGCAGGAAGACACAAAGGAATATGCAGCACTCAAAAACCAGCTTTATTACCTGAAGTATGAAATACTGGAACGACTGTGATCAGTAATGCCGAAACGAAAATGAAAACAGACCACATTTTAGTAACACCCCTTTACTTTCTTGTTTACGGAAATAAGGCGATGGAATGTTACGTTACCACACAAGTTCCATGTAGATAACGTGCCGAAAAAGCGATGACCGTAAATGCCTGAAAGGCCGGCATTTATTAGCCCAGGGTGCAAGCCCTGGGTTTATAATGAATGAGTAGCATATGGAGCCCTGAAAGGGCGAAACTGGTTACCAAATGCCTCTTGTTATTACACCCTTTCAGGGCTCTGCTTTTTTAAAACTATCCATCTACCCCGGCCCTTGCAGGCCGGGCTGATTTGTGTCGCCCTTTCAGAACTAGGAAGTGACTGCATCTTGCAAAAGGCGCTTTTGTCAGGAACCTTAAAACAATGAATATCAAAGGCAAAGAGCGAGTTGTTCCCTTGTTGCAAAAAAAAATTTGTTCCCGGAAAAGAAACGATATTATATTTGCTAACGCTGTTAGGTTTTTTATGGGGATCACAGAAAGAAGAATAAGGCAAAAAGAAGAAGTGCGGTCAGCCATCCTGGAAACGGCCTGGAAACTGGTCGAAGCTGAGGGCTGGCAGTCGCTTTCCATTCGAAAGATCGCGGATGCGATCGAGTACAGTGTGCCCGTGATCTACGACCATTTTAAAAACAAAGAAGCCATTCTGTTTGAGTTTGTAAAAGAAGGTTTCCGCATGCTAGGAGCCAAACTGCTGGCGGCAAAGGAAAAACAAACCACGGAAGAAGAACAGATCAGGGCCATGGCCGATGCCTACTGGAACTTTGCCTTCAAAAACCAGGAGCATTATCAACTGATGTTCAGCCTGGGAATGGCCGGTTGCGAAATGGGCCAGATCATGCCCGAAAAGGCTGCCTTCCGCAACGTACTCGTCGAACCGATTGAATTGCTGCTGAAAAAACACAACAAAACCAACGTCAATCCTTGCCTGAAATACCACACCATCTGGTCGGTGATGCATGGCCTTATCTCGATCAAGATGATGAACAAATCCGATGTATCTGATGAACTGAACAAAATGGTTTTGGATGATGCCGTGAATGGCTTCATTAAAAACTTAAAAGGGTAAAGCATTTTTTTTGCCCCTGTACCTAACACTGTTAGTAATTATAGTATCGTTAGAAAATCCCACTGTTTCCCTTTCTGAAAACGGAGTGACCATTTATTCAGCACAAACGTGTTAAAACAAATTAGTATGTACTACCAAAAACCAATCTTACCAGTCTTGTCACTGGCCCTTGCTGCCCTCACTGCATTTGTACTGGCAGCCTGCACCTCTTCATCCGCTTCCAATAACCCTGTTGTACAGCCGCCGCCGGCTTTGCCGGTGATTGCTGTTACGCAAATGGGTAGCACCATTTACCAGGAATATTCCGCTTCGCTGGAAGGAAGCAAAGACATAGAAATCCGTCCGCAAGTGGATGGCTACATTGAAAAAATTTACGTTGATGAAGGCGCCCGTGTCCGCAAGGGGCACCCGCTTTTTAAGATCAACGACCGGCTTTACCGCGAACAGGTAAACACGGCAAAAGCCGCCCTGGCAGCGGCCAGGGCCAACCTGGCTTCCGCGCAGATCAACGTGTTGAAGATCACACCGCTGGTGCAGGCCAACATTGTTTCCGATGTGCAACAAAAATCAACGCAGGCAGCCTATGATGCCGCCCTGGCACAGGTAGCACAGGCGCAGGGAGTGGTGCGCAACACACAGATCAACCTTGGCTATACACTCGTTACGGCGCCGGCCGATGGCTATATCGGAAGGATACCGATGAAGACCGGGAGCCTGGTGGGTATGGGCACACCCGAAGCACTCACGGTGCTGTCGGAACTCAAAACAGTCTATGCCTATTTCTCCCTTAGCGAAACGGATTTTCTTCGCTTTAAAGAGCAATATGCAGGCGCCACGATGGAAGAAAAAGTGGCCAAAATGCCACCCGTAGAATTGGTGCTGGCTGATGGCACCACCTACCCGCTGAAAGGAAAAGTGCAGCTGGTTTCCGGCCTGTTTACCGATGGTGCCGGCTCTATTTCCTTCCGGGCTGTTTTTGCCAATCCCGATGGACAGCTTCGTTCAGGAAACACCGGCAAGATCCGCCTGCCGCTTGCACTGCCGGCTTCCTTTGTTGTACCGCAGGAAGCGACGTTTGAGCTGCAGGACAAGGTCTTTGTTTTTGCCCTTGGCGACAGCAACAAAGTGGCGGCTGTTCCCATTCAGCCCACTGGCCGCAAAGGCAATTATTACCTGTTGAAAGAGGGCATCAAACCCGGGACGAAGATCGTATTCTCCGGCCTGGACCGGCTGCGTGATGGCGCCGTGATACAACCCGAACTATTGTCAATCGATAGCGTACTCAAATCCTCTCCGTTGTAACCGCTACAACCATATCAACTTTTCATCACCACAAACAACCCCGGATATGTTAAAAACATTTATCCAAAGGCCCGTATTGTCTACAGTCATCTCTGTTATACTGACGTTACTCGGGCTTTTGTCCCTCTTCACCTTGCCGGTTACCTTGTTCCCGGACATTGCACCACCCACCATACAGGTAACGGCAACCTACCCCGGTGCCAACGCCGAAGTGGTAGCCCGAACTGTGGCCACCCCGCTGGAAGAAGCCATCAACGGTGTAGAGAACATGACTTACATGACCTCTACCTCCAGCAACGATGGTACGCTGGCCATTAATGTATTTTTTAAAGTAGGCACCAATCCCGACCTCGCTGCCGTGAATGTGCAAAGCAGGGTATCCAAGGCCGTTAGCCAGTTGCCGCAGGAGGCGGTGCAGGCCGGCATCTCTACCCAAAAGCAGCAGAACAGCATGATCATGGTGCCGCTGATCTATAGCAACGATACGGCCTACAACGAAACCTTTTTGCAGAACTATGCCAAGATCAATATCATTCCCGAACTGCAACGGGTGCCCGGCGTTGGACAGGCAATGGTGTTTGGTGCCCGTGATTATTCCATGCGCATCTGGCTAAAGCCCGACAGGCTGATGGCCTATAACCTTTCAGCACAGGAAGTGATGAATGCCATCCGGGAGCAAAACATTGAAGCCGCACCGGGCCGATTGGGCCAGAGCAGCACCGCATCATTTGAATACGTACTGAAATACAAAGGCAAGCTTTCAAAAAACGAAGACTATGAAAACATCATCTTGAAAGCGCAGCCCGATGGTTCGGTGATCCAGTTGAAAGACGTGGCGCGGGTGGAGTTTGGCTCGCTTGCCTACAGCGCCAACACCATGATCGAAGGAAAGCCGGGTATTGGTATCGCCATCTTTCAAACCGCCGGTTCCAATGCGAATGATATTTTGACAGAAGCCGACAAGGTTTTGAAAAAAGCATCGGCCCTGTTTCCCAAAGGCGTGGAATATTTCAACATGTACAGCGCCAAGGAATTTTTGGACGAATCGGTTTTCCAGGTAGAAGAAACCCTCATTATTGCTTTTGTGCTGGTGTTCCTGGTCGTGTTTCTTTTCCTGCAGGATTTTCGCTCAACCTTGATTCCGGCCATTGCCGTACCGGTTGCTATTCTCGGGACGTTTTTCTTTTTGCAATTGTTTGGCTTTACCATCAACCTGCTCACGCTGTTTGCGCTGGTACTGGCCATAGGTATTGTGGTGGATGATGCCATCGTGGTGGTAGAGGCCGTGCATTCCAAAATGGAGCGTACCAACCTCTCCCCACGATTGGCCACCATCGAAAGCATGAACGAAATTTCCGGCGCCATCATTTCCATTACGCTGGTGATGGCCGCAGTGTTTGTGCCGGTTGGCTTTATGCAGGGGCCTGCCGGTGTATTTTACAAACAGTTTGCGTTTACGCTGGCCATTGCCATTTTGATTTCGGCCGTAAATGCCTTGACGCTGAGCCCTGCGTTGTGTGCTCTTTTGCTGCGCAATACACATGCTGAAAATGGCACGACAAAAAAATCGTTTTCACAACGTTTCTTTCACGGGTTTAATGCAGGCTTTGAAGCCACCACCCGCAAATACGAAGGTGCTGTTTCCTTCCTGATGCGGCGCAAGTGGATTGCCTTAACAGGGCTGGTGGTGGTGTCACTGACAACCGCCTGGCTGATGAACAAAACACCTACAGGCTTTATTCCTACGGAAGACCAGGGCTTTATTGTTTACTCGGTGAACCTGCCAGCCGGCGCTTCTCTCGACAGAACACAAAAGGCCATGGAAAAGATCAATGCGGTGTTGAAAAACGAGCCGGCCGTGGAAAGACTGGGTGCAGTGACAGGGTTGAACATTGTAGCCAACGCCAACAGCTCGAACTACGCGGTGGGTTTTATTCGCATGAAGCCGCACGGCGAAAGAGGACCGGTGAAAAAGATAGATGAGGTGATGGGAATGCTTAACCAAAAATTGAGTGCCATTAAAGAGGCCAGTGTGTTCCTTTTTGTGTTTCCCACGGTGCAGGGTTTTGGCAACACCACCGGTTTTGAATTTATTGTGCAGGACCGGACTGGTGGTGCCTTGAATAAGCTGGAAGCCACTGCCGGCGGGTTTATCGGCGAACTGATGAAGCGGCCGGAGATCGCTTATGCTTTTACCACGTTCAATACAGGCAACCCGCAGTATTCGCTGGAGATTGACAATGCCAAAGCAAAACAGCTAGGCGTGCCCGTTAGTGACCTGTTGCAAACCCTGCAGCTTTATTTCGGCAGCAGCTTTGTTTCCGACTTTAACCGCTTTGGTAAATACTACCGCGTGGTGGCGCAGGCCGATAAGGAGTACCGCACCGAGCCCTCTTCGCTGGACAATGTGTTTGTAAAAAATGACCTCGGCAACATGGTGCCTGTCAACGGTGTGGTGAAGCTGAAACGGGTGTATGGTCCTGAAACGGTTACCCGCAACAACCTGTTCAACGCGGTTACCATCAACGGGATGCCCAAGCCGGGTTACAGCTCCGGCGACGCCATCAAAGCTATCCAGGAAGTGGCCGCAACGTATCTCCCAAGAGGCTATTCATATGAGTGGTCGGGCATGACGCGGGAAGAGATCAGTGCCGGCTCGCAGCAAGCCCTCATCTTTTTGCTCAGTCTTGTATTTGTGTATTTCCTGCTGGCGGCACAGTTTGAAAGTTACATTTTACCCCTGGCCATTATTCTGACCATACCAACAGGTATCCTGGGTGTTTTTGCCTTTATCAATTTCTTCGGTATTGACAACAACATCTACGTGCAGGTAGGCCTCATTATGCTGATTGGCCTCCTGGCCAAGAACGCCATCCTGATCGTGGAATACGCCGTGCAGCGACGAAAGGCGGGCATGACCATCGTGGCTTCGGCCATGGAAGCGGCCCGGCTCAGGCTTCGCCCCATCCTCATGACCTCCTTTGCCTTTATCGTTGGCCTCTTGCCGCTTACCTGGGCAAACGGTGGCTCTGCGCTGGGCAACCGGTCTATTGGCACAGGTGCCCTGGGTGGTATGCTCACTGGTGTGCTGCTGGGAATCTTTGTCATTCCCGTGTTCTACGTCATTTTCCAGCATTTGCAGGAAAGCATTGGCCGTAAACAGAAAAAAAGAGTGAAAGTGGTTAAACCCAAAGGAATTGCTTTCGCTGAATAATCGATGACGAAAAAAATTGAATGATATGAGACATTACACAAGAACATTTTTACTCCCGCTGGTGGTGATGGTGGTGGTTGTCAGTGCCTGCAACGTCACCAAAGAATACACAAAGCCCGACGTGGAACTGCCTGCTACGTTTGCGCCTGTCCCTTATGCTGATACCAGCAGCATGGCCGATGTAGAATGGAAGCAGTTTTTTAGCGATGCCACGTTGCAAGCACTGATCGAAAAAGGCCTCGCCTACAACCACGACCTGCAACTGGCCACAAAGCGAATTGAAGTGGCCACGCAACAATTGTCGCAGGCCAATGCCTTGCATCTGCCAAGCTTGAACCTGCAGGTAACGGGGCAGTACAGCCGGCCGGCCAATAACAGCCTCAATGGTCTCAGCCTGAAAAACTTTGTTGGCAATTCCTACATCGAAAATTACAGTACGCTGGCCAGCCTGTCGTGGGAAGTGGATGTATGGGGAAAGATCAAGGCGCAGAAAGGGATAGCCCTTGCCGAATACCTGCAGAGCTATGAAGGCCGCAAGGCGGTACAGACAAGGGTGGTGGCCACCATTGCACAAGGCTATTTTAACCTGCTGATGCTCGACCAGCAATTGGTTATTACCCGTCACAACCTTGCCCTGAGTGACAGTTTTGTGCTGGCCACCAAACTGCTGAAAGACGCCGGCATTACCAACACCCTGGCGGTAGAACAGGCCGAAGCGCAAAAGCAAGCGACGGCGCTTTTGCTTCCCCAATTGGAACAGGCTGTATCGCGACAGGAAAATGCCTTGCAGCAACTCACCGGTCAGTTGACGGGCAAGGTAGAGCGCAGCCATGCATTTAACAGTTATGCATTACCGGTAGTGACCAATCCGGGGCTGCCTGCGGCGATGGTCAGCCGGCGGCCCGATGTCCGTTCTTCTGAACTGGCTTTGCTGGTGGCCTCTTCTCAAATCGGAATCGCGAAAGCAAATATGTACCCGGCATTGAACATCACTGCCGGTGGCGGATTAGAATCGTTTAAAAGGAGCAATTGGTTCAATGTTCCGAACTCGCTTTTTGGTTTGGTGGCCGGCAGCATTGCCCAGCCCATCTTTCAGCGGAAAGCCCTGCGAACGCAGTTGGAGATTGCGAAGATCAGGCGGGAAGAAGCCGTGATCTCTTTCCGGCAGAATGTGCTGAAGGCCGTTACAGAAGTCAGCGATGCATTGGTACAACTCCAAAAAACCGGTGAGCAGGAAGTGATTGCTGCTTCGCAGGTAAAAACCCTGCAATCGGCCGTTGCCAATGCGCAGCTCCTGTTTAAAAGCGATATGGCTAACTACCTGGAAGTGATCACCGCCCAGGCGGCAGGGTTGCAGGCGCAGCTTAACCTGGTGGCGCTGCAGCGGCAGCGTTGGGGAGCGGTGGTAGAACTCTACCGGTCATTGGGCGGTGGATGGAAATAATAGTGGGACAGGCAAGTGAGAATTATAGGATCAATCAAAAACAAAAGATGAAACAAAAAAAAGGGACAAAGGGGATGGTGCAAGTCGCCGCTTTGTTGTTATCACTGCTTTTTAGCAGTACCAGTTTTGCACAAACAACCATTATCAGGGGTGTGGTAACCGATGCGGATTCGGGACAACCGGTGCCGCAGGCCAGCGTTTATTTCCGGGGTTCCAAAGGGGTGCCAGCTGATTCGCTGGGAAGGTTTGAGATCCGCACCGATTTCCGTGTTAGCCAACTCGAAGTTTCGTACATCGGTTACCAGACGCAAACAGTACCCGTAACGCCGGGCAAGGAGCAAACGGTACGTGTTGCCCTTACCCTGGATGCGTCAAAAGATCTGGGTGCAGTGGTGGTGCGGAGCAAGAAAAAGATCCGCTACACGAATAAGAACAACCCCGCCGTGGAATTGATACGCCGGGTGATTGCGGCCAAGGATCAAAACCGTCCGCAGGTGTATGCTTATGTTGAGTACGAGCAATATGAGAAGGTCCAGTTGTCGCTCAGCAGGGTTTCGAAAAAACTGGCCAACAACAGCCTGCTGAAAAACTACCGCTTCGTTTTTGAAAATACCGACACCACCAAAGTTGCCGGCAAGGCGCTCACCCCCGTTTACCTGGAAGAAAAGCTGGCCCGCCATTTTTACCGCCAAGACCCCCGGAAAACCAAAACCCTTGTAGAGGGAGAGAGGCGGGTAAATTTTGGCGAAGCTGTGGACAGTGCCGGGGTGAGCACCACCCTCAAGCGCCTGTATGAAGACATTGATGTGTACGCCAACAACATCCAGGTGTTTACCAACCAGTTTCTCAGCCCGCTGGCCGATATGGCGCCATCGTTCTATATGTTTTTTATCCGCGATACCCTCACGGGTGAAGGCGGCAAAAAAGCGGTGCGGATGTACTTCACACCCCGCAACACGAACGACTTTCTTTTTCGCGGCACGATGCTGATCTCCCTGGATTCAACCTATGCGCTTCAGCAGGTAGACATGACCGTGAGTCCGAACATCAACATGAACTGGGTCCGTGACCTTCGCATTCGTCAGGCGTTTGAAAAGAATGACGTGGATGGCCGGTATCACCTGGTGAAAAGCAATATGATCACCGAACTGGGTATCACCCGTGGTAAAAGCAACGGACTTTATGGCGAACGTTCCGTTTCTTACAAGAACTACCGCATCAACCAGCCGCAGGATGATGCTTTCTACAGCGAGGGACCTGTGGTGCTGGCCAGCTACCAGCAATACACAGATAGCTTTTGGACCGCCCGTAGGCATGATACGTTGTCGCAGGCAGAGGCCAAGGTTTACCGCAACGTGGACAGCCTGCGCAAAATGCGTTCGTTTCAGCGGCTAATGGACTGGGGCACGCTGTTGCTGGCTGGCTACAAATCCTTTGGTCCTGTTGAGATGGGTCCTGCCAATACGTTTTACAGCTTTAACCCGGTAGAAGGCTTCCGGTTGCGCCTCGGCGGACGCACCACCACAAAATTGAGCAAGCGGTTTTACCTGGAGGGTTATGCTGCCTATGGCCTTAAGGATGAAAAATGGAAAGGCTTTGGCTCCTTTACGTATTCGCTCAACAACAAATCTGTCTATGGCTTCCCGTTACATTATGTCCGTGTCAGTGCGCAGCGGGAAACCAAGATCCCCGGCCAGGAACTGCAGTTTGTACAGGAAGACAATTTCCTGCTTTCGTTCAAACGTGGCGACAATAACAAATGGTTGTATAACGACATCTATCGCCTTGACTATGTAAGAGAACTTGCCAATCATTTTTCGTATACGATTGGATTTAAGAACTGGCGGCAGGCACCGGCCGGCGCCCTGCACTACCAAAAGCTGTCCGATGGGAAAGAAGAGGCTGTGGCGCAGTTGACCACATCAGAGCTTTCGGTAAAGCTGCGGTGGGCACCCAACGAGCAGTTTTACCAGGGAAAGCTTTACCGTACACCGGTGGTGAACCGCTTCCCGATTTTTACCCTGCAATACACCAAAGGTGTAAAAGGTTTGTGGAACGGCGCCTATGATTACGACAAGGTGGACCTGATGATAGAAAAACGGTTCTACCTCTCGCAACTGGGTTACAGCGATGTGGTGGTGGAAGGGGGCTATACCCGCGGCACACTGCCTTTTCCGCTCCTGAGCATTCACCGCGCCAATCAAACCTACAGCTACCAGTTGCGTTCGTTCAACCTGATGAACTTTTTGGAGTTTGTCAGCGACCGGTATGCCAGCGTCAACATCGACCATCACTTCAACGGCTTTTTGTTCAACCGCATACCCTTGTTGAATCGTCTCAGCCTGCGGGAGATCGTCAGCGCAAAGGTTTTGTATGGCGGCGTTCGCAGGGCCAACGACCCTGCAAACAAGGGAGCAGGTGTGTACCACTTCCCGGCAGATGACCAAGATGGGCCCACCACGTTCTCGCTGAATGACGGCCCTTATGTGGAAGGCAGCGTTGGCGTGGGAAATATTTTCAAGCTGTTGCGGCTCGACCTGGTGCGACGCTTTACTTACCTCGATCATCCCAACGTTTCGGAATGGGGTATAAGGGGCCGGGTGAAGTTTGATTTTTAAAAGAGGAAAAGGGATCAACCGGGGCAGTTGCCCCGATTCTTCTCAAAACAAAAAATACAATCGTATGTACCGAATACAATTCTTACCAATGGCCATGCTTTTTGCGCTTGCCGTTTTTATAACCGGGTGTACCATACCGCTGCGTACCGTTGTGCAAGGTCAACTGCGTGCTTCCGATGTACCGGCCGATTTTGATCCGCAAAAACACGTGTTGCTGGTAATGGCCATACAACGGCTGGAGAAGCCCGGTGAAGTGGATGAAAAAAACACGCAAAAGCTGGAAGCCGCTTTGCAGGAACACTTTCCTTATCGCTATAAAATTGTAACGAAGAAAGAGGTTTACGACAAGCAGGGACAATATGCCGACACGTCCATTTACCGGTATGCTGTGGTGGCAAAGCGCAAAGTGGTGGTGGATGACTGGATGCTGGAAGGTGAACTGGAGGAGGGACTCTCGTTTTCTCCCGGCTTTCGCAGGACCTATATTGATTTTGCTTTTTACAATCGCGTAGACAACAGCCATTATCCTTTCAGCGGCAGCGGTACATCGGTGATGCGGATAGCCGTTAGCAATGTGGCCACACGCATACAGAAAGCATTGGCGAATCGGGCACCTGGCGGTAGTGGGGCAAGTACTGCAATAACTGCAAAGCAAAAAGTGAACAACCTAAAACAGGTCGATGAATCAAGCGTCAACTCGTTGCAGAGCTACGCGAAAGATTAACGATCGGCGTATTGGATTTTTTGATTGAATAGACGGTGAGTCTTATCAACGGTTTACCGAAAATTTATACGAGAAGTTAAAAAACGCTCGAACAGCAAATGGCCGCTAAATCGTAGTTGCCTCAGTAAACAGGATTTTACCTACCTGCTGGTAAACAATCATTCTTTCATTACAACAATAGCGCTTTCTGTTTTGCAGGCAACCATCAATTCAGCACTGCAAAAGGGTTGATTGAATGCGGTTTTACCTGTAGAGAAGAAAGTGCAACAATAATATTTTTTATCAATCACTAAAACAAACAACATGATACAAACACATGAACTCGTAACAAAAGAGAGCGGTCAAAAGAAAGGCCGCAACATTGCGCTTGTCACCGGTGCAAACCAGGGCATCGGTTACCAGGTTGCCAAGGAATTGGCAGCGGAAGGTTATACCGTGCTGGTAGGGTCGCGGAATTTCGCCAACGGCGAAAATGCGGCAAAGAGCATTGGTGAAAATGCGCACGCCATTCAGCTTGATGTAACCGACCAGGCCTCAATTGCGGCGGCTGCGGAGCGGATCAAAAATGAGTTCGGCCGGTTGGATGTACTGGTAAACAACGCGGCTATTTCGCATGCCGGGAAGCCGGGTCGCACGATGGAAGAGGTCCTTTCATCAACCCGTGCCACCAACATCTCTATCGATGAAATGCGGGCCATTTATGAAACCAACGTGTTTGGTGTTATTGTCGTAACGCAGGCGTTCCTGCCCCTGTTGCGAAAGTCCCCGGCTGCCCGTATCGTCAATGTGTCAAGCAATGTGGGATCGCTGGCGCTGAATGCCGATCCCTCCTTTCCCTACCGGTCAGTTTTTGGACCGGGTTATGCCGCATCCAAAACAGCTCTCAATGCCATTACGCTTGCCTTTGCCATTGAACTGGAAGCGGAAAACATCAAGGTGAACGCAGCCGGTCCGGGCTTTACAGCAACGGCGCTGAATAATTTCCAGGGTGTGGAAACGCTGGAAGAAGGTGCCCGCAACCCCATTCGCGTAGCGCTGGATGAAAACGGGCCTACCGGTGTCTTTAGTGGACCGGATGGTGTACTGCCTTGGTAAAAACAGAACGCTTTCTTTCCGCAGGTAAACCGGGAGCAGCCTTTGACCGAACAGCAAGTTGTTTGTTGTTGCGGTAACGGTTGCTCCCGGTTTTGTTTTACAGCGATACATTCATTTCGTTGATTTAGCTACAACAACCATTGATCGGGCTACGTGTGGCCGCTGGCAAAATGCCAGCTTTGTGTTGTCAATCAAAAACAAGTAAGAACAATAAAAAATGGACACGAAAAAAGTATGGTTTGTTACTGGTGCCTCCAAAGGCCTGGGCTTATCGCTGGTAAAACAATTGCTGAACGAAGGCTATCAAGTGGCCGCTACTTCCCGCACGGTTGAAAGCCTTGAAAAAGAAGTGGCAACACACGCCGGTTTTCTGCCGCTGGACGTTCAACTGACCGATGAAAAAAGCGTAAGCAATGCTATTGCCAAAACGATTGAAACCTTTGGCAGCATTGATGTGGTGGTGAACAACGCCGGCTACGGGCAGATAGGCACGCTGGAAGAACTGAGTGACGAAGAAACCCGCCGGAATTTTGACGTGAATGTATTTGGTGCGCTGAACGTGATCCGGAGCGTTATGCCGCATTTCCGTAGCAGACGGTCGGGACATATTATCAATGTATCTTCCATTGCAGGCATGCTGGGAACCTTTGCCGGTTTTGGTGTGTATTGCGCCACCAAGTTTGCCATGGTGGGCTTAACTGAATCCCTGTCGGCAGAAGCAGCAGAATTCGGGGTGACCGCCACCGTTGTATACCCCGGTTATTTCCGTACGGCCTTTTTAGACAGCGGATCGCTTACGCTTCCACAGGCGCCGCTCAGCGAGTACATAGCGGCAAGAGCGTCCGAAAGCTGGCACGAAACCGAAATGAAAGGCAAGCAGCCGGGTAGCCCGGAGAAAGCAGCCCTTGCTTTTATTCAACTGGCGGAAAGCAAAAACCCGCCCCTGCATTTTGTGATGGGAAGCGATGCGTTTGGCATGGCGAAGAACAAAATTGATGTGCTGCAAAAGGAGCTAAGCGCCAACGAAGCACTGAGCGTATCAACTGATTTTTAAAAACCAACAGCGAAGGGACAGGGCGGCAAACGTTCTGTCTCTTTCTTACATTTGAAAAGGCAATGAAAGACAAAAGCGTTTACCGGTTCAACACCATCCAGGAGTTTCACAAAATGGGCGGTTTGCCCAGGCCCGAACACCCGCTGGTCAGTTTGGTGGACTACAGCCTTGTAAACTACCAGGCCGAAGGAGAGATTGGCTGGGTGCAGAACTTTTATTCCATTGGCTTGAAGCGCAACATTCAATGCAAGTTTCGGTATGGCCAGCAGCAATACGACTTTGATGAAGGCCTGCTGTCGTTCATCGCCCCCGGGCAATTGGTGCATCTTACGCTTGAAAAACAAGCGGAACCACCCTCGGGCTACCTTTTGCTCATTCATCCTGATTTTATCTGGAACACATCCCTGGCGAAAACCATTCAGCAGTACGAATTTTTCGGGTACGCTGTTACCGAAGCTTTGTTCCTCTCCGAAAAAGAAGAGGCGATCATTACGGGTATCCTACACAACATTCAACGGGAGTATGAGTCGAGCATCGATAAGTTCAGCCAAAGCATCATCATTGCCCAGATAGAAGTGCTGTTGAATTACAGCGAACGTTTTTACCAGCGCCAGTTCATTACCCGCCAGAAAATCAATCACCAGGTTTTGGATCGGTTGGAGACCATCCTGAATGCAGCCTTCAACAGCGATGACCTGGTGCAGCAGGGTTTGCCAACGGCACAGGAAATTGCCCGGCAACTCAATATTTCGCCTAATTACCTGGGAAGCCTGCTCAAGTCCTTAACCGGACAAACCACGCAGCAGCACATTCAAAACAAGCTGATCGAAAAAGCAAAAGAGCGGTTGTCCACCACCAATCTTTCCGTCAGCGAGATTGCATACGAACTGGGATTTGAGCACCCGCAATCCTTCAGCAAATTGTTCAAGAACAAAACCAATACTTCTCCGCTGGCCTTCCGGCAGTCGTTTAATTGACGACGTTCTTACCTGTTTTCTTTCTCCACGAAGACGGTAGCCGGTTACTGCAAATTGTCTGTTCAGTCATGCCTTTTTGATAGAAAGACAATGTGTTAGTCCATCCCTCCAACGCGGTTTTACACCTTTTAAAACAAGCTCCAAACCGACGTAAAACGCACAATTCCTCAAACATTAAACATTTTTTTGATGTTTTGTGCTGGAATTTTTCTCTTATTTGCGGTTTTATGCAGCAATTAGGCTACTTTTAACGCATCATTAACTAGCGATGCTGAAGATTGAACGCCAAAAGTATATCCTGCAACAACTTGATTTGCACAACAAAATACTGGTTTCCTCCCTTAGCCAGGACATGGCGGTATCGGATGACACCATCCGGCGTGACCTCTGTGAACTTGCCGATGAAGGAAAGCTGGTGAAGGTGCATGGCGGCGCCCTTTCCAATTCGTTTGGGAGGGTGCTGAGCCCCAATCACAATGTTTATTCGCTGCAGCATAAGCGCAAGATTGCCCTGAAGGCAATTGACCTGATAAAGGACGGCATGTTTGTGCTGACAACCGGCGGCACCACCATTGTGGAAATGGCCCGCCTGCTACCGCCCGGGCTGAAAGCCACCTTTATTTCCGGCAGCATTGCAGCTATTCTTGAATACATGGAGCACCCGCAAATTGAAGTGATCCTTATCGGCGATAAGATCTCCAAGAATTCAAAGATCACGGTGGGTGCCGATGCCATTGCCAAGGTAAAGCGGATAAAAGCAGACATCTGCTTTTTGGGCATTAACGCCATTGACCTGCAACAGGGTATAACCGATAACGATTGGGAAGTGGTGCAACTAAAGCAGGCCATGATTGAAACTTCGAAGCTGGTGGTGTGCCTGACCATTGCCGAAAAGATCAATACCAGCCAGCCCCTGAAAGTTTGCGACCTGGACAAAGTGAACCTTCTGATCACTGAGCTGCCACCCGATGATCCCCTGCTGGAGCCCTATGCAAAAGCAGGCATCCGGATTTTGTAACCGTTACATAGAATGCTTTATACATCCTCACATCTACTCTAATCAAAACACAATGAAAAAATGAGAAAATTAACACAGCGGGTAAGCTTTTTATCCTTCCTGTTGGTCTGTTGCACACTCCTGGCCAGTGCGCAAAAGAGGACCATTACGGGAAACGTTTTTGATGAAAACAACGTGCCGGTTCCCGGGGTGACCATCACCGTGAGAGGAACCACTACAGCCTCCCTCACCAACGAGAGTGGGGCCTTTACCATTAGTGCGGCCAGCACGGACGAGCTGGTGTTTTCGCACATCAATTTTGAAACACGATCAATGCCGGCCGGCTCTGGGGCACCCTTACGGGTTGCACTGTCACCAAGGGGTGGCGCCATGGACGACGTGGTGATCACCGCCGAATTCGGCATGAAGCGGGTCGCCCGATCGGTGGGTTCTTCGCACCAGGTGGTGAACGGCGCTACCATTACCGAATCGGGACGGGATAACTTTATCTCTGCCCTGGCAGGCCGTGTTCCGGGATTGAACGTGACGTCTACCAGCGGTACGCCGGGTGCATCCAACACCGTTGTGCTGCGCAACCTGACGTCCATCTCCGGTAACAACCAGCCGCTTTATGTAGTGGATGGTATCCCCATGAACAACTCCACCTTTGATCCGCTGGGGATGGCGGGTGGCGAAACCTATTCGGTACGGAACATGGACTATTCTTCCCGGGGCAATGATTTTAACCCCGAAGACATTGCATCCATCACGGTGTTGAAAGGTGCGGCTGCGGCTGCCCTTTATGGTTCCGATGCCTCCAACGGCGCCATCATCATCACCACCAAAAAAGGCCGCGCAGGCAGGGGCCGGGTAACGTACAGCAATTCGTTCCGGTACGATAAAGCCTATGGCTGGCCGGAGCAGCAAACAAAATACAATAACGGTGTGTATGGCACTACCAACTATTACAACTCGTCGAAGTTTGGCGCTGAGTACCCGGCCGGTACAAAGCTGTACGACAACGTTGACGCCATTATGCAAACCGGCTTTACCGAGCGGCATAACCTGTCGGTGGAAGGCGGTACGGAAAGAGCCACCATCCGTGGCGGCGTTTCCTACCTGCAACAGGAAGGGGTGATCAAAACAACGGATTACGATCGTTTCAACCTGAGTTTATCAGGCCAGGCCAAAATAACAGACTGGCTGAATTTTGAAAGCTCTATGCAGTTTACCCGCACCAATAACAACAAAGTGTTGCGGGGAACCGATGGCCCGCTTTACAGGGCCATGCTCTGGCCGCTGGTTGACAACATGCTGGTGTATGAAACACCTGACGGCAGGATGCGGAAGCCGGACTACTACCTGGATTACGATCTGCTGAATCCCCTGTACGCGTTGAACAAAAACCTCAACTTCGACCGGTCGAACCGGTTTATCTCCAACATTGCGTTTACGATCACGCCTATCCGTAATGCTTTTCTGCGTGCACAGGTAGGTTGGGACGTGGGTACACAAACGTTCCAGAACTCCTGGCACCCGAATTATGGCGCCAACAACCAGCGTACGGACCGCGGCCGCTATGATATTGTGCAGGCCAACTTCTCCGATCCTACCATCAACATCATTGGGGGCTACAACAAGAAGTTCTTTAACGACCGGTTTTCGTTTGGCGCCCAGGTAGGCTACCACCAACTGGAGAACGGTGTGGTGCGACAAACCACCAACGGTACCAAGTTTGTGATCCCCGATTTTCAGTCGATCAACAACACCGACCCGCTGAGCCAGACGGCAAACCAGCGCAACACCAAACGCCGGATACAGGCTGTGTCCGGGCAGTTTGAGTTTGGCTACAACAACATTGCGTTTATTGCCCTGCGGGCCCGTAACGACTGGTCGTCAACGCTGCCGGTTGCCAACAACTCGTATTTCTACCCGGCTGTGGAAGCTTCCTTTATTTTGTCTGATCTGAAGTTTATGCAGTCGATTCCTGCCATCAGCTACATCAAACTGAGAGGCTCCATTGCGCAGGTAGGAAAGGACGCTGGTCCGCTGGAGATTGACCCGCAACTGGAGGTGATGACCTCTACCGGTGGTGGTTTCCGCTACGGCTTTACCGGTCCAAACCCAAATTTGCGTCCGGAGATGACAACGGCCCGTGAAATTGGCTTTGATGCCCGGTTTTTCAAAAACCGCCTCAACACCATGTTCACTTATTTCAGCACTTACAACGAAGACCAGATTGTAAAAGGTTTCCGGTTAAGCTATGCTACCGGCTTTGTGTTGAACAACATGAACGTGGGTACGTTCAAGACCCGTGGTTGGGAAGCCAGCATTGACGGTGATATCATTAAAAGCCCTGGCGGACTTACCTGGAACGTAGGCGTGAATGCCTCCCGTGGTATTTCGGAAGTGGTTTACCTGCCCGAAAACGTTACCGAGTATTACAACGCTTATACCTGGAACTCCGGCAACATCCGCAACGGTATCATGGTAGGCCATCCCATTACCACCCTCACCGGCCGTGCCTTCCTGCGTAACGAAGCCGGGCAGGTGCTGATCGATCCCGGAACCGGCGTGCCGCTGGTAAATCCTTTATGGACGGTGATCGGTGACAGGGAACCCAAGCTGCGCTTTGGTGGTATGACCAGCCTTAGCTACAAGGGCATGCGCCTCTCGGCCCTGTTTGCCGGCCGCTACAAGGCAACGGTTGTCAACGGTACCAAGCGGGCCATGTTCACCACCGGCAATAGCTGGGAGTCGGTTGAATACAGGGAGCGTGGTCCTGTTGTGTTCAACGGCGTATTGCGTGATGGCAATGAAAATTCTAAAAACCCAACCATCAATACCATTGGTGTGGATGCCGGCCTGGCCGCTTCCAGCATCTATGGCGGTGGCGACGAGAACTGGCTGGAGAAGAATGTGAACTACCTGCGTTTGCAGGAACTGCGTCTTTCTTATGCCATTCCTAAAAAGCTCCTGTCACGGTCGCGTATCATTTCTGACCTGAGCGTTTTTGTGGTAGGGAATGACCTGCTGACCTGGACCAACTACTCCGGCATTGATGCGGTGGGCAACACCGTATCGGCAGCAGCCGGCGGCACCGGTGGCGAGGGTTATGATGTATGGTCTATCCCCAACCCACGCGGCATTACTTTCGGAATCAGCCTCTCTTTAAACTAATCTAAACATGAGAAAGATAATATTGATATTGGCCATCCCTTTGCTGCTACTGACAGCAGGATGCAAAAAATACCTGGATGTAAACAGAAACACGGATGCGCCGGACTATGTAGAAGCGCACCTTTATTTGGCCGGCATTCAGCAAGCCTATGAAGGCATCTACTGGGACATTCGTGCCCTGGGCCCGCTGACCCAAATGATGGGTACCACCAGTTATACCTCCTTTGCCAACCATTACTACACCCTGGGTAGTGATGCCGGTGGCGAGATCTGGCGTACTGTTTATTTTCTGCAGGGTATGAACCTCGAAAACATGATCAACCAGTCGATGGAAGCAGAGCAGTGGACGCTGGCTGGAATTGGCTACGCCATGAAAGCGTTTTCCTGGGATATCATGACCAAGGTGCACGGCGACCTTCCGATGAAGCAGGCCTTTTTACCCGGCCGGCTGGCCCACGACTACGATTACCAGGACGAAATCTATCCCCAGGTAAGAGAGTGGGCTTACAAAGCCATTGAGTTGCTGGAGAAACAAGACAACACCAACTATGGCAACAAGATCACGGCCAACGATTATATCTATGGCGGCGACAAAGCCAAGTGGGTGAAGTTTGCCTATGCCGTAATCGTCAAGAACCTGGCTTCGCTGACCAACAAAAACGATTTCAAAACAAAATATGCGCAGGAGCTGATCACGGCGGCCGGCAAATCCTTCCAGTCATCGGCCGATGATGCCGTACTGAAAATTGCCGGCGGCTCGCAGTCGGCGCCCTATTCTGCCTATAATAACTTTTGGGGTACAGCCAGGCTCAACCTGTCTAACCTTTACTTCCAGCACGAATACGCCGTACAGGTATTTACCGGCACGGTTCCGAAGTACGACCAGACAACCGGCGACAAGTATCCTACTGTTGGCAGCCAGTTCTCTTCGCATGAGTTGGCAGAAAAGCAGATCATTGCCGATACCCTCGTGGATGTTCCGGGGCATTTCGATCCTCGTGTAGCGGTAAAGCTGGGCACGACAAGCAATCCCACTTATTTGAACATCGGCCATGTGGACAGCGTACGGAAATACAAGTATTACGGCGGCTCGTTTACCAGCACGGCAGGTCCGCAGGGAACAGCGCCATCTTATTACGGAAGAAACGTAGCCTCTACGTTTACGGGTACAACGCACGATGGCATTGGCCGTTGGATCTACAGGGACGATGCGCCTTATATTTTAACCACGGCTGCAGAGATCAAATTCTGCCTGGCAGAAGCCTACTGGAAAATGGGGCAACCTGACCTGGCTTTTACGGCGTTCAAAGACGGCATCCAGGCCGACATGCAGTTTACGGCACGCTACATCTACCCGGGTAAAGAAGGTTCGGCAACCGGTGGTGACAAGATCACCGTTGGCGCTTTCAACACCCTGGCAACTGCCTACCAGGCCGGCCCTTATGTTAGCGGCTTAAGCATGTCTGATTTTTCGCTGTCGCACATTATGATGCAAAAATGGGTAGCCCTTTATCCCTGGGGTGCACCGGAGGCCTGGACGGATATGCGTAAATATCATTACGACATTGATTACACCGGCGACTATCCCAGGAGTGGCAACGGCTGGACCCAATCCATACTGGAACAGAAGTGGGATACCGATCCCGAAAAAGTGTACAAAGGCCTGTACCTGCTCCCTGCCCAGGTTACCAACCGCAAAGGCAGCTACAACGTGCTGAACGAGGGTGCACCATCGTACCGGTTGCGGCCACGTTATAACTCGGAGTACATGTGGAACCTGCCGTCACTGGAATCGTTAAAGCCCATTTCAGGAAATGCGGGCAATTACCAAACCTCTATTCCCTGGTTTGCTTACCCGGCCGAGATGCCGAAATAATCGCTTAAAATATTGTGTCAATGAAAAAGATATTAAACTACATACCGCTGTTTTTCCTGCTTGTCACCATCGGCACAGCCTGTAAAAAAAACGTGGTGGAATATGACTCTTACAACCTGCCAAAGGAGTCGGCCGAATTTCAGCTTCATTATTTTGTGCCTGTTGTAACCGGTGCGGCCAACAACATCACCAAAGTAGAGATCAACAACCAGTTGTACGCCAATAACACCACGCCGCTGGCACCGTACAATGCCATTCCAAGTGGTGGCGTAGGGCTTTTCTTTACGGCTCCTTCCGGTGCCACCAACATCAAGTTGTACCGTGGCGCCAACGCTGAACTGGTATATGACCAAAACGTTACGCTGGCACCCGGCAAGCAAAACGTTTTTGTGCATGATTTCACCAAGCCGCCGGTTGTCATCGACAACGGCTATCCGTATAATAAGATCGTTACAGACAGCACCGGCACGTTTGCCTGGGTGAAATTTTACAACTTCCTGTATGAAACAGCAGGTGTGCCTACGTCGTACAGGCTGCAGTACCAGTACCAGTACAATACCGATCCCGGCCCGGCAACCACGCATACAAACCTGATGAGCGATTGGAAAAACCTGGGCAACCCCGTTGCCTTTGGCGAATCCACAGGATGGGAGCAGGTGCCGGTGATCAAGCATGCCGACCGTTTGGTGACCCAGGGTGCTGAACGTATCGACTACCGGATACGGATGGTGGATAACAACGGCCAGGACCTTGGCCCGTTGAAGGTTCGCAACTCTACCAACGCTATGGTTGATTATGCCGACTGGTGGAGTGCCACCATCGGCAGGCGGATGCACCACATCTTTTCCGGCTACCGGCAGGCTACGCCTGTTTCAGCGGTGCGCCAGTTCTTTGCGTTGTAACGAAGCACAAAGAAACAATCGGCTTTTGTTCCAGAGGAACAAAAGCTGATTCCATCAAAGAACCGCCAGCTAAACAGCTGGCGGTTCTTTTATTTACACAACCCGTATGTTACCAGGTCAGCATCTGGGTTTTAGTGGAAAGCATTGCGTTGCCTCTTTACAATACCAAGGCTTTTACTGAGTCTGCATTTCAGTCAAACAAGTATGCAAGCTTGGTGTTCCACCCTCCACAGCTTCCCCTGTCACAGCTTTTTCTCTTCCCGGCGTAAGAATTGCATGCCTCTCCTGCCGGAAGCGGCATTTGTTTGGCTGCTTCCATTTTATTTGTTCATCACAACTAAATACGTCTTACAGATGAGAAGATTACCCGTCTATTTGCTTTTGGATACCTCCGGGTCAATGACCGGCGAGCCCATCGAGGCTGTTAAAAACGGTGTACAGGTTATGATCAGTTCGCTGCGGCAAAATCCACAGGCAATTGAAACGGCCTACATCAGCATTATTACATTTGACAGTATGGCCAGGCAGATTGTGCCGCTGACAGATCTTGCCTCTTTCCAGATGGTGGACATTAAAGCAACAGGCACCACCAACCTTGGCGAAGCGCTGAAACTGGTTTCAACCAGCATCGACAATGAAGTAACCAAAACAACCGCCGAAACAAAAGGTGACTGGAAACCGCTGGTATTTATCATGACAGATGGTATTCCAACTGACGACTGGCAGGCAGGATTGGAAGAGTTTAAAAAACGCAAGACAGCCTTTACCGTAGCCTGTGCAGCCGGAAGCGGCGCCGACAGCAATCTGCTCAAACAGATTACTGAAAACGTGGTAAGCCTGGATACGGCTGACAGCCAAAGCATCAGCAAGTTTTTTACCTGGGTATCGGCTTCCATCGGCGTCACCTCAACAAAGGTGGAAGACAAGGGAACTGAAGTTACCGGTCTTGGGGAATTGCCGCCGCCGCCATCGGAACTGAATATTGTTACCTGATGCGGGCAAGGTGGTGAAATGATAGCGTGGCTAACGAAAACAGCACAGCATGAATGAAAAGCAGCAACTGCTTTCGGAAATTTTCAAAAGCAATGGGATCGCTGTGCCTGCAAACAGGAAAGCGCTGTTCGAAAGGTTTTTGCACAACAGGGAAAACAGCGAAGCGCTTGACCGTATACTTCAACAGCAGCAGATGCTTATGGCGAAATGGAAAAAAGAAGACCGGATCGCTGACATTGTTCAGCAACCTGTTCGCATTTTAAACGGAACGGTGGGCAAGTCTTATGAAGCCCTTCTGGACTTTGAAAAGCTGGCCTGGAATGACCTTGCCGTTTACGATTTTAAAGGGTTGGAAGGCCTGGGGTTGTCGTTTGACAAAGAGCGCAGGCAGATCACCGGTACGCCAACGCAGGCCGGCGATCACCAGCTCGTTTTTTGCTTTAAGATGGAAGGCCAGCCGGAAGAGGATCCCTTCACGGAAAAGCACATTCCGCTGATCATTAATCCCGATCCGAAAAGCTTGTGGAAGAACATCGAAAGCAATCGGGAAGATCCGTATTGGAAAGAGGATGATGTTACCTTTCTTACAACAATAGCCGACAGGCACCTGCTGGTCTCTTCCAAACGTGGCCGGTCACATGCCAATGTAGGCTCGTTCCGCGAAGATGATGTTGCCTTTGCTGAACTAGAAAACGGCTGGAGCATCATTGCCGTTTCGGACGGTGCCGGCAGCGCCAAAGTTGCAAGAAAAGGTTCGGCTATCGCCTGCAGCGAAACTATAGCTTATTTTAAAGAAAAAGCATCTGTTGACAGCATGGCTGAAATGGACGCTTTGCTGCAGCAATATGCAACGCAACCTGCAGAAGAAACGCAAAAGAACCTGGCCCGCCTGGTGTATTCCAACTTGGGAAAGGCAGCGTATCACGTCCATAAAAAGCTGCACGAATTTGCGAAAGAGGCCAGCCTTACCATGAAGGACCTCAGCGCAACATTGGTGTTTACGCTGTTTAAAAAGATCGGGGAAGGTTATGCTTTTCTTTCGTTTGGCGTAGGCGATTGCCCCATGGCGGTATTGGACAAAGACCTGAAAGAAGTGGTATTATTAAACTGGCTGGATGTGGGTGAATTTAGTGGCGGTACCCGGTTTATCACCATGCCAGAGATCTTCCAGGCTGAAAAATTTGCCAGCCGTTTCAGCTTTCAGTTGTTGCCCCATTTTGGCTATCTCGTTCTGATGTCGGATGGCATCTACGACCCGAAGTTTTCAGTGGAGGCAAACCTGGACAATAGCAAAAAATGGCAGGAGTTTTTTGCTGATCTGCAGGGCGATAATGAAGAAAAGGCTGGTGTTGAACTGAACGCAGACAACAAAGACATTGAGCAGCAGCTTTCGCAATGGATGGATTTCTGGAGCCCGGGCAATCATGATGACCGCACCCTGGTGGTTGTGTTTTAGCCCGGGGCAAAACTGTCTTCTTTTAAAGAGAACCGTTATACAAAACATGCAAAAAGGATTGGTTTGAATTACCTGAAAAATTTTGCAGGTCCCCCGGGAAAAACAGTGCGGTCGGCAACTTCGGTTGTCCATCCCGGTAAGACCTACCAGTACGTGGATAACAACGAGCCGATGCGCGGCGGTATGAAGGATGTTTATTTCAGTCCCGACCGGTCTTATGTCATTGCTTTTTATCGCGACAAGCAGGACTTCAACTCAAAAGAGCGGTTAAAAAAAATCGTGACCCAGTATTACGATAGTTTTTTCAACAGGGAAGGCGGTGACTATTACAAAGAGCTGTATTGCTGGCCAACGGACATGGTAGAACGGGATGGAAAAGTAGGGTTAGTGGTACCCACCTACAACAGCAATTTTTTCTTTAAGAAAGGTTATGCTACCAGTGAAGGCATCAAAGGAAAAGAAAAGCAGGGACTTTGGTTTGCCTCGGCAAAATTTCGCAACAAGGGCTTTAGCCTGCGGCTCGATGAAAGCGAGTTGGGTAACTGGCTGAGCTATTTCCAGATCTGCGTTAAAATAGCCAGAGGCGTCAAGCGCCTGCATGCCGCTGGACTTTCCCATTCCGATCTTTCCTACAAAAATGTGTTGATCGACCCGGTAAGCCGTTCTGCCACCATCATTGACATTGATGGCCTGGTAGTGCCGGGATTATACCCGCCCGATGTGATCGGCACAGCAGATTTTATTGCACCGGAAGTATTGGCCACAAAGCATCTTGATCTGAGGGACCCGGCCCGAAAACACGCCAACCGCACAACAGACCTGCATGCCTTGGCAGTCATGATCTACATGTACCTCCTGTACCGCCACCCCCTGAAAGGCGGAAAGGTGCATGACCTGGATACGGAAAAAGACGACCTGCTTTCCATGGGTGAAAAGGCACTGTTTATCGAGCATCCAACCGACAAGTCGAACCGCCCAAAGCTTGGGCAGGTTTCTAAATGGGCCTTGCCCTGGGCTGATGTTTCCAGGGTGCCTTACAGCATTACAGGCCCTTACCTGAAGGCCTTGTTTGACCAGGCATTTGTCACCGGGCTGCACCATCCCTTGCAGCGGCCCAATGCCGATTCCTGGGAACAGGCACTGCTGAAAACCACAGACCTGATGCAGCCCTGCAGCAACAAGGCCTGTGAGCAAAAGTGGTTTGTATTTGACAATACGGCCTCGCCCCGTTGCCCCTTCTGCGGCACGCCGGTGCAAGGCACGTTGCCTGTTTTGGACCTTTATTACGAGTTCAAGCCAACGGTGTGGAAGCCGGAGCATCATCGCCTGATGGTATACAATAACCAGTATCTTTTTCAATGGCACGTGAACAGAAATGTTGTGCGCAACGAAAAGCTGACAGCCGCGCAAAAAGTGCCCGTTGGTTATTTTACGTTTCACCAGGGACGTTGGGTGCTGGTCAATCAAAAACTTTCTTCCCTGAAAGACCTAACGGACGACAAAGAGATTCCCGTGGGCACCATGGTTGATATAACCGATGGAAAAAAGTTGCTGCTGGCAAACGAAGAAGGTGGCCGCGTGGTGGTGGTCACCATGGCCAACACCGGGAAGTAAAACGAGGACTTTGTTTTTTTAAATTGAAACGCATTTAAAAAGTAAATAAAACAAAATGAGACTAAAACCTGCAGGTATCATCATCATTCTCCTCATCATTGGGGTGCTAGGTTATTTTGCGTTGAAGCCGCAATTTGACGATATCCGGAATGAAAATTCAAAGGAACTTACCAACACAACATCCAACACCGGCGCTGCTAACGACAATACCACAACCAGCAGCCCGCCACCGGCCACAAAACCGGCCGGCAACGATGACCGTGCTTTCAACTACACTCCCGAAGACCCTGAAAATGGCCAGCTGCGCGGCGTGGTGGAAGTGGGCGCCACCGGCTTTAATTCATTTGTCATCAACATGGATGCCCAGCGGCGATGGAAGATCGTTTCCAAGGATTTTGGCGAATCACTTGCGTATGAAGGCCTGGCCACAACCGAAGACATTCGCCTGGGGTTGAAGAAATACCTTTCCGCCATGTTCGACAAAGGCGTTGACAAGCGCAACATGCATTTTGTGATCTCTTCTGGAGCGCAGAAAGAACCGAAGACCCAAACCATCAGCAACGAGCTGAAAAAGATGGGCTATGTGGTGAACAACGTAACACCGGAGCAGGAAGCAAAGTTTGCGTTTCATGCAACCGTGCCGCCACCCTTTGCCGACAATTCATTTATGGTAGACATTGGATCGGGCAATACAAAAGTTTCCTGGGAGGAAGGTGGCAGCATTCGCACCCTTGAATTGCCCGGTGCAAAATATTACGAAAAGGGTACGTCTGATGAAGACGTGTATGCCCAGGTAAAAGCCGGTATGGCCAAGGTTCCGGAAGGCAAACGCAATGTTGGCTTTATCCTGGGTGGTGTGCCGTTTACGCTGGCCGATCAGCACCGCAAGGGAGAGGAGCGTTATACCGTTTTAAAAGCACCCCAGGACTACAACGCCAAAGACAAGAAGATGGCTTCGGGATTGAATATTTACAAAGCCATGGTTGACGCGACCAGTACCGATACCTTTGTTTTTGACTGGGATGCCAATTTTACCATCGGCTTTTTACTGGGTTTGAGAAAATAGTGCAACATGAGTTTTTTAAAGCAGCTACTGAATCCGTTTATTGAATTTGACGCCGATAAAAAAGGGGCGGCACAGCAACCGTCCCCACTGCAGCCGGCGCCGAAAGCACCTGCAGCACCAACGCCTGCGCCGCAAAAAACCGCTGCGCAGGCGCCACCACCGCCACCACCTGCCGGACCTGCACATCACCCCCTTATCACGGACAAAGCCACTGCTGTTGCTGCCACACAGGTGCCAACCTATTCGCCATCGGGTACACTCATTGAGCCCCTGCCCGAGCATGTGCAGTATTTTGAAAAACTTATAGACGAGGCCAACCGCACCAATCCTTATTTCCAGGGAATCGATTACAAGGAATTTGTTGACAGCAAAGTTGATATCGATGATATTCAGGACGAAGCCCTGAAATACCGGACGGCGTACAATGTTTTTAAAAGCACCGGCCTTACCATTGAAAAGCTAAAGGCAACCGGACAGGAATACCTGAACCTGATTGGGCGGGACCTCAACGCCTTCCAGGGTGCGCATGCACAGCAATACAAAAAAGAAGTGGGGCAGAAAGAAGCCCTCATTCAGAAAAAAGCAGAGGAGCTGCAAGCACTGGCCCAACGCATGAATGTATTAAAAACGGAGATCAATAGCCTGACACAGGAGGTGGACCTGACAAAGGAAAGCCTCAATACCACCAAAGCTTCCTTTCTGCTGGCTGGTGAACGAAAGCAGAATGAGATTGCTACCGAACTGCAGAAGATCGCACACTATTTTCCCTGATAAAACCCGTGTAGCCATTGCCGGTATAGCGGGTAAACAAAAAGGCAGTCATCACATGTTTTGCTCGAACCTGTGCGACTGCCTTTCTGTTTACTGGAAGTGTAAAGTATAAAAACTTATTTCTTACTGTTGTTGATGATGCGGTAAATATCGGTTCTCCTGTCTTTCAGGTTCCGCACGGCGCCAAAACTGTGAAGTTCTTTTAAAAGATCAACATCAACATCCGCGATCAACGTTGTTTCGGTATTGGGTGTGGCTTCCGCTTTAATCCCATTGCTGGGAAACGAAAAATCAGAAGGCGTAAACACCGCCGATTGCGCATACTGGATATCCATGTTGTGCACTTTGGGTAGGTTGCCCACACTGCCGGCGATGGCTACATAACATTCGTTTTCGATGGCCCTTGCCTGGGCGCAGCTGCGTACCCGTGTGTAGCCGTTTTGTGTATCTGTCATAAAAGGCACAAACAAGATCTGCATACCCTGTTCTGCCAGCAGGCGTGGCAGTTCCGGAAATTCCACATCGTAACAAATCAGGATACCGATCTTGCCGCAGTCGGTATCGTAAGTGGTAATGGAATCGCCGCCGGCCATGCCCCAGGCGCTTTTCTCTCCAGGCGTCAAATGAATTTTTTCATACATTTCGTAGGTGCCGTCGCGGCGGCAAAGAAAACCCACGTTGTGCAGCGAGCTGCCATCCAGGTAAGGCATGCTGCCCGTGATGATGTTGATGTTGTAGCTAATGGCGTATTCCAAAAATTTATCCCGCAGGCGAATGGTGCTTTTGGCGATTTCCCGCATGGCTTCTGCGCCGCTCAGGTGATTGTATTGCGTCATCAGCGGTGCATTGAACAATTCGGGAAACAAAATAAAATCACTCTGGTAATCGCTCACTACATCCACAAAAAACTCGATCTGTTCGCAAAGCGATTCCAGGTTGGGAAAGGGCCGCATTTGCCATTGCACCAGGCCCAGGCGAATGATCGATTTTTTAGAATTGATGTGTGCGGCTTCTTCGTTGTAATAGATGTTGTTCCACTCCAGCAAAGAAGCGTATTCAAGCGATTCGGTGTCTCCCGGCAGGTAGCCCTTTAAAATCTTTTTGACGTGAAAATCATTGGCCAGTTGAAACGACAGCGTCGGGTCGTGGATCTCTTTTCCTTTTACCTTGTTGAGGTATTCTTTTGGCGAGAGCTTGTCTGCATGCGCTTTGTACTGCGGAATACGGCCACCGGCAATAATAGCCCGCAGGTTCAGCCGTTCGCAGATCTCTTTGCGGGCATCGTAAAGCCTCCGGCCGATACGCATGCCGCGGTATTCGGGCGACACAAAAAAGTCGATGCCGTACAGCACATCGCCTTTGGGATTGTGGGTGGAGAAGGTATAGTTGCCGGTAATTTGCGCATAGGTGTGGTTGTCGCCAAACTTGTCGTAGTCAACGATCAGCGAAAGGGCACAGCCGGCAATGGCACCGTTCACCAGCACGCAGATCTGTCCATCGGGAAAAATGTCTACCAGCTTTTTGATATGGGCTTCGCCCCAGAACGAAGCGCCTTCCCAGTCGGAGTAGGCATCGATCATGGACGAGCGCAAGCCCAGGTAATCATCCTTTGTCAGGTTACGCAATTCTATTAAGAGTTCTTCGTGTTTACTTTCCATGGCTTGCAATTTACTCCCGCTTTTTTATAACCCGCCGGCTGCTACCGGCTAAAAACAGGTTGGGTTGTGGTTAGGTTGTCAAAAAAAACGCCGCCGCATTTTTGTAAAGCAGATGCAGAAGGCGACATTGCTTTGTTGTATAAACCGCCTGCCGCCATTGCTGCAAATGACCTGCCAGCAAGCTCCTTGGTCCCTCAATGACTGGTACGGAGTTGGTACATTTGCAGTACCTGAATAAAATCAAATGAATGAAATTGCCCAAACCTTGCAAGACCTGTTCAACCGCATACCGCGGCGGCACACGGCCGACAATGTAAAGGAGATCTACAGTATTGTAGACGCCTATGAAGACCAGTTAAAATTACTGGAAGCCGACAGCCGGTACGAGGCACAGGCCGCACAGTTTTTTGATGCACTTGACCCCATCCGGGCAACGATCAAAAAATCAAACGACCCCAAAGCCGGTAAAAAAGCAAAGGATGTGTTGTTTGATGCAGCGTCGGGTGCACTGAAAGATAGCATGGAAGAAGCCATGCAATTGCTGCAATAAAAGCAGCATGTACTTCGCTGTTTCCAGCGAAGACGTACAAGGGTTTACGTGCATTTCAACTTAGCAGTAAGTAATGGCAGCGCTACCTGCTGTGAGCAAGTAGCGATCAGCACAATGCCAATGAAGACGGCGCCTCTCGCCAGCACAAAGCATTAATTCAGGCTTGCGTCCTGGATCGCATCCGACAACTGCGCTTCGATGGCATAGAGCCAGCGCAGCGAACCGGGAATAAGTTTCCAGTTGTTGTCCTTTGCACGGACAAGGCTAAACGAAATGGCTTTCTTTTTTTCATCTTTCGATGTGATAAAGAATTTTACACCATTCACATTTTCCATACGGGTAAAGGCAAACATTCTGGCTTCGTTTCCGACGATGATCTCTTTTGTAAATTGGTCCATAATATTTTTTTGCAGGCAGGGGCAATAAAAAACCCCGGAGTACCGGGGTGATTTCTTTACAAAACCAGGTTAGTACCTGTTTCTGTTATAGCTGTTTCCATTGTTGAAGTTACGGGCAGGCTTGTCCTCTTTGGGTTTGGCCTCCATTACTTTAATGGTTCTGCCATCAACACTGGCTTCGTGTAATTCGGCAATTGCTTTTTTAGCAGCTTCATTTTCAGACATCTCAACAAAGCCAAAGCCACGAGAGCGGCCGGTTTCCCTGTCAGTGATGATCTTGGCAGAAGTTACTTCGCCATAAGGCGTAAAAAATTCTCTTAAGTCTTCATCCTGGATGTTGAAGCTTAAATTGGAAACGAAAATGTTCATAAACGATAAAATATAAAATAAAAAATGCTTGAGAAGGCAAGAAGTAAGAGAATAACTATGATGCGGTTAGAGCAGAATAATTAACGATACTGATGCAAGGCTCAAATTAACAGGGCGAAGATAGTGTTTTTGGCAATTGAATCGTTTTTAAGAATCACAAAGAATATGTAATGCTTTGGTTGCTGCGTTTCAAAAACGTTTTGCCTGTTGTTTGCTTGTAAAAAACACACCGTACTGTTTCTTTCCTGCTCTTGCCTGCTGCCGGGTGGCAGGCTGCTACAGGACAGGCATGCGCAAAAAGCAGGTTATTCTTACACGGGACAAGAAGTGAGCAGCCGGTTTTCTTTAGAAATGGAATCAGCCGTGCGATTGTTTGCTGCTTAATAAATATTCCTAACGTCAATAGCAACGCTTTTGGCAACTGTTGCAAATGGAGAAATGGGATGAAACAAAACCGTCTTCCGCTCCTTTTGCGCAGGGATGGGAAGAATGTCCGACATTAGGAGAGTTGATTGTCTTTTGTAAACGAATCTTAGCGAATGCGAACCAGTGCTTTGTTTAAAAAAAATGTGCGATTGAATGGCAGCCTGCTGCTCTTCTTTGCCTTTTTGATGGTTGCTGCAAAAAGCCAGTCGCCAAACCTCCGGTACCTGGGTATTGAAAAAGGCCTGTCCAACAATTCTGTTCGTGCCATTTACCAGGACCACAACGGCTTTTTGTGGTTTGGCACCTACGATGGCCTGAACCGCTACGACGGCTACGAGTTTACCGTGTTTCGAAACAAGCTGGATGATTCAACCTCCCTGCCCTATAACTATATCAATGTTATCAGCGAAGACAAAGAGCACAACCTGTGGGTGGGCACAGGGCAGGGCATTGGCATCTACAACAACCTTTCCGCTAAATGGCAAGCGGCCAGTTATCTTCCGTTTGGACAAACCATTAAAGAAAGGCTTTCCGATAATATCAATCACATAGAAACCGACCCGGTGGGCAATGTGCTTATCGGCACGGCCAACCATGGTTTTCTTATCCGCTATGCCCAAAAAGATGCCGCCGTTCAGGTGCCGCTGAAAAGAGGCGGGAGAGAGGCAACGGCCTACAACGTGCAAGCCATTCAACCGACCACAGGCGGCCGGGTATGGCTCTTTGTAGAAGAAGTGGGGCTTTGTGTTTACGAGATGAAGACAAGGCAGATCCGCGTAGTTGATGCTTCACAACGATCCATTCAATGCCTTCGGCTTGCTAACGGCCGCATCTGGCTCGGCACAAAAAGCGGCTTGTTTGTGTATGATACTGCTACCGGAAAAGCGTCCCGGTTTCAAACAAAAGAAGGAACAAAGCTGGCATCGCTCAATATCACCAGTCTTTACCTTGACAAGCAGCACAAAATGTGGATCGGTACAGAAGGTGATGGTGTGCTGATCGTTAACACGGCTACCGGAGACCTGGCTTCCATCCAGCCCGGCAGCGAGGGTACCAATATGACGAGCGGTTCTGTCAACGTTATTTTTGAAGACAGGGAAACACGGAAGTGGATCGGTACGCTCAAAGGCGGCATCAATATCATTGACCCGGAGGAATCAAAATTTCAAACCATCACCCACGGGCAGCGCAACCCCAATAGTCTTGTCAACGATTTTGTGTACTCGTTTTACGAGGATAAAGACAGCAACCTTTGGATCGGTACCGATGGCGGCGGCTTTAGTATCTGGAACCGGAAGAAAAATAAGTTCACCAATTACTGGCACGACGAAAAGGTGCCGCAATCGCTCAGCAACAACTCCGTTACTGGCATCCTGCAGGACCATTTGAATACTACCTGGATCGCCACCTTTGGCGGCGGTATCAATAAGTTCAACCCGGCAACAGGCTTGTTCGAACACTACCCCTGCATCAACGACAGAACCGGCGAGGTGGACAAAATCGTTATGGTGCTTTACGAGGACAGGGAAAAGAATTTTTGGGCCGGAACGTTTTCCAACGGAAAGCTTTACCGCTTTAACCGCGCCGCCAACCGGTTCGAGGTCTTTGACCAGAACCTGGCCAACCTGCTGACCATGGCCGAAGACCGCAACGGTGCCCTTTGGCTGGGTAATACAAGCCAGTTGGTCCGGCTCGACAAGGGCCAAAAGCGCCACCAGGTCTTTGCCTTCAACAAACCCGTTCGGGCCATCCACGAAGACAAAAAGGGCAATTTTTGGGTGGGTACCGAAGGCGGCGGCTTGATCCTCTTCGACAGGAAAGAAGGAAAAATAAAACGTCGTTTTTCGGTGGAGAACGGCTTGTGCAACAATTCTATTTTAAAGATCCTTGAAGACGACAACGGGCAATTGTGGCTGAGCACATTCAACGGTCTTTCCAAATTCAATCCCAGCGAAAACACGTTCAAAAATTATTACCAGAGCGATGGCCTGCAAAGCAACCAATTTCTTTTCCGGTCGGGACTGCGGCTGCAATCGGGCGAATTTGTTTTTGGCGGCATCCGGGGCTTTAATCTTTTTTACCCCGACAGCATACGGCCGCGTAATTACATGCCGCCCCTTATGCTCACCAATGTGCGCATCAACGGCAAGCCGGTTGCCGACGCTTACGATTACGTGGTAAAAACAGCCGGTGACAAAGTGGAGGCCCTGCGCATACCGTATGACGAGGCCGTGCTTTCCGTTGATTTTACCGCCCTTGAATATTCGTCGCCCGACCAGATCGCCTATGCTTATTATCTGGAAGGCTGGGACAAAGACTGGAACTATTCCCGCAACGTACGCACTGCTAATTATTCCAATTTACGCGAAGGCACTTATTACCTGCGGCTCAAAGCCAGCAATGCCGAAGGCCTGTGGAGCGGGCAGGAAAGGGTGTTGAAGATAACGGTGCTGCCGCCCTGGTTCCGCACCGTGTGGGCCTACCTGTTATACCTTGTGCTGGTAGCGACGCTGGTTTATTTCTACCTGCGGTACAAAACACGCCAAACGCGGCTGGAGTATGAAGTGAAGCTGGCCCGCATCGATGCCGAAAAAGAAAAAGAGCTGCACGAAAAAAAGCTAGCCTTCTTCACCAACGTGTCGCATGAATTCCGCACACCGCTGACGCTCATCATCAACCCGCTGAAAGACTACCTGTCGCCGGCAGAAAAAAGCGAAGACAAAACCCTGCAGGTTGTTTACCGCAATGCCCGCCGCCTGCTTTCGCTGGTTGACCAGCTCCTGCTTTTTCAAAAGGCCGATACCGAACGGGAAAACCTTTATGTAGGAAAGCTGGACATGATCCGCTTGTGCCGGGAAGTGTTTGGCAATTTTGAAATGGGCGCCAGGGCACGCCGCCTCCGGTACGAGTTTGTTTTCAGCAGCGAAGAGATCTGGCTGTATGCTGATAAAGAAAAAATGGAGATCATCCTTTACAACCTGCTTTCCAATGCCCTGAAGTACACACCCGAAGGCGGCGAGATCCTTTTCCGGGTGCAGGAGGGGAGCGACAGGGTGGAGATCACCATCGAAGACAGCGGTCCGGGTATCCCGGCCAGCGCCAGGGAGCAGCTCTTCCAGCGGTTTCACCAGGTGCAAACCGCAAAAGCGGCTTCCCAGCCGGGCTTTGGCATTGGCCTTTACCTGGTAAAACATTTTGTTGAAAAACACAAGGGCAGTATAGTGTATGCCGACAGGCAAGGCGGCGGTGCCAGCTTTCTGCTTTCGTTTCAAAAAGGAGGCAGCCATTTGGGCGAATATCCATTTGTGGACGAAGCACCGGAACAAACCCTGTTGCCCGAGCTGGTGCAGGAAGAACTGCCCGGCACTGTGAAGGGCACCAAAGAGTTGCCGGAGATCGTCAGTGATAAAAATGCCATCCTGGTGGTGGAAGACGAAGAAGAGATCCGGGCCTATATCGCCGGCATCTTCCGCGATGACTATACGATTTACGAAGCCAAGAACGGGCAGGAAGGGTTGCAAAAGGCCAAAGACCTGCTCCCCGATATGATCATCAGCGATGTGATGATGCAGAACGGTTCCGGCATTGAACTATGCGCCGCCATTAAAAATGACCCGCAGACAAGCCACATCCCGGTGGTGCTGCTCACAGCCGTTTCGTCAACCGATGTAAAGCTGAAAGGCGTGGAAGGTGGCGCCGACGATTACATTACCAAACCCTTTGAAAAAGAATTGCTGGTAGCCCGTGTCGCCAGTTTGCTCAAGGCCCGCACGGCCTTGCAGCAATATTTTTACAACGAGGTTACTCTGCGCAAGAATGACCTCAAGATCTCACCGGAGTACAAGGCCTTCCTGGAAAAATGCATGGCCATTGTGGAAGCGCACCTGGAGGACGATGACTTCAGCGTGAAAAAGCTGACCCAGGAGATCGGCATGAGCCACTCCAACCTGTATAAAAAAGTAAAAGCGATCTCCGGACAGTCTGTCAGCGCTTTTATCCGCTACATCCGTGTACGCAAAGCAGCGGAACTGATGCTGAAGTCGGGCATGAATGTAAACGAGGCTTCTTTCCAGGTTGGCATCAGCGATGTCAAATATTTCCGAAAGCAGTTTCAAAAGCTGTTCGGCATGAATCCATCCGACTATATTAAAAAGTACCGCCCGGGTTTTTCCGACGCCTATCTTGTGAGCAAAGACCTGGTCAATCCCGAAAACTGAGCCTGCCGTTTTTTTGTTGCCCCTTTTCCTGTTCCTCTTTTTAGCCCCTGTTCAAATGCAGGTTTTTCGGCGCTTTTTCCGAAAATGCCCCCCATAATAAGAAAATGACCCCCTTACCCGAAAGGAGAGGTGGGTCTAATTTGGTAGGCATAAATCGATTGGCTTATATGAAAGAACTGTCGCCAAAAAACCTGCAGGAAAAGATTGCCCTGCAGCGAGACCAGGCTGCCTACAAACAATTATTCTTATCTTATTATGGAGACCTCTACCGTTTTGCGATTGGTTTTGTAAGGGTAAAGGAAGCAGCGGAAGAAGTGGTATCGGACGTGATGCTGCGGATCTGGTGCCAGGAGGAAAAGCTGCTGCTTGTTGACAACCTGGCAGTTTACCTTTACCGGGCCACCCGCAACCGTTGCCTGAATTATATCCGCGACAACCAAAAGCACAGCACCACCTCACTCGAGCAATTTGATGATTGCTTTCAGTACCCGCAATCGAATCCAGAAGAAGCCTACCTGCGCAATGAGTGGACCGGCCGCCTGCAGGAAGCCGTTTCCGGTCTTCCGCCCAAATGCAAAATGGTGTACAAACTGGTACGGGAAGATGGCCTGACCTATAAAGAGGTAGCCGCCATCCTGGAGATCTCCGAAAACACGGTGGACCGCCACCTGAACAACGCCCTGCACAAGATGGTGCGGAGCGTAAAAGCCTATGTGCTGTAAAGCGGACATTTCTCTCCGTTGCCTTTCCGGGGCTGTTGTCTTCTTTTAAAAAAACTGGCGGAAAATTTTTTCACCGATGGGGAGTGGGGCCGAAAGCCGTGTTTTAAAGCGGTGGACACGGTATGGACAAGGACCAGTTTATAGCGCTGATAAAAAAGGAGATCCTGCAGCAGGCAACACCTGCTGAACAGGCCCGGTTGCAGGCGCTGCTGGCAGAAAATGAAGACTTCGGGGCTGTTTACCAAACCATCTTTCAGTCGGCAACAGAAACACCCGGTGACACAAATGAAGCCTACGAAAGACATATCCAACGAATGAAAAACCACAAGTTGCTGTAAAGAAAAGAGCAGGAAAGAGGACAGGAGAAACGATTGCTTTGGGTGGATGCGCAAGCATTGCGGTGTGAAAAAACGGTGGCCTGCAGAAAGACTCTTATAACGATTGTATTCCGAAAAACGACATCATAAAACAAAAACTATAGTATGCAAATTCGACTGCTTGCCTGGCAGCGTAAGCCGGTTTCCCCGGCCAGCCGCCGCTCGTATCGCCAGCTACACAGACTGCTTTTTTTCGGGTTTCTTATGCTTTTATCGGCGGCAGCCAGTGCCCAAACCGTTACCGGCCGTGTGCTTTCGGGTGACAGTGCTGTTGTGGGTGCTACGGTTATGGTAAAAGGAACCGCAACGGCAACTCAAACCAACGAAACGGGCAGCTTTACGGTGGCTGCTGCTCCCGGCAATACGCTGGTGGTAAGCCATGTCAGCTACGTAACGCAGGAAACGCAGGTGCCCGAAAGAGGCGTTGTTACCATCATTCTCCGGCCAACTGTTACGCAATCGATGAACGAGATCGTGGTGGTGGGTTATGGCTCGCAACGGCGTTCCGACATGACAGGTTCCGTTGCCTCGGTACCCAAAAGCCGGTTCACACAATTGCCGGTGACCAACGTATTGCAAGCCATCCAGGGAACGGTGCCGGGTGTTACCATCAGCACACCTTCGCAGGTGCCGGGCCGCACGGCCTCCGTGCAAATCCGCGGAATCAACTCCATCGGGGCCAGTACCGCACCGCTGATTGTGGTGGACGGAATTCCGCTGGCACCGGATGCCAGCACCAACGACATCAATGCCAGCGACATTGCTTCGATGGAGATCTTAAAAGATGCATCGGCAGTAGCACCTTATGGTGTACGTGGTTCCAACGGTGTAATTCTTATCACCACCAAAAGAGGCTCCAGCGGCAAGCCGGTGATCCGTTATAACGTATATACCGGCGTGGAAAATATCATCATGTCGCTGAACCCCAGCAGCCCGGAGCGTTTTGTACAGAAATACGCCGATTACAAAGCGCAGAACAATATCAACAACAACAACGTGCTGCCCAATCTCACCGAAAGAGACAATTACGCTGCCGGCCGCACCATCAACTGGATCGACCAGGTAACGCAAACCGGTCGCCTTACCGATCATAACGTCAGCATCTCCGGCGGTACACAGGATGCCCGTTATTATATTTCCGGCGAATACCTGAAGCAGGACGGTGCCGTCAGGGGTTATCAATACCAGCGTATCAACCTCCGCTCCAACCTCGATGTGAACATCACCAACTGGTTGTCGGCAGGTACCTCTTTCTTTTTTAATAACAACAATACCGATGGTGGCCGCGCCAATTTCTGGCTGGGCTTTACCATGAGTCCGTACGGCTCGCTGAACGATGCCAACGGCAACTATGCACTTTACCCCATGGCGCCGGAGCTCCTGTACAAAAACCCCTTGCTCGGTTTAAAGAACGACCGCCTGGAGCGGAACAACAACATTACCGGGACTGGTTATGTGGAGATCAAGCCAACGTTTTTGGCAGGGTTGAAATACCGGATGAATGCATCGTACTCTTTGGTGCGCAGCCGCTTTGGTTATTACGAAGGCCGTGCCTTCGACAACCAGTTGGGCCGTGCCGAAACTTTCAATTCCGAATCCAAGTACTGGATCATTTCTAACATCCTTTCGTATAACAAGGAATGGGGTGCACACCGTCTCGACCTGACAGCGCTTTACGAAGCACAGTCGAAGATCTACAGCAGCAACAACGCCAATGCAACAGGCTTTATCAACGACCTGTTATCTTTTCATAACCTCGGTGCCGGTGCCGTGCAATCGTCCAGCTCTTTCCAGGATGGCCAGAACAGCCTCTCGCAAATGGGCCGCATCAATTATTCATACGACAGTCGCTATTTGCTGACAGTGACGGCACGCCGCGACGGGTCTTCTGTATTTGGTGCCAATACCTCCAAATACGGGGTGTTCCCCACCGTTGCCCTGGGCTGGAACCTGCACAACGAAGGTTTTATGCGGGGTATAACGGCCATCAATAGCCTGAAACTGCGTGGCTCCTATGGTAAGACGGGTAACCAGGCGGTGACCATCAACCGCACACAGACAACGGCCAGCACGGTTCGGTTTCCTTTCAATGGGGTGAGCGCCATTGGTGTGCTGGCCAACAACCTGGGTAACGCCGACCTGCGCTGGGAAGAAACCAAAGGCCTGAACGTAGGCATCGACTTTTCTCTTTTCAAAAACCGCATTTCGGGTACGGTAGAAGGCTGGCGCACTACAACGGAAGATATCATCCTGAACCGCAGCCTGCCCATCATCACCGGTTACTCCAGCATTTTGGATAACCTGGGCAAGCTCCAGAACACAGGTTTTGAATTTTCGCTGAACACGCAAAACTTCAACGGCTCTGCTTTCCGCTGGGAAACAGCACTCAACTTTACGTCTTTCCGCAACAAGATCGTAAGTCTTTACGGCAACCTGGATGCGGCAGGAAACGAGATCAGTGATTTGGGCAACGGTTGGTTTATTGGTCAGCCACGCTCTGTTATTTACGACCTTACCATGGAAGGCATCTGGCAGGAAGGCGAAAGCACCGCCGGTGTTGATCCTTCGGCCAAGCCGGGTTACATCAAGTTCCGCGACCTGAACAAAGACGGGAAGATTGATGCCAACGACCGCAGCATCCTGGGTTCCCGCCTGCCCGATTGGACCGGTGGTCTGACCAATACCTTTCACTACAAGGATTTTCACCTGAGCGTGTTTATTCAAACCTCGCAGGGCGGACTTCGCAACAACGGTATTTATTCGTATGCCGATGAGGGATGGCGCATCAACCTGCCGGCAGAAATCGATTACTGGACACCAACAAACCCGATCAACGACCGGCCTTCGTTCAGCGACGGTGCCCTGGGACATTACCGCAGTCTCGGTTATGGGTTCCCGAAAGATGCCAGCTATACCCGCATCAAGGATGTTACGTTCAGCTACACCATGCCGCAATCGATCTTGGGCAAACTGAAACTGGCTTCGCTGACGCTGTATGCCAGCGGCCGTAACCTGCACACCTTTACAGACTGGGTGGGTTGGGATCCGGAGCAGGACTACACCTTCCGCGGATCGGGTGACTGGGAGAACAACTATCCCCCGGTACGGTCATTTGTTTTTGGTGCCAACATAACCCTTCGCTAACGCACATTAACTACTGGAATCATGAAAAAACTAAAGTATATTTTGTTGCCGCTGCTGGTGATCGTCATCATAACGGCATCCTGTAAAAAAGACTTCCTGGAAGAAACGGTTTATTCTTCCTACTCGCCGTCCACGCTTCGCGATGCCCTTGGCTTTGAAGCGTCGCTGATCGGGTTGTACAATCATTATGCACAAGCCTTTACCCGCGACGACCGGCAGGGATGGCTGAGTGTGTGGCAGGTGGGTACCGACATTGCCTATGCAGCCAACCCCGAAGGTGTGGAGCGGCCCTATTACGATTACTCCCAGTTGCTGCCCACCGATGCGGCGGCATCGTACACTTGGGGATGGTGTTACCGGATGATCAACAACGCCAACATCATCATCAAGAACATTGAAGACCCGGCGGTGACCGGCATTCCCGATGCTGCGAAAAATCTGATCAATGCCGAAGCCCGGTTTTTCAGGGGCCTGGCTTACAATACCCTGGCCACCTGCTTTGGCGATGTGCCCCTGGTAAAAGAGCCGCTGAATGCTCCTAAGACCGACTTTACCCGTACGCCACTGGCAGAAGTGAATGCGCTGATAGAAGAAGACTTGCTGTATGCCGGTACCAACCTGCCGGATGTTGGCGGTGTGGGTGCGGCCAACAATGCGGCCGGCAAGCCTGCGGGCAGGGCCAACAAATACATGGCCATGCACCTCCTGGCACAGGCCTACCTGCGAATGGACAAAAACGACAAAGCCGAAGAGCAGGCAAGTGCTGTCATCAACAGTGGCAAGTTTGAGCTGAACAAGGCCCGCTTTGGCAGCACCAGCATGCCCGGCGATGCCTTCTCGGACCTGTTTGTATATGGCAAGCAAAGACGTTCGCAGGGCAACAAAGAAGTGATCTGGGTGCAGGAAATGGAACCCAATGCCTCGGTGGTTGGCGGTACGCAAAACAACCCCCAGCAGCGCCGCCTGTGGGGTACCGGTTACCACAACGTAACCGGCATGCGGGTAGCCGATTCGTTGGGCGGAAGAAGCCTGGGACGCCTGCGGCTGAACAACTGGGTGTTGTACAATCTGTACGAGCAAAATGACATGCGCAATTCGCCCAACAACATTCGCCGCGTTTATTATTACAACCATCCCAATTACCCCAACCTGATGGGACAGCAGGTACCAAGAACGGCCAGTGATACGGTAACAAACCTGGGTGCACACACCACCAAGTGGTACCAGTTCGATCCAAAGGATACGTTTGGCTACGCCATGATCAAAGACATCATTCACATGCGGCTGGGCGAAACCTACCTGTTGCAAGCCGAAGCCCAGTTCAAGCAGGGCAAGTTGGGTGATGCGGCTACAAGCATCAATGCCCTCCGCGACAGGGCCAATGCCACGCCGGCAACAGCCGGTGAGATTACACTGGATTATATTCTTGACGAAAGGGTGCGTGAACTGGTGGGAGAGGAGAACCGCCGTATGACGCTGATGCGTACAAAAACACTGGTGCAAAGAGCCCTGCGGTTAAATTCCGACAGTCCACGGAACCCCTTAAGCGGTATTGCCAACAAGCACCTCCTGCTGCCCATTCCCCTGACAGAGATCCAGTTGAATAAAGACGCGGTGATTTCGCAGAACCCCGATTATTAAGCATTCTTTGAATAGACTGGGCCGGTATCAAAAACCGGCCCGGTCATTTCTGCCCGCAGGTTTACCGGTTACACAACCTTTTGTTTTTATCGGCTGAAAACGTTTCGGTATAAAAGCACTACATGTTTTCCGGATAGGGAAGTGGAGAAACCTGGAAACAAAAACTATTTGCGTACTATGAATCATTTCCGTTGGATAGGATTTTTGGGATTGCTTTTTATCACCTGTACATCGCGGCAGAAAACGGCAACGGCCGTTGGCACGTCGAAGGACGAGGTGATGGCAATGATCAAAAAAGTGAATGGCTACTGGCAAGGCGCCAACCCGCCGCAAAAATGGGCCTTCTGGGATGTGGCTGCCTACCACACGGGCAACATGGCGGCTTATGCGCTGACCAAAGACGAAAGCTACCGCCGGTATTCCGAAACCTGGGCCGAACACAACGAATGGAAAGGCGCCAAAAGCAACAACAAAGCCGAGTGGAAGCACACCTACGGGGAAAAAGACGATTACGTACTTTTTGGCGACTGGCAGATTTGCTTTCAGACTTACGTTGACCTGTACACGTTAAACCCCGAAGAAAAAAAGATTGCCCGTGCCAAAGAAGTGATGGAGTACCAGATGAGCACTCCCCGCAACGATTACTGGTGGTGGGCCGATGGGCTCTACATGGTAATGCCGGTGATGACCAAGCTGCACAACCTTACAGGCAACCCGCTTTACCTGCAAAAGCTTCACGAGTATTATACTTACGCCAACAGCATTATGTGGGATAGCGAAGCCGGACTTTATTACCGCGATGCGAAATATGTTTATCCCAAGCACAGATCCGCCAACGGCAAAAAAGACTTCTGGGCCCGGGGTGATGGATGGGTGTTTGCCGGCCTGGCCAAAGTGCTGACCGAGTTGCCAAAAAGCGATGCGCACCGGGATGAATACATTAGTCGTTTTAAAGAAATGGCTGTTGCGATACGGGCGGCACAACGTCCCGAAGGTTACTGGACACGCAGCATGCTCGATCCCGATCATGCACCGGGGCCCGAAACCAGCGGAACGGCTTTTTTTACGTACGGTATGCTTTGGGGTATCAACAACGGGATGCTGGAAGCAAAAGAATACCTGCCGGTAGTACAGCGTGGCTGGCAATACCTGGCAACAACGGCCTTACAGGAAAATGGCAAGATCGGCTATGTACAACCCATAGGCGAAAGAGCCATTCCCGGCCAGGTGGTTGACCAAAATTCCACCACGGGATTTGGCGTCGGTGCCTTCCTGCTTGCCGCCTGCGAAATGGTTCGCTTCCTGGACGGCCAGCAGGCAAAAACCGTCGTCGCCAATTAAAATGCCTGGTTGTTTGTAAGCAATAGGTTATAGTCAATAAGCAATTGGCAATCGGCAATTAGCAATGTGCAATAAGCAAAAAGAAATATCCAATATCTCAATATCCTAATATCCCAATACCATACTCTCTCACACTCTTCTCTCATATAGTAGTCAGTCGTTCGTCCCCTGTTTTTACAGGGGATTCGTTTTTTGCCCTTATATGAAATTTTGAAACTGGTCCTGCACAGCAATGCTTTTTGTGCATTGGGGAGAATGTTTGTTCGCTGTGTCCTGTTGCTGTAGTTTGGGTGATGAAAGCGTAAAATTTGTTCTGCCAAACAACAACCGGTTTACGGCCTGTCGCACGAAAAACTTTGCCTTAAAACCACCTGGCTATTTAATTTATGAATGAAATGAAAGCGATCTGGAAGATAACCTTGCTGCTTTTTTTACTGGCAGGAGCCGCATGGCAGGTGCCTGCGCAACAACCCAACAACGACTGGGAGAACGAGCGGTTTTTTGAGTGGAACAAAGAAGCGCCGCATGCCACCTTTATGCTGTTTGGCAAAAAAGGTGATGTGGCCAGGGATGATTACAGCAGCTCGCCCTATTACAGATCACTGAGCGGAAACTGGAAGTTTGTATACGTAGACAAACATGCCAACCGCATCAAGGATTTTTACCGCACCAACCTGAATGATGCCGCCTGGGCTACCATTCATGTTCCATCTAATTGGGAGTTGAAAGGGCATGGCATTCCCATTTATACCAACATTATTTACCCGCATCCAAAGAACCCTCCCTTCATTGGCGAAGACAATCCTGTGGGTACCTACCGCAAAACCTTCACCGTGCCGGAGGCCTGGGCAGGGAAAGAAGTGATCCTGCAGTTTGGATCGATCTCCGGCTGTGCTTTTGTTTATGTCAACGGGCAGAAAGTAGGCATGACGAAGGTGGCCAAATCACCGGCGGAATTCAACATCACCAAACACCTGAAAAAGGGTGCAAACCTCCTGGCTGTGCAGGTGTTTCGCTGGCACGATGGCAGCTACCTGGAAGATCAGGACTTTTGGCGACTGAGCGGCATTGAGCGGGACGTGGCCATTTATGCACTGCCTAAACTTTCGGTTTGGGATTTTTTCCTGAAAGGTGACCTCGATGCACAATACAAAAATGGTTTATTCAGCGCCGATATAACGCTGCGCCGTTTTGCCAGCAGGGCCGGAAAAAACGGAACGGTGGTGGTAGACGTTTTGGACAAGCAGGGAAAGACCGTTTTCTCACAACAAAAAAGTGTTTCTTTTTCCGGTGATTCGTTGCAAACAGTGCGTTTTGAAGGAACGATAATTAGCCCTTTAAAATGGAGTGCAGAAGCACCAAACCTTTACGATTGCATCATCACCCTTAAAAGCAACGAAACCACTTACACAGGTGCAAAGATTGGATTCCGCAAAGTGGAAATTAAAAATGCGCAACTGCATGTGAATGGAATGCCAACAATTGTAAAAGGCGTGAACCGGCACGAGCACGATGATGAAGAAGGCCATGTTCCCCGCAGGGAAACCATGCTGAAAGACATTCGGCTGATGAAGCAATTTAACATCAATGCTGTTCGAACCTCGCACTACCCGAACGATCGTTTGTGGTATAAACTCTGCGATCAATACGGGCTTTACCTGGTTGATGAGGCCAACATTGAAACACACGGCATGGGCGCCACCTTCCAGGCCTGGTTTGACACTACAAAACACCCGGCCTATCTTCCTTCGTGGGCACCGGCGCACATGGACCGCATGCAGCGCCTCGTGGAAAGAGACAAGAACCATCCTTCGGTTATCATTTGGTCGCTGGGCAATGAGTGCGGCAACGGGCAGGTTTTTCGCGATGGGTATTTGTGGATGAAGCAACGTGACAACACAAGGCCGGTGCAATTTGAGCAGGCTGGTGAAGACTGGAATACCGATATTGTTTGCCCGATGTATCCGCGCATTCATCACATGAAACAATACGCGGCAAACACGGATAAAAAGCGGCCTTATATCATGTGCGAATATTCGCATGCCATGGGCAACAGCAATGGTAACTTCCGCGCCTATTGGGATATCATCGACAGCAGTAAACACATGCAGGGTGGGTTTATCTGGGACTGGGTTGACCAGGGATTAAAAACCAAAGATGCCAATGGGAAAGTATTCTGGGCCTATGGCGGCGACTTGGGAAGTTTTTACTGGCAGCACGATGAAAACGGTGTGGCCGATGGCTTGCTGTCTTCCGACCGCACACCCGACCCGGCTTTGCACGAAGTAAAAAAAGTTTACCAGAATGTTGTGTTCAGGCAAATAGATCTTCCAAGAGGACGCATCACGGTTCAAAACCTGTTTGATTTCACCGATCTCGATCAGTACGAATTTAAATGGGAGTTGTTGCGAAACGGTGAAAAGATAAAAGAAGAAAGCTTTGCTGTTAATGTGGCACCGCATCAAACAAAAGAAGTGGCGCTTCGGTTACCGCAACTGAAATCGGTTGCCGGCAGCGAGTATTTTGTAAATCTCTATGCGCTCCAAAAAGGCGCAACTGAACTTTTGCCCGCCGGGCACGAAATTGCACGGGAGCAGTTCTGGTTTAGCGGCGATTATTTTGCAAAAGCATCACCTCAGGAGAAGAAGCTGCAGGTGACAAAAGATGGCGACAGGATTCAGTTTACAGCCGGTGATATAAAGGCCGAATTCAATACAAAACAAGGACGCTTTACCCGTTATGGCAACAGCAAAACAGGCGTTGCCGCTTCGTTCCCCGAGCCCTATTTCTGGCGGGCACCAACCGACAATGATTTTGGGAACAACATGCCTGTTGCATTGGGTGTCTGGCGAACGGCACATGCCAACCGTGCCCTCAAAAATGTAACGGTGGGAGAACAAACGGAAACCGGATTAGCCATCACCGTACAATACGAACTGACGGGCATTCATGTCCCTTACACCATCGAGTACCTGGTGAAAAACGATGGTTCCGTTCGGGTAACGCCATCCATTGACATGACAGGGCGAGACCTGCCGGAGTTGCCCCGTTTTGGCATGCGCATGCAACTGGCGCCACCCTACAAAAACCTGGCATATTATGGCCGTGGTCCCTGGGAGAATTACAGCGATCGCAACGAATCGTCCTTTGTTGGTCTTTACAGCGATGCGGTGAGCAACCAGTTCTTCCAGGGTTATATTCGTCCGCAGGAAAGCGGTTACAAAACAGACGTTCGCTGGCTTACGTTGGCGAATGATGCGGGCAATGGCATCCGCATCGAAGGCGCACAGCCGGTTTGTTTCAGCGCTACCAACCATGCGGTGGAAGACCTGGATCCGGGCCTGACGAAAAAGCAACAGCACCCCACCGATCTGCGTCCCGATAAAACCGTGTACCTGCACATTGACCTGGCACAACGCGGTTTGGGTGGTGATGATAGCTGGGGTGCTTTGCCGCACCAGCAATATCGCCTGCTCGATAAAAAATATACCTTCAGCTATACCATTAGCCTTTTTGATAAAACATCAGGAAACGTAAACCCTTAAGTAAAAAATATGCATTGGAGCAGACCTGTGATAACGATGCTGGCCCTCGGCTTTTTTTCCTGCAGTACTGCAAACAAAGCCGCACAGCAGGCAAAGAGCCGCTACGCAGCGGAAGGCTACCGCCTGGTGTGGGCCGATGAATTTAACCGCAACGGCGCACCGGATACAGCCAACTGGAATTACGAAAAAGGTTTTGTGCGCAACGAAGAAGACCAGTGGTACGGCGAGGAAAATGCCGGGTGCGAAAAAGGTTTGCTGACCATCGAAGGCCGGAAAGAAGAACGGCCCAATCCGCGTTACGAAGCAGGCAGCAAGGACTGGCGAAGGTCGCGGCCAACCATCCGGTACACGTCATCAAGCATCAATACAAGGGGCAAGCAGCAATGGCAATACGGCCGCTTTGTGATGCGGGGAAAGATAGAGATCGGCGGTGGCCTGTGGCCGGCCTGGTGGACCCTGGGTGTTGCCGGGCAGTGGCCACGCAACGGCGAGATCGATATCATGGAATACTACAACGGGAAGCTGCTGGCCAACATTGCCACGGGCACCGCCACGCCCTACAAAGCCGAATGGTATAGCAATCGGTTTTCGATGGATTCGATCGGCGGACAAGCCTGGGCCTCGCAGTTTCATGAGTGGCGGATGGATTGGGACACAACCGCCATTTCGCTGTATGTAGATGATCAATTGCTGAACCGAACAGAATTGCACCGCCTGGTGAACAAGGATGGTTCGGGCATCAACCCGTTTCACCAACCCCATTACATGCTCCTCAATCTTGCCATCGGCGGAATGAATGGTGGTGTTATTGATGACACTGTTTTTCCTTCGCGGTTGCTGATCGATTATGTGCGGGTGTACCAGAAGGAGTGAGTGGTGAGTGGTCAGTGGTGAGTAGAAAAGGGGAGTTAGTAGATTCGAAACAAATTTTTGTGTAAGCTTACGGACATGAGTAAACGTTTTTAAATGGGTGCGATAAAAAGAGTAAAAGTTTTCCTTCTTTTTTGTGTTTTTTCAACAGCGGTTTTCGCACAAAAAGAAGGTGCGGCAGATCGAAAGCTTTGGCTGGCCTATATGGACAAGCTAGCCAGGCCGGTGTTTGAAAATCTTGCAGCGGAAAAGCTAAAGCAGAACATGCTGGTGGTACTGTCGAAAAAAATCGACAACAAGGAAAGTCGCACCAAGGCAGCCTACCTCGAAGCCTTTGGCAGAACCCTGAGCGGCATTGCTCCCTGGCTCAACGGCGAAGGTGGAACAGGGGAGGAAGTGGCCTTGCGCAAACAATACCGGCAATGGGCGGTAAAGTCTGTTGCCAACGCGGTGAATCCTGCTTCCAAAGACTACCTAACCTGGGCAGGCGGGCAACCCCTGGTGGATGCTTCATTTTTTGCCCTTGGCCTGGTGCGTTGTCCCTGGCTTTGGGAAAACCTTGCCGACAGCACAAAGCAACAGGTGGTGGACGCATTGCTCACCACCCGCAATACCGTTCCGGTTTATTCCAACTGGATCCTTTTCAGCGCTATGATCGAAGCGTTTTTTTGCCAGTATGGTTATCCTTATGATAAAGTGCGGATTGAATACGGCATCCGGGAATTTGCACAACACTGGTATGTAGGCGATGGCCTTTTTTCCGACGGGATGAACTTTGCCTTTGACTATTACAACAGCTATGTCATTCAGCCTTACCTGAACAGTATATTGGCAGCGCTCAACACAAAAGGCAAAGCCTACACCTGGTTTACGCCCAAGCTCGACAAGATCAGTAAACGTTATGCAGAGATCCAGGAGCGTCTGATCAATAGCGATGGTACCTTCCCGGTTACAGGAAGGTCCATCACCTACCGTGGCGGTGCTTTTCATCACCTTGCCGATATGAGCTTGCGCCAGCAACTACCCGCCTCTTTACAACCCGCCCAGGTGCGGGGTGCTTTAACTGCCGTGCTGAAAAAAACAATGGAGTCGCCGCAAACTTTTACAAAGGAGGGCTGGCTTTCAATTGGGCTTTATGGCGCACAACCCGACCTCGCGGATTTCTACATCAACACCGGCAGTCTTTACCTGCATGCAGCCATTTTTTTACCCCTGGGCCTTCCCGGTAGCGATCCCTTTTGGTCGGCACCACCGGTTCCCTGGACAGCCGTGAAGGTTTGGAGCGGCGGCGACCTGCCGGCCGATCATGCTCTCGACCTTAAATAACGCGGGTTTACGTCATGATCTTTCGCTTCTACCAAAGCGCGGTAAAAAAGCAGAACGGAACTGACGGAAAATGTAAAGGGCAGCAATGGAATACCTATTGCCGCCCTAATTTTTTCATAGAATAACGCCAAACAGTAGCCGCATAAACAACGTTTGTTTCTTGGCGTTTCTCCCTTAACCCGGCCCTTTCCTTAGTGTTTACTAAGGGTAAACATGGAGTGCCTTTTTCTAATGATTTTATGCGATATCGCTTTACCTGCTAATGCATGGCAATCCGGCTTTTCTTTCCCTGTTTTCACCGAAGTAGAACCCTGTACCGTGTTTCTGCCTTCTATCTTTGTGTTGTCAATGATTTGATACCCTTGAAAAACACCAATCCAAATCCTTAGAAAACAACAAATCAAAACCTGGAAAAAACCAACATCCAAATCCTAAGAAAACGTAGAATCCAAAAACCAAAAGAAAACCGATCCAAACCCAACCCGTATCCATTAAAGCCCGTTTTTTCGTCCGTACTTTTTTTTGAAAACGATCCAATCCTAGAAAACCCAAAGGCGTCCACTTGATCCAATGAAAAACCCGAACACTCAACCACTAAACGCCTTACAGCTGGTCCCCTCCCAAAAAGAGGGGACCGTTGTTTTTGGACGTTAAAGACGGGGGACAAATTCGGCCATGCCTTTCCGCCATTGCGAACCAGGGACTTCATATTGCATTCTTTCTTAAAAATATTGCTCCCGTTTACGGTCACAGGTAAACGCTTTTTTCTGCTTGCCGGAAAACAATAACTTTAATGAGCTTTGGCCGGAAAAGCATATAAAACGGGCAAAGCCTTCTCCCGCATCAACCCATAAAGCACATGAAAAAATTTACGGTTCTTCTGCTGGCAGGTATTCTGCTCCATTCGTGCAAAGAGGCAGCAACGGTTGTGGACAGGGAAAAAGATTCGCTACCACTGGTTGGCACCTGGCGATTGCTAGAAGGAACGGTCATTGAAAAGGGTGATACGTTGGTCACCGATTACACCAAAAATGTTTCCTTTATCAAGATCATCAACCAAACCCATTTTGCCTTTTTGCAACACGACCTTTCCAAAGGAAAAGATTCGGCCGCAGTGTTTGTTGCCGGTGGTGGCACCTACTCGCTGAAAGACAGTTTGTACACCGAAAACCTGGCTTATTGCAGCGCAAGGGAGTGGGAAGGAAATGATTTCAGCTTTACCATTTCAATCACTAACGATACGCTTATCCAGCAGGGAATTGAGAAAGTAGAAAGCGCCGGCATCGACAGGATCAACAGGGAAAAATATGTACGGGTGAAAAAATAGATTTCGCCAAAAAGAAGTACCGCTTCAAACCTGGTTTTCAGTATTGAATGTAGGCGTTGCCTGCCAGGTTAATTTCTTTTTAATACACAGGATTTTCTTATCCGCTGCTGCAGAAGGCCTGCAGGTAGCTTTTGTGCAAACTGTTGCGCAATAAAAGAGGAGGCTATTGCCTTATATCATTCTTTCCCATTTTTGCAGGGATTGCAAAAGCTTGTTGGTGAAATGATCTTTCTTGACAGGCTTATTTTACTCACCAAATAGACCTTATAACATGTTATTCCTGCTGCGAAACTTTTTTGTATTTGTCCTTTGTGTTTTTACTGGTCATTCGGTTCATGCGCAGGAGGCAAAAACCAGTGACCTGAAACTTTGGTACACCCACCCGGCAACCAACTGGAACGAAGCCTTACCGGTTGGCAACGGGCGACTGGGTGCAATGGTGTTTGGCGATGCAGCATCGGAGCGGTTGCAGTTGAATGAGGAGTCGGTGTGGTCGGGCAAAAAGGAAGACTTTGTCAATCCTGCCGCAAAAGCGTCATTGGCAACGATCCGGCAACTGCTTTTTGCCGGTCGCTACAAAGAAGCCCAGACCGCAGCCGAAAAAAACCTGATGGGCGTTCGCAATACACCTTCCTCTTACCAGTCTCTCGGCGACCTTTGGCTGGATTTTGACCACGGCAAAGAGGTGCAATCCTACCAGCGGGAGCTGGACATTGAAAACGCAATAGCGGGTGTCCGTTACCGCAACGGAAAGGTGAACTATACAAGAGAAATATTTTCCAGCGCCCCGGCGCAAGCCATTGTCGTACGACTGACAGCCGACAAAAAAGAAAGTATCGGTTTCCAACTTCGGTTAACAAGGCCCGGCAACAAAGCAGTCATCGAGGTTAACGAAAGTGGTCTTCTGTTAACCGAACATGTCAACAACGGTGTCGGTGTAAAACTGGTAACAAGGGTTAAAGTGCTGAAGGAAGGAGGTTCCATAACCCGCAGCACAGAAGGACTAAAGGTGGAAAAAGCCGATGCCGTAACGATTGTGCTAACTGCCGCCACCGATTACTGGGGTGGTAACCCGGGAGAGATTTCGGCAGCACAATTGGCCAAAGCGGAAAAGCTAACGTATACCGATATCCGCAAAGAACACATTATCGATTACCAATCCTACTTCAAGCGGGTGGCGCTGGACCTGGGAACGAACACCAGCACGTATTTTCCAACGGATGCCCGGCTTGGTGCTGTGCAAATAGGAAATGTTGATCCGCAATTGTTCCAGCTTTATTACCAGTTTAGCCGCTACCTGCTTATCAGCAGCTCACGGCCGGGTGGGTTGCCGGCCAACCTGCAGGGCATCTGGGCCGATGGCCTCAACCCGCCCTGGGATGCGGACTACCATATCAACATCAACATCCAGATGAATTACTGGCCATCAGAGGTGACCAACCTAACGGAGATGCACAAGCCGTTTTTGAATTTTATCAATGCCCTTCGGCCCGATGGCCGCAAAACGGCAAAAGATATGTATGGCCTGCGGGGAACTGTGGCGCATTTCACCACTGATGCCTGGCATTTTACCGAAACTTACGGCCACCCGCAATGGGCGATGTGGCCGATGGGCATGGCCTGGAGTGCTCGTCATCTTTGGGAGCATTATCTTTTTACCGAAGACAAGGCTTACCTGGCGCAGGATGCTTACCCCGCCATGAAGGAGGCCGCCGAGTTTTGTGTCGCCTGGCTAGTGCAGAACCCCGCTACCAAACAACTGGTTTCGGGGCCTTCCATTTCACCGGAGAACACGTTTAAAACAAAGGGAGGTGAAGTGGCCACCATGGTTATGGGTCCCACCATGGACCACATGATCATCCGTGAACTGTTTACCCAAACCATCCAGGCAGCCTCGATCCTGAACAGGGATAAGGCCTTCCGGCAAACATTGCAAAAAACATTGGACAAGCTGGCGCCGACAAAGATCGGCAGTGATGGCCGCATCCTGGAGTGGACCGAAGAGTTTGAAGAGCCGGAGCCAGGGCACCGCCATATTTCCCATCTCTACGGTCTCTATCCCGGCAACGAGATCAGCAGCGCCACACCGGAACTCCTGGCGGCAGCACGCAAAACGCTCGACTATCGCCTGTCTCACGGCGGCGGACACACGGGGTGGAGCCGCGCCTGGATCATCAACTTTTTTGCCCGCCTGCGGGATGGTGAAAAGTCTTACCAAAACCTGGTGGCCTTGCTGCAGAAATCAACCCTGCCGAACCTTTTCGACAACCATCCGCCTTTCCAGATCGACGGCAATTTTGGCGCAACGGCTGGCATCACCGAAATGCTGCTGCAAAGCCATGCCGGTGAGATCGACCTCTTACCAGCTTTGCCTGGGGAATGGAAGGAAGGATCAGTTCAGGGACTGGTAGCAAGGGGCGGTTTTGAAGTGGACATCGAATGGAAAAATGGAAAACTGCACCGCGCCAGCATTCTTTCCCGGTTAGGCAACAAGGCTAAACTCCGCTACGGTTCCCAAATCATCGAGCTGCCAACAGAAAAAGAGAAACGCTACACCTTCGATGGCAGCCTGGCGTTAAAATAATCACCAGTTGTACTGCATTGAAATAGATCGTATCCGAAGTCGTTTCAAACAAAAAAGACAGTTCATCGAACTGTCTTTTTTGTTATGGATAGACGATCTCACGTTTCCCGTCTCTCATCTCTCGTTTCTCGTCTATTGTCAATTGCCTATTGTCTATTGACTTCCCTTCCTCCCAGCGCACGGTACAAATGTATTGTAGCATGGAAGAGAGCTCGCTTAAGTGACACCTGTTCCATCTCGGCCTGCAGTACACTTCCTTGCGCTACGATCACTTCCAGGTAGCTGGCATAACCGGCAAGATATAGATCGTTGGCCGTGGCCACCGCTTCTGTCAGTGTTTCCACTTCTTCCGTCTTCAGCGCATAGGCCTGTTTCAGGTTGTCGATGGCCTTCAGTTGCGTTACCACTTCCTGGAAGCCGGTGACAATGCTCTTCTGGTAATTGTAAAAGGCCGTAGCCTGTTCTGCATTGGCAACCGCCACGCCGCCGATAATGGCGCCCCGGTTCAGGATAGGCGCTGCCAGTGAGCCGGCCGCTCCTGCTGCTAGCGAACTGCCTGAAAAAAGCAGCGGTGCTTTAAACGCATTCAGGGCGATGTAAGGATTTAGCGAAAGCGAAGGCAGGAAGGCTTTGCGGGCTGCGCTGATGTCGGCTTTTGCGGCCATCAGTTCCAGTTCTGCCTGTTGAATATCGGGCCGGCGCAGCAGCACCGACGAAGGAATGCCGGCAGCAATGCGGGCTGGCAGGGCCCGTGTAATAAAGGTTGTATCACGTTGCACCGGCGCCGGCAGGCGGCCCAGCAGGGCATTCAGCTCGTTCTCGGTTTGCACCACCGACTGGCGAAGCTGCACCTCGGTTTCCTGTGTGTGCAGGATCTGTGCTTTGAACTGTCGTACCGCCAGGGCCGTGGCGCGGCCACCGGCCATCTGCGCTTCCACCACTTCCAGCCCGCGGCGCTGCAGGGTGATGTTCTTTTGCAGGATGCGGCGCTGGAAATCCAGGGCTTGCAGTTCGTAATAAAGCCGCGCTACTTCCGTGGTGATTTGCGTGGCCAGCCACTGCCGGCCTTTTTGGCCGGCAAGGTAACGGGCATAGGCCGCACGGCTGCGATCCTTTAGTTTTCCCCAGATATCAATTTCCCAGGAGCTGCGGAAGCCCAGGAAAAAATCCGGCGTTGGACTCGTCGGAATCCGCTGGTCTTTGTTGATGTTGGGCGAAAGATTGGTGTCGTAGTTACCAACACCGTTCAGGGTATAATCGCCGTATTTGTCGGCCGATACACCGGCTACAGCCGCCACCTGCGGAAACCGGGCCGCGTCTGTAATGCGGATGTTAGCCTGCAGGAGAGAGAGGCGCTGCACAGCAGCTTGCAGGTCGTAGTTGTTGGCAAGCGCCGTATCGATCAGGCGTTGCAAAGTGCTGTCGGTAAAGAACGACTCCAGCACCTGTGTGCTGGCTGTTGTATCGGTGCCACCGGCGGCAAAGGTCGACGGCAGTTGCAGTCGTTCCGGTAAGGCGGCTTCCCGCATCGTGCCGCAGCCTGTAACCACGGCAAGCGAAAGGGGAATGGCCAGTTTTATCAAGGTTTTCATGCTTTTGTTTTTCTGTTGCGATAATTACGTGTGTTAAGGACCGTTAGCCTGCTGTCAGCTCGGGCTTGCCGGCGGTTTCACTGGGGTGATTGTTGTGCGACACCACGTCCTCTTTACTGCGCTGCGGCTTTTTCTTTCCCTTGCCCATAGAGGCAAAAAGGACATACAGCCCAGGAATTATGATCACGCCAAACACGGTTCCGAAGAGCATGCCGCCTGCGGATGCCGTACCGATGGAGCGGTTACCCAGGGCACCGGCGCCGGTAGCGATACAAAGCGGGATCAAACCGGCAATAAAGGCAAAGGAGGTCATAAGGATGGGGCGCAAACGCGATACCGCCCCGGCCTTGGCTGCTTCAATCACCGATAGGCCTTCCCGCCGTTTTAGTTCGGCAAATTCCACAATAAGGATGGCGTTCTTACCCAATAGACCAATGAGCATGACCAGCGCCACCTGTGCGTAGATATTGTTTTCGAGCCCCGCTAATTTCAGCGTAAGAAAGGCGCCGAAAATACCCGCGGGCAGTGAGAGGATCACCGGCAGCGGCAGCAGAAAACTTTCGTACTGCGCTGCCAGGAGGAGGTACACAAACAAGAGACAGATGATAAAGATAAACACCGCCTGGTTGCCCGATTCGATCTGCTCCCTTGTCATGCCCGACCACTCGATGGCATAGCCTTTGGGCAACACGCGGCCGGCAGTTTCTTCTACGGCTTGAATGGCCTCACTGCTGCTGAAGCCCCGTGCGGCATCACCGTTGATCATGGCCGATGTGTACATGTTGTAGCGGGTGATCTGCTCCGGTCCAAAGATGCGCTCCATACGTACGAAGGTGGAGTAGGGCACCATCTGGCCTTCGCTGTTCTTAACATGCAGGCGAAGAACATCTTCGGGTTTGCCGCGGTACTCGGGGCTGGCCTGCAGCATCACTTTGTACATCTGTCCAAAGCGGATAAAGTTGGTAGCGTAATAAGACCCCACCAGCGTTTGCAGGGTGCTCATTGCATTGTCGATGCTCACGCCTTTTTGCGCCGCCATATCCTGGTCAACATGGATCATGTACTGCGGGAAGTTGGGATCGAAACCGGTAAAGGCACCGGCAATGGTCTTGTTCTTATTCAGCGCTTCCAGGAAATTTTGGGTGACCTCCGCCGTTTGTTCCAGGGTGTTAGCCCTGTTCTTGTCCAGCAGGCGCATCTCAAAGCCCGAAGCGTTACCAAAACCGGGTACGGTTGGCGGGGAGAAGAACTCGATGGAAGCATCGGAAAGGTGTGCAGTCTTTTCCTGTAAAAGGTTGATCATATCCTGCACCGAAGCTTCGCGGTCGTCCCAGGTGGCGAGGTTGATCATCGCCATACCATAAGAGGCGCCGGTGATCTCGCTCATCAGCGAATAACCGGCAAGGGTAGAAATGTTCTCCACCGAAGGCAGGTCCTTTGCTGCCGTTTCCAGTTCGTCAAGCACCTTCTCCGTACGTTCAACAGTTGAACCGGCCGGTGTGGTCACGTTCACATAGATCATGCCCTGGTCTTCTGTAGGAATAAAGCCTGTCGGCAGAATAGCGCTGGCACCCCAGGTGCCCACCAGGAAGAAAATCAGCATCGCAATGGTGACGGGTTTGCGTACCGCGATCCTTCCTACCAGCGAACCAAATTTGCGTTCCGTGGCATCGTAACGTTTGTTGAAGCCGGAGAAAAATTTATCCAGCCAGCTTGTTTTCTTTTTTGGTCCGTGCTCATGCTTCAGCAGCAGGGCGCAAAGCGCCGGTGTCAGCGTAAGGGCATTGATACCGGAGATAACGATGGAGATGGCCAGCGTAAGCGAGAACTGGCGGTAGAAAACACCCACCGGTCCGGAAAGAAAGGCAACCGGTACAAACACGGCCGACATTACCAGCGTAATGGCCAGGATGGCCCCGCTGATCTCTTTCATAGCGGCCACCGTGGCATCCATGGCGTTCATGCGCTGGGTGGTCATTTTTACGTGGACGGCTTCCACTACCACAATGGCGTTGTCCACCACAATACCAATGGCCAGCACCAAGGCAAACAGCGTAAGGATGTTAATGGAAAAGCCTAAGGCCAGCAGGAAGGCCAGTGTACCGATCAGCGCAACTGGTACCGCAAGGGCCGGGATAAGCGTCGAACGGAAATCCTGCAGGAAAAGAAAGATCACGATAAACACCAGAATAAAAGCTTCGATCAGGGTGTGCAACACCGAATCGATACTGGCATCGAGAAAGCGGGACACATCATAGGCATAGTTGTAGTCCATGCCGGGTGGAAAGCTGGTTTCTTTCAGCTCCGCCATTTTTGCCTTGATGTTGTCAATCACTTCCTTCGCATTGGAGCCGGGGCGCTGCTTCACCATGATCGAAGCCGAAGGACGGCCATCGGTTTTCGAAACCATGTCGTAGCTCATGGTACCGAATTCCACGTCGGCAATGTCTTTCAACCGGATAAGGCCACCATCGGGTTCGGCTTTCAGCACCACGTTCTGATAATCCTCCGGCGTATTGAACTTACCCGTGTACTTTAGTACGTATTGTTTTACCGCATTGTCCTTGCCTGAGTTTTCGCCGGCCACACCGGGTGCGGCTTCAATGTTCTGTGCCCGCAGGGCGGCGATCACTTCTTCCGATGAAATATTGTAAGCCAGCATGCGGTCGGGCTTCAGCCAAACCCGCATGGAGTAGTCGCGGGCGCCCATGATGTCTACAAAGCCCACACCGTCGATGCGCTTTAGTTCCTGCAATACGTTGATGTCGGCAAAATTGTAAATGAACTCTTCGTTCATGCTCGAATCCGTACTGAGTACGTTCAGGTACAGGAGCATGCTGTTCACTTCTTTCTCAGTGGTTACACCCGCCTTGATCACTTCTTCGGGAAGTTCATCCAGCACCGTTGTTACACGGTTTTGCACGTTTACCGCGGCCTGGTCGGGGTCTGTACCCACGGCAAAGAACACCTGTATTAAAGTAACCCCGTTGTTGGAACTCACCGAGTTCATATAAGTCATGCCGGGTACACCGTTGATGGCCCGTTCGAGCGGGGTGGCCACCGCCTTGGCGCACACATCGGCGTTGGCGCCGTTATACGAGGCCGTTACCACCACGGATGGTGGCACAATGTCGGGGAACTGGGTGATGGGCAGCTTGAAAAGCGCCAGTACACCCAATAGCGTTATGATCAGCGATATCACCAGTGAAAGCACCGGCCGCCTGATAAATGTTTCTACCATCTCAAAATTGTTTCGCTTGCCACGGACGGTTCAGGCCAGGGCAGTAGTTGTAAAAATGAATGCATGGGAAAGGCCTGTGGCCTTTCGTTTAGGAAAGGTGATAACGGCGCAACACGCCGTGTAGTTTTCACGTAAAGATGACAGTGGCCACAACGATGAAATGCCGGCAGCCACTGTTGCTGGCTGCATGCATTTCAATGGGGGCTTGTCACAGGAAAATGTGTTGTTTAGTTTGCCGCCATCAGGTCTGCCTGCTGAAAACGTGGCTTAACGGGAGCGCCATCGCGTATGTTCTGTACGCCTTCGTATACGATCACATCACCCGGCGCCAGACCGTCTTCCACCACAAAATAATCGGCTATGCGCAGGTTGGGCGTAAAGCTTTTCATCTTCACCGTGTTGTCGGCGCCCAGCACAAACACAAAGCTTTTGTCCTGGATCTCCAGCACGGCCTTTTGCGGTACCAGCAGTTTTTGCTGCAGGTTGGTGATGAGCTGCACCTTGCCCGAAGCGCCGTGTTTGAGCATGGCCTCGGGGTTAGGGAATTTAGCGCGGAAGGCAATGGAACCGGTGTTGCCGGAGAACTCGGCTTCCTGGGTTTCAATCAGGCCTTTGTGCGGGTAGGCGGTACCGTCAGACAGCACCAGTGCGGCAGCGCCGTTAGCTTTCAGCCGTTCACTGGTGGCTTTTTTGTGCTGCAGGTATTCGTTCTCCGACACGTTGAAGTAAGCATACATCTGGTTGTTGTCAGAAAGGCTGGTTAGCAGGCTGCCATCGGTCAGCAGGCTGCCGGCCTTCATCGGGATGCGGTCGATCACGCCATTAAAAGGCGACCGTACGGAGAGGTAGCTGATCTTGGTTTGCGCATCGGCCACTTCGGCGGTTGCCTGTGCAATTCTTGCATTGGCATCATCCAGGCGGGCAACGGCAAGGTCGAGTTCCGACTTAGCGATCACTTTTTTCTCCACCAGCACTTTCACCCGTTCCATTTCCAGCTCCGCAATCTTGGCGGCGGCTTTGGCGCTTTGCACGCTGGCCCTGGCTTTGTTGAGTTCATTGTACAACTCCTGGTTGCTGATCTGGAAAAGCAACTGGCCTTTTTTGACGGGACTGCCTTCGTCCACGTAAATTTTATCCAGGAAACCGTTGACGCGGGAGCGGATCTCTACGTTCTTCACTGACTGGATGTCGGCGACATAGTCGAGGTGAAACGCCGTATCGGTCTGTTGTAATTTGATAACGGGGACTTCGGTAACGGAAGGGGTTTCGTTTTCAGTAGCATTGCTGGCGCAGCCGGCGATAAAAACGGATGCGGCAAGGACGCCTGTCCAGTATTGTCTCATGTGATTGGTTTTTTGCTGTTAAGATTGCCTGTGTATAATTGTGCGCACCTGCGTTGTGGGCAGATGCAGAACGGTGCGGTACCCACGGTGGGGGCTACCTGTAAAAAGGGGTGCGTTCAGAACAACTTAAAACGGGGTGAGCCGGAAGAGAAACCGGTGCAGGGGAGAAACGAAAAAAGGTTTGCTGTAGGTTTCCTTGATGTAGATGTTGACAGGTAGGATATCAACATCCCGAACGGGTTGCCGCAGCATGGAAGAGCCGGGCACTACCCGCTTGTACTTCTTTTTGATCTTGTACATTTTCGTTACCAGCAGCTCATCGATCTCAAAGGAAAGATGATCGGGAAACGAATACTCAATGTTGGTGGAAAAGTGGAGGGCTTTGAGCGGCTTCCCGGCAAAATGAAATTTCGGCGAAAAAAAATGGCTGGGCTGCACGTTTGCCAACACAGGATTTGCGTTGCCGGCATTGGACGGCATTGCGAACAGTGTAAGGCTAAGGAGCAATATTGAAAGCGGTTTCCAAATTCCCATTCTTCGTCGGCTTAAATCTTCGGTGCTGCGCAAAAGTAATATGAATTAAAAATCATTCTAACAAAAAAAGGAGAGGTTTCTTTCTTTTGTTAAGCATCTTAACATTCCGGTAGCGGATTTGTTCAGGAAGAATGCAGCGGGATAGGCGTTTCTACTTACAATTTTTTCATTACATAGACGGCTTGATGGGTGCCAATTATAAAATGAAAAATATTTATTGGTCTTTTCGTTTTTGATCTTGTTTTATAAAGTTTTGTAAAAACGGCCGCCCGGTTGAAACGAAAAGAGCATCTGTTTTGTCAAAAGGCAAACAAAACACCATGCTTCTCACCCTGTTTACGATACTGATCATTTGGCACTGGCGGGCTATTAAAAAAGAGGCGGCCGCGTGGAAGGAAATGAAATAAAAGGATGGCTGCCGCTTTGCCGTAGGGACATGCTCCTGGCATGTCCTGCCGTGTTCCTGAAATGAAAATTCTATGCGTTTTGGTGGTGTTAGGTTTGGTCATACTTTTCTTTAGGCCATTTTCCACCTTTTCTCTCCCGAAAAGGTGGACCCAAAAGTTCAAGGAAAAAGCAAACGCTCCGCTGCTTTTTCCGGGCCAGCGCACAAAGACCTTTCTTTATTGGTTGCTTGGTTCACATTGCAAGCAGTCTTTCTCTTTCGCTACATTCTTCACTACACGTTGCTTGACACAAATAAAATTATCGGCTTAGTAGGCAAGAAATTGCAGGCGCTGTATTGCGCTATCCTTTTCACACAGCAATTAAAAGCTTTAGTTCATGCGCAATAAGCGCTGAACCAGCGGGATTGGGAATATTTGGAAGGATTGTTTTCTCATTTGAGATTTGAACATTGAGAATTGATTGTTGTAAATTAATTGTTGTTCTTGGCTATTTCCGGTATCCGTGGCGTGTCCTCTCAATGCCCATACAAGAAATGTAATTCGGAATAGCAACGAACAATTGGTAACAAGCGATTAAACCGTTAGTGGACCCAAAAGCATAAAAGCAACTAAACGGTTAGAAAGGCCTGAAAAGCAGACACCTATTAATCCGGGGTGCAAGCCATAGGAAAAGAATAATTGTGGGAGAAGAGAGCCCTGAAGGGTCGATATAGGTTCTTTAACCTCCCACCTGTTAATAAATTAAAGCCGTAATGCTTGCAGGAGTTCCCAAATCAACCTAATATTGAAACGGCTTTGCCCTGTGCCGTTCGAAACCTGCCGCCTTGCCGAGCCCAAGCCAGATCCTGTAGCCTTGAAGCCTTTCTGCCCTCTGATCAGTTTTGCAACAATCTGCCACCCTGTACAAACCAGTTTTTCGTATACCCATCCCTGTTAGCTACATTTTTCTTTACCAATACAATTGCAGTCCATGGCAAAAAAACTAATCGTTAGCGGCAGCCTCAACCCGGCAAACGATACGCAGTCCCTGCTCTCCACCGATTTTGAAGAATTTCAAAACTTCACCCTGGAAAAGTCAGTCGTGGTCAGTAACAGCCGCAGCCTCTCAGCAAGACACGAGATGGAGATCACAGACAACGGCGACATTGTGGAGATCCGTTTTGAAGACCAAACCACCTGGATCGGCAATGCCCAGGAATTTCACGAGATCTTCAACATTCCGCTCAACCGCGGGTTGGATGAAGACGTGCTGGAAGTGCCCGGCGTGCTGCAGGCGTCGACAGACCGCGGTGTGCTGCAGGACCTGGCCATTAACGTGATCAGTTTGTTCAAGCCCAAAAAAACGGCGGCTGTTGTGGGCGGCGCCGTGCAGCAAATTGCCAAACGGCTTGAAGAAAAAGTACAGCCACAGCCAGGGCTTTACCTCTTGGATGCGCTATTCCGCAAACGCACGGCCGACGTTTTTACCGATCTTTCCAAGCCTTACCTGCTCTTTGTTCATGGCACCAATTCCAACACAGCAGGTGCCTTTGGCGACCTGCTCGACAAGCCCGATCACGGCCTTTGGAAAACCATTACTGATACCTATGGCGAGAACATCCTTGCCTTTGAGCACAAAACCCTCACCGAATCGCCGCTGCAGAATACAAAGCAGTTGCTGGAATTGCTTCCATCTAACATTACGCTACACCTGATTACACACAGTCGCGGCGGACTCGTTGGCGACCTGCTGGCAAGGGTAAATGCCGGCAACAGTACCGTTGGTTTTAGCGAGGCCGAACTGGGGCTTCTGCAGGACCGCGCCACCGACCGCGAAATGATGGAGGCTATTAACCGCGAGGCCAGGACAAAAAATATCCGGGTGGATAAATTCATCCGCGTGGCCAGCCCTTCCATGGGTACTTCGTTGCTGGCCGACCGCCTGGATCACTACCTCAACACTTTGCTCAATCTTGTCGGCGTTGGAACCGGTGCCGGCGCTAACCCGGTATACATGGGTGTGAAAGCCCTGCTGTCGCAGGTAGCCTCAAGCCGAACCGATGTGGCGGTGTTGCCCGGACTGGAAGCCATGTCGCCGGAATCGCCTTTTATCAAAATGCTCAACAACCCGGCAAACATGATCGAGGCGCCGCTGACGGTAATTGCCGGCAACTGCAAGCTGCACCTGGAACTCAAAGCGCTTCTGGTGATCCTCACCAAGCTTTATTTCCGGCGGAAGAACGACATGGTTGTCGATACCTGGTCCATGTATTTTGGAACGCCGCGCCGCAAGGCCGTGCAGTTTTACCTGGATGACGAGCAGGGCACCGACCACGTAAAATATTTCCGGAGCAAGGCTTCGCAAACAGCCATTGCCCGGGCCCTGCAAAGCCGTACCGAAACCATCCCCGGCTTTGCGCCACTGGAAGCCGCCGATATTGCCGAAGCCAATCGCAACGCCGCCCTGCCTTTTGTGGTGTCGGAAGTAAAGATGAACCGCGAGGTCAGTGGCAAAAAACCCGTTGCCATCATCATGCCCGGCATCATGGGCTCCAATCTTTACCGCGATGACGAACGAATCTGGGTGGATTTCTGGCGGTTTGTAAAAGGCGACCTCCTGCAACTTGATATTGATACGCCCAACATTACGGCGCCATCCTTGATGGGCAGCGGCTACCGCAAACTGGCCCGCCATCTCACCGAAGGTGGTTATGACGTGATTGCTTATGCCTACGACTGGCGGCAGGACCTGTCGCAGGTTGCCCTTGACCTGAATGCCTTGATAGGAGAGTTGCTGTCAAAGGGCCAGCCGATTCATGTGCTGGCCCACAGTATGGGCGGTGTGCTTTTCCGAGAGTTTATGATCCTGGGTGATAAATGGAAAGACCTAAATGCTGCACCCGGTTTCCGGGCTCTTTTCCTCGGCTGCCCGCTGGGTGGCTCTTACCTGATTCCTGAAACCCTTGTTGGCCGCGGTGGCAACATTACCAAACTCAGTCTATTGGACCTGAAACACGGTAAAAAAGAATTGCTGGAAGTGTTTGGTGCCTGCCCGGGCTTGTACAACCTGCTCCCGCTTTCTACTACGCCCCACGATTTTGGCAATATCGAAAGCTGGCGCACCCTCTTGCGTTATTCCAATGGGTTGGGAATAGAGCCTTCGGAAACCATCCTGAAAAACTTCCGTAAGTTCCGCGACCGCATCAATACTTCTTTAGGCCGGGATGATTTCCGCAACATTATTTATGTGGCCGGTCACAGCGATTCTACCACCGCTACCTACGCCATTGAATCGGATGCAAGGGGCGGCAACCTTGTGTTTAAAAGCACGGCCGAAGGCGATGGCAGCGTTACCTGGGCATCGGGCATCTTGCCGGTGTTTGCCGAAAACAAAGCACTTTATTACAGCACCACTATCCATGGCGAATTGGCGAACGATGAAAAGCTTTTTCCTGCGTTTCGCGACTTGTTGAAAACAGGACAAACAGCCCGGTTGCGGCAAGTGCCGCCATCGGTAGGGCAACGTGGTGGACGGTTGGTTGACAAGCCCCGTTACGAAGTGATACCCGTTACGCCAAGTAATATCGAATCGGTGGTGCTGGGTATTCCACCTTTCCAAGAAGAGACCGACGTGGCCGCACCGGTACGCATCAGCATCGCCAACGGCGACCTGCGGGATGCCCGCTATCCGCTGGTGGTGGGTCATTTTTACCGCGACGGTATCCTGGGTGCCGAAGGGGTGCTGGACGCAAACTTTGGTGGAGTGCTCCGGGAGAAGCATGCACTGAATCTTTATCCCGGCCGGGAAGGCACCAACGAAGTGCTGCTCTCTTATCAGACCTGTCCCAAAGGCGCCATTGTGGTTGGGTTGGGCGAACCCGGTGAATTGAATGGCTACAAACTGGAGCAAAGCGTAGCGCAGGGTGTGAGCCGTTACCTGTTGGAGCTACGCGAATTTGAGCAGATCAACCCGCATGAATTTAATCTTCTTTTCCGGCGTGGCATTGGACTATCTACTGTAATTGTGGGTGCGGGGTATGGAGGCCTGAGCGTAGAGAACTCCATCAAGTCCATCATCCTGGGTGTGCAGAAAGCCAACGAAGGTATCCTGCGGCTGAATAAGCCCTTACTCAAGACCGTTAGTCATATTGAATTTGTTGAGCTGTACGAAGACAGGGCCCTGCAGGCCTTTTACACGGTAAAAAAACTGGAAGCCGACAGCCGTCTCAATATTGTGCTTTCCCGCAACGCCATTAAAAAGCTGTTTGGCATTCGCAAGCGGGTACCGCTGGATGAGCAGCAGGATTGGTGGCAGCGCATTTCGGTTTCCATCGTCAAGCGAAAGCCGCACAATATTTTAAAGTTCAGTGCCTCCACCGGTGCGGCGCGGGAAGAGCTGCGAAACCTCAATTCCAATCCAAGGCTTATTCAGCAGTTTATCGATCAGGCTTCCACCAAAAACGACTGGTCGCCACAGCTTGCCAAAACCATCTTTGAGCTTCTCATCCCCAACGATTTTAAGGACGCCGTGCGCAGCCAGAACCACACGGTATGGAAACTGGACAGTCACTCGGCTGCTTACCCCTGGGAGTTGTTGCAGGACATGGCCACGCAGGCCAAGCCACTTTGCGTAAGTGCGGGAATGGTTCGGCAGTTGGCCACCAGCGAGTACCGCACCCAGGTCAACCGCTCGTACAAGCGCAATGCCCTGGTAATTGGCGACCCGAATCTTTACGGCTATGCTTCGCAGTTACCCGGTGCTGTGCAGGAAGCCGAAGCAGTGACGGCCCTCGTAAAAGAGCAGGGCTACACCGTGGAGGCAAAGATCAACGCCGATTTCCCCGAGATCGTACAATCCATTTTCCAAGACGAATACAAGATCATTCACCTGGCGGGCCACGGTGATTTTGATGCGGAGAATCCCGGGCAGGCCGGTATGCTTATTGGCAATGGCATGTTCCTTTCCACCAAAGAGATCGACCAGATGAGCCAGGTGCCGGAATTTGTTTTTGTCAACTGTTGCCACCTGGGTGATGTAGATGAAGAAGCGGAGCGAAAAACGCAGCAGTATTACAAGTTGGCCGCCAACATTGGCGTGCAATTGATACAAATGGGTGTGAAGGCGGTGATTGCTGCCGGGTGGGCCGTCCATGATGGCGCCGCCCTCTTGTTTGCCCAAACTTTTTATCAACAGATGTTTGCCGGGGCTCCGTTTGGTGAAGCCGTGAGAGAAGCCCGCAGCCGTTGCTACAGCGATTTTCCTGATACCAATACCTGGGGCGCCTACCAGTGTTACGGCGACCAGTTTTATTCGTTTAAAAGTTATGCAGCCACCAGCCGTGCACAAAAAACCTATGTTTTGCCGATGGAGGTGGAAGTGGACCTGGTGAACCTGGCCAACAAGGTAGAAAGCGGCCGGTATGATAAGGGTCGTATATTGGAAGAGTTGGAAGAACTTGAAAAAGCCATCGACCGCAGCGGTCTCAGGGATGGTGCCCTCACCGAGCGGGAAGCACAGATCTATACGGCACTGAATGAAAAAGAAAAAGCCATTGAAAAGCTCGACCGGTTGCGGCAGTATGAAGAAGCCAACTTTTCAGTGGATTCACTGGAGCGGCTTTGCATCCTGCGTAACAAGCAATTGCGGGCAGCCGGCCAGGTTTCCGAAAAAGAGCTGGCAGTGGTGCTTAATGATTTTAAAATGCTGACGGTAGTGGGGCCTACAAGCCGGCGGTATGCACTGCTGGGATCTGTGTATAAAACGCTTTCGCAAAAAACAACCGTGAAAATAAAACAGGTGGAGGCCTTGCAGGATGCTGCGGAGCAATACCACGAAGCTTTCCTGATTGCCAAAAACAAGAACGGAAACATCCTGTACCCACTCTGTAACTGGCTGCAGATAGAAAGCTTGCTGATGCTGATCAAGGAAAGCAAGGGTTTTCATTGGGGTGGCGCTTCGCCGCGTAAATACAACCTGCCCAAGCTAAAGCAGGCCTATACCTGGATGGATACTGTGTTACGCATCGGCGATGGGGAAGAAGTGCACATGGATTTTTGGCAAATGGTGAATGGTGCCCATGTGCTGCTGACAAAGCTTTGCATGGAGCCTGGTGGCAGTGTGAAAAAAGAAGCCGTGTATGAAGCCATTGAAACGGCCTGGAGCCGCGGCGGTGCCGAGGTAAAAAAACAAAGCGAGCTCGATCACCTGCGTTTTTTGCTCGATAGCCTGGAACTTTCCGGCAAGCCGAAAGCCAAAACGCTTGCTACCTCGCTCCGTTATATACAGGAAGAGTTGAACAAGCTGAAAGATTAGGAGTTTGTAGTTAGTGGTTTATGGTTTGTAGTTTGATTAGAGCATCTGCCAATGTCAAGGCGGCTTAAATTCACTACTGACCACTCACCACTCACGATCTTGTTTCCACATTGACCTGCCCCGTTGGACAAAGGTCTAACAGCATGCAGCGTTCGCAATCGGGCTTGCTGTGAAAACAAACCTGCTGGCCGTGCTTCATGATCACCTGGTGGTGATCGTACACTTGCTGCGCCGTGAAGTCCGGCGGCAGCATATCTTCAAGAATGCGGTGCGATTTTCCTTCGCTGATTTTGTTACTAATTATACCAAGCCTGACCACCACGCGGTAGTGGTGCGAATCGACCGGCAGTGCCTTACCACGTAAATAGCTAAAGGAAATAACAGCTGCACTGGTTTTGGGACCAACACCGGGGAGGGCTTCCAACCATTGGCGGGCTTCGGCAACATCCATCTCACCGATAAAGTCGAGGGAAAGGTCTCCCCGGCGGCTGGTGATTTCTTGCAGCACCTGCTGAATACGCGGTGCCTTTTGCTCCGGCCAGGTGCAGGGTGCAATGGCTTCTTCCACAAGAGCAGTAGGGGCATCGCGAACCTCCTCCCAAGTGCCAAACAGGAGGCGCAGGTTTTTAAAAGCCTGTCCCGAAGCGCTGTTGCGGGTACGGTGGGAGAGCAAGGCCGACACGAGTTCACTCAGTGGATCGAGGTCGTGGAAGTAACGGATGTTGCGGCCGTAGACTTCGGACAGGCGGTGGTGAACCTCCAGGAGAAGTGCGGTTTTGTCCTCCGTGACAGGGGCATTTTTCATGGTTGGGGTTTTGGGTAGAGGGTCAAATGGTGTGCCGGGAGCAGGGTTTGAGGTTTGTAGTTTCTAGTTTGTGGTTTGAAGTATAAGGGTTGGAGTTTATGTTGTAAGGATGTGCGCTTGCAGGTTGCTTGCCGTTTCCCTGCGTTCGGCGTAAGAGTTTGGAAACGCTTTGTTTGTGGATTATAGTGCGTTTTATTCTGACGAAGGCGGGGAAAGGGAATATGCTGCAGGCTATTTTAGGTTTGGTCTTGCTTTTCTATAGGCCGTTTTCCACCTTTTGTCTTGGAAACAAAAGGTGGAGCCAAAAGTTCAAGGAAAAAGCAAACGCTCCGCTGCTTTTTCCGGGCCAGCGCACAACGGCTACTCTTTATTGGTTGCACTTTTCACGTTGTGAGTAGTCTTTCTCTTTCGCTACATTCTTCACTACATGTTGGTTGATGCTAATACCATAGTCGGCTTATAGTTTATGGAACTGCCAGCGCTGTATTGCGCTATCCCTTTCTTACTGCAAATAGAAGTGTTAGCTAATGCGCAATAAGGCGCTGAACCAGCGGGTGAAGAGAAATAGCTTGGCTGTTTCTATTTGAAAATTGAACATTGCGAATTGATTATTGAACATGGCAACTTGCCAATTAAGCAATGACCAAAGCGCAATGAATTTTTACACCAAACGTCAAACCTCCAACATCGAACCTCGAACGATCAACGACAAAACCTTTAAAATAAAAGCCACCCTTCCGGGCGGCTCTTTCACTTACTGATGGTGGTTTCGCAGGAAAGCGGTGAAGCGCTTATTCAAGGCTGTCGGGCTGTCCCAGGCATTCAAAAATCCGGCGCACCTGTAGTACAGTATAGTACCGGCCCCGCCGCGGACCAATCCGGTCATAATGCGGTGCTAGCCAGGTGCGCAGCGTCTTTAAACTGATGCCGTACAGCCGGGAAAGTTCGGTGATGGTGTAGGCTTTTACTCCCTTCTCATTCGTAGTGCTCATAACATACCTCTCGTGTTTTACAATAAATAACCCTCAAAAACTTGCCTCAAAATACTAAATATTTTAGCAAAGTATGCCTTTCGCTCTCACTTTTTATCCACACCCGTTGCAGTTATGCTTTCCAGTCGATTACAAATAATATAAATCCTTAGTTTCAATCCTTAACCTTATTCTAATCCTCAGCCTTTCTTTTCACCGTTGCTTGATTGCGAAAGTATCGTCAGCACACTACCTGCCATACCGGCCACCGTAGCCAGGAGCAGCAGAAGCTTGGGAAGTGTGAGGGTGGAGGTGAGCAGGGCCCCGCTGATAGCCGTCAAAATCATTCCCAGCTTTTTCAGTCTGCCGGGTGTTACCGCTTTTTGCCACTGCTGGCGGGTAAAAAATGTTGTCATAGCCCTCCTTTTCTTGCAGTGCTCCTGCTTGCTGTTTTTATCTCTTTTCATCGTTCCTTATTTTTCTTTTTTGCTGATTGCCAGTACAAGATTACTACGGCGGGATAAGCCCGTTTCCTCTTTGGGCACGATGTAGGAGCGCAGAGGGTGAGAAAGCAGTAAAAGGCGCAGGAGGGAAGGTTTGGGCAAGATTGGGAATAACAGGGAATTGTTTTTATCTACTGGGATTGAAGCTTTCTGCTGTTTTTTGGAACTGCGCATACCGTACAAATACAACAGTAAAAACGGAAGACTGTATACGAGTCATACGTTTGTGCATGTAAAAAAAGGAAGAACAAATGCAGGCTCTGTGAATCCGGATGGGCAAGCATTTAAAACAATCAAGAAATGGTGATCTAATAGATAACCCTTTTGATTTAGTGCTATTTCTGTATTAAAGAGAATCGTTTTGTTTATCACTGCCTCATGAACCAAACAAAGAACAACTTACAAGTGATTGAATTGACGACCGGCTAATAATCTCTGGATATAATTTACAGGATAATTTTTAATATCCGCCAACCAGAACATCTCTAAAATCAGGTCTTTCTGCAACACCCATCATGATATGTACACTATGCTTGTTGGATGCGCTTGTTGATGAAGCGAATATTGCCCCGGCAATAAACTACTAAGGTGGGGTACAAACTTCGTAGCCCAACTAACCTTCACACGTCAAATCAATAATACATGTAAACTGCTTCCAACTCCTGATTCAGGTCAGGATGTTCAGGGTAGGTAAGCCGGGTGACGGTTTTATCCAATCGATGGTTGGTGATGGTGTAGTTTGTTTCGGTCACCTGCTCCACCTTTTCCGCGGCAGCACCTGTCTTTAGCAGCTTGGTGACCTTTGCCGGCAAGCGGTCCAACTGGTGAAGAAGCGGGTAATTGTACAACGAATAATGCTCACTGAGGGAAGCACTGATAAAATGCGAATAGTCAAACCGAAGGCGGCCGGAGTAGACTTCAATGCGGCGGGTGATAATGCTGCCGCCCGATTGAGTGATGACGGTTGACGGGTAACCCTCCGCGTTATACTGGTAGGTGTTGGTTTCCTGCAGTTGTTTGCCGGCCACGTTCACACGGTAATACTTTAGCGACTTTAGCCGGTTGTCATAGTCGTAGCTGTATTCCAGTGTATACGAAACCGTGGGCTCACCCTGCCGGCGGGTGTTATTAATAGCTGTTAGCCGACCTTTGTCGTCGTACACAAAGCGGTTGGTGTACAGCGACCGGCTATCGTACATAGCTTCCAGTTTTTTGCCGCTCCATTCATATACTATCTCTCCACCGGCAGTGCCCAGTGAAAACGCAGTGTACGACACCGTGCTGTCGCTGTTATAATTGGGCAGTGCCTTCATGCCATTGTCCCATTCAATGGACCGGAGCAGGTACTGTGGCAGGTCTTGCTGCGGATCGTCTTTAGGAGGAGGTGCCGGGTTGTCCGACTCTTTGCGGCAGGCGGCAAGGCTAAGAAACAGTAGAGCCCCGGCTATAAGAATTTGCCTGTTCATATTCAGTTTGGTTTTGTGGTGATCACTTACGGTGTTTGTTGCCGTTAGGATAGGTGTGGCAACGAAAATAAGAAGACCAGGAACCGGGTTTCCCTCACTTGTATTGATTGTATTAACAGGGTTATGAACGGTTTCTTTACGGGATAGAGTGCATGCTGTGGACCGGGCAGAGACGGGTACCTGCAGTAACGAAAAGTTGAATTGGCGTCGTTATTACTTCGCTTGTTGTTGCAGGCTACTGATTTCGCTCAAAGCAAATCCATTGAGTGGCTGGCCTTCCAGCAGGGTTATTAGGAGAGACAAAAGACTTTCCCTATCGAGTTCCGGCTTTAGGGCTTCGGCGCCGGCCGACTTGGACAGTTTGTAACCGTGGCCATCCTGCAGGAGCGGGTGGTGATAAAAGGTTGTTTCGCTAAAGCTTTTTTTACCGAGCAGGGAGGCCAGGTAAAGTTGGGCGAGGGTAGACGGCCAGAGGTCGGCGCCGCGAACCACCAGGTCAATACCAAAGTGGAGGTCATCCACCAGGGAGGCCAATTGATAGGCAGGCATGCCGTCGCGTTTGCGCACCACGAAATACTGCACAGCAGGTGGCAGTGGGGCAACTATCACGGGACCATTCATTGTTTTTACACTAACCGTATGCGTAGTAGTATGCACCCGCCAGCAGACGCCTTTGGCATCGAGCGGCAGGTTTTTGTGCAAACAGTTGCCGTGGTATACCCCGGACGGATCTTGATCAAGGATGGCAGCCCGCGAACAGTTGCAGGCAAACAAGTGGCCGTCTTTTTTCAACCGCTCCAGGGCACTGCGGTAAAGCGGCATGCGGTGCACTTGTGCAAAACGAGCGGCTTGTTCCTCAGCAGAGCGAGGGCCTTCATCACAGCTTATTTGCAGTTGTTGCAGGGTGTCAAAAATGTGTTGTACGTATTCAGGCCGCACCCGTGGCTCGTCAAGATCATCGATGCGTAAAAGCAAGCGGGCGCCGGTTTGTCGGGCCAGTGCGGCCGTGAGCAGGAAAGAAAGTGCATTGCCCCTGTGCAGGTAACCGCTGGGTGTGGGAGCGATCCGGGTTTTGCGGAAGCGGGGCAAAGAATTCATGGGTCTAAACTTCCTGTTTTTTGTGCAAATTTCGGGGCCGATTTTTTTTAAAACGCCTGCGCTTTGAATACAGTGCAGGCTCTATATTTGCCGGCCCAACAATTACGGATCGGTAGTTCAGTTGGTTAGAATGCCGCCCTGTCACGGCGGAGGTCGCGGGTTCGAGTCCCGTCCGGTCCGCAAAATTCTCCTGATTTCACACCGTTGTTTTTATCACTGCTCGTCTTGTGTTACGGTGTGCACTATCTATCAATCAAAAAACAAACTAACTTAAAGTTGTATGGCATTCGATAGAAATTTAGGCTAACGGTCGTGTTTGCGTTGGTAAGTATAAAGGATTCATCTCCGTGCAACCAACTTTTTACATACGCTGCAAGTGTCTAACTAAAACCAACTGTTCTTTATGCGAAGACGATACAAAGTCCTTCTCTTATTACTGCTTCCTGTTTTTGTCCTGGTTGGCGGCGCACTTTTCAACATTCCACATTCAGGAAAAGCTGCTTTTTTTATCTTTCTCTTTTACATTGTGCTGGGAAATTTTTTTGGCACAGATAAGTTAGGGGAGAGCAACGAAAGATGACGGAAAGTTATTACAGTTCATTTCATCGTTAATCAGCAAGCAGGGAGGTGTAGTCAACATGCAAAAATTTACAGCAAGGTTGGAGATCATCGGTATCAACCCTTTTGTTTTTGTTCCGGAAACCATCCGGACAGAGATCTTTCGCAAAGCGGGTAAAGACAAGGGCTTTATTCCTGTTTGCGGAACCGTAAACGGCAAAGCATTCAGACAAACACTGGTAAAATACCGCGGCGACTGGCGCCTATATATCAACACGACAATGCTCAAAAATTCGCCCCAGCGCATTGGCGAAACGATCGCGGTTGAAATTGATTTTGATACCAACGAACGTACCCTCGAACCGCACCCAAAGCTGCAGCAGGCACTTCGTGAAAGCGATGCTGCAACTACCGTATTCAACAGCTTGCCGCCCTCCCGGCAAAAAGAGATCGTTCGGTACATTTCCCTGTTAAAAACAGACGATAGCATCGTCAAAAACGTGCAAAGAGCCATTGGTTTTTTAACCGGTAAAAACAGGTTTATCGGGCGGGACAAACCGTAGCGGCTAAATACGGAAAACTGCAAACAACTGTGTTCAGTGATTTTTGTAAGAGAGAAATAGAAGTCGTTTATCTTTTACGTTTGTCTGTATTTGTAACTTGTAGTTGTGCGTCGAAAGATGCGTTACCCTTGCAAAGAGCTTTTCTATTTTCATGCCTATTGAATACTAACTTATATTGAATGCTGCGAAAGAACAACAGCGCAAACAGGCTTCAAAGCCGTGAATGAAAAACCTGGTCTTGAACGCTACTGGATAACTGGCAGTATCGTTCCCGAACGAAGCCTGTTCAGTAAAACACCGGGTTAGAATTGTAATGCATAATTGCAGCCTTATTTTTAAAGCATACATACAATGGCAGAAAACAAACTACGCAGGTTAGACAACATCGGTATTGTTGTTGAATCCCTTGACAAGGCCATCCTGTTTTTCACGGAACTTGGCCTGACGCTCCAGGGCCGGGCCACTATCGAAGGCGAGTGGGCTGGCCGGGTTACCGGGCTGGCGTCGCAGCAGGTGGAGATTGCCATGATGGTAACGCCGGATGGTCACAGCCGGCTGGAGCTGTCGCGATTTCTTTCGCCACCCGTGGTTGCCGATCACCGCAGGGCTCCGGTGAATTCACTGGGCTATTTACGTGTGATGTTTACCGTTGATGATGTTGACGAGATGGTATCCCGGCTCAGCAAACACGGGGCAGAACTTGTGGGAGAGGTTGTTCAGTACGAAAATGCCTACCGGCTTTGCTATATCCGTGGCGTGGAAGGATTGCTTATTGGGCTGGCGGAGGAAATCGGTGAAAATAAATAGGAGTAAGAAACTAAGTTGTTTTTCATCTCCTTTGACTTGCAAAAGAATTGGCTATTTTACGAAAGCGAAATCACAAAAAAAGGCTTGCACAAGCTTCATCAAACAAACACCTAATCAATTAGAAAATGAACAAGATCATCTCGTTTATGCACCTGTCGCTCGACGGTTTTGTGGCAGGCCCCAAAGGAGAAATGGACTGGATCAAGATAAATGAAGAAATTTTTCGGCATGTAGGTAAACGTATACAACAAACCGACACGGCTTTATATGGAAGGAAAACGTTTGAGATGATGGAAGCCTACTGGCCTACGGCGGCCGACAAGCCAACCGCCTCCCAACACGATATCGAACATGCAAGCTGGTATAGCAAGGCGCACAAAGTGGTGCTGTCAAAAACCCTGCGAGGCGAGCCTTTGCCCAACACAACCATTATCAGTGATAATCTTCGAGATGAACTTGCTGCAGTAAAACAAAAAGCAGTTGGGGAGATCCTGCTTTTCGGCAGTCCAACCGCAACGCATTCACTTATTGAGCAGGACCTGGTTGACGGCTACTGGCTGTTTGTAAATCCTGTACTGCTTGGCCGCGGCATTCCGCTGTTTAACGGCATCCAAAACAAAACGCCCCTGGAGTTGGTGAGCACAAAGCCCTTTGCCTGCGGTGTAACGGAACTGAATTACATAGTGAACAGTGGATAGTAGCCGCGGTTACTTGTCATGCAAGGGTTTTTACCCGTTGGTCATAACGATTGACACCGTTTGCGGGTTACAATCGTATGCTGCCATAGCAAAACAGAAAATTTGGTCTGCAAAGATGTCTAACCCTTCTCACCACTGACCATTGACCACTCACCACCAGTCCTTCTCCGGCTGCCAAATGCCGGTTATATTTGAAGACAGAACCTGACATGGCCACGCTAAAAAACATACTGCTCTACGCTGCCGCCATGGCGGCCATCCTGCTGATCCTGCAATGGATGCAGGTAAAGCTGCTGGTCATCGACCACGCTACTGAGATTTACATTACTGGCATCGCGATCATCTTCACCCTACTGGGCATCTGGCTGGCAAAGAAACTTACCCGTCACAAAACCGAAGTTGTAAAAGAAAACGTGGTGGTGGAAAAAGAAGTGGTTGTGTACAGGCAGGCTCCTGAAGTATTTCAACCCGATACCAACGCCATCAGCCAAATTGGACTAAGCCCGCGGGAACTGGAGGTGTTGCAACGCATGGCGGAAGGCGCTACCAACCAGGAAATTGCCGACGGGCTTTTTGTTTCCGTCAACACGGTGAAAACGCACACCTCCCGCCTGTTTGAAAAGCTGGACGTAAAACGTAGAACCCAAGCCATTGAAAAAGCCAGGCGGCTCCAGATCATTGCTTAGTCTTCACCCATTCGGGTGATTCTGCGGTGTGCGGGCCAAAATCACCCGAACGGGTGAAAGAAGGTTCCGGCGGTTGCCGCACATTTGGTGAACAAACAAAAACAAAATGAAACGAACGATTCTTATCTACGGCTTGCTGGCCGGTGCTGTTGTTTCCCTTTTTATGAGCACCACCATGCTTCTCACGGCAAAGGGCGACAAAATTCACACGGGAGCCTCCTCCATGCTTATTGGTTACCTGGGCATGCTCATCGCTTTTGCATTTATTTTCGTTGCCATTAAATCCTACCGCGATGGTGCCGGCGGCGGTACCATCTCTTTTGCAAAAGCCTTTGGAATTGGGTTGGGTATCTCCCTTATTGCCTCCACGCTTTACCTTGCTACCTGGGCGGTGGTGTACCATGCCTTTCTTCCGGATTATATGGACAAATACTGCGCGGTGATGATCGCTGAAGCAAAAACGTCCCTATCGGGGCCTGCCTTGCAGGAAAAGATCGACGAGATCAACAACGCAAAAGCAATGTATGCCACTCCCTGGGGCTTTGCCCTTTTTACCTATGCCGAAATCCTTCCGGTGGGCCTCCTGGTGTCATTGATCGCTGCCTTGGTGCTAAAGCGGAAAGTGCCGGCGGTAGCGATTGCCTAAAGGCAGTCTTTCAATATTTTTTTCTGTGCGATGCACCGGCTTTGGCGTTAACAGCTGATTGCTGGGCTACCAGTTTTCCCAAAAGCTGTCGGCCAATCACGGGCGAACGGGAATAGAAAAGCCGTTTCTCTTTGTTGTAAGATTTTCGGCACAGCGAAACGTTTGTGTTGTCAGAAGCGAAAAATTGCATGTGGATTTGGGTAAAAACAGTAACGGCTGCCTTGGAAAAAGGCAGCCGTTACTATAAAAGATTTTGAAGGTTAGTACGCGGCAAACCATGCATTTGCTGCTGCGCTGTAAAACAGCGTAAACTGGTTGGAAGCAGCGTCTGCAAAAGTGATTGAATTAAATATCTGGTTTGCGATGTACACAGTTTTTCCGTTCCCATTATAGCCTGCACCATCTTTCCCGCACAGAATATACATCTGTCCATCAACCGGGGCAGCCGGTAAGTTCACCAAAAAATTGCCATTGATCATTACGATGTAATCATCGGCTGTTAGTGTGGTAGGCGCAGAAACGGTTTTGAACTTTAGTTTGTTGGAAGCTATGGCGCCAGGCGCCAGTTTGGCATTGGTAACGGAGCCATCTGCTACGCTTCCGCCGCCGGCAGGTGTTGCCCAGGTGCCGTCGCCGCGCAGGAAGGTTGTGTTGTCGGCTGTGCCTGTTCCCAGGCGTGCTGTAGGTACTGTTCCGGAGCTAAGATTGGCAGCATTCAGGTTAGTGAGGTTAGCGCCACTCACTGCCGGCAGTTGTGTTAATGCATTCAGCTGCACCAATTGGCTGGCACCATTAAACGTGTTGCCCTGGGTGGTAACGTTGGCGCTGTTTTGAATTAGCGTCCAGTTGGGCGAGGCCGGTGTGCCTGCATTGTAATAAAAGCCGGGTGTGTTATTGGTTTGAAAGACTAACAGGCCTGTGGCTGGCGAGGCAATGGCTCCGCGTTCGGCGGCCGTCATGCGGGGAACCAGTACACCTTTGTTGGTAGAGCTTACATCCAGTTGCGCTGAAGCATTGGGAGTGGAGGTGCCCACGCCAACCTGCGCGGAAGCTGCCAGGGCACTAAAAAGAAAAACAGCCGTAAAAAACTTCTTCATAAACTTTTCTATTTTTTGATATTGGAGATTGATTATTTCCGGATAAATGAAAGCTGTTGGGTTTCGCCATTTGCCATCGATACAGAGAGGTAATACGTTCCTGCGGGCAAGGCTGTTAAAAGGTATTGTTGCTGCCAGCCCGGCCAGGCTTTTACCAGCACACCCGAGGCATTGTAAAGTTGTACGCCTTTTACGATTGTTGTGCTGCCGCCCTGTAAGGAAAAGTTTTGTATAACAGGATTGGGGTAGAGCGACAACCGAGCTGCTGAGGGTCCTGTAACCAACACCGGCAAGGAATAGGTTTGCTGACCATCCCTGTCGGCTTGGCGAACGCGGTACCACTGCCTGCCGGCCAGGGGCCATTTGTCTGTAGCCGTATAGTGTTGTGTTGTTGCTGAGTTTTGTGCGGCAATACCGGCAACAATGGTTGTCCAGTTGCGACTGTCATTGCTTCGCTCCACGTCAAAATGACTAACGTTGCTCTCTGCATAAGTGGTCCATTTTACCAGGTGCGCTGTGCCTTCCCTTGTAACCGTGATGGCGCCCCAGCGAAGGGGAAGTGCGTTTGCTGCATCGGCCAGGGCCATTTCACGCAATACTTCTCCATCAACCGGAATGCTGATAACGGTATTGCCCGCAATATCGTTGCTGGCGCTGGAAGCAGCTGTCCATCGGCTGCCATTGGAAAGATTAATGCGCAGGCTTGCTTCTGAAAGCCCGTTTAGCGAAACGTCGCTGTACTGCAGCCGCACCGTACCGCTGAAAGGTGCCGTTGGCGCTGTAAAACGATACACAGGCTTTACATAGTTATTATGCGTAAATGTGGTAACCGTTTCGGCTTGTTCGATGCTGTTGCCGTTGATGATAAACGAAGCGGATGGTGTGAGCCCTAACCCTGCTGCCGAAAATGGTGTGCCAGAAGAAATAAAAAGGTCGGTGCCAGCATTGACCGTAACGATGGTTTGCGCCTGTACAGAAAAACAGAAAGAAGAAAAGGAGAGTAAACCCCAGAGCAGGTAACGTTTTCTCATAGACTGGATTTGATTGGGCGCAAATGTAAAAAATGAAAAATAAATATGCAAACCGGTGGCCAAGGATTCTGATGGGTCTTGTATGCAATGGTGCCTGGAAAGAAGTGTGGCCGTGCTGTTAGCTGTATACTTTCACCCGGTTATTGCCACCCGTTCTACCGGTTTGGTTTTCACCTGCTGAAATGCTTTAGTGATCATATCAGCATCGGGCAATGCTGACCCTAAAGACATTACGATTGTCTGCACGACAAGTAGAGAGAGTTGCTTCCGGCGTTAGTGGAAATAGTTCTTGTATTCTTCGGCAATAGAAGTTATGTCGACCTGTTTTGCATCCTTCTCCGGATGGAAAAAATAAACGTTCCAAAGTTCAGGGAGGGAGTCTAAGCGGATCAATTGTTTCGTGTTGTTATTACCAATAAACAGGAGATACTTCTTGTTTTTTGCAACGATTCTTTTTAGGTTGGTGCTGTCAAGAAATGTATGTACTTCATTTAAGTAGAAAATGTAGTCATCGGCGCCTGCATAAAAGGTTTCTTCACCTACCGCTTGTTTTCTTGTCGCTAACTGGATGCTGTCAGGCTCGGTAAAAACGGCAGCGGTCGTTCTAATTACAAGTGTGTCTGTGTTTGCTTTGGCAATAGCAGATGGCGGTTGCAACGTATCGGTTGCTGCTGTTTTATTACTTGCTGGGTGGCCGCAGGCTGCAAAGCAGAAAGTGAACACAAAGAGCTTGACATATCGGTACATTGCTAAGCAGTTTACACAAGAAGCAGGACGGCCATTAACAGCATACAAAAGAGAAAACGGCCTATATTTTCAACGGCCCTTTAAGCAACTATGATTTTTACCATTTTCATTTAAAGACAACCACTTTCAATTGCATGCCCTTTCAAATTGCCACTTACAATTTTATTTCCACAAGTTCTTGCCCTAGACTATTCTCATCTCAATGCGAATGGTAGCAAGCTCACAAACCTAACCTTTTTGACAAATAAATACCAGAAGCGCAAAAAGCCCGTACAATCACCAATCTTACCCTGCCCTTATTTTTGCTGCCTAATATTTATCGTTTGTCAGCACCCGCTAACCAGAATCGTCCCGTTTACCTTGTTGATCGTCCCGATACCCTGCAGCAATGCCTGCAGGATCTGGGCCGCTGGGACATCCTCAGTTTTGACATAGAATTTGACAACAACAGCTACGGCTACGGCGTTACGCTTTGTGTGATACAGGTAGCCACACCGCAGGCCTGTTATGTGATCGATGGCCTGGCTGGCCTCGACCTGGGCGGACTCTATACACTTTTTGAATCGGCGCAAATTCAAAAGCTCGTGCATGCTCCCGGCGAGGACCTGCGGCTCCTGCACAGTCTCCAGTGCTTTCCCAAAAACCTGTACGATACCGAGGTGGTGGCCCGTCTTCTCAACTACGAGCAAACCTCGCTAACGGTGTTGCTACGGGACAAGCTGGGGTTTGGAATGGATAAAAAGCAACAGCGGAGCAACTGGCTGCGCCGGCCCCTGACGGATGCGCAGGTGCAGTATGCTGCCGATGACGTGATCTGGCTGCACCCCCTGAAAGAGGTGTTGGAAAAAGAAGCCGCCGTACGGGGACTCCTGCCATTTGTTAGGGAAGAACAGGAACTCCTGAGTACCACCATCTACTCGTCTGTTGTCAAAACAGATTTTTTAAAGCCAGCCGACCTGCACCACCTGAGTCCGCGGGAACAATACCTTCTCAACGACTTGCTTCGCTACCGCGATGAATTGGCCCGTAATATCAACCGGCCGGCCTACCAGGTGCTGCCGGAAGATGTGGTAAGAGGCCTGGCCGCCGGTACCCTGCAGCCTGCAAATGTGTTGGAAATACCGGATGTGTACCCGCGATTTAAAAACAACGGGTTTGTTGGCCAGTTGCAAAAGCAACTGGCACAGGCACGCAAGGCGGCCGACAGCCAAAATCTTTCTTCTGTTAAACAAGGCCGTCCGCGGCAGACCCCTGCCCAGCAGGATTCTTTCCGTCATGCAGAGGACGATAAGGAAACCTTGTTTGTGCCCATCAAGCAGGCCATTGAACAGCGTTACGGAGCGCATACGGCTACGCTTTTGTTTAGCAACAAAGTGGTGAACGGTTTGCTCAAGGGCGCCATTACGATTCAGGATATCAAGCCGGCTTACCGTCAGGCGATCATCCGCGAAATAGCAGCATCGGCAGGCCTGAACCTGGATCGTTACGAAGGCATGCCGAAGAGAGAATAAAAGTAAAGGTTGGGAGAAGGATCAGGCGTTTCCATGTAATGAGCTGGCTGGTTTAACCGTCACCATACTTTCACAATATTGATAAGAGAAAGTTTAGGTGAAACGGTATGCAGCAAAAGGAGGGCAACTGGTATCCAGATCTGTCATGTTATCGCAAATTCGGAGCAGGCCAACCTTATGCTCAAGACACCTGCAACCATTTTATTTTACTTCTTTGGGATGCTGACTTTTTTGCCAGTAATGCACAATCGTTTTCAGGGTATCGCACAAGTCCGTAAAATTGTTTGGTTTAAAGAAAAAGCCCTGCACCGGCAGGTCGTAAGCGTATTGGATCTGCTTTTCCGAAGCGCTGGTTGACCAGAAAATAAACGGAACACTTTTGTACTTGGTGTCTTCGTTTTCGGATATACGCTGCTTCAGCGCAAAACCATCGTATTGCGGCATGTTGAGGTCACAAATAACTAAAAACGGCGACTTCTTGTCCGATCGCAAGTACTCCTCCAACTCGTCGCCCGAATTGAACAAGATTATCGGGTTGTTCAGTTTTAATTCTTTTGCCGCCTCACTGATCAATTCAAGGTCGTCTTCATCATCATCCAAAATCAAAATAGGATTATAGTCCATGCCTTATGTTTTAAAAATACTAGTTGTTACCGCTATAGAAAACTACAAATTTTTAGCCAGTCGCCCTCTGCTTCAATTTTTACATTTGGGTCAATACTGAAATCGTGCCTACAGGTGTTATTTAGCGTTGCTGATAGCAGATAAGGGCTGCATAAAAGCCGGTTTTGTTTCTTTGGGTGCAGTGTTTCTTTCTTCAGCCCTGTGTATTTTTTTTAGCAACGGAACGAGGTCAATCCTTGTTTGTCCTCGCTTTGCCACAGTCGCTTACCTTTGCGGCTTTCAACCTTAACCCTAAACTCTTTTTTATGAGCGAAGCCATTGTTGCCGGGAAAAAGTTCAACGCCAAAGAAAGCACACCGTATGCCGATGGGTCGGTGGTGAGCAAGACAATCATCAAAAAAGCAACGGGCACGGTTACCCTGTTTTCGTTTGATGCCGGTGAAGGCCTGTCCGAACACAGCTCGCCACACGAAGCCCTTGTACAGGTGCTGGAGGGCAGCGTTGAGATTACCATCGGCGGCGAAGCCACGCTTGTGGCCGCAGGCGAAAGCCTGATCCTGCCGGCCAATGTGCCGCATGCGTTGAAAGCTGCCGAGCGATTCAAAATGCTGCTCACGATGATCAAAGGATAGAACCGTTGTTCTTACACAGGTTCGGTTAACTCCTTGTTGTTTGCATCTTCATGGCTTGGTGTTCTCAGTATTGTGCCAGTGGCGTATGCTTGTGTGATACGATTAGCCTTTTAACATCCTGCGCCGGCAGCACCGGATCTGGAGCAATTCAAAGCCGGTGTGCTGCTGCTTCGCAGAGACGTTCAAACCTTGACCTGGTTGCCGGTGAAAGGAAGGGGTGCGCCACTTGCTTCTGCCACGGAGTAAGAGGGGTAGAAATCGTGCAGCTTAGCCAGCCTGCCCATCGGTTTTTTCTCTGCCCACTTTGGCCTGTTCTTCGGGAGACAGGGTAGCAAACCAGTCCTGGTGAATTTGATCGGCATTGCTGTTGTCAGGAGCGATAGGGTTCTCGGTTTTATAGTCTTCCAGTTTCAGTACCAGGTCATCGGGCAGTTCCCACACTTCGCCAAGCGATTGCACAGAAAGAATCAGGTTTTTTTCCATGCCTTTGTTGTTAAAAAGATCGGGCCATGGAACACAGTTTTGGGCAATAACAAGTGCAAACAGTATGACCCATCTGCTTCGGCAGAATAAAAAAAGCAGTAGCTTCTCCCTATATTCCAGAAAATCCGATTTTGTTCTTTCCCAAAACAAATGCTCATGTCTTCATTGCACGTATTGCTAAAAGAACTGACCGCTGCCGACGCAAAGCAGCTCCTCATTTTTAAAGACTACGGTGAGGCCGATGTGGCCAGAGCCGTGGAAAAGCTGGCGGCAGAAACGGGCAGGCCCGTACAGCGGGTAGCACTTTCCGCTATTGCAGGCAAGCATCTTGGTGAAACCGAAAAGGCCTTGCAGGTTGTTTTGGAAGGGGCAAAAGATTCGGGTGCCATTTTGTTTTTTGATGAAGCGGAAGCCCTGTTTGGCAAACGCACCGACGTAAAGGATGCGCATGACCGTCATGCCAACCGCAAGGCAGCCTACCTGTTACAACAATTGGAAGCCTACAACGGGACAGTAGTGGTGGCTGCCAACAAAAAGTCGCCTGCAGTAAAACCCTTTCTGCGGCGCTACCGGGCCCTTGCGGTTTCATAGTGTCAGAGTAAAGTCTTAATGTTGACAAGCACTGATTCCTTTTGCCGTTGCCTTTGCAAGGGGACATTTCACAAGTTGTTTCCCGCTCTACCTTTGGCCCTTCAAACAAATCAACATGAAGCTGGACGAAACCCTTTTGAAAAAATATGCGCAGGTGATGGTACACTATGCCCTTAACAATGGTAACGGCATCAATCGCGGCGATACGGTTTTCCTGGTAGGACAGGAGTGCACCCGCGACCTTTACCTGGCCGTTACGGCGGAAGTGTATGCTGCCGGTGGCAACATTATTTCCAACTATCAACCCGATAATACACAGGGCACCAGTCTTGCCCGCCTCTTGCTGCAAACAGGCACCGACGAGCAACTATCTTTTTTTGCCACGCCTTACTGGAAAGGGATCGTAGAGGCTACGGACCATATTTGCTTTCTTCTTTCCGAACCCGATATCCATTACCTCGAAGGCATTCCTTCGGCAAAGATCAGCCGCATGAACAGTGCCCGGGCGCCCTACATGAAAATGCGGGAACGAAAAGAGCAGGAAGGGAAGTTATCCTGGTCGCTTTGCCTTTACGGCACACAATCCATGGCCGACGAAGCAGGCCTTTCGCTGGAGGAATACTGGGAACAGATCATTGAAGCCTGCTACCTGCGGGAAGACGACCCGGTGGCCAAATGGAAGGCCGTGCAGCGGGAAATAGAGACCATCAAGTACAAGCTGGATGCCCTGCCGATTGAAAGCCTGCATGTACAGGGCGAGGACGTGGACCTGCGGATCAAAATTGGTGATAGCCGGAAATGGCTGAGTGGCGAGGGCAAGAACATTCCTTCGTTTGAGATATTTACCTCACCGGATTGGCGGGGCACGGAAGGTCGCATTCGTTTTAACCAGCCGCTGTATTATTCAGGCAAGCGCATTGCCGGTGTATCGCTGGAATTTGCCAACGGGGTAGTGGTGCAGGCATCGGCCACCGAAAACGAAGATGCACTGAAAGAAATGATCGCTCAGGAAAACGCTGACAAAGTGGGAGAGTTTTCGCTTACCGACAGGCGGCACTCCCGCATTACCCGCTTTATGGCCAATACCCTTTACGACGAGAACATGGGCGGCGAATTTGGCAACACGCATATTGCCCTGGGCAACGCCTATAAGGATACCTTCACCGGCGATATGGCAAAAGTGACGGAGGAGCAATGGGCTCAGATGGGGTATAACAGTTGCCCGAAAGTACACACCGATATTATCAGCACCACCGACCGAACGCTAACGGCTACCCTAAAAGACGGATCGGAGAAAGTGATCTACCGCGGGGGGCAGTTTTTGCTGGATGAAAAGGAGGCTTAACGAAAGGCGGTAAGTATATGTATTTTGCTTGAAGTTTAGGGATAGCAGCGAATGCTTGTTATGCTTTGGACGGAGGAAAATCTGCAGCGTTGTAAAGAAACGCTGTGCAATGATGTTAGAGAAACCTGCAAAACAGATAATAAGCTGCCATCGTATGGAAACATCTCGATGGCAGCATCTCAACAAAAAATAGTATGCGACAAATCTTACTGCTTTTAACCTTGCCTCTTTTTTATGTCTCTTCGTACTCCCAGCCACAGCTATCCTCTAATGAGATCATTGCAGAGGGTTCTGCTAAAATGAAAGTAAAGCCTGATATTGCCGTTTTTACCTTGACAATAGATAAATCGGATACGTCGGAAAAGAGGGCCATCTATAAATTGAACGTAGCCGTTGACGGTTTGGGAAAAGCGCTAAACGACATTGGCATTTCAAACAGCAGTATCAAAATTTCAGATTATGCTGTTTCCAGTTCTTACAATCAGCAAACCAATAGAAAGACGTATGCAGCGGCCAACACCTTGAAACTTGAGTTGGAGGCAAACAACAAGTTGATTGACGCTATTTTCAATCAAATTCAGAAAGCCGGAATTCAGGACCTTGATATTGAATTCGACAGTAAGCTATCGGACAGCTTGGAAAAAGCAAGCCGGTTAACGCTTGTTCAGCTTGCAATTGAAGATGCAAAAATCAATAGCCTAGTGATAGCGAAAGCGCTTGACGTAAAACTTGGAAGCGTAAAGCAGGTACAGAAGTCAGCCACTGGTACATTGCTGCATAAAATAGAAACCGCCAAGTTTACAGCTCCTCAAATTAAACGTGATGTAGAAATCATGTACAAAACATCTTTTGACAAATTTGAATTGGAAGAAGTTGAATTGGATGAGCAGATAACGGTGATTTACACCATCGCCAATTCTTAGTCAGGTAAACGAGCATATCTAAGGTTTTGGAGTAGGCTACATTTCGATTGTGCACCCAATGCTATTGAACGGCGCAGGACGACGATATCTTCCCGGACACGCCACGGCGTGTCCCTACGCATGGTTCCTGCTATCGCTTATCCTCAACCTTAACCTTATCCTCAACCTTAACCTTTACCTCAACCTCTCCCTCATCACTCTCCCAAACCGTTGCATTCTTAATGCCCAATCGCTCCGGGTGAAAAACCGGATCAAGGCCCTGCTTGCGCTGCTGCTGGTAATCTTTAAACGCTTTTAAGGCAGGCTTGCGCAAAAGGATAATTGCCACAAGGTTCAGCCAGGCCATCAGGCCCACACCCATATCACCCAGGGCCCAGGCCGAAGCAGCGGTTTTGACGGCGCCGTAGAACACCGAAGCCAGGAGCACCACCCGCATGGTGACCAGGGCCCAGCCGGAGGCGCCCTTTTTTTGCAGGTAACTCAGGTTGGTTTCGGCTATGTAGTAATAAGCGATGATGGTGGTGCCGGCAAAAAAGAGCAGCGAAATGGCCACGAAACCGGCGCCCAGGGTAGGGAAGTGGGTATTCACGGCGTACTGTGTGTACTCCGATCCGGCCGCTACTCCCGGCAGGTTCTGGACAAGAAACCCACCCGCCCCGTCTTCGGTGTTGTACTGTCCTGTAAACAGGATCATCAGCGCCGTGGCGGTACACACAAACAAAGTATCAAGGTAAACTGAAAAGGCCTGCACCAGGCCCTGTTTTACCGGGTGCGAGGTTTCGGCAGCTGCCGCCGCATGGGGTGCCGATCCCAGCCCGGCCTCGTTGGAATAGATACCACGTTTCACACCCCAGGAAATGGCTGCACCCACAATACCGCCAAACGCCGCTTCCAGGCCAAAGGCCGAGCGAAAAATAAGGCTGAAAACCATGGGCAGCTTTTCCACGTTCAGGGCAATAATAACAACCGCCATCAGGATATAGGCAAGAGCCATAAAAGGCACCACCACTTCGGCGGTTTTGCCTATGCGGCGTACCCCGCCAAAGATCACCAGGCCAACCAACACAGTAATGCCAATGCCCGAATACACCGGTGGAATGGCAAAGGCCTGGGCCATACTGGCGGCGATGGTATTGCTTTGCACACCAGGAAAAAGAGCGGTTGAGCCAATCACCGTGATCAGCGCAAAGGCGGCTGCGTACCATTTCAGTCCAAGGCCCTTTTCAATATAAAAGGCTGGGCCGCCGCGGTATTGGCCATCCTTTACATCTTTGTAGATCTGCGCCAGCACCGATTCGATAAAAGCCGAAGCGCTTCCCAGCAAGGCCATCACCCACATCCAGAAAATAGAGCCCGGTCCACCAACGGCAATGGCGGTTGCAACCCCAGCAATGTTACCGGTACCAACACGGCCGGCTACCGCAATGGAAAAGGCCTGGAAAGAGCTCACACCTTTGCTGGACGACTTTCCCTTAAAAAGAAGAACCGCCATTTCGCGTATATAACGGACCTGTAAAAAGCCGGTGGCAATGGAAAAATAAATGCCGGCACCCAGGCAAAGGACGATCATGGCATTGCTCCACAAAATCTCGTTCACGGCTCCTACGATACTGTCCATATTGGTTATTGCTGGTTTTAAAAAGAGGACAAAATTCCGGCAATTCCGGACTTTTTGAACAGAGAGTGAGGAGATATTAACGTTTCAACATCAGTTAAAGATTTATAAGGGATGCGGATCTGTTGCTGCTGAGCACAACGGGCACAAAAGGACACAAGGAAATGAAGATCGCCATCGTTTGCAATGAGGCTGACAGGGCGATATGGAAAAGCGAAGGCCTTTTGCTTTCCTCTTTTTACTCGTAGATCACCCGCTTCAGGTAAAACCATTTTTCGTCTACAAGCGGTGTTGTATCCGACGTCAATTTTATGGGTGTTTTACCCAATTCCATTCGCTTTGTGCCGGAAGAAAGCGCAACGTCAATTGGCAGGTTACTATCAAAATTCAACAGGCGGATCTCGTAGGTTTTTTCGGCAGTTTGCCGCACTTCAATTTCCAGTTTTTTGGTGGTGTAGAGATAAAAGTCAAAAATTGGCTTAAGGTTTTTCCCGCTGGCGGTGCTGAACAATTGCTCTACATCGGCGGTGGTCACCATGTTGTAAACCGTGTACTGCGGATCAGTGGCCAGTTTTTTCAGCGTCGGGAAAAACACATCATCGCCAATCACATAACGCAGTGTGTGCATGAAAAAAGCGCCTTTGCCATAAATATCGCCCTGGTAAGTGCTGTCCGTATCCACCTGTTCGCCCCGCACAACCGGGAACTTATTTTGGGTATTCATGGCCGTTATTTTCATACGTTGCAGGTAGGCCTCTTCGCCGGCCAGCTCCCGGGTTGCCATCGCATCGCCAAAGGTGCAGATGCCTTCCTGTATCCACATGTGTGCCCAGTCTTTATTGGTCACTTTGTTGGCCCACCACTCGTGGCCAAACTCGTGGTGCAGCAGCCAGTCGAAATCCTTGCCGCCAATTTTTTGATAGCGGTACTTGTTGCCGTAGGCAATATTGGTCTGGTGTTCCATGCCCAGGTGCGGCGTTTCGGACATGCCCATGCGTTCTTTTGCCCAGGGAAACTCGCCAAAATATTTTTCCAGGATGCGGGCCGATTGCTCGTAGAGGTCTAGCAATCCTTCGGCCTTGTCCTTGTTTTCCTGCAGCACGTAATAATCCATGGGCACCTTGTTGCCATCGATGGTAGTATAGGTGCGTTTGACCACGGCATAATCCGCAGCGTTGAATACAAGGCAATAGTTCGAGATGGGATAATTGGTCTTCCAGTGGTAAGTGGATTTGGCTCCCTTAGTAGTGGTTTTTTGCAGCAACCCCGGACCGGTAGCCACCAGCCCTTTCGGAACCGTGATGATCATCTCAGCGCCTTCATCCGGCTCGTCGGATGGGTGGTCCTTGCAGGGAAAAAAGATCTTGCCGCCTTCCATCTGGCAGGAAACAGAGATCCAGGGCTTGCCGGCCGCATCTTTTTCCCACTGAAAGCCGCCCGACCAGGGTGGCCGTTGGGCAATGCCCGGCGTACCGCTGTAGGCAATCTTCACGGTGTGTTTTTGTGCCGGCAGGGCTTTTGGCAGGTCGATACGAATCACATCATCTTCGCCATGCGAAAACGGTTGTGCCTTTCCGTTAACCCAAACCTGGCTGATGGTAAGCCCGTGCCAGAGATCGAGCAGCAGCTTGTCGGAAGGTTGTTGTAGGTTCAGCCTAATCTCCGTGTAGCCGTTGATGGTTTTTGCTGCGGGATCCACATCCAGCGCAATGGTATAATGCCGGATATCCATGTTGGCCTGCTCGGGTTTTAACACGCCACCCGAACGAAGGTTTTGGGCCGAACCGGCCAGGGAAAGACAAAAGGCGAAGAAGAGGAATAATGATCGCATGTTTTGCAAATGACGTTTGTAAATGGAATAGAAAGGTAGCAAGAAAGTGGACGGCTTTTGCTTTTAAAACGATGATAAGGTGTTATTGCACTAAGGCTTTTTTACCTCCAGCGAGACCACCACGGGCCGGTGGTCCGATGCCATTGGCTCGGCCATTACTTCCGAATGGCTGACAGTTATTTTGCCGTTACGGCCCAAGATATAATCGATGCATTTATCCGGTGCAGTCGCCGGGAAAGTAGTGGCTTCGCCACTCAGCAACTGCCAGTCTTTTTTTAGTTGCGAGAGAAAAAGGGAAGAGGGTTCAGCGTTCAAATCGCCCAACAGGAAAATAGGCTTTGTAAACTGTACTGCTTCTTTATTGATAATGCTTATCGATGCGGTGCGGTCTTCTTCCGTAAGCGAAAGGTGGGTGTTGAAGAGGACAAATTCCTTGTATTCGGCTACCAGCAAGACCCGTTGTTCTTCCCTCCCGGGCAGCGGCACGGTATAGTGTCGCAATGGTTTTTCCCTGGAAAGAATTCCCACGCCATACCTGCCGCCGTTGTACGGGATGGCTGCACCATAAACACCATGCATACCCGTTTTTTGCGCCAGTACCGAAAGCACATCCACACCCTGGCTGCGGCCGGTAGCGCTGTCCAGTTCCTGCAAGGCCACTACCTGTGCGCCGGCTTTTTTGATGACGGCCGCCGTGCGGTCATAATCGGTCACATTGTCCATGCCCTTGCCATTGCGCACATTATAGCTTAACAACCGCAATGCTGCTTCCTGTGCATAAAATGTTAGGGCGGTACTCATACATAGCAATGTCAATACAAAAGGTTTCAACAGCATCTGTGGTATCGTTATTTAAAGATGATTTGTTCTTAAGGCAAAATACGGCTTTCCATCTTTCCTTACGGCCGATTCCATCGGGTGTACCACAAAGTGCACGATCATTAAAAGGGACGACGCTGTCATTGGCGTCTTCGCCAACGGTATAGTGGAGGCGAAACCGATGGGGGAAGGCATGTTGCCGAAGACGCCGATAGGAGCAGGAGTGTATTTTGTCCGACACCAGTTCCCTGCCGATAGCAACCCGTCCCCGCATGCCACCTTTTCCGTGCCGGACCCGTCTCTGTTACAGAAATCCCGTTTTACCTTTCACATGTTAAAACCATTGTATGAAGAAATGCCTGACCGCAGGAATTTTCAGTTTATCTATTATGACAACAGCTTGGGCACAAACAGCGACCACAAACCCGCTTCTGCAAAACTGGACGGGTCCTTATGGAGGTATACCACCTTTTGATAAAGTTCAAATCGTTCATTTTAAGCCAGCCATGGAAGCGGCGATGGCGGCGCAATTGGCTGAAGTGGAAAAGATAGCAGCCAACCCGCAGGCACCGACCTTCGACAATACATTGGCTGCTATGGAAGCTGCCGGCAAAACCTTAAGCCGGGTGCAAACCATTTATGGCATCTGGAGCGCCACGATGAACAGTAAAGACTTCCAGGCCGTGGAAAAAGAGCTGGCACCAAAGCTGGCTGCCCACCAGGACAAGATCACCCAAAACGCGGCCTTGTTCAAGCGTATCGAAGCCGTTTACAATTCGCCTTCCAAAGCAAAGCTTACGCCGGAGCAGCAGCGGTTGTCCTGGCTTTATTATACCAATTTTGTACGGGCTGGCGCCAGGCTGAACGAAGCGCAAAAGGAAAGGATGTCGCAGATCAACCAGCAGTTGGCCGGACTCTTTACCCGCTTCAGCCAGAATGTTCTTGCCGATGAAACGGCTGAATACCTGCACCTGAAAGGGGAAGCCGAACTGGCCGGTCTGCCGCAAAGCCAACGCGATGCAGCGGCTGCAGCAGCCAAGGCCAAAGGTGTTGAAGGCTGGGTGATCACCAATACCCGTTCTTCGGTTGATCCCTTTCTCACGTACAGCACTAACCGTAATCTGCGGGAGGCGGCCTGGCGCATGTTTGTCAACCGCGGCGATAACGGTGGGGCCACGGATAATAACCAGATCATTACCGAGATCCTGCAACTGCGGGCGGAAAGGGCAAAGCTGCTGGGTTACGAAACCCATGCCCATTGGCGGCTGGAAAACGCCATGGCCAAAACCCCGCAGCGGGCCATGGAATTGCTCGAAGCCGTTTGGAAGCCTGCCGTATCAAGAGTTGGCGAAGAAGTGGCCGATATGCAGGCTCTTGCCAACAAAGAAGGCGCCGGCATCACCATCGAGCCCTGGGATTATAAGTTCTATTCAGAAAAAGTGCGCAAAGCAAAATATGACCTGGACGAAACGGAAGTCAAACAATATCTGCAACTGGACAAGCTTCGCGAAGGCATGTTCTGGGTGGCGGGAGAGTTGTTCAACTTCAGCTTTACGCCGGTTACCAACGTACCTGTTTATCACCCCGATGTTAAGGTGTGGGAAGTAAAAGACAAGACCTCCGGCAAGCACATCGGCCTTTGGTATTTTGATCCTTATGCCCGTACGGGCAAACGTTCCGGTGCCTGGATGAACGCTTACCGCCGGCAGGAAAAACTGGCTGGCAATATCACCACTATCGTTTCCAACAACTCCAATTTTGTAAAGGGCACAGAAGGTGAACCGGTACTCATCTCCTGGGATGATGCCACCACGCTTTTTCACGAATTTGGCCATGCCCTGCACGGGCTTTCGAGCAATGTTACCTATCCCTCGCTTTCGGGTACGGCCGTGGCAAGAGACTACGTGGAGTTTCCCTCGCAATTGCTGGAACACTGGCTAAGCACTCCCGAAGTATTGCAGCGCTTTGCCCTGCATTATAAAACGGGTGAACCCATTCCAAAAGCCCTGGTGCAGCGGATCGAAAACGCAGCCACGTTTAACCAGGGTTTTGCCACGGTAGAATACCTGGCCAGTGCGCTGGTAGATATGAAGCTGCACCTCGCCGGTTCGCAAAAAATAGACGCAGATGCCTTTGAACGCGAAACCCTAACGGCGCTGGGCATGCCAAAGGAGATCGTGATGCGTCACCGCACACCGCAGTTCCTGCACGTTTTTGGCAGCGATGGATATTCGGCCGGATATTACAGCTACCTCTGGTCCGATGTGCTGACAGCCGATGCCTACGGCGCATTTGGCGAAGGCGGTGGACCGTATAGTAAAGCGGTGGCCGAGCGGCTGCGCAAAAATATTTTCTCGGTTGGCAATACCATCGACCCGGCGGAGGGTTACAAACAGTTTAGGGGAAGAGAAGCCGCCATCCATGCCCTGATGAAAAAGCGTGGCTTTTTACAGGAAGGGGGGAGGTAGGTTGAGGTTTAGATTAAGGTAGAGCGGTTAATGAGTTAATAGGTTACTAGGTTATTAGGTTGAAAAGTTGATAGGTAGTTGGAATGTATTTGTTCATGTGGCTTTCGTCGGGACACGCCAGCGTCGTGTCCTGAATTAATTCATCACCAATTACCTGTCATCGAAAAACACATCCAATTCAACTACACATGCAGCCCTGTAGGGACATGCTCCTGGCATGTCCGCTTAAATGGCATTATCATTTAAACAAATTGATCAAAAAAAGGCTGGCAGACGTCAGCCTTTTTCGTTCACAGAATACCGCGAGTATTCACTATGTGTTATCAAAACGAATAAATATACCTACCAGCCAACAATACTGCCGTCATCGCCAGTAGCCAGCAGCTAAAAGCTAGTCGCCAAAAGCTCATAGCTCACAGCTCACCGCTCAAAGCTCACAGCTTACTCCCCTCACTCCGCCACATTAAAAATATAACCCGCACCATACACATTGCTGATGCTGACCTGCGAGGACGCCGCCAGTACTTTTCGCAAACGCGAAATAAACACATCCAGGCTGCGGCCAAGGAAATAATCATTCTCACCCCAAAGTGCTACCAGGATCTCTTCTTTTTTTATGCGCCGGTTGCGGTTGCGGGCAAAAAATTCCAGCAGTTCCGATTCCCGCAAGGTTAGTGACGTGGTTTTGCCATTGGGCAAGGTCAGTGTCAAACGTTCCTTGTTGTACACCACATCGCCAATGGCATTGTCATTGGTGCTAGCCTCGGGTGAAAGCCCACCACTTCGTTTGATGATGTTGCGAATGCGCAGCACCAGTTCGTCGATGTCGAAGGGCTTTGTGATATAATCGGCAGCGCCGATGTCAAGCCCCAGCAGGCGGTCCTGCTTTTCGGTGCGGGCCGTCAGGAAAACAAAGGGCATGGAAGGGGCGATGTGGCTCACCTCTTTTGCCAGTTCAAAGCCGCTTTTTTTCGGCATCTGCACATCCAGCAGGCAAAGCGAAAAAGCATTCGGACGGGTGCTGAACGCCTCCAGCGCTTCTTCCGGGTCTACGTACCAGTCAATGGCAAAACCTTTCATCTCCAGGTATTGCTTGATCAGGTTGCCAAGATCGTGGTTGTCTTCGGCAAACAGGATTTTTTTTGCTGTGTCTGCTGCTAGTATGGCGCCGGTGGCGTGTAGCGTATTTTTGGTTGCCATGGGTTTTAATTTTGGTTGTGTGCAGAAAGGGGCATGTAGATCAGGAACTCCGTTCCCACACCTTCTTTTGTTTTTACCTCGTACTTCCAGTTGTGTCCTTTCAGGCTTTGCTGCACAAAATAAAGTCCCAGCCCAAGACCCGGTTCATTGCTCCGTGTCAGCGAAGGATCGCGGTAAAAGCGGTTGAACATATTCTTTTTTACTTTCTCACTCATGCCGTCGCCGTTGTCGCGGATGGATAATGCCAGTGTTTTTTCGGAGGGGTTAAACGACGTGATGTGTATCTCCCGCTGCGGCTTGTGGTTATACTTCACGGCATTGTCGAGCAGGTTGGTGATGATGGTGGTAAACTGCACTTTGTCGAGCAACACCGTATCGGCTTCCGCTTTACGGGTAAACGACACCGTTGTTTTTTTGCCTTGCAGGTTCAATCCGTAGTCCTGCAGCAGTTCGTCCAGCAGACTGTCGACATTGTAGGTGCTGGTAGTAAGTGCCAGCCCTTGTTCAGTACTCGTGCTGGTGACCTGTTTGGTCAGTATGTTCAGCCTTTCCGTTTGCCGGCGGATAATGCCGGTAAGAAAGGAAAGCTTTTCGCTGCCAAGGCCAAGGTTTTCATTTTCGATGGTTTTGTTGGCAATGATAATGGCGCTCAGCGGTGTTTGGAATTCATGCGAGATGGTGTTGATAAAATCGGATTTCACTTCCGCAATTTTTTTCTGTTTTTGCCAGTTGATCAGCGTAGCCAGCAAAATGGCCAATACCGCCAGGATAGAAAAAATGGAAACAAGGATCGTTGGCAACATGCTCAAGATGATCTGTTGCAGGCGGTGCGGCGAGTCAGTGTGCAGGGCAAAACTAATGCGGTAACTACGGCTTTGTGGCGAGCTGACAATAAAACCCGAAGTCTGGTTATCGGCAGTAAGCTTTTCCAGGGAGCCACCAATACGGGCTCCCATTCCCTCCACGGAAGGCACCGATGTATAACGTGGTGTTTCTGCTGCGGTAAATAAGGGGATATAACGGTTAGACTCAAACGCAAGATCGATCTGCCGTACGGTAAGCGCATACTGCAGGTCGGTTTGAATGCTGTTGCGGGTTTTTATTTCGGCCAGGAGCGAGTCCATGTTGTTGGCTTGTTGCAAGCCTGCAAAGATGCTGTCGTAGATACGGATGGCATATTGATGATAAAGCTCCGGTCTTGTTTCCGCCAGTTTCTCCAGGGTGTCGATATGCCGGTAAATAATACTGTCGATAATGCCGCTGCCCCCCGGGAAAAGCTTGTCGTTGGTAATGCTTTTCTCGTAATCTGCCTGTATCTTCTTTTTTTCGTCGAGGTTATAATTCCGGCTTTCTACGTTATACATGCTGCGGATATGCAGCAGTTGGGTAAAGCACAACACCACGAAGCTCACACCGGCAATGATCTTGTAAACCAGGGTGCGATCCATTTTCTTCATTGAAAGCGATTATCGCATAAACCTATTCATTTTTCTTAATCAGCATAGCATGCTACCGGCCAAATAAAGCCCGTTATGTTTTCATTAACATTCCGTTTTGGGTTTGTTGACAAAGAGTGAAAAAAATGTTAACTAATCTTATTCCCTCAAATTAAACTAACAACTGATTTATGAATGTGACTGCTCTTTTGAAGGCATGCCTTCTCTTTGTGCTTTGTAGTAGTACTTTCCTTTGCCTTCTACTCTTGTCGTCGCCGGCAAAGGCGGCCGGTATGCCGGAAGGAAAGCCGGCGCCTAATGCCGCAAACTACACGGCAGACGTACGCATCACCGGTACCGTTCGCGACCGCTTAGGTGTACCAGTGCAAGGTGTAACCGTGCAGGTGGTAGGCAATACCGCCAATTCTACAACAACAGATTCCGCCGGCAAATTTGCCATCTCCATTCCGGAGAATGCCAGCCTGCTCTTTACCGCTGTGGGCTACAAGTCGCAAACCATCGGCGTTAACTCGCTGAACATGGAAGTGGTGATGGATGCTGCCGAAGGCAACATGCAGGAAGTTGTGGTGGTTGGATTTGGCAAGGCTAAAAAGATCAGCATTGTAGGTGCACAGGCCAGCGTTGAAGTGGAAGAACTCAAGCAGCCAGTGGCCAACCTGAGTGCCACGCTTTCGGGCCGTATTGCCGGTGTGATTGGCGTGCAGCGTTCCGGCCTGCCGGGTGAAAATGCCGCCGATCTTTGGATTCGCGGTATCTCCACGTTTGGCAACAACCCCTCCGGTCCGCTCATCGTGATCGACGGTGTGCAAAACCGTGGCCTGAATGCCTTCGACCCGGAAGACATTGCTTCTTTCACCATTTTGAAGGACGCCAACGCCCTTGCCGTATACGGTGTGGCTGGCGCCAATGGTGTCATCCTTATCACCACCAAACGCGGTCGCCTCGGCAAGCCTTCCATTCTTTTAAATTATAACCAGGGCATTACCGCTTTCACCAAATTGCCCGAGCTGACCGATGGCCCGACCTATATGCGCCTGCGCAACGAAGCACAGGCCGCCTCCGGCCTGGCACCGGAGTATTCGCAGGCAGCCATTGATGCTACGGTAAAAGGCGACCAGCCCTACCTCTATCCGAACGTGAATTGGATGCGGGAGATTTTCAATGATTACGGTATGAACCGCCGTGCCAACTTTAGCGTTCGCGGTGGTGCCGAAGCAGCCCGCTACTATGTATCGTTTGCGTATTACGATGAAACAAGCCTGCTGAAAACAGATGCTTTGCAGTCTTATGACAGTGATACAAGGTTTCGCCGGATCAACGTAACCACTAACCTGGATATGGACTGGACCAAAACCACCAAGGTGGAACTAGGCATCCAGGGCAACCTGTCAAAACTAAACTTGCCGGCCATCAATGGCGACGCTAACGTAACGCCGCAGGAAATTTTCCGCCAGGTGATGCAGACTACGCCTATCCTGTATCCTACCATGTACCCGGGCAACCTGGTACCGGGCATCAACACGGCCAATGCACAGAAAAGCCCGTACGAGATGCTCACACAAATGGGTTTTGTCAACACCTTCAACAACCAGTTGTACACCAACCTGCGTGTAACGCAGGACCTGGGTATGTTTACCAAAGGCCTTTCGGCTTATGCCTTGTACTCGTATGACATTTTCAACGTGCAGCGCATTATCCGCAGCCGCCAGCGCAACACGTGGCGTATCAACCCAACAACGCCTTACAATTCGGATGGTACGGTGAACCTGCTGCCCGTAATTACCAGCGGTACCGAGAACCTTGGGTACGGCAATGCCAACGGTGGTAACCGCCAGAACTATTTTGAAGCAGCCATCAACTACAACCGCCGGTTTGGTAACGACCACAGCGTAACCGGTTTGTTGCTGTATAACCAGCGGGAAAACATCAACGCTTCTGCCGGGGATGTGATCACGTCGCTGCCTTCACGCCTGCAGGGTTATGTAGGCCGTTTGACCTACGGTTACAAAGAGAAGTATTTTGTGGAAGGCAACTTCGGCTACAATGGTTCCGAAAACTTCGCCCCTGAAAAACGCTTTGGCTTTTTCCCTTCCGTAGGTATCGGCTGGGTGGTATCCAGCGAAGAGTTCTTTGATGGTCTTTCCAATACCATTCAATTCCTGAAACTGCGTTACTCCAACGGTAATGTGGGTTCTGCCAGTGGCGGCCGCCGTTTTGGCTTCCTGACCACGGTAGCCGACAATGCCGGTGGCTTTACCTTCGGTAACGGTGTACCGGCAGATGCCAACACAGGGTTTGGTGGTGTACGGGTTACCGATTATGGTTATCCAATCGGCTGGTCTACTTCGCACAAGCAAAACCTGGGTGTGGAGTTCAGAACCTTCAACTCACGTTTGAATGTAATTGTCGACTTCTTCAAGGAGCGCCGTACCGATGTATTGATCCAGCGTGGAAGCCTGCCGGCTTACGTTGGTCTTAACAGTATCCCGTTTGCCTCCGTAGGTGTTATTGACAACGCCGGTGTGGACGGTACCATCGAAGGCAATGGCTTAAAGCTGGGCATGTTCAACCTCGATCTTCGTGCAACGTTTACATATAACCGTGATAAGCTGATTGAAAACGATGCGCCGACACAGCCTTACCCTTACCTGGAACGCAGAGGGTTTAATGTTTTGTCGAACTACGGTTATGTGGCCGAAGGTTTGTTCAAAGACCAGAGAGACGTAGACAACTGGGCTGATCAGACACCGTTGGGTGGAAGGCCAAGACCCGGTGACATCAAGTACAAAGACCTGAACAGCGATGGCCTTATCAACAACCTTGATATTCGTCGCATTGGTAACGGCGACGTACCCAACCTTGTTTGGGGCGGTGGCTTTAACCTTAGCTACAAATCATTTTATATAGGAGCCTTCTTCCAAGGCATCAGCGGCGCCGTACGGCAGTTGGGTGGCGATGGTATCATTCCGTTCAACAACAGCACCGGCGCTGAGCGCAGCAACCTGTTTGCGGTTGCGCAGGATCGCTGGACGGAAGAGAATCCGAATCCAAATGCGTTCTATCCACGCTTGGCTTACGGCAACGGACCGAATAAGAACAATTCGGTTGCCAGCAGCTGGTGGATAAAGGACATCGACTTTGTACGACTGAAAACAGTTGACCTCGGCGTTAACCTGCCGTCGAAATGGGTGCAAAAAGCCGGCTTCCGCAACGCCAAGATCTATGGGCAGGGACTGAACCTGCTGTACTGGAGCCCGTTCAAACTTTGGGATCCCGAACTGAACACCGGCAACGGCTCTTCTTACCCCAACACCCGCAATTTCACCATCGGCATCCAGGCCACTCTTTAAACTTTCAATGCAAATCATGAAACGAATACTGACATTAAGCTTGCTGGGCGCTGTTTTACTACTGGCTTCCTGCAAAAAATACCTCGATACGGTTCCCGACAACGTGCTTTCGCTGGATGATGTGTTTAAGTCACGCACCAACATTGAGCGCTACCTCGCCAACATTTACAACACCCTGCCCAATGAGCACAACCAGCGCTTCCAGGGTAATGAGAACAGCGGTGTATGGATCGGTGCTTCCGATGAAGGCAAGTTCAACTGGGACTTCAACTACACCACGGTAATGAACAAAAGTGCCTGGAGCAACACAGACGGCGCCATCGGTACGTATTGGACAAACTATTACCGGGCTATCCGTAATGCAACTGACTTTATGCAGCGCATTGACGGAGCCACCGCCACTGATTTTGATGCGCAGCAAAAAAGCCGCGCCAAAGGCGAGGCAAGGGCTCTCCGCGCCTTTTACTACTACCAACTGATGCGCATTTACGGACCGGTGGTTATTATGGGTGAAGACCTGATACCGGTAACGGCTACCGGCAGTGACCTGAACAGGGAAAGAGCATCGTTTGATGAATGCACGGCCTACGTAGTGAGTGAATTTGACAAGGCTTACGATGAAATTGGCCCGCCCATTCAAAACGCATCTTCCGGACGCTTTACGCAAATGGTGGTGAAGGCCTACAAGGCACAAACCCTGTTCCTGGCCGCCAGCCCGCTGTTCAATGGCAATCCTGATTATGCTACGTTGAAAAATGATGACGGCAAGCAACTCATCAGCCAAACTGTTGACGTGAGCAAATGGACAAAAGCAGCTGATGCTTATCGTGAGTTCTTTGCGGCCTTCGTACCGGGCAGGGTTGATCTTTACCGTGTAGCGGATGCCGATCCGTTCAGGGCGGCTTACCTCTCCACCCGTGATGTGATCCTGGTGAGCTGGAACAAAGAGTGGATCTTTGGCCGTGCTAACTCCGGCACCTTCATGCGCTACGACCGTACACCTTATCACGACGGCGTTTCCGGTAACCAACGCGGTGCCGGTGCCAACGGTGCTACGCAGGCACAGGTAGATGCCTATTTTATGGCAAACGGCCTGCCCATCACCGACCCGACTTCAGGTTACCAAAGCACCGGCTTTTCTGATTTCAAATCACCGGACGATGTGGCGCCCCGCAGCACCTTTAACCAATGGGTCAACCGCGAACCACGATTTTATGTAGGCATCACCTACACCAACCGTACCTGGCTTTACCGCGATGCCAACGGAAACCCGATCATTACCAACATGGAATTTTCCGGTAACTCCGGCCGTTCCCGCAGCACTTCCGACGTGTCGCCAACGGGCTATATCATTCGCAAGAACGTGTACATCGACGATGCCACCCGTGGCAGCCTCTACCTGCGTCTTGGTGAAATGTACCTAAGCTATGCCGAAGCCCTGAACGAGGCTACACCGAACGACCCGGATATTGTACGCTATGTCAACCTCATTCGCGAAAGAGCGGGTGTGCCGCAGTACGGCTCCGGCGCCAATGCATTGCCGGTACCGGCAGGACAAGCCGCCATGCGTACAGCTATCCGTGCAGAGCGCAGGTCGGAGCTTGCGTTTGAAAATGTTCGCTACTTCGATACCCGCCGCTGGCGCATTGCAGAGCAAACAGACGCTGGTCCGTTTTACGGCATGGACATGACTAAGAACGGCACCGCCTTTTACAACAAAACACTGCTGGAAACCCGCATTTTCCGGAAAAGAGATTACCTGTTTCCCATCCCGGCCAATGAAGTGCTGAGCGTGCCGGCCATTAAACAAAACACCGGCTGGTAAACCATTTCCGAATGCTTAAATGAAATTGACAATGAAAATAAGTTTCAAACCCCGTCATACTTTTCTCTCTTTCGTTTGTGCATCCCTGTTAGCTGCAGGTTGCAACAAGCCTGATGACATCACCCTGGAAAACGAAGGCACTGTGTACATGCCACAGGCCTCGGGTACCCGCGGCAAACTTGATATGCGCCTGGCCGACACCGCACAGTTGTTTGTGTTTGGTGCTGCAGCCGGCGGCATGGATGCCGTAAAAAGCAATGTTGATGTTTCTTTTGTGATTGACGCCGGGCAGGTTGCCGCATACAACCAGCGCAACGGTACTGCTTACCAGTTGCTGCCCGACGACAGCTACACCATTTCCGGCCTGCGCACCACCATCGCTGCAGGGCAGGTAAGCTCCGAGCCCCTGATACTGGGTGTGTTTTCGAAAAAGATCGCACACGATAAAAAATACATCCTCCCGGTAACCATTGCCAGTGTATCCACCGGCAACATTAACCCCGATCTGAAAACAACGTTTTTCACCATCGATACCGTTGTGCGCAAATCCGTGGATGTAACAACGTTAGGTACGTTATCGGTAAGCCATGAATACAGCGGCGGTGCCGATGGCAACGAGGGATCGAAAAAGGTGGTTGACGGCGATATCAATTCCAAGTACCTGTACTTTGATTATGTGCCCAACACCGACTGGATGCAGCTGCAATACCAGCAGGCCGTGACCGTTGGTGCGTATACACTCACCTCCGCCAACGATGCCTCGGGTCGCGACCCGAAAACCTGGCGGCTGGCCGGCTCCAACGACGGTACAACGTGGACGGTGATCGATACCCGCACGGATCAATCCTTTGAAAGCCGCTTCCAGACAAAACGTTTTGAAGTTCCCGGTACTCCGCAATCTTACAAATATTACCGGTTCTATATTGACCAGAACAATGGCGCTACGCTGTTTCAACTGGCCGAATGGCGGCTGATCCAGTATGAGTAGTGAGTGGTGAGTGGTGAGTGGTGAGTATAGAGTGTAGTAATAAATTTCTTTTGCAATTGTTTCTAAAAATGCTGAAACCTGTTCTGAAACCCGTGCTCTATGTCTTTTGCCTGGTGGCGTGTCAGATCGTGTGGGCGGGCTGCTCAAAAAAGGGCCCCGGGTCCGTTGCTTCGGACTCCACGCAACCGCCGTTGGCAACAACACCTGCACCGCCGGCAACCTGGCAGGAGCACTGGTTCGAACACCGCCAGCTACTGGCAAGAGTCTTTCACGATACCACCGTGGTGGTGTATTTCGACAAGGATGTATTGCCTTCGCTCAAATGGCCCAACGATACGCTGGCCAGGATCTGGAACTATACCAAAAAAACCTATGGTTCCTTTGGGAAGGATGCAAGGCTATATGCCGTGTTTCATACCGGCAAGTACAGCGGCGGCCATCCGTCTACGTATATGGATGCCAGCCATGATTACCGCAATGTGATCGATGTGGGTTCTTCCAGTCTCAATGCCTGGATAACCGGTGCCGGCAATGATCTCGACATCGTGGCACATGAAGTGGGCCATATTGTGGAGTCGGCGGTCAAAGGTGTTCACCGCTCCCCGGCGTTTCCCATCTGGCACGACAGCAAGTGGATGGAGATCTACCAGTATGATCTTTACCTGGGTCTTGGCTGGAAAGCCGATGCACAGCGCTGGTTTAACCTGATGGAGGCAAAAAAGGATGACTACCCGCGTGCCAACACTCGTTGGTTTGTTGATTGGTTTTATCCCCTGTATACGCAACACGGCGGCAGCAAAGTGCTGGACGGGTTTTTTGCCCTCCTGGCAAAGCATTTTCCGAAGCAGAGTTATTACAACGGCGCTACAACGTATCCCGAATACAGCCGTGACATGAACTTTGGCGAGTTTATCCATTTTTGGAGCGGAGCGGCAAAGGCTGACCTGAAGGACCTTGCCCTGCAGGCCTTTGGCGACAAGGATGAAAAAGGCGGTGACTGGCGGGTTCAACTGGCACAGGCGAAAAAGGATTTCGCTGCCATTACCTATTGATCCGATAGATGATCGATAGGTATAAAAGCACAGGCTAAAATGGAAAGAAAAATGTCCGAAGCGAATCCTCTTTAAATTGGCAAAGATCGAAGGCGGCTGCTCTCGCCTTCGATCTTTCCATTTCGGGAATGAGCAGGTTTTCGCTGATCAATTATTTTACAAAACACCAAAAGCTTACAAGCAAACAATTTGAATGATGTTGAGAAAAAGGAAAAACTATTTTTTGATGGCCTCCCTGGCTGCTTCTTTTTTTGTGAATGCGCAGTTGGTCACCCGTGTTACCGACCCGGTGGAATGGGTAAACCCGCTGATGGGAACAGATTCCAAACCGTCGCTTTCTAACGGCAATACCTACCCCTCGATCTGTGTGCCCTGGGGCATGAACTTCTGGACGCCGCAAACTGGCAAGATGGGAGATGGTTGGGCCTATACCTATGCTTCGGATAAGATCCGCGGTTTTAAGCAAACCCACCAGCCTTCGCCCTGGATGAATGACTACGGCCAGTTTTCCATTATGCCGGTAACGGGTAAGTTAAAGTACAAAGAAGACGACCGGGCCAGCTGGTTCTCACACAAGGCAGAAGTATCCAAGCCTTATTATTACAGTGTGTACCTGGCCGATGCCGATGTAACGACAGAAATTACGCCAACAGAAAGAGCGGCCCAGTTTCGCTTTACCTTTCCCAAGGCCGATAGCTCTTACATTGTGATCGATGCTTTCGACCGTGGATCGTATGTAAAGATCATTCCTTCCGAAAGAAAGATCGTTGGCTACAGCAGTCGTTATAGCCGTGGCCCGCTGAAGAACTTCAAAAATTATTTTGTTATCTATCTCGATAAAGATTTTTCTTTCTCAAGGGCCTGGAACGGCAACGGCTTGCTGGCCGATTCGGTGGAAACAACTGCCAACCATGCCGGTGCTGCCATAGGTTTTAAAACCGTAAAAGGAGAGAAGGTGCACCTGAAAGTGGCGTCTTCTTTTATCAGCATTGAGCAGGCGGACCTGAACCTGAAACGTGAACTAGCGGGTGATAATTTTGACGCCACCAGCCGTAAAGCCAAAGAAGCCTGGAACAAGCAGCTTTCCAAACTACAGGTGGAAGGTGGTTCGGTTGACCAGACCCGTACCTTCTATTCTTGTTTGTACCGTGCCTTGCAGTTCCCACACAAACTATACGAGATGGATGCAGCCGGTAAAATGCAGCACTGGAGTCCGTATACCGGAGACGTTAAACCCGGGTATATGTTTGCCGGCACCGGCTTTTGGGACACCTTCCGGGCCCTGTACCCCTTCCTCAATTTTGCTTTCCCCAACATCAACCGCGAAATGCAGGAAGGCCTGATCAACGATTACAAAGAAGGCGGCTGGCTGCCTGAGTGGAGCAGTCCGGGTTACGCCAACATCATGATCGGTAACAACTCTGCTTCGGTGGTTTCTGATGCTTACATTAAAGGACTGCGTGGCTATGACATCAACACACTTTACGAAGCCCTGCTGCACGGCGCCAACAACGAAGGCCCGATGACTGCCGTAGGCCGTGCCGGTGTACGTTTTTACAACGACCTTGGTTATGTGCCTTATGATGTACGGGTGAATGAAAATGCAGCCAGAACGCTGGAATATGCTTACGACGATTTTACCATTTACCAATTGGCAAAAGCATTGAATCGTCCGAAAGAAGAACAGGAGTTGTATGCTACACGTTCGCTGAACTACCGTCACCTTTACGACAAGCAAACAAAGCTGATGCGTCCCCGGTTGCGGAGCGGTGAGTTCTTAAAAGATTTCAACCCGCTGAAATGGGGTGATGCGTTTACCGAGGGCAATAGCTGGCATTACTCCTGGAGTGTGTTCCAAGATGTGGCCGGACTACGTGACCTGATGGGTGGCAATGCAGCCTTTATCGGCATGCTGGATTCGGTGTTCTCCCAACCACCGCATTTCGACGAAAGCGGTTATGGTGGTGTGATCCACGAGATCCGCGAAATGCAGATCGCCAACATGGGGCAGTATGCACACGGCAACCAACCCATCCAGCACATGATCTATTTGTACAACTATGGCGGACAACCATGGAAAGCGCAATACTGGGTTCGCGAAAGCTTGAACCGTTTGTACAAGGCCACACCCGATGGCTATTGCGGCGACGAAGACAACGGCCAGACCTCGGCCTGGTATGTGTTTTCGGCCATGGGTTTTTACCCTGTAACACCGGGAACAAACCAGTATGTAATGGGTGCGCCACTGTTTAAGAAGATGACGGTTACGTTGCAAAACGGAAAAAAACTGGTGATCAATGCACCGAACAATTCCGATTCCAACCGTTATGTACAAAGCGTAACGCTAAACGGAAAGCCCTGGACAAAAAACTGGCTACCGCATGATGAATTGCAAAAAGGTGGTGTGCTGAATTTTGTGATGGCCAGCAGTCCCAATACCAAAAGAGGAACCGATGAAGCCAGTGCGCCGTACTCGTTTTCGAAAGACGATGCCGCCATGTACAACCGCGTAAAAGACAGGAAGCCGGAGGCCAAGCTGCAGAATTATACAAGGCCTGATACCATTGCCAAAGACGGGCTCACCCTCATCTTCCGCGATGAAGAAAGCACCATCAATGCAGCCTTGAAACAACGCCTGGTGGATGCCTATTTTATGCAGTATCCCAAGCTCATTGCCAAGTACAACAGCGAAAGCCCGAAAAAGGTGACATTCTTTATTGACCCTACTTACAACGGCGTTGCGGAAGCGGGTGGTTCTACCGTACGGTTTAACCCGGCATGGTTTGATAAAAACCCTGAAGACCTGGACGTGGTAACACATGAAGTGATGCACCTGGTGCAAGGCTATGGGTACCGCGGTGTACCCGGCTGGGTAACCGAAGGCATTGCTGACTATGTGCGGGCCACGGAAGGCTTTAATAACGAAAAAGCCAACTGGAGCATGCCGGCGCTGAAACCCGATCACAAGTACACCAGCGCCTACCGCATTACTGCCCGTTTTTTTGTTTGGATTACGCAGAAATACAACAAGGATTTTGTGAAGTTGTTGGACAATGCAGCCCGCAAACGCACCTATTCCGATGCTACCTGGACGGAGCTGACCGGTAAGAATGTGGACACCTTGTGGCAGGAATATGTGGCCAATCCGGCCATTCAATAAGAGTCAAAAATGACGGACACAAATTCGACAAAACGTAGTCTTCTCACATAGCAGTCGTTTTACCCGCGGGCCGTTCGTCGGCCTGCGGTTTTTTATTTCTGCACTAAAAAGAATGGAAATCTTTTATTGCCAACTGCAACCACATTTACACAAAGAAAAATTTCCTAAAACCAAAATACCTGCATGAGAAATAAATTATTTACCGCCATTTCATTTTTTTTATCCGGCATTCTAGCAATGCCGTTGCTTATGCCTGCTGGATGCCGTTCCGCAAAAGTTCCGGAAGCGGAATCGACACTGCCTATCTTTTTAATTCCGGAAGGGTACAGCGGAACGCTGCATGTGGTGTATGGCGAAAAATGCGGTGTGCAACCAGAAACGGAAGACGGCCGGCCGGTGTATCGATTCCCCGAAAACGGACTGTTGGTGCTGCAGGTGCGGGAAGAATATTACAATAAAGTTGGCGCAGTCTACTATTATGTAGACACGGCGGGTCGCCGGCAGGAAATTAAACAGGTGATTGACCGGTCGCCCAGTTGGACAACAGACAGCAAAGGCAACAAAATATATGACGACAGGGGAAACACAACGCTTGAAACCTACCAGCGGGATCAGCCTGTAGTGCTTATCAAAGGACATGGCGTCCGGACGGTAAAGCCGGTTAACATCGTGAATGGTGAGGTGACCAATGCTGAAGAAGCCTTTTTTGTTTTTATGCAGTTCGGCGTTTATGCAAACGCCGCTGCAGACACCACAGGTGTGCTGAGCCGCCCGGACGAAAACAAGTTGGTAGAAAGCCAGGTACGGGCCTGTAAAGAGAGTGTTACCGCAGGCGCTAAAAACAACTAAAACACAACGAATGAAAATTTACTATCCAGCCCTTTTTTGCCTGTTGACAATATTGCTTTCTTGCGACCTGCACAGCCAGAATTTCGAATGGACCCGTTTTGACAAGGATGATATTATCAGTAAAGATTCGATTGTGCGAGATGGCTATACCTTACTGTTTTACAACAAAGCACCGCGATTAAAGAAAGAGGTGAAGGAGCGTTTGATCAACGCCTTTTTTGACGAATGCAGGGCGCAGGAGGCAGATACTGGTACCATCAAAAATTTCAGGAAGGGTATCATCGTCGTTGATCCTACCTACAAGGAGGTGGCACAGCGTTGGGGCAACTTGCTTCGCTTCGGCGCTGATCATTTTCAAAAGCCGAAGGCATCAATTGAAAAGGATGTGCGGTTTTTAATGAACGGCATCTTTATCCTCTCTTATCACGACATGATTGAAAATAGCAAACAGGAAGTGGCCCGCCAGGCAGCCAACAACGGGGGATGGGATGTTGATTTCAGCAAAACCATCTTCAGCCAGGACTCCGTTGTGAAAAACGGTTACACCTTGCTGTTTTATGTGCAGTCACCCAACTTTGACAGCACATTGAAAAGGCGGATGATAGAAACCTTTTTCAACGTTTATCCAAAACAGGTGGAACACTACAACCCACAAGCTCCCAAAACCGTTGTTTTCCTGGTTGACCCAACTTACCAGGGTGTCGCTGCCGCACTTGGCAACATGGTGCGTTATAGCCCTGTATGGTTTGCGCAAAACCCTGAAGATATTGATGTGGTTACCCACGAGGTGATGCACCTGGCGCAGGGTTATGGTTATGATGCAGGCGTTCCCTGGCTTACCGAAGGCATTGCAGATTATGTGCGCTATCAAATGGGATTGAGCAACAAAGCGGCCAATTGGTCAATGCCTGATTTCAATCCTTCGCAGCACTACAACAACGCCTATCGCATTACAGCCCGCTTTTTGGTTTGGCTGGAGAAAAATAACAGGAATGACCTGGTGAAACAACTGGATGCAGCCCTGCGCACCAAAACGTATTCAGCCGATACCTGGAAAATCCTCGCTGGCAAAACGGTAGACGAATTGTGGGTGGACTACGCAAAAAATCCGGCATTGGAACTGGCTTACCGGTAAGCAGCTTTTATAGCAATCGACAAATAGAAGAAGGGTTTCCCGCAATAAAGCATTCATAAAGGAAGGGGTATAGGCGACGATCTTGCAAGGCCCGGGCAAACAGAGAACAAAACAGTTATTTTGATAAAGCACCAAGGAAAAGAAAAAATGAAAAACAAAGTTCTTAGCAGTTTTATTTTAGTAGCAGCTGGATGCAGTCTCGCTGCACAGGCGCAAAAAGGCGACAAAAATTACATTCAATACGTCAACCCTTTTATCGGTACTGAAAAAATGGGACACACTTATCCCGGCGCCACTGTCCCTTTTGGTGCGGTGCAACTGAGTCCCGATACCGACACCCTGCAATACGAAGCGAACGGCCGGTACAACAAAGACATGTACAAGTACTGCGCAGGTTACCAGTACACTGACAAAACAATCGTAGGTTTCAGCCACACGCATTTCAGCGGCACGGGGCATTCCGATTTGGGTGATGTTTTGATCATGCCCACGGTAGGTGCGCTGCAACTCAATCCCGGCGTGGCCACCGATCCTGCTTCCGGTTTCCGCTCTGCCTTTTCACACGACAACGAAAAAGCGGAACCGAATTATTACCGCGTTAAGCTTGATGACCATAACATCGATGCAGAGATGACTACCACCACCAGGGTGGGCATGCACCGCTACACGTTCAACAAGGGCGGCAAGGGGCATATCCTGCTCGACCTGGTATCCGGCATCTACAATCACAACAACAAAAACGTTTGGACCTTTGTCAGGGTAGAGAACGATACGCTGATCACCGGCTACCGCCAGACCAATGGCTGGGCCAAAACACGAACGGTTTATTTTGCCATTGCGCTTTCCAAACCGTTTACATCATTTGGCTACCGCGATGCCGGCGGCAACAATATCTACCGCGGCTTCTGGGGCAAGTTCAATATCCGCAACAACTTCCGCGAAATGATCGACCGGCAGTTAAGGGCCTATTTTGACATGGATGTAAAGGACGGCGAACAGGTGCTGTTGAAAGTGGCCCTTTCTCCTGTAAGCACGGAAGGGGCCCTTGCCAACATGCGGGCCGAAGTACCACACTGGAATTTTGACAAGGTAAAAAAGGCCGGCCAGGAGGAGTGGAACAGGATGCTTGGTCGCATCGACATGCAGCCGATTGATGAAGGGGAAAAGGTCAATTTCTACACGGCCATGTACCATGCGTTTTTAGGCCCTATTGTTTATGGCGATGTGGACGGTCGTTACAAAGGGCTTGATCAGAATATTCATACTGCCAAAGGGTTTACCAACTACACCACGTTTTCGCTTTGGGATACCTACCGGGCCCTGCACCCCTTGTTTACCATCATCAACACAAAACGCAACAGCGATATGGTTCGCTCCATGCTGGAGCATTACCGGCAAAGTGCCCACAACATGCTGCCGGTGTGGAGCCATTATGCCAACGAAAACTGGTGCATGATCGGTTACCATAGTGTGCCGGTGATTGCCGATGCGGTGATGAAGAGCGCCACTACCGTTGATGCGCATGCGCTTTTGGACGCCTGTGTGACCACGGCCCGCAACCGGCAGTACGAAGGACTGGAGTGGTACATGCAACTGGGCTATGTGCCCGAAGACAGGAGCGGCAGTTCGGTGTCAAAAACGTTGGAATATGCCTACGACGACTGGTGCATTGCACAGATGGCCAAAAAGCTGGGACGAAAGGCTATTTACGAGGAGTTTTTAAAGCGATCGCAATATTACAAAAATGTGTATGATGCGTCGACAGGTTTTATGCGGCCACGCCTTGCCGATGGAAGCTTTAAAAAAGAGTTTGATGTGCTCAATACTCACCAGTCAGGCTTTATTGAAGGCAATGCCTGGAACTACAGCTTGTATGTGCCGCACGACCCCGCCGAAATGATTCGCATGATGGGCGGGAAGGAGCGGTTTGCTGCGCATCTTGATTCCCTTTTTACCATGGACCTTCCGGATAAATATTTTGCCGAAACGGAAGACATTACCCGTGACGGCATCATTGGTAATTATGTGCACGGCAACGAACCTTCGCACCACGTGGCCTATCTTTTCAACTGGACGGGCCAGCCCTGGAAGACGCAGGAAAAAGTGCGGATGATCATCCCGAAAATGTACAAACCCACGGTGGATGGACTGGGTGGCAACGATGACTGCGGGCAAATGAGCGCCTGGTATCTTTTCAGTGCATTAGGGTTTTATCCCGTAGCACCTGCGTCCGGCGAATACAGCATCGGCAGCCCGCTGGTAAAGTCGGCAACCATCAAATTGGAGAATGGAAAGCTGTTTTCCATTGAAGCCAAAAACCAAAGCAAGGAAAACGTGTACGTGCAAGCTGTTACGCTGAATGGCTTGGCACTAAAGAAACCGGTTTTGCTTCACAGTGAGTTAATGAAGGGTGGGAGGTTGGTATTCCAAATGGGAGCGGAGCCGAATAAAGCATTGTTCAACTAAATCAAACTGCATATGCATTTTAAATTTCTCTTGTTGCTGCTGGTAAGCACGATGAACACATGGGCGCAAACCCCGTTCACGAATTTTTTAAAAAAATACGTGGAAACAAAAGGCATAGAGGTGGAACAACAAAACATGAGTAACCAGAATTTACAAGGCGCAGCCGATAAGCCTTCCGTTATTTACGCAGCCATGAAAACGGTTACGGTAGATGATGAATATCCCAGTGTTTTGAAGACATTCAGGCGAAGCGTGGAGGGTTTGTTGAACAAAAGTTATACCCTGGTTTCGTTTACAAAGGATGCCGACAACGAAGACATTAACAAGGTCTACAAATTCATTAAAGATAGCACCGTAGAGATGGTGCATTACCAAAAAGAGGAAGACCAGGTTACCCTTCACGTGTTTGAAATGGTATTTGAAAACATGAAGGAAGCAGACCTGAAAAATATGCCTCTGACCATTGACGTGAACCAGGGACAAGGAAATGCGCCAATGAATTTGAATCTTTTGCCTTTGCAACAAGGAAATCAAGGAAACCGGGTTGTGCCAAAAACGGATACAACAAAGCAAAACGGGCAGGGCAGCTTTCGTTAAATTTATCCTTTGGTTTTGTCCTGCAGTAACGGTATGTGGAGGATGAATAAGCGATCCGATTGATGAAATAAAAAATGAGGTTGAATAGTCAACAATGAATTCAAAAGAATTGAATGGGCACCTGCTAACCTTTAAGCCATTAATTGGTGTGATTTAATCTGTCGCACACTTCAGGTAGTAAACCATTTTGATGTGGAAATGAAGTCATCCCGTGTGTGGCTGTGAATTGAAAAGAAGTACAATTGCTCTACACTTATCTTTAGACAGAACACTGGCTTTTCTCAGTTGAAGGTGCGTTAAATGAAAAATAGAAGCTAAGTAGTGTATTAAACAACAAAACGTATGAAGGTGAAAATTGCATTTTATAGTCTGCTGGCAATACTAGTTGCTTCCTGTGCCAACAAAACAGTGCCGCAAACCGAAGGCAAACAAACCTCCGGAAACCCCATCTTTCCCGGCTGGTATGCCGATCCCGAAGCGATCATGATCAAGGACAGGGCGTGGATCTTTCCCACATTTTCATCCGCCTACAGAAAACAGGTTTTTATGGATGCTTTTTCCAGCAAAGACCTGGTGAACTGGACAAAGCACGAACGCATTGTTGATACCGGCAGTATAAAGTGGGCCTACATGGCCATGTGGGCGCCGTCCCTGGTGCCGAAGGACGGCAAGTACTATCTTTTCTTTTCCGCCAACGACATACAAAGTGCGGCCCGCAGAAAAGCTGGCGGTGACCCGAATCCGGTAGATGATACGCTGGGCGGTATAGGCATTGCCGTCGCCGACAAACCCGAAGGGCCTTACAAGGATTACCTGGGCAAGCCGCTCATCAACCAATATTACAACGCTGCCCAGCCTATCGACCAGACCGTCTTCCAGGATGTGGATGGCCAGTACTACATCTTTTACGGTGGCTGGGGACGTTGCAACGTTGGTAAGCTGAACAAAGACTTCACCGGCCTGGTGCCGTTTGAAGACGGTAAGCTGGTAAAAGAAGTGACGCCCAAAGGATACGTGGAAGGACCCGTGATGTTTCGAAAGAACAACAAGTATTATTTCATGTGGTCAGAAGGCGGCTGGACCGGTCCTGATTACCGCGTGGCCTATGCTATTGCCGATTCGCCCATGGGACCTTTCGAACGCATTGGTACCATCTTACAGCAGGATCCCAGCATTGCTACCGGTGCCGGTCACCACTCAGTGCTGCAAGTTCCCGGTAAGGACGAGTGGTACATTGTTTACCACCGCCGGCCCATCCCCAACGAAGGCCGCGACCACCGCGTGGTTTGTATCGACAAAATGGAGTTTGACGAAAAAGGCCTGATCAAACCGGTAACGATCACCAATGAAGGCGTGAAGAAGGTGAAGCTGAAGTAAGCAGTACGCAGTATGCAGTACGCAGTAAACGGCAGGATTCCTTACTGCCTAATGCTTACTGCCTACTGCCTACTCTATAATTGTACTGGTAGTAACACGGTAAACGTCGCACCTTTACCCGGTTCGCCTTCCGCATACAAAAAGCCTTCGTGGTTTTCGGCTACTTTTTTGGCAATGGAAAGCCCGATGCCGGTGCCTGCATATTTTTCTTTGCCGTGCAGGCGGGTAAAAACATGAAAAATCTTTTCAGCATCGCCGGGATGAAAACCAATGCCGTTGTCGCTCACACGAATGCGGTGATAGTGCTGGTGATTGGCACCCGGCTGCAACGTAAGGGGCAGGTCTTCCCTCTTTACCATTTCCGCCGTAATGCGTACATGCGGTGGCACTCCCGCCCTTGTGTATTTTAAGGCATTTGTCAGCAGGTTTTGAAAAAGCTGTTGCAACTGGAGACGGTAACCCATAACCGTTGGGAGGTTGTCTATTTTAATCGTCGCTTCTTTTTCGCTAACCAATAATTCCAGGTCAGATAAAATACGGGAGATCTTATCGTTCAGGTCCACCGCTTCCCTCTCCTGCGGTGTGTGATTTAAATGAGAATATTCGAGCAGGTCATCTACCAGCAGCGCCATGCGGCCCGCGGCGTTTTCCATTCGCCCAAAAATCAGTTTTTCTTCTTCGCTAAGCCGGCTGTCGAGGGTTTGCCGGAGGCGGCTCGCAAATACCTGCATTTTCCGAACGGGTTCTTTCAGATCGTGGGAGGCGGCCCGGGCAAATTCTTCCAGCGCTGCATTGGACCGTAAAAGATCAGCGTTCAGTTGCTGCAGGGCTTTGTTGCTAACCTCCAGTTCGGCCGTACGCTCTGCTACTTGCTGCTGCAGGTTCAGCGCATATTCTTTTTGTGCGGTTACATCCTGCACCACACCAAACGAGCCAATGATGACACCTTCTGCATTTCTACGCATACTGCCGCGGCTGCGCATCCAGCGGACGTTGACGCCAGGGATCACCAGTCGCACCTCAAAGTCAATAATGCCCGTGGCTTCGCTTTCCCGGACGGCTTTTTCGCGGATGTGCAGGTCGTCGGGATGCAAGCGGCTCATAAACGTTTCCATCGGCTGTGGTTCGGTAAAGCCAAAAATCTCCAGAGCCCGCTTATCGGCCGAAACGGTTTGCTCCTGCCAGTTGGTAGACAGCATGCCCAGTTCTCCTGTTTCCAGGGCCAGTGTCGTATGCAGCTTTTCTTCTTCCAGCTTTTTCTGCGCCAGCACCGCTTCCGTAACATGGTGTGCCACGCAAAAGATCCCGGAGGGTTTTTTCTCCTCTGCGGTTATGTAATAGGGCTTGAAAACAAGATTAAAATAGCGTGGTTCCCGTACTCCGTTGATCAGGATGACAGCGGGGAAATTGTTGATGTAAAAAGGTTCGCCGGTGGTACGAACCTGTTCGAGTATCGAAAGCAGCCCTTGTTCCTTTACTTCGGTAAGCGTTTCACCCAGCGGTTTGCCCAATATAGCGTCCGTTCGCCCCAGGAACTGTAACATGCGTTCATTCACCAGTTCTACGATGTACTGGGGACCGCTTACGATGCAGATGGCAACAGGCGCCTGCGTAAGCAGGTGTGCCAGGTCGGGGGTTTTCATGGCGTGGTGTTTGGGAGACGAAGATAGGGCTTGCCGGAGGACAAAACAGGTTTAGCCTGTCGCTGCCTTACCCATAAAAAACTGTTGACGTTAACCGTTTGAAGTTTGAGCCTCGGGCACAGCTTTCTTCAGACAAAAGCTGGTTAAAGCAAGTGTGCAAATGGCTTCATACCTCATACATGTTCAGCCGTTCTGTGAAGGATACGCAATGACCTGCCTTATGTAGATTTGTGCCTTTTTTTTGCCGGGCAGAAACCATCCACAATGCATCGCAGCACGCCCCGCATTTTCAACTGCTATAGCCATCGGTTTTCATGCCTTTCTCGAAAAGCCAGATCTGTCTCGTCCAGAAAAAAGAAACGGTTATTCATGCTTGTTAGGTAGATGCGTATTTCTACGTTATTTTCGTAAAAGGAATGGTTCTGCCTGCTTGCGTAAAAAAAGATTCAGGCCAAAGGGTTTGTTTTTGTATTTAAAATACATTTATTTTAATGTGTCATTACGAAGGAAACGAAACACCTGCCTGTGTCACCTGCCTTGTGCGTTTTTAAGTTTTGCACCGACACTCCTTTTTCCTGCCTTGTGTTTTACCAGTTACGATAATCCAGACTCTGTTTTAACCTGCTTGTTTCTCTGTCCTGTTCCCGTTGTTTACACTGCCTTTCGTAAAATGGTTTTTCCGTACGTTTTGAAATGAGTGACCTGTTGCAAGAGATGCTGTTCTGACCCTATTGCGGACATTGAAAGCAATCGCTTATGATAGACAACGCACTAAAGTTTGTTGCCAACGAAGTCAATAAATACCTGTCCCGAAAGATCGCTTCCCAGGACCCCACCATGCGGTTTGTGGTGCTGGGCAATGTGGCAAGGGCACTGGACCCCGAACCCGGTAACAACGGAACCAATCTGCAGGGCAAGGCGGTGCTAACCCTGGTGAACCTGGAAGAAGACCGCATATCAAAGCCGGTGCAGAATTATGTAAAGGTCAACGACCGGATCGAATACCGCAATCCCAAGGTCTATCTCAATCTCTATTGCCTTTTTTCGGTGGTGCACAACTCTTATGATGTGGCCCTGCAATACCTGTCGCTGATCATCCAATTTTTCCAGCAAAAAAATGTGATTGACCACCGCAACTCACCTTCTTCGGCCGAAGGGCGGCTGGACCCCCGCATCGAACAATTGGTTTGTGATATGGTAACCATGAATTTTGAACAGGTAAATCATTTGTGGGGAACACTGGGCGGAAAATACCTGCCTTCGGTCTTATACAAAATGCGTCTGGTTGCCATTGAAGATGATACCCCGGGACTGGAGGGACCAGCCATCACAGACATCACCATCAACGAAGTTCCGCAGCCAGCATGACCATACATTATTCCATATTGTTCACCATTGAGTTGCTGCACGAATATTACAGCAACGGCCGAACCGAAGATGTCGAACTGGTGCCTGCTGCCGACACAGCATTACTGTTGCAAAAGATGGGTGTGGTGTGGCGCAAAAGCGGCAGCCGGTATCTTGCTTATTGCAAAGCCAGAGAAAAAACGCCTGGTGTGTACACACCGGCAATGAACACCGGCACACAAACTTATTTCAGGGCTGATTTTGGGAAAACGCCACTGCGGTTCCTGGCCGTGCAAACGGCCAGCCAGTTCTTAAACCTAACGGCACTGGACCTGGTACCGGGTATGAAATATTCGTTTAGCAACCTGACAAATAATCAAAAAGGCGGAACGCTTTTCCTTACTGCGCCGGTGGCACCGTTTGCCGCTGGCAAAGACTATGTACCGGGCAACCTGGTGGAAAGAGAATCAAATGAGCAGGTATTTGAAGCCCTGACCAAGCATACCAGCACCGGCGTTGGCCAGTTGACCAACAAAGCCATCTGGCAACCCAAAGGCCTGCGTTTTGGCGCCAGGCCATTGAAAAAATTTACCGTTGGCAAATCGTACCAGCAAGGCGAATGGGTAACAGGCACCGGCAACAAAGTGTTTGAGGCCCTTAAAAACACGACGGCTTCTGCCGCATCGGAGCTTTCCAATACCAAACTATGGAAGGCCCGCGGCGAAGGGGAGCGACAGTATCCCACTGCCAACGACCGGGTTGTGTATAGTACAGGCAGTTACCTGTTTGCGCTGTCCATACCGGCCCAAACAATCACCATCAATGTATTTGGCTTTAACTGCAACGAGACCACGCCAGCATTTGATGTGCCGGCCCTTACGCCAACGGTGGAAGAATGGGATACAGTGCAGCCGGAGGTAGTTGTTAACCTTACGTCATTGCCACCAGGCAAATACGTGGTGGACGTGAACGGCGAAAAAGCATTGGTGTATTACGACCCGGCCTTTCGGCGGGGCGAAGTTTTTGGTGTGATTGAGATCTTCAATCACCTGGCCGCTTCCAACCCTTACGCTTTTTTAACGGCAGGGGAGGAGATACGGTCGGCTGATTATGTAATCCACTTCCCGGCAAGAAGCGTGTTGTGGAAGTACCACCGTAAGGACCAGCGGGCAACGGCCATTACCGACACCGGTGATTCCGGCTATGCCTTTGCGTTAGAGGGCAATGCATTTGTTTCCAGCCGGCCGATACCACTTTCGCAGGATCCCGTGGAAACTTTGGAGCTTTCTTTTTCCGATTCGGTCAGCAAACTGGCGCCGCTGCCCAACCCGCCGGCGCAGCGACTGGGCCGCACTGCACAAAACGATTTTACTTACCTGAGCGCAGAGATGTTTTTAAACTATTAAACTATCACATCATGGCAACAACGTACAGAACCCCGGGTGTTTATGTGGAGGAGGTTCCCAAACTTCCACCTTCGGTAGCAGCCGGTGAAACGGCGATTCCCGCTTTTATCGGTTATACCGAAAAGGCACTCGACAGGAACGGCATTGACCTCACGAACAAGCCTACCCGTATTACTTCGCTGCTGGAGTATGAGCGGTTTTTTGGGCGGGCACAGGAAGAAGACGAACTGGAGATTACGTTTGAAGAAGAGCAGGATGCGTCGGGCAATACGGTCCGCGAAACCATCTCGGTTGCCTTTAATGCGGCTGCCTCACGCCACCTTGTGTATTATGCCCTGCAGGCCTATTTTGCCAACGGTGGCGGTCCCTGTTACGTAGTATCGGTGGGTCCATACAAGCCACTAGGTGATGCCCTTGTTTTTGACGAATTGGACACCGGCCTGCAGTCGCTTGCCAAAGAAGACGAACCCACGCTGATTGTTTTTCCTGAAGGACAAAAAATGGTGCAGGCGGAATACTACACCTTGCAAAACAATGCGCTGGCGCAGTGCAATGCCTTGCAGGACCGGTTCTGTATCATGGATGTATTTGATACCGGCGAAACGCTGGAAACAAGTGGTGACGTGGACGCTGCAGTACTGGCGTTTCGCAACGGTATCACTTCGCCGTTTATCCGCTACGGTGCGGCTTATTTTCCCAACCTGCGCACCACGCTTCGCTACCGTTACGATGAAGGACAGGTAGCCGTTGTGCACCAGGTCAATGGGGCCGCCGGCGGGTTGAATGGCATGGCGCTTTCGGGCATTAAATCAGGGAACACAGCGGCGTATAGCAAATTAAAGCTGGCACTCGACCAGTTTGGCGTGGTACTCCCTCCCAGCTCCTCGGTGGCGGGCATTTATGCAACGGTGGATGCTTCCCGCGGTGTATGGAAAGCTCCAGCCAACGTAGGCTTGAATGCTGTTAGTGACCTGACCTTTAAGGTGACCAATGATATCCAGGATAAACTGAATGTAGACCCGGGTTCGGGTAAGTCGATAAACGTTATCCGGCCGTTCACAGGTCGTGGTATTTTGGTATGGGGGGCAAGAACCCTGGCAGGTAACGACAATGAATGGCGTTATGTACCGGTACGCCGTCTTTTTAACATGGTGGAAGAAGCCTGTAAAAAAGCTACGGGACAGTTTGTGTTTGAACCTAACGAGGCCAACACCTGGGCCAAAGTAAGAGCGATGATCTCCAACTTTCTGACCGTTTTGTGGCGGCAGGGTGCTTTGGCTGGCGCCAAGCCTGAGCATGCATTTTACGTGGCCTGTGGCTTAGGTACTACCATGAGCCCGGAAGATATCCTGGAAGGAAAACTGATCGTGGAGATCGGCATGGCGGCTGTGCGGCCGGCAGAATTTATTATTCTTCGGTTCTCCCACATGATGCAGCAGTCCTAAAAACGTTGTCCGATAACGTTAGATAGATCAACCAGTCGTAATCATTAAACCAAAAACAACCCACATGGCCAATTATCCTTTGCCGAAGTTTCACTTTCGCGTTGAATGGGGCGGAAGCCGCATCGGCTTTACCGAGGTGACCGGTTTGGACCGCAGCCTCGAAGTGATCGAGTACCGCGATGGTGCCAGTCTCGAATACAGCAAGCTGAAAATGCCGGGCCTTGAAAAGTTCTCCAACATCACCTTAAAGCGGGGAACCTTCGCCAACGATAACGAATATTTTGAATGGCTCAATACCGTTCAGTTGAACACCATCGAACGGCGAGATGTGATCATCTCCCTGCTCAACGAATCGCACGAGCCGGTGATGATCTGGAAGGTAAAGAACGCCTTCCCCGTCAAAGTGCAGTCTTCGGACCTGAAGGCTGATGGCAACGAAGTGGCCATTGAAACCCTGGAGCTGGCACACGAAGGCTTGTCGATTGAAGTAGCATAACATGGCGATGGAAAAATTTCAATACCCGCTAACCGGTTTTCATTTCCTGGTCAGCTTTGAGCTCTTCCCGCAAACGCCTTATGATGTGCGGTTCCAGGAAGTGTCAGGTCTTTCCATGAGCATGAACGTGGACACGGTCAGCGAAGGCGGCGAAAACCGCTTTCAGCACAAGTTGCCCACCAAGGCTTCTTTCTCCGACATCACGCTGAAGCGGGGACTTTTCCTGCATACCGAATTGTACCGCTGGTGCAAAGATGCCATTGAAAATTTTGATTTCAAGCCACTCAACCTCGCCATCAGTTTACTGGATGAAGTGCATGCACCGGTTTACGTGTGGCGGGTGTTCAACGCCATCCCTATCAAGTGGGAGCTTTCTTCGTTTGGTGCCGAAAAAAGCGAAGTGGTGATTGAAACGATGGTGCTTTCGTACAGCTATTTTTCACCTTTAGGACGATAAATCATGCCTGTTGTTATCAACGAGATCCAGATCACGGCCAATGTGTCGGAACAAACTAATGGGAGCCGCAGCGGCCCCGTAGCAACGCAAGGTGCAGCCCTGCCACCGCAGCAAATGGAAAAGATCGTTCGGCTTTGCGTGGAAGAAGTAATGCGCATGTTAAAAGAAAAGGAGGAACGTTAAATGCTGCCGGGCAAGCTGGAGAAAATGATCATTGAGGGTTTTCAAAAACCCGACTTCCGTACGGGTAGCCTGGGGCGGTTTGCCGTGCAGATCAATCCCGAAACATTTGTGCGCAATTATGCCATCGAATATGTTGACAAAAATGCGCCTGGCAAAGAAGGCAGCCAGGTAGAATACAACTACAGCCAGCCGCAAACCATGGATGTAGAATTTATCCTGGATGGCACCGGCGTGCTGCCACCCGATGGTTTTCCGGCCGGTAATCCTGTAAGTGCGGCGGTTAAGCTGGATGTAAAACAAAAGATCGAAGAGTTGAAGACAGTAGTCTATAACTACGTTGGCGAAAAGCACGAGCCGCCTTATGTACAATTGACCTGGGGCACCGAAATTTTTAAGTGCCGCCTGCAAAGCCTGAATGTTACGTACAAAATATTTAAGCCCGATGGCACACCCTTGCGGGCTTCGGTAAAATGCGCCTTCAAGGAGCACATACCCGACCAGGAGAATGCAGCGGTAACAGAAGCGTCTTCTCCGGATCTTACCCATGTGCGGTTGGTAAAAGAAGGCGAATCGCTGCCCCTGATGTGCTACCAGATCTATGGCGATGAAAAGCTTTACCTGGAAGTGGCCAGGGCCAATGGGCTAACCAACTTCCGGGAATTGCAAACCGGGCAAGCCTTGTTTTTTCCACCCCTCGCTAAAGCCGTAAAATGAGTACAGCCAGAACGATACCAGTAAATCCTTCCGGCGCCAGCGTAGTAACGTTTACGGTTAGGGTTGAGGGTGAGGTAGTGCCCCGTTCCTTTAACCTTACCAGTGCCGTGGTCACAAGGCAGGTGGGCCGTATTGCCCGTCTACACCTGGTATTGCTCGATGGCAGCGCGGCCGCATCGGATTTTCCCGCCAGTAACGAAGACCTTTTTATCCCCGGCAAAAACCTGGAACTCTGGGGCGGTTTGGATACGCAGGAAAGCCTCCTGTTTCGTGGCATTGTTATCAAGCATGCCATCCGCATTCGCGAAAAAGGAAGCCCGGTTTTGCTGCTGGATGTACAGGACAAAGCCGTTCGCATGACAACGCAGTTAAAGAGTCGCTATTTCACCGATAAAAAGGACAGCGAAATTATTGAAGAACTGGCCGCGGCTTATGGGTTGGAAGCTGACATCGGCCCTACTAATCATTTACACAAACAATTGTTGCAATACCATGCAAGCGATTGGGATTTTCTGGTAACTAGGGCTGAAGCCAACGGCTTGTTTTGTTATACGCTTGACGGAAAGCTGGAAGCAAAAAAACCGGTAGTGGAAGAGACGGCAGCAGTAGAACTTCTTTACGGCGCCACCATCCTGGAATTTGATGCGGAAATGGATGCACGTCAGCAATACAGCGAGGTGGTAACAAAAGCCTGGAACCACAGCGACCAGGCGTTGACGGAAGTTTCGGCAACGGACCCCGGTGTTGAAGAACAGGGAAATCTTTCATCAGCAGCACTGTCTTCCATTGCACAAAACAGCGCCTACACATTGCTTCATGGCGGCAGCACAGAAGAAGCCCAACTGCAGGCCTGGGCCGATGCACAGTTGCTAAAAAGTAAGCTGGCCAAGATAAGAGGCAAAGTGCGGTTCCGGGGTTTTTCGGGCATCAGGCCCGGGCAAACCATCAAGCTGGATGGTGTGGGCAAACGATTCAACGGCAATGCGCTGGCAACCGGTGTTCGCCATGAGTTTGTTGGCGGCTCCTGGACCACCGATGTGCAATTTGGCGCATCGCCGGAAAATTTTGCAAAAGAAAACGACATACAACCCTTACCCGCTGCGGGCCTGACACCCGGCGTACGCGGACTGCAGATAGGCGTGGTCACCGATCTGGAAGATCCTGCCGGCGAATTCAGGGTGCGGGTAAAAATTCCGGCCGTGAGTATGCAGGACGATGGCGCCTGGTGCCGGATGCTGATGCCTGATGCCGGCAACAACCGCGGTTTCTTTTTCCGGCCTGAAGTGGGCGATGAAGTGATCGTTGGTTTTTTACACGACGATCCTAACCACGCGGTGATACTGGGTTGCGCGTATAGTTCGGCCAAAGGGGCCCCGCTGCAGCAGACGAGTGGTAATCACGAAAAAGGACTGGCCACACGGTCGGGGATGAAATGGGTTTGGAATGATGACAAAAAATCGCTGACTGTACAAACACCGGCGGGAAAAATGCTGGTGCTGGATGACAATGCAGGAGAGATCAAACTGGAAGATGAATCAGGCAACAAGATCGTGATGAACAGCGAGGGAATTACCATTCAGTCGCCAAAGGCTATTAAAGTGGTAGCCGGTACCAACCTCACCGCTGAAGGAAGCTCGCAGGCGGAAGTGAAAGGTGGTTCCTCCTGCAAAATTTCGGGAAGCGGTTCGGCAGAGTTGAGCAGCGGTGGCAATGTAAAAGTGCAGGGTGCGATGGTGCAGATCAACTAAACATCGATGACAATTGAACGAGTCGTCAAGCTTTGAAAAAATTTCAAACGAAGAAACAACAAACCAACCTTATGCCCTTTGCTGCCAGAGTAGGCGATTTTCATACCTGCCCGATGGTTGATCCGGGTCCGAAGCCCCATGTGGGCGGACCGGTTTTGCCGGCTGGCTGTCCAACCGTTTTGATCGGCGGAGCACCGGCAGCAAGGGTAGGCGACATGCTGGTGTGCACAGGGCCGCCGGATACCATTGTGAAGGGCTCCTCCACCGTTATGATTGGTGGCGCACCGGCGGCACGGGCAGGGGACAACACGGCACACGGCGGCTCCATCCTGCTGGGTTGTTTTACGGTAATGATCGGTGGGTAATAACAAAATATCTAATCATGAGTACACCATTTGGATTTATTGGCAGGGGATGGAGCTTCCCACCTGCATTTGGTCTTGGTTCCGCAACGGTTGACATGCTCACCGGTGAAGCCGACATCAACAGCAGCCTGGAGATACTCTTTGCCACTACGCAGGGCGAACGCATCCTGCTGGCGGAGTATGGCTGCGACCTGAAGCCCTTTCTTTTTGAACCGCTGACCACAACAATGAAAACCCTGATCGCAGACCGGGTCAAAACAGCGATTCTGTATTACGAGCCAAGGATAAAAGTTGATAAAGTGGAACTGCTGGATGATGCGGAACTGGAAGGCCGGATTGTTATCCAGATCGACTACCGCGTTCGCACCACCAACAGCCGGTATAACTACGTGTTTGATTATTACCTGAACGAGGGCACGGAAGTGCTCAACGCAGCGCCAGTAAATGCATCAAGATAAATTGAAAACCATGTTCACCTACGCCGATAGCCGTTGATCATGCCAAAAGAAAAACCATATGATTCGCTCTTGCTACGCGATGGCACCAGCCAGCAGAAACGGCAGGCCACGGTTTTGCTGAACCCGTCTTTTGCGCAGGCAGATGAGCGTTCGCTGGAAGACCTGTTCCGGTTTGCACAACAGTATGCAGCATCGGTACAGTTTTACCCGCTTGCGGGTGCAACTACAGACTGGCAGGCCTTTTTTCAACAGGTGAATGAAGCGGACCTCCAATTGCTCGAAAGCAAAAAAGATTTCGATCCCCATCTTGCGCTTTACCTTGCTTTTCTTCGCCTCTTTGCCCATGCACAGGCCGACCTGAACAAGTTTACACAACGGCATCTCCATTTTTATTACCACAATGTACTGGGATTGAACCTGCAAGCAGGGGTGGCCGATTCGGTACACCTTGTGTTTCAACTGGCAAAAAATGCTGCGGAGGAATTGCTGCCCAAAGGCGCTTTGCTGCAAGCAGGAAAAAGAGACGGTGTTCCCATTCACTACCAGTTGGACGAAGCTGTTGTACTCAATAAAACCATGGTAACCGATCTGCGAACAGTACACCGTTCCCCCGGCAGGCCGGATGTGCTATCGGTGGCTACTGTCAGCAATTCGGCAGATGGTGTGGGCGGTAAACTCAAGCCCCATGCGCCTTATTGGGATGCGTTTGGATTGCGTCATATTCCGCCGGCCGATGCAAAAACAAGCAAGATCGGGTTTGCCGTTGCTTCTGCGCTCCTGCTGCTGAAAGAAGGCGCCCGAACCATCACACTAACTTTTTCACTGGGAGGCATAACCGAAAATTTGATGCAGGCTGTTAAGCAGCTTTCGCTCTTGCCACGCTTCGATATTTTTTATACCGGCGAAAAAGCCTGGCAGCAGCCGGTTGCCGATGCCGGGGTTTCATTTGGAACCTACAATGCCGCAGCACGATCGCAGGACCTGCTGCTGACCATTGCGTTGGATACATCAGAACCTTCCGTGGCACCCTACCAGGCCGATGTTCACGGCGGTGCGTATGCAACGGATCACCCGGTGCTGCAGGTGTTAGTGGATACCACGAGCCCCGGCAACCTTTACCCGTTGCTGAAAGGAGCCCTGTTGCTGAACTGTACGGCCCGTGTGGCTGTATCCGGCATCACCTCGCTGGAACTCGAAAATGACCAGGGGGTGCTCAATGCCAAAAAACCGTTTCAGCCCTTTGGTGCCACCCCCAAAAAAGGCGCTTCGTTTTATGTGTCGTATGATGAGCTGATGCAGAAAAAAATAACGGACTTCCAGTTCCAGGTAACCTGGCTCGATCCGCCAACCAGGTTTGCCACGCACTATGCAGGCTACGAAACAAAGATCAGCGACAACAACTTTTTCAAGGCAGGCTATACCCTCAAAGATGGTACCCGGGGCACAACCGAACTTTTTTTGGACAGCGCTTCCGGTACCATCAACTGGCCGCACACGTCCATCAGCTTTAACTGGGGCCTGGTGCAAAGCCGGTTTTTGTTATCGCCCTATGTTTCGCATTTGCAGTTGTATTCCAATCCCAATTTTGGTGCGGCCGCGTTTGGCAAATCAGCCTTGCAGCGCATCCGCATTTCTTCCCCGGCCGTGTTGGCGCCACCTACAAAAGGATTTATCCGCTTTGAATTGCAGCAGGGGTTTTTACAGGACGAATTTGCAAGGGTGTACACCGCTGCCGTGCTCAAAAAAGTATGGGATGACAAAGTGGTACTGCCCAAAGACCCCTACCTGCCTACGATCAAAAACATTTCCTTCAGCTACAGTGCCGAAGAAACAGCGGGAAATCCTGCACAGGATTCGTTTGTTTCCTTTAGCCAGAAAAGGCTGCAGTTTTTTCACCTGGGTGTTTTTGGCCAGGCCGAGCAGCATGGCTACCTGAAGGAAGAAGTTGCCAAAAGTTTTGGCAGTGCAGCCGGCTTCAACAAAACTATTGCGCTGCTTCCCAACTATGATGCTGCTGGGGAATTGTACATTGGCTTGCAGGACGCTGAACCTGGCCAGTCGGTTTCCTTCCTGTTTGCCCTGGCCGATGGCAGTGCCAATCCCGACAAAGATCCCACACCCGTATCGATTGCCGTGTTGTGCCGGAATGAATGGCGCAAACTCTCCGGCAGCGAGATCTTAAAAGAAGAAACAGCGGGCCTGCAGCAGTCGGGAATCATTCGCTTGGTCATTCCCGATGAAGCAACAAATGACAACACGTTATTGGAGGCGGGTAAATACTGGTTGAAACTTTCCGTGCCGTCGGATACCGACGCCGTTAGTCTTTTTCACCAGGTGATTCCCCAGGCGGGCAAAGCTTCCTTTGTTGCTACCGGCCGTTTGGTGCCTGCTAACTTTTTGCCTGCCGAAACCATTACAAAAATGGTCGATAAACCAGCCACGGTGAAAGCTATCGCACAGCCCTATGCTTCCTTTGGCGGCAGGTCCGAAGAAACGTCCGGGGGCTTCGCCATCCGCGTCAGCGAACGGTTGCGGCACAAGGATAGGGGCGTGACCAACTGGGATTATGAGCACCTGGTATTGCAGGCTTTTCCAGAACTCTACAAAGTCAAATGCCTGAATCATTCTTCCGCCAGTGGGGATTGCTGCAACAGTGTGCAGCCGGGGCATGTTACCTTGGTGGTAGTGCCGGACATCCGCAACCGCAATGCATTCAATCCACGAGAACCCAAGGTCAGTACGGTGGTTCGGATGAAAGTACAGGCCTATGTAAAACAAAGGGTCTCTTTTTTTACGCAGGTCCATGTGCAAAATCCCGATTATGAAAAATTGCTGGTGAGTTGTAAGGTGAAGTTCAGCGTTGCCGGTGATTTTGGTCTCTACCGGGAACGGCTAGCCGAAGAGTTGCGGCAGCACCTGGCCCCTTGGGCTTACAATTCATCGCTGGACATACGCTTTGGCGGGCAGGTGCGCAAGAGTGCCTTGCTGAATTTTATTGAAGAGCGGGACTACGTCTCGTTTGTAACGGATTTCCGGCTTTACCATGTGGATGAAAACGGTGCCCGCAGTCAAGACCTTGAAACCGTTGTTGTAAAAAATCCCCGCGCCATTTTGGTGTCGGCCGATAGCCATGAAATCCAGGAATTCAAAGAAGGAGAGGCTTGTTTATGAACGGTGCTGCTACCATATCAAATTTGCCGCCGGCCAGTGCTTCCATGGACTATCTCATGCTGCGGGCCGAAGGTCTCCGTTACATTGAGCAGATGGGCAGTGCCCTTTGGACAGACTACAACGCCCATGATCCCGGTATCACTATTCTCGAGGCTCTTTGTTATGCCATTACCGACCTGGGTTACCGCACCAACATGCCGGTAGAGAACCTGATTGCATCTGCAGAAAATAACAGGGAAACCTTCCGGCAGCAGTTTTATTCGGCAAAAGAGATCCTGCCAACAAGACCGGTAACCGAAACCGACTACCGGAAACTTTTTATCGATATCGACGGTGTAAAAAACGCCTGGCTTTTCCAGAAGGAAGAAGCATTGTATGTTGATAGCAGGGAAGAAGCACTGGCGGGCCAACCACCGGCGCATCCCGATTTCCACAGCTTTTTACTCGATGGCTTGTATGCCGTACGCATTGAAATGGATGAATTACCTGCGGAAGATTGCGATGAAGAAGAGCTGAGCGAAGAAGAGAAAGCCGCACAGGCGGCCCGCCGGCAGGAAGTACTTCAGGCTGTAAAAGAAGTTTTTCACCGGGCCCGGAACCTTTGCGAAGACCTTGCCGATGTTGCCATTGTAGAAGAACACAAGGTTTGTATGTGCATGCAGGTGGCGCTGACACCGGAGGCCAATGCACCGGAGATCTATACCGAGATCCTCTACCGCATCGGACAGTACCTTTCTCCCTCTATTCGCCAGTATTCGCTTGCTGATTTGCTTGCCTTAAAAAAGCAAGATGGAACTGCGTATACCATGGACGAGATCTTCAGCGGCCCCGTGCTGCAGCACGGTTTCATAAGAGATGAAGATGTTATCGCTTCTGGTCTGCGGACAGTGGTATATACCTCTGATATTATCAATCTCCTGATGGATATTCCTGGAGTGGTGGCTGTGTCGGATTTTGTGATGAGTGCCTGTGGTGAAGAAGCACCCGAACGTCATGAGTGGTGCCTGCCGGTGCCGCAGGGAAAAAAGCCGGTGCTGTGTACCTGCAATTCGGCCATTCATTTTTTTAAAGATGTGATACCGGTAAAAGCGGGTCGTGCAGAAGCCTTTGCCGCCCTTCGCGAACGCCTGCAAAAAGAAAGGGACGCTGCCCTTGCTGTTACGTACGATGATTACAACTATGCTACTGGATCGTTTGCCGATACGGAGGCCTATACCTCGGTAGCCCACCACCTGCCGCAGGCTTATGGCGTGAGCAACAACGGCCTCCCCGTAACGGCTCCCGAAGAGCGGCGCATTTTGGCTGCGCAATTGAAAGGCTACCTGCTTTTTTTCGACCAGGTGCTTGCCAATTATCTTTCCCAGCTCGCCAAGGTTAAAAACCTGTTTCGTCTGCGGGGCGATGCGCCGGAAACAGCCCTGCCGCAGACCTATTTCTACCAAAAAATAAAAGGTGTCCGCGCCATCGAAACACTATATGCAGACTATGCGGCGCTGGACCTCCCAGGGAATGTGTTGTCGCAATTGACAAAAAATTACGACAATGCCATTGACCGTAAAAACCGTTTTTTGGATCACCTGCTTTCCCGCTTCGCGGAGAACTTCAACGAATATGTGCTGCAACTATACAGCCTTAGCGGCCAGAAAGCCTACGAAGAAGTAGTGGTGAACAAAGCCCGCTTTCTGCAAGACTACCCGCTGCTAAGCGCTCACCGTTCCGGTGGTTTTGATTATTTCAATACCGTAACGGAAAATGGCGATCCACTGCCCGTTTGGGATACGGACAATGTCAGTGGAATGGAAAGGCGACTGAGCCGGTTGCTGGGCATTGCCAACGAAAAGCGGCGGAACCTATCGGCCATTGCTCCCGGCGTGGTTTCTGAAACAGATACCAACGGAAACACGGTCTTTTCCTTCCTGGTCATTGATCCCGCAAACAGCAGCATTTTGTTGCGAAGTATGGTTGTTTATCCTTCGCAGGACGAGGCACAATTGGCATTTGTACAGGCGGTGGAAAGAGGCGCAGACAGAAATAATTTTAGCATCAATGAAGTTGCTGCCGGAAGCTTTGTTATTCAACTACGCGATGAAGGAGGAAATGCTTTTGCCCAAAGCGCAGGAGCGTTTGCTTCGGCTGAAGCAGCGCAAGCGGGTATAGCCCGTCTGCAACAGGTTATACGTGACCGTTACCTGGATGAAGGCATGTTTGTGGTGGAGCACATTCTACTGCGGCAAGATCTCATTTTTTTACAGGAGACCGGGGAGAGCAGCAATACCCTCAACTTTATACCGGTGTGCCTGGACGATGATTGCGAGGACGGTTGTGGCGAGGATCCCTATTCATTTCGTATCACCGTTATCCTGCCTGCTGAATCCGTCCGCTTCCGCAATTTTGATTTTCGTACGTACATCGAAAAAGTTATTCGGCTGGAAACACCTGCGCATATTTATCCCAGGGTCTGCTGGTGGAGCCGCACCGACTTGCAGGTGTTTGAAGACCTGTACCGGGTATGGCTGGAAAACAAGCGGGCCGGTACTGTCAATACGGAAGTGGGCCTGCAAAATCTCCGCGACCTGAACCGCACCTTATTCGAACGCAAAAGCATTTATCCCACCGGTCGCCTTGCCGATTGCGAAGCACCGGTAAACAACCCTGTGATCATAAACCGAACCGCATTAGGCAATCAAAAAACCGGATAGTTATGGCACATCAACCCATAAAGCTGGCCGAACCGCAAACAACGTACAGCATTTTTGAAGACAACCAGGTACTGACGGCTGACCAGTTGAACAGTATCGGTGACTATTTCGATTACCAGGACCGCCTGACCCGCACCTGCCTGCTGGGCGTTGGTATTGTCTGCGGCCTGGACGTGCAATTGGGCCGGGAAGAGATCATCGTTTCCCGGGGCGCCGGCATAACTACCGATGGCGACCTGTTGCACCTGCCCGAAGCAAGAGTCTTCAATGCCTTGCTGCCATTTGATGACAGGGATGCACAGTACCCACTGTTTGCGGACCTGGTATCCAGCCAACGGTTGTTTCAATTGGTGGGCCCCGACAATACCGAAAGCAACCGCATTCCGATAAGCCAGGCTTTTGGCGCCAATACGCCACCATCGCAATGGGTGGTGCTGTTGTACCTGAGCCAGTTTGTAAAAGAAACGGATGTCTGTTCAACAGATGATTGCGACAACAAAGGTGATGTGGCAACCAACGACCTGCGGGTGTTGTTGCTGGACAGGAACGACTATGACCGCCTGGTGACCCGCAATCCTTGCAACGATAACCTGTACTTTTCCCTGCCAGAAGTAGCCGTGCCGCGGGTATTGCTGAACGAGAACGATACGATTTTCAGTTACGGTGACCTGTTAACAGCATACCGAATGGCCATCACCAATGGCGTAAACCTGTTGGCTGATCCCCTGCGGATAGCGGTGGAAACGGCACGTTTGCTGGAGCAATGTTACCGGTCGGGCGGGCAGCTGGCCCCGGATGGCCGTGAGATTCGAAACAATACACGCAGCATTGGAAATATTGATTTTGGCGCCCCTGGCTCTTTTGCAGGAAAGGTAACAGAGATGACCGGCGGCAGGGCTGCCACAAGCGGCATTCAATACCTCTATGACTTTGTAAAAGAAGTGGCCGAAGCCTACAATGAATTCAAGGAGTCGGTGTATGAACTTTGCTATGGCTGCTGTCTTCCGCCCTCACTGTTTCCCAAGCACATCGCCTTAGGCCTTTTGGTAGCAAATGAAGAGGAGCGTTGCCGATACCGCAATTGCTTTATCGAATCGCCGATACTGAATAACGGTGACGACCGCATGGTAAATGCCTTGCAGCTTTTTGCGCGGCTGTCACAATTGATCGCTTCCTTCGGTATCCCGGATGTGGAGGAGATTCGTATTACGCCGTCAGCCGGCATAGAGGCGGTAATGGGCAAGCGGGCCATTCCTTACTATTACGATAGTCGCAGCATCGTGCCGGCTTGGGACCCCGAGAAAACAAGGCGCCGCCGAACACAGGCAAACCTGTCTTACCATGCAGCCAGTAACGGTTCTTATACAACACTGCCGCACATTCGCCAGCCACTGGGCTTTGACCTTGACAAGTACCCGTTCTTCCGCATCGAAGGGCATGTGGGAAGGGATTATGCGCAAGCCCTTCGGGAGATCACCCGTCTGCGAAACCAGTTTGACCTTCCGTTTGAGATAGTGGGTGTACAATTGCAACGGGAACGGCTAACCGTATTCCCGGTTTTTCCTATCCGGCCAGGACTGCTTGATCTCCTGTTCGACAAAGAGCGGCTGCAGTTTAACCACCGGCTCGAACACCTGACCCGCTACACCAAAACAGTGGACGAAAAATTACCGGCAGATGCAGAATTGCAGGTAGAAGGGATCGCCGGTGAACCGCTTGTACTGAAACGTACGCTGAAAGCAAGAGTGGCGGACCTGTTAGACAACCACGTGGTGACCGCCAGGCAGGCCCTTGCCAAACCTGCAGCGGAGGTGGTAGGCAAGGTGGAATGGGATAAGCTGCACGAGAACATTGCCAACGCAGGGGCAGAGATCAACAGGAACGCCAAAGAATTTACAGTTGCGGGTTACCGCTCGCCCATTGAAAACATTGCCGTGATGGACCAGCCATTACTGCTGGACTGGTTTAGCAAGATCAAGATTGCGCAGCAGGAAAAAGTAGCAGACGGTTACATTTTTCACAACTTTTTAAAACAAAACCAATCGCTGCTGCACAATGGCGGCGTGTGCCGGGGCGGCACGTTTGTGCTGGTGTACAACACTGTGGGTAACAACCGCACCGTGGTAGCCGATTTTTACCTTCCCTACATTGCCAAGGACGAACTGGTAGATTCCAAACCCGACCATACCGGCATTACCGTGAAGCCGTTGCCGGCCATCAATTATTTTGTTGAAAAGGACATCGTAAAGCGGCCCATCCTAAACAAAGACCTGTTTGAGCTGAAACGGGATTTTGTTGCTGTGGACAAGCTGACCAAAGACTCGGATTTGTTCGTACGGCAGAAGGTAAACGAGTTTGGTGACAGGATCCAAAAATCTGACCAACAGATCCAGGGTGTTGAATCAAAGCTGACCAATTCTATCTCCGGCGTAAGAGAAAGCCTGGGCAAGCAGGTTACGGAAATGGCCGGTACCGTAAGCCAGCAATTTATCCAGATCAACGGAGCCGTGGATAAAAAAGTGCAGGATGCAACGGGCGGTTTGCAAAGCCGTATTGGTGAACTGGCCAACAATTACGAACGTTCGTTCACCAGCCTTGTTTCGGCTTACAATACGGTGGTAACAAAAGCCGGTCCCACCAGGTTGTCGCCAACCGAAAACATCCGCGAACTGGCTAACCTTAAACCAGAAGAATTGCGGGAATTGAACCTGAACGAAACCGAGCTGCGAAACTTTACCGCCATCATTGGGAAGTTCAGGAGACAATAGACAATAGGCAATGGGCAATTTGCAATAAGCAACTAGGCAAGGCTGAAAGAGGGAAGGAGTGGATATCGGTTAATAAAAAAACATGCAGGGCAATCAGCATATCATCAACAAGATTTCAGTGCAGCTGAATGGTGTGCCTGTGGCGGAGGCCTTTCAGTGGCAGCAGCAACTGGCAGCTTTCCTACAGCAGCAGTTACCGGCAAGGCTGGAAAAAATATTTGACGAAGCTTGTTCACCTGCCGAATGGATGCACATTGATAAACTGCAGGTGCAGTTTTCTGCAACCGGTCATTTTTCAATTGCACAGTTAGAGCAACAGCTTACTGAAAGCATCGCCGTACAACTGAAAAAGAACCGAAGCAAAAAGGCAGAACCCGGGAAAGCGAAGGAGCATTCACCTATGCAGGCCTGGCTGTACTTTTTACAACTTGGTAGTTTGCCCTGGTGGGCACAAACGACTTCGTTGCGAAAATTGGAAGCGTTTGTTTTGAAGGAACTGCATACGTCCCATTCTGCCACCAGTTCGCAAGTACGAAACGCTTTGCAAAATCCATCGACCTGCCAGCGGTTGGTACTGCAATCTTCCGATGAAATGTTTGCTGCTATTCTGGAACTGCTTGGCGTTTCAAAAGCAGAAAGAGCAAAGGCAGAAAATGCTTTTCGGAAACGCATAAAGGGACTTGATAAGTCTGTTGAAGGAAAGCTTTCTACCATCGTTCGATACCTTGTTCTGCATACTGCGATTAGCGGCAACATCATTAAAGATGATCTTCAAAATAGGGTTGAAAAATTTCTATCCACACTGCAATTAACCCAGGATCTGCCGGTTGAAAAGCTGATCGCTGCCATACGCGAAAAACAGGATGAAGACCCGCAACAAGAACAGGATGTTTCTGCGGAAAAAATATTTGCCGTAAAGAACGCCGGCCTGGTACTGCTTCATCCTTTCCTGTATTATTTCTTCGATGAACTGCACCTGCTGGATGCAGAAGAGAAATCCATTGCTCATCCCGGTAAAGCCTTGCAACTCCTGCATTACCTGGCAACGGGGGAAGCGGAATGCAGCGAAAGTGAAACTGTAGTGGGCAAGGTGCTTTGTGGATTGGAAATCGGTTCACCGGTATACACAGCCCATGAAATTTCTGCCGCGGAAAAGGCCGAGTGCCAGAACCTGCTGGAAGCTGTGATCAAAAACTGGCCGGCATTAAAAAATACATCGGTGGATGGCTTGCGGGAAACCTTTTTGCAACGGACAGGAAAGCTAAATCGTAAAAGGGATCACTGGCTGTTGCAGGTAGAGCAAAAAACGGTGGACATTTTGCTGAACAACCTGCAATGGCCGCTTTCCATTGTGCGCCTGCCGTGGATGAAAGACTGGCTGCAGGTGGAATGGGGTTAATTATTTTGTATGCGGACCACTGCTGAAAAACAAGGTAAGCCTTCAGTATCTGTGCTCCAGCGCAGGGCACAGCCAGCCTTTTTCCGCAAGGCCGGCAACGAAAGCTTTTTCGGTGGCGAGAAAAGCAGTCCTTTCTTTCAGCCAGCCATTCAGGCAAAACTTACCGTTAGCAGTCCAGATGATCCGCAGGAAAAAGAGGCGGATGAAGTAGCCGAAAAAGTAATGCGCATGCCGGAGCCTTCTGTGGCACCAATAGCCTTGGAAAAAGAAGAAAGCCTGCAGCGAAAAGAAGAAGAGGAAGAAGAAGTGCAAACCAAGAGTGAGCTGCTCTCCGATACAATCCATCGCCAACCCGAGGAAGAAGAAAGCATACAGCCAAAACTTGCCGGCACCGTTTTTCGTTCGGCTGAAGATGCCAGTGACGAAGAAAGGGAAAAAGACGACAGCGGTTCCGGCAACGATCTGTCCATTAGCCGCAAGCATAGTTCGCTTTACCATTCCGATGTGGTGCAACGGAGCGGAAGAGGACCGCCCCTTGGCTCCCCCCAGGTTCACGCTTCACTCACATCTACCAAAGGTAGCGGCACTGCTTTGCCCGATGCCACCCGCAGCAGCATGGAAAGCCGCTTTGGTGCCGGCTTTGGCGCTGTTCGGGTGCATACCGATAGTAACGCTGCAAGCCTGAGCAAGACCCTGCATGCCCAGGCCTTTACCCATCAAAACCATATCTATTTTGGCGCTGGTAACTACAACCCGCATACGGCCGATGGCGGTCGGCTGCTGGCGCATGAATTGACGCATACTATTCAGCAAGGCGCTGCAGATTCTATCTACACAAAAAAGAGCAGCACCACGCCTTCTATTCTCCAACACATTCAGCGAAAAGAAGCTGCAGACAACGAAGTCCGGCCTGAATTAAAAAGGGCCCTGCATACGGCCAAAATGGAAGCGGGTCTTATCAATGCCAAGCACAAAGATGCCCAGGGCAAACGCGTTGGCTGGCGCCGCTTGCTCGAGTATTTTCAAACGGCGATGGGGCCGGAGCAGATACTGCCGCAGGGCAAGCCCTACCAGGTAGGAAAAGTGTTTGAAGAAAGCATCGTGTTTCACCGGGAGGCGCATGATGTGCAGGTCGTCAATCCAAAGACAGGACTAACGGAAAAGGGCACACGGGATGCGTTACCAAGCTGGTGTGGCATTTTTGTTTTCTGGGCCCTGAAAAAAGGCGGTGTGCCCATGCCGCTCTGGAAACTGGGACAGCCCGTGCTGACACCGCAAAGCGCTTACCCGCCACGGCACGTTCCCAAAAAAGGCGACATCGCTTACAAAGGACCGCCATACATGCATTATGGCATTGTAGAAAGTTCTTCACCCAACATTGTCAAGCAATCGGAGTACAGCAAACTCCGGGTAACCACGGTCAACGGCAACACGGCGGGGACTGATAACCTTGGCGGCCAGGTAGCCATCACCACCGATCCGGTACAGGCCTGGGTGGATAAGGGCGGCTTCTTTAACCCGCTGCATGGGAAAGAAGACCAGATGCCTGTTAATCCGGAAGCGTTTACCGAGCCGCCGGCAGGCGCATCGGTAGAAGACCCGGCTAACGTTCCGCCCAGCCAGCCAGCAGAAATTCTTCCGTATACGCCTGAAATTTCACACCCCGGACTGCCATCTCCACCATCTGAAAAAACGTCGGTAACGCCGGCTGAAGAAACAGTGCCAGTTAGCGAAGAGCCGGTAGCGACCGCACCCAAATCGCCGGCAGAAGATCCGGCCTTTGGCGAAGTGGTAGGAAAGGCCGGTGTGGCAGCGAAGCAGCAGAAAAAACACGATGCACCCGAAGCAAAAGCAGCCGCAGCGCAAAAGGCTTCCGTTGTACCCGAGGAACTGGACAGGGACAGCCAGGCTGGGGCCAACCAGGTAGGACTAATGAGCCAGCAAAAAGCAAAACCTTTTGATGCCGCTGCCTTTAAAAAGCAGCTCATGGACCGCGTAGTGGAAGCGCTGCCGAAAAATGACCAGCAAACGGTGGATATGTACGAAGATTCTTCTGGCGCTCACCGGCGCATGGAAGACGCCAAGATCGCTGCCAAGGGCGATGTGAAAGTGGAAAAGGACAAAGCCGGTAATGCCATTGCCAGCACAACCGCAGCACCGCCGGCAACGGAAGGGGTGAAGCTGAAAGAAACGGTGGCGATGCAGGCTGAAGATGCAGGGAAAAAACCGTTTATCCCCAATGCCAAATCAGCCGCACCCAAACAAAAGACAGAAGCAGAGATTTCGATGGAAAAAGACGCTGTGGCACTGGACGATCAAATGGCGGAAAGCGGCGTGACAGAAGCACAACTGGAACGTTCGAACGAACCGGAATTCCAGGGCGCCGTAACACAAAAGCGGGAAGCGAAGCAACAGGCCAGGGCTGCACCGGCTGAATACCGTGCCGAAGAAACCCCGGCGCTTGCGGGTGCTGAGCAACAGGCACAGGCCACGGTATTTGGCAAGATGGCAGACATTCACGGAACCCGTGCAGGGTTGTTTGGCAAGGTGGATGAAAGCAAGAACAACACAAAAGGAAAGGATGAAAGCAAGCGGAAAGAGATCGCCGAAAAATTGCAAAGCATTTACAGCGCCACAAAAACCAATGTAGAGAAACTGCTGAACGATCTGGAACGCGACGTGATGGTATTGTTTGACCTTGCCGCCAATGCCGCCAACGCAGATTTTGAATACAGGGTAGACAAGCGGCTTGACGACCATTACGGCATCACTACCGTGGATGATACCATCAGCGAATATTTTAGCGGACTGTCGCCGGAGATCGACCGCATCTTCCGTGAAGAACGTGACCGCTATATCCAGAAAATGGACGGCTCCATTACCAACATCGCCAACATTGTGGAAGTAAAGCTGAATGAAGCGATAGAAGAAATCGCCAAAGGCAAAAAAGACGTGCAGGAATACTGGACCACGCTGGACCCTGAAATGCAAAAGATCGGTGAAGAAGCACGAAAAGAAGTTGAGGGGCGGTTCAGCGAGCTGGAACAATCGGTGCAGAACAAGCACGACGACCTGGTGAGCAAGCTGGCCGACAGGTATGTACAGAACGTGAAAAAGCTGGAGGAAACGTTTGAAAAAATAAAAGATTCAAAGAAAGGCTGGTTGAGCAAAGCGGTGGATGCGGTAGCCGGTGTGATCAAAACTATCCTTGAACTAAAGGACATGCTGCTGAACACCCTGCGGAAAGTGGCGCATGTGATTGGCCAGATCATTGATGACCCGATCGGCTTCCTTGGCAATCTTGTCACGGCCGTCAAAATGGGGCTGGATAATTTTATTGGCAACATTGTGCACCATTTCAAGGTTGGCTTCTTCGACTGGCTGCTTGGCAACATGCCGCCCGGCATTCAGTTTCCCGACAAGTGGGACATGCCGGGCATCTTCCATTTTATCATGCAGATACTGGGTCTCACGTGGACCAACATACGCCAACGTGCTGTGATGAAGCTGGGTGAACCTGTGGTGGCCGCCCTTGAAGAAGTGTTCGAGATTTTCCAGATCATTCGAAAGGAAGGCCTGGCCGGCCTGTGGCAATACATCAAGGACAAGATCGGGGATATCAAAGCCATGGTGATCGATGCCATCCAGGACATGCTCATTACAGAAGTGGTAAAGGCCGGCATCACGTTCGTGGTTAGCCTGCTGAACCCGGTGGGAGCCTTCATTAAAGCCTGTAAGGTTATTTACGAGATCGTGATGTTCTTTGTGAACAACGGCAAAAAGATACTGGCCCTGATAAACGCCATCATCGATTCGGTTGCTCTTATTGTACAGGGCAGCCTTGAAGGTGCTGCCAAGCTGGTAGAGAATGCACTGGCCAAACTGGTGCCCATCACCATTGGATTTTTGGCGTCCTTGCTGGGATTGGGCAACATCAGCGAAAAAGCGCAGAAGATCATCAAAGCCATTCAGGCACCCATCAACAAAGCCATCGACTGGGTGCTGGACAAAGCCATTGCCCTGTCGAAAAAATTAGGACTGGATAAGGTGATCAAAAAAGTGCAGGGCAGCATACAGAAAGGTAAAGACTGGGCGAAGGAAAAAGTGGAGCAAGTGAAAGATAAGGGGAAAGCAGCGTTGGAAACTGTTACGGGTTGGTGGAAAAAGAAAAAAGCAGTGAATACGAAAGACGGCGAAAAACATACGCTTTATCTGGACGGTGCTGGAGAAAGCTATAGGCTCATGATTCGAAGTAACCCAGTTACGTATAAAGGTTTTATCGAGCAGACATTAGCCAAGAATGGGGTGAATGCACCAGTCTCTGGTTCGCCAGAACAAAAAGCACTTGCAAAAGCAGATGAAATTGATCAAAAGTTGGCAGGGTATGGCAAGATAAAACAGGAAAACAGAGTTGCCTGGGGTGAAAGCCTTTCCGCTTTGATTGATGAGTTAGCAAATTTGACCGGCCAGTTAAACATAAATTGGAATGTTCCAGATCCGCCATCTGTCATACGGTTTGGGGCGCCAAATAGTGAGGGTTTTGGAACCATGATGTCGGCAGAATTGTTATCGGAAAATTATGTTGAAGGCGAACCGGCAGCAGTTGAGTCAAAAGCAGTGATGGGTTGGGATTATGCACGTTCTTTCCAAACAATTTCGCAGAAAGGTGCTCCAACGCCCATTTATGTGAAAGGTCATTTATTGAATGAGAACATGGGCGGACCAGCTAATGTAACAAACCTGACACCGATAACAAATGATATGAACAAGGATCATTTAAACCAAGTAGAAAAGCATGTAAAAAAGTTAGTGCTGGGTAAGTCAAGTGCAACGGATAAAAACCCGACAGCGAAGAAAATTGTTAATTATGCAGTGAATGTTGAGTATGCTAAACACCCCCGACGGTCAGCACTTGTGACTTTGTATTCAGACATGATGTGGAGGGCAAGAAAAGATCATGCGGAAGAACGGAAGCGTACAATTCCTGATCCTCTCAAATTGGCAATGTTCAAGGCAAGAGACGAAGCCGCTATGAATATACTTGCTTTACTGACCTATGAGGAAAACAGCCTCACAACAGGATTTGGTTGCCAATGGGAGCAATTGCAGTACAATCTTGCAACAAATAAATGGGAGGTGGTTCCTGGCACACAAATGCAGGTTTTGGTTCCACATACATTGCCGGCGGCAGTAGAACATTATAAGCCGGTTTTTGAAACCTATAAAACCGATATAGTTTAGTAACTATGGCTCAGGTAATTAAAATTGGAACGTTGCGTTTTATTGAGTTGTATGAAGACAACGATATAGAGAAAAAACTTTCTTTCAAGAGCTATATAAAGGCATTTGTGTTGTCGCAACAACTGGGGCCTTCTGTTGCTGTTATTGGATCTGTCAACGGTATGAGCCCGCTATTACAAAAACAAGAAGAATATTCTGTGGCTGTATTTGCTTTTGATGAAGGGCAGATTAAGGTAATAAAAATTGCCAACGACAAAAACGAGTTAATGCAAATTCTTGGCTGGATCGATGATTGTTGGCGAGAGTACAGCGACGAAATGTTTCTGCCGCGTACTGCAAGCACAAATGCACAATACAAACAATTTGTTCAAAAAATTAAGCAGCTGCCTGAAATTGATACGGGCTATTGGATAGACCTTGCTTTCAAAGAACTGGACATACGCTACGAAGTATAAATGCTGTTTCTAAAATTTATTTTTATGCGCTCCACTCACTCCAACCGCATTTTTCGAAAAGCTGCAGCCAAAGAAAGCAGCGTGTATAAAAAGGAAGCACCTTTTGAAGGTGCCTTTTTTGCCCCGCCAACCCACCAGCCTTTCTTTGCCCCTCAACCCACGGTTCACCGTAAATGCGATGAGTGCGAAGCGGAAGAAAAAAAGCTGCAGAAAAAAGAAGCCAATTCCATTTCGCCGGCACAGCCTACACCTGGTTTTTTCCCTTCAGGAGGTGGAAGCCCACTGCCGGCAAAAACAGCAACGTTCTTTTGGGCAAGAATGGGTTATGATTTTAGCGGAGTTAAAATCTATACCGGTCCGGATGCAGCAGCATCTGCAAAACAATTGCAGGCACAAGCTTATACGCTTGGCAACCGGGTTGTTTTTAACGAAGGACGATTTAACACGGAAACAGAGAGCGGCAAAAAACTGTTGGCCCACGAACTGGTACATGTGATGCAACAAGATGGGCAACGCCTTTCGAGAAAGGAAGAAGAGCCAACGTGCAACGAAAAGCTTGACCTGGAAGGCTACACCGATGCCGTTTACAACAAAGGAGCAGGCACGGCTATCGGCGAAAAAAAGAAACCCGCAAAAGGCTGCGAAGATTGTGACGAAAGTTGCATACAGGCAACCGGTTTTGTGAAAGTGCCTTACAAGGTAGCCACCACGGTTAGTTTGCCTGCAGTACCCGAAGATTTGCGTCCCTGCCAGCAGCAGCGGGTGGCAAGTGCACTCAAAAACAAACTGGCACCGCACGAACAAAAACATGTGGCGGCTTTCAAAACGTTTAACGGAACGCCCCTGCTTCCCATCAACTACAAGGGCTGCGAAAGCGGCTACGATAGCTACCTGGAAGGACTGGCTGAAACAGAGTTCGAACGCCGCAAAAACATTGCCGATGCCAAAAGCGCCAAGCTCGACCCCTATGTGGTGGATGTGGATCTCTGTTGCAAAGATGCAGCCCCCAAAAAATAATAACTAACTTGAAAGAAAAACATCGCATTGTTACGTTTCATTCCCCCTCAACCGGTAAATAACTTAACAGTAGCGGTTTCTGCCTGCAAAGCCATCATCTCCGAAAGGCTAAAAGCCTATGCACAGGGCCAGCCCTTTTCCTTTCGCAGCCATATCAACAAACCTTCGGCGAAAACTTGCCACAGGAATTTGCGGCCTCGCAATTGCCAACGCTTGCACCGGAAGAATGGATGGCGGTCATGCTTTCTTTGCTGCCGCACCTGCAACCGGCTTTCTTTGAAAGCCTTTTATTCGAGCACCTGCCTTCTGGCGGCGATTTTCCTGAATTTGGTGGCGTAAAAGGAACTCATCATCGTGGCCTGTTGCCAACAGGGGAGACGCTGCAGTTTATCGTGGCAGGAGAAAATGCCCTAGACCGGATTTTCCTGCAAAAGCTATTTGAAGAATCGCATTTTTTTTACCAGAATGATATTCTTTTTTTGGAAACGGTTCGGGAAGGTGAGCCGCGCATGAGTGGCCGGATGATCCTGTCTGCCGATTGGGTGGACAGGTTGCTCACCGGCGCTGAGCACAAGCCGCGGTTTAGTGCCGATTTCCCTGCCAGGCTTACCACCACACGCATGACATGGGAAGACCTGGTGCTGCATCCGTATACGGCCGAGCAGGTAGATGACATTAAGCGCTGGTACCGTTTTCATACGCTGATAGAAGAGGATGAAAACCTGTCACGCAAGATTTCGCCGGGCTACCGGGTGCTTTTTTACGGCCCGCCGGGTACGGGCAAAACACTAACGGCAACGCTTATCGGAAAAGAATTTGATAAAGATGTGTATCGAATCGATCTTTCGCAGATCGTATCGAAGTACATTGGTGAAACGGAAAAAAATCTCAACAAAATTTTTGACAGGGCCCAGCACAAAGACTGGATTCTTTTTTTTGATGAAGCCGATGCCCTCTTTGGCAAACGTACCTCCACGCAAAGCTCACACGACAAATACGCCAACCAAGAGGTGTCGTATCTTTTGCAGCGCATCGAGGAGTTCAACGGCCTGATGATTCTGGCTTCCAATTTCAAAACAAATCTGGATGATGCTTTTCTCCGGCGCTTTCATTCCATCATTCATTTTCCCATGCCCAATGCGCAGGAAAGGCTTAAGCTATGGAAACAGTCCCTTCCCCAATCCATCCCCGTTAGTAAATCCGTGGAGTTAAAACGCCTGGCAGATGGATACGAAATAAGCGGTGCCTCCATTATCAACATTATGCAGTACGCCTGTTTGCGGGCCCTGGGCCGAAACGAAAAAATGTTGCAGGAAGAAGACTTGCTGAACGGCGTCCGCAAGGAATTATTGAAGGAAGAAAAATCGGGTTGAATACAGCATGCTGTTGGTGCTGTAATCAACTCACAAAAGTGGGGTGAAATTTCGTATGGTCAGGAGAAGCCCGGTTGGCAGTGCCGACAAGCACTAACAGCGTACCGTTTCTACCCGTGCATGGTACAACGCGGTGGCAAGGGTAATTTCTTCTTCTGAACAGGTACAGGTAATGCTTTTTTTAAGAATGCTGGTTTGAATGGACCGCTTATACAGGAGTTGCTTAAAACTCCACAGCGTTAAGATGGAGGGGAAAGCAATGGTAACTTTCATACAGAATGCCTGTTTTCATTTTTTGGGGCGGAAGGATGGTAGATGGCTTGTTTGTGGGATCAACAGTAAATTAAACAAGCGGCTTTGCGTTTGCAAGCCCTTTTTAAAAAATTGATCCTATGCAAGTTTAAACGAAAGTCCGTTGGCAATATTGCCAAATCGCAATAAAAATTATCCTCGTATACAGGGTAAAAAAATGTAAATTAACAGGTGCCAAACGGCCTGTTGCTGAGGTATTCTTAACGTCTAACTGCACAGTATGACTACGCAAAATGATCCAACTAACCTGAATGCTCCTAAACGCTCCAACGCCGATTACCTGGGCCCTTCTCGCTGGGAGTCGGTAAGTCACCTCAAAACGGAGCTGAAGAAAAAGCCTTCTTACACAGCCAAGGATTTTCTCGGTAAAATGGTTTGGAACTGGATCTATCATTACGTCAAAAGCAGGTTCGGAAAAAAACATCCCTACCCAGCCTGGGATGCCGCCGATAGTGGCGTGTACAGCATAACACCGGAACAAACCGGTGAAGCCATTCGTATTGCCATTGCCAGCGACTGGGCTACCGACACAGACGAATCGTTTGCCATTGCCGAACGCATGGCCAATCATAAGCCACATTTTACCATTCATGTTGGCGATACCTATTATGTTGGGGCGCCGCATGAAGTGCGCAGCAATTTTACAGATGAAGGCGCACCCTGGCCAAAGGGCAGTGCCGGCAGCTTTGCGGTACTGGGCAACCACGAAATGTATGCAAGGGGCTCCGCGTTTTTTGAGACCCTGTTACCGGCCATGGGTATCCGTAATGGAGAAGATAAATTTGCCGGGCAGAAGGCGGGTTATTTTTGCCTGGAAACCCCGCACTGGCGCATCCTGGGTCTAGATACGGGGTATCATTCTGTGGGTAAGCCGCTGTTGGAGTTCCTGCCGTTTTTTAAGCCCGACTGCAAGTTTGATGAAAAGCTGATGGACTGGCTGAAGAACACGGTTCGTCTTGGCGATACCAACGATAAAAGAGGGCTCCTGATACTGACGCACCACCAGTTTATCAGTGCTTTCAACAAAGAATCCGAATACATGAAACCGGCTTCGCAATTGGGTTCGCTGGTGGGCAAAGAGCGAAAAGTTCTTTGGTTGTGGGGCCATGAACACAAGCTGAGTTTTTTTTCCAAAACACAATTGAAGGATAGTCCACAGGTCTACGGCCGCTGCATCGGTTTTGGCGGCACACCGGTAGAGATAGGAGCAAAAAGCTTCCAGTTGAGCAGCAAGCTAAAAGGCTATGAAAAACTGGTGGCTGTGGATCGCCGTCGCAATAAAAAAGTAGAGGATGTGGAAGTGGGCTTTAACGGCTATGCCGTGATCAAATTAAAGGATGATGTGATGGCCATTGAATACCACGACAGCGATGCAACCGACAGGGACAATCCCGGTCCGCTGGCGGTGGAAACCTGGAAGGTTGACCTCTCAACCGGCGAACTGCAGGGAAGCATTATGGAATGTAAAAAGGGCTTGCTCACTTTTGCCGAGGGCAAGGTGTTGGAAGAAGCGGTTAAGGATTAGGTTAAGGTTTAGGTTGAGGCTGAGAAGTTATTGGGTTAATAAGTTATTGGGTTATTGCGTTGACAGGCGATTGTAGGGACACGCTGCGGCGTGTCCGGAATTTATTTAACATCGGAAAGGACGTCATTTATCAATTTTGATTCGGTCCTGTAGGGACATGCTCCTGGCATGTCTTCCTTAAAAAAAACTGCATGCTAATAGCAACGCAAGGGATAACAGCCGCAAAATAGTTTTCACCAAAGTTTATCTTTCATTCGCCGGGCTTACCCCGTAAATCCTTCTTTTCCTTGCGGCATCGCCGTATCTTTCCTTACCATGAAAAATATAAAAATTGCCACGGCGCAATTTGAAAACAGGAGCGGTGATAAGGTTTATAATCTTGGTGTCATCGATGACTTAAGTGCCCGTGCTGCCGCCGAAGGCGCCCAGGTTATTGCCTTTCACGAATGCTCCATCACAGGTTACTCCTTTGCCCGCAACCTGTCGAAAAAAGAATTGCTGGCTGTGGCCGAACCGGTGCCCGACGGCAAAAGCATCCAGTCCCTGATTCGCATCGCACAAAAAAATAAAATTGCCATTCTTGCCGGGCTGTTTGAAAAAGATGCTGCCGATAAAATTTACAAATCATATGTCTGTGTTGATGAAAAGGGTTTTGTAGCCAAGTACCACAAACTGCACCCATTTATCAATCCGCACATCACTCCAGGTAACAGCTATTGCGTGTTTGAATTGAACGGCTGGAGGTGCGGCATTCTTATCTGCTACGACAACAACATCATCGAAAATGTAAGGGCAACAGCGCTCCTGGGTGCCGACATCATCTTTATGCCGCATGTTACCATGTGTACACCCTCCACAAGGCCGGGTGCTGGTTTTGTTGACCCAAAACTTTGGGAAAGCCGCGAGACCGATCCTACCTCCCTGCGCATTGAGTTTGATGGTTTGAAGGGCCGGGAGTGGCTGCTGAAATGGCTGCCGGCAAGAGCCTACGACAATGGGATTTATGCCGTGTTCTCCAATCCCATTGGCATGGACGACGACCAGTTAAAAAACGGTTGTTCCATGATCCTCGATCCTTACGGCGATATCATTGCCGAATGTCGTAAGCTTGGTAACGACATTGCCATCGCTACCATCACCCCTGAAAAATTAACCAGGGCCGGTGGCTACCGGTATAGGAAAGCACGTCGTCCCGATTTGTACAGCGACATCATTGGCCAGCCGCACCTGCCCGAACAAAAAGTGGTATGGCTGCACGACATCGAAGACGAGAACGCCGCAGGTAATAAAGAAACCCCTGTGGAAACAGGGGTCGGGTAAAAATCAATATTCTGCTATATGAGTACAGAAAGTTACTTCATTTTAATAAAATTCAAAATATTTTAAAGCGGGTATTGTCGCCGGTTGCTTTCAGCAACAAAACCGGTTTGCCGCAAATACAATAACTTGTCCGCCTTCTACTGAACTTTCAAACAGTATCAACATGATGAAAAATGTGCTCTTGTTCTTTAGTTTTTTCCTGGCTGTTACAGCGTGCCGGGCTCAGGCCTCCAAATCACCGGCCGTAGCCCTGATCCCCGAACCGGTTTCGGTACAAACAAAAACCGGCAGTTTTGTGCTGCCCAAAGCCATCACGATCCAGGCGCCTTCCGGCACCGAGATGGGGGCTACCGTTGCTTTGCTGAAAGAGCGCCTTTCGGTGCCTACCGGCCATACGGTTACGGTTTCTTCGTCTGCGCCGGCGGCTGCCATCAAGCTGCAACTGAACCAAACTGCTGATGCCGGCATTGACAACGAAGGCTACCGTCTTTCGGTAACACCCAAAGCCATCACCATTAAAGCCAACAAACCGGCAGGTTTGTTTTATGGCGTGCAAACGCTGGTACAGCTTTTCCCCAAGGAAATTGAGAACAAAACAGTGCAAGCCGGTGTCAAATGGGAAGCCCCTGCCGTGGAGATAACCGACTACCCGCGTTTTGGCTGGCGGGGATTGATGTTTGATGTAAGCCGCCACTTTTTTACCAAGCAAGAAGTAAAGAATTTTATCGATAACATGGTGCGGTACAAATACAACCTCCTGCACTGGCACCTGACAGATGATGAAGGCTGGCGCATCGAGATCGAAGGCCTGCCCAAGCTTACAAAAGTGGGTGCCTGGAACGTAAAAAAAGAAGGTTATTTCGGAACCTTCTCTCCGCCCACACCTGACGAGCCCCGTACCTATGGCGGCTTTTATACGCAAGACGATATCAGGGAAGTGGTGCAATATGCCAAAGAGCGTTTTGTGGATGTGTTGCCCGAAGTGGACGTGCCAGGACATAGCCTGGCAGCCATTGCAGCCTACGCCGAATTATCGTGCACCGAAGGCGCTGACAAGTACGTAGTGCGTTCGGGTGAGCCCATCATGGACTGGAGCCGCGGCGCACCGCCGATTGCCTTTGTCGACAATACGCTTTGCCCGGCCAACGAAAAAGTATACGAGTTCATGGACAAAGTGGTAACGCAGTTGGCGAAGCTGTTTCCCTTTGAATACATTCACCTGGGGGGTGATGAAGCACCGCATAATTTCTGGGAAAAGAATGCGCAGGTAAAAGCCCTGATGGAGCGGGAAGGCTTAAAGACCATTCCGCAGGTACAAGAATATTTTACCCGCCGGGTAGAAAAGATCGTTGCGGCAAAAGGCAAAAAGCTGATCGGCTGGGACGAGATCCTCGAAGGCGGCGACCTGCCCAAAACAACGGCTGTGATGAGCTGGCGTGGTATGAAGCACGGCACCGAAGCGGCTAAGAAAGGGCACGAGGTGGTGATGAGTCCTACTACGTATGCCTACATCGACTATATGCAGGGTGACCCGATCATCGAGCCCCGTATCTATGCCTCGCTTCGCCTGAGCAAATCCTACCAGTTTGATCCCCTGCCCGAAGGCGTTGACAAAAAATTCATCAAGGGCGGACAGGCCAACCTCTGGACGGAGCAAGTGTACAACATGCGTCATGCCGAGTACATGGTGTGGCCAAGGGGATGGGCCATTGCCGAATCGGTTTGGTCGCCAAAGGCAAAAAAGAACTGGAAAGATTTCTTTGGCCGTGTAGAAAAGCATTTTGCCCGTTTCGACGAAGCGGACATCAACTATGCGCCATCAGTATATGATCCAATCTTTAAAGTCACAAAGCGGGCCGATAGTACGCTTAAGATAGAACTGGGAACTGAGGTGGATAACCTGGCCATTCACTATTCGTTTGACAATACCTTCCCCGATCATCATGCGCTGAAATACACCGGTGCACTGACACCGCCAAAAGACGCCGTGCAGTTACGGGTGATTACTTACCGCGGCCGCGAGAAAAAGGGCCGCATGAATACCATGCCTATTGAGGAATTGAAGAAGCGTGCCGATGCCAAACGGAATTACGAGTGAGGTGGTGAGTGATGAATAGTGAGTGGTGAGTAGTGAGTAAGAGAGGCAGTCGGTAGTTTTTGAAGAGAGAATTTTCGTTCGTGATTTCCGATACGATAGAAATGATAACGCCACCCGGATGCGGGTGGCGTTACTTTTTATTGAGAAGGCTGATTCTGAATTTGACTTCCCCTTGATCCTTTTACAGATTCCCCTTTTTTAATTCACTAACAGCATAATCTGCAGCCCTGGCGGCCAGTGCCATGTAGGTAAGCGATGGATTTTGGGTAGCCGTTGACGTCATACAGGCGCCATCGGTGACAAATACATTCTTGCACAGGTGTAACTGGTTCCACTTGTTCAGCAATGAGGTTTTTGGATCATGTCCCATGCGTACACCGCCCATCTCGTGTATATCAAGGCCCGGAGACCGTTTGTCGTCAGCCGCTTTTATGTTGGTGAAACCGGCTTTCTCAAACATTTCTGTGAGTTGCTCCTGGTAGTCCACGATCATTTTTTCATCATTCTCATCGTAGTCCATTGAAATTTTCAGCAGTGGCACTCCCCACTTGTCCTTTTTGCCGTCCAGCGCTAAATAGCTGCTTTCTTTCGGAATGGTTTCGCCCATCATGTGCGAACCTACTTTCCAGGTCTGGATCTTTGGATTCAGGAGGTTTTGTTTTAACGAGAGGCCAAAACCTTCCTTGCTGCTTTCCACGTTGCGGCTGGCGCCAAAACCGGCGGCATAGCCACGCAAAAAATTCGTTTCCTGTTTGGCCACGTTGCGGAAGCGGGGAATATATCCTGATGTAGGCCGGCGTCCTTCCGTGGTCCATTCGCTCAGGCCTTCGTACTCGCCGGAAACACGGGCACGGTAGTTATGAAAGGCCATGTATTTGCCCAGCAGGCCGCTATCGTTACCCAGGCCATTCGGGAAGCGATCCGATGTTGAATTCAGTAAAATAAGGTTGGTGTTCAGCGCAGCGGCATTCACAAAGATCACCTTTGCAAAATAGTCAATGGCGTCGCTGGTGTTGTTATCGATCACCCTAACACCGGCCGCTTTTCCTTTTTGTGCGTCGTATAAAACAGAATGCACCACCGAATGGGGCCGGAGGGTAAGGTTGCCGGTTTTGGCGGCCCAGGGAAGGGTGCTGGCGTTGGAACTAAAATAACCGCCAAAAGGGCAGCCGCGTTCGCAGATGGTGCGGTGCTGGCATTTGGCCCGCCCCTGGTCGAAATGGATCTGCTGTGGTTGCGAAAGATGCGCACAGCGTCCGCTGATCACATAACGTCCGGGGTAGGCTTTTTCCACCGTTTGCTTGAACTGCTTTTCCAGGATATTGAGCGGAAAGCCGGGCAGCGAATCACTATCAGGCAGTTGCGGAATACCGTCCTTGTCACCGGCAATGCCGGCAAACTTTTCAACATAGCTATACCAAGGTTCAACGTCTTTGTAGCGGATTGGCCAGTCAACAGCAAAGCCATCGCGGGCCGGGCCTTCAAAATCAAAATCGCTCCAGCGCTGCGTTTGCCTTGCCCATAGCAGCGATTTGCCGCCGACCTGGTAACCGCGAATCCAGTCGAAAGGCTTGTCCTGCACATAAGGGTGCTCATTATCCTTTACAAAAAAATGGTCGGTTGCTTCGCCAAAGGCGTAACACTTGCTCACTACCGGGTTGGCCTTTGTTATTTCCAGTGGCAGGCGGCCGCGGTGCTCAAACTCCCAGGGCAATTTGGCCGTGGTGGGATAATCCTGGATGTGCTTTACATCGCGGCCCCGTTCAAGCACCAGGGTTTTCAGGCCTTTTTCGCAAAGTTCCTTGGCGGCCCAGCCACCGCTGATGCCGGAGCCGATCACAATGGCATCAAACGTTCTGTCTTTTATGGTATCGCTCATGATTGGTTATACTTGTAGGGTAACAGTTTTTACCGGCGTGGCGCCCAGGTAGCGGCCCGGTACCAGCTCGTAATGAAAAATTTCGCCCATCACCGGTTTGGATGTGAGGTAGCCCTGGATGGTGAGGTTTTTTACCAACTTGTAAAAGGCCTGCACGTCCTCGGGTGCTTTTTTATTTTCTATTTCGGTAAGAATGCCGGCCCGTTGCGCTGCCGTTGCTTTCAGAAACGTGGAACCGTGTTTTTCTTTTGCAAACCTGTCCAGGGCTTTCAGTCCTTTACTGAAAGTTTCCTGCTCTTCTTTTTCGTGGCAGTCGTCCAGCATGCGCAGGGCAAACAGGTGGGCATACGTGTCTTTTGCCCCTGGCGTTGCCGAAGCGGGGAGAAGGGTTTCGGCCAGTTCGGCCAGCGTGTTTTCTTCCTCCAGCGAAACCGTCATGTTTTTTAACAGAAAAGAAGATTTGCTTTCCTGCTGCAAACAGGCGGGAAGGATGGCCGTTCCGGCAGCCATCACAAAAAGATATTTTAATGCACGTCGGCGTTCCATATTGCGTGTTTACGAAGGTTGTTGAAAAAGCTGGTGTGGTTTGGTAAACCCAACGGTAATTGAATGCCTATCTAACAGTTAAAGGGTATTCAGCGCCGCCTCGCAAGCTAATACGGATCAGGTAGCGGATTTAGTATTTTTTTCGCCGACTTAAATATTTTTTTGCGGATAGTGCTCACGATTGGGGCAGGTTGCCTATTTTTTGAGAAGAAAGAACCTTGTATTACGGTTTGGTTGCCATCAATCTATGTATCATTTGTGTTTTTAGAAATGGATGGTGCGGATTTAAAAGCCGCCTTTCTTATCTTATAGAAAAGAAGAACGGGAAGGTTTGAGGTAAGAAAACGAGACAAAAAGCCGGCAAGCAAAGACAGGTTCTTTCAGAGAAAAATAGTTACCGCAGATAATCATTGGCATTTTTTGAACATGAAAAAGTTTTTGACCCGGTGCATTCTCGTTCTTGCGCTAACTTCTGTTGTGCCAGGGGTGCAGGCGCAGGAGACCTTGCCAAATTTCAACCTCCAGCTTTCCAGCGGCCGTTATTTTACACAGGCTGACTTGGCGAAAGACAAGCCGGTGGTGCTCATTTATTTTGCACCGGATTGCGACCATTGCCGCACCTTGCTGGATGCATTTTTTCAGCGGGCGAACGATTTTCAATCAGCCACCGTGCTGCTGGTGACCTTTAAGCCGCTGGCAGAGGTAACCGCTTTTGAGCGGGCTTACAGTATTAGCAAGTATCCGCATGTAAGGGTTGGGACAGAAGGGCTTGCACAATCACTTCGCCGATTTTACAAGCTGCAACGTACACCGTTTACAGCCCTGTACAACAGGGAAGGCAAGCTGGTGGCCAGTTATCGAAACGAAACGCCGCTTGATGTTTTGTTGCAGCAGGTGAAAAAGCTTTGACGCAGATTTTGCTTTAAGGAAATCAGCATTGCATCAATTGTTGTTTTTTATCGGCGATGAAGAAGTGAAAATGTCATCCGGTACTTTAACTTTCCGCTATGCTACGTTTGCAGGAAGTTCATCACATTGCCATTATCTGCTCCGATTACCAGCGATCGAAAACCTTTTACACAACCGTTTTAGGGTTGAAGGTAGTCCGCGAAGTGTACCGGCAGGAGCGGGATTCCTATAAGCTGGATCTTTCACTCAACGACCAATACATTATCGAACTGTTCTCCTTTCCCCATCCGCCGCAACGGCCATCTGGCCCCGAAGCCACGGGACTTCGCCACCTTGCATTTGCTGTGGAAAACCTGGATGTTTCGGTGAATGCCCTAAAAGAAAAGGGTTTAACGGCGGAGCCTGTACGTACCGATGAATTCACCGGTAAGCGCTTTACCTTTTTTCAGGATCCTGACGGTCTCCCCATTGAACTCTATGAAGCCTGAAAGCTCTTGAAATAGAAAACAGTTTGCGTACATTTAAGCCTATCACAAACAATCGCATGCAGGAAAGCTATGTATTGGGCATTGACATCGGGACTGGCAGTGTAAAAGCCGTGGCGCTGACCAGCAAAGGCAAGGTGCTCCACAGCGGGCAGATTTTCTATACCAATACAAATACAGCAAAAACAGAGCAGGACACAACGCTTGTTTGGGAGGCTTTTCAACAAAGCATCCGGGATGCGGTTGCGTACATTCAGGCGCCGCCGTTTGCCATTGGCCTGAGCAGCGCCATGCACAGTGTGTTGGCCGTGGATGAAAACGGGCAGCCGCTGACCAGGGCCATTCTTTGGTCCGATACCCGCAGTACGGAGGTTGCCCAAAATTTACGGGGAACACCCTTGGGTGAACAGCTTTACCTGGCAACAGGTACACCGGTGCATTCGATGTCGCCCCTGTGCAAGATCCGCTGGTGGAAGGAGGCCGACCCTGCGCTTTTTGCCAGGGCGCACAAATTCATCTCCATCAAAGAAGCCATCTGGCATCAACTGTTTGGCGAATACGTTATTGATCATTCCCTGGCCACGGCAACCGGCATTTTTAATCACCAGCAACTGCAATGGGATGCCGGGGCACTGCTGTTTGCGGGGATCGGGTCCGAAAAACTATCGCAGCCCGTTTCTGTCACCTATCAAAAAAACGGTCTTTCGGCCGAAACGGCTGGCCGTTTGGGCATCCCGCCCACTACACCATTTTTTGTTGGGGGCAGTGATGGCTGTTTGGCCAACCTCGGAAGTTTTTGCCTTTCGCCGGCCGAAGCGGCCATCACCATCGGTACCAGTGCCGCCGTCCGTATCACCAGTAAAACCCCGGTACAAAAGCCGGCGCAAATGATCTTTAACTACCTGCTGGAAGAAGGCACCTATGTAAGTGGCGGTGCCGTCAATAACGGAGGCAATGTTTTTCAATGGCTGTTGAAAAACCTGTTTGCGGAGCACGGCAGGGTAAAGACGTACGAAGACCTTTTCCAGGTTATTGCATCTGTACCGGCCGGTAGCCATGGCTTGCTTTTTCTTCCTTACCTCCACGGCGAAAGGGCTCCTATCTGGGATGAAAAAAGCTGCGGCGTTTATTTTGGACTAACGGCCGGTCATGGCCTTGCGCAAATGGCCAGGGCCGCGGCCGAAGGTGTTGCATTTGCGCTGGGGCAGATACTCTCGCTATTGGAAGAATCCTGCGGGCTGGTAACGCAGCTTCGTGTCAGTGGGGGACTGGTGGAAGCCGTTGCAGTCATGCAACTCCTTGCCGATAGCACCGGCAAAGAAGTGGTGGTGCAGCAAACCGAAGACGCTTCGGCCATTGGCGCAGCCTTGCTGGTGCTGAAAAAAACAGGCCTGATTGACGATTACAACGCCATCAGTCCAACAACCGGCCGGGTGTACCTGCCAAACCCGGCGGCTCATACTGTTTACAAAGACCTGTTTCTGCTGTATCAAAATCTTTATCCCTTGCTGAAAGATTCCATGCACACCATCTCCCAACGGCAAAATACCTAAGCCGCAATAATTATTATTCTGCCGCTGGACTTGTGAGCGAATTAAATTCTCATCTCGAAATTGTGCCTTTTTTAGTCATGCTGAAAATTAGCGCCAACCTTTTTATAAAAATGAACGTTTCTATTTCAGTAGACGTGCTCTTATTTGACGAAAAATTTTCAAGGCAAAGGGAAATTCTGTTTAGCGTTTTAGAAGAAAACCTTGAATGTGTTGAAAAAACACACTTACAGAATAAAAAGAACTTAAAAAAATTTTGCAAGCGTAAAAAAAGGCCTAATTTAACGCCTCAATAACAAAAATCATTGCTGCTATGCGAAAATCGTCAATGCTTCGATTGGCTACGCTCATGGCCATGCTACTCTTATTTTCACTACACATCCTGGCCCAAACAAGAGTTACCGGTACGGTGACCGATCCTGCAGGAAAGGGAATTGCTGGTGCAACCGTAACCATAAAGGGTACAAGTACCGCTACACAAACCAATGAAAATGGATCATTTACCATAAATGCTCCTGCAAACGCTACGCTTGTGCTTTCGGCAATTGGTTACAGTGTGACGGAAGTTGCTATCGGCGGGCAAACCAACATTGCTGTACGAATGAACACCCAGGAATCAGCCTTGGGTGAAGTGATCGTTACGGGTTATGGTACCCAGCGCAGGCGTGATCTGACTGGTTCTATTGCTTCGGTTTCGGCAAAAAACTTCAACAAAGGCGTTGTTACCGCCCCAGACCAGTTGATCCAGGGTAAGGTAGCCGGTGTACAGATTGTAAACTCAAGCGGTCAGCCTGGTGCTGCAGCTTCTGTTCGCATTCGTGGTGTGGCTTCTATCCGGGCCGGTACGCAACCGCTTTATGTATTGGATGGCGTACAGTTACCCGGTGTGGATGCCCGTCCCGGTTCCAACCTTGGTATCGGTACAAGCCCTTCAACCAACCCGTTAAACTTTTTAAATCCGAATGACATTGCCTCTATTGAGGTGTTGAAAGATGCCTCGGCTACGGCTATTTATGGTTCTCGTGGTGCCAATGGCGTTGTTATTATTACCACCCGCCGGGGACAAACAGGTGTTCCTACTTTGGAACTGAGTACATCTGCCGGTTTTAGTTCTGTAATGAAACGCCTGGAAGTACTGGACGGCGATGAATACAGGGCTGCTTTAAAACAGTATAGCCTTACGAGTGGCGATTTTCGTGGCAATGAAGATGCGTTCGATGCCATTACCCGTACAGCGTACACTCAAAATCACAATTTTGGTATCAGTGGCGGTTCGGATGGTGCACGGTACCGTTTTTCCGGTGGTTACCAAGACATTGAAGGAATTGTACGTAGCTCTCAAATGCGCAAGTTTACTGGAAATTTCAGCGGTTCGTTTACGTTCCTGGAAAGCAAGCGACTGGGACTTGACATCAACCTTCTTGGTACAGGTATCCAGGAAAATATTGCCCCTATTTCAGAGGATGCCGGTTTTCAGGGCAGTGTAATAGGACAGGCCCTGCAATGGAACCCAACGCACCCCTTACGCCGGCCAAACGACAGCATTTGGCGCAACCATGGTTTGGGTGCCACAACCGTCAATCCCCTGGCTTTGTTAGAGGATTGGAATGACCGTGCTATTACCAGCACGTTGATTGGAAGTGTGTCTCCTTATTTTACCATCACCAATGGCCTGCAGTTTCGTTCTCTCATCAGCTTGAACAAGGGGTTTGGTAACCGCAGAACCATGCTGAGTGCAAAAACCAATATCCAGGGAATTGAAGGAATTGGAGCTGCCGGCATTTCTAATAATGAACTGACAACTGTACAGTTTACCAATACGCTGAATTTTAACCGCCAGGTAACGTCGGCAATTTATTTGAATGCTGTTGCGGGGTATGAATATTATAGCACCAATGCCCGCAATTTCGGTGCATTCGGACGGAGATTTCCTGCTGATATCAACCTGAATTATACGAACCTGATGCAGTATACTGAACAGAGTTCAAGAAACATTGGCTCTTATGAGTCTCCGGTAACCGAATTACAATCATATTTTATCCGGGCCAATGCCAATTTTAAAGACAGGTATGCTATTACAGCAACCTTCCGGGCAGATGGCTCGACCCGTTTTGGCGAAAACAACAAGTATGGCTACTTCCCATCCGTTGGTTTTGCCTGGACGCTTTCCAACGAAGACTTCCTGCAGGGAAATGCCACCTTCAGCAACCTGAAACTGCGCTTGGGCTACGGTGCTGTAGGTAACCAGGATTTCACTTCCGGTGCTTCTCTTAACCGGATTGTCTTTGGCCAGCAATCAAGGTCGCAACCGCAATTTGGTAACCCCGACCTGAAATGGGAAACCTCCATTACAACCAACGTCGGCTTGGATTTCGGCCTGTTCCGCGATCGCATCACCGGTACGGTAGAATATTTTATCCGCAAAACCGAAGATGCCTTGTATGACAGGGAAGTTGCCCGTCCCGGTCCTCCCGGACGTACCTGGATCAACCTGCCGGGTAGCATTGAGAACAAAGGATTGGAAGTTACCCTCAATGGTGCCTTGGCAAGAGGAACGAATTTCAACTGGAACGTGGGTGTAAATGGTGCCTTTATCACAAACAAGATTACCGGGCTTGGCCAGCAATTCTTTGAAACCGGTGCCTTAAGAGGCCAGGGCATCTCTGGCGCCACTTCGCAGCGGATCGTAAATAACCAGCCACTGAACGTCTTTTACCTGGCTCGCTACACCGGTATCAACAAAACAACAGGACAAAGTGATTATGAGGGTGGTGATCCTTCGATCAACAAGTTTTATGTAGGCAGCCCGAATCCGAAAGCTGTTGTTGGTTTCTCTACAGATGCTTCGTACAAAAGAGTAAGCCTTACGGTAAATATGAACGGTGCTTTCGGACACTATCTCTACAACAACACCGCCAATACCGTATTGCCGATAGGTAACATAGGAACCCGCAACATTGCGAAAAGCCTGATTGGCACCGGTGTATTGGAAAACACAGCTAACCCGGTTGCGCCTTCTACACGCTACCTTGAGAAAGGCGATTACATGAAGCTGGCGAATGCTACACTTTCCTATCGTGTAGGTAATGTAGGGGTCTTCCGCAATGTGTTGGTGTCTGTGACTGGCCAAAACCTGTTTGTGATTACAGGCTTTAGCGGTTTCGACCCTGAAGTGAATACCAACGCAGCAGTGGGCGGTATAACGTCGTTTGGGTTAGAATACACACCTTTCCCAAGTGCAAGAACCATCCTGCTTGGACTTAATTTTTCACTGTAACGAATTGTCTTAACTAAGGAAAAAGCTACTTGTATGAAACATTTAAACCGAATATTTTTTATTTCCACTGCTCTCTTTCTTTTCTCCTGCACCAAGCTGGATGAAAGATTCAGGAGCGAACTGGAAAGCATACCCGGAGGAACTGCCCTTAACCCGGCTGATTTGCTCCTTAATGCTTATAACACCATGTATAGCCCTTATGTGGATCAATCACGTTTCTGGGCTGCACAACAGCATACATCTGATGAAACGGTAGGGCCAACAAGAGGACCCGACTGGGATGATAATGGTGTTTGGCGGGTGCTGCATGCCCATACGTGGAATGCGGATCATGGCTTTTTAAGAGATACTTACAACGAGTTGCTGGGTATTCAGTTTGCCGCCTCCCAGGTGTTGACTGCAAATCCTTCGCCCCAACAAGCGGCAGAAGCACGATTCATCAGAGCTCTCTCCATGTTTTCTGTGCTGGATGGTTGGGACCAGGTTCCTTACCGGGAAGATCTGAACGACTTTAAAGCTCTTCCAAAAACGCTGAAAGGAACAGAAGCTGCCGATTTCATTATCAATGACCTGAAAGCAGCCATTAATGCCCTTCCCGATAATGGTCCTACGGCTGCATTCACGGCAAATCGCAATGCAGCCAAGACATTGCTGATGAAGCTGCACCTCAACAAAGGGGTGTTTGCCAACCGCGCAGCGCCAACATTTGAAGCGGCTGATATGCAGGAGGTGATCCGTTTGGGAAATGAGATCATTGCCAGCACAAAGTATTCGCTCAGTGCGCCTACGATAACAGGCTATTTTGGAAATTTCGCTCCCAACAATGATGCAATTTCCACCGAAAATATTTATACGTTGTATTCAAGCAATGCGGAGCGAAGGGGTGGTAATGTTCGTGGACGGTGGTTTTTAGGCTTGCACTATAACCAAACGCCAAGTGGCTGGAATGGCTTTGCTACTTTGTCCGATTTCTACGATAAGTTTTCGGCAAATGACATTCGCCGTGGTGGTGCTTATCCTGGTGTAACCGACCGCACCGGACTTCGTGTTGGTTTTGCATTAGGACAGCAATTTGGACCCAACAATGCAGTGCTGAAAGACAGGAAAGGAAATAACCTGGCTTTTACCCGCGAAGTAAAATTAAAAGAAGATGGAAACGACCTGGAGATCACCGGTATCCGCGTATATAAATATCCGCCGGACCTGGATGGCGAAGATCCTTCAGACAACGACTACGTGATCTTTCGCTATGCCGACGTTATGCTGATGGTGGCAGAAGCCTATATGCGTACAAACCAAGCAGCATTGGCCACACCGCTGGTGACAGCCGTTCGTGCTGCTCGTGGGCTGGGTCCGTTGGCTCCGCTTTCGCTGGATGCTTTGATTGATGAAAGAGGCCGTGAATTATACTGGGAAGGATGGAGAAGACAGGACCTGGTGCGCTTTGGAAAGTTCCTGAACCCCACACAATTACGTGGGCAGTCAGACGCTACCCGGCTGTTGTTCCCGATTCCGAGCCAGCAGCTGGCGGTTAACCCGAATTTGACGCAGAACCCGGGCTATTAAGTTTGGCAAATACCTATCTTAGTGAAAGGTCATTGTGAAATGACCTTTCTTTTTTTTACCATGAGAGTCACCATTGTTGTCCTGCTTTTTTTAGGCTGCCTTCTCCTGCTATCGTGTAAGCAATCTGCCGTGGAAACTGAAACCGGCCCGGCATCACTTTTTCAGCTACAGGAAGAAACCGGGATTGATTTTCGTAACACTGTTCAGAACACAAAAGACTTTAACATTTTAACCTATCGCAATTTTTACAACGGCGGCGGTGTGGCCACTGGCGATATTAACAACGACGGTCTGCCCGATGTGTTTTTTACTTCCAACATGGGGCCAAATAAACTTTACCTGAACAAAGGAAATTTTCAGTTTGAGGATATTTCGGAAAAGGCGGGCATTAAGAACAGTGGGAAATGGGGTACAGGTGTTGTGTTTGTAGATATCAATGGTGATGGCTGGCTGGATATTTACGTCTGCAATGCAGGCTTTCAGCCGGGTATCAGCAACGAAAATGAATTGTACATCAACAACGGTCCGGAAGGCTCTCAAACCCCCACCTTGGTGGGTGATAAGTTTCCGCAAAAAGGCCAGCTCACGAAAGAGGCAAAAGGCAATCCTGTTTTACCGGTAGGCGGCGCTGTTTCTTTTCGGGAAGCGGCAAAAGATTATGGATTGAACGAAAGCGGCTATTCTACACATGCCGCCTTTTTCGACTACGACGGGGATGGCGATCTTGACTTTTATATCCTGAAGAACAGCTTTATGCCGGTGAATACCATCGATTACGCCAGCAAACGTGAACTCCGCGCCAAGGACTGGCCGGTAGCTGAATTTTTAAAGGGCGGCGGCGATAAGCTATTTCGAAACGACAACGGAAAATATACAGATGTGAGTGAGGAAGCTGGCATTTATGGCAGCCTCATTGGCTTTGGCCTGGGCGTCACCATCAGCGATGTCAATGGCGATCATTGGCCCGATATATACATCAGCAACGATTTTTTTGAAAAGGATTACCTGTACCTGAACCAGCAGAATGGCACCTTTAAAGAAGACCTGGAAAACTGGATGCAGCATGTAAGCCATTATTCCATGGGTGCTGATATTGCAGATATCAATAACGACGGTTTCCCGGACATCTTTACGACGGATATGCTTCCGGGTGATGATTACCGCCTTAAGACCACCACATCTTTTGAAAATATTGATGTAAACCGGCTGAAAGTGTCATCTGGCTTTTACAACCAGTTTATGCAAAACTGTCTGCAAGTAAACAACGGCAACGGCAAGTTTGCGGAAACCGCTTTCTACAGCGGTGTGTCCTCTTCCGACTGGAGCTGGGGGGCTTTGTTGTTTGATGCCGACAACGACGGGCTGAATGATATTTATGTCAGTAACGGTATCTACCATGATATAACAGACCAGGACTTCATAGACTTTTTTGCCAACGATATGATTCAAAAAATGGTGATGTCGGGCAAGAAAGAAGAAGTGGACCAGGTGATCAATAAAATGCCATCCAATCCCATCCGGAACAAGGCTTTCAGAAACCGGGGCAGCCTGAAGTTTAGTGATGAAGGGGCAAACTGGGGTTTTACCCATACATCGTTTTCTAATGGCGCAGCTTATGCTGACCTTGATGCCGATGGCGATCTTGACCTGGTGATCAATAACGTGAACCAAAAAGCTTTTGTTTACAAAAACACAGCAAGGGAAAACCCCAAAAATCACTACATCGCTATTCGCCTGCAGGGGAAAGGAGCCAACTCGATGGCAATCGGTAGCCTGATAAAACTGTATGCCGGCAATGAAATTCTCACACGGGAGGTTTTCCCAGGCAGGGGCTTTCAGTCGTCAGTGGAATACCGGCAATTGATTGGCCTGGGAGAAAAGCGTATAGATTCTCTTTTTGTCATTTGGCCCGACAGAACATTTACCAGGATCATTGCGCCGGCTATGGATACAACGTTGGAGCTCATGCAATCGGCTGCGCAAAAATTGCCTGTAGATATTAAGCCGCCAGTTGACCCGGTTCTGTCTGCCCTAAAGCAAAACTTTGACAAACACCAGGAAGATGATCATGTAGATTTTTATTACGAAAGAAATATACCGGTGATGCTTAGCCGCGAAGGTCCAAAAGCAGCTTTCGGCGATGTGGATGGCAATGGCCTAACCGACCTGTATATCTGTGGTGCGGCGGGACAACCGGGGCAGCTTTACCTGCAACAAGCGGGTGGATTTGTAAAAAAGGAAAACGATGTTCTTAAACGCTTTGCCCCGCTGGAAGATGTGGCTGCACATTTTTTTGACGCGGATGGCGATGGCGACCTGGATTTATTTGTCGGCACGGGAGGCAACAATACCTCGCTTCAATATGAATTGCAAAATCGTTTGTATATAAGTGATGGAAAAGGAGGGTTTTCCCTTTCACCGCATCCATTGCCAGCCAGCGGCTTTAATGTTGCCGTGGTAACCTCGCATGATTTTGATGAAGATGGCGACAAGGACCTATTTGTTGGCGGCCGTAGCATGCCGCAGAATTATGGTGTAATGCCGCAAAGTTTCCTGCTGGTGAATAATGGACAGGGCGCCTTTTCCGATGCCTCCGCCTTATTTCCGCAACTGGCACAGGCTGGCATGGTAACGAGTGCTGCATGGGCTGATATGACCGGAGGGGGGAAAAAAGAATTGGTGATTGCCGGTGAGTGGATGGCACCCAGGGTTTTTAGTTATACCGGCAATCGTTTTTCAGAAATAAAAACAAACTTGGACGACCTGCTTGGCTGGTGGCAAAGTCTTGCCATAGCCGATATGGATGGCGACGGAAGAGAAGACCTGGTATTGGGCAACATTGGTGAGAATTTTTACCTGCGTCCCGATAGAGAAAAGCCGGTTAAATTATGGGTTGCTGATTTTGATAGCAATGGAACAATAGAAAAGGTCCTCACGCAAACTGTTGAGGGAAAAGACATGCCGGTTTTTATGAAGCGTGATGTCATTGAGCAGGTGGCTGCAATTCGGAAACAAAATCTCAAGAATGTTGATTATGCCCGTAAAACGGTCCAGGACCTGTTTTCAAAAGAGGCGCTGAGCAAGGCTTCGGTTCTGTCGTTTACCTATGGCAGTTCCTGCATTGCGTATAACAGGGGAGAAGGAAAATTTGATGTGCAGAAGCTGCCGGTCCCTGTTCAATTATCGTCTGTCAATGCCATTCTTCCAACGGATATAAACGGAGATGGGAAACCGGACCTGGTGATGGGTGGCAATCGCTTTGCTCTACTGCCGCAGTTCGGCCGGCTTGATGCCAGCTTTGGCCATGTTTTGCTCAACGGTGGTGCCCGAACCTTCTCGTATCTTTCCTCCAAAGAATCTGGTGTTAACCTGCAAGGTGAAATTAGGGATATTGTTCCCCTGCGTTTTCAGGCGAAGTCCTGTCTTTTGTTTTTACAAAATAACCAGGCACCATTGCTCTATGCTGTAAATGAAAAAAAAACTGGGCTTGTTGTCAAAAAAAAATAAAGCGTGTTTAGTATAAATTTTATGTGCCGGTTTCCCTTTCTTCTCCTGATGACCGCTTTGTTTTTGGTTGGCTGTAAAGAAGAGAAGCGAGCCGATTCAATTTTTTATGTACTGGATCATGAACGTACCGGTTTGCATTTTGTCAACAGGTTGACCCCTTCTGATACATTCAATGTTTTCAAGTACATGTATTTCTATAACGGTGCCGGCATTGGGTGTGGCGATTTTAACGGCGACAGCTTGCCGGATCTATTTTTTGCAGCTAACCAGCAAGAGAACAGGTTGTACCTGAACAAGGGTAATCTAACCTTTCGGGATGTGACCAAAGAAGCAATGGTGCCACAGGACGGCGGCTGGTCTACGGGTGTTTCGGTGGTGGATATTAATGGCGATGGCCTGCTGGATATTTACATTAGCCGTGTAGGCAACTATGAAGGCCTGAAAAGTAAAAACCAGTTCCTGATTGGCAAAGGCGTAACTAAAGATGGGGTTCCGGTGTTTGAAGACGAGGCCGAGAAATGGGGCGTGGATTTTTCCGGCTTTAGTACCCAGGCTGCTTTTTTTGATTATGACGGAGATGGCGACCTGGATCTTTTCCTGCTAAATCATTCCATCCACCAAAACGGAACTTTTGCGGAACGAAGCCGCTTTTTAGGAACTTATCATCCGCTCTCCGGCGACAGGTTGTACCGCAACGAAGGCGATCGTTTTACCGATGTCACCAAACAATCCGCCATACACAGTTCGGCCATTGGTTATGGTTTGGGCATTGCCGTATCCGATATTGACCTGGATGGATATCCCGACCTTTATATCGGCAACGATTTTCATGAAAACGATTATCTCTACATCAACCAGCGCAACGGTACGTTTCGGGAAGAGGCGTCCGAGCGGCTGATGCATACCAGCCAGTTTTCAATGGGCGTAGATGTGGCCGATATAACCAACGATGGCTTTCCGGAGATCATTTCGATGGACATGCTGCCGGCCGATCCTTATATCCTCAAACGATCATTGGGAGAAGATGATTACACTACCTTTTACATGAAGGTCCGGTATGGCTACCAGTACCAATACACCCGTAACAACTTGCAGTTGAATTGCCGTAACGGTGTCTTTAGCGAAGGTGGGCTTTATGCCGGCGTAGCGGCTACCGACTGGAGTTGGGCGCCGCTATGGATGGATTTTGATAATGATGGCGCCAAGGATCTTTTTATTTCGAACGGTATTCCCAAACGGTTAAACGATATCGATTATGTTAACCATGTTTCCAACGAAGAAGTGCAGCGGCGGATCAACCAGCCAAACGTAGATGCGAAAGAACTGCGCATGATTGAAAAATTTCCGCAGATCAAATTGCCCAATTATTTTTTCCGCAACAAAGGCAACGCCACATTTGAAGACTTGTCGGCAGAGGTTGACAAGTTGGTGCCAACGTTTTCAAACGGTGCGATATATGCCGATCTTGACAGGGACGGTGATCTTGATGTTGTTGTGAATAACATTGACGATGCTGTACTGGTGTATGAAAACAATGCAAATGCTGCTGGTTCAAAACCGGCTGTAAGCATTCATTTGCAGGGGCCGGGTAAAAACCGGGATGCTATTGGGGCGAAACTGGTACTCTTTACTAAAGATGCAGTGCGTACCTACGAAAAAACACCGGTGCACGGCTTTTTGTCAAGCATGGAAGTGCCGCTGCATGTTGGGCTGGATAAGACCGTTGTGGATTCCTGTTTCCTCATCTGGCCCGACAATACATATCAACCTTTAAAGTTAGACAGCACGCAAAAAAACCTGTCTATTGTTTACCGGCCCGGCCTGCCCGTTTTTGACTACAGCAAACTAACCTCACGCTATCACAATACCACCGCACCTGTACGTGATATTACGGTGCAAGCCGGGCTGCAATTCAGGCATGTTGAAAATCCTTTCAATGAGTTTGACCGCGAACCGCTGATTCCGTTTATGGTATCCCGTGAGGGTCCGGCACTGGCAATAGGCGATGCCAATGGTGATGGACTGGATGATGTATTTGTTGGCTCGGCCAAACGCGAAAAGAGTGGGGTTTTTTTCCAGGAAGCAGCAGGGAATTTCAGGCGCATTAGCGTTGCTGCCCTTGATGCCGACAGCACCTATGAAGACGTAGATGCCTGCTGGGTTGATGTGAACGGCGATAAGCTTCTTGATTTGGTGGTGGCAAGTGGCGGCAATGAATACTACGAGAAGGATGAACACCTTCTGCCCCGGGTTTACCTCAATAGGGGTGCAGCCGGTTTTCAGAAAATGGCAGACGCGTTTGGCGACATATTTATAACAGCTTCCTGTGTAGTGCCAGCCGATGTGAACGGCGACGGCCACCAGGACCTTTTTATTGGTGGAAGGGCAGTACCCTGGGAATATGGGCAAGTCCCACGTTCCTATCTTTTGCTCAATGACGGCAAGGGAAAATTTGCCGATGCCACGGAACGTTATAACCAGGAACTCGGTTTTGTTGGCCTGGTGAAAGGAGCCCAATGGCTGGACCTTGATAAGAACGGGAAACCAGATCTTGTTGTCACTACCGAATGGGGTGGCATTTATAGTTTTCTAAACAACGGCAGCCGCCTTGTACGCAAAAGCATCACCGATGAAAAAGGCTTGTGGAATTTTGCTTTGCCCTCTGATATAAACGGTGATGGCTGGATAGATTTTGTAGCTGGAAATCTTGGATTGAACAGCAGGCTGAATGGAAACGACAAGGAGCCGGTACGACTTTATTATAACGACTTTGACGGCAATGGCAAAAAAGAGCAGTTAATGACTTATTATGTAAATGGCAAAGAGCTGCCGTTTGCCAATAAGGATGAATTGCAAAAACAAATGCCGGTGCTGAAAAAGAAGTTTTTGTATGCGGAGGATTTTGCCAAAGCACCCTTGTCGGGTATATTTTCATCAGCGGCCCTTTCAGGCGCAGACAAGCTGACAGCAACAAATTTTGCAAACGCTGTTTTTATCAATGATGGAAAAGGAAACTTTAGCATGCAGGCATTGCCCTGGCGAGCGCAACTGTCTACTTACCGGGATGGTGCGGTCGTAGATGCAAATGGCGATCAGTTGCCTGATATTCTGCTTATGGGTAATTTTTATGAAAATAACATACAGATGGGACGATACGACGCAGATTACGGCATGTTGATGCTCAATGTTGGGGGGGGCAAATTTACGTGCAGTCTTTTAAACGGACTGGAAGTGAAAGGGCAGGTGCGCAAGTTGAAGAAGCTTACGCTGGGAACTGCAGATGCTTTTGTGCTGGCAAAGAACAATGACAGTGTTCAGCTTATTCAGTTTCAACCGTCAAACGCGAAAAAGCATGGTTCGTCAGCAATAGCCGGCATTCCAAAACGATGAAATTTTGACTTTAATAGAGTAGGGAAACAGTTCCTTTTTGCTGGAGATTTTTTCCATTCAACGTTTCAGTTTCTAAGAGGTAGACATAGCTGTCAACGGGTTGTAAAATGCCTTTTTTCTTTCCGTTCCAGCCTTTTGTTGCGTCCCTTGTTTCAAAAAGTTTTTCTCCCCAGCGGTTGTAAACAACAAGCCGGCGAAACTTGTTCCTGGAAAGTGGTGGGTACCTGAAACTATCGTTTTTCCCATCAGCATTTGGCGTAAAGGCATTGGGCATATAAACCGGGAAGTTGCAATCGGCAAATACCTGGATCGTGGCCTTTGCACTGCCGCAATGGTTGGTAACAGCAACCGCATAAATTCCCGGCATTCGCACAGTATAAGTAGAGTCAGTGCCATCGATCCCCATCCAGTTATATCGTTCAAAGCCAGGGGTAGCTGTCAGCACAACAGAATCTTTTCCATCCATACACATAGCATCACCCAGGCTTACGGTAGGAATATTGTTTAGACGGACGTTGTAGAAAGCCACGCTGTCGCAGCCGCTTCCGGTTTTAAAGCGTTGATAATAGAGGCCTGATTCAGCAACCCGTGTTCCGTCTGCAAGTTGGTAGAATGGCTGGTTGCACAAAGCAATTTCTGTTGTATCGGAGCCAATGTTATTACAGCACGAAGTCACGCAGGAAGTTTCTATTTTGTGCGAATAGGCTTTCCTGTTTAGTCCAAGCAAAGTTGATTCAAATAGTTCCAGTGTTTGCGGCTCTGTCTTCAGCCCTGCTGCTGTGTTCTCTGTAAAAAGAGAGCTGACATCTTTGCTGGTCAACGCTGAAGTTGTTTCCATGCAGGGCAATTCTCCTTTACTCTCCAATTGCATAAGACCTGACATGGCAACCTCTCCTTTGCCGGAGGAATAAAGCAGCAATTGATCTGGACGAACAGAAACAAAAGCAGCTCGCAGGTTTCCATTGAGCTTTCCATAGCCTCTTTGCCAGAGAATCTGCCCCTCTTGGTTGACCGCTGCCAGAACTGGCATATCGGTAGCATTAAGGAGCAGCAAATGATTGTCACCTGTCAGCGGTTTGGCATCTGCCATGGCGCAACCTGGCTTTCCGTTTTCAAAGCCAACAGCGCTGCGGAAACTGCCACCTGCTGATGTAATTAGCAGCAGACCTTTCCGGGTGTAGGGCGGAAGAATATAATTTGTTGAGTCGGAGAAGGACGTGAAAAGTGCAATATCCCCGTTGCTTGTTTCGGAAATTTGTTGCACCGTTGCGGTAGAGAGAAATGACGTTTGCGGCGCTGTGGTAAAGTAAAAAGCCGAACTCCATGCGGTACGGCCATTGTCACCATTCAGGGCCATCAGGTAAAAGCCTTGCCCGGCAATCAGCGAACTTCCATCCTCGGATCGATAAGCCCAGCCTGCAACCATAATCTGTCCGTTGCGGCGCTCTTTCAAGGTGACCGACCCTGCTTTTACATCCTGGTTAGTTAGGAGAGTGCACCATTTTATATTGGCTTCCTGGTCCATGCGAAGAAAAAACCGCCCGTTGAAATTGGGGCCATGTACATCCATTGTGCCAATGACGTCGCCGTTACGTGTCAGGGTTAAAGCGTTTACAGAGGTTTCATATGTGCGGTAGGGGAGCAGCATCTTCATCCACAATAGATTACCATACTTGTCAAACTTGCCGATCATTGTTATACTGTAAATGGTTTCTAGTTGGTTGTCAGGAAATCTTCGTTTTAAATAAGAAAAACGGCCTGACACAAGGTGGTTTCCATCCGGGAGGGTAACGATAGAATTGAAATAACCAGCATTGTACCCGGAAGGCATGTAGCGCCGTGCCCACAGCACCTTGCCACGCGAAGAAAGCTTGTAGGCCCAGGCATCATGCGCAAAGCCGCCGTCAACCTGTAAAACACTGCCAACGGATACAAGTTCGCCCTGTGCGGTTTCGATGGTTTGAAAATTATTGTAAGCGGCATTGCCTTCATATAAAATTGAAAAAACATCCGGTTTACACGATTGTGCGTTGACGGTAAATCCATTTCCGGTAAGGCTAAGGAGCAGAACAAATGAGCAAATGTTCTTCCATGCAGCAGGCATAGACTGAAGTTAAGTTAAATCACTGGCATGAGTAACTGCACCTTATCCCGGCATTTAAGTATCGTCTTTTTTACATCACCGGGAAGTACAGGCGAGTGATCCATTTACTTGTATCCTGTTCCTGCAGGCGATTGGTGATAAGACTTTCAAAAGGAATGGCCGGCGAGGTGCGCCTGTGATCGATAAGGTATTGTTCGAAATCCTGCATGGCTTTTTGCAAGGTATGCGGACCGCCCTTTATTTCGGTTACCAGTATTCTCCCAAGTATCATTCGTTTGGGCTGAATTTTACCCGCACCTTTTAGGGCACTGTTAACAGGCAGGGCCACCATCACTTGGTATTGCCCTTTGCCCGCAGGCTGTGCATTCAGTATCGGCAATCCTATTTCCTTTGCATTCTGAGAAGTGATGTAACGACGCAGGTCATCGATGGCACGGTAAAGTTGCTCCGGCTGAGGATAACCGAATGATTCAAACCGGGTGGCTACAAAAGAAGAATCTTTTACTTTTTCCTGTCGGACAGTAAAACCGTATATGTTCTCTTCTTTTTCTGCAAACGTTTTCAGATGATTGAGAATAGTTTCAGCCTTACCGTCCAGTTGCTTGCTTTCAAGATAGTGGCTGATCTTTTTCAGGGGGTTGGATGTGGCCGGGAAAACGGTTTGGAAAATAACGCCGCAGGAGTCTGAGCCATAAAGGATCGTTTGCAATTGTGCGTTTACAAAGGTCCTGCCAACGGGTACCTGTAAAACCGCAGCTTTTAACAGTTGCTGCTGGTAAGAGAAATTGCCACTGTCGTAATGGATATCCAAGTTTAATGCAGGCCACCATTGCTGCCACTTGGCTTTTTGAGTCAGCAATTTTGCTACCCCATCCTGCGCTGCGTGCAATGTGATCTTACGGTAAACAATAGGTTGGGACGGGAGGAGAAAAATTGAAATAAGCAATGCCAGAACAAGTGCTACAGGTACTATCCAGGTTAGTTTTTTCATTGGCAGTCGAATGCTTGCAAAATAAGCAATCCCTTGACGGTAACGAAAACTTTATCGTTTTGCTGTAAAACGGAAATTAGATACTCAGCCCTATTCCACCACTCAAAAGAAAACTTCTTCAAATAAATAATTTTCCTATCTTGAACCAGCTTTTGAGACCTGCTTGAGACGATTGCCCGCCATATTATTCCTTTTGATCCTTGTATTCAACTTCTACGGATACCGGGTGGTGCTTGCCTATATGGAAAAGAGCAACGATAGGGCCATGGAGCAACAACTGGATGAAGACAATTACAGCAACGACGAGCTCATTTCCATCAAAACACCGCTTAACCTTCCTTATTATACCAGTTCTCCCGAGTACGAGCGGGCCTATGGCTCGGTAAACATTGAAGGTGTTGTGTACGACTACGTAAAAAAGCGGGTGTACAACGATACGCTGGAACTGCTTTGCCTGCCCAACAGCGCCAAAACAAAGCTTCACGACATTAAGAATACCATAACCCAATCCGCAGCAGACGGACAGGCTTCTCTTCCCCTGAAAAAAGGCGTTACTACGCTTAAGATATCCTTGCCGGATTATTGCCAGCAAACAGAAGCCCTCCCCACATTTGCAACCAGTCCCTATATACAGCATCACCTGCTAAACGAAACCCGGTTTTTCTCTGGTTTTACATCGCAACAGGAACGTCCTCCACAAGCTATGGCATTCGCCTCCTGATTTTTTGTTATTCCCATTTTGCTTATCCGAACCAGAGATTTTCTGTATGAAAAAAATAATTTTCATGCTGGCTGTTGCAGCATGCTTCTTTTCCTGTAAGGAAAAGGATTATACCCAATACACCAATGACCCGTTGCTTTTCTGTAAAACGGTAAAAAAGCTAAACGACGTTGTTCTCTACAACAATTTTTCTCCCGTGGTGGCCTCCCGCAACTATGCCTACGCCAACATAGCCGCGTACGAGTGCATCGTGGCCGGCGACAGTTCTTACCAGTCGCTCAGCGGCCAGATTCCTCACCTTCCTGCCATGCCACGGCCAGCAGCCGGCAAGCCTGTTGATTTTAAACTGGCAGCGCTCTTATCTTTTGTAAAAGTGGGCAATGCCGTTACGTTTCCCGAAGGTGTGCTGATGGATTATTACGACGCCTTGAAAAATGGCGCCGACAGCGCCGGCATGTCAAGCGATATGTTGAAAGCCACGGTAGCGTTCAGCGATACGGTCGTTGCAACCATTTTGAAGTGGAGCAAGGGTGACAATTATGCCCAAACCCGCAGCTCCGAGAAATTCACCGTACGCCAGGAAGATGGCCGGTGGATTCCAACACCTCCCATGTATTCGCAAGCGCTTGAACCCCATTGGTGCAACATCCGAACGTTGACGCTGGATTCGGCTGCACAGTTCCTGCCGGCCGCACCGCCGTCTTACGACATGAAGGACAGTACATCGGCCTATTGTCGCGAAGTGATGGAAGTCAAAAGAACCATCGATAATCTTACCGATGAGCAAAAGCACATTGCCGATTTCTTTGACGACAATCCCTTCCGGCTTCATGTTACCGGTCACGTGATGTATGCCACCAAAAAGTTCTCGCCGCCGGGCCATTGGATGAACATCGTGGGAATAGCCGCACAAAAATCAGGAGCCGATTTCAACAAAACCGTTGCCGCTTACACCGAAACAGCCATTGCGCTTTTCGATGGGTTTATCGCCTGCTGGAAGGCCAAATACCAGTACAACACCGTACGGCCCGAAACCGTCATCAACAAGGTGCTTGACCCGGCCTGGCAGCCTTACCTGCAAACACCGCCTTTCCCTTCTTTTGTCAGCGGGCACTCGGTTATTTCCAATGCGGCGGCCGAAGTGATGAGCCGTCATTTTGGCGACAACTTTGCCTTTACCGATAGTTCGGAAAGAGAGTTTGGCATTGCCGACCGCTCCTTCAAATCCTTCCGCGAAGCGGCGCTGGAAGCTTCCATGTCGCGTCTGTATGGCGGTATTCATTTCCGCAGTGACCTGGAGTTGGGCAACGAGGTCGGCCAGCGCATCGGCCAGCACATTGTACAAAAGCTCCGTATTCGCAACAATCAATCATTAGTAACAACACACCGTTAAACATATTTACATGAAACCACTGCTTTTTTTACTGGCGCTTGTTGTTTGCCTGCAGCAAACAGCATCCGCACAAGGTTGTGTGGCCATCCGCAGCAACGGCGCCACCAGCACGTTAATGGGTTACCATCCCGATGGCGATCACAGTGCCATGCAAAGCAACGGCTGGACATTAAGCATCAATAGCCGTTATTTCCGGTCGTACAAACATTTTGTAGGTACCAAAGAGCAGCACGAAAGGGTAGAAAATGGTACCGAAGTGATCAACCATTTTACGTCTACGGAATTTGGCCTGACCCGCCAGTTAAACAACCGCTGGCAAGTTGCTTTCTATGCACCCATCATTAACAATATTCGCTCGTCGATGTACGAGCATTATGGCAACACCAGCAAGAACCCAATGGCCCGCCGCGAAACACGATCGTTTGGCCTGGGCGATGTGCGCCTTGCCGCTTATTACTGGGTAGCCGATCCCGTGAAGGCCAGCAAGTTCAACCTGCAGCTTGGCGCCGGCATCAAGCTGCCCACCGGTGATTACCGGGTGCAGGATTATTTCTACCGCAACGACAGCACCAAGTTGATTGGTTATGTCGACCAGTCCATCCAATTGGGTGATGGCGGTACCGGCCTTACGCTGGAAGCCAATACCTATTACAATCTTTCCCGCCATACCAGCATTTATGCCAATGGCTTTTACCTGTTCAATCCCCGCGAGCACAACGGCATCAACACCGGCAGGGGCGGCACGCCTTCGGCAACCGCCATTGCATATGGTACCGATGTGATGAGTGTGCCCGACCAGTTCATGGCCCGCATTGGCGCTTCGTACATGAAAGGACCACTGAGCCTTTCGGGTGGTTTGCGTATTGAAGGCCTTCCGGCAGAAGATGTTTTTGGCGGCAGCTATGGCTTTCGGCGACCTGGCTACGTGATCTCGGCCGAGCCGGTTGTTTCTTACCGGGTAAAAACAACGCAGTTTTACCTGTCGGTGCCGGTAGCCATTGAGCGTAACCGCATTCAAAGTGCTTCCGACAAGCTGCGGACAAAACTCACCGGTGTGTATGCGCAGGGCGACGCGGCTTTTGCGGATTACAGCATCAATTTCGGGATGGTGTTCGCCTTGCGGTAAACCATTATCCGAAAGTTTATGTGAACAAGGTTTCCTTTTGCAGACGATCACTGCGGGAGGAAACCGTTCCGGGTTTCCCGTTCCCTTCTTTGTAAACTACTCGCTTTTCAAACCAACTAACAACTGGGCTTACACGTAAAAACAAAGTTATGCAAGCAAGATTACCTGGCAGATGCTACCGGCTGCTCCTGGCGTTAGCACTGTTCTTTTCCACCACCGGTATGGCGCAGACCGACCTTGATGCCATCCTCATGAACAAATCGCAGTTCTGCAGCGGCTTTCTTTACAACCATTCTTCCTGGGATAATTATTGGGAAGGAAAGCTGAAACGCACCAACGAGAACATCGGCACCATTACCACCCAATCGGTCATGTACATGGCCACGTATGGCATCACCAATGACCTCAATGTGATTGCAGGCGCACCCTATGTCTGGAGCAAAGCTTCTGCCGGAACCTTAAAGGGCATGAGCGGTGTGCAGGACATTTCCGCCTTTATAAAATGGCGGGCTCTCAACAAAAATTTTGGCAGCAACAAGCTTTCCCTGTTTTTGATCGGTGGGATTTCGGCACCGCTTTCCAATTATGTGGTTGACCACCTGCCGCTGTCCATTGGCATGGGTTCAACAAGCTTTCTCGGGCGGGGAATGGTTGACTTTCAGCACAAGCGATTGAATGTAACGGCTTCCGCCGCTTATATACGCCGGAACAATGTCGAGATCGACAGAACCGCGTATTACGATACTGAAATGCATTACACCAACAAGATCGAAATGCCCGATGCGGCGCAGTACCAGTTGCGGGCCGGCTACCGCGGTAAATACCTGCTGGCGGAGGCGTTGCTAAACAATTTTACAACCCTTGGCGGCTTCGACATGACCCGCAACAACATGCCTTTCCCCAGCAACCGTATGAACGCTACCAGCCTTGGCCTGCAACTGAAATACACGCTGAAAAGCATGACCAATCTTTCCCTGCTTGCCGGTGCCACTACCACCGTTGCCGGTCGTAACATGGGACAGGCAAACAGTTTCAACCTGGGTGCCTTCTATGCCTTTTACTTTAAAAAATAACGGTTTATATGAAACGGAAACTTCTTCCCCTACAGATACTTTTTTTCACCATCCTGTTTTCGCTTTCCTGCTCAAAAACAGAAAGCGACCGGTCGCTGGATTTCCCTGCCCTGGCACCGGTCAACAACGATATCAATGCCGGTACCTGGAAGCCCTTTCTGCTTTCGGCTGCCAACGAAATTGCCGTGCCGGCACCCATTGCCACCAACACACCCGAATACGTGGCGCAACTGGCCGAATTAAGAAGCTGGCAGGCCAATGTCAGTGCGGATGAAAAAGCAATAGTAGCCTATTGGAGTGCCGGTGCCGTGTTGCGCTGGAACGAAATTCTCCGTGACCTGGTTGCCAAACACAACCGCCCGCCTTACCAGAATGCCGACGGCACCTACCCGGTTCCCAATGCGGCCAACCCGCTTGCTTACCCTACATTTCCCTTTGCCAACCCGCCTTACGCGGCAAGGGCTTATGCGTATGTGGCCACAGCGCAATATGACGCACTGGTGGCTGCCTGGCATTATAAAAAATTGTACAACCGGCCGGCGCCGTATCATGTGGATGCGGGCCTAAATGTGCTGGTACCCAAATCGGACCTGCCGTCTTATCCTTCGGAAGATGCGGTGGTGATGGGCGCCGCGGTGGAAGTAATGAAACTGCTGTTCCCCGGCGACCAGGAATTCATCCAGCAAAAAGCCGAAGAACACCGCCGTGCCAGGCTGATTGCCGGTGCCAATGTGCGCAGCGACCTTGAAGCCGGCGAAGCATTGGGAAGAGCGGTTGCACAAAAGTTTGTAGCCAGGGCCCGGACCGACAGGGCCGGAACGGCCGGCGGCAACCTGGCGTTGTGGGCACAAATGGAAACAGACTGCATTGCCAAAGGCGAAACACCCTGGCTTAGCCTGGATGCGCCAAAGCGGCCGCCGATGTTGCCCGTTTTTGGGAAAGTAAAATCCCTTTTGCTCGATTCGCTTACTTGTGTTTCCCTGCGTCCGCCGCCACCACCGTCAACGGGCAGTGCGCAAATGAAAAAAGAGCTGGCAGAGATAGGGGAGATGGCAAAAAATCCGACGCGGGAACAGATCCGTATCGTGCACTACTGGGCCGATGGTATCAGCACCTACACGCCGCCCGGGCATTGGGATGCCATTGCCGCCGAAGATTTTGTGACCAAAAACTGGAGCGAAGTGCGGTGGGCCAGGAATTTTGCCCTGCTGAATATTTCGATGATGGATGCCGCCATTGTTTGCTGGGATACCAAGTTCCATTATTTCAACCCGCGGCCTTCGCAATTGGACCCTTCTATCAAAACAACCACCGGCTTGCCCAATTTTCCCTCTTATATATCGGGGCACTCCACCTTTAGCGGCGCGGCTGCCACCGTGCTGGGGCACCTGCTTCCGGAAAACGCAAAACAATACGAAGCCATGGCGCAGGAAGCTTCTATCTCACGCATGTACGGCGGTATTCATTACCGCAGCGATTGCGAAGTGGGATTGACTGTGGGTAAGAACATCGGGAACCATGCCGTGGCACGTGCCCGTACCGACGGCGCTGAGTAAGGAGCCGTCTCAATTTTAGGACGATTTTCAAGTAGCATAAACCACAAAGCCCCGGTTTCGTCCCGGGGCTTTCCTTTTGCTTAACCACATGAAAGATGAGTTTTGGCGATTGCCCAAGCGGGGCTTGCCGGCATGAAATTTTGGTTAGCTTGCAAGAAGATTTAATTAGGAAAAAATGGATTTTGGGCATTTGCCATTACAAGACCTGGATAGGGTGAATTTTGTGTTGCCGCCCGATCCGCCACTTAACCGCGGCGTGTTTCCCGGCAGGAGGGACGAGGCACCAAAAATTTATATTGGCTGTCCACGCTGGGGGGTAAAGGAATGGGTGGGGAAGCTATTTCCAAAAGGAACAAAAGATGCCCACTTCCTCGAAGAATATGCAAAGCATTTTGCCTGCATAGAGCTGAATGCAACCTTTTACAATCTTTACAACGAAGCGGTCATTCAAAAGTGGGCGGACAGGATCGGCGACCGCGATTTCCTTTTCCTGCCCAAGATCTTCCAGGGCATCAGCCACGAAGGAACGCTGGTGGATAAAAACGCCATGACACTGGCGTTTGCAAAAGCGGCGATGGCATTTGGCAAACACCAGGGACCGGCTTTTTTGCAACTGAGCGATCGCTTTGCGCCGCAGCGCAAAAAAGAACTGGCAACCTATTTACAGGCCTTTCCCGAAAGTATGCGCCTGTTTGTAGAAGTACGTCATCCCGACTGGTTTGTAAAGGAAGAACTGGAAAGCTTGGTACAACTGTTACGGTCAACCGGAAAAGGACTGATCATTACCGATACGGCCGGCCGGCGCGACTGCTGCCACATGCATCTTGCCCAACCAAACGTGATGGTGCGTTTTGTGGCCAATAACCTGCATCCAACCGATTATACCCGCATTGATGATTGGGTGAACCGCATTACTTCCTGGATAGAGGCCGGCCTGCAGGAACTTTATTTCATCATTCACATGGACCAGGAAAAGCATTCACCCGAACTGGCCGGCTACCTGGTGGACAAACTGAATGCTGCATGTGGCCTTCAGCTAAAAAAGCCCGTTCTGTTGCAGCAGGAGCTATTTTAAGTTTAGAAAAAAGCAGGAATGCCCTCAGGTAACAATCATAATGTAAAATGCCCCGGGATGATTCCGGAGCATTTTGTATCGTTGCTTTCCTTGGTAGGATAATTGTATAACCTAGCCTTGAACGGCAAAATAACGACAGATGAAAAAACTATTTTCGATCTTACTGCTGGCTGGCATTTTTACAGCCTGCAACAGCGATAGCACAACAGAAGGTAACGGTGCGGCCCCGGTAACTCCCGGTATCGACAATGTGAATGGCAATGTTCCAGATACCAGCGAAACCATTCGCCTGAACAACCCGCTGCCAACAGATTCGGTAACCGGTACAATGGATAGCACGGATACCTCCGGCCAGCGTTAAGCAAAGCGGAAGGCCTTCATGTATTCGGCATTGGCCTTCACGGCGGCCAGTGGCGTAGTGCCTGCGTAAGCTTCCTGCTCCACCATAAAATGCTGCACACCGTTTTCCGCACCTGTTTTCAGGATTTGCGGAAAATTGATGGAGCCTGTGCCCAATACCACGGACACATTTTCACTGGTATCGCCAACACCCCGCTGGCGGTCTTTTACATGCACCAGGCGGAAGCGGTCCTGGTATTTACGGAACCAGGCTTCGGGGTCCTGGCCGGCATTTACCACCCAATAAATATCCATTTCAAAATCCACCAGGTCTTTGTCGGTGTTCTCCATCATCACGTCCTGCGGCAGTTGTCCGTTTACCGGCTTAAAGCTGTAGTCGTGGTTGTGATAGGCAAACCGCAAACCGTTGCGCTTGCAGATCTCGCCTGCCTTGTTAAAGCGTTCTGCCGCCCGCTTGTAATCGTCCAGGGATTTTTGTGCACCCAGGAAAGGTTCAATCAGGTATTTTACACCAATGGCACCGGCTTCGGCAGCCTTGCGTTCCAGGTCCTGCCGGGCATTGCAATGACTGGCGACGAGCTTCATGCCCAGGCCATCCAGGAAAGACTTGAACTCCGTGTTGCTCATGCCCCAGAAAAGTCCCTGCGGTCCTTCATAACCCTCCAACTCTTTATAGCCAAACGATGCGATCTGCGTCAGCACACCTTTCGGGTCTTTGGGCAGGTCATCGCGAAGCGTATACAGTTGCAGGCCAAAATTGTTGTTGATGGTGGACTGTGCTTTTCCCGTTGCGCTGCAACCGGTAAGCGGCCCAAAGGCAAGACCGGCGCCCAAAGCGGCCGTAAGCTTTAAAAAATCCCTGCGTTGATAATTCATGATAGGGTTTGAGTGGTTAAACGATCACTTTGTCGCCTTTTTTGTAAGGCACGCAACCTTCATAGCGGCCTGGCGCCGGCAAATAGCGAACCGCTTTTGTCATGCCTTCCTGGGAAGTAAAGAAGCCTAGCAAGGTCAGTTGCTTCATCATGGTAAAATAGTGCGGTGCCATGTGCTGCTTAACATAGCCTTTGTTGCCTTTGGCGATTTCGTCTTTTTCTTTTTTATTTTCAGCGCTGTTGAACTCACCCACTTTTTTCTGGTAGTCTTTTGCTTCCTTGTCCAGTTCTGTCAGCAACTCGGTGCGCTGCTGCGGTGTGATGCCCATAAAGTTTTTGCTGAACTTTTTCTCGCTGGCGTCATTCAGTTTGCCAAGACCTTCGCGGAAAGCTTTTTGGTCAGCCTCTACGTAACAGTCGTTGACCATTACGGTCATAAACTGGCCCACGTTGGCGTCTTTTGCACCCGGTGTGCTGGTACGGGGGAGAATGGTTTCGCCAATCTCGTTCAGGAAGGCCACGTCTTCGGTTGTCCAGTCGGTGGTGCTGCCTGTTTTTGTTTTACAACCACTCAAAAAAGCATCGGCGCCAATGACAGCACCTCCCAGGAGAATGCTGATGTATTTAACGGCTTCTCTGCGTTCCATAGTAAAGTTTGAAGTTTGTAGTTTGATGTTTGAATAAGCAGGGACACACCACGGTGTGCCCCTGCAATTTGTTTACGACCATTTCATTTCGAAACCGTCCCTGTATTTGCGCTTGACAAACTGGTTCACCTCGTCAAAATTGGTCACCTTCATGTTTTTGTTGTCCCAGATCAGCTTGATGTTGCGACCGGGGAAGTTGAAGCCCTGGCGGCCATCGGTGCGGGGAACGCGGACGTCGTGTGCACGAATGGCAAGATTGGCCATCAGCAGCAGTTCGGTCAGCGGACCGGCCACTTCAAACGGCGAGCTCACTTCCATTTTGCCATAGCCGGCCTGGCAGGCTTCCACCCACTGGGCATAATGGCCTTCGGCGCCACCGGGTACCCGTGGGAGCGAGGTTTTTACGCCAGGGTAAGGATAGGCCACTTCTTCTCTTTCCACAGCCGGTTGATTGGGGTTGTTGGAAGGAACCTTTACCTTTTGCATTTTGGTAAGCTTTGTGGGCAGCAGCCTTGGATTGGTGCCATACGTGCCGCACATCATTTTGCCTTTGGTGCCGATGAACAGGGTTCCGTTGCCACCATCGCCAAACACTTCGTTAGGCTCCAGCTCTTCGGGGCGTACGGGCTGAATACCGCCATCCATCCAATGAACTTTTACAGGTCCTTTTGTTTTTGCCGTTTTGGGGAATGTCAGGGTTACATGGCTTGAAGGCGGGCAGCTTTCAGGAAAATAGCCGCGCTTGAACTCATCCACATAAACCGATCCAACGCTAGCCTGAACGTCGCTGGCATAGCGCAGGTCCAGCACACGGAAAGCAACTTCCAACATATGTGCACCCATATCGCCAAGGGCGCCTGTGCCATAATCCCACCAGCCACGCCAGTTAAACGGAACGATCTTGTCGACATACTCTTTATACGGTGCTGTGCCCAGCCAAAGGTTCCAGTCAAGCTCTTTGGGAACATCGGCTTTTTGTGCCGGCCACTGGATGCCTTGTGGCCATACCGGGCGGTCGGTCCAGGCGTAGATGGTATGCACATCGCCGATCATGCCGGCGTCAAACCATTCTTTCATCGCACGGGTGCCATCGCTGGAGGCGCCCTGGTTTCCCATTTGGGTTACTACCTTGTAGCGCTTGGCGGCTTCGGTCAGCACCCGGGCTTCGTAAATATCGTGTGTCAATGGCTTTTGTACATAAACGTGCTTGCCCAGTTGCATGGCGGCAAGCGCCTGCACACCGTGCATGTGGTCGGGAGTCGACACAGAAACGGCATCGATATTCTTGGCTTCCTTGTCGAGCATTTCGCGGTAGTCCTTGTAATACTTGGCTTTGGGAAATGCCTTGATGGATTTTGCGGCTCGCCTGTCATCCACATCGCAGAGAAAAGCAATATCGGCTTTGCCACTCCGGAAAAAGCTCATGATGTCGCTTTCGCCTTTTCCACCAACGCCGATCCCGGCTACCTGCAGCCGATCGCTGGGTGCTACATAACCTTTACCGCCCAATACAAATCGCGGTACAATAAAAAAGCCGGCAGCTGTTACGGCCGTGTTCCGGATGAAATCTCTCCTGGAGTTGGATGGAGTTGTGTTCTTGTTTTCTGACATGATATAGGTTTTGGTGAAACGTCAGTTGTCAAATTTGAAAACAGAGCGTTGTGCTATTTCCGTTTTGTGTTTGCCATTTTTCGTTTCACGATTGTTATTAAAGGTTTCCTTTTTTTAATTCCTTCACCGCAAAATCAGCGGCTCTTGCTGTTAAGGCCATATAGGTAAGGGAAGGGTTCACGCAAGACGCAGAGGTCATGCAAGCGCCGTCTGTAACAAATACGTTCGGGGCATCCCATACCTGGTTATTGCCGTTGAGCACAGAGGTCTTGGGATCGCGGCCCATGCGGGCTGTTCCCATTTCATGGATACCCATGCCCGGTGCATAATCCGAATCATAAGAGCTAACATCCTTCAGGCCGGCAGCGGTGAGCATTTCTACGGCATCGTTGGCCATGTCCACACGCATTTTGCGTTCGTTGTCTTTGATCTCCACGTCAAACGCAAGCACCGGAAGACCCCACTTGTCTTTTTTGGTTTTGTCCAGGTAGATGCGGTTCTCATGGTAGGGGAGCATTTCGCCAAAGGCGGTCATGCCCATTCTCCATTCGCCGGGTTCGCAAAGCGCATCTTTGTAGTCGCCACCAATGGACATTTCAGCCACATCGCGACCCCAGCCCTGGCGGCTGGCACTGCCCTGGTAACCAAAGCCACGTACATAATCACGTTTGTCGTCGCCGATGTTGCGGTAGCGAATCACGTAAATACCGTTTGGCCGTTTGCCGTATACATATTTGTCATCGAATCCTTCAACGCGGCCGTTGGCGCCTACGCGGAAGTGGTGGTCCATGACGTTGTGACCCAGCTCGCCGCTGCTGCTGCCCAGGCCATCAGGCCATACATCTGTTGCCGAATTCATGAGTACCCAGGCCGAGTTCAGCGCTGAAGCGTTGAGGAAAACGATCTTGGAGAAATAATCGTAGGTCTGGTTGTTTTGCGCATCAAGTATGCGAACACCGGTTGCCTTTTTTGTGTTTTTATCGTAGATAATCTCTTTTACAATCGAGAAGGGGCGCACCGTGAGGTTGCCGGTTTTCATGGCCGCCGGCAGCGTAGCCGACTGTGTGCTGAAATAACCACCGAACGTACAACCCAGCCAGCATTTGTCGCGGTACTGGCAGCTGCGGTTTTGCTCCGGACGAGCCTCGGTAAGGTTGGCCACACGGCCAATGGTCATTACCCGCTTGCCGCCAAAGTTTTGCTTGATGCGGGCTGCCACGTCTTTTTCCACGCAGTTCATTTCCATCGGCGGGAGAAAGTTGCCATCCGGCAGTTGCGGCAGACCGTCTTTGTTGCCGCTGATACCGGCAAAACCTTCTACGTAATTGTACCAGGGAGCAATGTCATTGTAACGGATCGGCCAGTCGATGGCAATGCCTTCTTTGGCGTTCGCCTCAAAATCAATGGGGCTGAGGCGGTAGCTCTGGCGTCCCCACATGAGGGAACGGCCGCCCACATGGTAGCCGCGGTACCAGTCGAAGCGCTTGACTTCAGTGTACGGATTGTCTTTGTCGCTGGCCCAGTAGTGGAGGTTCCGTTCGTTCAGCGGGTAGTCCCGCTTCAGCACAGGATAGTCGTTGATCATTTCCTGCGTTCGGCCGCCACGGTGGGGCATTTCCCACAATTCGCGGTTGGCTTTTACGTAGCCAGGACCGTGGGGGATGTCTTCACCCCGTTCGAGCATCAGGACTTTCAATCCTTTTTCCGTTAGTTCTTTGGCTGCCCAGCCACCGCTGATACCGGAGCCAACAACGATTGCATCATACGTGTTATCTGCCATCTCTTGCTTATTTGTGTGTTTGTTGTTTTTTATTATGATTGAAAGGTGGTCGGTTATGAATCGTGAAGCAAATGTTTACTCACCATTCACCATTTACGGTCATACGTCGCAACGCTGCACGGCATCTTTCAGTGCGGCAACTTTGCTTTCCTTGTCTTTACCCGTTGGGATAAATTCCTGCGCTACATATCCTTTGAATCCCGTGGCGGCAATGGCCCGCATAATGGCCGGGTAAAACAGTTCCTGCGATTCGTTGATCTCGTTTCGGCCGGGCACACCTGCCGTGTGGTAGTGACCAAAATACTGGTGATTGTTTTTGATGGTCCGAATCACATCACCTTCATCGATCTGCATGTGGTAAATATCGTACAGAAGCTTGAAGTTAGCCGAACCCAGGCGCTTGCACAATTCCACACCCCAGGAACTAAGGTCGCACATATAGTCTTTGTGATCGATCTTGCTGTTGAGCAGTTCCATAATGATGGTTACGCCGCGCTTTTCCGCCTGCGCCAAAATTTGCTTCAGGCCGTCGACGCAGTTCTTCAAGCCGGTTTCGTCATCCATTCCCCTGCGGTTGCCGCTAAAGCAGATGAGGTTTTTATAACCCGCATCGGCCACAAGGTCGATATGTGTTGTGTAATTTTTTATTAACTGTGCGTGGTATTGCTTGTTGTTCCAGCCTTCGGTAAGGCTTATCTCGGCACCATTGCACATAGAGGAATCAATGCCGTATTTTTTCAGCGTGGGCCAGTCTTTGGGACCAACAAGATCGATGGCCGAAAAGCCAATGCTTTTCACGGTTTGACAAAGCTCTTCCAGCGGCATGAAGTTATAGGTCCAGTAGCAAACAGAATGATTGATGGTTCCTTTCAACGCTTCGGAATTTACAGGGTTGGTTGCACAGCTTTTCAGCGCCATGGCCGGTGAAGCCATAACAGCGGTACCTGAAAGCAACATGCCTTTTAGCATTTTTCTTCTTTCCATGAGATATTCTATGTTAAGCGGGTTTGGGCCAGGCCTTTCTCTGCTTCGGGTTCCGTAATGGCAGGTTTTCTGTTGTCTTTAAAAAAGAGCACAAACAAGAACAGCACCACCACTGCAATTGCAGCAGGCACCATCCAAACAGCTTTCCAATCGACAAGGTTATTGACCGTATACATTTCTTTTACATAACCCGAAAGCAGGGTGCCGATCCACATGCCGATGCCGTACGTGGCCATGGTGATCATGCCCTGTGCCTGGCTTTGAATGGAAAGACCAGCTTTGTTATCGGTATAAATTTGTCCGGTTACAAAAAAGAAATCAAAGCATACGCCGTGCAGGATGATCCCCGCAAACAACATCCAAAGGCCCGCGTCGGCATCGCCATAGCCAAAGAAAAGAAAACGCAGCACCCAGGCCAGCATGCCAATGGCGATCATCCACTTGACACCCAGGCGGCGGAAAAAGAAAGGGATCAGCAGGATAAAAAACGCTTCCGAAAACTGGCCAAACGTCATGTTGCTGGTGGCATTTTCCATACCGGCTTCGGTAAGAAAAAGGTTGGTAAAGCTGTAATAAAAAGAAAGCGGAATACAGATCAATACAGACGCAATGAAAAAGACCACGAAGGAACGGTCTTTAAAAAGTACAAAGGCATCAGCACCCAGTATCTGCTTGAACGTGGCTTTGGTGCCTTTGGCCTTTGGTGGTGTATCGGGTAAGAAAAAGCTGAGCAGGCCCAAAACAATGGATGCAACGGCCGCCATTTTAAACGTAAAAGCCAATTCCTCCGTACCGATGTTGAACACTTTGTCGATCATCCAGCCGGTAGCGATCCAGCCGATGGTGCCAAATACCCGGATGCCTGCAAACTCTTTGCTGGTATCTTTCATTTGGCGAAACGCAACGGAATTGGCAAGTGCCAGTGTTGGTGCGTACGCCAATGAATACAACAGCAGCACCCAGTAAAACGAAGAGGGATTATCTACCGTGGTAATATAATAAAGAAGAAGAGCGCCAAACAGGTGCAGCACACCCAATACTTTTTGCGCTGCAAAAAAACGGTCGGCGATCATGCCCACAAAAAACGGCGAAATAATGGTGGCAATGGCCATGGCACTATACGCAGCACCGATCTGCACACCACTTGCACCCAAAACTTTATCCAGGTAGGTGCCCATGGTCACATACCAGGCCCCCCAGATAAAAAAGTTCAAGAACATCATCAGGGACAACTGCACACGGGTAGTGGCTTTCATTTACGAAGGGGTTTACGGGTGAAAAAGGACAGCGGCAAGCGATATAGCAAGTGGCTTCTAAACATGAAAAAAGTTTACTTCAAAGGCTTGTCAAGTGGTTTTAAATGTACAGCTTTTTGAAAAGGCGAAATTTTTTTTTTCGGACAAAAAATACACATGGAATTTTTTCCTGCTCCAAGAATTTCACCACCGAAATAAAATCTGGTCTTAAATTTAGACGCCTTGAATTAAGTGCAGCAAATACGATTGCAAATTGAACGGGTTTGCTATAACAAACCCTCTTTACCAATCATACAATTATGCGAAAACTCAGAATGGGAATGATTGGCGGCGGACCGGGTGCCTTTATTGGCGCCGTGCACCGAACCGCCGCTACAATGGACGGCTTGATAGAACTGGTATGCGGCGCTTTTAGCTCGAACGCCGAACGGTCGAAAAGTATGGCTACCGAACTGGCCTTACCCAATGAAAGGGTGTACGGCAACTGGGAAGAAATGATCGAAAAAGAAAAAAGCCTGCCTGCGGACCAGCGCATGGAGATCGTAAGTATTGTTACACCCAACCATGTACATTTTGCTCCAGCCAAAGCAGCCATGGAAGCCGGTTTTGACGTAGTGATGGACAAGCCCATGACCTTTGATCTTGCCGAAGCAAAAGAGCTGCAGAAAGTAGCAGAAGCCACCGGCCGCCTGTTTTGCCTCACGCATACCTACACAGGTTACCCCATGATAAAAGAAGCAAGGGAGCAAGTACGGCAGGGTACCATCGGCAAAGTGCGGAAGATCTTTGTAACCTATCCGCAAGGGTGGCTCTCGCAGTTTAAAGAAAGTACCGGCGACAAGCAGGCAGCCTGGCGCACTGACCCGGCACAAAGTGGTGCGGCCGGTGCCATGGGCGATATCGGCACGCATGCCTTTAATTTGACCGAATATGTTACCGGCTTACAGGTAACGGCGCTTTGTGCACAATTAAACATTGTGGTAGAAGGCCGCAAACTGGATGATGACGGTGCCGTGTTATTACAATATAATAATGGTGCAACGGGAGTGCTGATGGCATCGCAGATCATGGCCGGCGAAGAAAACAACCTGACCATAAAAGTATATGGTGAAAAAGGCGGGTTGATGTGGCGCCATGCCGATCCAAACAGTCTTGACCTGCGATTGCTGGACCAACCTTACCAAACGCTTCGTGCCGGCAATGATTATTTAAGTGCGATTGCACGCCACAACACCCGTACGCCCTGGGGACACCCCGAAGGATTTTTTGAAGCCTTTGCCAACCACTATCGAAATTTTGCGCTGTGCGTAACGGCCCGCAACGAAGGCAAAGAATCGGCGCCGGAATGGACCGATTTTCCCGGCATAGATGATGGTGTACGCGGCATGGCCTTTATTGAAAACGTGTTGCGTTCAGGTGCTTCGGATGTAAAATGGACGCCGTTCACAATTTAATGTGCGAATAAGCGAATATGCCGATGTGCGGATAATTGCTTCAGCCGGTAATAGTGATACGTGACGGTTCTTTCATGGCTGCATTTTTTTGTTACCAGCAATAGAATAAGAAGTAGGCACCTGTTGCGTCGCACACTGCATCGTTCGGTAATCCTGCTGGGCAAACAAAAACTTTATCCGCATATTTGCATATAGGCCTATTCGCATTTCACTTAACCTGTATATTGACTTAGCATGAAAACAATAAAAGGACCTGGCATTTTTTTAGCGCAATTCCTGGGTGACCAGGCACCGTTCAACGACATGCGGGCCATTTGCCAGTGGGCAAAAGACCTGGGTTATAAAGGCGTGCAGATACCCACCTGGGACAGTCGCACCATTGACCTGCAAAAAGCGGCCGAAAGCAAAACCTATGCAGACGAACTGAAAGGAATGCTGGCAGAGATTGGGTTGGAAATAACAGAACTCTCTACACACCTGCAGGGACAACTGGTGGCCGTGCACCCGGCTTACAACGAGTTGTTTGATTCCTTTGCACCGAAAGAAGTACATGGCAATGCGGCTGCACGAACCGAATGGGCGATACAGCAACTAAAGTGGGCGGCCAAAGCGTCGCAAAACCTGGGGCTGTCGGCGCATGCTACCTTCAGCGGGGCGCTGTTATGGCCAACTGTTTATCCCTGGCCGCAACGGCCGGCCGGGTTGGTGGAAACCGGTTTTCAGGAACTGGCCCGTCGCTGGACGCCCATCCTGAATGTGTTTGACGAATGCGGTGTGGATGTATGTTATGAAGTGCATCCCGGCGAAGACCTGCACGATGGCGTCAGCTACGAAATGTTTTTAAAAGCCGCCAACAATCATCCCCGTGCCTGTCTCCTGTACGATCCTTCGCATTTTGTGCTGCAGGGGCTTGATTACCTGGCCTACATTGATTTTTACCACGAACGCATCAAAGCATTTCATGTAAAGGATGCCGAATTCAATCCTACCGGCAAACAAGGTGTTTACGGTGGTTACCAGGGATGGGTTGACCGTGCCGGACGTTTTCGTTCTCCCGGTGACGGACAAGTTGATTTTAAAGGTATCTTCAGCAAGCTAACGCAATACGGCTACGATAGCTGGGCAGTGATGGAATGGGAATGTGCCATCAAGTCGCCGGAGCAAGGCGCAAAAGAAGGCGCACCGTTTATTCAGCGTCACATCATCCAGGCAACTGAAAAAACATTTGATGATTTTGCCAGTGTTGCCGCCGATGAAGCATTTAATAAAAAAATCTTAGGAATTTCGTAAACACTAAAGCAGTAAGCATATGAAAAAGACAATTCTTGCCCTGGGTTTTGCAGCCTTTGTAATTGGCTGTGGCAGTAATGACGACAAGGCCGCCACCACTACCGACAGCGGAACCGCTACAAAAGAAGCAACAGCAGATGTATCCCAGCATCCCGATTACAAAAAAGGCCTTGCCCTGATTGGACAGAGCGATTGCCTTACCTGTCATAAAGTATCGGAAAAAGTAATCGGACCTTCTTACCAGGAAGTAGCCGACCGTTATGCGGGCCAGGCTGGGATAGAAGATTCGCTTGCCGGCAAAATTATCAATGGCGGCGCTGGTGTTTGGGGACAGGTTCCGATGACGCCGCACCCCAACCTTTCGCATGACGATGCTGTGGCGATGGTAAAATACATTCTACTCTTAAAACAACAATAATGCGGAAACTTCCTGTATACTTGGCAGCAGCTTTTTTGCTGTCCTGCTCAACGCAAAATAGATCAACCATGCAATCAAGCGAAAACAACAACGCCGCCGCTGATGGCTGGATATCCCTTTTTGATGGCAAAACCACCAATGGCTGGCATACCTATAACAAAACCGGAATTGGCAGTGCCTGGAAAGTAGTAGATGGTACTCTTCACTTAGATGCTGCCGCTAAAAAAGCACCGCAATCGGCAACCGGTGGCGATATAGTTACCGACCAGGAGTTTGAAGATTTTCATTTGAAGCTGGAATGGAAGCTTTCACCGAAAGGCAATAGCGGTGTGATCTTTTACTCCAAAGAAGATCCGCAGTACGGAGCCATGTGGCACACAGGCCCTGAAATGCAGATTCTTGACAATGACGGCCACGCCGATGCAAAAATACACAAGCACCGCTCCGGCGACCTGTATGATCTTATTGAATCGAAGCAGAATACAAAGCCGGTAGGCGAATGGAACCTGGCGGAGATCGTGTCAAAAGGCGGCAAGCTGGAGTTTTATCTTAATGGCCAAAAAACGTTAGAAACCACCATGTGGGATGACAACTGGCGGGCAATGATCGCCGGCAGTAAGTTCAAGAACATGGCTGCATTTGGCACGTTGAAAAAAGGAAGGATCGGCCTGCAGGACCACGGCGATGATGTTTGGTTCCGCAATATCATGATCAAAAAGTTGTAGATCGAAGCAACAATCGAAAAATAAAAAAAGCAGCACACCGTGCTGCTTTTTTTATTTGAGTTTTCCTCTCTTCAAGACCTCACAGGTTTTTAAAACCAGTGAGGTCTTGAAAAATATCCCAATATCCAACTCCCGCTCACCAATTATTCTTCTGATCCTCGTTGGTCCGTTCCGGTTCGGGTGGCGGAAGGTTTTCCCATTCGGGTTCATAAGACACAAAAAAAGAAAGCCAGAGGCTGCGGGAAAACCGCATCAGCCAGGGCTGGATGAGGAAAAGCGCAACGGAGTTGACTATGATCCAGGTAAGGAAACGGTTATCCTTAAACGAAAATCCAATGGTCAAAAACCAAAGCAACAAGCTGGCAAGCGTGAAAAAAATTCCCAGCAGGTAGCTCACATAGCCCGTGCCGTAATAAAAGCCCACCTCAATGTCTGTTGGCTGTCCGCACACAGGGCAGCGGTCGTACATTTCCATGTTCTTTTTCAGGCGCAGGCTCATGCCGTACCGGAAAAGTTTTCCTTCGCGGCACCGCGGGCACCAGCAGCCAAGGGTGGCGGCCAGGTAGGTTCTATGAGGTTTTACCGTGTCCGGCATCAGATGTAGTTCAGCACTTTTTCCATTTGCATGCTTCGCGATCCTTTTACCAGGAGGTAAGCATCGCTTATGCCCGCCGCCTGCAGCCATTCACCGGCACGTTCCGGCGTAGCGAATGAATGGTAGGAGTGGGCCGTTTTCAAAAAATCGCCGCCTACCAGCAATACATGCTGCCAGTTGTGACGGGCAATTTCTTCAATAATGGCCTGGTGCTCCTGTACGCTGCCTTCTCCCAGTTCGGCCATGGCGCCAAGCACCAGCAGTTTGTTTTCGCCTTCTGTTTTGGCAAAGTTTTCTATGGCTGCTTTCATGCTGCTGGGATTTGCATTATAGGCATCCAGGATAATCTTGTTCTTCCCTTTTTGTAGCAACTGCGACCGGCTGTTAGATGGCGTGTACTGCTCAATGGCAGCTTTGATCTTTTCCTCTTCCACACCAAAGAATTTACCCACGGCAACGGCAGCCAGTACATTGGGCAGGTTGTAGCTTCCCACCAACTGTGTTGCAATGGTATCGTTGAGTCCTTTTGTAAAATGAACTTCCAGAAATGGGTCGCTTTGCGTTGTTGTTCCCACGGTGTCGCCTGCTGTTGTTCCGTAACGTACCACCTCATTTATGCCGGTGCTCATTTCGTGCAGGTAATCATAATCTGCCATAATAAAAGCCGTTCCGTTGTGACTACGCAAATAATCAAACAATTCGCCTTTGCCTTTGCGTACGCCTTCTTCGCCGCCAAATCCTTCCAGGTGAGCTTTGCCGCAGTTGGTGATAAGGCCATGCGTCGGCAAAGCAATTTCGCAATACGACTGTATTTCTTTCTGGTGGTTGGCACCCATCTCGATCACCGCCATCTGCGCATCGTTTTTGATCTTTAAGAGCGTCAGCGGAACGCCAATGTGGTTATTCAGGTTGCCTTCGGTTGTGTAGGTTTTAAAGGTGGTAGAAAGAACCGCATGGATCAATTCCTTGGTAGTGGTTTTACCGTTGCTGCCGGTGATGGCAAGAAAAGGGATGTTGAATTGCCGGCGGTGATGGAGAGCAAGACCCTGTAAAGTTTCCAGCACATCTGCCACCAGTATGGTACGGTCCGAAGTGTTGAACGCTTCTTCATCAACAATGGCATAGGCAGCCCCTTTTTGCAGCGCCTGTTCGGCAAACGCATTGCCGTTGAAGTTGGGTCCTTTCAGCGCAAAATAAAGGTCGCCTTTTTGCAGCTTGCGGGTATCGGTCTGCACCGACGGATGCTGTTGGTAAATAGCATACAGTTCTTCCATTTTCATGGCGCAAAAGTAGGAAGGGAGGAAGGTATTATGGTAAACTACAATTTGGTTACGCCATACACACGTATAAATAAGTCGTCTCAAAGAAAAAATAGTTGCTTCAAAACTCACCACTCACCACTGACCATTCACCATTCACCGCCCACCATCAGTTTTTCTTCTTCACCAGCTTGCCGATCTTTTCAATAAGGTTGGACTTGCCTTTTTTGTTGTCGCCAATAAGCTGGCCAAAAGGTTTTAGCGGTTCAATATGATCGCATACGATTTTTATCATGCCCAGGAGTGGCAGGGCCAGTATCATTCCCGGAATGCCCCAAAGCAATTCCCCGCCAACAAGACCAACAATGGTAAACACCGGGTTGATGCTGATCTCCCGGCCTACCACCAGGGGTTCCAGTAAATAAGTTTGCAAAAATTGTACAATGCCATAGGTCACCAGAATGCCAATCAGCAGCGACGAGTCGGCACCTTGCGCCAGCGACATCAAAAGAGTAAACGACACACCCATCAGGTTGCCGATAAAGGGAACAATTTCAAGCAACCCGCAAAGAATGGCAAAAAAGATAGCATTGTCCACGCCGGCAATGGAAAATCCAATGCTGTACATGACCCAGAGACATCCGATCATGATGGCAAGACCTGTCAGGTATTTTTGTGCCACCATCCGCACATCGTGCATGATCTCTTTTGCGTTTTGCTGCTCATTTTTTGGCGAAAGCTGGAGAATGAATTTTTGAAACTGTGCACGGAAAAGCAGAAAGAGAAAGATATACACCATCACCACGATAAAATTGGTAAGAAAGCTGCCAAACGATGAAAAGGCTCCTGATAGCAGGGAAGAGGCACCACCGGTGGAGGACTGCTGCTCCTTGATCATTTGCTGTTGCTGCTGCTCGGGTATACCCAGTGTGTTGGTAATGAATTTTTTTAGCTGGTCAATTTTTTCGGTGATGTTTTGCTTGATCTGCGGCACCTTGTCCGAAAGGTCGGAAACCTGCCAGTAGAACACGGCCACAATGATGGAAACAGCTACCAGTAACAGCAGCACCGACAACAAAGTGGCCAGCCCTTTGTTCATCTTTTTTTCGAGCCGGGCACAAAGCGGCAATACCAGCATGGCCAGCAACGCTGCAATTAGAATGGGCACCAAAAAAGGCTTTCCGTAAAAAAGCAACACAAACACCAGTAAAACGAGCAGGAGAACTTTAATGGATTTGTCCAGCAGGGGCGTGTTCATGCAACCAATTCTTAAATTTCCGTACCACCGGCTCTATTTGGTATATTGTGTGTTGAGAAAAAAGGAAAAAGCAATGGCAAATTTTGGTGAAATCATTAATTCCGGTAAGCCGGTGCTGGTTGATTTTTTTGCGGAATGGTGCGGTCCATGCAAAACAATGGCGCCCATTCTGAAACAGGCAAAGGATGCGCTGGGAGAATCCGTAACAGTGCTGAAAATTGACGTCGATAAAAACCCTGCTGTTGCCCAGCAGTTCAGCATCCAGGGAGTGCCCACGCTGATCTTATTTAAAAACGGGCAGGTAAAATGGCGGCAATCCGGTGTAGTGCCGGCACAACAACTGGTACAGGTGGTCAACCAGTTTGCTTAAGCGTGTGTACTGTTGCAGAAAAATGTCGTTTTCTGGTTAAAATACCTGCCGGATGGCCGCCCTTAAAAACGGTAGTGTCGGCAAGGAAGAAATAATGCCCAGTTCTGCAGGCAGCGACGAGGCATTGTTCAAAAAAGAAAGCACCGGCTGTGGCTTGTTCTTTTTAAACAACTGTGTAAAAATGGTAGCGCCTTCCAGGCGGTTTTCGCGTAGCACTTCCAGCAGCACGCTGTCGTAAAAATGAAAACGCATGGGCGATGAAGCAACCCTTGGATGTTTGCCGCTTAGCAGTTGCGCAACAATATTCCGGCTGTGTTGCTGGATAAAATAAAATGTGTAACCGCTGGAGCCTTTTGTTTGCCCGCCGGCAGTGCCAATATTGATGATGTTCTTCTCGCCTTTTGAAAAGCGGTAATTGGTCATGGGGATAATGCCAAATTCCGATTCGGTCACCGTGTAGTTTTCCAGCGCCAGGTAATTGCTGATATAGTTCTTTAATTCTTCGTCGTATTCTTCGGGTTGCAACAGCGTTGGTGTAAACAGGGTGTATTCCACCAGTGCTTTTGTTGGCGAAACCGGCAGCACATAACAAAACGTAGTGCCTCGTTTTTGCGAAACCCGGAAGTCCATCAGCGTTGCTTCTTCCGGTTTGAAAACCGGTTCGGGAGTTTCAATCGTCCAGCCCTTGAAATGCTGCAGCAGCCAGACATGTTTTTTCTCCAGCACAGGCTTTTGTGGCGGAATGCTGTTGAAAACAAAGTGCGCCTTGTATTCTTTTCCACCGGCAACAATGCCGGTTGTATCACCGGAAAAAACGTTCTCCACTTTTGCCTGCAGAAAGGTAACATTGGCGCTTTTTTCCAGCGTTTCCAGGCAATGCCTGTAGAAGTCGATCCCGCGGATCATTTTATAACGGTAAGGCGCAATGGAAAGTTTTTTTGAAAAGCTTGCACTGTGAAACCAAAGCTTTTCCCAACGCTTGCAAACAACGGGCTCAAAAAAGCCATTCTCTTTTTCCCAAAAGCACCAGGTGCGGTCGTTGGCCTGTTTGCGTACTTCATCCACCAGCAGGATACGTTTGTCCTGCAAAGCTTTTTGCTGCACCATGTGCATGGCAAGGCTCAGCCCTGCAAGACCCGTTCCGGCAATAATATAATCGTAGTGCGTTTGCTGCATGTTGATACCAAACAACCCTGTGCCTGTAAAGTTGCCGGAAGATAAGATGAAACCTTTTGCTGTCCCGGCAATTGGCTAAGATGCCATTGTGTTAATGTCTTCGCTTTGTTGGGCTGGATGCTTTCGAATGCGGCAGTCCATGTAGAATCTCTTCTGAAAATTTTTTAAAAAAAAGAAAAGCAAACACTTGCAAAGAAAAAATTCGGAAGCTATGTTTGTCCCCGTTCGCAGGCACACCAAAGCCTTGCAGGACAGCTAACCAAATCCATATCCAAACATGAAAAACAATCCTTTTGTTTCGCTGCCGATTGCTTGCTATTTACCCAACTATTTTTCCCAACTCATTTATTGATAAATTCTTTTTGTTCTGCCTTGCAGAACAAGCACCGCATTTTTTAGGCGTTGAGGATGGACCCCTGGTTTCTACCGGGGGTTACTTTTTGACCGTGACTTATTGGATTTTAGATGGATTGGCAGGATTTATTCCTGAACAGTCCTTTGCTTTTTGATGAACCGTTTTGCTGCGAAGTAGAATAATCTCCAAGGCCATTCAAATTAAAGCAAAATATGGCCTCGTAAGAAAAGTTGCCACGTCAATGTCAATAATGCCAATGGAAAAAAGCGTTCAAACAATATCCCAATATCCCAATATCACTCCCCCCTGTCTTCCTGGCAAAGTTCAACCAAAACGCTGTTGGTGCTTTTGGGATGAAGAAAGCAAACCAGTTTGTTGTCGGCGCCTTTTTTGGGTTGCTCATTCAACAGGATAAATCCTTCTGCTTTTAATCGTTGCATTTCTGCGTAAATATCAGTCACCGCAAAGGCGATATGGTGAATGCCTTCACCTTTTCTGTCGATGAATTTGTTGATGACGCCTTCGGCCGTTGTGGATTCTAACAGCTCAATTTTTGTTTCGCCTTTTTGGAAAAATGCTGTGTTCACCGCTTCGCTTTCAACCGTCTCGGTTTTGTAGCATTCTGTGTTCAGTAATTTTTCAAACAAGGGTACCGATTTTGAGAGCGACTTCACGGCAATCCCAATGTGTTCTACGTTCAGCATGCAAAAGAATTTGGGTAAAATTAGGGCTGCACCGAATCCGTCGGGTAAAAGAGGCGCAACCGGTACCTTTGTATTTTACTGGAAAGAAACAACAACCCATGCCCCGGTTTCCTATTTACCTCGATCACAACGCCACCACACCCTGCGACTCAAGGGTAGTGGAAGCCATGCTGCCTTTTTTTACCCAGCAATTTGGCAATGCCGCCAGCCGTCATCATCCCTTTGGCTGGCAGGCCGAGGAAGCAGTGGACAGGGCGAGGGAACAAGTGGCTTCGCTGATCGGCGCAGAGCCCAACGAAATTATTTTTACCTCCGGTGCTACGGAAGGCGATAACCTGGCCATCAAAGGCGTTGTTGAAACCTATGCGTCCAAAGGTTCGCACATCATTACCTGCAACATCGAGCACAAGGCAGTGCTGGATGTGTGCAAGCACCTGGAAAAAAGGGGCGCTGATGTTACCTACCTGCCGGTAAATTCCGAGGGGTTGATCACTCCCGGACAGGTGGAAGCGGCCATCCGGCCCGATACGGTGCTGATAGCTGTGATGTATGCCAACAACGAGTTGGGGACCATCATGCCGGTAAAAGAGATTGGCGCCATTGCCCGCAAACACGGCGTGTTATTTTTTACCGATGCCACGCAGGCGGTCGGAAAAATCAGCGTGGATGTGGCCCGTGACAATATTGACCTGCTGGCGCTGACAGCGCATAAAATGTATGGTCCCAAAGGCGTGGGAGCTCTTTATGTGCGGCGGCGCAACCCAAGGGTGAAGCTTTCGGCCCAACTCCACGGCGGCGGTCATGAAAGGGACATTCGCAGTGGTACGCTGAACGTACCGGGAATAGTTGGCTTGGGAAAAGCTTGCGAGATCGCTGCTACAGAAATGGAAAAAGAAGCCGATCGTTTGCGCCGGTTGCGGGATACCCTGGAAGCGGCGCTGCTACAGCTCGATGGGAGCTTTGTCAACGGCAACCCGGTGCACCGCCTGCCCCATGTTGCCAACATTGGTTTTAAAGGCGTCGACAACGAAGGCCTGCTAATGGGCATCAACAAAGAGATTGCTGTTTCCTCCGGCTCGGCCTGCACATCGGCTTCGCTGGAACCATCTTATGTATTAAAAGCTCTTGGCTTGGGCGACGAAGTGGCCCGGAGTTCGTTGCGCTTTAGCCTGGGTCGGTTCACCACCGAAGAAGAAATAACCTATACCATCGGTAAAGTCAGCAACACGGTAAAAGCCCTGCGGGAGCTGTCTTTTTCCTGAAACGCTGTTGTACGTTACGTTAAAGCTTTGTCAGCAAACCGTCAAAAGAGCTTGCCAAAAAAGAAAAGCCGTCTTCTTCCGTTAAATTTGCACCTATAGTTTTAAGAAGTATGGTAGCAATGGAAAATGCCATCCATGTAACGGATAAGGCAAGAGAAAAAATAGGGCAGTTGATGGCGGAAGCCGGTAAGTCCGATCCGTCTTACTTTTTGCGGGTAAGCGTTGTTGGTGGCGGCTGCTCGGGATTAAGCTATAAAATGGATTTTGACAACGAAAGCAAGCCGGCCGACCAGGTGTTTGAAGACCGGGGCCTGAAGATCGTTACTGATCTGAAAAGCTTTCTTTACCTCGTGAATACGGAGCTTGATTTTTCGGACGGGTTGAACGGGAAAGGGTTTCACTTTAACAACCCCAACGCCAGCCGTACCTGTGCTTGCGGTGAAAGCTTCGCTGTGTAGTGATTCATAACTGTCAATAAGCGGAACCGTTCAGTTGATTGCTGAACGGTTTTTTTTGTTTCTTCCAGCAGGAGGCATAACGGGAAGGGGCGTGTGCAAAAGAAAGAGCCCGGCACAAGCGGTTACGCCGCTCCTTTCGGCGGGATTTTATGACCGTTTTAAAGGCAGCATTGCCTATTTTGCAGCCTTATCAGATTTTAATCGACACGTTTTCATGTGGCCAATTTGTAAAAAAGAGCTGCGGCAGTTCTTCAGTTCCCTCACCGGCTATATTGCTATTATCGTATTCCTGGTGGTCAACGGGCTGGTGCTGTTTGTGCTTCGCGACAATATCCTTGAATCCGGCTATGCTACGCTGGACCAGTTTTTTGCCTTTGCCCCCTGGGTGCTGCTTTTTTTGGTGGCAGCCATTACCATGCGCAGCTTTTCCGATGAGTTTCGCAGCGGCACGTTTGAGATCCTGCAAACGCGGCCAGTGAGCAACGGGCAGATCGTGGGCGGCAAATTCCTGGGAGCCTTCCTTGTTGCCCTGGTGGCGCTTTTGCCAACCCTGGTTTATTATTTTACCATCAACCACCTGGCAGCCACTACCGGCATCGATGCCGGTGCGGCCATTGGCTCCTACCTGGGGCTAGCCCTGCTAACCGGTGTATTCACGGCCATTGGTATTTGCGTCAGCAGCTTTACCACCAACTCGGTAGTGTCGTTTATCATCACCCTGGTGGCCTCCCTTCTTTTTTATTATGGTTTTGATGCCATCAGCGAACTGGCCATTTTTCAAAACGGGGCCGATTATTACATTGAAATGCTGGGCATCAATTTTCACTACCAGAGCATCAGCAAAGGCGTGATCGATTCCCGTGACGTGATCTATTTTATCAGCGTTATTCTCTTCTTTCTTTTTCTTACCCGCATCCGATTGTCTAGGGAAGCAAGGGCAGGAAAAGCCAAAGCCGTTTCGGTAAAATGGATCGCTGCGCTGGCGGTACTGTTCGTGGTAAATTTTGTGGCCGCAAGCTTTCATAGTCGGGCCGACCTAACCGAAGAAAAACGGTATTCACTAACGCAAACCACCAGAGATCTTACCGGCAGCCTGCAGAACAATGTGGTGATCGATGTGTTTCTGAAGGGTGAATTTCCCTCCGGCTTTCGGAAATTGAGCAGCGCCACGCAGGAGTTTTTATCGGTATTAAAAGAAACGGCGCCAGAGCGCATCACCTACCGGTTTATTTCTCCTGAAGAAGATGCCGGCAACGGCAAATCCTGGGGCGATTCGTTGCGGGCAATGGGAGTGGAACCCATCAACCTGACGGTACAGGTAAAAGCAGGTGAGGAGAACCGCAACATTTTTCCGTATGCCTTGCTGCACGCCAGCGGACGAACCGAGTTGGTGAACCTGTTTCAAAGCAGCAAGCGCAATATTTCGGTGGGTGAACTGAACAATGCCGAGGCCATGATGGAATACCAGTTTGCCAAAAGCCTGGACCGGGTCATCAACCCGCAGCGGGCTTCCGTGGCTTATGCTACCGGCAACGGGCAGCCTACCACCGCCGAAACCTACGATCTGCAACAGGTAGTGGGCAGCAATTATGACCTCAAGCTGCTGAACCTGAATGCACTTCCCATCATTCCAAAAGAAGCCGATGTGCTGCTGCTGGTAAAGCCGCAAACCGGTTTCAGCGAAGCGCAAAAGCTCAAGATCGACCAATACGTTATGAACGGCGGCAAACTGCTCCTGTTTGTTGACAACCTGCATGCCGAGCAGGATAGCCTGAGCTATACATCGGAGCTGATCGCTTACGACCGCAACCTGAACATCGCCGACCTGTTGTTCAATTACGGCATCCGCATCAACCCCGACCTGGTGATGGACCTGCAGTGCGATTTTCTGCCTTTTGCCGTTGGCGGCACACCGTCCAACCCGCAGTACGAGTTCCTGCACTGGAATTATTACCCCCTGTTTGAATCGAGGGGTAATCATATCATCAATAAAAACCTTGGCCTGGTGGCCGGCCGCTTTGTCAATTCCATTGATACGGTAACATCCGAAGGAATTACCAAAACAGTCTTGCTGCAAAGCTCCGCCAACTCCCGCAGCATCAGCACACCGGCGCTGATCAGTCCTAACGAAAACCGGAACACACCGCAGGACGATCTTTTCCGCAAAAGCGGCATCCCGGTAGCGGTATTGCTGGAAGGTAAGTTTTCATCGCTTTACCGGAACCGTGTTGGCGCCGCTCAGCGGGATAGCCTGCAGCCGTTTGGCGGGTTCAAACAGGAGAACACAGCACCCAATCGGATGATCGTAGTGGCCGATGGCGACATGGTGCTGAACGATGTGTCGACCCAGCAGGGACCCCTGCCCATGGGCATGAACCTGTTCACGGCCGGCTCGCAGTACGAGTACCAGTTTGCCAACCGCGATTTCCTGCTCAATTGCCTCGAATACCTGACAAGTAACACCTCCATCATCAGCACCCGCAACAAGGAAATTGTGCTTCGACTGCTGGATACCAAAAAAGTAGAGGCTGAAAAAACCAAATGGAGCCTGATCACCATCGTGCTGCCCGTTTTGCTGGTGATTGGTTTTGGCTTTATTTACCAAAGAATTCGCCGCTATCGGGCGGCTTCCCTGTAATTTCGCTGCCATTAGCATAATTTTTTTGAAAAGGCTTTTTCATGACTGATCATCAACTTACCTACCTGGTTTTTGGCATTGTCCTCCTTATCTCGATTGTTATCGACATGGGCGTCTTTAGCAAAAAAGACGAGGAGGTTACCATCAAAAAAGCGCTTTACCAAAGCCTTTTCTGGATCGGTCTTGGCCTGGCCTTTTTTGTTTTTGTGTGGTTTGTTGACGGGCAAAAGCCGGCGCTGGAATACCTCAGCGCCTACCTGATGGAAAAAAGCCTCAGCATCGATAACATCTTTGTGTTTATCCTGATCTTTTCCTATTACCGCATTCAAAAAGACCATGTGCCACGGGCCCTGATGATCGGGATCCTGCTGGCCATTGTTTTCCGGGTGATCTTTATTACTCTGGGCGTGGTGCTGGTACAAAAGTTTGCCTGGATCCTTTACATCTTTGGTGCATTCCTGGTGTATACCGGTATCAAGATTTTTACCTCCAAACAGGAAGAAGACTACGACCCGGCCAAAAGCCCCGTGTACAAAATGCTCAACCGCTTTTTCCCTATTGTACATAAAGACATCAGCGGCAAGTTTGTGGTGAAGATCGAAGGCAAGCGTTTTTATACCAACATGTTCGTGGTGACAGTGCTGCTGGCCACCACCGATATCGTGTTTGCGCTGGACAGCATCCCGGCAGTATTTGCCATTTCGCAGGACCCTATGATCATTTACACCAGTAATATTTTTGCCGTGCTGGGTTTGCGTGCCCTTTTCTTTTTGCTGCGCGGCGCCGTGGCCAAGTTCGAATACCTGCAACAGGGTATTGCTATTGTGCTGGTATTTATCGGTGCCAAAATGCTGGCCGAACACTGGCTTCACCAGATCCTGAGCAAGAACCAATTGGTGGTTATTTCCCTGCTGGTGATCGTGGTCTGTATCGTAGGTTCCATGGTCTACTCGCTGCAGGTTACCAAGCGCCGCCAAAAGGAGATCGACTCTGTTTAACTTCGGACTGTGTACAACACCACTACCATTTCTGCGATCATCGGCGCCCAACAAACGCAGGGTGACGAACGGGAGATCCGGCACTTGCTTTTTGACAGTCGCCGTGTGCAGCACCCGGCGTCTTCCCTTTTTTTTGCCCTGAAAACCGCCCATAGCAACGGGCACCGCTACCTGGCCGAAACTTACAAAAAAGGCGTACGGGCATTTGTAGTCAGTGAAGAGGTTGTGCTCGAAGGGGCCACCGTCATACAAGTGGAAGATACCCTGGCCGCACTGCAGCAACTGGCAGCCTTTCATCGTTCGCAGTTTGCCTTTCCCGTTGTTGGCATTACCGGCAGCAACGGCAAAACCGTTGTAAAAGAATGGCTGGCGCAATTGCTCGAAGAGGATTACTCCCTTGTGCGCAGTCCTAAAAGCTTTAATTCGCAGATTGGCGTGCCCCTGAGTGTTTGGGAGATGGGGCCGCAGCATACTATGGGCATTTTTGAAGCCGGCATTTCCACCCGGGGTGAAATGGAGCGTTTGGAAAAAATCATTCAGCCAACCATTGGCATTCTTACCAACATTGGCGATGCGCATAACGAAGGATTTGCCTCGAGGGAAGAAAAGTTGCAGGAAAAGCTGCTTCTTTTCCGCGATGCCGAAGTTGTTATTGGTGAAAAAAAATGGCTGCAAGCCTTAGCGCAACCAACATTTACCTGGAGTTATGAAGCCGGCGCCGACGTGTGGGTGCAAGTGGTAAAAGCAACTGCCGGTCGAACAAGGATCGTGGTAAGCGTTGAAGGGAATGCGCAGGACATAGAAATACCGTTTATTGATGAAGCCTCTGTTCAAAATGCCATTACCTGTCTTTGTTTTTTGCTTTACCTGGAAAAAGATATTGCGGCCTGCCGCCATCGGTTTTTGCAGCTTCACCCGGTGGATATGCGCCTGCAACTCCGGCATGCCATCAACAATTGCCTCTTGGTAAATGACAGTTACAGCGCCGATATTACCTCGCTGACCATTGCCCTGCACTTTCTCACGGAGCAAAGCTCCGGTCGTAAGCGAACCGCTATTCTTTCCGATTTCCAGGAAACAGGCAAGAACGAAGAAGACTTGTATGGTACGATTGCGCACCTGCTGCAGGCAAATGGTATTCAAAAAGTGGTGGCCATTGGTGGCGCCGCCGGTGAACATCTTGGCAGTAAGCTGCCTCCCTCGATAGCGCTGGAAACCTTTTCCACCACCGAGCAATTTATGGAGCAGTTCCGAAGCTCCCAGTTTGCGGGGGAGATCATCCTGTTGAAAGGTGCCCGCAAGGCCGGTTTCGAACGGATTGCTGCGCTTTTTGAAAAAAAGCTCCATGGAACTGTTTTGCAGATCAACCTTTCTGCGCTGGCTCATAACCTGCGGCAGTACCAACAGGTGCTGCAACCGGGTACCCGCATCATGGCTATGGTAAAAGCGTTTTCTTACGGCAGCGGCAGCGCCGAAATTGCGTCGGTACTGCAGTTTCACAACACCGCTTACCTGGGCGTGGCCTATACCGATGAAGGCATCGACCTGGTGAAAGCTGGTATTACCCTGCCCATCATGGTCATGAACCCCGAAGCTTCGTCGTTTGCTGCCCTTGTTGACAATGGCCTGCAGCCCGTTCTGTACTCGTTTCCGCTGCTTCGCCAATTTGAAGATTTTGTCCGAAGCGAAGGCCTGCAACAATACCCGGTGCACCTGGAGGTGGAGACGGGCATGAACCGGCTGGGTTTTTTACCGGACGATGTGGAAGCGGTGGCCGGACATTTGGCGGGATCGTCTACACTCCGGGTGCAATCGCTGTTTAGTCATCTCGCGGCCAGCGAAGAAGCCTCCCAGGATGCATTTACCCGGCAGCAGGCGGAGCGGTTTACGGCCGCTGCTACGATTCTCGGCAACAAGCTCCCTTACCCATTTTTAAAACACATTGCCAATTCAGCGGCCATTCTCCGGCACCCGCAGCTACAAATGGACATGGTGCGGCTGGGCATTGGTCTTTATGGTATCGAAAGCGGAGATGATAATCGCTTGCAGCTTGAACCCGTGGCCACGCTGCGCTCCACCATTGCGCTGGTAAAAGGGGTAAGGCAGGGCGAATCGGTCAGCTACAACCGGCGCGGGATAGTACACCGCGATTCCTGTATTGCCACAGTGCGTATTGGCTATGCCGATGGTTATTCCCGTCGCTTTGGGCATGGTGTGGGCAAGATGTTGGTGCGGGGTAAGCTGGCACCGGTGATTGGCACGGTTTGCATGGATATGACCATGATCGATGTGACCGATATCCCGGGTGTGGAAGAAGGCGATGACGTAATTGTGTTTGGCAAAGCGCTTCCTGTGCAGGAAGTGGCGGCCTTGGCAGCCACCATCCCTTACGAGATCATGACATCGGTTTCGCAACGGGTGAAACGGGTGTATTATTACGAGTAGGCGGCCCCCTGTCCTCCGCCTGAGGCGGAGAACTTAGATCAGTACATCTCTTCTGCCTGCAATTTTCCTTTAGCAATGTCTTTCTTTCAATGGAAAATGCCTGTCGTTGAAACGGGCATTTTCCTTTTTTTGTACTTAGCAGAAGTACTACTATTGGGCTTCTGTTGCGTCGCACTCTTTTGCGTTCTGTAATTCTATTCAGCAAAAAAAAACAAACATTCCATATCTCCCAGATATGGAATGTTTAGCAGGGCAACAGGCTGCCAATAAAAAAGCAGCGATATAGAAAGCTTGCCTATTCTACGCCTCCCCTTTAAGAGGACAGGAGGTATCTTTGCGCAAATTTTTTTTATGAGCTACCGCATTGGACAAGGCGTGGATTTTCACCAATTGGCAGAAGGAAGGGAGTTATGGTTGGGAGGTATCAAAATAGAACACAGCAAAGGCGCCGTTGGCCACAGCGATGCAGATGTGCTGCTCCATGCCATCTGTGATGGTATTCTGGGCGCCGCTGCGCTGGGTGATATCGGCACGCATTTTCCCGATACGGACCAGGCCTACAAAAACATCGACAGCAAGATCCTGCTGCAGCGCACCATAGAGCTCATTAAAAAAGAAGGTTACCTGGTGGTGAACATCGACAGCACGCTGGTTTTGGAAAAGCCCAAGATCAAGCCCCACGTGCCACATATGCAGCAAACCATCGCCGGTATCTGCGGGCTTTCCGCCGCCGATGTTTCCATCAAAGCAACTACCGCCGAGCAAATGGGCTTTATCGGCCGCGAAGAAGGCCTGATGGCCTATGCCACGGTTTTATTGCAAAGGATTTAACATCTTTCCTATACCCAACTTTTATCTTTGAATGATGCCCCTTCCGATCAAGATCATTAACCAGTCACCTTACCCGTTACCCACTTACAGTACCGAAGGATCGTCGGGAATGGACCTGCGGGCCCATCTTCCTGAAGCAGTGGAACTGCCGTCGCTGGGCCGCTATTTGGTACCAACCGGGCTTTTTATTGCCCTGCCACATGGCTACGAAGCGCAGGTACGTCCCCGCAGCGGACTTGCTATCCGCCAGGGCATTACCTGCCTCAATTCTCCCGGCACTGTGGACAGCGATTACCGCGGGGAAATTAAGGTCATTTTAGTAAACCTTTCCGGTGAAACCCAACTCTTACAACCGGGCGAACGGATTGCGCAACTGGTGATTCAAAAAGTGGAAACAGCGGTTTGGGAGCCGGTGACCGAACTGGACGAGACATCACGAAATGCCGGCGGATTTGGTTCTACCGGAAAACTGTAAACATGAAAAAACTTTTCTTACTCATAGGCTTGATAGCCGTGTTGGCTTCCTGCCGGTCTACCCGCACCATCAGCAATGCTGTGACGAAAAAAGATACGACCACGAAAGTACCTGCCGTAGCTCTGGTCGATACGCAGCAACTAATCCGGCAGGCCTTGCGGCAGGTGGACGCCAACCGAATCGACTATACGACGTTTAGCGCCAAGGTGGCTATTGACTACAAAGGAACCGAAGGCAAGGAATACGGCGTAAATGCCAATATAAAAATGATCCGCGACAGCGCCATCTGGATCTCGGCCAACGCCATTTTGGGCATTGAAGCCATGAGGGTTTTGGTGACCAAAGATTCGGTAAAACTGCTCAACAAGCTGGAAAAAGTATACACGGCCCGGAGCATTAGCTTTCTACAGGAGGTAACATCGCTGCCGCTAAACCTGGCGACCTTGCAGGAAATGATCATCGGTAACCCGGTCTACCTCGACTCCAATATTGTGCGGTATACTAATGGTAATGGTGTGATTGGCCTGATGAGCCTCGGTGTTTATTTCAAGAATCTACTGATGCTGAACGAGACGGACAAGCGCATCCTGCAAAGCAAGCTGGATGATGCCAACCCCATGCACAACCGCACGGCTGACCTGTTGTACAGCAACTACGAAACAAAAAAAGGTGAGCTGTTTGCCACCAGGCGTGAAATTGCTGTTTCGGAAAAAGGACGCCTTGAAATAAAGCTGGATTTTAAGAACTATTCGTTCGACGAACCGGTGGAGTTCCCGTTTTCGGTCCCCAAAAATTACCAGCGCAATTAAAATTTATTTCTGTTTTTTGCGTTTCTCCTTTCCGGCTAAGGATAAAAGCAGCATCAAAAACCTGCTTTTTGTGAGAGGGAAAACCAAAACGTAAAAACCAAAGTTGTGTGACATGAAAAAACTTTTGCTTCTACTAACCGTATTTCTGAGCCTGCAGACAGCCTTTGCCCAAAACGACAAAGAAACGCTGCAGCGGGAACGGCAGCGGCTGCAGCAGGAGCTGAAAGAGATACAGGACAACTACAACAAAGTAAAGGGCCAGCAAAAGGCCACGCTTGGTCAGTTGAACATGCTGCAAAATAAAATGCAGTTGCAGAATCGCTACATCGGCAACATCAACAACGAGATCAAGCTTCTCAACGACGATATTTACCTGAGCAATGTAGAGCTGACCCGCCTGCAGCGGCAGGTCGACACCTTGAAATCCGAATATGCCCGCAGCGTGGTTTATTCTTACAAAAACAACAGCACCTACGATTACCTCAACTTTATCTTTTCTGCCAACAACTTCAACGATGCTCTTCGCCGCGTGGCTTACCTGAAATCCTACCGGGCTTACAACGAATCCAAGGTAAAAACCATTAAAGAAACGCAGGCCATGATGGAGCAGCGCAAGCAACAGTTGCTTGCCAAGACCAATCAAAAACAATCGGCTTTGCAAAACCAAAAAGTACAGCTCAACGAACTCGAAGGGCAGAAAAAGGAAAAAGACCAGGTGGTTGCCAAACTGAAGTCGCAAGCGAGTGATCTTTCCAGGCAAATTGCCACCAAGAAAAAGCGTGACAACCAGCTTCGCAACCAGATTGCAGCTGTGATCCGTCGCGAAATTGAAAAAGCAAAAGAAGAAGAGAGAAAACGCATTGCGGCGGCAAAGGCAGCGGAAGCGGCAAAGCCAAAAGCTTCCACCAATACGTCCACCGCATCAAACAATACAGCATCAACCACCACCACCGCAGCACCAAAAGCCGCACCGGCCCGCAAGGAAGCCATTCCGCTGAACGAAGGCGAACTGCGTCTGGCCAACTCCTTTGAACGCAGCAAAGGCGGCTTGCCCTGGCCGGTTGACAATGGTTTTGTCAGTATCCCGTTTGGCGTAAGCAAAGTAGATAACCTGATGATGGATAACCCGGGCCTGACCATCTCAACACAGGCATCAGGTGTTACCGTGAAAGCGGTTTACGATGGCGAAGTGAGTGCGGTTTCCAACACCGGCGAAGGCATGATGGTGATGATCCGTCACGGACGTTATTTTACAGTATACAGTAACCTTTCATCGGCTTCTGTCAGCAGGGGCGATGTGGTAAAGACCGGCCAGGCCATTGGCCGCGCCGCCACTGCCGACGACGGCACCGGCGGACAGGTTGACTTTATGCTGATGGTAGGCCAAAGCAACGTAAACCCACGGCCGTGGCTGCGATGAGGAGCGAGTAGTGAGCAGCAAGTGGCAAGTCGCCATTATAATTTAAAAGACTTTTCATAAAAAAACCTCTTGATTGTTCAAGAGGTTTTTTTGTTATCGGGAAGAGTTTACATAACTGGAAACTCACATTTTATTCCGCACTGCTCCATCTTTCATTGCTACGAAAAATTGTAAATTGAAAACAGTAGTTCGCAACGTGTAGTCAAGGAGAAAACATCCTATAAAACAATAACCTCCTGAACATGCAGGAGGTTATTGTTTTATTCGAAGGGATTGAATAAATGGCTACTCGCTACTTGCTGCTCACTACTAGTTCTCAATTAACTAATTCTCCGCGCAGCACATCTTCGTATAATTTTTCGTAAAGCGGAACGATGTTTTTTATGTCGAAAGAATGTGCATGCGCAGCCGCAGCGGCTTTAAATTCTTTTAATCTTTCCTCATCCTGTAAGATCTCGATGGAATAACGACTCAGGGTTTCTACATCACCCACATCGCCCATAAAGCCCACTTTCCCGTGCACCATAATCTCGGGCAGACCGCCGGCATTGGTGGAGATCACCGGTACGCCGGCTGCCATTGCTTCCAGTGCAGCCAGGCCAAAGCTTTCGTAATCGGAGGTCAACAGGAAAAGATCGGCAATAGCCAAAATGTCTTCCATTTGCTCCTGCTTGCCGACAAAGCGGACATCGTCGCAAACCTTTAATTCACGGCAAAGCTGTTCCGCTGTGCCGCGTTCAGGGCCATCGCCTACAAAAAGCAATTTCGACGGCACTTCCTTGTGAATGTTGTGAAAGATCTTTACCACGTCTTGCACCCGCTTTACTTTCCGGAAGTTGGAAGCATGGAGTAAAATGCGTTCACCTTCCGGTGCGATCACCTTTCGAAACGCATCGATGGGCTTGCGGTTGAAGCGTTCAACATCCACAAAATTGTGGATTACTTCAATCGGCTTTTCGATCTTGAAGAATTTAAACGTTTCATCCCGCAGGTTGTTGGAAACCGCCGTGATGGCATCACTTTGGTTGATGGAGAACGCCACCACCGGGGCATAGGTTTTGTCCCTGCCCACCAGTGTGATGTCGGTTCCGTGCAAGGTGGTGATCACTGGTATGTGGATGCCTTCGGCCTCCAGGATTTTTTTTGCCATGTAAGCCGCCGAAGCATGCGGAATAGCATAGTGAACGTGCAGCAATTGCAGCTTGTTGTTCCTTATCACATCTACCAGCGTGCTGGAAAGAGCCGTTTCGTACGGCGGGTAATCAAAGAGCGGGTAGGTAGGTACCTGCACTTCGTGGTAATATAAATTGGGAATAAAATGATTGAGTCGTACCGGTTGCTGGTACGTGATGAAATGAACCTGGTGTCCCTTTTGTGCCAGCGCTTTTCCTAACTCAGTTGCCAATACACCGCTACCGCCAAAGGTGGGGTAACAAACAATGCCTATCCTCATACAAGTAATTTCAAACAACTAAGGTAGGGATTTGGTTGATACGCCTTTTCTGCATTGTAGGAATGGAAAACAAAACGGCACCAAAGGTTTTGATGCTGCGCAACAATTCTGCTGAGCAGCTTTTAAAGTTTCCCTAACATTGCAGGCTATGAAACAGTTCTTCTTTTGCTTCGCTGCCGCTCTAACTGCCTTCACCGGGCTGGCCCAAAACGATGATTCAGTTTTCATCCGTCGCATGGCCGATCAGATTCTGCGCCACGGTAAAGCGTATGATGACCTTCGTGTTTTAACAAAATCAGTTGGGCCCCGGCTGGCCGGCTCACCGGGTATGTACAAATCGGAAGCCTGGGGATTAAAGACCATGCAGGATGCCGGTGCGGAAAAAGCCTGGCTGCAGGAGTGCATGGTGCCGCATTGGGTACGTGGCGGAAAAGACGAAGCCACCGCTTCGTTCAAAGCAAAAGGCAAGGCAACAACCAAGAAGCTGGATGTGCTGGCACTGGGCAATTCGGCCGGCAGCATGAAGCCTTTGAAAGCGGACGTCATTGAGATCACAAGCTTTGCTGAGCTGGAAGCAAAAAAAGAGCAGCTAAAAGGTAAAATTGTTTTTTACAACTATCCCTTTAACGATGCCTATGTAAATACGTTTACTGCTTACCGTGATGCTGGTGGTTACCGCAGCCAGGGCCCAAGCCGGGCCGCACGGTACGGGGCAGTTGGTGCTATCGTACGCAGCATGAGCAACAGTACCGACAATCATCCGCATACAGGCGGTACATCGTACAACGATTCGTTCCCGAAGATTCCTGCGGTAGCTGTTGGCCTGCGGGATGCCGACTGGCTGAGTGCAGCGGTAAAAGAGCAACCTGTTGCTGTTACGCTGCACACCCATGGCAAATTCTTGCCGGATGCCAAAGGGCATAATGTGATTGGTGAGATCAAAGGCACTGAATTTCCTGAAGAATACATCACGGTTGGTGGTCACCTCGATAGCTGGGACGCCGCCGAAGGTGCCCATGATGACGGTGCCGGCTGTGTGCAAACAATAGAAATTTTGCGAACGTTTAAAGCGCTTGGTTACAAGCCCAAGCGCACCATTCGTTTTGTGCTTTTTGCCAATGAAGAGAACGGGCTTCGTGGTGGTACCAAATACGCAGAGGAAGCAAAGGCAAAAGGAGAAAAACACATTTTTGCCCTGGAAAGCGACGCCGGAGGTTTTACACCAAGGGCGTTTGGCATAACGGCCAGTGAGCAACAGTTTGCCAAAGCATCTTCGTGGAAATCGTTGTTAGCTCCGTATGGTGCCTGCGAGATTAACCGTGGTGGTGGCGGTGCCGACATTGGCCCGCTGGCCCGTACGCAGGGCACACCGGTAGCCGGGCTGGTGCCCGATTCGCAACGTTATTTTGATATTCACCATGCCCGCAACGATGTGTTTGAAGCGGTAAACAAACGGGAATTGCTCCTGGGTGCGGTGAACATGGCCGCACTGATCTACCTTGTTGACAAACATGGCTTGTAATTGTTAGCACTGTTTAGAAACAGTTATCTGCAAATGCATAAAAAAACACCCGGCGTCTACGGGTGTTTTTTTATGCTGATAGAACATATTTACTGCCTGATTTTTAGCCTGTCTTTTTCTGTATCCTGCAAAGGCGTTACTGGTTTTGTTTTCGATGTGAACTGAATCCGCACATCTGCAAAAGGTTGGTGGAGGTATTGGTGGATGTAAAGTACGAGGGCCCTGATGAACAATACAATGCCTGTCATTTCCATGCCTTCTTCAACGGCTGAAAAAAAGCCACGACTGACATCCGGCATGGCGTATTTTTTTGTGAACCAGGCGCCGGCTATTTCCATGCCGATGGCGCCACCTACATAAAGAATCGCCGCGAGTGAAAAACGCTTCCGCGTATGGGATGGAAGCCGTAGAAAAAACCGGAAGAAGAAAAAGGAGAAGCCCACTACAAGAAAACCGTAGGCTACCGTCCAATACATAAACTTACTAAACACATGAATGTATCTGGAAAGAATAGGCTCCAGCCGGGCAAAGTTTTCATGGATGGTGAACAGTTCATCCAGCCCTAAAAAAATAAACACAAAACTTAACGCTTTCCAGTAAAACGCTTCCTTGCCATGGCTTTGTTTTTTACGGGAAGCGATAAACCAAAGTAAAGCGGCGCTGGCCCACAGCAAGCCTACTGAAAACAGGGCAGGAACCGTGTATTCTCCATTAAGGCTGAACAAGGGCACGAGCCCCATCACACTGCTGTAACCGAGTTCATATTTTAGATAATTGCTGAGCAGGCCGGCCGTAAGCAGGGTAGCAACAATTTTGAGAAAGAGAAACGTGGTTTTCTCCGCATGAAGCGTAAACGTTTGTGGCATTGGTGTTGGTTCAGGGTGTTGCAAAAAGGTGAAGGGCTATCGTGTAGTTACACAGTTATATTTTCTACAGATACACAAGAGCCAACACGCTTTTTCGTACCGAAAGATGCCAATTCTGCCTTGGTTTTCCAAGCAATAATTTTTGCAGAAGAAAAAAAGATAGCCGTTGTTTTTGGTAAACGATTTTTCTTATCTGCAGACAATGTAGTGGCGCTGCCGATAGAATCGTTGTATTGGGAAATGAATTTTTCGTGAATACATCAGGCGGGAATATCTGTTTCAAACCGTTCAACCGAATGAATGCCGTTGAGTGATTTCAGCCGCTTTACCAGTTCTTCCAATTCCTCTTTGTCGTGCACAAACAACTTTATGGTTCCCTCAAACACACCTTCTTTTGACTCGATGGTGATGGCCGAAATATTGATACGCAACTCACCACTGATAATGCTGGTGATCTTGTTCACAATGCCTACATCATCCATACCAATGATGCGCAAGCCAGTAAGGAAAGAAATCTCCTTGTTCTTGGCCCATTTCGTTTTTACAATGCGGTGGCCGTAGTTGGCCATCAGCTTAGCCGCATTGGGACAATTGGTGCGGTGAATGGTGAGGCCTTTGCCGGTTGTGACAAAGCCAAAAACATCATCACCCGGAATGGGTTTGCAACAATTGGCCAGGTTGTAAACAATGCGGTCGCTGCTCTCGCCAAAGATGATCAGTTCCGTATCTTTTTTGGGTAGCGCAGGATTGTACTCGGGTTTGGGCTCCATCACCCGTACCGGCTTTGGTGCTTCCAGCCGGTCGCCAATCACCTTGAACTCTTTCAGCTCTTTCAGGTCCATTGACTTTACTGCTAGTGCATAATAAAGATCCAGCGGTGCACTGAGCTTAAAATAGTTGACCAGCTCGTCAACATTGTGCTGGCTCATAGAGGCGCCCATGCCTTCGAGCTTGCGTTGCAGGGTGTATTTTCCTTCTTCTGCAACGGCTCGTTTTTCTTCCTTCAGCGCATCCTTGATGCGGGTACGGGCTTTGGCTGTTACCACAAAATTCAGCCAGTCTTCCGAAGGCTTCTGCTTGTTGGACGTAATGATCTCCACCTGGTCGCCGCTGCGCAGCTTGTGCGAAATGGGCACCAGCTTGTGGTTTACTTTGGCGCCAATACATTTTACACCCACTTCGGAGTGAACAGCAAAGGCAAAGTCCAGCGCTGTTGCGCCAATGGGTAGCATTTTTACATCGCCCTTGGGCGTATAGATATAAATTTCTTCGGCTAAAAAACTGCGTTTGAAATCTTGGAGGAAATCCACCGAATCCACATCCTGCGAAGTCATGACTTCACGGATCTGTCCGAACCATTTGTCAAAGCGGCTTTCATCCTGCGCCCCTTCCTTGTACTTGTAATGCGCCGCCAGTCCTTTCTCCGCAATTTCGTTCATGCGCTTGGTGCGGATCTGTACTTCCACCCATTTTCCCTGCGGGCCCATAACGGTTGTGTGCAGGGCTTCGTAACCGTTGCTTTTCGGGTTGCTTAGCCAGTCGCGGAGGCGTTCGGGTGAAGGCGAGTATTCATCCGTGATCATGGAATACACTTTCCAGCAGTCTTCTTTTTCTTTATCGGGAGGCGAATTGACAATGATGCGAATGGCAAAAAGATCGTACACTTCTTCGAAGCTGACGCCTTTTTTCTTCATCTTGTTCCAGATGGAATGAATGCTTTTCGGACGGCCGTGAATCTCAAAATCAAAGCCTGATTTTTCCAGCTTATCTTTTAGCGGCTTGATGAATTCGTTGATGAATTTTGTCCGCTCCCGCTTTGTCTCAGCCAGCTTTTTGGCGATCTCCTTGTAGGTCTGCGGCTCCAGGTATTTCATGGCCAGGTCTTCCAACTCTGTTTTGATGTTGTACAGACCCATCCGGTGTGCCAGTGGCGAATACACGTAAATGGTTTCCGAAGCGATCTTCAGCTGCTTTTCCATTTTCATGCTGTCCATCGTCCGCATGTTGTGCAGGCGGTCGGCTAACTTGATCAAAATAACCCGCGGGTCATCGGTCAGCGTCAGTAATATCTTACGGAAATTTTCTGCCTGCTGCGACGCATTAACGTCAACAATGTTGGAGATTTTGGTAAGACCATCGACGATTTTGGCGATCTCGCTGCCAAATTCACGCTGCACATCATCCAGCGTAATGTCGGTGTCTTCTACCGTATCGTGCAGCAAAGAGCAAATGGTGGAGCGAACACCAAGGCCGATCTCCTCCACACAAATGCGGGCTACGGCAAGGGGGTGTAAAATATAAGGCTCGCCGCTTTTGCGACGCATGGTTTTGTGGGCTTCAGCCGCCATCTCAAAGGCCTGCCGTATCTGGCGTCGGTCCCCTGGTTTGATGCGTACTTTCAGGGCCCGCAAAAGGGCACGGTACTCCCGTAAGATCAGCTTTTTTTCCTGCTCGTCGTTTAAACTGTATTTCGGCAACTGCGCTACGGTTTCCATAGGTTACGAAAATACGGAATAAACAACCTTTGTGCTAAGGCGTTACTGCTTTATAACGGTTTTTTGCGGGGAACAAAGAAGGGAAAAAACAGCGTTGGAACAAATCTTTCCCGAGAAGCTTTGAATGCTGGCAGCAAAATTTTACTTTAACAACAATTCGTAAAACCCATGTAATCTTTTCCCTTCAAAATGGCATGAAAACAGCTCCTGCACCTTTCCTGCATTTCAGTGGTTATCCAGTACCATTGACCTTCGCCGAAAATAAAAACGATGCGGCATTGTCCGTTCCTGACAGCGATATAAATGGTTTAGCTGTAGCGCCTGTTGTTGGCGCAAAGCTGGATGTTCCGGAAAACTGGGATGAATCGTGGTTTGCCAATTACGAGTGATCAGGCCATTGGCTTGGCTTCTTCGGGCTGCACCTTGCTCTCTTCGTGGTGGCTTTTTTCTTCTTCGTGATGGTGCAGGAAACGTTTTTGAAACGCCAGCAGCGTTAATACACCAACCGAAATAGACGCATCGGCAATATTGAAAATAGGAGAGAAGAAAAGAAAATCCTTACCGCCCAGGAAGGGAAGAAAGCCTGGGAACTTTCCTTCTACCATGGGGAAATAAAGCATATCCACCACTTTTCCATGAAGAAAGCTACCATAGCCATTTCCGGGGGAAACAAAGCTGGCCACATGTGTATAAGTGGTTTCGTCAAAGATCAACCCATAGAACATGCTGTCGATAAGGTTGCCCAGTGCGCCGGCATAAATAAGACAGGCACATACAATAAAGCCCTTGGTGTGTTTTTCTTTGATGATCTTTACCAGGTACCAGCTACCAAAAGTTACCGCCACCAGCCGAAACAGCGTAAGCGCCATCTTGCCCCAGTCGCCGCCGATTTCCATACCCCAGGCCATGCCAGGGTTTTCGATAAAATAGAGTTGCGCCCAGTCCTGGCCTGCCAGTTTGGTAACCGGCCCGAAAGGAAAGGAGGTTTTGATCCAGATCTTTAATACCTGATCTACAATGATGATCAGCGCAACCAGCGAAAACGCAGAACGAAGCTTCAAAGTAATTATTTAAGAAGGGCAAATATAGGCATCGACTTGTTAAACGAGGCCTAAAGGAAAAGGATTGCATACGGCAAGGCAAAAGGAATCAAACCTGTTCTGATGCAATGTATACTTCTTCATCTGCACGCCTTTCTGGCCCATTCCGGGTATCTTCGTCCCATTGCCACATGGAAGTTGTTTTCTGGATATCGGTCCTTCTGCTTTTTTATGTTTACCTGGGTTATGGACTGCTTCTGTCTTTGCTTAGCCGGTTTTCAAAAGGAGCGCCATTGTCCCCGCCTGATCTTACACTACCCGTTACCTTGGTAGTGCCTGCATTTAACGAGGAAGCTTTTATCGAAAAAAAGATACAAAACTGCCTTTCGCTCTCGTATCCCAGGCAAGCCCTTACCCTTCTTTTTATTTCGGACGGCTCCACCGATAACACGGCCCGTTTGCTTGCCGCGAACCCTGCGGTTACGCATTTGCATCAGCCCGAAAGAAAGGGCAAAACAGCGGCGCTGAACAGAGCCATGCAGGTCGTTTCCACGCCGTTTGTTGTGTTCAGTGATGCCAATGCGCTTTTGCATCCCGACAGCATTCAAAACCTGCTTCGGCATTACAGCGATCCAAAAGTGGGTGGTGTCTCCGGGGAAAAACGCATTGCGGCACCCGGTCATTCTGCCGTGGGTACAGGCGAAAGGCTCTACTGGCAATATGAATCGATGCTGAAAAAGGCCGATGCCTCTTTTTATACGGTGATTGGTGCGGCAGGTGAGCTTTTCTCTATCCGCAGCCACTTGTTTGCGCCATTGGAAGAAAACATCATTCTTGACGATTTTGTCCTATCGGCCCGCATTTGCCAAAAAGGTTACCGGTTTGCCTACGACAGCGATGCCTATGCAACCGAGGGCCCTTCGGAAACCATCGCTGCCGAAAGGGAACGAAAGATCCGTATTAGTGCCGGTTGCTTTCAGGCGCTGGTACTACTTAAGAACTTTCTCAACCCCTTCCATAACGGGCGGCTCATGTTTCAATATATTTCGCACAAAGTGCTTCGCTGGACCCTTTGTCCCTTGCTGGTGCCAGTACTTTTTGTAGCCAATGCAGTGTTGGCTGCCAAAGGAGAGGGGTTGGTTTACATTACTTTGTTTGCCTTGCAATGCTGCTTTTATGCCGTTGCCTTGCTGGGTTGGCTGTTTGCGGACAAAAGGGGGTTTCCCAAAACCTTTCTTATTCCTTACTATTTTGTTTTTATGAATCTTTCGCTTTATATCGGTTTTGCCCGTTTTCTTACCGGCCGGCAATCGTCTGTCTGGAAACGATCGGATCGGGCAGTGCAGTAATAATGTTTTTTTGGATGTAAACGGAGCAGGTCTAAACGATCAACAAATCTATTTGACAAATTGTTTCTTCTTTCTGGCAAGGCAAATTTTAGGGATAGATTATTTTAGGCAGTAATAAACTGCCACCCCATTTTCCTTATTTTTACTTTGTCAAACCTATTCTATGTCAATGCACAAGCACACCATTGTTTACGCCGAGGACGATCTGGATGATCTGTTTATTTTGACACAAGCTTTTCAAAAACACGATCATATAGAGGTGCTGCATGCCCCCGACGGCAAAAAGGCAATGCTGTTGCTGGAAACCATGGCCGGTGAAAATTCCCTTCCCTGCCTGGTGATCCTTGATATCAACATGCCGGTGATGAATGGCAGGGAAGCGTTACAGGCTATCCGGTCGCACAACAACCTGAACAAGCTGCCGGTGGTTCTTTTCAGTACTTCCAGCAGTGCCAGTGACCGGCTTTTTGCAGAAGCACACGATGCTTTTCTTATTACCAAGCCTTCCGACTACCTGAACCTGGAAACGATTGTTATGGACTTTTTGGATCACTGCAATTTTGAGATCAATAAAGTTGCCTGTAACAATTCCTAACGAAAGTTGTACTGCAGCAGCAGTTCGTGTCCGGATGAGCCTTTCTGGTAAACTGTAAGCGGGGCGTTGTAAATGTCAAATGAATAACCCGCCGTAAATTTTTCTTTCAGCTTTACCCCGGCCGAAATCATCCATCCTTGCCGTGCACGCCAGCTCAGCCCATACCACAACAGGTCGTTGTGCATAATGCGGGTGCCACCCTGTACCTCAACAGGTGCATTGGGCAGGTAAATTAAAAGCAGGTTCGGGGTGATCTTGGTGAACTCGTCTGCGATGAAGGTATAATTACCGTGCAGGTAATAATGGCGGTAAAGCTTGCTTTGCGCAGCCTCTGTTCCCACCAATTCATAAAGATTGTATTTCGATTGCACAAGCTGGCTAATGGCAATGCCCGCCTGGAAGCGTGGCGACGAATACGCAATGCCAGCGCCAGCATCTGCTTTGATGCGTGAATGGCTCCCGGCCACTACAGGATCAATTCCGCCCAACTCCTGCTGCAGCTTTTCTCTGTCAAATGACAATTGTTGCAGGCGGGCTTCCAATCCAAATGAGACAGAGCTGTTTTCCTTCACCGGAATGTGGTAAGCATAAGCCATTTGCAGGCCGGTTCGGGCTGTTGGCCCGGTTACATCATGATAAATGTAACCACCTAGCCCCAGCCGGGCTTTGGGCAAAAACGTCTGGCCATACAATAATCCCGTTTTCGGGCTGCCCGGCATACTACCCCATTGCGTTTTAAAGCTGCTGCCGATAAAAGCCTGTTGTTGGCTTCCGGCAGTGGCTGGATTGTGTAATACAGGCAAAAGCTCGTAAAAGCTGGATGTGTTCAATTGCTGGGAATAAACAGCATTTGAAGTGAGAAGCAAAAAGATCAAAATGTATGTTGTGCGTTGCATCCGTTTGGATTTGGTGATGATCGTTTTCATTAGCGCAGGATGGTGACATTGCCTTTTGTGCTGACGGTTTTTCCATTGATCAACTGGTACGTGATGACGTAATAGTAAGTGCCGTCAGGCAAGGGCTTACCGTTATAGGTTCCGTTCCAGTCGTTGTTGTATTGGTTGTTGCGGTAAACAGGTGAGCCATACCGGTTAAACACTTCAACCTTTGCGCTTTGCAGGCAGGAGCCATCGGTGACCAGCCAGCGATCGTTTATGCCATCGCTATTGGGCGAAAAAGCGGCCATTGGTTTTATGCAGTAGGGTAAAACGGTAATGGTAACCTCATCGCTGGCCATACAGCCATTGTGAACAGCCGTTAGCCGGTAGGTTGTAGTGGCTGCTGGTTTTACTGTTGGTTTTGCAGCCGTGGCGTCGCTAAGCCCTGCTGCCGGTACCCATGTTAGCGAACCCTGGGAAGCCGAGCCAGAAAGTACAGCCTCATCTCCCTGGAGAATGGTTTGATCGGGGCCGGCATTTACCACCGGTAGCGGCTTTACCTGGACGGCAAGGCTGGCCAATTGCTGGCAGGCGCCTTTTGTGGCAGTGAGGGTATACGTGATATTGCTTTGCGCCCTTATCTCCGGGTGTGCTTCGTTTCCGTTGCTGACGCCTGTTGCAGGGCTCCACTGGAAAGTTGTTCCGTTGGACAAAACCTGCGGTGTAAAAACTTCGCCTTCGCAAACCGAAACCAGGGGTTGGGCAACCAGCAACAGGTCGTCCTGCAGCACAAGGTTTGCGGTAACTGTTTTTTCACAGGTGGCGCTGCTAACGGTAATTGTGTACTGACCGGCGGCCAGGTTTGTAAACAGGGGAGAAACTTGCGGCGTTCCGCCGTTTAGCTTGTAGCTAAGCGAAGCTATCGTTCCTTTGGTTTCCACCTGGATGCTTCCACCTGCTGAGCAGGTTGGGTCCTGCGTTTGCAGTCTTACCTCTATGTCTTCCTTTTTAATAACAACGGTATCTGTAAAGCTTACTTCAGTGGCCTGCGTCAGGCAATCAAAATAGCTGACCCGTAACACATACGCGGCACTGTCGGTTGCCGGGCAAATATTTGGAAAACTTAGTTGAAGATTGCCAGCACCATCAGAAGCCGTATCTGCCAGTGCAACAACAGTTCCTTCCAGCAATAATTCTGCTTTTTTGAATTTTGAACTTCCCGCAGATGGTGTAAACCGGTAGGCCTCCCGCATGTCTGTGGCACCCCAGCGGCCGGTATTTTTCCCTTGAGGGAAGGTGGCTTTGTCGCGGTTATAGTTCTGCATGCCCAAAACGGCAAGTCCTTCGTTCCAGCTCGTGCAAACAGGCTTGTCCTTCACGTATACCTCCACAATGCCCGTGCTTTCATACACAACAATCTGGTGCGTGGCCGATTGCGTTGTGCAACCATACATGGGCACATCCTTAAAACTGGCAACAAACCGCCGCTTTGGCGCTGTGCCTTCCATCCGCCACTCGATCCGGCGGCTACCGTTGTCAAAAGGGAAAATATCGTGGTAAACTCCCATAATGGAAGCCCGGGGGAAATAGGTGGAGGCAAGCGAGTTCTGTGTGCCACCGGCAAAAGGAATTTGTACCGGCGCCAGGTTAAAAAAGCTGGTTGTCAGGCGGAAATTGTTGCGCTTGCCGGCGTTTGTCACGTCAAACGTCACGATCCCATTGGATCCAACCGTTATGCTGTTGTAGGTGGTGCCATAAAAGCAAACGGGGAAAGGGAGCGGTATAGCGCTGCTGTAAATATCATCGGCGTATAGGGCTGTCAGTTCGGTGCCGCCTTCGTATAAAAAGGGTTGAAAGGGAATGGCCTGGACCTGGTACGCATCGCTTTGCCTTATATCGGGCACAACAGCGGTGACGTCGGTGCAGGTAGCTCCGCAGGAGAGAACAACAGTCTTGGATGGTAGTGTAAAAACGGAAGCAGGGTTTTGTGCATTGGCAGCAATTATCCAAACGGATAACAGCACCAGGAAAATGCTACGACACATAGGGATTTGGATTAAACAAACAACAGGTAGATACAGGGAAACATCAGCCAGTTGTTTGGGTTTATTTGCGAGCCCAAATAAAACAAATTATTCTCTAAAATTGAAGGCAAAACCTATTTTTTTTGGCCGACTAGGTGTTTGTACACCAATTACCTGTACTTTTGCCACCCATTTTCCGGTTCGCATAGCGAAGCCCGCGGGTGTGGTGAAATTGGTAGACACGCCAGACTTAGGATCTGGTGCTTCACGGCATGGGGGTTCGAGTCCCTCCACCCGCACAGGTAAGTTGATAAGTTGACTAGTTGGGTTGTTGACTGGTTGTTTCCGATTGCATTTCTCTCCTACTTAACTTATCAACGGCTCAACTAATCAACTTTATACATGGCAACAGTTACACAACAGGACGTCGCTCCTTTGCATAAGCAACTCAGCATCACCCTTCAAAAGGAAGATTACCTTCCCCAGTTTGAAAAATCACTGAAAGAACACAGCAAAAAAGCAAATATTCCCGGCTTTCGCAAAGGCATGGTACCGGCCGGCCTGATCAAAAAAATGTATGGCTCTTCGCTGTTTACAGATGAAGTGCTGCGCACCGTGGACAAAGAGGTATTTCGCTACCTGGAGCAGGAGAAGCTGGACATTTTTGCGCAGCCCCTGCCGGTTGACATGGACCTGCAGCAACTGGATGTGAACAGCCCGGCCGACTACACATTTACGTTTGAAGTGGGCATGAAGCCTGCCGTTCAACTGCCGGACCTTGGCCAGCAGGCCATGAAGCGTTACAAGGTGGAGATCACCGACGAAATGCTGGCAGAAGAAGTGGAGCGCCTGCGCAGCCGTTATGGCAACATGAGCGAACCCGAAACTGCGGAAGGCGACGAAACTGTGCTGAACGTAACGTTTGTAGAAACAGATGAAGCCGGGAACGAAATTGCCGGTGGTATCCGCAAAGACAATTCGCTGCTGGTAAAATATTTTTCCGAAGCTTACCGTCCTTCCCTGATCGGAAAGAAAAAAGACGATACCATCCAGCTTTCGCTTGACGAAGCGTTTGAAGGAAAAGAAAAAGAGTGGGTGTTGCAGGACCTTGGTATCGACAGTGCCACCAATAAGCATTTTAAGCTGCACATTACAAAACTGGGACTGGTTGAGCCCCGCGAACTGAACGAAGAGTTCTTTACGCAGCTTTTCCCGAACCAGGAAGTAAAAACAGAAGAGGAGTTCAAGGCTAAGATTCGCGAAGAGCTGGAAAAGCAGTGGGATGCTGAAAGCCGCAACCAGCTGCAGCACACGCTTTACCATGTGTTGCTTGATAATACTACGATTGATTTCCCCGAAGGTTTCCTGAAACGCTGGCTGAAAACACAAAGCGCCGAAGGACAACAACTGCAGCAGCCTAAGTCAGACGAGCAAGTGGAAGCAGAGTTTCCAACCTTTATCAACCAATTGAAGTGGACGCTTATCATGGACGAGCTGCAGAAAAAAGGCGACGTGCAGGTACAGCAGGAAGACGTGCGGCAGTTTGCCAAGCAGCAATTGCTGGGCTACATGGGTATGGCGGCTATGGATGAAGAAGCGGATTGGGTGCGTGACTACATCGACCGTATGATGAAGGACCGCAAGTATGTGGACGATGCGTATAACCGTATTCAAACACAGAAGATCTTTGATTGGGCGGAAACGCAGGTGAATGCCATCGATACGCCGATTTCAAAAGAAGAATTTATCCGCTTGAACGAAGAGCACCAGCACCACCATCATTAGTAGGTAATTGATTTTGTAAACAAGATCATTCGATAAAATAAAAGAGCCGCTCCTGAAATAAGAGCGGCTCTTTTTATAGGATGATGTAAACAGATTTCCCGGTTGTGGAGGCTTGTTTCTACAGTTCGAAAATGACCTTATCGCAAAAGAAAAAGTCGTTCGATTTCGAACGACTTCCGGGATTTATAAAAAAGCTTGGTTTTATTGTTAATCCTTGGGTTGGTAGCTACAGAAACTAGTAGTTGTCTCTGAAACCGCCGCCACCGCCACGGTTGCCACCGCCGCCATAGCCGCCGCCACCGCGGTTGCCACCACCGCCGTAACCGCCGCCGCCTTTTTTAAAGCCGCCGCCGCCACCGCCGCCGAAGCTGCGCTTTTTGAAACCGCCATCGCTGCCGCCTTCTTTCGGGCGGGATTCATTCACAACCAGGTTACGACCATCCACTTCGCTGCCATTCAATTGTGCAATGGCGGCTTGTGCCTGTTCGTCGTTTGGCATGTCAACAAAGCCAAATCCTTTGCTGCGGTTAGTGAATTTGTCCATGACGATTTTCGCTGACGCTACTTCACCGTAAGGTGCGAATAAGTCGGCCAAGTCCTGCTCTTTCAGGCCCCAACTTAAGTTTCCAACATAAATGTTCATTCGTGATAAAATTTAAAAAACCAAAAAAGTGCATCCAGCTGACGAGGGACATGAACGGTGTTCGATGGGCCTGAAAAACTGAAAAGGCACAGAATACATAACGAATATAAAACTTTTAAATCCGTTTCACCAAAAGAAAGCCGTCCTTTCTTTTGGAAAGAACGGCCCTCTTTTTATTTTAAAAAATTACTGCTTGACAACTTTCAGGGTTTCGGTCGTTCCGTTTTCCTGGCTAACGCGGATAAAATACATGCCTTTACCCAGGCTGCTCATGTCCACGGTGGTTTGGATAGAACCACTTGCAGGCTGAATGTTTCTTACTACAC
>JABUMY010000007.1 GCA_013327885.1 Flavisolibacter longurius | reverse complement strand
AAAAATTGAAGCGTTTGTTTTTTTCATAAACGAGTAGAAATTGATCATAAAATTTTTGGTAGTTTCTCTGCCACGGTTGGCGCTTACATTCTCAAGAGGTCCTTTTCTCCATAGGCAAATCGAATAAATTTTAAAATGTTAGATGCCGGAGACCGATAAGACGTGGGAATAGGACGTTGATTGACCAACCCTATTGTCGGGTGACCGCACTCGCATGGGCACAGGTTGTCACCCTTCCAAACAGATTGGAAAATGCGCATGTCTATGCCCTTAAAAATGATAGAAGTTGGTAGCAATCGTTCTTTTTTCCCGCAATCAATCGTGCTCAAGCGAACGAAAAATTTTGTGTAAAATAAATGTTTAACCAACAATCATGGAAATGATTTTAATCACATTAAATGTAAGCATAAACTGTAACATGTGGCGCCTTTTTCCAATTCGTTTTCGTATGGAATGGCAGCAAGAAATCCGGACGAGTTTTCGATAATTTTTCCGCAAAGAAGTCAATGCAACAAGAAGTTTTTTTGCTGGCGGCAGCACTTTCATCAACGACCTTTCGCTTACTTTGATTTTTCTTTTCCTGAACACTTCTATTGGTTTGCTATGAAACATATACAATCGTTTTTCCGTGTGGTTCTTTTGATTACTGTATTTCATCTTTTCACCGGCACCAGTTGCAACAAGGGAAAAGATCCCGTTGAAACACCAGCGCAGGGTAGCCTTGAGGCCTGGGTAACCACTGGTGACGGGCAAAAGCTTTTGCAAAAAGAAACAGTCGCCTTTACCACCACTGCCAACAACAACCTTTCGGTCATCATCAACCCCGACCAAACCTTTCAAACCGTGGAGGGTTTTGGCTATACGCTTACCGGCGGCAGCGCTATGTTGTTGAACGGCCTGCCGGCAGGAAGCCGTTCGCAGCTCTTGCAGGAATTATTTGGCAGCGGTGCGAACAGCATTCGTGTTAGCTACTTACGCATCAGCGTTGGCGCATCGGACCTTGACAGCGAAGTTTTCAGCTATAATGATCTGCCTGCCGGGCAAACCGATCCGACGCTGCAGCAATTTTCCCTTGCAAAGGACAAGACAAACCTTATCCCGGTATTAAAAGAGATCTTGGCCATCAACCCGGCCATCAAGATCATGGGTTCGCCCTGGTCGCCGCCAGCCTGGATGAAAGACAACGGCGCTACCAAAGGCGGCAGCCTGTTGCCGCAGTATTATTCCGTTTACGCCGATTACCTGGTGAAATACATCCAGGGCATGAAGGCTGAAGGCATTACCGTGGACGCCATCACACCACAGAATGAACCGCTCCACCCGGGCAACAACCCAAGCCTGTACATGACGGCGGAACAACAAGCTGATTTTATCAAAAACCACCTCGGACCGAAGTTCAAGGCGGCAGGCATCACCACAAAGATCATTGTTTATGACCACAACGCCGACCGCCCGGATTATCCCATCACCATCCTGAACGATCCCGCAGCCAAAGCTTTCGTTGCCGGTTCGGCGTTTCACCTGTATGCCGGTGATGTGAGTGCACTTTCGCAGGTGCACAATGCCCATCCCGACAAAGGCATTTATTTTACGGAACAATGGACAGGTGCCAAAGGCGAATTTGCGGGAGACCTTCGGTGGCATATCAAAAACGTAATTGTGGGTACGATGCGCAACTGGAGTCGCATTGCCCTGGAATGGAACCTGGCAAATGATCCCACGTTTGGTCCGCATACACCGGGTGGCTGTACAGAGTGCAAAGGAGCACTTACCATCGGCAATGGTGTTACCCGCAACGTAGCCTATTATATCATTGCCCATGCGGCGAAGTTTGTGCCACCGGGTTCGGTGCGTATCGGTTCAAACATTGCCGGCAATATTCACAATGTTGCGTTCAAAACACCGGAAAACAAGATCGTTGTGGTGGCCGTGAACGATGGCAACCAGCCGGTCAGTTTCAACATCCGTTACAAAGAACAGTTAGCGCCGATTAGGCTACCAGGCGGCGCCGTTGCTACGTTTATTTGGTGATGGTGGTGAGTGGTGAATGGTGAGTGGTCGGTGGTGAGTTGGGGTCGTTTAGATTTTGCCAGTTGTTATTTAATCACGACAGCCTAATAAACAATTGTATTATCCTGTCACAGTGACAACGGCGTTGCCTATCTTGAAAGCAGTGGCAATATCCATTTCTAGTAAAGGCCGCATTGTGAAATTTCAATCACGGTTTTGGCGCTGAAGGCGCCCCGTATTTATAGAAAGTCTGCCTTTAAAATTTCAATAGCTCCGAAGGAGCTTCGTGTTACCTGATACAGAAACACGGGGCACCTTCGGAGCCTTTTTTTTCTCTTTGGATGTTTTGCTATAAACACGTGGCTCCTCCGGAGCCGAATGTTTTCCTGGTGTTTATTCCTTTTTAAATGGCTGCTCTCTTAACTTAAAAGTCTTCCGAACTACCGGACATGCTATTTTACCTATTGGATAGTATCGACATGGAAACCGCTTTGTAGACCAAAACGTTACAGTCCTGAAAGGGAGACATACATTAGCCCGGCCTGCAAGGGCCGAGTTAGTCGTTGCGATAAAAAAAACTGAGCCCTGAAAGGACGACACAGCAAAGACATTTCATGACCTGTGTCGCCCTTTCAGGGCTCCTTCCTTTATTGTTTTCTTTTTATGCAAGGCTCGCACCCTGGTCTAGTATGTATCGGCCTTTCAGGCGTTTTCGCTCAACATTTTCTGAAACATTTTGCCATGAAAAGCAAGCGTAAAAAACATGTTCCTCAAAACAAATTCTTTGAGAATCTTTTACCGAATTGAGTCAGGCAAAATGCAAAAACATATGCATAACATTTATGCATCTATGCTCTCAATCCATTAACCAGTTTCTAACCCTGAATCATATCTGCCAAATTTCACCTTTCTGAAACTCCGGGTTCATTACTCACGACTCGCGACTCACTACTGACAACCCACCACTCACCATTCACCACCGCCCCCTCACCTTTTCCTCTTCGAAAACAACCAGGGCAGCAGGTCTTTTTCAGCAAATGCCGGATCCCAACTGTTATGATTTGCTTCGGGGTATAATGTAAACTTTACCCGGGCACCGGCCTTTTTCAGCGCATCATGTATAACTTCTGTTGCCTTTGGCGGCACCACATCATCCTTACCGCCGTGGAAAAGCCACCAGTCAACGCCTTTTAATTTGGCAGCCGTTGCCGGGTGTGCCCCACCGCAAATGGCAAAAGCAGCCGCAAAGGTACCGGGCAGGCGGCGCACCAACTCGTAGGTACCCATCCCACCCATCGACAATCCACCTACGTACACCTGCGATCTTTTTACCGGGTAGGTGCGTAAAACAAAGGGCACCAATTCCTGCAACAACTGCATGGACCGTGTCGGGTTGCCATCGGCGAGAAACTCAAATTTGCGGGCTCCTTTTTCATCGTGCACCCGCAGCACATTGCTCCAGTAACTTTCCCGTGAGCACTGCGGAAAAACAACAATGGCTGGAAAAGCTTTGCGGTGTTCGGCCTGCAAAAAAAGCCGGGCGCCGTGGGTCAGTTGCCGCTCATTGTCGCGACCCCGCTCCCCTGCCCCGTGCAGAAAAAAAACAACCGGGTATTGTTTGGTCGAATCAAATCCTTCGGGCAGCAACACCCGGTAAGGCAAGGTATCGCCTGCCTGCACCAGCCATTTCTTTTGGTAAAATGTAAGGTCCTGCGACAACTCTTGCTGCGGCTCTTGCTTCGGTTCCTGTGCCGTCGTCTGGCAGGAAAAAAGAAAAAGGGTAAAGACAAAAAAGAGAAAAGGTGCCGGATAAAATGTCTTCTTCATGTTACTGGTTTTTGGGTGCGTCCTTTACACAACGGAAGCCGGTATGTTCCAGTCCTGTGTCGGGCGATGTTTTCATGCGGGCCGTCACACGGTAGCCTTTGCAATAGGCGTCGTGACAAAGAAATGACCCGCCTCTTACCACCCGCTTGGGAACCGTGGGCTCCATGGGGTCGAAGCTTTCGGCAGGGCCTACAGGATTTCTCTGCAGCGCTTCTTTTGCCTGGCCATACCAATCGTTTCGGTACCAATCGCTGCACCATTCCCACACGTTACCGGCCATATCATATAAACCATAACTGTTGGGTGCAAACGTTTTTACCGGCGCCGCACCGTTGTGCCCATCCCAGGCTGTGTTCTCAATCGGAAAAACACCTTGCCAGGTATTGGCCTTTGGCTTTGCCGTTTCCACGCCTTCGGTGCCCCAAGGATAGATAACCTCTTTCTTTCCGCCCCTGGCTGCAAACTCCCGTTCGGCTTCCGTGGGTAAGCGCTTGCCGGCCCATTTGCAATAAGCCTGCGCATCGTCCCAAGAAACGTGCACCACGGGAAATGATTCTTTTCCCTTGATGGAAGAACCCGGGCCCTGCGGCTGACGCCAGTTGGCGCCTTTTTGCCAGCGCCACCATTGCGAAGGATCGTTCAGGGAAACCGGTCCCGCCGGCGAGGTAAAGACCAGGGACGCAGCGGCCAGCAAACTGTCGGCAGGCTTGGGCGTACCCGGTGGCAATTGTTTTTTCAATTCATTCCAGTCCACAGCTTTTTCGGCGGTCGTTACATACCCGGTTGCCTCCACAAATTTTTGAAACTGGGCGTTGGTCACTTCTGTTTCATCCATCCAAAATCCGTCCACCACAACACGGTGCTGCGGGTACTCATCAGGACGACCTTCGTTGTCGGCGGCACCCATCAGGGTCTCACCACCGGGTATCCATTTCATGCCTTCAAAGCCCGACCCGGCAACCGGCATCGTATCCGTTGTTTGCTTACTGGCAAACCGGGAAGGCAGTCCTGCTGCGCAGGCAATGGCTGTGCTGTCGGTTGCAACAATGGCCGGTTCGGTCGATTCGGCGCTGGTGCAGGCCGAAAAGAAAATGGCATTGAAAGCCAAAAAGCAAATTTGTTGTTTAATAGCTGCCACGGTATAAATTATCGTTTCGGTGATTGATGGTAGGCTTCAAAGGTATTTGCAAACCGTTGGTTTGCTCCAGCCAATTGAACAGGTCTGCCTTTAACTGCAGCCCGATCTTGCGGTAAGCCGTATCCCGTACCAGGTTGTTCATTTCGTAGGGATCAGCTTCCAGATCAAACAATTCATTGATATCCCAAACGCCGTTGTAATAAATATACTTGTAACGGTTGCTGCGAACGGCAAACGTGGTGGGTGTTTGCGGAAAAGCCGATTCCCAGTAATATTCATAAAAGGCTTTGTCGCGTTGCCAGCCGGCTCTGTTACCGCGCAATAAATTGGTAAACGAAAAACCCTGCATCTGTGAAGGTTTTGCTACGCCGGCCAGTTCCAAAAAGGTTGGTGCAAGGTCCACATTCATCACCACCTCTTCCACCACCGACCGCGGTTTGATCATGCCGGGTGCCCAAACCAGCAGCGGCACCCTCATCGATTCTTCGTAAGCATGGCGCTTATCAATCAGCCCATGCTCGCCAAAGGAAAAACCATTGTCACCCATGTACACCACCATGGTATTTTGTTTCAGCCCGTTGTCTTCCACCCATTTTAAAACAGCGGCCACACTTTCGTCTACGGCTTGAAGTGTCTCCAGGTATAAATGATAAAACTGGTCAAACGGGATGGCGCCATGGTACATATAATCTACCCCATGCCAGCTATGGCGCTGGCGCCGTACCCATTGGGGAATATCGCGGTAATTGACTGGTGTGGTGGGAGCTGTGCGTTTACCAAAAGACTTGCTGCTGTCGGTGGCCGTGAGGTACATCGATGGCGGACAGATCACCGGCAGGTTAGCGTATTTACCCGCGTGCCGTTTGGCGGGTTTAAATTCGGCATGTACGCCTTTGTGCGACAGGTAAACAAAAAATGGTTTGTCCTTTTTACGGTTGTTCAGCCACATGAGTGTGTTCTCTGTCAGCAGGTCGGTCACATAACTCTCTTCAGGCTGCTTGACGCGTTTACCATTGATGTTAAAGGTTGGTGCATTGTAAACACCTTGCCCTTCAAAACTAAGCCAGTGATCAAAGCCCGGTTGTGGATTGTCGCCGGTATTACCCATGTGCCATTTGCCAAAGAACGCCGTTTGGTAGCCAGCCTTTTGCAGGTACTGCGGAAAGAAAACAAGATTTTTCGGCAGCGGTGCATCATTGTCAACAACGGTATGCGTATGTGAATACTGGCCGGTAAGAATCGAAGCCCTGCTGGGCGAACAAAGCGCCGTGGATACAAAAGCATTTTTAACGTGAGCGCCTTCAGCAGCCATGCGGTCCATGCCGGGAGTCTGCAGTCCCGGTATCTTTTTCATAAAACCCATGGCGTCATAACGGTGATCATCAGCCAAAATGTAGATGATGTTCATCTTTGGAGACCCTTGTCCCAATACCAACGCTGAAAACAAGAGTCCCGATAAAACAGACAGAAACTTTTTTCTACAAACCAGTTTTTCCATTGCTTTCGGTTTTCTTATAAACAAGACAGGAACTTATTCTTTCGCCAGGTGAAAACCGTCTATTCCTACCAGGTAGCCGTTGCTGTAGCCGGCCGCCCGGGATTCTTTGCCCAGCAGTTCAATGACCACATTGTTAACACCTTTTTTCAACTCCACAACTCCAAACGAAACCGGGCCGGTGGGCTCTACTTTTTCGCTGTAGCCATCTACCAGGCTGCCCACCGATTTTCCATTCACCAGGATGCGGAATATACCGTAATCGCTTGCCCTTGTAAAAAAGCCGGTCAGCTCGTAACGGCCATCTTCCGCTACCGTCAGCGGCAGGGTCAGTTTGTCACCGGGTTTGGCCTCCACCCACCACAATTGGCCGTTACCGCTCCACTTGCGCTGGAAAGTGGTCATATCCTGCACACGAAGCTCACCGCCGGTAACCGACGCAGTTCCCAACAACGCTTCCGCTTCCTGTGTTGGCTGGAAGGTTTGTGCCATCGGCAGCAGGTTTTGTGGCAGCGAAGGAAAAGCCGGCCGCGGGTGCGTTTGGTACCAGTACACCACACCGGTGTATTCCACGCCGGGCATGTCGTTGGTACCACCATGCTCAATATCAAATTTAAAGCTTCGCTTAAAAGGGATCGGGTCTTCGATATGCCAGCGGTAAGTATTGATGCGGCCCGAATCGTCTTTGACTGTTACGCCATGATAAGGCGCACCGTATTCGCCGGTGTCATAATACCAGCCCGATGAAAAATAATCTTCGGTTCCTGTGCCGATGATAGAAGGCATTTTTTCGCCATCGATAAAAATGCGTTCATCGCCTTCGAGGTAACCAAGGTTGACGCCTTGCCGTGGCTGCATCGAAAGCAGGGTTCCAACATAATGTCCCCTGCCGGTTGTTTCGAGCAGGGTAACGGGCTTGCCAGTCTGCGTTGTCAATTGCTTGTATTGCGCATGAAAATAAAGTGCTTCTTTGGGCAGGCGGTCAAATGTGCGGATATCGATGTTGAAATAAAAATTGCTCACGGGCAATGTTCCGCGGTTTTCCACCGTGATGCGGGCACGCCGGTGAAAAGGCATTGGCCAGTAGGAATTATAGCCACCGCTCGTCATGTTGAGCGGCACAGAAATATAGTCCTTCCATTTGCCATAGCCCATGCCAAAAAAATCTGAGACTGGCACTTCCACCGACGGTTCTTTTTCATCGTCCCAATAACAGCGGATGATCAGTGAACGGTGGATCTCCACCACGTTGCGTGGTGCAATGGTCAGCCACCAGCGACGCAAAACGCCGGCACCTTTGTGATCGGCCAGCACCACGGTTTGTCCCGGTGCAATCTTCCAGAAGTCAGCGTTGCCACCCGTAGAATCAAAGCTGGAATAATGCGCCAGCCCGCCTTCTTTGGCCATAAACAGGTCGCCCAACGGGCCATCGGTTTGGGCTTGTGCAATGGTTGTGAGGCAAGTGATTAAGAAAACAAAGAGGAAGGATTTTTTCATATACAGGAGTGTAAGGGTGAGAAAGGGGGTAATGCGATAATGTGATAATATGATAATCGGATAATGTTTTATGCGATGCAATCGTTGGTGATAGACTTTTTTTGAAAAGCAGCTTTTGCAATTTACCAATCGGAATGGAAATGGACGCTTGAAAAATCAGAAGCCAGTTTCGCCGCAGGCAGAAGAAAAAGGCGGAATTTATTTCGCCATCTTTTTTTCGCCGGGAGCAAAGGGAACGGCACGAAAAAGGAAGCGGTGTGCGGGGTGTTCCATGTATTCGTTTACAAAAGGCGAATAGGTAGTGATGCTAACCGTTCCGTTTTTCATATCCATGTCCACAATGCGCAGCCAGCCGTTACCGCCTTTTACCGAGCCCTTCACGCCTTCCTGGTAATTGGCCAGCATTTGGTAAATAGGGTAGCCGTAGTCGTTAGCACTTATCAGGGTACCCTCACCTGAATTTAGAACGTGTCCCGAAAAAACAAACCGCACGTTCGGGTGCCGCTTTACCAGCTTTTCCCAGATCTGCTCACCGTCGTTTACGGTACTATCGCCCCTGTCCTTTCCCACACCATAAGCCTGCGGCCGCCAGTTGTCACCCGGCCCCTGCCGGGTGCTGTCGCTGTACAGGTAACTGTGGGTATTGATCACTACCGTATGGCCGGGGTGATTGCTGATGACGTCATTGGCCCAGGCCAAAACTGCATTGCGCGGACCAAATTCCAACGTGATCACCAGCCATTTCACTTTGCCGGTCTGTAGGCGGTAATAGGCATTGTCCATCTTGTTTTCAAAGGCAGCACCAAAGCCCGGCAGTACAGCCATTTTTTCCAGGGGAAAGTATTGGTTGAAAAGGGTGGAGTTGCGCACATCGGCAAACTTGCCGTCAGCGCTGCCCATGTCGTGGTTGCCGGCCGCCAGCACGTAGGGAACTTTATTATCCAATTTGGAGAAAGCCGACTGGATGATCTTCCATTCCCTATGATTGTTGTTTTGCGTCAGGTCGCCCTGCTGCAAAACAAGGTCGATGGCCTTTTCATTGCGTAAAATATAGGCTATCTGCGAATCCAGTACTTCGGGATACTTCTCCGCATAGGTCTGCGTATCGGGCAGCAGTACAAAGCGGGCCTTGTACACATTCCGGCTGCAGGCAAACAGGAATGAAATGGTCACGAAAAACAAACATCCTTTTATCATAGCAAATACTTTAAACTACAGACCGCAAACAGCTTAATACGTTCTATCTACTGCCTATTGCCTACTACTTACTGCCTACTTCTACTTATACAAATCACCGAGCACTCTCTCCTACTTCAACTGCGGGCTTTCGAAACCCAATTTACGCAAGCCCTGCTGCACTTCCGGGGCACTCATAAAAAGGTTCCAAAGCAGCCCGCTGCGGTGGTTTTCCATCATTACCACAATGGGCCCCTGGTCGATGGCGAGGTAGCGTTTGGGATACCAGCCGTGTTGATCGCTAAACGCATCGTAAAAGCCATAAGGACCAAACAGGCTGTCCCTGCGGTTGGTATACCAGTTGCGCAGTGCCTGCATCGATTGTTCAGGTGTATACGGCATAGAAGACAAAGCAGCCGTTGGCACGATCACACCCAGATCCCGGTCGGTGGCTGGCGCATGCCCCGCATAGCCTTTTACAGAATAGCTCGACGTCAGTCCCCAGCTATCCGGACCATAGCCTTTGTAGCCATTAGGGTTATTCACACACCATTGGTAGTTGATCAGCGTTTGGTTCCGGTTTTCCTGCCAGTAATCGGCATAGCGGTCTTTCAAGCCACGCGGATCCAGCCCCAAATAAGAATAATGCGCCCAGAAAAGCGGGCCGCCGTTCACTGCATCGCCTTCGTGGTGCATTTGCAATTTGTGCCCGCCGTATTCTGGTGTGTTATTATTGATCTTGCCGTTCTGTGCCCAGCCTTCGTGGTACACGTCGGCCGGTACGCCGTGTGTTGGCGAAGCCGCCGCCAGCACATACATGATCAGGCATTCGTTGTAGCCCCGCACGGGAAAGTTCATTTCCCAGCCAAAGTTGGGGCTCCAGTGCCAGTAGAGTACATTTTTACCATTGCGGTACCAGTTAAAGTCCACGGCCCGCCATAGGGTGTCGATGCGGCCGGCCAGTGCTTTTTCCTTTTCATTGCCTTCCCGGAAGTATTGCCGCACGGTTAGTAGCCCCTGCAGCATAAAAGAAGTTTCCACCAGGTCGCCGCCATCATCCTTGCGGCTGAAGGGTTTTGTTTTGCCGGTTTCGCCGTTCCACCAATGCGGCCATACGCCGTGGTAACTGTCGGCCTTTTCCAAAAAGCCTACGATCTTTTCCAGTCTTTCCAATCCCTGCGCTCTTGTGATGAAACCACGTTCGATGCCTACCAGAATAGCCATCACACCAAAACCGCCACCACCGCTCGTGACCACATTTTTGTCGTTTTGCGGGTAGACGCCATCCACATGAAACCGCTCCCGGGCAAGACCTGAGGTGGGTTCGGCACCTTCCCAGAAATAATTGAACGTAGTGCGCTGCACATCGGTGTACATGGCTTCATCGGCCGGTGTAAGATTTAAGTTTTCTCCTGCTGTTTTTTTTGCGCTGTTACAGGACAGCAACAGGCTACCAATGAGAAGTAAAACCGGAAATGTTTGTTGCCGCATATACATCATTTTAAAAGGAAAGAGGGCAACACCACTCGCTGAAAAGCGTGGTGCTGCCCTGCTGTATGATCAATTATAAATTAGCAAGTCCCAGGTTATAAAGAGCACGGATATAGGCATCGGGTAAGGAGCGATCGTATACCCGTATCTCATCAACGGCACCGGTCATAGCAGCAAAACTTGCATCGGTACTCACCTCCTTGCCAGGAATGACGTTGTAGTTGCCGCCAATGATCACTTCATTGGGTTCCCAGGCCCGGAACAGCTTATTGGCTGCTGTGCCCCTGCTTGGATAATTGCCAATCTTCACGCCATCGCCCCAAAGATTAAATAGTCCACTGGACGCTTCATAGGTAATGACAAGATGCGTCCATTTTGCGTCGCCAAATTTAGGTGAAAGGTTTTGCGTTCCAAAGGCGTTGACATTGTCTTCCCTTGTATCGCCGGCCGTGGTGAAATAGGGATGAACCCTGACATAATCTGTGTTGGAAGCAGGGTTGATATTTGTTTCCAGGATAAAATCAATGTTGCCATTCAATTTGGTTGGCCGGGCCAACTGAAAGATCTGCGTTTTTTTAGAACCGTTGTTTAACACCTGCACCCACATGCTGATGGTAAAGTTTTTCAGGGCGTCGGTTTTAAATTGCGGCAATTGCTGAGCAAAGTACAGGTAACCCTGGTTAAACCTGATGGCCTGTCCTTTTACACCATTCGGAATAAATGCATCATTGGCGGTTTGCGTTGGCGCCGTATTGGTCTTGAGCTCATTCTTGGTATTGTCGAAAGACCAATAGGCCACCAGGTCATCCGGAAATATCTCTTCGGAACTGCGGAAGCCGTCAACAGTGCCTTCGTAGTCGCCTGGCGATACATCCGGCAGGTTATTGGGGTTGCCATCTTTTTTGCAGGCGGCCAGCAAAACCATACTGCTTAAAAAACCAAAGAGCCGTTTTGAAAATAGTATAGAAACCATGTTGTTTGTTTTACTTGTGAACGAATCAATAATTCGGGTTCTGCGTTAACACGCCGTTGCTCAGGTCAATTTGTGTTTGCGGGATCGGCAGCACCACGTCACGGGCTTCGTTGAAGGCTGTTTTGCCCACAGCCTGCAAAGCTTCCTGGGCAATGCCCCAGCGAACAAGATCAAAAAAGCGGTCGTGCTCCATGCCCAGTTCTACACGGCGTTCGCGGCGAATGGCTTCCCGCAGTTCGCCCTGGTCTTGTGTTGTTACATCCGGCAGGATGCTGTTATTGCTGCCCCTGGCACGGGCCCGCACGGAATTCAGGGCTTCTCTTGCCGCGGTGATGTTAGCAGCGCCTCCCAGTTCATTTGCGGCTTCGGCAAACATCAGCACCACATCGGCATAACGCAGAATGCGGACGTTCATCCACCAACCCGACCGGCTGCCAACCGTTGCTTTGATCGCCGGGTTTGAATACACTTTCTGGTTATAACGTGGATTGGGCAATCCCACCGGTGTTGTTTCGCCATAGATGGTGACTCCCGGTGTGGTAGGCGTGCTGGTAAAAAGAATGGTGCGGGCCCTGCGGGGATCGCCGGCTTCGTACGCATTGGCAAGGGCTTCGCTGGGTGTGTTAAAGCCCCAGCCAAAGTTCCACTCGCCAGTTCCGCGGATGCTTTGCACCTGCGTGTATTGGATACCGTTATCCGTTGGTATGGTTGCCGATGCCGTGGCCTGGATCTCAAACAGGGATTCGCGGCTGTTCTCCCCTTCCTCGCGGAAAAGAAAATCATAGCTGGACAGGTTACTGCCTGTTGGCGGCTGGGCAAAGCCATACCGGCCTGAGGTCATCACGGCCTGCGCCATGCCCATGGCCTGTGCCCATTTTTTCTGGGTCAGGTAAACCTTGGCCAGCATACCCTGGGCAGCGCCTTTGGTAACACGTCCCACGAACTTTGCATCCCAGCTTACCGGCAGGTAGGTCATGGCAAAGGTTAGGTCCTCTTCAATAAAAGGGTAAAGCTGTGCCGGTGTGCTTTGCGGCACGTTGTTTTGCGCTGCGGGGTCGGAATAAAGCGTGTCGATCAGCGGCACTCTTCCATAAAGGCGCACCAGCATAAAATAAGCATACCCCCGGATAAAGCGGGCTTCGGCAAGGGTCTGTTGCTTGATGTCTTCTGTCGCTTCGATCTCCGTATTGGAAGTCACTTCGTAAATAGCATTGTTGCACTGGTTGATGAGGCCATAATAGCCCGTCCAGAGGGAGTTGGCAAAGCCATTGGTTGGCGATACGGGGAAGTTGTCCATTTCCAGCGAGTTGGCACCGCCGTCCGCCGGTGTACTGCCTTTGTCGGCGTCATCGCTTCGAATGCTGGTGGCATGGAGGAAACCAAAGACGTGCACATCGAAATTGCGGAGGTAGTTATAAGCGCCAAAAATAAACTGGTCATACGGACCGGCACCACCGGGATAAGGATAATCTTCCGCAGCATATTCGCCCTGACGCTGCGTGTCTAAAAATTTCTTACAGCCGGAAAAAAAGAAGAGCAGGGACAGGGAAATGATGCCCAGGCCCAGTTTCCGGTAACGTGAAAAATGCGTTGTCATATCCAAAAAGTTTAAATTTTTAAAACGTCACATTTAAGCCAACCGAATAAGTAGCCGGTACTGGATACGCACCGTTATCCGCACCACCTTGCAGGATGCTGCCGATGAGTGGCTCGGGTGAATAACCGGTGACCTGGCTCCAGTTCTTGATGTTTTGTCCATTGAGGTAGATCCTTGCTTTGGTGATGCCGATGTTGCTCAGCAACGCATTGCTGAAATTATACCCGACCTGCAGGTTGCGGATGCGGAAATAATCGCCCGGCTCCAGGAAGTAGGAACTAAACAAAAAGTTGTTACCACGGGTGTTGTCAAGAATGGGTTCGACGTTTGACGTTCCGGGACCGGTCCATGCATTCAGGCGGTTGGTTTCGTAATTCAATACCGCAAAGTTTGAGGTACGACGCTCGGTGTAGATCATGTTGCCGGCATTGCCCTGGCCTTCCAGCATAAAATCAAAACCCTTGTAGCTAAGGTTGATGGTACCACCAAAAGTATAAGGCGGGAAAGGCGTACCCAGGTAGGTACGGTCGGCTGGCGAGATCACACCATCGCCGTTAATATCTTCATAGGCAATGTCGCCGGGAAGTGTATTGGTAAACGAGGGCTGTTTGGCAATATCAGCAGTTGACTGGTAAATGCCGGTCTGGCGATAGCCATAAAAATAGCCAATAGAGCGGCCTGTTTCGGTAAGATTGGGACCGCGAACGATCTGGAAGTTGAGGTTATCGCCAATGGCATTCACAATGTTTTTGTTGTGACTGAAATTGACCGAAACGCCATAATTAAAATCACGGTTGAACGCATCGTTCCAGCCCAGGCTTAGTTCTATTCCTTTGTTCGTGATCTTTCCCAAATTGGTGAAAAAGCTACGGTTGTCGTTGGGAATATCCAGTGTTGTCAGGATGTCCGTGGTAGTGCGGTTGTAGTACGTGATTTCCGCATTCAGGCGTCTGCGCAATGCACGTACATCCAGTCCAATATCCAGGCCTCTTACTACCTCGTAGTGAATGTTGGGGTCTACGATATATGCGGGACGAATAGCCGTAAAAACATTGTCGCCAAAAATAGCCGACGAGGCGTTGTTGATACCAGGCCGGTAAAGGTTATCAGGAATTCCGTTCGAGTTATTCGTCAAGCCCCAGGCACCTCTCAGTTTCAGGAAGTCGAAAGCTTTTACATCATTAAAAAAGTCTTCATCGGACACCACCCAGCCAAGGCCGATGCTGCCCGACTGATCCCAGCGGCGTCCCGGTGCAAATTTGGAACTACCATCGGTACGGATAGTGGCATTTACCAAGTATCGTCCCCTGTAGTTGTAGCTCACACGGCCGAACGCACCGGCCAGTGCGCTTTCGCCACCACCGCCACCAAAGTTGCCCGGGTTATTTTGGTTGACGATATTGATATACCAGTAATCAGGATTGTTGGGAATATTCACCGATGTATCGCGACGGTTTCCGTTGATAAACGAACTGTTGTTGTACAAGGTGGTAAAACCGGCAACAGCATTGAAGGTATGGCCACTGCCAACCCGCTTGTCAAAGGACAGGGTATGATCCTGCTGAAAGCGACGCGATTCGGACTGGCTTTGCGAAGCCGATGTACGTACCGTATTGTCGAACGTGGTGGTTGTTGGCGCAGCACCTTCGCCGAGGTTAATAAAGTTGAACGGCAGGGGCGAATAATTTCGGCTGGTGTTATAAGAGAAGTCGCCGTAGACCGTCGATTTCCAGGTAAAGCTGCGGGCAAATTTTATTTCCGCAAACAAGGTCCCGATCAACCGGTAACCTTTGTTGATGGCCGTCCGGTCATTACGGTTCAGCGCCGCGATGGGATTGCCAACCTGTGCCCGCTGAAACGAAGGCATGGCGTAATACGTGTTTTCATCGGCCTGCACCGGCACAATGGGTGCCGCCCACAAAGCATTGGTCACGTTTACGCTTGCGGGGTTATTGATGATGTGCGTGCCGTTGATATCGCCGCCAACACGAATGTTTGAGTTGATACGCACATCCTGGCTAAAGCGGGCCAGGTAGCGCTTGAAATTATTGTTGCGCAGCACACCGTCCTGGTGGGTATACCCAATGGAAAGATGCGTGGTTGTTTTTTCGCCACTGCTGGAGATGCTCAGGTTGTTATTGTTGATCACTGCATCCCGCAGCACCAGGTCCTGCCAGTTGGTGTTGCCCGTATAGTTGGTATAATCAAAAGGCGCTGCATTCAGGTTACGCAACTGTGCATCGTACAAGCGCCGGAAACCGGCCGCGTCCACCACTTTAATCCGGTCCTGCACCCGTTGCACTCCCACCGAAGTTTGAAGGTTAACGATGGTTCGACCTCTTGCTGCTTTTTTCAGTGTTACCGCAATGACACCATTGGCAGCCCGCAAGCCGTAAATAGCAATGGACGAAGGATCTTTCAGCACATCGATGGATTCAATATCAGCCGGGTTCAGGTAATCGATATTGTCCTGCAGAATACCATCCACCACGTACACAGGATTGGCCGTGTTGGTACTGTTGATACCACGGATACGCACAACCGGGCTGGCTCCCGCCACTCCGGAGTTGGCGACGGTAAGTCCGGCTACTTTTCCCTGCAACGAAGCAATGGGATTTGTGTTCGGCAGCCTGGCCACTTCATCCCCGTTCACTGAAGAAATAGATCCGGTGAGGTCACGCTTTCGCTGTGTGCCATAGCCCACCACCACTATTGTATTCAATTCAGAAGCGGCTGCGCTCAGTGAAATGTTCACTTCGGTTTGGGTGCCAACAGTCACTTCCTGCGTGGAAAAGCCAACGAAACTAAACACCAGTACTGAAGTGTCGCTGGGAACGGAAATCGAATAGTTTCCTGCCGTATCAGTGGTAGCACCACCGGCCGTACCGCGAACCTGGATCGACACACCGGCCATGGCTTCACCAGCCATACCTGTAACCTTACCGGTAACCTGCCGCTGGGCAATGGTTATAACGGACAGCAATAAACTAAAAAAAAGCAAAAAGCAGTGCGGACTACCCGCATAGCAAACCGCACGAAAAGGGGTAAAACTTTTCTTCATACAATAAAATTTAAATAGCCAATAAGTCGTTTGAATGTTAGCAGCGAAAGTGCCGCATGCGGGCAATCGTGTTGTCGTCTTTTCATCATCGTGTTTTTCTCAGTTAACAATCCGGTCTCACTTGCTGACAACTGGCAATTACCAGTGATCAAGCATTCCGTCAATGCATGCTTGACCGGCCGCCAGGCCGCAACAAAACCACCCGTTTTCATATGGTCGGAAAAAGAAAGAAGGCAAGCCAGCAAGGCTTTTCATGCATTTATACCTGGTATTTAGTATGCATTATTTTGGTCGCAAAACCAACTCAGGGTTGTTTTTTAAATACCTGTTTTCCTCATCACTACTCCTTGTTTAGTAAGTCATATTTCCCCATAAAAGGCAATGCTGTGGGCATTGCTCCTGCTTGTTTTTGTACAATACGGTATGTCTGCAAAAAAGATGCCTTGCACCCGACACAGGATTTGTCCACAGTTAGCTGCATTTTAACGCCGAGCGGCAGCGTTCAGGAAGAACCTTACGCAAAAAATGCCTATACTTGTATAGAAATCATTCAACAAGAAAGGGAGCGCAGGTTTCATCAATCGATAACAACGTTGCTCCTGTGTTTGTTCAGGCAAACCGGGTCTTTTATACTTGATTCCCTGCTATATAACCGAACCTTGCAATGCGTCTAGTAAAGTGCATTTGCAACTGCTAACGGCGAACCCAGCGAGAACGTTTTACCGGGTTTGATGCGCACCAAGGCGATGATTGAAAAATTTAAAACAACGTGTCCAAACGGTCAACCGACATATTATTTCAACTGATACATTCCCTTGAAAAAGCCGAGAAGCGGCACTTCAAGCTTTTTATTAAACGGAATTCTTCTAACGAAGACCTTAAGATCGTTCAGCTTTTTGATGCGCTGGACAAAATGGAGGAGTACGATGATACCAAGCTGCTGAAGAAGCTGCCCACCGTACAGAAGTCACAGCTATCTAACCTGAAGGCACACCTGTACAAACAGGTAATGGCAAGCCTGCGCCTGCTGAAAAGCACCGACAGCATTGACCTGCAGCTAAACGAACAGTTTGACTTTGCCCATATCCTTTACAAAAAAGGCCTGCATATGCAGAGCCTTAAAATTTTGGAAAAAGCAAAAGAAACGGCCAAGGTCAACCAAAAGATCAATTTTTTGATACAGGCCATTGCGCTGGAGAAAAGGATCGAATCGCTGCACATTACCCGCAGCATGCAGGACAGGGCCGACAGTCTTGCCGCCGAGGCTGAAGAAGCCATTCGGCATGTGGACATGGTCACTCGCTTGTCGAATCTTTCCATCCAGTTATACAGCTATTACATCAAAAACGGGCATTCGCGTACCGAAAAAGATGAGCAACGTATCAAGGATTTTCTAAAAGAACACTTACCGCCCAATGCGTTTCAGCTTACCGGTTTTTACGAAAAGCTCTACCTCTACCAATGCTATAGCTGGTTCGCCTATATCCGGCAGGACTTCCTTATGTATTACCGCTACTCGCAAAAATGGGTGAACTTGTTTGAAGAGCAGCCCCTGCTGAAACGGGTCGAAACAGGTCATTACATCAAAGGCTTGCACAACCTGATCAACTCGCATTTTGACCTGCGTAACCACGACAAATTTGATGCAACGCTGGCGCATTTTGAGGCCTATGCCCAAACAGACAGGGTGCAGCAAAATGAGAATTTCCGTACGCAGTCTTTTCTCTATATCGCACAGGCAAAGATCAACCGCCACTTTTTAAACGGCAGCTTTAAGGAAGGCCTGAAGCTGGTGCCGGAGATCGAGGACAAGCTCAAAGAATATGCGCTGTTCATTGACCCCCACCGTACCATGGTACTGAATTACAAGATTGCCATGATGTATTTTGGCTCCGGTGATTTTGATACCTGTATCGATTATGTGCAAAAAATCCTGAACGAAAACACGGGCCTGCGCTACGACCTGCAGTGTTATGCACGCCTGCTGCATTTACTGGCGCATTACGAACTGGGGAATTATGAACTGGTAGAATACCTGTCGCGTTCTGTTTACCGTTTTATGGCCAAGATGCAGAACATGACAGAATTTGAAGAAGAGATCCTGAAATTTCTGCGGCGCTCCTTCCATGTTTCACCTGACAAAACAAGGGAAGAACTGCAGAAGTTTTTACACCGTATTAAAAAGTTTGAAAAGAACCGCCTGCAAACCCGCGTGTTTGTTTACATCGACATGATATCGTGGGTGGAAAGCAAAGTTTACCGGAAAGACCTCGGGAGCATTATTGCGGAGAAATACAAAAAGGAAAATAACCAGCGTACCTCTCCTAGCCGGCGTTTACGTCAACACTCAGGTTTTCCTCTTTCTGAATAAGCAATTGCCGCAACACCTTCGCAGAATTTTCTTCTGTACAAACAAGGTCGTGCAGGGTTACTTTATCGAGTAGCTGGTCAACGGTGTACTGGATCATTTGCCACAACGAACGGGAAGAACAGTCTACCGAATTGGTGCAAAGCTTCATGGCGCCGGCATGCGAACCGCAAAAAGCCTGGTCGAAAAGCGAACCGCCAAGTGCTTTCAATACTTTGTTGATGATAATTTCATTTGCCGGCATGGAAAGTACATAACCACCTTTGTAGCCTGGCGTACTGTTGATGAAGCCGCCCATGCGCAGGATGCGGGTAAGCTTGGCCACGTAGTGCGAACTGATGCCTTCAGCCTCACTCAACTGGGGAATGCTCATGCCCTGGCTATCGTTGCAGGAGGCAATGCGAATCAGCAAACGCAGTCCATATTCTTCCTGTGCGGTGATCTTCATGTACTTTTTTCTCCTTTGTTTTTCGAATAGCAATTTTTTGACCGGGGACCGGCAACCGTTATAACCTTTTCATTCCATTACCGCACCCATCTGCCCAACTATCTTCCGTCTAATGTTTTCCGTCTCTCGTCTGACGTTTCTCGTTTGACGTCTCACGTCCCTACATCCATCCCAACTCCAGCTGAGCCACTTCCGACATCATGCTTTTATCCCACGGTGGGTCCCAGGTAACGGCAACATGCACATCGTTCACGCCTTCAATAAGCCTAACCTTTTGATCCACTTCCACGGGCAGCGATTGCGCCGCCGGGCAGCTTGGCGCCGTCAGCGTCATCGTGATCTGCACGTTGTTGATCGGCAGGATATCGATGCGGTAGATCAATCCCAACTCGTAAATGCTTACAGGGATCTCCGGGTCGAAGATGGTCTGCAAGGTTTCCACAACTTTTTCTCTAAGTATATCCGGTTCCATGAATAATTAATATTATTGATTATTAGCTGCCGATTCTTTGACTTTAAACGCCAGCGCATAATTCTTCATCTGCTTTACCATCGACAAAAGCCCGTTGCTGCGGGTTTGCGCCAGGTGACCCATCATGCCGATCTCGTTGATAAAACCCAGTTTTGCTTCCACAATTGCATCAGGGCTTTGCCCCGACAAAACTTTTATCAACATACTGATCAATCCCTTTACAATCACCGCATCACTGTCAGCTTTAAAAAATACCCTGCCATCCCTGAAGTCAGCTGCCAGCCATACAGTAGATTGGCAACCACGTACTTTGTTCTCGTCTACTTTATGCACTTCTTCCAGCGGCGGCAGCTTTTTTCCCAGGTCAATGATGTATTCGTATTTATCATCCCAACTGTCGAAGAGGGAAAAATCTTCGACAATTTCCCTTTCAATTTCTTCTATCGTTCGCTGCTGCTCCATGCTTAGGCTAATAATTTTACGGCTTTGTGCAAACCGGCGATCAGTGCGTCCACCTCTTCCCGCGTATTGTACATGGCAAAGGAAGCACGGGTGGTGCCGGGAATGCGGTAACAATCCATCAGTGGCTGGGCGCAGTGATGACCCGTGCGAACGGCAATACCGCGGTTGTCCAATAAGATCCCAAGGTCTTGTGGGTGTACTTTGTCGATGACGAAAGAGATCACACTAATCTTTTCCCTTGCATTGCCAATGATGCGCAAACCCGGAACTTCTTTCAGGGCTTCGGTTGCATAAGCCAGCAAGCCGTTTTCATGCTGTCGAATCGCTTCTTTCCCGATGCTTTTCGTGAATTCCATCGCCGCTTTAAAAGCAATAGTGTCGGCAATATTGGGTGTGCCTGCTTCAAACTTGTAAGGCAGTTCGTTATAGGTAACATTGTCGAAATACACTTCCTTAATCATCTCTCCCCCACCCTGGTAAGGCGGCATGCTTTCGAGCAGTTCGCGTTTGCCGTAAAGGGCACCAACACCGGTTGGGCCGTACACTTTGTGCGAAGAGAAAACAAAAAAATCAGCGTCAAGGTCCTGCACATCCACATCCAGGTGAACGGTTGACTGGGCGCCATCCACCAGCACTTTTGCACCCACCTTGTGCGCTTTTTCGATGATGGTTTTTACGGGATTAATAGTGCCCAACGCGTTGGACACATGCACCACCGAAACTAGCTTTGTCCGTTCAGAAAGCATGTCGTCAAAACCATCGAGGATCAATTCACCATTTTCATTGATGGGAATAACTTTCAGCGTTGCACCACGTTCCTGACAAACCAAGTACCAGGGAACGATGTTGCTGTGGTGCTCCATGTTGGTAACGATCACTTCGTCGCCGGCCTGCAGGTTTTGTCGTCCCCAGGTTTGCGCTACGAGGTTGATGCCTTCGGTACAACCGCTAGTGAAGATGATCTCTTCCCTAGATGGTGCGTTGATAAAATCACGCACTGCATCACGGGTGGCTTCAAACGCTGCCGTGGCTTCTTCGGCCAGGGTATGAATGCCACGGTGAATGTTGGCGTTGTAGCTGCTGTAATAAGCTACCAGCGCATCAATCACCACATGCGGCTTTTGCGTGGTGGCGGCATTATCAAAATAGACCAAAGGCTTGCCTTTTACTTCCCGGCTTAAGGCTGGAAAGTGGCGGCGAATGGCCTGCACATCGTAGGTTGTATCTATGGCTAAGGATGCTAACATTTCTTCAGATTTAATGGTGATGTTTCCATCTCCTAAACGCTCTGCCTTCGAATAATCCGTCCTAAAATTTGTCTTAATTAATTCGTGCAATCCGTGCAAAAATTCGTGTTTAATTGTCCAACCTTTCCGAAATAAGCTTGTGCACGTATTCACGGATCGGTTCCGGCTTGATGTGATCAAGAATATCGATGGCGAAAGCATGGATCAGGAGCGACTTTGCCTTTTTTTCGCTGATGCCGCGGGAGCGGAGATAGAAAAAAGCTTCTTCATCCAACTGGCCCACCGTACAGCCGTGTGAACACTTTACATCATCGGCAAAAATTTCCAACTGTGGCTTTGTGTTCACCGTTGCATTGTCGGACAACAAAATGTTTTTGTTGCTTTGAAAGGCATTGGTCTTTTGCGCATCCTTCTGCACAAAGATCTTCCCGTTAAAAACGGCAGTGCCGTTATCGTCGATCACGCCTTTGTACAGTTCATTGCTTTCGCAATGCGGCTTTACATTGTCAACCACCGTGTGGTTATCTACCAACGTATCGCCCTTGATAAAATAAAGGCCATAGAAATGTGATTCCGAATGCTCGGCTTCCATGGCAATATTGAGGTTGTTGCGAACAATGGCACCTTCCAGCGAAACCGTTACTGTGTTTACCAGGCTTTTGCCCACCTGGCGAATGTGGGTTGTGTTCACCTGGCTACTCCTGGCGTTGTCGTTTTGAATTTTATAATATTCCACCATCGCATCCTGCTCCACTACCATTTCCGTTACCTGGTTGGTAAAGCTTTCCTGCTCACCCAGCGTTACATAGGTTTCCGAAACCGTCACCTGTGCGTTCTGTCCTACGTAGAAAAGGCTGCGTGGCTGTGCCAGGATGTTAGCCGAACGGGCATCGCTGATGTTGTAGATGTACACGGGATGCTCAATGATCTTTCCCTTTTTCACATGTACAAAAATGCCTTCAGCGGCAAAGGCCGTGTTCAGGGCATTAAGGCCATCGTTGATGTATTTGCCGCTTTGCCCGAGGTGCTGCAACACAAGGTCCCGGTAGTCGCCTCTGGTGGCTTCTTCCAGCGACAGCACGGTAAGATCTGCAGAGCGGATAGTGGACAGTTCCGCCGAAAACATGCCGTTTACAAAGACCAGTTCATTGGCTGCTTCGTAACCGGGCAAGCGAACGGCGTCAAGGTCGCTTTCGTAAAGTCTTGTCGAAAGATTTTCGGGGTTGAACGCATATTCTTTGTTGAACACGCCGCTGATGCGGGTGTATTTCCATTCTTCGTGCTTTACCGTTGGAATGCCCATGGTGCTGAACGTATTGAACGCATCTGTTTCGATGGGCGTCAGTACGCTGCTGCCATTGTTGCTTTGCAACTGGTTGTATCGCTCTTTAATAATATCGATCGTGTTCATGTGCGGTTAATTAAGCGCCTTGCTCTACTTCGGCTTTAATGAAATCGTACCCTTTTTCTTCCAGCTCCAGTGCCAGTTCCTTGGTGCCTGATTTTACAATGCGGCCTTTGTACAGGACGTGTACAAAATCAGGAACAATGTAATCGAGCAGGCGCTGGTAGTGGGTGACCAGGAGGACGGCGTTGTCGGGCCGGCGCAACTGGTTAACACCGTTGGCAACAATGCGGATGGCATCAATGTCAAGACCGGAATCCGTTTCATCCAAAATGGCAAGCTTGGGTTCCAACATGGCCATCTGGAAGATCTCGTTGCGCTTTTTTTCACCACCGGAAAAACCTTCGTTGAGGGAACGGCTAAGGAGCGACTGGTCAATGTTCACCAGCTTCATTTTTTCCTTCATTTTCTTCAGGAACTGCACCGCATCCAGCGGCTCTTCGCCACGGTATTTACGCACTTCGTTAACGGCGGTTTTGATAAAATTGGTGGTGGTCAAACCCGGAATCTCGATCGGGTACTGGAAAGAAAGGAAAATGCCTTCGCCGGCTCTTTTCTCCGGTGAAAGTTCCATCAGGTCGTTCCCCATAAACTCGATCTCGCCTTCGGTCACTTCAAAGTTTTCCCTGCCGGCAATAATGGCCGAAAGGGTGCTTTTTCCCGAACCGTTGGGTCCCATGATGGCATGTACCTCGCCAGCCTTTATATCCAGGTTGATACCCCGTAAGATCTCTTTTCCGTCAATATTTGCGTGTAAATTCCGTATTGATAACATTGTGCTTGTTTGATTAGTTGTTGAATGTGTGATGAACCAGGTTGCAGGACGTGCCTGCAGTTACAGGACCACGCCACGGCGAGTCGCTACGGTTAGCCAACGCTGCCTTCCAGCGAAATAGCCAGCAGCTTTTGCGCTTCCACGGCAAATTCCATCGGCAGGTGGGCCATCACTTCTTTGGCAAAACCGTTTACGATCAGGGCAACGGCCGTTTCGGTGTCAATACCGCGTTGGTTGCAATAAAAGATCTGGTCTTCGCCAATCTTCGACGTCGTGGCTTCGTGTTCCACCACGCCGGATTTGTTTTTTACCTCGATATAAGGAAAGGTATGCGCACCGCATTTGTCGCCCAGCAGGAGCGAATCGCACTGCGAGAAGTTGCGGGCACCGGTAGCGTTCTTGCCCACATGCACCAAGCCGCGGTAGCTGTTCTGGCTAAAGCCGGCAGAGATACCTTTTGAAACAATGCGGCTGCGGGTGTTCTTTCCGAGGTGCATCATCTTGGTACCGGTATCGGCCTGCTGGTAGTTGTTGGTAACGGCAACAGAATAAAACTCGCCTACCGAGTTGTCACCTTTCAAAATAACGCTGGGGTATTTCCAGGTAATGGACGAACCGGTTTCTACCTGCGTCCAGGAAATTTTGGAGTTAACACCTTTACAGATGCCACGCTTGGTTACAAAGTTGTAGATGCCGCCAACGCCTTCCTTGTCGCCGGGGTACCAGTTTTGCACCGTAGAATACTTGATCTCGGCATTGTCCATGGCCACCAGTTCCACCACGGCGGCGTGAAGCTGGTTTTCGTCACGCATCGGCGCTGTACAACCTTCGAGGTAGCTCACATAGCTGCCTTCTTCAGCAACGATCAGCGTACGCTCAAACTGGCCGGTATTTTCGGCGTTGATGCGGAAATAGGTGGAAAGCTCCATCGGGCAGCGAACGCCTTTTGGAATATAAACAAAAGAGCCATCGCTGAACACGGCAGCATTCAGGGCGGCAAAATAGTTATCGGTAACAGGCACCACGGAGCTCAGGTATTGCTTTACCAGTTCGGGATGATTGTGAACGGCTTCGCTCATGGAGCAGAAGATAATACCCAGTTCACCCAACTGCTCTTTAAACGTAGTGGCAATGGAAACAGAATCGATCACCGCATCCACGGCAACACCGGAAAGGCGCTTTTGCTCGTCGAGGGAAATGCCAAGCTTTTCAAAAGTTTTGCGCAGTTCGGGGTCGATCTCGTCCAGGCTGTTCACCTTTGGCTTTTGCTTGGGAGCCGAATAATAAATGATATCCTGGTAATCGATAGCGGGGTATTTCAGGTTAGCCCAATGCGGCTCTTTCATTTTCTGCCACTGGCGAAATGCTTTCAGCCGCCATTCCAGCATCCATTCCGGCTCTTGTTTTTTGGCGGAAATGAATCGGATGGTATCTTCGTTCAGTCCTTTTGGGGCTTCATCAGCTTCAATGTCGGTGACAAAGCCATATTTGTATTCGTTGCGAACGGTCTGCTCCAGAATATCCATGCTTTCGTCTGCCACAACATTCTCCTGCTGAATTAGATCTGTTTTCATGCCGCAAAATTACTGCTATTTGTACTAAAAAGTATAAATAATCTTTGCAGAATTGTGCACATGGCCGCACCAATTTTCCCTTTTAACATTCCGGAAACTTCGGGCCGCAACAGGCTTGTTTCGCATCAATTATTTTTCTAATGAATTTAATTGGATGTATGGAAACGGAGGAAATTCAGGAAGCGTTTCCCGGTTTTTGTCCTCACCCACCACTGCAGCAAAAAGATGGCGACCACGGCACAGAAAATGCCTGCCAACACGTCCAGGATATAATGGTGACTGGAATAAACGGCTGAGAACCAGATCCCTGCCATAATAGTAGCAAACAAAATATTCCAGGCTTTCAGCCTGTACTTGATGCCGTAAAACAGCACGATGAGCATAAAGGAAGCATGCATGGAAGGCATGGCCGCAAATACATTGGAGCTTTTGGCATAGATGCCTTCAAAGATGCCGGAACCAACATATTGGTCGAAGCGGGAAAGCCCGGCCGTGTTACCGGGTGTGGATGCAATAAATTCAAAACCATGCTGGGCTACGTACCAGGGTGGCGCTGCCGGGTAAAGGTAATAGCCAATAAAGCCAAGAATGTTTACCAGGAAAAACGTAAGCGAGAACTGAAAAAAGGCAACCCTGTTCTTAAAAAACAACACAGCAGCAAAGGCCAGCGGCACAGGCACCCAGCAGAGATAAAAAACACCGGTTATCAAATCAACCGGCGTGGAATGATGCAGGGCAAAATACTCGTTCGGCGTGAGGACAGAACCGTTGTACGTTATGCCGAAAAGCGATTTTTCCAGGTTATACAGATCCTCAATGTGTACACTATTTACCAGGTAATTGGGAAAGGCTTTCATGTAATCGAACAGGATCCAATACACAATAAAAATGGAGAAGCCGATAATAAACTGGCGGGTGATACGGCTGGCAAAAAAGCAAAAATTAAAGATGGCAATAAGAATGACCTGGTCGGACTTAAAGCCTACCAAACCATGGGAAAGAAGCAGGTAGCCAATAGAAACCAGTGCGCATAAAACAACGGCCCTTACCGTGATCAATCTCTTTACCTCTTCCTTTTTTGTTGCTGGTGCTGACTGTAGCACAGCATTTTTAAGCCCGGGTTCTGATAACATTTGAATGCAGCCTGTTTAGCCGCAAATTTAGGGCAAGGTAAAGTGCTGGAAAAAGAATCAGCGGGGCAAACCGTCTTTGGCATCGAGAGCACGCTTGGCTTCCATGACGCGGTGATAGGCGGTTACATTGGTAAGAATGGCGAGTACCGTTAGCGGGATGGTAAAGATGGACATGGTTTCAAAAAGATGAAAGGGAATACCTTTAACGTTCCATTTAAAATCGGGACCGATGTGCGGTGCCAGGATACCGCAAAGAAGCGCCGATGTTCCCACCAGCACCACTCTTTCGGGACGCTGCATTAAACCACCCTTGCACTGAATACCCAGGCCTTCGGCTCTTGCCCTTGTATAGCTTACCATCATGGAGCCGATCAAACCAATAAAGGCAAACAGGGAAGAAACAAAATAGTGTTGTGACACGAGGTAGTAACAAATTCCCAGGAACATAAACAACTCGCTGTAACGGTCGAGCACCGAATCGAGGAAAGCACCAAAGGAAGAACTCATTTTACCCAAACGAGCTACCTGTCCGTCGAGCATATCAAACAGCCCGGCAAAAAGAATAAGGCCACCGGCCCAGCCCACGTAGGAAAAATCGCCGCGGTTGGTCTTTTCGGCACCCAGGATAAAGATAACAGCCACGCCCAGGTTAAGAAAGAACCCAACGATGGTGATAAGGTTGGGAGTAAACCCGATTTTGATCAACAGCCTTACAAAGGGATCGATTATTTTATAAATACCAAACTGTAGTTTTAAACGTAGAGGCTTCGGTTCCATATTGACAAATTTCATCACAAATCAGGCTCAAACTTACATGTTTAATGTTCGCAAACCTGAAATTAAGCAACTGCCATGCTTAGGCCACGCCAAGCAAAATTGGAACCAAGAGCTGATTGACATTCGATTTGTAGGAAATGATTTTGCCGCTTATTCCTTCTGATCACAGTTTTCTTTTGCCATTACAGCAGGTTCTTCACCCCAGGTTTTTGCCTGCCGTTGCAACAGGCGAAGAACAACGGTCGCACCAATGACAGCCGGGAAAAATAACAAGTAGGATCGCTGTAACAACGTAAACAGTGGCAGCACCGCCGCCGGCACAAACTTGCCAAACAAAACAGCTATGCTCATTTCGGCAAAGCCGCTGCCACCCGGGCTGGGCGCAAAATAGATCATGAACTGGATGAGAATTTGAATGGAGATCACTTGTAACAGGTCGACCTCAATGCCCAGGCCAAGGAGAATAAAATACTGCATGCAATACTTGTTTAGGTACAGCACTGTTGTGATGAGTAAGCTGAGTGGGAAAAGGCCCTTGTTCTTTTGCAACAAAAGCCGGCAGGTTTGCTGGTAGGTTTGAATGCTTTGCGCTGTATCGTCACTCCAGCGCAAAATCTTGCTGCGATACCGGGGGAGCCTCGCCGCAATCCATCGTGCTGCGTGAGAAATTAACTGGGCGATCCAAACCGGTTTCCAAAAGGCCAGTAAAAAAGCCACGAGGAACAACGAAAAAAAGCCAAAGCCGTATTGCAGCATCACCATTACAAGACCAGAGGTAAGACTTTCATCCAGCAGCAATAAAGCCAGCAAACCGGCAAGCGGCATAAACACCAGCGTTGCGCCCATGTTGATAAGGCTTACCGTGAAGGCATCAATAAAACGAACACCACTGCGCATGTAAACGTAGATCTGCGCCGGTGCGGCACCGCCGTGCGCCGGCGTTACCGCACCCATAAACATATTGGCAACATTGGCCCGGAAACTAACCCATTGCGATAAGCCGGGTTTTAGCTTGTGCATAAAAATGTGGTTGCGCCAGCTACCCAGCATCAGGTCGATAAACAACAAGCCAAAACAAAAAATGAGGTAAGAAAATTTTAATTGCCACAATGCTTTTAAGGAGGCACCACTGTTGTTGTAAATAAAAATGGCTGCAATTGTCAGGATGGTGATCAGTGTAAACCAGAGGCAGCGCCTGACCAGGCGTTTTTTGTCAAACAGTTGCGGCGCTTTTTTTTCTGTCTCCGCTGCTTTTGCTACGATCACTGACTGTTGTGGTTGAAGCATGAATTTCGTTTACACAGATCCAAAAAAGTTTACAGCAAGGTCGTTCCCTCCGATGGCGGACTAGCCTGTCCCAGCCAATGAAGGATAGTGGCGTAAAGGTCGGCCGTCCTGGCGGGATGTGTAGCTTGTAGTTTTTGGTTCATTACCAACGGCACCAGCATGTGCTCTTTATCAAGCGAACCGTGGGAGCCTTTGTGCTCGGGGTATTCCCAAAAATCACGGAGGTCATACCCGTTCTTTGCGCACACGATAAAATCGCCTGCCCGCCGGCTTTGAAAAAGTTGTGCAACCTGCACCAGCGCATCGGGATAATCACTTCGAAACGTGGCGTCCAGCGCCGTACGATGGCCGGTCACTTCAATGGCATTTCCGAGGCGCAGGGGATCGCCGCTTTCCGGGTGATAACCGAAACGATCACCTTCTTTTTTGACCAAAGCGCTACCATCCCTGTTTTGGACCACAAAACTGTTGGGATCATCGGCACGGTAAGCAATAAAGTCAACAGCTTTTTCAGCAAGAAAAGCAGAAAGCCGTTCCTCTCCCAGGCAAGCCTGCAGTTGTTTTTTTTGCAACACATGATCGCCTTCGTGATTCAACAGATGCACACTTCCAAACGAATTACCGGAGATCATCACCGCCGATTTTGGTGCCCGTCGCCAGATCACAGGGTAATTGACCGACCGCAGGTCATGGTCTGTCATCCAGTCGCCCACATCAAAATGAGTATACGTGGCGCTAAGGCCATGGTCTGAAGTGAGAACAAACAAGGTGTCCTTCCACCAGCCTTTTTTTTCCAGCGTTTTTCGCACCTCGCCAATACTGTCATCGGCTAATTTGTACGCTTCTACGGTGCGGTCGTCCTCAAAATGATGGTAATGCGAATCCCAGTCAACGCTGGGAAAAACGGCAAAAAGAAATGCAAAGTCCTCGCCCCCTTTCAAAAAAGACATGATCGCTTCATGCCCCATTGTATCAACAGGATGATGCCGTAAAAAAAAATGCGCCCTTGTATACAGCAAACCTTTACCCTTCGGTGTAAGATCGTGCCGCTTTTTTAACCCGCGGGTTACCATGTTGTATACATTGTACGACTCCTCGATGTTTTCAAACAAGGTCTGTTTTTCTTCCCGCATGTCGCTGTTGAAAAAAGCCGCTTCCGGTCCGCAGTACGAACGCATGGCCAGCTTATTGAGCCTTGATCGCCTGAACTCTTTTTTATCAAACCAACGGATGCCGGTGATGTTCATGGTGCCCGGAAAATGACCCGTCAGAAACGGAAGATAAGCCGGACCGGTAGTGGAAGGCAAACAGGATGTGGCCGTAGAAAAACTGCCTTCTGCGATGATCTCCGCAAGGTTAGGAAGCCTGTTTTGATCCAGTAATTTTTGAAGAATATCAGGCCGTGCACCGTCTAACAAATAAAATACGACCCTTTTTTTGGTTTGCATGGAAGCAAAAAATAGAGAAAAAGATTTGCATTCCAGATACCGTTTGCCGAAAACAAAAAATTATTTAAAAACAAACCGTTTTTGCAGGGGATAATTGTAAGCAATGGCCAGGAAAAGAGAAACGGTGAGCTTGGCGATGAGGTAATTATAATGCCCTAAATGCGTGAGCAGGTAAACGCCTGCTGTACTAAGCAACAAATAACCTGTCCATACGAGGAAGTAGCGAAACAATTGAATGTGCCGCTCTCTTTCGCCGCCTTTGAATGCCCAGTGTCGGCCAATGGAAAAATTGGTCATGCCACCGAGGATGGTACCGGTGCTGCTGCCAGCCACATGCCAAAAGCCAAGGAACTCCACACACAAAATGGTGACGAAGTAGTCAACAGAAGATGCAATAACTGAGGCCAGTTGAGCTTTGGCAAAGCGGATCATGAAAGAAGGTGGCTTTTAATGATAAGCTGCAAAATTACGTTAGAATACAATCCAGCCAACACATCATCCAGCATCACCCCCCAACCCGCAGGCTGGCGTTCCGCCCGGCGAATGCCCAGCGGCTTTACAATGTCAAAAAAACGGAAAAGCACAAACGCTGCCAGCACATAGCGCCAATCGGCCGGAAGCAGGAAAAGCGCTACCAGCATGCCGTGTACTTCATCGACCACCACCCGGTTGCTGTCGTGCCCCCACTCCTTTTCCACCTTATTCGCGGTGAATACACCAAGGAAAAATAAGGCAATGAGAAATGCGGCTTCGGTCCACCAAGTAGCATTCTCCCGCGAAAAATACCAGGCAACACAACAAAAAAGTGCAGCCACTGTGCCTGCACCTTTTTGTATGTAGCCAACGCCAAAGGCTGTGGCGATGAGTTTTGAGAAAAACATATTAGAGAACTTCCACCAGGTCCTGGTAATAGTCCAGTCCCAGGTGTGTGATCAGGTCCTCGCCCATCATGTGACGGAGCGTATTTTGTAATTTGATCAGTTGCTTGAAAATGTCGTGCTCCGGACGCAGACCAGGTGCGGTTTGCGGTGATTTAAAGTAGAACGACAACCATTCTTGTATGCCCGACATGTTATTCCGCTTGGCAAGGTCCATGAACAGGGCCAGGTCAAGCACGATCGGCGCAGCCAGAATTGAATCGCGGCAAAGAAAATTGATCTTGATCTGCATCTGGTAACCCAGCCAGCCAAAGATGTCGATGTTGTCCCAGCTTTCTTTGTTATCACCGTGAGGAGGATAATAGTTGATCCGCACTTTGTGGTAGATATCGCCATACAGTTCCTGGTTGTGCTCCGGCTGCAGGATGTCTTCCAGTACGCTCAGTTTGGAAACTTCTTTTGTTTTGAAGTTATCCGGGTGATCGAGCACATAACCGTCACGGTTACCCAAAATATTGCTGGAGAACCAACCCCGTACACCAAGGGCACGGGCGGCAAGTCCCGGTGCCACGATGGTCTTCATCAGGGTCTGACCGGTTTTGAAATCTTTGCCACCGATCGGCGTACCGGTTTGCCTGGCCAGGTCTTCCAGTCCGGGAATGTCGCAGGTAAGATTAGGCGCACCGTTGGCAAACGGAACACCCAGCTTCAATGCGGCATACGCATAGATCATGGAAGGCGAAATAGCCGGGTCGTTGTTGCGCAGGCCTTCTTCAAATGCTTCAATGCTTTGGTGCACATCAGAAACCTCAATGTATTTTTCGGTGGAACCACACCAAACGATCACCACTCGTTCGCAATCGTTGGCATCACGGAAGTTCTCAATATCGTCCATCACCATCTTTGCCAGGTCGGCTTTGGTAGCGGCTTCTTTTACGTGTTCGCCATCAAGATTCGAAATGTAGGATTTGTCAAAAACAGCCTTCATCGGCTGAATCGCTTCCAGCTCCGCTTTTACGGCATGCAGCAGCATGGGCTCCAGCACTTTTGCTTTGCTGGCCGCTTCAAACACATTATCGCTGTACACATCCCAGCCACCAAACACCAGTTCATCCAGCCCGGCAAGGGGAACAAATTCATTTATTTTCGGGTAACGGTTCTCGGTACGTTTGCCCAGGCGGATATTGCCCATTTGCGTCAGTGAACCCACCGGTTGCGAAATGCCTTTCTTCACGGCCACAACACCTGCAATAAAGGTGGTGGCCACAGCGCCTAGCCCGGGTATTAGCACACCGAGCTTTCCATTGGTTTTTTGTATTGTATTCTGCATGTAGTAAAAAAATTAAACTGTAAAAGATGTTAAGCGGAAGGGAGTTTGCGAGCCAATCTATGCAGGCTTCCCGGCCGTGGCGCAAAATAACGGATAAAACAAACAAGAACGCATGTCCCCTGTTCTGACCAATGAGTTTTACAAACTGCTGACGCAAAAAGTGCACGCATAAAATCGATTCGCTTGGCTTGGCAAAAAGCGCCATCCGTTTTTCGGCAGTACATTTGTTGCACACAATACGAAAACCTCCTGTCGATGAACGTAAAGATGGAAGCCTCCTGGAAAGAAGTGCTGGAAGATGAGTTTAAAAAACCCTACTTCAAGCAAATAACCGAACACCTGAAAACAGAAAAGGCCCAAGGCAAAACCATTTACCCTCCCGGTTCCCTTATATTTAATGCATTTGAGCAAACACCTTTCGACAGGGTGAAAGTAGTGATCCTCGGACAGGACCCGTACCACGGTCCCCGTCAGGCCATGGGACTTAGCTTTTCGGTACAGGATGGCATTCAACCGCCGCCTTCACTCGTGAATATTTTTAAAGAGCTGCACGAAGATGTTGGCATTGCGATTCCGCGAACCGGCAATCTTACCAAATGGGCACAGCAAGGCGTGTTGCTCCTGAATGCTTCGCTGACGGTGAGGGCCGGGGAGCCGATGAGTCATGCAAAGATCGGCTGGCACCATTTTACCGATACGGTGATTAAAAAGGTGGCCGAAAAAAAAGAAGCCATTGTTTTTTTGTTATGGGGAAAGTTTGCACAGGAAAAGGTGGCGCTTATCAACACCGCAAAACATCACATCCTGAAAGCAGCGCACCCGTCGCCGCTGTCGGCCAACAACGGTTTCTTTGGCTGCCGGCATTTTTCCAAAACAAATGACTTTCTTGTCAGCAAAGGCATCGACCCTATTGACTGGGCCTTGTAAGAAATGCAATGCGGTAACCGCTGATTGAATATTTTTGCCACCTTAAAATATTGTTGTGAAGGTTGTAAAAAATATCCTGGGGCGCATTTTTGCCGTGTGGGCCATTCTTGTTTTTTCGATTACGCTGTTGATCTTTCTCCTGCCAATCGCTTTGTCGGTGTTGTGGCCCGAGCCCAAACGTTCCCGGATCGCTTATTTTTTCTGGTCTATTTGGCTGGGTATCTTTCTTCCCCTTTCCGGCATTTTCCGGGTGATAAAAGGAAAAGAGAATTTTAAAAAAGGAAAGAATTACGTGGTGATCTGCAACCACAATTCCATGATGGATCCTCCGATTTCTTCACCGTCCATTCCCGGTCCAAACAAAACCATTGCAAAAGTGGAGATGGCCAATATCCCCGTCTTTGGCATTATTTACCGCCGCGGCGCCGTGCTGGTTGACCGTAATAGCGAAGAAAGCCGGCGGTCGAGTTATGGCAAGATGAAAGAAGTGCTAGAGCAAGGCCTGCACATGTGCATCTATCCCGAAGGCACCCGCAACAAAACCAAAGAACCGCTCCTGCGTTTCCAGGACGGGGCTTTCCGCCTGGCGATCGATACAAAAAAAGAGATCATCCCCGCTGTCATCTTTAATTCGGCCAAAGCCCTGCCACGGAAAAAATTCTTTTTCTGGCCTACTGTGGTGCAAATGCATTTCCTTGAACCGATTCCCGTAGAAGGAAAAACAACGCAGCAGGTAAAAGTGGAAGCGTTTAACATCATGCGGGATTATTATGTAAAGCACAAGCGGTGAGTGGTGAGTGGTCAGTGGTGAGTTGGGGTCGTTTAGATTTTGGCCAGTTGCATTTTGATATAACAGTCAAATAAGCAATTGTATTACCCATTGAAAGTGACAACGGCATTGCCATCGTGACAGCAGCATTACCCAATTGTAGTAACAGCCGCGTTGCGAAGTTTCATTCGCCGTTTTGGCGCTGAAGGCGCCTCGTGTTTATAGAAAGTCAGCCTTTAAAATTTCATTAGCTCTGAAGGAGCTTCGTGTTACCTGTTACAGAAACACGGGGCACCTTCGGAGCCCATTTATCTCTCTTTGAGGATTTACTATAAACACGTGGCTCCTCCGGGGCCATTCCCATTCTTGGATGATATGCTAAAAAATTGTGGCTCCTCCGGAGCCGGTTTTGCACAGGTCAAAACATTAGCATTCAGGCAAACCTGCTTTCCCAAGCATTGTAATCAGGATGCTTTATTTGCACTTTCGAATTTATTGTTATCGCTCCGAAGAAGTTTATTGATTACACTTGTTTGCAATCCCGAATGAAAGAATACACAAAATTCATTTCGCCAAACCAGCAAGTAGAATAGGTGCTGGAAAAAATATCTCAATATCCTAATATCCCAATATCAGGTTTCCTTCTGCCTTAATAATTGTAAAACGTTCTCGTGCGGTTGATGCGCAGGTCGCGGAGCATGCCCGATTTGGGACTGATGCTGATATTAAAGAAACGGTAGGAGCCGATCGGCGTCACGCTGATGGCCATTTGCCAGCAGTGCATTTCACGGGCAATGCTCATGGTAAACATGGTAAGTTTGGTAGTGGTCACATCAAAAAAGCCCTGCGTACTGAAGTTCCATTTCGGCGTCAAGTTAAAGCTGTTGTTGAACGAAACGCTGGAATAGGTTTCGGTGGTGTACCCCGAATAATCGGGTTTCAGGCGCCGGTTCAGCGTCAGCGAATACGAAAGGTTGACGGACCAGTTCACATTAAAATCAACAAACTCCGCGGGGTTGCGGGCCATATAGTCCGAAAGCATTTGCTGGTCGGCTAGCAGACGCGGATCAGAGATTGTAGTTGTACCCGGCTGCTGGGTAGTTTTGCCATCGTCTTTCCGGCTGCTTTGAAAAGACGTTGATGCCGACACACTACCGCCGGTAAAACGGCCCAGCGTGAAACGGCCATCCTGCCAAACAAACCGGTTCCGGCGGAGACCGGTGGCGGCATCGGTTTGGTAGGGATCGATCTGGCCGTTGGCCGAAATACTCAGTTTTTCAAACAGCGTGGTACGGAAGCTCATGGAAATTGGCTGGAGCTTGAATGAATCCTGCAGGAAGTTGTACCCGCTCGAAAAGGTCAGACCATCGATCAGTTTTACCTTTCGATCCACCGTATCCTTTTTCCCCCGCACCTTCATTTCAATGTTGTTGTCGATGGAAAAGGAAAGTCCACCAAAGCGGCCATAAGAATACGGCGCAAACAGGTTGCCTTCAAACTGCGGCAGGGCCAGCCGCTGCCCGTTGGCGTTCACCTGCACAATGTCAAAGTTCTGCTTCGACATATTGGGCTTGTAGTTAAAGCTCAACGTCGGTCGTATCACATGCCGGATGGCTTTGATGCGTGAGTTCTTGCCAAATTCCACCAGGCCATAAATATTCGTGTTCACCCCAACACCAAAGCTCATTTGCTTGTCGCGGTATAATCCTTTGCTGATGGAAACCGTATCCACTTTTTCCTTCTGCGAGTTCCAGGTGCGGCTAAAGCGTTGGGTGTACCAGGTTTCTTCGTAGCTAACCGAGGGGCTGACAAAAAAATTGCCCATCGGCGGCAACTGCAATGTAATAGGAAACCGGTGCTGCGCACCCCATTGCAGGGTATCGATAATCTTACTAAATGTTACCCTGCCGGTATCGTAGAAGGAAAGCTGGTTGCGGGCCACAAGGTTGTAGCCGATACCGATTTTCTCATACCATTTTGGCGTACCGGCCATTTCTTTCCGCTGAAAAGGGTATTGCGTGGTTACCATAAAACCGGCATCAGGCAAAATAACGTTCACAAGCCGGTTCTGGCTGTTCTGGTTATGGTTGGCACTTAAGGTAAGCGAATAGGGCTTTCCCTGCCATTGTTTGGAATAGGCAATGGAAGAATACAACTGGTTCTGTACGTTACGGTACGGGTTGTTCGGAATAAGCTCGTTGTGGCGGGTGGAACCGGCGTTTACCGAAGCGCTGAATGTTGTTCCCGGTCTTGCCCTTGAATCCACGCTGTGGCTCCAGTTTACTTGGAAGGTTTTTACCAGGTTATAATCCGGGTCGCCTTTAAAGGCAAATTTGTTCCGGTTGATAGCAATGTTGAAAGAACCGTTGTAGCGGTATCGCTTGCGGTAAGATGGTGTGACCGTCAGGTTCCAGCCACCGTAGGAATAGAGATTGGCACGGGTGGTCACGTCAACATAATCATTCAGCACATAATAATAACCCAGCCCTTCCAGGCCGAGACCCATTTGCTGGTTGTTGGCAAACTGCGGCATCATAATGCCCGAGTGCCGGCCGCGGTAAAGCGGGTAAATACCAAACGGAAGGTAGATCGGCAACGGCACGCCTTCAAACTCGGGGTGCGTTGGTCCGGATACGGCCACGTTATTGCTGATCACTTTTATCTTGTTGGACTTAAACGCAAAATGCGGCTCGTCGAGGTTACAGGTAGTAAAATAGCCTTCCTTTATATAGATAGTGTTGGCGTCGATCTTTTTGGAAACGTTGGCCTTGATGAACATTTCCCCTTCGTGGGTATAGGTATTCTTGGTCAGCCCTTTTTGGGATTTGAAATTATACTCGAAGGATTCGCTTTCAAATTTTTGCTGGCCCTGCTGAAAATTGGCACGGGCAATGATGTTTCCCAAACTGTCCTTTGAACCAAATGCCGTTAGTACATTTCTTCCCTGGTCAATTTCGGTGGTGGGTGCATTTACTTCCACATCCTTGTAATTGATCTTTGTTTTTCCATATAAGATAAATTTTTGATCTTTTACAAAAAGCACGGCGCTGTCTTCGGCCTGGTAGTCCACCTTCGCATCCAGGGTATCGCTCGACATCCGCAGGTTAAACGTATCGGTGGTGGGAACAATCGTATCGCGTAAGCCCGTGATTGACGTATCGTTTGCCTGGCGCAGCCGTAACGAGTCGGAAAGCGGAAGGGTATCGCGGCCTGCCCTTGTCAGCGGAATGGTGTCTTTTTGTTGTGGAAAAAACGATTGGCAGGTTCCGTTATTTGCAGTTATGGCACAATCGCTGTATTTTGACCGTCCTGTATATCCTGCTGTGGCGCTGTACGTTATGATAGTGCAAAATATGAGGATTGCGGGAGCAACACTTAATTTTTTAAAAGTAAATTTGTACAGTCCGCGCATACAGTGTGAAACAAAAGTAACTGTTTGCCTATTAAGTGAGTTGTGAAGAAAATACTAAACCGTCACTCAAAAATCTGGTATGCTAAAAAAAACAATTATCCTATTACCCTGTGTGTTCCTGTTTTTGATTTTGCCCCGGTTTTCGGCCGCGCAAAAACAAGCGGTAAAAACCATCATCATTGACCCCGGCCACGGCGGCGCCGATCCAGGTGCAAGAGGGCTGATCTCCACGGAAGCCCAGCTGACCCTAAACCTTGGTAAAAAGCTGGGCGAAAAAATGGCAACGGAACTTCCCCACATCAAAGTATTGTTTACTCGTACCGCAGATATTTTTCCCGGCAACAGCCCAACCAAACGTGATGGTGACCGCTACCGGGCCAATTTCGCCAACGAATCCAAGGCGGACCTTTTCATTTCCATTCATATTAACTCAGCCGGCCGTGCACCCGGTGGCTGGAATGAGCGCCGCATTGTAGATTATACCGAACAGGAAAAATGGGTGGGCAAAGGAAAAAAACGGCGCAAGACAACCGTAAAAGTGCCGGTGTACGAAACTGTTTACGTTCAAAACCCATCGAAAGGAACAGAAACCTTTATCTGGACGGCTGCAGAAAATTCGCACAAAGAGCAACTGGTAGGTGACCATGCCGAATTTGCCTCCAATGAAGACGACAGTACCGGCGCTTATTCAGAGAACGACCCGGTGTTTAACGCGTTGAAGTTGATTTATACTCAGAAGTTCTTTAAAAAAAGCCTGAAACTGGCCGAACTGGTGCAGCAGGAGTTTGAAAAGCGTGGCCGCATCAACCGCGGTGTCAAGCAGCGGAATGAAAAAGGCATCTGGGTACTCCATGCTACGGGTATGCCCAGCATCCTGGTGGAAGCCGGCTTTATCTCCAACACGGAAGAAGAGCAATACATGAACAGTGAAGAGGGGCAGAACGAAATTGTGCAGGATATTTTAAACGCCATCAAAGCCTATATTGCTTCGGTAGAACAACCCAAACCCGTTCAGCAGGTAAGTGCGGCAAACAATTAACCGCAACTGCCTGCGTTAAGAAAACATCAGCCGTTGTAAAAATCCAATCATCGTAAAGAATTCAGAGTATGGTAAAAAGAACGCTTTCCCTATTTACACTTCTTGCAGCGCTGCTAATTCTGACCGCTTACGAGCCAGCGCCAAAGCAACAGGTTTTGCGTACCATTATCATTGATGCCGGACACGGCATTATGCCCAGTGGCGGCCACAATGGCGCAAAGGGCAGTTATTCTTATGAAGATGAAATTTGTTTTGCCGTATCCAAAAAGCTGGTGGCCCAGCTGAAAAAAGAATTCCCCGAGATCAAGATCATTGAAACACGGCCAACGGAAAAGATCGTTGACCTGCGTGAACGTGCCAACGTGGCCAACCGCAACCGCGGCGACCTTTTTATTTCCATTCACGTGAATGCCATGCCGCCCCTCACCCGTCGTGAGCTGACCGGCTACCGCAACGAAGTGTATTACACCGGCAAGGGCAAAAAAAAGAAAAAGCATACACGTAAAGTGGCCCAATACCGTACGTATACCGTACCTAATTCAAGGGCTGTTGGTACACAAACCTATATCTGGGGTGCTCACAAGGCAGAAGATAAGGAAACCGCCATCCGCGAAAATGCGCCGATGCTGGCAGAAGACAACTACAAAGAAAAATATGGCGACATCGATCCCAACTCACCTGAGTTCATTGCCCTTTCGCTTGTAAAAACAAAACAGTTTGGTTTGCGCAGCGCCACGCTGTCGCAGATGGTGGAAGAGCAGTTTGCCAAAGTTGGCCGTGTAAGCGGTGGATCGCGTCAACGGCAGGTGGGTATTTGGGTGCTGCAGGCTACGGCCATGCCCAGTATATTGGTAGAAACCGGCTTTATCACCAACCCACAGGAAGAAGATTACCTGAACAGCGAAAAGGGCCAGAACGAGATCTCGGCCTGCATTACCAAAGCGGTTGACAATTACATCAAATGGCTGGAGAAAAAACAAACTCCGGCAAGTGCTTCCGCTCCATTGCAACTTAACGAGAAGGAAATGGTGCTGAACGAAAAAATGCTGCAGGCATTTGACCATCATTCCGCAACGCATCCCGAATAAAAAATAAGCTTTCATTTTGTAAAGCCGGTTCGTAACAGGACCGGCTTTCCTGTTTTCCACAATTGGTATGATTTTTTAAACTTCAGGTAGTGTCTGTTTCGGCCCTGCCCTATTTGACCGATTTATTGTTTAATTTAGGCACGAATAGGCAGGTTCCTACAGACGAAAACCAAGAATGCATGAAGATTTCTAATGAAGTAAAAGTTGGTCTCTTAGCCATTGCTGCGATCGCCGTCCTCATTTTCGGATTCAACTTTTTAAAGGGTAACAACGTTTTTTCCAAACCTTTTATACTGTATGCACGCTTTCCCAACATTGGAGCCTTGGAGCGTTCCAATGTGATCAAGATAAACGGCCTCAATGTGGGCACCGTTGGCGACTTCAGGCCAGCAGACAAAGAAGTCAACAGCATTATTGTAGAATTACATGTTGATAAGAATATTGCCATTCCAAGTAACTCCATTGCGCTGATCGATGGATCGGTTTTGGGTTCGGCTTATATCAACATTGAGAAAGGGCCCGCCAACACCTACCTCCAAACCGGCGACAGCATCAATACCCGCGCCGATATGAGTTTGCTGAGTGACCTAAAGGCGCAGGTGGCGCCAACCATCACCCGGCTGAATGAAACATTTGATTCCCTGAAGCTGGTGATCGGTGGCCTGAACAGCATTTTTGATCCCAACACAAAAAATAACCTGCGTGAACTCATCACCAACCTGTCGCTGACATCGGGAGAAATGGCGCAACTGATGGATGTGCAAAATGGTGCCCTTGCCCAATCGCTGCAAAACATGAACAGCATTACCGGCAACCTGGCTCGTAACAATGATGTCATTAACAGTTCCCTTCGCAACGTGGAAGTAACCACTTCGCGGCTGGCCAATGCCAATATCGAAGGAGTGGTGTCTGCGCTGCAATCAACCATCGCGGAGTTGCAGGCAACCGTTTCAAAATTCAACACCAACAACGGTACGCTTGGTCTCCTGATGAACGACCGGCAGTTGTACGATCGCCTGGGCAATGTTTCCAATCGCCTTGACCGGGTTGCCCTGAGCGCCGAGATCTTGCTGGATGATATCCGTGTTCACCCGAAACGCTACGTTAATATTTCAGTTTTTGGTGGCAAGAAAGGAGCTGAACCAATAACTTCGCCAGCACCGAAGGATACCATTCCGCGGTAACGCCAATGAACGGTAAGCGTCCCCTCTTCTTTTTGTTTTTTTTACTCACTACCCTCATCGCCTGGGGACAGGTGCCTGTTGGCGATACGTCTTCTTCGGTAGAAATTTTACCGGGTGTTCGCAAGCTTGAATACCGTAAGCTGGCCGATGGCACCGAGCTGCAGATCCTGGCCGGAAATGTTCGCTTAAAGCAAGGCAGTACCATCTTCTCCAGTGATAGTGCCGTTTTAAATACTACGGGAAAAACCTTCTCCGGTTTTGGTAATGTTCATATAAACGACAGCGATACGGCGCATGTTTATTCCAATACAATGCGGTATCATTACGACCGTAAATACGCTTACCTCAATGGCAATGTTCGTCTCACAGATGGACAAGGCACGTTAACTACACCAACGCTTGAATACGACGTGGCCCGCCGCATTGGCACTTACAACAACGGTGGCAAAGTGGTGAACAAGCGCACTACTGTTACCAGCCGCGGGGGCATTTATTACGCCGACATCCACGATATTTATTTTAAGGACAACGTCGTGATGAAAGATCCAAGCAACACCGTTGTTTCTGATTCGATTCTTTACAATACGGAAACAAGGATCGCCCGGTTTATTTCACCTACCACCATTAAAGACAGCAGCGGCCGGGTGATTGAAACCACCGAAGGTTTTTACGACCTGCAATCGGGCCAGGCCGAATTTACCCAGCGCACGACCATTGTTGACAAATCGCTTACGGTAATTGGTGATCATATTGCATCGGACGATCAAACCGGTATTGTTCAAATTGAAGGTCGCGGTGTGCTTATTGATACGGCTAAGGGTATAAACATCCTTGCGGATAAGATCTTTGCCAACAAAAAATCAGAAGCCTTTCTCGCCACCAACAAACCGCTGATGATCATCCGGCAGCAATCCGATTCGATCTACATTGCGGCGGACACGCTTTTTTCGGCACGGCTTTCTGACCTATTTATCGATACTTCGGCAAACGCCAAACCACCTTCGCCCAATGACAGCACCAATCGTTATTTTGAAGCGTACCGGAATGTTAGGGTGTTTTCCGATTCGGTGCAATCGGTTAGCGACAGCTTGTTCTACTCCTTTAAAGACTCTGTATTCCAGTTATTTCAAAACCCCGTTGTATGGAGCCGGCAAAGCCAGATCACCGGCGATACCATTTACATGTTTACCCGCAACAAAAAGCCGCAGTACGTGAAAGCCTGGGAACGCAGCTTCATGGTGTCGGAAGTGCAGCCGGGTGCATATAACCAGATCCGCAGCAGCCGCATGGATGGTTATTTTGTGGATGGCGTGCTGGATTCGGTAAGGGCTCGCGGAGCCGCCCAGTCGGTTTATTTTATCCAGGATAAAGACAGTGCGTTTACCAGTGTGAACCAAACCGAAAGCGATGTGATCGACCTTTATTTTACCAAAGGCGACCTGCAACGGGTAGTGCTACGCAGCTCGGTGAAAGGAACGGTTTATCCCATCCGGCAAAAGCCGCCGGGTGAAATGCGGCTGGAAAATTTCCAGTGGCAGGAAGGCCGCCGGCCAAAAACCAAGTACGACCTGTTTGAGTAATTTTTCTGCAATCATTTGATCGATTTATCTCTCTGCTTTTGTCTTTCCAGTAAAAAATCTTGAGGGTTCATTAGAGAATCTTGACAGGTTGCACGAGACGAAGCAATTCACCTATTTCAACGCAGCCGTACAAACTTGGATACACACATTGTGATGATGTAACGAAAACGATTCGGACTTCCGGATTTAATCGTAGTGCATTCGTTTGGACTATTACTCTGGTGGTCAAAAATTCATAGTTTGAATAGATGCGCAACACAATCTGGCTTGCGTTGACGATACCTACCATCCCGCTTATTTGTACCCAATCACATAACCAATGCAAAGAAAAAAGGCTGCCCGAAGACAGCCTTGTGAATTACGTTTATCGCTTACCGCGTAATGGTGAATCGCTGGTTGACGATGCCATTTTCATCGGTGCTGCGGAGGTAGTATTGTCCCTGCGGCAGGTGGCCAACATTGAACAGGAAGGTATTGTTTCCCTTGCTGACCGGTAGCTGGATGGTCATTACCACGCGGCCATAGTTATCGATCACATGGGCCCTGGTGTTGATAGTTCTGTCGGAACTTACCTGGAGGGTTAGTTTATCCTGTGCCGGCTTTGGATAAAGGTTAACCACGATGGCGCTATTGCCGCAGTTGCTGCGTACAATCCCTGAGTACGAAACAGCACCGTTCAGGTCAACCTGCTTGATACGGTATTGTGCTTCACCACCGGCTTTGTCAGTTAACTGGTACGAACCACTGCCAGTACCGTTTATACGTCCAACCGCCGACCAGTTGGCGCCGTTGCTGCTTTTCTCCACTTCAAAATGACTGTTGTCTTTTTCCATAGCGGTTTGCCAGGCGATGGTATTGCCGGCAGGCGAGCAATCAACTGCAAAGCGGGTAAACTGCACCGGCAGCAAAGAGCCGGAAAGCGCCAGCGGCGTTGCAAACGTAAGCGAATTGGCTTCGTAGGGATTGCCCAGGATATCGGCCAGTTCATAGTTACTGAAGGCGCCGGGTGCTCCAAGGTTGGTTGAATTCAACAGCACATACCCGCCCTGCGGTGCTGTCGTTTGCAAGGTCCAGAGAGTAACGGTAAATAAATCCGTCCAGGTAGTTGGCAGGTCGATCCCGTTAGTGCTTGATTCCAGCGTGCCGATCACCGTCCGGTCAAATGTTTGCCCGCCGCTGCTTTGAGTATTCAGGAAACATTGGTTAACGGTTGTGTAGGTATAACCAGCCGCTGTAAATGCATTTGACAAAACAACATTGCCCGGGTTATTGACAGGCGTTGTACAGCCCGGCGCCGCCGTGCCCGTGCCACCAGCTGTTGTGGGGATCATGGTATTGGCCGATTGCCAGGACCAGCCGACTGTTATAGCGGAAATATCCTCCAGCGTGCCGCTGGTTGACCGGACCTGCAATGTAAACGTTGCCGTTCCGGTAGCCGGCCCGGCCCCGCCATCGGGGTCGGCATCGCTGTAGTTGCCGTTGACAAGGCGCCATTCGGCCGCTGCCTGGGCCTGCAGGCTTTCCTGGCCTAACAAAAGGAGAAGAAGAAAGGTAACGATGAAGTGTAGCTTTTTTTTCATTTATGCTGCTTTGGTTTGGGTTGCTGATTAGTCGGTAATGGGATCGGGTATATGGGATTGTACCTTGCCTACACCAGTGGCTGTACGGGTGGTGGCACTGCCCTGGGCTCCCTGTGAGATCATCGCTTTCACAAGCGCTACATCACTAGCGGCAAGATTGCCACTCATGTTGACGTCCGAATGCTGGTAACCCGTCATGCCATTGGCGATGGTGCTGCGGATGGTAGCAATGTCGGAAGCGGCAATATTTCCCGAACGGTTCGCATCTCCCGACCACATACCATACCGGGTGCTCCCTTGCAGCAAAGTCACCGGCTGCGCCGCAACAGCGTTGCTCTTGTATACATTGCTCAGCATTGTAAAATCATTGGCAAAAGTGCCGGCCGCATTGGAGGGAATTGAATGACTCATTACACCCAGGTGGTTCCGATGTCTTACGGTAATAAAAGAAGGCCCCTGCTTGCTGATGTTGAATTGAACTGGTGATGTTCCATCGAGACCGACTATAGTTCCGTCATTTTTCAGGAAAGCGGCTGTCCTGCCAATGATCGTTGCGGCACTGGCGTCTGCCGGCGCTCCGCTGGCGGGTTTGCGCAATTCAACCAGCACCCAGTCCACCACATTGGCCGGAATGCTCGACACCGTTTCGGTGCCAGAATATTGAAAAGGCGTCATGGTATACGGCTGCGTTTTGGGAAGGATGGCCTGCAGCGATGTATTGAGGTTCGTTCCGTTCCAGGCTCCCCTGAGCAGGGCTGCTACCGTAAATGAGTACAAGGGATCAGCAAGTTTCCATTCCTGCGTTAGTTGTGCGGCGGTAACACCAGTTGTACCTACCCAATTGCTTGCTACGTCCCGGGTTACAGGCGTTAATTTGGCGTTCCACTCCGCTGCCGACAGGTACCAGGGTACAAGATTCGCTTCCGTGTTGGTATTCAGTTCTGCATCCTGGAAGGGAAAGCGGATATCGGTTGTAAAACCCGATCCCCCGGTATGGGAAAACGAAAATTTTCTTTTGACTTCCCGCTCTGTCTGTGAAGGATCGCCACCAAAGGTTTGCGGTAGCACCAGAACGGTCATTTCGGTGGGTGCTGTTCCACTGTTTGTTTGCACCTGCATATGGGTGCTGTGAAAAACACGGGAAGCACCGTTGGTCCAGCCGGTACGCTGCACCTTGCCTGCAATTTCACGACCGGCTGCAAACGTAAACATTGCTGCTGCCGGTGCCGAAAAAACAAAGGAGGGATTATTGGCAAAGTCTGTTGAAAACTCGCCTTGCAAAAACTCAAATTTAGAACTTACGGTAGCAGAGGCCCCAAGGGTAACGCGGTCTGTAGCTGCTGCTTTGTTGATCTGCAGGTAGTGCAGGGTTGCGTTACCGGCCGACAACAAAACATTGCCACCACCCGAAAGGACCAGTGAATCGTCGTTAGTGGAACTGTTGTACAGCGCACTATTCAAAAAGCTGCCCTGCACCACTACTTTGCCATTGTTGTTCAAATTTCCTGCAGCGTTGGTAAGGTTGCCGCCACAAAATAAAACAGCACCTGGCTGCACCACGATGTTGCCACCATTGTTGACCAGTTGCCCCTGGCTTTTTAGTAAAGCCATCCATCCAATCAGAAAAAAAGAAATCTTTTTCATACATCGAGATTAAAAATTGTCGTTGCGAAAAGGAATTTCCAGGTTGGATTTTGTTGGATGGTTAAAATTATTCGATATAATTCGCCCACAAATACCCTGATCAGGGTATGCGTCCGAGGATGGTGAGGAAACTCAGCGTGAGGAAAAATAATGGGAAGAAATATCTCTGCTCTTCATTCAGATAAGAGCCTTTTGCAAAAACTCATTCCCGTACAAATGACTCTTTTCAATCTAAAGAATAATTGAATGAAAGAGGGAACTATGTGTTAGTCGGCAACTGCATTTTGCGCTTCGTTTACCTGACGTTTTTCCCTGCGAAACTGCCAGGGTGGCGTCGGCGAAGGCTGTCGCCACAAACCGGTTTTGGTTTGACGGGCTTTTTGCTCCAGGGCTGTCCATGCCGGCGACCTGTCGAATTCTTTGTAATGCCAAACCATGCCGCGGCGCAACAGTTCTTCGTTTACATTAACCCCGTTGCTGTAAACAATGGCCACAATGCGGCCATACCGATCCCTATCTTTTTCTTCTATTCTTACTTCTTGCGAAAACACCAACTCACTTAAAGCCTGCCGGGCCTGTGTACTAAAATCCTGGCCATTTTCCGGGGCATCAACACCATACAACCTTACTCTTTCCGTTTTTTTATCCGGCGTAAGTAAGCGAAACGTATCGCCGTCGCTGATCGCCACTACCTTCCCATCGGTTTTTCCAAGGGTGCTCTCTCCTTCCCTGCGCTCAATATTGGTGCAGGCGATCAAAAAACACAGGAGAAAAATCTTCCCAAAAAAGCCTTTTAGGAAATGCAGGAACGGAGACGCAAATTTTTCAGTAACCAGGGAACCCACCATATCATATCTGTTTCGGTGCAAAGGTAGGCCAATGCGACTGCGCAACGGGAAGGCACCGAAGTCAAAAACGGCGCTCCAAAGAGCGCCGTTTTGTTCCGTTTTACTATGACTTTTATAAAATGGTTTTATGCGAATCAATGTTTACTGAGCTCATTAAAAACAAGTCATTCACTCATCACGTAAACAGCAAACATTTTCAGACCAGAAGTTCCTAATAATGCCAGCGAACAAACGCTTCCATGGCGGCATACTGGGTCAGGCCCAACTGCGCATACAGGTTGGCGGTGGCGGCGTTGCGTTCTTCAGCACGCTGCCAGAACTCACGGGCATCGCTACCCTGGAATGGCACCGCGTCTTTTTGCGACTGGTGAATAAAGATACCATAGCGTTTTTGCCTTACCTGGTCGGGGCTCATGGGGATAGACATCTCGATCTCGCTGATATCCCACTCCTGCCAGGCGCCTTTGTACAACCACAGCCAACAGTCTTTAATCCACTCGTCGCCTTCGGCCTTGATGCGTTTCAGTGCTTCGAAAATGATATCCAGGCAAACCTTGTGTGTACCGTGCGGGTCGGCCAGGTCGCCGGCGGCATACACCTGGTGGGGCTTAATCTCACGAAGCAGGTCCATTGTAATCTGGATATCCGCTTCACCCATCGGTGCTTTTTCAATCGTTCCGGTTTCGTAAAACGGCAGGTTGAGGAAATGTATGCCTTCTTCCTTGATTCCCACGTAGCGACAGGTCGCACGGGCTTCGCAGCGGCGTATCAGTCCTTTGATGGAACGAATAAAAGGTGTGTCGACCTGGTTGGGCTTTTTGCTGGCGAGGTAGCCTCTTACATCCTGGAAAATGTTTTCGGATTTATCGCTGTTGATGCCGGCGATCTCTTCAAAGCCAACGGCAAAATCAAGAAAGCGGGTCACAAATTCATCGGTCACCGCAATGTTACCGGAGGTTTGATAGGCCACATGCACTTCGTGTCCCTGGTCGTGCAGGCGCTGGAAAGTGCCGCCCATGGAAATGATATCATCATCGGGGTGTGGCGAAAAAATAAGACAGCGCTTGGGATAAGGCTCCGAACGTTCGGGGTGCGCCGGGATGTAGGCATCCGGCTTGCCGCCAGGCCAGCCCGTGATGCTGTCGCGGAGCATGTAATAAACTTTCAGGTTGATCTCGTAGGCATCGCCGTGTTCGATCAGCAGGTCTCCCAAACCATATTCATTGTAATCGTTGTCGGTCAGCGACAACACCGGTTTGCCGAGCTTCATGGCCATGTTCACCACGGCTTTTTTGATCATCTTCGACGTCCATTCAATTTCACCAGTCAGCCAGGGCGATTTAAAACGGGTCAATTCAGCCGTTGCCGCTTCATCAAGGTAAAACGTACAATCAGAGTGGTTTTGCAGCAGGCTTGCCGGCACGCTTTCCGTCACATTGCCTTCCACGGCCTTGCGCACCACCGGTGCTTTGCCTTGTCCCCATGCCAAAAGAATGATGCGCTTTGCTCTCAGAATGGTGCTGATGCCCATGGTGATGGCCAGTCTTGGTACCTGGGAAATGTTGGCAAATTCGTAGGCATTGGCAAGACGGGTAGAGTTGTCCAGGTTGATCAGCCTTGTGCGGGAATAAATGCTCGACCCCGGCTCGTTAAAACCGATATGACCGTTGTTGCCGATCCCAAGTATTTGCAGGTCGATGCCACCTACTTCTTCGATCTTTTTTTCATAAGCGGCGCAATGCTCTTTGACCGCTTCCTTTGGCAGCTCGCCATTGGGAATATGAATATTGTTCGGGTCAATATCAATGTGCTGAAACAGGTTGCGGTGCATGTAGTTGTTGTAACTCTGCCACGCTTCCTTTTCCATGGGATAGTATTCATCCAGGTTGAAGCTGATGACGTTTTTAAAGCTCAGTCCTTCTTCGCGGTGCATGCGCACCAGTTCGGCATACAAGGTGCGAGGCGTAGAACCGGTAGCAAGTCCCAGGATGCAGTTCTCGCCTTTTTGCTGCTTGGCGCGGATCAGGTCTGCTACCTGTTGCGCGGCGGCAAGCGAGCCCTCTTGCAGGGTTTGAAAAATACGAACCGGAATACGTTCGAAGGCATCAATGAGATTGATCTCGGTGGATTGGTTTTGCATGTAAAGCATTTCGTTTAAGCCCGGCAAAGATAACAGGAATCGGTTTGAGAAGAGAGAGCAAACGTTTGCATCGAATGGAGGGAAATATTGGGATATTGGGATATGGGATATTGTTTACTGGTATAATTTAAAAAAGCAGGTGAATGAGCAAGAATGGTTTGAAACCAGTTTGCGCAATCACCTGCCTATTTACTTCAATCAAAAAAAACTACCCGTTCTTTACATTTTTGCGATCGCTGCGGGTTTGTTTTTCATTATGGGTCACATCGGTGCCTTTGATATCCTGCTCTTCATTTTTCCGGCTGTCCAAATCATCTTTGTTCTCCGGCCGGGGCCGATGGAATGCCATAGACTTGTTCTGCATATTGTCCTGTGATCTGCTTCCTTTCATCGTCATAATCAAACATTTCTTTACCTGTCGGAAAAACCATACCATTCCACACAAAGCCGGCAAAAAATATTTTAGGTAAACGAGGCAATGATGCGGTGTGCGGTATCCCGGCCGCTTACCAGGGCTCCTTCCACCGTCCCAATCTCCGGCCCGCTGTGCAGACCTTCACCGGCAAAAAAGAGGGTGTTCTCTACACCTTTTGCGATCGTTCGTATCGCCTCTTCCCCACCCACCGTTTCATAGGAATAAGCGCCGCAGGCAAACGGGTCGGCCGACCAGTTGTAAGTATGTACTGCTTCTACCCTTTGCTCCAGTTGCAGCTTGTCCATACGAAAGATTTGTTGCAAGGAGGCCAGTCCTTTTTGAACAACTTCTACCCGCGTTAACCATTGCGCTTCCGCAGCACGGGGACCGGCGAGCCAGCCGGTCAAAACCGGTCTTTCATCGGGGAAATGCGTCCACCATGTCGGCACGTCTTCTTCCGAAAACAAAAAGCCCAGAGTGGAAAGGTCTTTCTCCTGCGTAAAGGCCGGTGTTCTCCAGAATGCAGCATCAAAGCGAAAAATAATTTTTACCACGTGGCCAAATCCCAGGACCTGCACGGCACGGTTGATCTCCGGCAAAGCCGGGAAAAATGTGATGGCCTCTTTTTGCAACACGCCAACCGGAACGGTCACCAGCAGTTTGCTTGCGGTGAAAGTTTCTTTTTCGGTGACAAGGGCTACCTGGTCTTTTTTCCACTGTACCTGCAAAACCGGTTGGCCCAAAAAGATCTGCACGCCGTGCTCCCGGCATTCCTTTTCTAAATAAGCCACCATCTTGCCATAGCCCTGCCAGAGCCTGTATTGCTCCTCGTCTTCTTTTGTCAGCTCGGTGCAAAGAGCACGGGTGCTGGCATTGCGGGGATCGGCAGCATAATATCCTTCCACGTAGTTCCGAAGCGTAAAACGAAGCGCTACATTTTCACTTCCGGAAAGGTCTTCAGTAAGAAAATTTTCTACCGGTTTGTCACCTTGCAAAGTGCTGCATTTTTTTTCCAGGGTTTTGTAGTCTTCAATAAAATCTTCCTGCTTTTGCAGGTTCCCGTTTTTACGCTGCCAGATGCTGCCCCCGACAGGATAGGTTTCCACTCCTGCTTTTTGCAGGTAGTGTTTTGTTAGCGGCAGGTCGCCGTGCACAAATTCGGCGCCCAGCTCAACGGGATAAAGATCACCGGTGTGGGTTGCTATTCTTCCGCCTGTACGATCCTTTGCTTCCACGATTGCCACCTTTCTGCCTGTCAGTGCCAGTTCAAGCGCTGCGATCAAACCTGCTGCGCCGGCTCCTACAATAATTACATCAAATGCTGTCCGTTCCATACCCTGTATTTCCCTGCAATTTTCATCCCATCCAAAAAATGCATTTGGCACATAGCAGGCCATCTTACCCATTAAAAAATAAAAAAGGGTTGCCGTTGGCAACCCTGCACTGGTTTTGGTTTAAGACTTTGTTATTGAATGTGTGAATGGTCACGTTCGCGGCTGCTGAACTCGCGGCTGTTCTGGTACTCACGGGTGTTGTCGTATTCTTTCTTTTCCATAGCATAGGATCCCACCAGGCCAAGACCGCCACCGATAGCGATAAGGGAAAAATAGATGGCTTCGTGATCGCGGCCGCTCATGTTGTGCGCAACAATATAGGCAATGAGCAGCCCGGCACCGGCACCCAGGAGCAGCAGGCCGGTTTTAAGGCTCCGGAACGGGGCCGGCAGGTTGGCGTAGCGCTTGGGGTTCATGCCTTTGTCGATCATGGCCATGTTTTCGCGGGTGCGGAGGTAAATAATGCCAAATACCATGGCAAAGGCTCCAAGGGGAACTAAGATCGGGATCAAAATTTCTGCGTCTCGCATACAATTAATTTTATGAGGTTTATGGTTTTTATTTTCCAGCCCTGTTAGCGGCTCTAAACTATCTGACTACATGTAGTTGGTCCGGGTTACAGCTAGTTTAAACTTTTTTTTAAAGAACTGGTTCTGCGGATAGGACGACGGGTGTTTTCGTGAGGTTACAGCGGAGAGAAAGATATTGCGATAGTAAGATATTGAGATATTGTTTTGTTGTACGCAAAGGCTTATTGGCTTTTATTACACTTCAATTAAGTAGACGTATGAATAAGGCCTGCAAAGGGCGAAAATCGTAATATCCCAATATCCTATCTCCTAATATCAGATTCTTTTACCTTGCACCTGTAACCGGCGGCCACAAGCTGTCGTCTTACCTTCAGCATGCACACCAAAACACCGGATAACGATCTGATTCAGCTTGTTCTGCAGGGGCAGTCCGCCGCCTATGCCGAACTGGTAGACCGTTACAAGGCCTTTGTGTTTACCATTGTGCTGCGCTATATCAGCAGCCGGGAAGATGCGGAGGAGGTGTCGCAGGATATTTTTGTAAAAGCGTTTCGTTCTTTGGCCGATTTTAAGGGAGCCTCCAAGTTCAGCACCTGGCTCTATACCATCACTACCACTTCCTGTCTTACTTTCCTGCGAAAGAAAAGGCTGGATGTGCAGTCGCTCGACAACGAAAACGTGTTTGCCGCTGCCGACAACATTGACGGCGGCATGAGCGCCAACCAGATCGAACAAAAAAGCCGGGTGGCCATGGTTAATGCGGCCATTAAAATGCTGAGTCCCGATGATGCGCAGGTCATCACCCTTTTTTACAAAGGCGAGCAATCGCTGGAGGAAATGGCCAAAATCCTGGGCAAAGAACCCAACGCGGTAAAAGTGCAATTGCACCGGGCCCGTACCCGGTTAAAAGAAAAGCTGCAAACCCATTTTGCGGCTGAAGTGAAAGACATTCATTAAAAACAAAAATCGTTTCGCATGGCAATACATTTTTCTCCCGAGCAACAAGGCGCCGATATGGAAAGCCGGCTTTGGGATTTTATCGACGGCTGCAGCACAGAGGCATCGGTGGTGGAAAAGCTCATTGCAGAGAATGCGGCCTGGAAGGCAAAGTATGCCGAATTGCTCGACGTTCACAGCCTGGTGCAGGCCACCGAACTTGAAGAGCCTTCGCTGCGTTTTACCAAAAACGTGATGGAAGAAATTGCCCGCCTGCAGATAACGCCGGCCGCGAAAAAATACATCAACACCAAGATCATCTGGGGCATTGCTGCTTTTTTTATCACCGTGATCGTGGGCTTTTTGGGTTATGGTTTTTCGAAGCTAGACCTGTCATCGGACAGTGCAGAAGGCAATTCGGGTGGCATTGATTTTACGGCGGTTGACTACAGCCGGGTTTTCAGCAATTCGTTTGTGAACCTGTTTATGATGATCAACGTGATACTGGGACTGCTGCTGCTGGACCGTTACCTGGCCATGAAGCGTAAGGCAAGGCGCACGGATGCGTATGGTGAGTGGTGAGTGGTCAGTAGAGAAAGTTTTTTTATCCAAAAACTGATTAGGAAAGGGTGTTGAAAAACACCCTTTTTGCTGCCCATAGATTAGCGGCAATAGTCGGTGTAGTCAAACAAATCTTTGGGTGCGCTGTATTCGGCCCACCAGCAGGCACAAGCCACATCATCGGGTGTGACCAGCCAGGTAAGTACTTTCCAGCTTTCTCCCTGCCGCTTTAGTAAGGCCCGTGTTTCCTGCCCTCTAAAGGGCAAAGCACTTTTTCGATCACCCGCATCGAACCGGGCAAAATCAATTTCTTTTCCTTCGCTGTCGCGAATCTTACCCACCAAAAAAGCAAACTCTTTTTTGATATAAAGATGATCGAGTAAAAAAACAGGATCGGTGGCAAACTCTTTTTGCACATATAGTCGGAAGGCTTCTGTAATTTGTCTGCGGTCCGGCGTTTCGTCGAGGCGGGCAAAATCAATACGGGAGGTTTGCGTATAGGCGTCACTGCTGACCAGGAACAAAAAGAGCAAGCAAAGCTGGCGCATAAAAAATTTTATATACTAAATTTGCCATATTTGTTTTACACAGTAAAATTTTGTTTAATGCTTTGATTTTGTTGGCTTTTGAACGACAAACAATTGTGTTAATAAAGGTTAAGTTCTTCAATATGACTGTGTTTTAACTGCCCTTTCCAACGTAATTTCCGAGCTTTATTGTTTTCGCATTTCCAAACATTTAAACACACAGGAATGAACCGTCGCTTCGCTGTTGCCATGGCAACAGGACTTTTATTGACCAGTGCTGCAGGTTTCGCTCAGCGAACACCTACCACGCCGCCGACTACCGGCAACGGCACTGCCACCCCGGGTAATTTTCCCGGCCGTACCGGCACACCGGCACAAAATGCTGGTCCCAAACCGTACGCTGAAGTAATTACTGCCAAAGCCAAAACTGACCGCGGACTTTTTGTAACCCACAAGGTTGATGACAAGTATTATTTCGAGATCCCCGACTCCCTGCTGGGTCGTGAGATCCTGATCGTGAACCGCATTTCCAAAGCGCCTGCTGGTCCCCGCGCCGGTTTTATCGGTTATGCCGGTGACATTATTGGCAAGAAAGAGATCTCTTTCGAAAAAGGTCCCAACAACAAGATCTTTATGCGCGGCCTTTCGTTTGACGAAGCCGGTCGCGACTCCGCCGGTATGTACCAGGCTGTTCGCAACTCTAACCTGCAACCCATCATGGCGGCTTTTGATGTAAAAGCCCTGGCGCATGATTCGGTTACCAATACCAAAGGTTCGGTTATTGAACTGACAGATTACCTGATGGGCGATAACGACGTGCTTTTCTTTAATGCCTCCGTGAAGCGTACCCTTGGCCTTGCTGCCTACCAGCGGGAGACCTCTTACATCACCGATGTAAAGTCCTTCCCTACCAACATCGAAGTAAAAACGGTTAAGACCTACATGCGTACGCCAACCCCGCAAGGTGGTGGCATGACCATCAGCATTGGCCAGCCCTCTGCCGGTTCACCGTCTACTTACGAGTTAAACAGCTCCATGATCCTGCTTCCCGGCAACCCCATGAAGCCCCGCCTGTTTGATCCCCGTGTTGGCTATTTTGCCGCCGGCTATACCGATTACGACGCCAACCCGCAAGGCGTGGAAAGAGTAACAATGGCCGTTCGCTGGAAACTGGAACCCAAGCCCGGCGATGAAGCCAAGTACCTTCGTGGTGAGCTGGTAGAACCTGCCAAGCCCATCGTTTATTACATTGACCCGGCTACGCCGAAAAAATGGGTTCCCTACCTGATCCAGGGTGTAAACGACTGGCAGAAAGCGTTTGAAAAAGCAGGCTTTAAGAACGCCATCTACGCGAAAATGGCGCCTACCGACAATCCTTCCTGGAGCCTGGAAGATGCCCGTCACTCGGCCATTGTTTACAAGCCTTCCGATATTCCAAACGCCAGCGGTCCGAACGTACACGATCCCCGCACCGGTGAGATCCTGGAGTCGCATATTAACTGGTACCACAACGTAATGAGTCTTTTGCGCGACTGGTATTTTGTACAGACAGCAGCCGTTGATCCCCGTGCCCGCCAACTGGTGTTCCCCGATTCACTGATGGGTGAACTGATCCGGTTTGTTTCGTCGCACGAAGTTGGTCATACCCTTGGCCTGCGCCACAACTACGGCTCTTCTTCTACCGTACCGGTAGAAAACCTGCGCAACAAAGCCTGGGTGGAAGCCAACGGCCACACGCCGTCAATCATGGACTATGCCCGCTTTAACTACGTGGCACAGCCCGAAGACAAGATCAGCGAAAAAGGTCTTTTCCCCCGCATTGGCGACTACGACATCTGGGCCATTGAGTGGGGTTACCGCTGGATGCCGGAGCATAAAACACCGCAGGATGAAGTGGCAGCCCTGAACAAGCTGACCATGGAAAAGATGAAGAACAAGCGTCTTTGGTTTGGAACAGAGATCGACATTGATGATCCCCGCGGACAGAACGAAGACCTTGGCGACAATGCCATGAAGGCAAGCACCTATGGTATCAAGAACCTGCAGCGCATTATGACCAACCTCCCCGAGTGGACAAAAGAAGAAAACCGCGACTACCGTGGCTTGCAGAACATGTACGGTCAACTGACGACACAGTTTAACCGTTACATGGGCCACGTGGCCAAGAACATCGGTGGTATTCAAACCACACCGCGCATGCAGGAAGAAGGTGGCGTGGTGATCGAATTCACGCCAAAGGCTACCCAAAAAGAAGCCATGCAGTTCCTGCACCAGCAATTGTTTAAAACACCAATGTGGTTAAAGAACAACAAGATCGAAGGATTGGTGAGCATCAACCCGATGAATACCATCCTGTCTGTGCAAAACAACATCCTGGGACGCTTGCTGAGCAACAGCACGTTCAACAAGATGTTCCGCTACGAAGCCAGCGGCGAGAAGAATGTGTACACAGCTACCGAGATGGTGACTGACCTGCGCAAAGGCATCTGGAGCGAACTGGCTGCCCGCAAGCCGATCGATATCTACCGCCGCAACCTGCAAAAAGCGTTTGTAGAGCAACTGGCCAACAACCTGAAGGACGAGGCATCGCCTGCTGCCACGGTAGCACGGGCTTTTGGTGTTTCTTCTGATTACAGTCGCACCACGGATGCCATTTCTGTAGCCAAGGCGCAACTGCGGTCTTTGCAAAGCGAGGTTCGTGCAGCCCTGCCGGCATACAAAGATGCCGCCAGCCGTGCTCACCTGCAGGATGTATCAGACCGTATTACTGTTGTACTGGAACCAAAATAACCGGTTTTCTTTTACTTTCTAAAAAGCCCTTTGCAAAAGCAAGGGGCTTTTTTTTGTGAACGTGTGAAGAGAGTTGCTTCCGCTTGAGCCGCTTCATGAATCTACGTGAGCAGTCAATAAAAGAGACTACGATAGTTTGGGAGATAAAAAAGCGCTACGTGCAAATCGTTGCACTATTCGTTTTGCAGCAATTGATCTATTCATGTTCTTGTCTTGCGTTATGCGGATTTGATATAAGCAGCAAACCGTGTAAAAAAGCTGGATCTGCAAGGTTGGTATCAGGACCCTAACAAGTAAGCACCGAAAGATTTATGCATCGATTTGGAGCTTGTATCCTTTGCCACGAATGACAACGATCTTCACGTTCGGCTCAATTTCCAGTTTTTTTCTGAGTTTGGAAATGAACATATCCAGGCTGCGACCAACAATAACCCCTTCATCTTCCCATATCTCTTTTTGAAGCCGGCTTCGCTCAATAGCCTCGTTTGGAGAAGCCGCGAAAATACCGAGTACACGGGCTTCCGTTTTGGTCAGATCTGTTGTCTTACCATTTAACAGGAGCTGACGAGTTTCCGCGTCGAAAGACATTGCGCCTACTGTATAAAGGTTGGCAGACTGATCCTGCTTGTCGGCTGGCTCCTGCTCAGCATGCGTCAACTGATTTCCGGGTAGATCTTTCTGTGGCTTGACAGAACTAAAAAAGATAAATCCAACAAAACCTAACAGGAACAAGCCTCCCAGGACGTATCCATTTTTTGCTGTCATGATTCCTGGTGGACTGAATTTAATGTTGATCAGGTAGCAACCGATGGGCTGCCTTCTTCCCAAACAGGTTATAATATCATCCTTCTTATTTTTTGCGATCGCATAGCCGTAAGCTACACTGGCATTGGCACAATTCACAACGTTAACAACATAATCGCTTGCCAGGGGGTCTTTGACCAACAAACGCTGGGTTGTTTTTACCAGCGAATCGGGATGAAAAGTGAAGGCATTCTCAAAACTGATCTGGTATTCATTTCCGGCGATCTTTTTAACCGGAAGCACCCGCGAGGTGCTGTCGCCCGACTGAAGTAGTATCTCATGCCCGATCCGCCGCAGCAACACCTCCCTGCGGGCAAAGTCAAAGTCATCATTGCCGGTCATGCTGAAAGCCACGCAGAAGATAGAGATCGTCGTGAGAAGTAACAATCCGCCCAGGTGTTTTCGATTGACGGTCAACAGTTTTCTCTCTATCAGCATAATGTCAAGATAATATTTACAAAGTTTACACTATTAATTACAATCGAGATACCGCTGTCTGCACACCAGCAAGGTATTTTTGTTGAACCCATCTTTTAAAGAATGCTGAAAGTAAAAGGCTGCCACCCACAGAACAGATTTGCCCAGAAAAATCCTTGTCAATTAAAACTACAAAAAATATGAAAAAATTTGTTTATGCGCTGGTCCTACCACTAGTGGTAGTAAGCGGACTTGTATTTGCCAACCGGGAAAGCAAAATTGAACCCGCTAAAAATTCAGTACCGACGCCAATCTCTGCTGCAGAAAGGAAAAAAGCAATGGAACAATGGGAAGCTACCCCTGCCGGAAAAAATTTCAAAAAATGGGAAGAATCTCCCGCCGGTAAAAAAGTGTATGCCAGTGAGGCCAACATCCGTAAGTCCATCCGGAATTACACCAATATGGAAGCTGTTGTCACCTCACTTTCGCTTCCACCAGGCTCACGTTTGGGTTTCGGCGTAATGGTGAGGATCAATGGCGATGAATTTATTATGAGTTTTGGGAACGAAGAGTCTGACGAATTTCACCAATTGCGTCGCCTGAAAGTGGCCGATAAAATCAGTTTAAAAAGTCGCGTAGTATCGCATGCGCCTAAGTATGCCTATCCGATCGTATCGGGCGACTATGTGGAAAGGGAAGGAAAACTGATCTACAAGCGTGCCCCTCGCAAAGGCGGTTGCTGAGTGAAGTAATAAGGGGAAAATCCTTTAAGAAATGAAAGGCCACAAGTCTCAGAAAAAGGCTTTTGGACAGCACGTTTGAAGGCACCGCCAGGTGCCATTTAACGGCATTGAAACGATTCTAAAAACAGGGGAAAAAACTGGACCCGTATTACATTGGCAAAGTGTTTTTAAATGACACGGTTTCTGCAATCCCGCAAGAAGAAAGGAAGAAATGATCAGACAGTTTAAGAAATCACGAACAAAACCGTCCAAACTTTTAGGCAGCTGATACGGCGGTTAGTGAAATAATGTGTACCTGACACTGTTTATCTTTACGCTTGTCTACCTACCATGTTGAACCTTTCCGAACTGCCGGACGAGTTTTTGAACCAACTGCCATTTGAAGACGGAACCTGGCAGTACGCAACCGTATGTGAACTATCCACTACCAGTGAGTTCTGGAACAGGGCTTCATTGGTTATTTTATCAAAAAGCCATACATCGCACCCTGCTGCCGCCCTTCTTTACCTGCTGCAAAAAGAAGCAAAATTTCTTTCGCTTTGGGAAGATGAATGGGAGGTTAATACACCAACAGTCGAAGAATTTATCACCCATTTGTCTATTTGGGGACGCTTTACCAATAGCACAGGAAAGGAAGTACCAGTCCAAAAATTTTGGGAACGCTACGCTGCTACAATAAATGGCATTCAGGCAGAACCCTCTTTTGAATACAGTGAAGAAGGAAAGGTCAAACCATTTACAGCCCGTCTGGTAAAAGAAGAGATCGAGCAAGTGTTTTGTTTTGATGAAGAATGGAACGAGCAGAATTATTTCATTTCAACCGGCACAGAGTGGTTCCTATTTAATTGGGTCACCATGGCCTGATGTGATAAACGAGTGCTAATAGTAATTGCACCTTCTCATTGAAGCCGAAAGAGGTAATCTGTCCAATGTAAAAGATCGTCGTAGAAAATCAAGCAGACTGTCATCCTTTATCTAAACCCTGCCAAATTATAGTATCTTCAGAAAAGGGTGCAAGTAACCAGAAAAAGAATTTTTTTAACCTCCCCTCCTTTTGAAAGCCAATCATTTCCCTTCATACAACAGGCCATTTTATGACAGATACCATGTTGCTCTGCTCAATACTTGCCTTGCTGCTGATCGTTGTCTTGTTTGTTGTCAGCATCCAATCTGGTTTTAAAGCGAAAATACTTTTTGGCCTCCTGGGCACATCTTACATGCTGGTGCATGCCCTGCTGCACCCTGCTTCCAACAGCAAGTTTTTTGCTTTTATCGGGATGGTTTTTCTTTTCCAGAATATTCGCAAATTAAAAGGGCAAAACAAAGCGTAACAAATCCGGGCAAAATTCCTGTTCGCCAACATACCCATATTTTGCTACCGGTCATTGCCGTTCGCTGAACTCCTATTCACCCCGCCATCTTACCGTAATTATTTTCCTCGTCAATTAAAATAAAATGCTCCTTCTTTTGCAGAATGGCAACAGTCCATGTTTACACCAAAAGATTAGCTGTTGAACGCCAAAAGCAAGATGATCCGAAAAGCAACAATTGAAGACAAAGACGCCATTGCCCTTTGCCTGTTACAAGCGATGGAAGCCATCGTGTACCACTTCATTGGCGAAAACAACCCCGCCGAAGCGCTGTCGTTTCTGCGCCATTTTGTTAAAAGGGAGGCTAACCAGTACAGCTATCAGAATTGCTGGGTGGCAGAATCCGGCGGGAAAGTTATAGCGGCAGTAACCCTGTACAACGGCGCCGATCTTTACCGCTTGCGTCAACCGGTGCTCGACCACATTTACCACCATTACAAACAAATCATCCACCCCGAGGACGAAACCGTCGCGGGAGAATTTTATATTGACTCATTGGGTGTACTGCCGGCCTGGCAGGGCAAGGGAGTTGGTACGCAACTGCTCCATTTCCTGGTAACCGAATATGTGCAAAAGCAAAAACAAACCCTGGGCCTGCTGGTTGATAACGATAATCCCGGTGCACTCCGGCTATACCTGCGAACAGGTTTTTTGCCCAACGGCGAAAAAACCTTGTTGGGAAAAAAGATGATACACCTGCAGGTGAACCCGTGACCCTCCCTGGCATCGCACCTTTGCAAACACCAGGTGTATTTTCCAAAACTCATTTGTTAAGCAAAGAAGAGGCGATCTGCCTGTAGCAGAAGGGCTTCCTGCATGGCATAATATTTTTCATTTTTTAAAAAACAAAACGCTATGGCTATCGACTATCCTTTTGAATTTACGCTGGAAAACGGCACCGAAGTGGTGGTAAGAAAACAGGATGCGCACCGCTTTGACTTTACCCTTCGGCCGGAAGAAGGCCCTGAAAAAAGCTTTACCTATGATGATACGGTAACGGTTACTCCTGAAATGGAGGAAGGCTATGACTTCGACCAGTTGAATGCCTTGCGGCGTTTTTGGCTGGAGCGAGAAAAAGACAACCTGGGATAAGATCCTTATGCAAAGAAAACATCCCAGCAAAACCGTAGCAGGATAGCCACGATCACAAACAGGAAAAAGGCCCGGATAAAACGGTTGCCCCGGACAATGGCCAGCCGTGCCCCTAAAAAGCCACCCAGCATATTGGCCGCCGCCATGGGCAGGGCGATCTTCCAGATAAGCATTCCTTTTACAAGAAACAAGGTGACCGACCCAAGGTTGGTAGCCAGGTTCACCATTTTGGCGTGCGCCGAAGCATGCAGAAAATCAAAGTGCAGCAAAGCGATAAAGGCCAGCATAAAAAAGGAGCCGGCACCGGGGCCAATAAAGCCATCGTAAAAACCAACGAGCAAACTAACGGGAACGGCTAGCTGATATTGCCTGCGTACCGATAGTGTTCTTTCTTCGTCGTGCTGTCCAAAGTCTTTTTTGGTATAGGTATAAAGGGCAACAGCCGCCAGCACCACCACCAGCACAGGTTTCATAAAGTCATTGCTTACATGCGTAAGCAGAAACGACCCGCCGTAAGAGGCCAGGAAAGCAAGGGTGCAAATAACTGCCAGTAAAAGCCAGTTGATGGAAACCTTGCGACTGTATTGCCAGGCCGCAATGGCTGTTCCGCTAAAGGCCGGTATCTTTAAAGAACCGATAACCGTAGCCACCGGTATATGGGGTAAAATAACCAGGGCCGCCGGCAGTTGAATCAGTCCGCCGCCACCTACAATGGCATCAACAAAACCTGCCAGGAACGCTGCTCCACAGAGCAGCAAAATATCCACCCACTCGATCACCATTGAGTACGTATTGCCAATTGCTTGTTGCTTATTGTTTCTTTTGCTCCTTTGCCCAGGCATCTTTCAGCGTAACCGTGCGGTTAAACACCAGCCGGCTGTAGGTGTCCTTGTTGTCCAGTGTAAAGTAGCCCTTGCGCAGGAACTGGTACCGCTCGGCAAGCCTGGCGGTTTTCAGTGCCGGCTCGGCATAGGCCGTGGTGATGGTTTGCAGCGAATCGGGGTTGACATAATCCTTGAAATCGCCTTCTTCATTGGAGGGGTCTTCTACGCGGAAAAGGCGGTCGTAAAGACGCACTTCGGCCGTGATGGCGTTGGTCACTTCCACCCAGTGCAGTGTGCCTTTTACGTTGATGCCGGAGGTATCGCTGCCGCTTTTGCTTTCGGGGATATAAGTACAACGGACTTCGGTAATATTACCCGCTTCGTCTTTGATCACTTCATCACATTTAATGATGTAGGCAAACTTCAGGCGCACCATGCCACCGGGAAAAAGACGGAAATATTTTTTGGGCGGATTTTCCATAAAATCTTCCCGCTCGATGTACAGCTCTTTGCCAAACGGTATCTGGCGAGTCGGGCTCGAAGGGTCTTCAGGGTTGTCCTCTCCTTCCAGCATTTCCACATCACCGGTATAATTGGTGATCACCACTTTCAGCGGGTCAAACACCACCATGCGGCGCAAGGCCACTTTGTTCAGGTGCTCCCGCACACAAAACTCCAACAGGCCAACATCCACCAGGTTATCGCGTTTGGCCACGCCAATGCGTTCGCAAAAATCACGGATGGCTTCGGGTGTATAACCACGCCGGCGCATCCCGCTGATGGTAGGCATGCGGGGATCATCCCAGCTTTCTACATGGCCTTCCTGTACCAGTTGCAATAATTTACGTTTACTCATCACCGTGTACGAAAGGTTGCGGCGGGCAAACTCATATTGATGTGAGGGAAAGGTCTCAATATTCTGGAGCAGCCAGTCGTAGAGTTCGCGGTGGGGCACAAACTCCATCGTGCAAAGCGAATGCGTTACGTTTTCGATGCTGTCGCTCGGCGGGTGAGCCATGTCGTACATGGGATAGATGCACCATTTGTCGCCGGTGCGGTGGTGATGCGCATGCTTGATGCGGTAGAGGATAGGATCACGCATGATCATATTGGGCGAAGCCATGTCGGTTTTGGCCCGCAGCACCCTGGTGCCGTCGGGGTACTTGCCGTCACGCATTTCCTCAAAAAGCCGGAGGTTTTCTTCTATGCTCCGTTCGCGGAACGGGCTGTTCTTACCCGGCTCAGTAGGTGTGCCTTTCATGGCAGCAATTTCTTCGGACGTAGAATCGTCCACATAAGCCAAACCTTTCTGAATCAGCTTCAATGCAAATCCATATAAATCCTCAAAATAATCCGATGCAAAATGTTCGTTCTTCCATTCATATCCCAGCCAGCGCACATCTTCCTTAATGCTGTCCACGTATTCTGTTTCCTCGGTGGAAGGATTGGTATCATCAAACCGCAGGTTGGTATAACCACCGAATTTTTTGGCTACGCCGAAGTTTAGCCAAATGGATGTGGCGTGCCCAATGTGCAGGTAGCCATTCGGCTCGGGCGGAAAACGGGTGACGATCGATTTATACTTACCTTCTTTCAGGTCGGCCGCTATGATCTCCTCGATAAAATTCTGGCTTTTTTCTTCGGTCATGTCGTGTTTTTAAAGCGGAACAAAGATAGTTGAAGTCAGTGAAGGCATTTGTCAATTAGCAATAGGCAATCGACAATAAGCAACAGGCAATCAGTAAAAACACTTCCTGCAATAAAATGTACTTTGTTAGTCAGGATGATTTGAGAAAGGTAATGGCTGCGGAGCATCATAGACAAAGAAGCAAGTGCTGTACGTCGCAAAAAACGCTTGCCTACAACAATTCTTTCAGCTTTGCTACTACAATGTCCACTTCTTCCCGCGTATTGTACTTGCTGAACGAGAACCGGATGGTGGTGCAGTCGTCGCCTTTTTGCAAGGCCTGGATAACATGCGAGCCCACACTGGCCCCGCTGCTGCAGGCGCTGCCGCCCGATACGCAAACATTGGCCATATCGAGGCTCATAAGCAAAAACTCGCTTTTGTCGGTTTTGGGAAAACAAACACTCAGCACCGTATACAAAGCATCAGGACAATCATTAAAACTCACACCGGGAATCTCTTCCTGCAGGCGGTCTTTCATGTGCCCTTTAAGGTCTTTGATATAGCTGCTTTCTTTTTCGTAATCACGCATGGCAATCTCCAGCGCTTTGGCAAAGCCCACAATGCCGTACACATTTTCGGTACCGGCCCGCATGTTGCGCTCCTGTCCGCCGCCAAAAATAAACGGCTTGATGTTGACCTCATCGCTAACATACAATACACCAACGCCTTTCGGTCCATGAAACTTATGGCTGGCTGCCGAAATAAAATGCACGCCCAGCTTGGAAAGGTCAATGGGGTAATGGCCAACGGTCTGTACGCAATCGGAATGAAAGATGGCGCCATAGGTTTGACACAACTCCCCTACTTTTTTTATGCTGAGCAATACACCAATTTCGTTGTTGGCGTGCATCAGGGACACCAGGCATTTCTTACCTCCTTCACTTGCTTCTTTTAATTGGTTTTCCAGGTCGGCATAGTCAATAGCACCGGAAGCCGTGAGCTTGACAAACGAATGCGAAACATTATTACAACTGCAATAATGCTCCACCGTATGCAGCACCGCGTGGTGCTCGATGGGCGACGTGATGATATGGTTACAGCCAAGATCGCGGATGGAAGCCGAGATGGCCGTGTTGTTACTTTCGGTGCCGCCGCTGGTAAAAAAGATATTACGGGGGTGCACACCCAAAATTTTGGCCACCGACTTGCGGGCATTTTCAATGGCCAGCCGCGTTTCGCGACCGTAAGAATAAATGGAAGAAGGATTGCCAAAATGATCGGTCAGGTAAGGCAACATGGCCTCCAGCACCTCGGGATCGAGGCGGGTGGTGGCGGCGTTGTCGAAATAGATGCGAAGGGCCCCCTGTCCCCCGGTGGGGGAACTTAGGTTTATCCTTTCCTGTTTATTTTCTACCATTTCTTTCATGCGGTCTTTGGATATTTTCTTTTCTTCCTTGTCAAAAGGAATTCTAAAAAGTTTGTTTCATGATCTGTTTGCAGTAAAGAATTTAGCAACAAACAAATGCAGCTCCGATCTAAGTTCCCCCACCGGGGGACAGGGGGCCGGGGCCTAATCCTTCAACTCCTTTATATCCGCCATTAGTCGCTTGGCGATGTTGTTGGCGGTGGTTTCAAAATTGCTTTCCGCGTAAATACGGATGATCGGTTCGGTGTTGGACGTACGCAGGTGCACCCAGTCCGTATCAAACTCGATCTTTAATCCATCTTCGGTATTGATGGGATTGTTCTTGTATTTTGATTTGATCTTATCAAAAATAGCCGCCACATTCACGCCGTTTTCCAGCTCGATCTTGTTCTTCGAAATAAAATAATCGGGATAGTTTCCGCGGAAGGATTTCAGGCCTTTGCTGAAGCTGGAAAAATGCGAGAGGAAAAGGGCAATGCCAATCAGCGCATCCCTTCCGTAGTGAAAATCGGGAACAATGATGCCGCCATTTCCTTCGCCGCCAATCACTGCGTTTACGGCCTTCATTTTCTTGACCACGTTCACTTCGCCTACGGCCGAAGGATGGTATTCGCCACCATTCTTTTGTGTGATCTCTTTCAGGGCCTTGGTGCTGCTCATGTTGCTTACCGTGTTGCCCTGACGCTTGCGCAACACGTAATCGGCAACCGCCACCAGCGTGTATTCTTCACCAAACATGCTGCCGTCTTCGCAAACAAAACAAAGCCTGTCAACATCGGGATCAACAGCAATGCCAAAATCAGCATTTTGTTTTACCACTTCGTTGCTCAGCGAGGTCAGGTGCTCGGGCAATGGTTCGGGGTTGTGTGCAAAGCGTCCGCTTACATCATCGTTGATCACAATCACTTCCGATACACCAAGTGCTTTCAGCAATTGCGGAACCACCAGGGCGCCGGTTGAATTGATGGCATCTACCACCACTTTAAAGCCACGCTTTTCAATGGCGGCCTTGTCTACAAGCGGGTAGTCCAACACCAGGTCAATGTGTTTTTGCAGGTAGGTATCATTTGTGCTAACGCTGCCAAGCTTTTCAACCGATGCAAAAAGAATCTCTTCTTTCTGCGCACGGCTCAATACTTCGGCACCAACGGCGGCATCAATAAATTCGCCTTCGCCGTTCAGCAGTTTCAGTGCATTCCATTCTTTGGGGTTATGACTGGCCGTAATGATAATACCACCGTTGGCTCCTTCGGCTTTGGTGGCAATTTCCACGGTTGGTGTGGTGGAAAGTCCAAGGTCGATGACATCAATACCCAGGCTGACGAGGGAAGAAACAACAAGGCTGCTCACCATATTTCCGCTGATGCGGCCATCACGACCGATCACGATTTTTGCCGGTACGGTTTTGTCTTCGCGGGTTTCAGCAATAATACTCCCAAAAGCAGTAGAAAATTTTACAATGTCGATAGCGGTTAAGGATTCACCAGGTTTCCCACCAATGGTTCCCCTGATGCCGGAAATACTCTTTATCAGTGCCACAGATACATTTTTAAGGAGGGCAAAAATACGGCTTTCAGGTTGAATACGGTTTTCAATTGAACAGCCGGGTATATGACAAGTTGCACTTTTGCTCCGTCGGCGGCCTCTCCAACCTGCTTTCCCTCGTTTCCCCTACAACATGCCGTTGGCGAGGACGTCAACGGCAGCGTCTTCCATTTTTTCTGATCGTGCATTTTGTGGTGCACCCGAACAGCCTGCATTGCCTTCGGCCTAAGCCACCTGCTTTTTGCCTTTCGTAAATACCTGCCATCTGCCGGTAGCGCCGCTCACTTTGCATCGAATCCCTCTCGCTTTACAGTGCCGAAGCGTTTACTTTTGCAGAAAAAGGGTAATGGTGAACGAATGGTACAAAGAATGGTTTGACTCGGATTATTATCACAAGCTTTATTACAACCGCGATGAAAAAGAAGCGCAGGCGTTTATCGACCGCTTACTCCAGCACCTGCAGCCGGAACCGCAAAACCGCATGCTGGACGCTGGTTGCGGCCGTGGCCGGCACTCCCGCTACCTGGCGGCAAAAGGATACGATGTAACCGGGATCGACCTTTCGTTCCGAAGCATCCATTTTGCGCAGCAATTTGAAAGCGACAACCTGCAGTTTTACCAGCAGGACATGCGCCTGCCCTCCTGGATCAATTATTTTGATTATGCGTTCAACTTTTTTACGTCGTTCGGCTATTTTCACACCCGTCGCGAACACGAGGATGCAGTGCGGTCACTGGTCGCTAACATCAAGCCGGGCGGCACCCTGCTGTTCGATTACCTGAATGTGCATTATGCAGAAGAGCACCTGGTGCACAACGAAGTAAAAACGGTGGAGGAAACGGACTACGAAATTCACCGCTGGCACGACGCATCGCATTTTTACAAGCGCATTGTTATCCGCGATGCAGCGCTTCAAAATCCCGTAGAATTTACAGAGAAAGTGGCCAAGCTAAGCCTGGGCGATTTTACCGACATGCTTTCTTTTTACAAGGTGCAGGTACAGGAAGTGTTTGGCGATTATAACCTCGGTGCTTATGGTGTCAACACATCACCCAGGCTGATTGTCGTAGCAAAAAAGCCAGATTAGATCGGCACAGAAACGAATCATACAGAATAGAGAAAAAGAAACCCTTTATAAAAGAAAAGAGCCGTTCGTTATGAACGGCCCTTCTCTTTTCCTTCCTATCTTATCCATCATAAAAATCATGGTCTAGACTTGTTGTTGAGCAGCATCCACCGTGCCGTTTCGAGGTAGGCCGATGTCAATGCACTGTATTGCTTTTGCAATGAATCTTTTTGTGTACGACTGTAGGCTGTTTTGCTGTTCAGCAATTGAAGGGATTCTTTTTCAAAGAGAATATTCTTGGTAAAATAAAAATCATCCGTCAGCAGACCGATCTCACCTTCATCGTGCCGGATAAAAAATGCGCTGTGGTTATTTTTTTGGGTGACCACATCACGTCCCAGTGTGCTGTTTATATGCTTTTGCCCGACAATGCCGGCGATGGATGGCAGCACATCGATCTGTGAAACCACTTCGCTTCGCTTTTGCGCCGGCAGGTGACCGGGTGCATAAAAAAGCAGCGGGATGTGCATTTCAGTAATGCGGTTTTCCGTCCACGCCGGCTGGTAAACGGCGGTGGCAATCCCGGCCACGCCATGATCGCCGATAAAAACAAACAGCGTGTTTTGGAAATAGGCTTCTTTTTTAGCGGCCTCCATAAATTTTTCCACGCTGTAATCAAAATAGCGCATCGCATTGTATTCTTCCACCGAAGTAAATCCATTCGCAGTTAGTGCTTCTTCGCTGAGCGCTTTCCGCACAAAATCTTTGTCTTCTTCGGCAATGGTATACGGCGGGTGGTTATCGGCTGTTTGTATGATGGCAAAAAAAGGCGCCTTCTGCTGCGCAAACGTTTTGTTGGCCTCCAGGAAAAGGGCCTTGTCGCTGATGCCCCACACGTCGATAGGTTTGGATACAAAATCGCCTTCTGTCATCATTTGCACTCCCGATACGTTTTGCAGCAAGCCTTCAAAATTGTTGAAGGCCGGGCTGCCACCGAGGAAATAAAACCGGTTGTAGCCATCAAAATTGTTGATGATGGTGTGCTGGTTTTTGCCGGCTTCGGTACGGGTGGAGAATTTGGCCAATTGCACATCGGGAATGCCGGTGAGGATGGCAAACATGCCTCTTGCCGTGGAAAAATGCGGCGAGAAACAACGGTTGAAAAATACACCGCTATCGGCCAGTGTCTGGAAATAAGGCGTTGTGTTTAGCTTGTTGCCGCTCATGCTGCTTTTGTACATGCTGAACGATTCGCAGACAACCAGGACAACGTTAGGTTTTTGATTGAAATAAGAAGTGGCCGGCTGAACGCTTCTGCGGTAAGTACCCGCCGTAGAATCCCAGGCCATCCACTGCTGCAAAACGGGGTAAGCATTTTTGGTTTTGTGCTCGTCTACATGCGGCTTGCGAAAGTGCAGCGTGGAGTAAACCGACTGCAAAGGATTGAGCGAAAGATAACCGCTGAAATCATTTTTTTGCTGGAAGGCCTTGTCCCACTGGAGCGGGCCGGGCAAGCTTCCGTACACAAAAAAAGAAAGCAGCACGAGGGTTGCCACCAGCCAGTTGCGTTGCGAGGGAACGTCGGTTGTGGCGGCGGCTACTTTGCCGTGCAGGTATTGAAACAGGTAGCGAAGCAGCAGTACCAATGTGATCAACCCTGCGATCATCCAAAACAAGGGATACATTTCCCAAAGCATTTGTACGGCGATGACCGTGTCATCGGCAAAGTTCAAAACGGTTGCGCCCAATCGTACCCCGAAATACGCAAAGCAGCCATAATCGATGGCATAAATAAGAAAAACAAAAAAGGTGGAGAGGGCCAAGTACCAGGACCACAATTTTTTATTGGCCACCGAATAATAAGGTGAGAACCGCTGCACCGTACTGGTAGCAACGATGGGCAGCAGGAGAAGGCTGATCCACCGAAGGTCAAAACGAAAGCCCAGCAGAAAAGCAGAGAGCACATCTTCCATTGCTTCGTCCGGCTTAAAAAGTAAAAAGGTGAGCAGCCGGAAACCCGTAAACAGCAGGGCATAAATAATAAACACATTCAGTACCCAAAGCAAGGTTCGCGGCAAGCGTAGTTTAACGATCATGAGTTTTTGGTGGTAATGGACAGTTTACAAAAAAAGACCAATTTTCCGAATGGCGCCGCCCCTTTTCGACGAAACCTACCCGAAGGTGTACATTTGCGCCATGCCATTTTCCATCTTAACAGTTTCTTTCTGGCAAACCCTCCAGGATTGGGATACCCGCACCTTCCAGGCAATTAACAATGGCCTGGCCAATCCTTTTTTTGATACCGTGCTGCCTTTTTTCCGCGATTCGGTTTTTTGGGCGCCACTGTACCTGTTCATTCTGCTGTTTGTTTTTTTCAATTACGGCACCCGTGGCATTTGGTGGACGCTGGCTTTTTTAAGCACAGTGGCACTGGCCGATCTTACCGGCACTTATGTTTTTAAAGAGACCATTCAGCGCATCCGTCCCTGCAACGAACCGACGCTTTCAGGCCAGGTGCGGCTGGTGATCCATGCCTGCCCTGGTGGCTACAGCTTTCTTTCTAACCACGCTGCCAACCATTTTGGTTTGGCAACATTTATGGTACTTAGTTTTAAGCATACATTTAAACCCTGGATTTACCTGTTTTATCTTTGGGCCCTCCTCATTTGCTTTGCGCAGCTATATGTAGGAGTGCATTACCCTACAGATATACTGGCAGGTATGTTGCTGGGAACGCTGGCAGGTTTTGTAACCGCCACAGCCTACCGTCATAATTTCGGAAAGCTGGACGCTGACATTTAATACTACTCAATGGACATTGTCATATTGCTCGGACTGATCTTTTTGAATGCTCTTTTTGTAATGGCTGAAATTGCCCTCGTATCCGCCCGTAAATCCAGGCTGGAAAGCATGGCCGACAAAGGCGACACCAAGGCCCGACATGCCCTTGACCTTTCCAACAACCCCGAGATCTTTCTTTCCACCGTACAAATCGGCATTACGCTGATCGCCATTTTTACGGGTGTATATTCGGGTGAGAAATTCAGTGCACAATTAAAACCGCATATTGAAGCCATAACGCCGTTGAAGCCATGGGCAGATACCATCGCCACTACGCTGATCGTTATCCTTGTCACCTACCTTTCCATTGTTTTTGGTGAGCTGATACCCAAACGTATTGCGTTGATCAATGCCGAATCCATTGCCAAAACTTCAGCTGCGCCGATGTCGGTCTTTTCTAAGATCATGTACCCTTTTGTGTGGCTGCTCAACAAAACCAGCAACTTGTTTTTCCGCATTTTCAAGATCCGCAGCAAGCGGGATGAATTTGTAACGGAAGACGAGATCAAGGCTATCATTACCGAAGGAACGGAATCGGGTACGGTGGAAGAAGAAGAAAAAGAAATGATCGAAAGGATCTTTCACCTTGGCGACAGGAACATTACATCCTTAATGACGCACCGCAGCGATATTGTTTGGTTTGATACCGATGATACGGAAGATAAGATCCGCGAAAAGATCTTCCAGGACCCCCACTCCTTTTACCCCATCTGCGAAGGCGAAATTGATTCGATCAAAGGCGTGGTATCGCTGAAGGATATGTACCTCAACGATGATTTTACGCTGTTCAAAGACCTGATGAAGCCGGCCATTTTTGTCCCCGACAACAATACCGCTTACCAGGTAATGGCCAAGTTCAAGGAATCAAAATTCCATGTTTGTTTTATTGTGGATGAATACGGCAGCCTGCGGGGAATGATCACGCTGAACGATATTATGGAAGCGATTGTTGGCGATATGCCTGACAATGCGGACGAGGACGACTACCAGATCATCGATCGCGGCGACGGCACTTTCCTTGTTGACGCACAAATCCAGTTTTATAACTTCCTCACTTACTTTAACCGCACCGATTGGTTGAGCGAAGAAGAATATGATTTTGACACCGTGGCGGGTTGCATCCTGCACGAGCTGGAGCATATTCCCACTGCCGGTGAAAAGCTCAAGTGGAAGGGTTTCCGTTTTGAGATCATGGACATGGACGGCCATCGGATCGACAAAGTGCTGGTAGAACCCAGCCAGGAGATCCAGAACGACATGAAGCAGGAAGCGGAGGAAGAAGAAGACGAAGTGTGAGCGGGCAGACGAGAGACGTCAGACGTCAAATGTCAGACGTGAAACCGTAAGACTCTGTAACTACCGCTTTTCCTGCAATAGTTGGAAACGGCTCTTTAACTTGTGAACCCGTGAACTTTCTCACGTCTGACATCTCTCGTCTCACGTTTCTCGTTTCCCGTCCTCAATCATTTTTCCCCTGGAGCATCGGCACAAAGCTGAACTGGTCGAAGACCTCTTCCACAATGCTGCCATCGGCTTGTTTTATCAGGCGTTTCATCACCTGCACATCGCCGCCGCCAAAGGGGATCACCATCATGCCGCCAGGCTTTAATTGAGTAATTAGTTTTACGGGTACAATTGGCGCTGCTGCGGTGATCAGCACTTTGTCGAAAGGTGCATATGTGGGCAGGCCTTCGTAGCCATCGCCGTAAAAAAATTTAATGTTCAGGTATTTTTTTAAGAAGGGGAATTGCTTGTTGGAATCAAACAGTTTTTTCTGCCGCTCGATGGTAAACACCTTGGCGCCGATCTCAGCCAGCACACAGGCCTGGTAGGCACTGCCGGTTCCGATCTCCAATACTTTTTCCAGCGGCTTTACTTCCAGCAACTGGGTTTGGTACGCCACCGTGTAAGGCTGCGAAATCGTTTGTCCGGCTTCAATGGGAAAGGCTTTGTCTTCGTAGGCTACCTCGTCAAAAGCAGAGTCTAAAAAAAAGTGCCGGGGAATGTTTTCAATAGCAGTCAGGATTCTTTCATTGGTGATCCCTTTTCCGCGTACCGTTTCCACAAGTCTTCTGCGCAAACCTTTGTGACGGTAGCTGTCTTCAGTCGCTCTCATCCGGCAAATATATTTACCCCTGCATTGTATTTGCAAGTGTATTTTTAAGGATGCTGCAATCACATATTTTTGTAGCGGTTTTGTGGATAAGCTATTGCGTTTTACACAGCGTACTGGCAAGCCTTTGGGTAAAACGGGCGGCGCAAAAATGGCTGGGCAAAAAGTTTAAACACTACCGTCTTTTTTATACCGTTTTTGCAGCGCTGTCGTTACTGGCTATTGTCATTTACCAATTGCAGATTGAAAGTTCAGCGCTGTTACCTGCTTCCGTTTTCACCCAAATCGCCGGGATTATTATTGGGCTCTCAGGACTTGTGATAATGTTTATTTGTATCAAAAAATATTTTGTCAGCCTGAGTGGCATTAAAAGCCTTGTAGAAGAAAAGCCATCTACGGAACTAATGATCGCCGGCATTCACCGTTACACCCGGCACCCTTTGTACCTGGGAACATTTTTGGCCATCTGGGGCGCCTGGTTCCTCTTCCCTACTCTTAGTCTTTTTATTTCGAATATTGTTATTACGCTGTATACGCTTTATGCCATTCAACTGGAAGAAACTAAGCTGGTAGCCGAATTTGGCGACCAATACAGGAAGTACCAGCAAAGCGTACCCAAATTGCTGCCGCGGTTTCGTTGACCGCAATTTTACTACGCTTCTGCCTCGGCTTTTTTCCCTTTCACCGATTCTATACGCCATGGCTCAAACAGGTTCGTTTACTTTGTGCTAGCAAGGTCGCAACCAAAAACATTATCGATAGCATTAAGTCCATCCGCCACAAGAGAAAAAAGCGCTCAACTGAGCGCTTTTGTGTTTTTGACCGGGATTAGTTGGATGTAAAGGATGTTTGGGATAGAAGAAAAGGCCGTTCTTTCGAACAGCCTTTTCTTCTAATAATCTCATATATCCCTAAAATCCCACAAATCCCGGTTCAAGACAATTTCATATCGCTGATGATCTGCTTGATCTTGTCCTTTGCTTTTTGCTGGGCTTCGTCAAACTGGTCAACGGAGGGAAGCGAAGTATTGACGCTGAAATAAAATTTGATTTTTGGCTCCGTGCCTGATGGCCTTGCGCTGATCTTGCTGCCATCTTCGGTGATAAACTGCAGTACGTTGGACTTTGGTAGTGTGATCTCTTCCGTTGCACCGGTTTGCAGGTTGGTTTTTACCCGCTTTTCGTAATCGAGCAGTTCCACCACTTTGCTGCCAGCCAGCTCTTTTGGCGGGTTAGCCCGGAAGCCTTCCATCATTTCGGCAATTTCCTGCTGGCCGTTGCGGCCTTTTTTAGTGATGGATATCAGGTCTTCCTGGTAATAACCAAACTGCACGTAGAGGTCAAGGATCTTTTCGTACAGGCTACGGCCTTTTGATTTTTCATAAGCTGCCATTTCGCAAAGCAGGGCTACAGCCGATACGGCATCTTTATCACGAACCTGGTCGCCGATCATGAGGCCATAACTTTCTTCGCCGCCTACTACGTAATTTTCAACGCCTTCTTTTTCGCGGATCAGTTCTGCGATCCATTTAAAACCGGTCAGTACATTGTAACAATTCACGCCGGCTTTTTCGGCAATCACGTCGATCATGTTGGTGGTAACAATTGTTTTCACTACCATATCGTTGGGTTGCTGCAGCCCTTTTTCCTTGCGGGCCTCGATCATATAATTAAAGGCCAGCACAGCGGTCTGGTTGCCGTTCATCAGCACCCATTCGCCATTGGTATTTTTCACGCCAATGCCTACACGGTCTGCATCCGGATCGGTACCGCAAAGAATATCGGCATCGATCTCCTGCGCTTTTTTCAGGCCGATGCTCATCGCTTCGCTTTCTTCGGGGTTGGGATAATGCACCGTTGGAAAATCGCCGTTCGGCGTAGCCTGTTCTTCTACGATGGTAATGTTTTCAAAACCAAAAGCTTGCAGCACCTGCGGCACCAGCTTGATACCGGTTCCATGGATGGGCGTAAAAACAATGCGAAGGTCTTTCTGTTCTTTAATCACCTCGGGGTAAACGCTCAGTCCTTTTACCATGTTGATGTAAGCTTCGTCCATCTCTTTGCCAATGATGGCGATATTGGCTTCACCACCCGACCATTTTACATCGTTCACATCGGCAATCTTTTCAACTTCCGTGATTACGGCTTTGTCGTGCGGTGGCACCAACTGTCCACCATCCACCCAATAGGCTTTGTAACCGTTGTACTCTTTGGGGTTGTGCGATGCAGTACAAACCACACCGCCCTTGCAGCCCAAATGCCGAATGGCAAACGAAAGCTCCGGCGTTGGACGCAGGTCTTCAAACAGGAATACCTTCAGCCCGTTGGCGGCAAAAACATTGGCCACGGTTTCGGCAAAAAAGCGGCTGTTGTTGCGACTGTCGTGTGCAATGGCCACTCTAATTTCCTGGTTGGGAAACGATTGCTTGAGGTAATTGGTATACCCTTGGGTTGCCATGCCCACGGTGTATTTGTTCATGCGGTTGGTGCCAATGCCCATCACGCCACGAAGTCCGCCCGTACCAAATTCTAGGTTACGGTAAAACGCATCGGCCAGTTCATCGGGATTGCTTTGCTGCTGGTCACGAATGGATTGTTTTACGTCTTCATCATAAGCGCCGTTCAGCCAGGTAGCTATTTTCTGCTCGATCTGTGCATCCATATTGCAAGTTTTAATAAAGGTTATGGTTTGGTTCCGTTTGAAGTTATTTCTTTTTTCAAACTACGCGAAGTTAAGTGTCCGTACATTTGGTCGGTGAGGAACTGGTTTCTTTTACCCTTGCTTTTTTTTGGCCTCTGTACTGGTGCACAGGACAGCACCGCGGCAACTTCGCCCCTGTCTTCTTACAATAAACGGCAATGGTTGGTGGGTGGACTGACGGTTGCCGGCTACGGCGGCTCCTTTCTTTTTTTAAGCCAGGCCTGGTACAAAGACTATCCCAAAACCGGTTTGCATACGTTTAACGATGCGGGTGAGTGGCAGCAGGTTGACAAGGTTGGCCATGCCTGGACGGCCTACCACACCAGTAGACTCACCTCAGACCTGTGGCGCTGGGCCGGCGTATCGGACAAAGCAGCCATGTGGCTGGGAACCGGCAGCAGCATGCTTTATATGCTTTCCATCGAATACCTCGATGGCCGCTCTTACAAATGGGGCTGGAGCTGGGCGGACGTAGGCGCCAATTTTACCGGTGCTGCCTTGTATGTTTGGCAACAAGCAGCCTGGAAAGAACAGCGCATCGGGCTGAAGTTTTCTTCTTCCCTGAAAAACTACAAGCAGGATGACCTGGAAAATAGGGCCAATGATCTTTTTGGTTCTTCTTTCCAGGGAAGACTGCTGAAAGATTACAATGCGCAAACCTATTGGCTCAGTGCCAACCTGAAAGCCTTTCTTCCCAAAAGCAACCTTCCCGCCTGGCTGAACATTGCCGTTGGCTATGGCGCCGAAAATATGTTTGGCGGTTACGAGAATATTGCAACTAATGATGACGGCACGCTGACCTTCGATCGCCGCGACCTGAAACGCTACCGGCAGTGGTACCTGGCGCCGGATGTGGATTTCACCCGGATTAAAACAAAGAGCAAGGCGCTGCGCACCGTTTTTTCGGCACTGAACGTTTTAAAATTTCCCGCCCCTGCCCTCGAACTTTCCAACGGCCGGTTACGGTTGAGAGGGTTGGTTTATTAGATTATTAAGTTTTTGGGTTATTGGCTAGTGGCAAGTAGCTAACAGCTCATAGCTCACGGCTCGCAGCTTTCTCTTTTAATACAAACAAGCGCCAGTAATCCTGCCTTCTGCTGCTTCCACAGCAATGTGTTCCTGAAGGGTAGTGGCAAGGGTAAGGCCGGTATAATCGGTTTGAATGGGGAATTGTTTGTGGCTGCGTTCCACCAGTACAAGTGTTTGCAGTTTTTTCGGGTAGGCCTGCAGGAAAGGCTTCAGCGCATAGAACATGGTCTTGCCTGTATTGGAAACATCATCTGCAAGAATGATAACCTTTCCTTCGATGTCAGTTTGCGGATCGATGGTAACTTCCAGCGGATCTTTTTTATCCAGCTGTAATGTCACCACGCTGATAGTTACCGGTAAAATGTTTTTTAGTTCATCCGCTACCGCTTGCGCCACCAAAATACCGTTGCCCACAATGCCGGCAAACAGAAACGCTTTTTCTTCGCTGTTTTGCTCGGCAATTTCCAGTGCCATGCGCCGGATCTTGCGCTTTACGTCATCACCATCCAGTATATAACTCTTTGTTTCTGCAGAATTCATTTGACCTATTTTTACGGCGGTTAAATTAGCTATATGCAAATCGTGCAACAAATTTTATTTGTCCTCCTTACGGTACTTGCTATTTGGGTCTTTGCCCGTAAAGTAACTTTCATCCGGAAGAACATTAACCTGGGTCGCGATGAAAATTTTAGCCCCGACCCGGCCCGCTGGCGCAATGTGCTGCTCATGGCCTTTGGACAAAAGCGTATGTTTGACAAGCCGCTGGTTGCGCTTTTGCACTTTGCCGTTTACGGTGGCTTTGTGATCATCAACATCGAGATCCTCGAGATCATCCTCGACGGCATTTTTGGTACGCACCGGCTTTTTGCGCCTACCCTCGGTTCGTTCTATTCCTTTGTTATTAATTTTTTCGAGATACTGGCCTTCCTGGTTCTGGCTTCCTGTGTTGTTTTTTTGCTGCGCCGCAACTTGGTAAAAGTTCCGCGCCTCAACCGGCAGGAACTAGCAGGAGGTTGGCCGCGCAAAGACGCCAATTATATTCTGGTATTTGAAATTGTGCTGATGTCGCTCTTTCTCATCATGAACGCGTCGGACAAAGCCTTGCAACTAAAAAGCTATGGCCATTATGCCGATGTGCAAACGGATTTTTTGGTGTCCGGCATCATAACGCCTCTTTTCGAAAACTTCAGTACGTCCACACTGGTAGGCATTGAACGGGGTGCCTGGTGGCTGCACATCGCGGGCATCTTTGTTTTTTTAAACTACCTCCCCTATTCCAAACACCTGCACATTGTGTTGGCGTTTCCCAACACCTATTTTGCAAGGCTGAAGCCGCAGGGCAAAATGGTGAACATGCCCGAGATTCAAAAAGAAGTGCTCTATGCCATGCAGCCGGAGACCGTTCCTGCAGAAGCGGCGGCTGACGGTCCCAAACGCTTTGGCGCCAAAGACGTGACCGATCTTTCCTGGAAATCGCTGTTGGATGCGTATACCTGCACCGAATGTGGCCGCTGTACGGAGCAATGTCCCGCGAACCAAACCGGTAAAATTCTTTCGCCGCGAAAGATCATGATGGATACCCGCGACCGCATGGAAGAAATTGGCGCGGCCCGCGATAAAAACGGCGCTATCCAGGAAGACAACAAATCACTTCTTCACGACTATATCACCACCGAAGAACTCTGGGCCTGCACGTCCTGCCAGGCTTGTGTGCAGGCTTGTCCCGTGCTGATCGACCCACTGCACATCATCAATCAACTCAAACGCTACCTGGCCCTAGAAGAAAGCAACCAGCCCGCTGAATGGAATGGCATGTACAGTAACGTGGAAAATAATTTCGCTCCCTGGAAATTCAGTCCGGATGAAAGGGATAAATGGGCGCAGGAAGTCTGAACCAGGATTTGTTGGATTTTAGGATTTCCAGGATAAAAAGCGCCGTTCCAATGGAACGGCGTTTTTCTATGATCCCAAACATCCCATCCATCCAACAAATCCGGGTTCAGACATTTTGGCTCAGATGATCTTTCTCATCTTTCGCATTGACGGCTCTCATCAATTCCAAGGGCTGGCAGTTGAACTTTTGCCGGTACTATGCCTGTAGTTGAAGCGCCAGTTAAAAAAAGAGAGAAAAAGCCGGAACCCGTTGCCGTACAGTGTTACCATTGTGGCGAAACCTGCGACAACACGATCGTAGAAGACAACTATGTTTTTTGCTGCGACGGCTGCAAGTTCGTTTATGGCTTGCTGAAAGAAAATGGCCTTTGCAACTATTACGACCTGAGTAACACGCCGGGCATTAAAATAAAAGGCAAGTACAACTCGGAGAAATTTGCCTTCCTGGAAACGGCCGAAGCAAAACAAAAGCTGATCACCTTTTCCGACGACAAGCAATCGCAGGTCAGCTTTTACCTGCCGCAGATGCACTGCGCTTCCTGTATCTGGCTGCTCGAAAACCTGCACGCCATCCAGCCGGGCATTCTTTTCTCCAAAACTAATTTCCAGCGCAAAGAGATTTTTATAGCCTTCAACCACGCAGAAACTTCCCTGCGCAAAGTGGTAGAGCTGCTGGCTTTTATCGGTTACGAGCCTTACATCAGCCTGAATGAAGGCGAGGCTAAAAAAGAGAAAAAAGTAAACCGCAAACAGTTTTATAAGATTGGCGTGGCCGGTTTTTGCTTTAGCAATATCATGATGCTAAGCTTCCCGGAATATTTTTCTTCCGGCGAAATAGCCGAAGGCACGCTGAAAAACCTATTCACCTGGCTAAACCTTTTCCTGGCCCTGCCGGTATTCTTTTATTCGGCATCCGACTTTTTTGTTTCGGCCTGGAAAGGCCTGCGGCAGAAATGGCTCAACATCGATGCACCCATTGCACTTTCTATTCTCATTACATTTTCCCGCAGCGTTTACGAAGTGGTGAGCGGCACCGGTGCTGGTTACTTTGACAGCATGAGCGGTATTGTGCTTTTTATGCTGGCCGGCCGCTGGTTTCAGAACAAAACCTACGATTCGTTTTCCTTCGACCGCGATTATAAATCTTATTTCCCGCTGGGCATTACCAAACTGGAAGGCGACAAAGAAGTGCCGGCAACCATCGGCAGCTTGCAGAAAGGCGACGAGATCCTGGTACGCCACGGCGAAATGGTGCCGGCCGATTCGATACTCATCGCCGGCGAGGCCAGCATCGATTACAGCTTTGTTTCCGGCGAGAACACGCCGGTGCAAAAGAAGAAAGGAGAACTGATCTACGCCGGTGCCAAACAGCTTGGCGGCAGTCTTCACCTGCAGGTGATCAAAACGGTCAACCAGAGCTACATCACGCAGCTTTGGAACAACAACGATTTTTTTGCCAGTCATAAGAATGGCGAAAAATCTTTTGTGCATCCCTGGAGCCGCTATTTTACGGTGGTGCTGTTTACGCTTTGCGCTACTGCCGGCGTGTACTGGGCTTTCGTCAACCCCTCCAATATCCTGCCCGCCATAACGGCTTCGCTGATAGTGGCCTGTCCTTGTATGCTGCTGCTTTCCGCCACCTTTACGTTTGGCAACATGCTGCGGTATTTCGGCAGGAACAAGCTTTACCTGAAAAACGCTACCGTGATCGAGTCGCTTGCCGGCATCAACCAGGTGGTGTTTGACAAAACCGGTACGCTTACCTATACCTCTACTGCCGACATTGAATTTATTGGCGGCATCCTTTCTTCCAGTGAGAAAAAAGCGGTGTTTACACTAGTAAAAGAATCGGCTCACCCGCTGAGCCGCCTGGTAAAAGACTACTTGCTGCGCAAAGGCGTTGACGCCACCTTTCCCATTACAGGGTACAAAGAAACAGCGGGTATGGGTACGGAAGCCCTGGTAAATGGAAAACGGCTGCGGATAGGTTCCTGCTTTTTTGTGGCGGGCTACCAGGAAGCAAAAGGAACATCGGCGCAAGTATGGGTGTCTATCGATAGCAGTGTAAAAGGCTATTTCTGCATCCACAATCGTTACCGCGATGGCGTGGAGGAAATGGTTGCCAACCTGGAAAAAGAAAGCTATGGCCTGCACCTGCTTTCCGGCGACAACAGCGCTGAAAAAGGAAAGCTGCAAACCTTTTTCGGGCAGAAAACGCCGATGTTGTTTGGGCAGTCGCCACAGGATAAACTCGATTACATCAAAGACCTGAAAAAAGACAGCGATGCCCGTGTGCTGATGCTGGGCGATGGCCTGAACGATGCCGGCGCCCTGAAGCAAAGCAACGTAGGGATTGCCGTTACGGAAAATACAAGCCAGTTTACACCGGCGTCGGATGGCATTTTGGACAGCAGCTATGTGAAGAAATTGCCGGCTTTTATCAGTTATGCAAAGGCGGGAAAACGGATTGTGATGGCGAGCTGGATGATTTCGTTCCTTTACAATATTGTGGGATTGAGTATTGCCCTGCAGGCACAAATGTCGCCGCTGGTGGCAGCGATACTGATGCCGATGACGTCGATAACGATCGTGACGTTTGCTTCGGTGGCAACGTCGGTGGCGGCGAAGCGGAGGGGGTTGTAACCTCTGTAAGTGGATGGGGTGCCTGACCAACCATAGTTGCAGACAGGTTTTACGCTAGGTAGTTTCCCTTTCCACCTTTTTTCTCCCGAAAAGGTGGAGCCAAAAGTTCAAGGAAAAAGCATCCTTCGACAAGCTCAGGATGACAAGACTCCGCTGCTTTTTCCGGGCCAGCGCACAACAGGCTTTCATTACTGGTTGCACAATGCACGTTGAATGCATTCTTTCTCTTGCGCTACATTCTTCACTATAGGCAGCATGATACAAATTTCATTAATCGGCCTATAAAGCAAGACACTGCAGGCGCTGTATGGCGCTATCCTTTCTTAACAGCAAATAGAAACGTTAGCTAATGCGCAATAAGGCGCTGAACCAGCGGGATTCGGGAATGCTTGAATGGCCTGTTTTTCATTTGAAAATTGAACATTGAGAATTGCATATTGAGCATTTTAATTTGATCATTGCCCATTGCGTATTGTCAATTGCCTATTGCAAATTGCCCATCCTTCCCACCGCATAGCCTTCCAGGCGTTTGCTTAACCTGATTTTTCTCATAAAAACCTTTGACAGACCTCATCCCTATCGCTGCGGGTGAAAAATACTTTTGACCCTGAAATACTTCCCATGAGCGTTATCATCATCCTTGTCATCATCAGTGTCATTGTTGCCGGAACCTTCCTGGCGGCTTTTATCATTTCGGTGAGAAAAGGCCAGTATGACGACGACTACACACCTTCGGTACGCATGCTGTTTGACGACACCATTCCTGAAAACAAAACTTCTAAATAACGACCAAAGATGCTACAACAATCATCGGTAGAGCCGAAAGTTCTTCACGCCAAAACAAGAGCAGGCAACCTGGAAACGTTTTATTACGACAATACCCTTGTCCGCAACTTTGCCTACGCCACCATCATCTGGGGCGTGGTGGGAATGCTGGGCGGCCTTTGGGTGGCCCTGCAGCTTGTTTTTCCGCAAACGCTCAACATGGGCGCTAATTTTAGTTTTGGCCGACTGCGTCCGCTGCACACCAACGCGGTGATCTTTGCCTTTGTGGGCAATGGCATCTTTATGGGATACTATTATTCCATCCAACGCCTGCTGAAGACCCGTATGTGGAGTGACCTGATGGGAAAGATCCACTTCTGGGGCTGGCAGCTTATTATCGTGGCCGCCGCCATTACCCTGCCGCTGGGTTATACGTCCGGTAAAGAATACGCCGAGCTGGAATGGCCCATCGACATTGCTATTACCGTGGTTTGGGTAATTTTTGGCTGGAACATGTTTGCCACTATCCTCAAGCGCCGCGAACGGCACTTATACGTGGCCGTTTGGTTTTACATTGCCACTTTCATTACCGTTGCCGTGCTGCATGTAGTGAACTCTATCGAGATCCCTGTAAGCTTCCTGAAAAGCTACCCCGTTTATGCCGGTGTACAGGATGCGCTGGTGCAGTGGTGGTACGGTCACAATGCCGTGGCCTTCTTCCTCACCACACCTTACCTGGGACTGATGTATTACTTCCTGCCCAAGGCAGCTAATCGTCCCGTGTATTCGTATAAACTTTCTATCATCCACTTCTGGGCCTTGATCTTTATTTACATCTGGGCCGGTCCGCACCACCTCCTGTATTCTGCCCTTCCCAACTGGGCGCAGTCGCTGGGTATTGTGTTTTCGTTTACCCTCATCTTCCCTAGCTGGGGTGGTATGATCAACGGTTTGCTTACACTGCGTGGCGCTTGGGACAAGGTTCGCGAAGACGTTGTGCTGAAATTTATGGTGGTGGCCGTTACCTGTTATGGTATGGCAACTTTTGAAGGGCCGATGCTTTCGCTGAAAAGCATCAACGCCATCTCCCATTTTACCGACTGGACCATTGCCCACGTACACGTTGGTGGTTTAGGCTGGAACGCCATGCTCACCTTTGGTATCGTGTACTGGCTGATCCCAAAGATCTTCCGCACCGAACTCTATTCGAAAAAGCTGGCTTCTTTCCACTTCTGGATCGCTACACTGGGTATCCTGTTCTATGCCATTCCCATGTACGTTGCCGGCTTTATGCAGGCTTCTATGTGGAACGAATTCACACCGAGCGGCCAACTGAAATACCAGTTCCTGGAAACAGTTACGTTCATGAAGCCTTTCTACGCTGTGCGTGGTTTTGGCGGGGCCTTGTTTGTACTCGGTGCCATCATTATGATGTACAACATCTTTAAAACCGTACGCAAAGCCAAACTGTTGGCAAACGAAGCTGCCGAAGCGCCTGCGCTGGAAAAAGAATACGTAAAGCACAAAGGCGAACACTGGCACCGCTGGATCGAGCGCAGGCCGACACCACTGCTGGTGCTGTCGCTGATCGTGATCCTGATCGGTGGCGCCGTGGAAATGATCCCCACCTTCCTGGTGAAATCAAACATTCCCACCATTGCCAGCGTGAAGCCTTACACACCGTTGGAATTACAAGGACGTGATATCTATATCCGCGAAGGTTGTTATACCTGTCACTCGCAAATGATCCGCCCGTTCCGCAGCGAAACCGAACGCTATGGCGAATATGCCAAAGCCGGAGAGTTTGTATACGATCACCCCTTCCAGTGGGGATCGAAAAGAACAGGGCCAGACCTGAGCCGCGCCGGTGTGGGCAACAACAAAAAATCCAACACCTGGCATTTTAACCACTTCGATGATCCGCAGGCTATCTCAACGGGTTCGGTAATGCCGCCGTATTCGTTCCTTATCGACAACAGCCTGGATACGACCAGCACACCGGGTAAGATCAGGGCCATGCAAAAGCTAGGTGTTCCCTACGAAGAAGGTTATGACAAAAAAGCCAATGCAGACCTGATGGAACAGGCCGGCGAGATTGCCGCTTCTCTGAAAAAAGACAACATCACTGTTAAAGCCGATAAAGAAGTGATTGCCATCATTGCTTACCTCCAGCGCCTCGGCACTGACATTGGCAAGAATAAACAAACAGCGGAAAACAAATAAACCGGTGAGTGGTGAGTCGTGAGTGGTCAATGAAAAAACCACCGACTCACCACTGACCACTCACCACTCACAAACGTTAGTTATGCTTAAGTATATAAAAAACTACGCCGCGTCTATCAAAGACATCGACATCTACCCCGTGTTTTCGCTGCTTGTATTTGTGCTGTTTTTTGCTGCGATGCTTTACCTCGTAAAACGAATGGACAAGCAACGGGCAGAAGACCTGCGCCACATGCCGCTGGACCTGGAACCCGAAACCACAAACACACTGAATACTGTAAAACAAGCTTGATTTGTATGAGAAACAAACTGAATGTAAAATGGGGCCTCTCCTTCCTGTTTTTTTGTGCCGGAAGCTTTACGGCAACCGCACAGGAACTGGCTGCTGAAGCGCAGGAAGCAACGGTTACACCGCCGTCTGACCCCTTCTTTAACGTGGCAACAATTGGTCTTCTCCTCCTGCTGCTGCTGATCTTTTTTGGGGTCATGCACCTGGCGTCAAAGATCAAGACGATCGGTAACGAAGAGCAAGCCACGTCTTCTTTCCGCGAATGGTGGACCCGTATGGATGCCAGGCTTTTTACCAAGGCTATTCCGCTGGAAAAAGAAGCCGATCACTTACTGGACCACGATTATGACGGCATACAGGAACTGGACAACTCCCTGCCACCCTGGTGGAAATATGGGTTCTATATTACGGTGGTTGTTGCCGTGATCTACATGCTGCGCTACCACGTATGGAACACAGGCCCTACGCCTGAACAGGAATACCATACAGAAATGGCAGCGGCAGAAAAACAGATAGAGGAATACCGCAAAAAAGCCGGTGATATGGTGGACGAAAAAACCGTTACACTGGCCGATGCCAAAGGCATTGAAGAAGGTGCTAAGATCTATGCGCAATCCTGTATCGCCTGTCATGGCGGCAAGGGCGAAGGTGGTGTAGGTCCTAACCTTACCGATAACTACTGGATGCACGGCGGTACCATCAACGATGTTTTCAAGACCATCAAGTTTGGTGTTCCGGAAAAAGGCATGCAGGCGTGGGAGAAAACATTTTCGCCTTCGCAGATCAAGAACATTGCCAGCTATATCAAAAGCATCGTTGGCACCAACCCGCCCAATGGCAAAGCACCGCAGGGCGATCCGTTTGAAGACAAAACAGACAATTCACCAGTAGCAAAAGATTCTGCCGGCATAGCAAAACGATAATGGAAACAAGCACCCCAACCAATAGCGAAGTAAAAAAGGAAAAGAAAGTGGTCCTCGACCAGTCGTTCCGGGATTCCATTGCAACCGTCAATGCCCAGGGAAAGCGCAATTTTCTTTTTCCCAAAAAACCAAAGGGTAAATTATACAACCTGCGTACAATGGCAACGGTCCTGTACCTGGCGGTGTTCTTTACCCTGCCGTTTATTAAGGTAGATGGCGAGCCGCTCTTCTTGTTTCATGTGATCGAACGCAAATTCATCTTTTTTGGACAGATCTTCTGGCCGCAGGACTTTTTCATCTTTGCCATTGGGTTGCTAACTTTTATTGTTTTCATCTCTGTGTTTACCGTGGTTTTCGGACGGGCTTTTTGTGGGTGGGCCTGCCCGCAGACCATTTTTATGGAAATGATCTTTCGCAAGATCGAGTACTGGCTTGACGGCGATGCGCAGGCCCAGCGACGGCTGCGGGAAATGCCCTGGAATGGCTACAAGATCCGCAAGCGGGCTGTGAAAATGGCAGTGTTCTACGCCATCTCCTTTCTTATCGCCAACTTTTTTCTTTCCTACATCATTGGTATGGACCAATTAAAGGTGATGGTGAAGAACGGCATCTTTCAACACTATGTCACTTTCCTGTCGCTGATGGGTTTCTCCACCGTTTTCTTTTTTGTCTTTTACTGGTTCCGTGAGCAGGTCTGCCTGGTGGTTTGTCCGTATGGACGGCTGCAGGGTGTGCTGCTCGATAAAAAGTCGATGGTGGTTGCTTACGACTATGGTCGCGGCGAGCCCAGGGGAAAGCTGAAAAAAGCAGAACTGGATCTTTCGCAGGGCGATTGCATTGATTGTTTTGCCTGCGTTAGGGTTTGTCCAACGGGGATCGATATACGTAACGGCACACAGCTCGAATGCGTGAACTGCACGGCCTGTATCGATGCCTGCGACGACATCATGACAAAGATCAACAAACCACTGGGGTTGATCCGCATCGATTCGGAAGAAAACATCGCTACCGGCAAAAAGAACAAGTTCAACTGGCGGGTGGCGGCGTATTCTGCCGTGCTGGTTTTGCTTCTTTGTTTCCTGGGCTTTTTAGTAGCAAGCCGCACTGACGTGGATGCGACAGTCCTTCGTACGCCAGGACAGATCTACCAAACCCTGCCCGATGGCCGCATTGCCAACCTGTACAGCATTAAGCTGGCTAACAAAACCCGCAAAGATGTTCCGCTGACTCTGAAGCTGGAAGACCTGGAGGGAGAAGTGCAGGTGATCGGCAACAAGCTGACCGTAGCGGGAGAATCTTATTACCAGTCGCCTTTCTTTATCAAAATAACTCCTGACCAGTTGAGCAAACGAAAGACAAAGATCAGGATCGGCGTGTACCAGGATCATAAACGCATAGAGGTGACTGAGACTACTTTTATGGCGCCGAGATGAGGCAGGAGCTGAGAGCCGTGGGTTATGAGCAAAAGAACATCGAACCTCAAACTTCGAACATCGAACAAAAAAACATCGAACCTTTCAAAACAGAGCAAACATGCGTATCAGTTGGGGCTATAAAATTTTTATCGGGTATTCGCTTTTTGTCATTGGGATGCTTTTTCTCGTTTTCAAGGCCAGCAACCAGAGTTATGACCTCGTGACGGAAAATTATTACGAAGCAGAGCTGAAATACCAGGACGTCATCGACCAGAAAGACCGGGTGGCCAACCTTTCTTCACCGCCAAAGATCCAGCATACCGTGAATTCGGTTTCAGTGCAATTGCCGGGAGAATTCAATGGTAAAGCCGTGCAGGGCGATGTGTATCTCTACCGGCCTTCTGATGCCGCCAAAGACATTCGACAGGACTTTTCCACTACCGATGGTTTTTACAAGCTGCAATTAGAAAAGGAACTCTCCGGCATGTACCAGGTAAAACTTTCCTGGCAGACCGGTGGCAAAACCTTTTACCACGAAAGCACGATCTTTTTTTAAAAAACGTATGAGCATCACCGAAATAACCAGCATGGGCTTTGTGATGGGAGCTGTGGGCAGCCTGCACTGCATTGGCATGTGCGGACCGCTGGCCATGGCACTGCCCCTTGGAAACAGGGGCACCGGCAGCCGTCTGTACGGTGGTGTATTGTATAACCTGGGCCGTGTGCTAACCTATACCTGGCTTGGATTGGTGCTGGGATTGGCCGGTGATTTTCTCATCACTCCCAGCATTCAAAGTGGGCTTTCCATCGGTGTTGGCGCTGCCATTTTGATTTATCTTCTCCTGCCTTCAGGGTTTAAGCGTTCACTGTCACAACGAACCTTTGCCAAAGGCGCTTTCCTGGCCCTGCGCACCCAGTTGGGTAAGCTACTCTCCTCGCCTACCAACAGTTCGCTCTTTGGCATTGGCATGTTAAACGGATTACTTCCCTGCGGCATGATCTACCTGGCCCTGACATCATCCTTTCTTACAGGCAGCGCGGTGAACGGCGGCGTTTTTATGGCAGCATTTGGTTTGGGAACGTTCCCTGCTATGTTATCGGCTGTATTTTTTGGAAGTTTCGTTAGCCAGCAGGTAAGAATGCGTCTGCGCAAAACCATTCCTGTTTTTCTGGCCTGCATGGCGGCACTCCTGGTGCTGCGTGGATTGAACCTGGGCATTCCTTATATCAGTCCTGCGCTGCCGCAGGTTTCGGGTAGCGAGGTGATTTGCCACTAAAGAAGCGGCCAATTCTCTTTTCATTTTTTCATGTGTGTGTGTCCAATAAAAAAATGCTCCCTGATGGGAGCATTTTTCTTTTTGCAAGGCTTTATCAGAAGGGAAGATCATCTGCTACGTCGTGGCTAATGCCAACGGCTGATCTTTCTTGTGTTTGCTGTTGCTGTTCCTGGCGGGGCTGGCTGTCACCGCCACCAAAGCCATTGCCCTCGCCTTTGCGGCCCAGCAACTGTACTTCCCTTACACGAAGTGAAAGCGAAGCGCCGGCAGTGCCGTCGTTGCGGGTGAAAGAGCGGACTTCAGGCGTACCTTCCGCATAAACCTGCGTTCCTTTTTGTAAATAAGGGGCAACGGCCGTGCGGTCGGTCCAGTAAGCGCAATCAACCCAGGTTGTTTTTTCCTGGTTGTTACCCTGGCTGTCGCGATACTTCTCAGTATGCGCCACGGTAAAGTTGATTACATTTTTCCCGTTAACGGTGTTAACAACGCAATCCTTGCCCAGATTGCCGATGATTTGCATTTTGATCATAGTGCTCAGTATTTAGTCTAATAATGGGTACAAGGTACGGATTTCACTGCAAAATTTGCTTTTTGCAGACCGTGTCAAATGAAGTTTATTTCTTAAAAAAAGCAGCCTGTTTTAGGGGTAAAGGCCGGCACCAAAAAGCATGGCTGTAATCAGGGGTTTTACCAGCGACACCCTGTTTTAACCTTCTCCTTCCGGGGCTAACCGAAACCATTCGTTTTCTATCCCGGTTCCGCTTATTTTTAGGGCCAATCAAACCTAGCCCTATGCCCACGCTTGTACACCTGGCCGATGAAAAAAACATGCAAAAGATCATCAAAAACGGGATCAAAACCGGTCGTTACAAAACCGGTGTGTTCTGCATGCCGGTGCTGCCCAATTTTTATGTCAGTCACCAATGGCTGCGGGAGTTAAAGCAAAGCGGTGCCCGCACCTATGTTGGTGTTTACTTCAGGCTGCCCTCCGACGAAAAAGTATATGCCGGCCGGTATGGCAAACCCCATCGCCACATAACGCTGGGCGAGGCCATCCGGGAGATCATGGATATAGATGATCCACTTGGGTATGAGCTGATCGTTGACCGTAAAATTGAAGCGTCTGAGATCACTAAAGTTGCGCACCTGCCGCAAACCCTTGGCTGGCGGCATTTCCCCGGCAGCCATAACAAGCCGCCCTGTGCCTGCGAGTACTGCCTGCGCGGCACCATCAAGGGTCGGAAGACCCTGGATCGTATCAATGGAGAAGACGAAGAGTAAAGAATGGACAATAGGCGATAGGCAAATAATGGAGGAAACAATGCATACCGCTTTTCCTGTTCTTAACCGGAGGTTATCTTCGCCGCTATGAAGGTTTTTAAGTTTGGTGGTGCCTCGGTTAGCACGGCAGAACGCATCCGCAACGTAGCGGAAATTCTGAAGCGATACAAAGGAGAAAAATTGCTGATCATTGTTTCGGCCATGGGCAAAACCACCAATGCGCTGGAAGGCGTGGTGGAGACGTTTTTTGCCGGTGAAAAAGAAGCGGCTCTGCAACTTTTTGCCGGTGTAAAACAAAGCCACAATGCGCTTGCCACAGAATTGCTGGGCAGCCCCCTCTCCCAGCTTTCAGATTTTTATACCGAGATTGAATGGCTGCTGCACGATAAGCCTGTTCGGAATTTTGATTATTACTACGACCAGGTGGTTTGCGTGGGCGAACTGCTTTCCTCGGCCATCGTCAGCCAGTATCTCCAAACCGCCGGTATCAACAACGAGTGGATCGATGTACGCGATGTGGTGCGGACGGACAATGCCTTTCGCGATGCCCGCATCGACTGGACGATAACCGCCGAAAAAGTGGCCACACAGGTCGCACCGCTTTTTATGCAAAGCGATATTGTATTAACACAGGGATTTATTGGTGCCACCGACGAAAACGAAAGCACCACGCTGGGCCGCGAAGGCAGCGATTTTTCGGCCGCTATTTTTGCCAACCTGCTCAACGCCGAGCGGCAAGTGATCTGGAAAGATGTGCAAGGAGTGATGAACGCCGATCCAAAGCAGTATGCCGAAGCACAGTGGATCAAAGAGCTGAACTACCGCGAGGTGATCGAGATGGCTTTTTACGGTGCGCAGGTGATCCACCCCAAAACCATCAAGCCGCTGCAAAACAAGGGCATCCCGCTTTATGTAAAATCCTTCCTCGATCCGGATGCCGAAGGCACTTGTATTCACAACCAACGGGTGGCCGTTCTTCCGCCGATTATTGTTTACAAAGCGGCGCAGGTGCTGGTGCAGTTAACCTCCCGTGATTTTTCGTTTGTGGGTGAAGGTCTGAGCGCTGAAGCGTTCGAGATGCTTTCGTCCTTACACCTGAAACCAAATCTCACACAAAACGCCGCCATCAGTCTTTTGTGTGTGCTTGATGACCGTGCGGAAAAGGTGGAAGCCTTTGCGCTGCAGGCAAGTGATAAGTTTGACGTCACCGTAAAAAAAGGCCTTACGCTGCTCACCATCCGGCATTACAACGAGGAGATCTTACAAAAATTAACGGCAGGTTTCACCATCGTACTACGCCAACAAACACCCGAAACGGTGCAGTTGCTTTTAGAAGCCAAAGGATGATGATTTCTCCCAATTGCCCCTCCGCTTTAGCGCGGGGATATGAATGTGTGTTCAATATCTATTTGTATCGGCTTTATCCGAACCCATTCGGCTAAAGCCGATACAGAGGAAGTACATAACATCTGGTTTACCCCGCGCTAAAGCGGCGGGCAACTGGAGAGAGATTGCTTACAACACAACTGTATATCTACCCATCCTTATCCCGCGCCTTATTTATTTGGAGTGTTGGCTGAAAAAGGATGTTTCAGAAAAAGAGAAGAGGAATTTCTTTTCTTGGCATTTTTCCATTTCCAATTCGCGAAGAAGCACGGCAACTGATGATTTGCTGCTTTGGTCAAAGCCCACGCATCTTCATTTTTAATTCTTAAGAAAAAAATCTTCACAACGCAAGTTGGCTACAGCCACGGATATCGGTATTGTCCATGCGGCCAAGAATTTCAAAGCTGCCATCGGGTTGCAAACGGCCCAGGTCTTCCGTTGCAATAAAGCTGCAAGACCAGAGATTGGCCAGGTCGATCACATTGATGGCCCCTGACCTGTGTCCCAGCGAAAAAGGATCGGTTTCATCCCGCAGTAAAACCTGCGTCCAGGGCGGGCATTGGTACCGGCCATTGATGGCCCAAGCTTGTGAAAAAAGCTCTGTCATGCCATACTCCGAATGAATCTCATCCAGCGAAAAAGCCGCCTTTAATTCTTCGTACAACTCGGTTTTTAACAGTTCTTTCTTTCGCCCTTTCATGCCACCGGTTTCGAGGATGGTTGTATGGCCTAACGGAAAACCATAACCTTCGGCAAAATCGAGCAAGGCATAGGTAACGCCAAATAACAGCGTTTTTTGTCCTGCAGTTTCAAGCTGAAGTAAGGTTTCTTTTAAACGCTTGTGATCATACAAATAAAAACCGCTTTGCGGATGGCCACTTTCTTTTACCAGCCGATCCACCATGTAAACGAGCGACGAAGAACCCTGCTCGAGGTAAGAGGGCAGCAATCCAAGGATGCAATATTTCTGCGGAGCTCCATAAAAAAGCCGGAAGCAACGCAGGAAGCTTTCTTCATAAGCTGACAGGTCTTTTACAAAATGCCTGCTGTTGACATTGCCTGTGGTTCCGCTGCTTTGAAAGACCGTTACCGGGGTGAAATCACCGGTCTTAACCGGGTGCGATTTAAAGAATTGGATCGGCAAAAACGGAATATCGGTAAGGGATGAAACCCGGTCAGGCGTTTTACCAATGGCCCTGCAATAGTCACCGTACACGGTGTTCTCACGATACTGGACCCGGAAAACTTCCTGCGCAATTTGTTCGAAGTCTTTTTCGTTAGAGATAGCAAATACCCTTTCCAGGAGACCGTTCTGTTTAGGTATTTCAATCGACATCACGTAAATTTGAGAAGGAAATTTTTATGAAAAAACTTTTGGCCTTATTCCTGGTAGCCGGTGTGTTGGCAGCCTGCAGCAAAGATAAATTCAAAACGGTCCCACAGGTGAAGATCGAATCCATTTCTCCTGAAGAAGCGGTGAATGGCGCCATCATTGAAATGCTGGCTACGGTTACCGACCAGGAAGGCGACATCCAGGATTCGGTGATCGTTGTGCGTAAACGCTTCAATGCCGGTACCGAACTTTCTGTTGACAGCACACGGTTAAGCCTGAAAGGACTGGGTGTTCCCAACAAGCAAAAGATCGAATTGCGGGTAACGGTTTCGTATGGCCGCCTTTATCCTGAATACGCCATCTTCCAGGACCTTGAACGCAACTTCGACCGCGAGTTCAGCATTGGCCTGGTGGTGCTTGATAACGCCGGCAACCGCAGCGAGTATGTTGAGTCCGAAAAAATTCTGCTACGAAAATTCCAGTAAGGACCATTGCTGAAAAAATTCTTTGACTTTTTTGTTTTTACAAGCCTGTTTATTGCCTGTTGCGCCGTGCTGATGATGTACCAGGCATTTTTGCTTTTTGGCATCCAGTTCCCGCTTTCGCTGTATGCATTTGTATTTTTCGGCTCGGTTTGCAGCTATAATTTTCACTGGTACCTGACCCCGCCAGATATTCCCGGCCACTCAAAAAAACAGCAATGGAACCTGGCTAACAGGCCTCTTCACCTCGTCCTTTTCCTTGTTGGTCTAGTTGGTGCCGCTGTCTGTTGTTCTCTCCTGATCGAACACTGGTTTTGGCTGGGTGTGACGGCCTTTTTAACCTTCCTGTATTCGGCACCGCTGATCCCCTTACCTCCCTTTCGCTGGCTGCGCAAGATTGCATTGGCCAAAACCATTTACCTGGCCTTTGCCTGGGCACACATTACGGCATCGCTGCCCCTGCTTGTTGTTCAGGATGGACTTGGTGAAGGGCATGGCTGGTACCTTGTCAACCGCTTTTTCTTTATTTATGCCATCTGTATTGTGTTCGACCGTCGTGATGTGGAAAGCGACCGCAAGGCCGGCATCCGCAGCCTGATTACGTTGATGGATGAAAAAGGTGTGGACAGGCTGTTCTGGTTCTCGCAGTTGGTGGTACTGGCTACAACGGTGGTGCTTACCCGCTGGCTACCGGTGGCAGAGGCCTGTTTGCTGCTGTTACCGGCCTTTATCATGGGCCTACTTTACAAGGCTTCTAAAAAAAATCATTCGGATTATTTATATTATTTTTTGCTCGATGGCCTGATGGCGCTATCCGCTTCCTGCCTCATTTTGCTTAGATTTGCCCGATAATCAAGTGTGCATGGCCAAAGCAAAAAAGAGCAGTTCTATCCTGACCGAAAACTCCCTGGATTTTTTCCGTAACTACATCAACACTCCCTCTCCCGTTGGTTTTGAATCAACCGGGCAAAAGCTCTGGATCGATTATATCCGTCCGCATGTGGACACGATCTTCACCGATCCGTATGGTACGGCAGTTGGCGTGGTAAATCCCGAGCATCCTTTTAAGGTGGTGATAGAAGCGCATGTGGACGAGATCAGCTGGTTTGTCAATTATATCAACAACGAAGGTCTTATTTACCTGAAGCGCAACGGTGGTGTGGATCACCAGATCGCCCCGGGACAACGTGTTTTCATCCATGGCAAGAACGGACCGGTGAAAGCCGTTTTTGGCTGGCCGGCCATTCATACCCGCATCAGTAACCAGGAAAAAGAACCGGTAGCAAAGGTGGAAAACCTTTTCCTGGATACCGGTGCCCGCAACAAAAAAGAAGTGGAGGATTTGGGTATTCGTGTGGGCAGCGTGGTGACCTACCAGGACGGTTTTGACGAACTGGCCTATGATTATTTTATTGGTCGTGCCTTCGACAACCGGATCGGTGGCTTTATGATCGCTGAAGTGGCCCGCCTGCTAAAGGAAGCTCGCAAAAAGCTTCCGTTTGGCTTGTACGTGGTGAATGCCGTGCAGGAAGAAATTGGCTTGCGTGGTGCTGAGATGATTGCCCGTCGCATCAAGCCCAACGTGGCCATCATTACCGATGTTACCCACGATACCTCTACACCGATGATCAACAAAATGATTGAAGGCGATACAGCCTGTGGTCGCGGACCTTCGCTGTCGTATGGCCCGGCGGTACACAACAAGTTATTGCAATTGGTGGAAGAGGTAGCGGAAAAAGCGGCCATTCCCGTGCAGTTGCGGACCGTTTCCCGCAGCACCGGTACCGATACCGATTCATTTGCTTATGCCAACGATGGTTGCCCTTCGGTGCTGATCTCCATCCCGCTGCGGTATATGCACACCACGGTGGAAATGCTGCATCGTCGCGACATTGAGCAGACCATTCAACTGATGTATGAAACGCTGTTGACAATAACGCCGAAAACAAACTTAAGCTACTTCTCATGACGCAATTCTTGCTTTATATCGACCCGGGCAGTGGCAGTTACCTGGTGCAGGCTCTTGTAGCCGCTGCCATGGGCGCTGCTTTTTTCCTGAAGACATCGTGGTGGCGCATCAAGATGTTTTTTACACGAAAGAAAAAAGACTCAGAGGGTTAGTTGACTCCTGATAAATTCAACGCCGTTTTGCCAATAGGCCGGTGAGAATACGACCTCCTGCTCAACCGTTTTAATTGAAGTTCTGTATTCCGCTGCAGAACTTTTTAATTTGTCGAGGGCTTCTCCTACCCGGCTCAATTCCGATGGCGATAAAGCAATGCCTAATTGGCTACGGTACTTATTTTCTAAGGGCTCCATTGAGAATTTTCCGACATCCGGATTTTGAATCTTCAGCGGTGTGTCGATGAACAAAACAGGACGCTGCCGGGCAAACGCATATTCCAGCGCAATGCCCGATCTGTCGGTAACGAGTAAGCCGGCATCGGCCAGGTGCGTGTACACAGATGGCGATGTATCGAACCGGATATTCCCGGCACCTTTTGTTTTGGCAAGAAGCTGCTTGTAAATTTTTGGATTGCGCTTGGTGAATTCGGGGTGCGGACGAATCCATATCTCCTCCTTTGCTTCGCCCATATAGTTCACCAGTTCCAGGATGCAGGTATTTAAAATGCCTTCGCTGTACCAGCTGGGGGCAATCAGGACTTTGTTTTCTACAACTTCACTTGCTGCGGCTCTTTGCTTCAGTTCTTCCAACAAAGGGTAGCCATAGTGGACATATGTTTTTGCGGGTAGCCCTTCCCGTTGCTCCGCTTCCTTTAGTTCTTCCACTTGCTGCGGACCGGTGCAAAAAATGGTGTCGTAATGATCAAATGCATGGGCCCTGTATTGCTGGTGTGTACTGACGAGGGCATGAAAAATATACACGTAGTTTTTTACGCCGGGCGACCGCTTAAAGATAAAGTTCTGCAGGTCCGGCATCGTCAGGATCATCACATCAGCCTGCAGACGCGGAAAGATACCCGCCAGCGTTGTTTTTAAGTAGAAAGCCTTGACTCTTTTGTCCGCTAAAACCGGATCGGTTTTGTCTGCCGTTAGGTAGGCAATAGAAATCCCTGGTACGGCCACCAGGGCTTCATACAAGTGCTGGTAATATTGAAAGTAGTAGCGGCTTTCTGCAAAAAAGATCACGTTGAATTTTTGCGAAGCAAGGCTGTTGGCTGTTTTAACTTCAGTAAAAAACGAAAACATATCAGCGCAAATATCGCCGGAATAAATCGTTTAGCTTCCCGGCATCAAAAGACGCAGGGTTGTTGGCAAAACGCTGTTGGTTTACCGATTGCAGCCAGGCATCGATATCAATGCCTGCCAGGCCTAATTCGGGTAAGGTTGTCGCCAGCCCGATCTTTTTATAAAAATTACGGCAATGTAAAAAAGCGTCTTCGGCTCCTTTTGCCTGCAGCACAACATAGAGTTTTTGCAACTGTTCCTGTGCCCCTTGGGTGTTATTGTACAGGAAAAAAAGCGGCAGGGTCAGCGCCACGGCCTGCCCATGCGGAACGTCGTGGTGAGCGGTGAGATAATAGGCCAGCGCATGCGGCCCTGTTGTGCGGGTAAGGGCAATGGCGCTACCGGAAAGATAAGCAGCCCAAAGCATGTTTTTTGCTGCGGCTGCATCGCCGCTAACAAATGCAGGCAGGTTTTGCATGACAAGATCGATGCCTTTCAGGGCGAAGGTTTCGGAATCTGGTGAACTGTGTTTGTTCCAAACCGACTCAATGCACTGCGCCAGGGCATCGGCGCCGGAAATGGCTTTTTGCAGTGGCGAAAGATTTGCCAGTAAGGCAGGATCCAACATAGCGGTATGCGGCAAAAGGTGGGGTGCATCCAGGGATACTTTTTCTTTTCCCTTGTAAAAAACAGCAATCGGTGTGGCTTCACTTCCTGAACCTGCTGTTGTTGGTGCAGCAATCAGTTTAGCGGTTGTTCCGTTCTTGTAAAGAATGCCTTTGGCAAAATCCATCACCTTTCCACCGCCAATGGCTACCACCGTGTCCAGTGATTCAAACGTAGGAATACCTTCAACCTGCAACACCCCGGCAGAAGGATGCACCAGCTTGAAGGGAACCTGAATTTCCTGCTGCAGTTTTTGAAAGGATTTTTCCTGCAGCAAATGCTGACCGGTCACCAGCAACAAGCTGCGTGCACCCATTTGCTGTAAAAGTTGGGGAAGCTGTTGTAAACAACCTTCGCCTTGTATCACCTGTTGCATACCTTAGTGTTTTGTAGAACCCAGCGCCTTCATGAATGCTTCTTTTGCTTCCCAGGGTGTTGCCGTTGGTCGTGGCAGGTAAGCGCTGCTTGCTGTGTTGATGCGAAACTCCAGAAAGTCAACCTCCCTGAAATTCTCACCAAGCTTTTCCCAGCCATCGCGGCTGGTGATACGAACCGGGTTTTGAAACCCGCAACCGTGGGCGATGGTGCAGAAATCGACTTCAAAGCCAAGCGTTGGTTGAGCGCCAACAGAGCCATGGGCACCGTTGTTCAGCACCACGCAGGCCAGGTTCTGCAGCTTTAAATGGGCCGGCAGCGCCATTGCACCCATGTGCATCAGCAGCGACCCATCCCCATCCAGCAGCACCACTCTTTCCTTTACCTGCATGGCAATGCCGGTAGCAATGCTAACCGCATGGCCCATGGAGCCCACGTTCAGGAAATATTTTTTGATCTTGCCCCTGCTTTCATTCAACGCAAAAAATTCCCTCCCGATCTTACCCGTGGTGCAAATGACAATATCGTCTTCTGCGAGTTGGCCGTAGATCAGTTGTATCGCATCTTCGGCAGACAGCTCATATCTCCTCTCCGCTTCCAGTTCATCGTCGGGAAACAGGCCGGATTCAACCAGTAAAGCAACAGGCCGCATTTTTTCTTTTGCTGTCACAACGGCTTCCTGAACGGACTCGATCCACTCATGTTCATCCGATTTTTTCAACACAATAAATGGCACATTCAACTGGTGCAGCAGCGTTGTGGTGATCCGGCCCATAACCAGGTGCTGCGGCTCGTCCTTGGCACCGGGTTCGCCCCGCCAGCCTATGATTAAAAGCATGGGAATGCCGTACATATCCTTATCAGTAAGGGAGGTCAGAGGGTTGATGATATTGCCCAGTCCTGAGTTCTGCAGGTATACAGCCGGCACATTGCCTGTGGCGAGGTAATGCCCCGTGGCCAGCCCAACGGCTGCACCTTCATTGGCAGTTATAAAATGTTGGTCAGGAAAATTTATGGCAATGGCCGTGAGCAGGCCTTTCAGCAACGAATCAGGCACACCGGCATAAATATGGATACCCGCTTCCGTTAGCTGCGCTAAAAATTGACTTGGCTGGATCATTTGTCTTCAATGAGTTTAAAAAATTCCTGTATGGAGATAAGGTCGGCCTCAGCACTTGCTGCGTTCTTGTTTTCGAGGATCGAAAGTGCTGTTTTTTTCATAGCTGGGTAAGCACTGCGCAGGAGGTGGTTGGCCTGGATGACAATGTTAAAGCCAGCGTCGGCCAGGCTGCTCCAGGATATAGTGTTGTAGGTGGACGGAACGGCCACCAACGGAATTGTAGGTGCTATAGCTCGAAAGGCGCCTGCAAACTGCAACACTTCGTCGGGTGATTTTTGCTTGCTATGGATCATGATGCCACTGGCGCCGGCTTCTACATAAGCTTTTGCTCGTGTCAGCGCATCTTCCATGCCTTTACCAAGTATGAGGCTTTCGATGCGGGCAATGATCATAAATTCTTCGGTGACCCTGCTCGCCAGGCCAGCCTTTATCTTCTGGCAAAAGTCTTCGATAAAATCCTGCTCATGATGGCCCGCATCTTCGATCAATGAATTTTTTTTCTGTCCCACCTTGTCTTCGATGATCACCGCCGAAACCCCTAACCTTTCCAGCGACCGCACCATAAAAGGGAACTGGTCGATGCGTCCGCCCGTGTCGCCATCAAAGATGATCGGCTTGGTTGTCACTTCAATGATCTCGTTCACCGTTTGCAACCGCGAGGTAAAATCAATGGCTTCCGTGTCGGGTTTGCCTTTTGAAAATGAATCGGTCAGGCTGCTCAGCCAGATCGCATCAAATTCGGTGGCCTGTCCGTTCTCGTTTTTGCTCACGGTTTCTTCCACGATTAATCCACTCAGGCCATTGTGTGCCTCCATGGCCACCGCCAGATTTTTTACCGAAAGAATGCGCCGCAGCCGCCGTAGCCGGTTGCCGGGTGTAATGCCGATCTCTTTGAGGGAATGTTGAATTGCTGATGAAGAAATGTCCTTAGTGTAGGGTACTTCCACCAACTCACCCCCCCACTCCTTCAATATTTCGATTACCCGTTGGCGGGTGGCTTTTTGTACACCGGTTTGCCAGTCGTCGCCATGCACCACGTATGCAGGTTTTAGTTGCCGCAGGTTGGCTTCGTAATCCAAGGTAGTTTGGGCCACCACTTCAGACACATCCTTTATGTTTTCAATGATTTCCTTTCGTTGCGCAAAGCTGAGATATGGTACCCGTTTGTAGGAAGCAATGGCTTCGTCGGTTAACAAACCAATCACTACACGACCCAGCGAGGCTCCTTTTTTGATCACGTTCAAATGTCCCGGGTGCACCAGGTCAGCACTCATGCCGATGTAAACAATTTTCTCCATCCGTCAATTCATCGCTTTTGAATGAGCAAAGAAATAGTTTATTCTTAATTTGCCTCCTTATTTATAAATCACTGTGCAGCGGTAATGAATAATTTTTTGCAACGCATCCAGGGCTTTCCACATTTTTTGTACCTGCTGCCCCTTTTCTTTGTTTTTCACGGTTATACGCAAAACCAGGACACCGTCAGGCTGGCTGAATTTATCAAACTCACGGCGGAGTATTTCCTCGCATCAGCCGTGCTTTATGGTATTGGTTGGCTGTTTTACCGTTACCATAAAAAGGCCGCACTGTTTGCCTTTGGGCTGCTGTTCTTTCATCTTTTTTTTGGTGCCTTTCACGATCTATTGAAAAGAATTGGACAAAACTTTTTATTGGCTAAATATTCGGTTTTGCTCCCGCTCTCTTTTCTGGTGCTGATTGTTTTTCTTACCTGGCTGCGTAAAACAAAAAGTGGCTTTGCCCGCTTTTTTACTTATCTCAACCTGGTGCTGCTAGTTTTGTTGCTGGTGGATGTTCCCGCACTTTTTCGCAAAAGAGAGGTACCCGATCAAACAGTTCAATTCAAACCCTGTGCGGATTGCAACACACCGGATATACACCTGATCATTGCCGATGAGTATGCAGATTCTACGTCACTTTCGGAACTCTTTGGTTTCAACAACAACGCTTTTCTAGCCGAATTGCGAAAGCGAGGCTTTCGTATCAGTAAAAGCCGCAGCAATTACAACTATACACCGTTCTCGGTTGCGGCGATGTTGTCCATGGAGTACATCAATGGATTGGAAGGCAGAAACCAAAGCTATCCCGACCGGGTGAAAGCTGCCACGCTTATCAACCAAAATCCCGTGATCGATTTTTTCCGGCAACACAACTACCGGTTCTATAATAATTCCATCTTTCAATTCAACAACATTTCTACCAAAGAGCCACAATCACATTTTAAGATCGGGATTGATTTTATTGCTTCCCATACGTTTTTGCAACGGGTTTGGCGAGACATTGGCTGGCACCTCGCCATCACCTTTCCAGTGAAAGTGGTACAAGACCGTTATTTGTATTACACCCGCAATTCCAACCAAAACCTGGTGGATCAATTTGAAGCGGACCTGCAGGAAAAAGACCAGCCAAAATTTGTGTATACGCATGTGCATGTACCGCATCACCCCTATTATTACCGGCACGATGGTAAACCCAATCCATTGCTGAGTACACCCAAGAACAACTTTCACAAACCTTCCTATGTTGAATACCTGCGTTACGGAAATGGTGTTTACCTCCAAATGATCGATAAGATATTGGAAGCCTCTGCAAAACCTCCGATCATTTTATTACTTGGGGATCACGGTTACCGGCAGTTTGAAGTGCCGACACCAAATGTGGTTCCCTATTATTACATGAACCTGAACGCTGTTTACCTTCCTAACGGCAACTACCAGCCGTTTTACGAGGGCATCACCGGCGTAAACCAGTTCCGCGTATTGCTCAATGCTGCTTTTGGCCAGCAATTGCCCCTGCTGAAAGATTCAACTTCTTTCCTGGATGAATAAGGCGTTTGCCATTATCTTAGCCCCATGTTGCAGACAGAAAAGATCATGGTGCTGGCACCGCATACCGATGACGGCGAATTGGGTTGTGGCGCTTCGTTGGCAAAGTATATTGCCGCCGGCAAACAGGTGATCTACGTTGCTTTTTCTACCTGCTCGCAATCGCTGCCAAACGAACTCCCCGCCGATACGTTGGCGGTTGAATGCAAAGCGGCTACCACTGCGCTGGGCATTCAGGAAGTGATCTTTTTTGATTTTGAAGTAAGACGATTATTGTTTCACCGGCAAGAGATCCTCGAAGAGCTGATATGCCTGAACAAAAAGTTGCAGCCGCAAACGGTCTTCCTGCCAGCACAGCACGATGTTCACCAGGATCACCAGGTTATATATGCCGAAGGTTTGCGGGCTTTTAAAAACTGCAATGTGTTGGGGTATGAACTGCCCTGGAACAATTTTAATTTTTCACCGGTGTATTTCGAGAAGTTGGAAGAAAACCATCTTTTGGCAAAGCAAACCGCATTAAAAGCGTACAAATCGCAGGAAGGCCGGTCGTATATGCAGGCTTCTTTTCACACGGCATTGGCCACCGTGCGTGGGGTGCAATGCAATGCTCCTTTCGCCGAAGCATTTGAGGTGTACCGCCTGAGCAGCTAGCGTGTTACCCGGAACACGTTGTTGCCTCCTTTGTCCTTCAGGAAAAGCATGTTGCCGTTAAAGGAGTACTGGTTCACCACATCTGTCAGCAAGCGCACCATTTCATCCAGTTGCGCTGCATTGCCGCAGTCGTTGCGGTTGTAAGAAATTTTTCCAAACGTCATGTTCGCTCCCTTGGTGGTATACTGGCCTTTGATCTGCCCGCAGGTGGTGTTGGCAACAAAGCTGCGGTCTTCATTCAGGTTGATATAAATATTCAAGGTTTCTTCTGGCATTTCTTCCTGCCGCTTCATCGTATGCATATACCAGGTTCCTTGCAGCGAAGCCGGTGAAGATCTCATACCGGCGTCCTCCGTGGTATTGGCAACAAGCACCGCATCTTCGGTTCCCGACATGGCCTGGTTGGCACTGCTGCTGGAAAGCGTTGTTTGCCGGGGTGAAGAACAGGCGCCCAAAACCAGTGACAGGAGTATTGCATAAAATGGCTTCATACAGGTATTTTGGGGAAATGTCCAATTATTATACCACAAGCATTAGCGGCCAAATCCACCCAGGCGGTCGAGGTGAACGGTGATACCAACCTGGTTGGAAGCCACGCCCCGCTGGTAGGCTGTGCGACCATAGTGCACCTGCAGCTTGCGAAAGCTTAGCCGCAATCCTGCGGAAAAACCGGTCAGCTCGTTGCCTTCTGCACCAACTTTTAATTCCTGTCGCTGCAAAAAATTGTAGCCAATGGTTGCTTCAATATGCTGACCAAGGAATACATGCGTCGCCAGGATAAAATGTGTAAGAATCTTATTGATTGCTGAAGGATCACTGAAGCCGTTGTCACCATTAAAAACAGGATCGTTGTACAAGTTATCGAACCGGTGAAGCTTTTGCGCTGTTACCGAAAAAGCAAACGGCGCATCCCGCAAACGTTTGGTCAAACCAGCCTGCAGGTCAAACGGAAGGTCTTCGGCTTCGCCGGAATAGGACGTCACCTGAACACCCATATTTTTTAATAAAACAGATGCAGAAAGCTGCCTGGCCGAATCGTTGAACAAGACACCAACATCGGCTGCCATTGCGCTGGAGCGGTATTGCCCGTAAGAAGAATGGATGTATTTCAGCGTAAGACCATAGTGCCACTTTTGAAGGTATCGTTTTGCAGCAGAGACCTGCACCACAAAATCAACCGGGCGGAAATTACCGCTAACATTACCGGCAGCGTCTGTAGCTGGTAAGCTGCCATGATCGATAAACTGGATGTGTCCCCCGATAGTGGTTTCTGCGCTTTGCAAATGGTAGGCACCCGTCAGCGCATAAGCTTTTGTTCCGGCAATAAAAGAATGAAAACCGACATGCAGTTGTTCGCTTAAAGATGACTGGAGCAGGGACGGGTTATTAGCTGTTACACTAACATCGCCAAACGCATAGGATGTATTGACGCCGCCGGCTGCCGCGAGGAAAGACGATGACGGCAGGCGCAAAAAATTGTAGGCAGCCCTGCCCCCTGTCGTTTGTGACAACAAGGCATTCGGAATAAAAAGTCCGGCAGCCAATATCAATTGGGAAATACGCCTCATGCAATGGCCATGAAAATAAACTTTATCATTCAATTGCTGACGGGTGTATGACAACTTGCGATTTTGCTCCTGCTGACGTCTTCGCGAAGATGCTTTCCATCATCGGTTTTGCTTTCCAACATGCCGTTGGCGAGGACGCATACTACAGTGCCTTTCAATTTTATGATCGTACCATTTGTGGTGCACCCTTGTTGATGCCATCATCGTTCATCCAAATGCAAGCCTGCACATTATAAGCAAACCCAATAACCAATAATCAATAACCAATAACCAACTTAATCCTGCAAGGCAATCTCCAGCACTTCCTTCATCATTTTTACATAGTGAAAACGCAGGCCTTTGATATAAGCAGGGTTGATCTCTTCAATGTCTTTCTGGTTCTGCCAGCAAAGAATGATGTCTTTCAAACCGGCCCGTTTGGCCGCCAGCACTTTTTCCTTGATGCCACCAACAGGCAGCACCTGTCCGCGAAGGGTGATCTCACCGGTCATACCCAGGTAAGGCTTGATCTTTTTGCCGGTAAAGGCAGATGCCAGGGCGGTGAGCATTGTTACCCCCGCACTTGGGCCGTCTTTCGGAACGGCACCTTCCGGCACATGGATGTGTACTGTTTTCTTTTCGAACAGCGTGGGCTCAATGCCAAACTTCTTACCGTTGGCACTGAGATAAGAAAGCGCTGTAACGGCGCTCTCCTTCATGACATCGCCCAGGTTGCCGGTCAGGCGCAGATCAGGCTTGCCATCGCTTAAAATGGCCTCAATAAAAAGAATATCGCCGCCTACCTGCGTGTACGCCAGTCCTACGGCCACACCCGGAATGGTTGCTTGTTTGTACAGCTCATTGGTAAAGCGTGATTTACCCAGGATCTTTTCAATATCCTCAATGGTCAGTACGGCTTTCAGGCTGCCTGTCATGGCCAGCGCTTTTGCCTGGTAACGCATAATAGCGGCCAAGTGACGGTCCAGTTCCCGCACACCGCTTTCCCTTGTGTAGTCCTGGATGATCTTGTCCAGCACCTTTTCGCTGATCTTGAACTTGGAAGATTTCAGCCCGTGTGCTTCCAGTTGTTTTGGAATCAGGTGCCGCTTGGCGATCTCGATTTTTTCTTCAACGGCATACCCGTTCAGTTCAATGATCTCCAGGCGGTCGCGGAGCGCCGGCTGAATCGATTGCAGGTTGTTGGCGGTGGCAATGAACAACACTTTGCTCAGGTCATATTCCAGTTCCAGGTAGTTGTCGTAAAACGTATTGTTTTGTTCGGGGTCCAGCACTTCCAAAAGTGCACTGCTTGGATCACCCCTAAAATCAGCACCCACTTTATCGATCTCGTCAAGGATCATCACCGGGTTGGAGCTTTTTACCTTGCGAATGTTTTGAATGATACGACCGGGCATGGCGCCAATGTAGGTTTTCCGGTGGCCCCGCACTTCGCTTTCATCGTGAATACCACCTAAACTCAGTCGCACATATTTGCGACCGATGGCGTTGGCAATACTGCGACCCAAAGAAGTTTTCCCAATACCGGGAGGACCGTAAAAACAAAGGATCGGGCTTTTCATGTCGCCTTTTAATTTTAGAACGGCCAGGTATTCCAGAATGCGCTCTTTTATTTTATCCATGCCGTAATGATCAGCATCCAGGATCTCTTTTGCCCGCTTCAGGTCATACACATCTTCTGTTGTATCGTCCCAGGGAAGGTCCAGCATCAGGTCGAGGTGATTGTACACCACCGAATAATCCGGCGTGGTGGGGTGCATCCGCTCCAGCTTTTCGATGCCTTTTTTAAAGGCTTCTCTTGTAGCTTCGGGCCATTTTTTTGTTTCGGCTTTTTTCTGCAGCTCCTTTACTTCCCGCTCGTTGTGATCGCCACCCAGTTCTTCCTTTATGCTTTTTAGTTGCTGCTGCAGGAAATATTCCCGCTGCTGCTTGTCAATTTCGGTGCGGGTCTTGTTTGTCACTTTGTTTTTCAACTCGGCAAACTGCAGTTCTTTTTGCAGGAACTGCATCAAGAGTTCGGCACGCTGCCGCAGGTTATTGAGTTGCAGCAAGGCCTGCTTTTCGCGGATGTCAATGGAGAGATTGCTGGAAACAAAGTGAATAAGAAAAGAAGCATTTTCAATATTGCGCAGGATCACCGATGCTTCGCTAGGAATATTGGGTGAAAGCTGGATGATTTCGGTAGCAATGTCTTTGATGTTGGAAACATAAGCATCAAAATCAGGATCGGTCACCATCTCCTCATCTTTCAGAGCCGATGTTTTTGCCTTGAAATAAGGTTCTTCCGAAATCACCGAATCGATCACAAACCGCGTTTTCCCCTGGATGATGATGGTAGTGCCGCCATCGGGCATTTGAATTTGCTTGATGATCTTGGCCACCGTTCCAATGTCTTCCAGGTCTTTTGCCTGTGGGTCTTCGATGGTGCTGTCTTTTTGGGCAACAACGCCAATCAGCTTATCGCCGCGGTAGGCGTCGTTCACGGCTTTTATGCTTTTGTCTCTTCCTACGGTAATGGGTAAAACCACACCGGGAAAAAGAACGGTATTGCGCAGGGGTAAAAGGCTCAGGCTTTCGGGTACTTCTATTTCCGCACCTTCGCCATCGGCTTCATTCAATGGCATGATGGGAATAAAATCAAGGTCTTCTTCTGCTTTGAGGTATTTCTTCACTATTGTCTGTTTAAATCCTGTTCGGCCTGCGAAAGTACAAAGAGGTTAGCCGAAAGCCAACACTCTTGTCAATTCCTGCCCATGCGGCGAAAAATAAAAAACCCTCTGCAGGCCAGAGGGTTTTTCAATAAAGTGTAAATACAACAGGTTAAAGGATAGCAAGACCCAGCGAAAGCTGGAAGCCCTGGTTTTTCCATTTGTCCTGGTTGTCGATATCGTTGATGTTGTTTAAACCAACCACGTAGCGGCCATTCAGGCGAAGCTTGCCGAGATTGATCTGTGCACCGCCCAGCATGGAAAAGTCGCCTTTGTCAAACGCTTCCTTGCCGTTTTGCAGGAGGTTTTTGTTTTGATCGAGCAGGATGCCAACTTGCGGACCGGCCTGCAGCGACAGGAAGGGAAGTACCTTGTAATTGATCAGCAGGGGAATGGAAACATAATTTAGTTTAATGTTTTCATTGCCATCGATAACCGGCTGGTAAATGTCGGAAAAGGCCTGTCCTGTTTTCGACTGCACCTGGTTAAAAAGAACTTCAGGCTGAATGGCAAAACGTCCACCCAAACCGATGGTGGCAAAACCGCCAAGATGATAGCCGTACTTGAACTCGTCGCTAAACGACTGGCCATCGATCTTAGTGATGTTAGCCCCGCCTTTGACGCCAATGCTAAACTGTGCGAACGAAACCTGCGCTATTACAAGAAGCGCTACGAAGAGTGGGATCTTTCGTTTCATAAACAGAATTTTCAGAAACATTTTCAAGTATGGTGCCGGTACTTGTTAACTGTTTTGCAATATTAAAAGATAAAGCCTGTGTTGATAAGAAACGAAGTGGTGAGGTTTTTATCCGGGGCGGGAAAATAATAATCAATGTAGGCCTGAGGTTGAATAAAAAATTTACCGATGGAATATTCTGTTTTCAACTGAGCCGTCAACGAAAGCGGTTGAAATTTCAGCCGGCTGTCGAGGGCAAAGTCCTGCTGGCTTGTCAGCACATTTACATTTTTTGACCTATCCGACACCGTTAGAGAAGAATTGCTCATGCCATTGAACCCAAATTGCTGGGTGCCGCTGGTAAAAGAAAGTTGCGGTGTGAGACGCAGGTAATCGTTTTTCTTCAGCAGTTTTAGAAAATAAAAATCATGGCGCACCGACAGCATTAGGCTGAAATCTGTAATGGATTCATTGGAGAATGTCCTGGTTACTTCGCTGCCTTCCAAGATTTCGCCCCCTATGCCGCCGTTGCCACCGTTTCCACCATTACCGCCGTTGCCATTTCCATTGTTGCCATTATTTCCATTCCCGTTGCCGTTGTTTCCATTGCCATTTCCGTTTCCATTCCCATTGCCATTATTGCCGTTGCCGTTATTCCCATTCCCATTGCCATTTCCGTTTCCATTCCCGTTACCGTTTCCATTATTCCCGTTGCCACGGCCCAGCCCTAGCCCACGTCCTTTTATTTTATCTTCCAGCACCTCTTTAAAATAAAAGGTTTCCTCGCTGATATCGCTGCGATTTCCCCAGCCATAACTGGCGGCAACGGAAGGTTTCAGCCAGTGATCGCGGTAGGTAAAATAGCCGTACACTTCGTTTTGCAGGGGCGATGTATAAAACGGCAGATCTTCTTTCGTAAAAAACCTTGTGTAGGAAACACCCGTGATAAATTTATGACTGCGGAGATAATCGTACGAACCCGAAAGCGAAAACTGGAAAGGCTTCAAGCTTCCGCTGTCATTCATGATGGTTGTACCGGCATTCAAGCCAAGCCCGCTTTTGTGAAAAAAGCCAAGGGCGGGTGAAAGTAACAACTGCTGTCTTGCCATCAGTTTTGCACCGGAACCGGCATTGGCATATTGGAAAAATCCATTACCGGCACTGAGGCTGGCCACCACAAAACTGCGGGGCGTATATAAGGAATCCAGCAGCGCATCCAGCTCACTGAAGATCTCATCGTAATCGTAAAAACTGGTATCGGAAAGAAGGGGGTCTTTTTCCTGGCTTTTGCCTGCACTGCCGAAGAGGAGAAGGGTGTATAGAAAGATCAGCCTCAGGGTCAAGCCTGCTGCTCTTTGTTTTCCTGAAAATGCGTTTCCCCTCATATGGCAAGTTTCGGAGTAAACATAACCTTTCTTACGAAAAATTCATGCCTTTTTGTGCTGCAAATCTTATCCGCAAGCGTGGCGAACCGCAAAAAATTGTCTTTACGCAAACTCCAGCAGGGTGATTTCGGGTAAAATGCCCACCCGGCCGGGGTAGCCGATAAAGCCAAAGCCGCGGTTGACATAAATGGACTGGCGGCCCTCTTTGTACAAACCTGCCCACTGGTTATAAACATATTGCACCGGGCTCCAGCGGAAGCCGGGAATTTCGACGCCAAACTGGAAACCGTGTGTATGGCCCGAAAGCGTCAGGTCAATGTCCGGGAATTTGGGTCGCACTTCAGCATCCCAGTGCGTGGGATCGTGGGTCATCAGGATCTTAAAAGGGTATTGCTGGGCCCCTTCGTATGCTTTTGCCAGGTTGCCATACCGGGCAAAATTGCGCAGGGCGCTGTAGTTCTGGATACCGATCAGGGCGATTTGCTGCCCGTTCTTCTCTAACGGCACATGTTCATCCCACAACAGCTTCCAGCCCATTTTCGCATGATGGCCTTTCAGGGTTTCAATGTTTTCGGCTTTTTTGGCGGGGCTTTCCCACTGAACATAATCACCGTAATCGTGGTTTCCAAATACGGAATAAACGCCCATCGGCGCCTTCAGTTTGTCAAACACATCCATAAGGGGCTCAATTTCTTCCGCCAGGTTGTTCACCAGGTCACCGGTGAAAAGAATAAGGTCCGGCTTGAGCGCCATGATCATATCCACCCCTTTTTTTACCCCTTCTTTATTAACCAGGCTGCCCGAATGAATATCGGAAATCTGCACCACCTTCATCCCGCGAAAAGCTTCGGGGAGGTTTGGGAATTTGACGGGAATACGCTTAACGTTATAATTGTATTTATTGGTAAAGCCGTAAAGCAGGGAGGTGAAAAGGCTTCCGCCCACTGCTATGCCCAGCCAGCTTAAAAAAACCGATCGTTTGATGCCGGGACTTTCCTGCGGCGTACCGGTATCGGCACCGGCGAAGAAGATCTTTCCCCACAGCCATTGAATGCCGCGGCGCAGGTCGTCGATGAGGAAAAATATACAGGCAAAAAGCTTCAGGATAAAAAAGGCAATCAGCACGGAAAAAACCGTGGCACGCAAGCCTTTGCGGAAATTGTCAAGGTTAAGGTAAGGCAAGAGAAAAAGCAGGGCGATCACCAGCACCGAAAAGATCCAGTAGGTCAGGTGAATGGTGGAGCGGGTTCGAGGTGCGGCGTTGCTGGTCAGCAACTTAACGATCTGGAAGAAATAAATATCCAATACAATCATCAATCCGCCTATCAACAGCCAAAAGGGTGAGTTACGCATTCTCTTTTTTTCTAATCTGCGGCTAAAGATAGGCAAGGTCAATTATTCTGATGTTAAACCTCTGATAATGCCCCCATTAACTGTATTTTTGTGCCCACCGAAAGAGAAACAGGCATGCAGTTTACCTATTACGGACAATCGTGTTTTGCAGTGGAGATGGGCGGCAAGCGGGTGTTATTCGACCCTTTTATCACACCCAATGAGCTCGCCAGCCACATCCGGCTGGAAGATGTAAAGGCCGATTATATATTGGTATCGCATGGGCATGCCGATCATGTGGCCGATTGCGTGACGCTGGCAAAGCAAAACGGGGCTACCGTGGTTGGTTCGTTTGAAGTGGTGAACTGGATGGGTAAGCAAGGCGTTGAGAAATTTCACCCGATGAATACGGGCGGAAAATGGGCTTTTGATTTTGGAACGGTGAAATGCACCGTGGCCCACCACTCCTCCGAAATGCCGGATGGAAGCTATGGCGGCAACCCGATGGGTTTTGTGGTGAGCGGTGAAAAAAACTTTTATTACAGTGGCGATACGGCCCTGACCATGGACATGCAACTGGTACCCCGCTGGGCCCAGCTTCATTTTGCCGTGCTGCCCATTGGCGACAACTTTACCATGGGCTATGAAGATGCGATCATTGCGGCTGAATTGATACAGTGCAAGAATATTGTTGGCGTGCATTACGACACCTTTGGCTATATTAAAATTGATCACGAACACGTAAAAAGAGCATTTGCCGATGCGGGACTGAATCTCTTTCTTCCCGCCATTGGCGAAACCATCGAACTTTAAACTATCTCAATGGCAAGAATCATTGGCGTTGCCAATCAAAAAGGCGGAGTCGGAAAAACCACAACAGCCATCAACCTGGCGGCAAGTTTTGCCGTACTGGAATACAGGACCCTGCTGGTAGATGCAGATCCGCAGGCCAACAGCACCACCGGTGTTGGCTTTGACCTGCAGAATGTAACCCAAAGCCTTTACGACTGCATGGTGAACAATGCAGAAGCAAAGGACGTGGTGCTGAAAACTGACATTCCCAACCTGGATCTTATTCCCTCCCACATTGACCTGGTAGGCGCCGAGATCGAAATGATCAATTACCCCAACCGGGAAGCGGTTTTGAAAAACATCCTGGAAGGCATCCAGCACAATTATGATTTTATCATTATCGACTGCTCTCCTTCTCTTGGCCTTATCACTGTAAATGCGCTAACGGCCGCCCATTCCGTGATTGTTCCCGTGCAGTGCGAGTTCTTTGCCCTGGAAGGTTTGGGTAAACTCCTGAACACCATCAAAATTGTGCAAAGCCGCCTGAACACCGACCTGGTGATCGAAGGCATCCTGATGACGATGTACGATGGCCGCCTGCGTCTTTGCAACCAGGTAGTGGCCGAAGTGCGCCGGCATTTCGAGGAACTTGTATTCACTACCATCATTCACCGCAACAGCCGCCTGAGCGAAGCACCGAGCTTTGGCAAACCCGTTATTTTATACGACGCCAACAGCAAGGGCTCAATGAACTACCTGAACCTGTCAAAAGAAATTCTGCAAAAAAATAACCTGACCAAAATTTCGCAGGAAGAACGAACGCTGGAAGCGTAGGAGAAGTTCGCAGTTTACAGTCTACAGTTCAAAGTCGTTGGTGCCAGCGTAAAAGACTGCCCAGGCTTTATTCGACCGATTTTCTGTAATTTGATGAAAACTACTGCTATGGGTGATTTCAAAGACCTTATTGTTTACCAAAAGGCCTATCAACTGTCGATGGAAATTTTTGCTCTCACTAAAAAATTCCCGACCGAAGAAAAATATTCGCTGACGGACCAGATCAGGCGATCATCCCGATCTGTTAGTACAAACCTGGCAGAAGCATATCGCCGAAGAAAATACAAACCGCATTTTCTTTCGAAGCTTACAGATTGCGATGCAGAAAATTCTGAAACGGAAGTCTGGATCGATTTTGCAAAGGATTGTCTTTATGTTACGCAGGAAGAACACATGCAATTGTAAAGTCAGAATACAGAGGTCAGAAAAATTCTGTACTACATGAGCAACAATCCTGACAAGTTTATGTAAGCTTTACCATCTTTGCAACTTGCAATATCGACGCACTATTAACGTTTACTGTACGCTCCGCCGACTGTGAACTATTAACTTTGAACTTTGAACTACTCTCAATGACCGCCCCAAAACAAAACAAAGACGCCCTCGGAAAAGGAATTCGTTCCCTCCTTCAAAATATTGACAGCGACCTGAAAAACACAGCCGGTTCCCTGAAGTCGCAAGTGGTGGAATCGGCCACCGGTGTGTTACGTGTACCTGTCGACAACATCGAAGCCAACCCCAAACAGCCCCGTCGCGATTTTGACGAAACGGCCTTGCAGGAACTGGCCCAATCGATCAAGCTGCACGATATCATTCAACCCATCACCGTATCAAAGCTTCCCGGCAACAAGTACCGGCTCATTGCCGGTGAAAGAAGGTGGCGTGCCGCCAAGCTTGCAGGCATCAAAGAACTGCCGGCATTTATCCGCCAGGCCAACGACCAGGAATTACTGGAACTGGCCCTGCTTGAAAACCTGCAGCGGGAAGACCTGAACGCCATGGAAATTGCCCTGAGCTATAAGCGCATGATGGAAGAACTGACCTACACGCAGGAGCAGGTAGCCGAACGCATGGGCAAAGACCGGAGCACGGTAACCAACTACATCCGCCTTCTAAAATTGCCACCCGATATCCAGATTGCGGTGCGCAATGGCGATATCAGTATGGGTCATGCCCGTGCCCTAATCAATGTGGACACCATCGACAAGCAGCTCTTTATTTTTGACGAGATCAAATCAAAAGGCCTTTCCGTTCGCCAGACCGAAACGCTGGTGCGGAATCTTTACAAAGAAAAAGAAGAAAAAAAGCCAACCGAATCCCTGCCGGCAGCTTTTAAAAAAGTGGAAGACAAACTCGCTTCGCATTTTGCCACCAAGGTAAAATTGCGGCACAGCAAGGACGGCAGCGGTGCCATCACCTTTGAATATTACTCGCTGGAGGAAATGAACAAATTGCTGGATCAAATGAGTGTGACCATTGACTAAACGGTTGCTTTATACCATCACATTTTGTTTGCTGTTAGGGATTGGCGGTTTTGCACAAACCGATACCACGCCCCCGGTTCCTGTGGATACATTAATAAAAAAATCGCCTGTGCTGGCGGAAAGAGACCGGATCGATTCGTTGCGCAAAGTGTTTTCGCCAAAGAAAGCAACCATTCGCTCGGCCCTTATCCCGGGTTGGGGACAGATCTACAACAAAAAGTACTGGAAGCTTCCGCTGGTTTATGGTGCGTTGGGAACAACAGCTTACGTGTTTTTTTACAATGTAAAAACTTACCGCGAACTGCGGTTTGCCTACCAGGCAAAATACAAGGCGGGTCTTCCGGCAAGGGACCCAACGCGGCCCAACCAGCCCGGTCCTTTCCAGGACTCTACGGATTATTTCAATATCAAGGATATTTACAAGCGCATCGATGCCAACTCCCTGCGGCTTTACCGCGACGAGTTCCGTAGCAACGTGGATTATTCGGTTCTTGTGTTTCTTATCTTCTGGGGATTGAACGTAGTGGACGCCACTGTGGATGCCCACCTCAAACTTTTCGACGTCAATCCCGACCTGAGCTTTAAAATGAAGTTTGGTCCCAGCCAAATGGCCGGCACTACGGGGATGAGTTTTGTGCTAGCGTTTAAATAAACATAAACTCGACTGATTACATAATTCGCAGGAATTTTCCTGAGCCACGCTCCTTTCCTTTCTTCCAGACAATTCACTGGTATCAAAAACCTGGAACACCTGCTGCCACACAGGGCATCTATTGTCGTGCATACCGGGCAAGAAAACCCTGTTCAAATATTTACTGCCGGTTGTATTTAAAAATTCGTGTAATTCGTGCTCCAAATTCGTGTTTAAATGAAGATTGCCTTGATCGGTTACGGAAAGATGGGTCATATGATCGAAGAAATTGCGCTGCAACGCGGCCACCAAATTGTGCTTGCGATCAACATCGATAATACCGAGGATTTTACGCAGGAAAAGATCAGCAGTGCCGAAGTGGCCATTGAATTTACCGCACCGGAAAGCGCCTATGACAACATAAAACGCTGTATCGACTTCGGCATTCCAGTAGTCAGCGGCTCCACGGGTTGGAATGAAAACATTCCTGTTGCCCAAAGCCTTTGCATGGAAAAAGGTGGTGCTTTCCTCCATGCCAGTAATTTCAGTATCGGTGTCAATATTTTTTTCCAGGTAAACAAATTGCTGGCAAAGCTGATGGCTTCGCAGCCCGGCTATGACGTCAGCCTGAAAGAGATTCACCACACCCAGAAAAAAGACGCCCCCAGCGGAACTGCCGTTACGCTTGCCGAGCAAGTGCTGGCCAACATTGACCGTAAAAAATCCTGGGTTAACAACGAAACCTCAAACCCCGAAGAGCTTTTTATCGCCAGCGAACGAACCGACCCCGCTCCCGGCACGCACCATGTGCGGTACACCTCAGAAGTAGACGATATCGAAATCATCCATACTGCCCACAACCGCAAAGGCTTTGCCCTTGGCGCTGTACTCGCAGCCGAATTTCTTGCCGGTAAAAAAGGTGTGTTTTCGATGGACGATGTGCTGAATTTACAAGGGCTGTGAGAGATGAATTGAATACAGGAATTGAAACTAAAATGGCAGAAAATGCCGTCTCAAATGGCAGAGACTGAATTTTCTATTGGAATTAGAAATTGGTAGTTCTTTCTTTTTGTACAATCTGAAAGGTTTTTAAACCATTTGAGAAAATTGTCCATTTTTCATCTAAGCCCGAAGGGCTTTCCTGTTAATAGCCACCGGTGCAACCGGTGGTAGATGATAGTGCGAGGGTACCGACCCCGGAGGGGTCTCCCGTTTACATCCCCACATCATCTCAATGCCCGATGTGCATTAAACCTCGATACAACAAATACTTCTCTTTAAGCTGAATTTCGTGTTGTCTTTCAAAAGATAAAAATGAATTTTGGGGAATTCATTCGGTGTTATGGAAACCGTTGAAGTGCAGGTTGCCATTAAACATTGAACCCCATTCGGGGTTCTGGTCTCATCAATACAATCTATACACCGGGTTTCACCCGGCGCTATTCACATTGAAGCCCTCCGGGCTTGAAAAGAAAAAGGTAATTCCGAAACAGCTTCATTTCTGTTTTTGTTGCCACGACCTTTATCGGGTGATGTACTTTTCGCTAATCGTAAGCTGCGATCAACGCGTATATACAAATGTGCAATAGACAATGTGCAATGTTCAATTCTAAAATCAGAAACTGCACTCCTAAATATTTCCCTAAGCTCACTGGACCAGCGCTTTATTGGGCATGAACTAATGCTTCTTTATGCTGTAACGAAAGAGAACGATTACTTACAGCGACTAGTGCAACCTGTAATGAATGACCTTTGTGCGCTGGCCCTGGAAAAAGCAGCGGAGCGTTTACTTTTTCCTTGAACTTTTGGCTCCACCTTTTCGGGAGAGAAAAGGTGGAAAACAAATTACAGGAAAGAAGGACCAACCTAAAACAAACAAAACGACAAAAAACAACACAATCAATCTACCGCCCCGACGGTATCAACCCCACCGGTAACACAAACTCAAACACCGTACTCCCCGCTGGCCGCGTTCCCGAAAAATCCCTGTCCAGCAGCCTTGACACCCGCAGCCCAAAACTCACCGGCAAGGCATTCCAGACCTTTGTATCAAAATAAACCTCCCCGCCTACACTGCGCTGCTCCCACTGCTGCTTAATGTTCCGTGCATACACCCTTGTATAGTCGTAAAAAACATTGCTTCGCACCCGCAAAAAATAAATGAGGTTTCCAACTCCCCAGTCAGGGTAAAAAAGCGGCATGTGGTAGTTGGCAGTCAGTCGCCACATGCGGGCAAAATAATAATCGCTATAGCCGCGGGAATTGGCAAACCGGTTGCTGAAAACAACATTCGACGTATCCGTATCCGTTTCCTGCCAGTTGGCGCCCAGCACAAGGCTGTGGTTTTTTATGGAAGGCAGTGCCACCGTGGCACCACCCAGGAACTGAAATCCTTTTTCAGAGAGCAGGTGCCGGTGCGAAAGATTGACGGTATAAGCAAACCGTGGAAAGATGTGCTGTACCGCTCTAGGCAACTGCTGCGACCATTGCAGGAAATGCTGTAGATAGGTAGATGAGATTCCGCTGTCCTCATTCCGGCTGTCACCCACCGGCGTTGTTTCGTTGTAAACAAAATCATTTCCAAAAACCAACGATTTAAAGGTTTTCCCCCTTGAGAAATTCAGCGGAACGTAATATCCTGCACGCAATTCTTTTTGATCGAGCCTGATCGTTCCGGTATTTGTTCGGCGTGTACGGTTAGCCGTATACGTAAAACCGCCGTTCAGCACAGGAAACAATGCACCGTAATAAGTGTTGAAACCAAATCCATGCGATGACTCATTCGAATTGTAACGGTAAAAGATCTCGTTGCTAAACGTATTCAGGATATTGTCGCTAAAGAGGCTGGCCGAAATTTCAGGATCGGAATAATTGATCTGCCGGCTGTGAAAATTAAACAGACCCGTGCTGTTGCGATAAGGCTTCACTTTATAATCACCATCACCGGCCGCATCGAGCAGGTTGTAGTTTACCGAATCCAGGGCCACCGTGTAAGGCTCCTCGCGGTGCTGGAAACTTTCTGCGCTCAATTCAATAGGTTTGGTGTTGGTAAGGTTTATTCCCTTCAGCCGAAAGCCATTGCTGGTAAAGTTCGAATAAAGCAAAGAGTCTTGGTACACCGTAGGATAATAAGCGCCGGTGGTTTCGGTGGTGTGCTGTAGTATGTCTTCCGCCGGCAAAGGGCCCGACAAATCCAACGAAAAAATATTATCGCTGCCGGTTAATGAAGAAACAAAATATACCCTGTTGCCCCGTACGACCGGGTAACCCAGGATAGCGTTGGTGGCTAATAACAAAGGCTGAAAACGGCTCCCGCCTTCTCTCCTTCCGGCGGTGAGCAATTGTAATGACATCGTTGCATCGGCATGACGAACCGCCACAACAAGAGAGGTATCGGAAACAAACTGCGGGTGCACAAAAAGATCACCTGCCGATGGTGGTGAAATCTTCTCCAAAACCCTTCCAGTCCTGTTCAGTAACCGTAATTCGTTTTCGGCGGAATCGGTATAAGCAACAGCCGCCAGCGTTTCCCCATTGGGGCTGAAAGCCGGTGTAAAATATCGTCCCTGGCTTGTAAGCTTTGTTTCTTTTTTGGTAGTAATATCCAATAAATAAATATCACTGTAATCGGTCAATCCCCAGCGTGGGTGCACGGCATAAGCCGTGTACGCAAGCACACCATTGGAATATGCCAGCCAGTCTTCCGAACTGATGCTGCGCTGCCGGATGCGGTGCTCGCCTTTTTTATCCTTTACGTAAAATGCAGGCAGCTTGTTGTAAGCGGTTTTCAGGTAAAGAACAGAGTCTTGCCCAATGATCTTTGGAAAAAGAAAATCACTAACCGTTTCTCTCTGCACACCCGTCGTTTGCTTGAGGCCACTGGCCTCTTTGTAAAACTGCAAAGCCTCTGCCCGAAAGGTTTTAAAGTCTCTGCCGCTGGCCTGCTTGATTGCTTTTTGAAAGGGGTAAATAGGAATGCGAAACCTGACGGCATCATCCGTGACCTTGCCCCAGAACCCCTGCCCGTTTTGCAGGTAGCCATAGTTTGTCAGCAGGTAACCGAGTTGGTAATGATTGGGAACATAATCTTTCAAGGAGCCGTTGCGCAGCTTCATCCAGTTGTAATCACGGCCGTCCTGCCACAGCGCACGAAAGCCGTTAAAAAAATAAGGCGATCTGCCCCTGCCCTGCACCGTTAGTGCCGTTTCGCTGTGTACGGCATCGCCTTCCCAAAACCAGTTGGGCACAGCCAGCGCATTAAAAAGCGCCTGTCCCTGCTGGCCAAAAATAAAACCTGCTACTTTCGAAAGACCCTTGTTGAAATTGCTGAATTGCTGTACATGGCGGTATTCGTGTACGGCCAGGTCTTCGTTCCAGGGCGTGGCGCCGGAAGCAAAAATGTTGGAAGGTGGCAGCAGGTAGTATTCGCTGCGAAATGGCCCCATGGCCACATAGCCATTGGCTTCTGTGGTGTTGGGGTGAAGCAGCACATGGATCTTGCGAACAGCACCACCCAGCGAGGCTCTGTTTTCCTGCATCATCCGGTGAAGAATGGCCGCAATTCGCTGGGCCTGTGGCGAAACCTTGGCGTCAAAAATGACTCTTGCCGTATCGCTGTCGATCTTCTGCCAGCGTGTGGAAGGCGGAAAGGCGCCGAATTGCTGTGCCCCTGACCTGGCTGCGATCACTACCAACAACGCCGACACGAGAATTCTTCCAATCATGGAAAAAAGATAGGCGAAAAATGTAGTTCCAAAATAATCAATAATCAGTAATTAATAATTATTGATTATCGATTACTGAACCTCGTAATCAACCCGAAGTGTAATGGAAGCCGTTTTCTCTTTGGAAGTGGTGTTAAAGGCTCCGCCGTAACTGTAGTCTTCGTTTGAGTTTTTGCCGGTGATCTGGAACACACCCATGTTGGCTTTGCGCAGTCCGCCCAGCGAAGCACCCGAATTGGTGGCAATGCTTTCAGCCCGTTGCTGCGCATCGGCAGAAGCCTTGGCAAGGAGGTCGATCTTTAATTCGTTCAGTCGGGAATAATAATAGCGCGGCGTGGAGGAATTAAGCTCAATGCCGCGTTGCAGCAGGTTGGTGATCTCCCGCGACATTTTTTCCACCTGTGCCAGGTTGCGGGAATCAACGGTCACCGATTCACTGAGCGTATAACCGGTAAACGTAGAACCGGTCATGCGGCCGTTGGGATCGTATTGCTGGTCGTAATTGCGGTTCATGTTCACCGACGAAAAGACAATGCTGGAATCGGGAATGCCGGCAGCATTGAGGTAGCGCTTGATCTCGGCTTCATCTGACTTTACCTGGTCGTACACTGTTTTCAGGTCATACCCGTTTCGCACAAAATTGCCCGACCAAACGATCTGGTCGGAAATAAAATCTTTTTCCGCGAGGCCAGTAACAGTGATGGTTTCCGCTGAGCGGAATTTGTACTTCAGTGTAGAAGCGGCAATGATGACAGCAAGGATAACGGCAACAGCAATAATAAGGTGGCCAATGTAAGCACGCATGGCGGTAAAAATTTACACCAATATAGAGAAGCTTTTGCCGCCTGCCAATGGCTGGTTTCAATCTTAACGTTTTTACACTACCTGTGCATTTGATTACTGGTTATTCATTATTCTGTTGACGCTATGCGGACTCCGAAATAATCAATAATTAAATATCCTTTCCATAAACATCATCTCTAAAATTCAGTTCGCCGTTTCTGTCCACCCAGGCCGTGTAATACACGATGGAAACCGGCACAGGCGCTGACAACTTAACCCACTGCTCCTTGTCGCTATTCATCGCCCGGCTGATTTGTCCCGGGTTCCAGGAAGGATCGTTTTGCAGGAGGTATTCCGCAAGCTTTTCCGGTTCAGCCAGTCGTATGCAACCATGGCTATAAGCCCGGATGCGGTTTCGGAACAAGGTCTTTGCCGGCGTATCGTGAAAATAGATTGCATGCTCGTTGGGGAATAAAAACTTTACGCCGCCAAGCGAATTGTTCTTTCCCGGCTTTTGCCGAATAACCGGCAAGCCGTTCTCGCGGCCGGTGATCTCGTAGCCATTGGCGGCCAGGTAATTTTTACGTTTGCGCATCGCCGGCAGTATCTCGTTTTGCACAATGCTTGGCGGTACGTTCCAGTACGGACTAAACACCACATGCTCCAGTTCATCGGTAAACGCTTCGGTAGGACTGGCCTCTTTTCCCACCACCACGGCCATTTCAAACAGGTGGCTGCCGCCTTCGTACACGTGCAACTTGTATTCGGGGATGTTTACTACGATGTGGCGCTCCCCGCCTGCCAGGCTTTCGGTTTGTAACCGATCCAGATTTCGCTCCAGCTGCTTCCGCCGCTGCGATGCCGGTACATTCAGTGCCAGTACAAACGAAGCTTCCACAATGCCGTTTTCGGGGAAACCAAACCGGCGCTGCGCCTTGCGTACAGCCGTTTCCAATTCTTCTGTGTAAAGTGAGGTGGTATCGAGTGAAATATAGTCGCCGGAAGCTTTCAGCCGCTTTTTTAGCTGACGGATGGCCGGGGCCGCATCACCTTTTTTGTATTGCTTTTTAGCGAGGGTGATCCTGGGCCAGCCCCCCTCTTTTTCTATCGTTTCAAAGCGTTTTAGTTCTTGTTGCAACAAATCGATCTGGGCAGAGGAACCTATCTGTGCCGATGGGTAACGACCAAAAGCCACTGTTGCCAATAAAGTAAACAACAAGGCAAAAAATACTGTTTTCGGTTGACGGATCACTGTTTTCATAACACACCATTTCTACGTTCACAAATCAGTACAATGTGCTTAAAAACAAGAACTAGGCCGTAAATAATTCTGCCATCGAGTTGGTGTTTCTGTTATCGTTCTTCATGTTTAGCCAGTCTCCCAGCTGATTGTTTTTTCTGAACAAAATGAAGAAAATGCAGAAGTGAACTATTGCTTTGCGGCACTGGCTGATTTTTAATTGACTCCTGCACGATGTAGAAAACAATTTATAGCTTCTAAAATATATCTCAACCATTTTTGGATTTGCTTGTTGTAGTGGCATGTCACGGTTCCCGACCTCTGTTCGCTTGCCCAAAATCATTTTCCCCGCATGAAAGAAAGTATTCTTAACAGTGGTATGTTTGTCCCGGTACTGCGGTCCCTTTTATGACGTCATCCCGTTCCATAACATATACGGAAGAAGCCTTGGTGCAAGCCCTGAAGCAGCATGACGAGCAGGCGTACCGGTATTTTTACGATCATTATGGCAAGGCGATCTATGGCGTGATCATGCAGGTGGTACCCAACCAGGAAGCCGCCGAAGATATCTTACAGGAAGTGTTTGTCAAGATCTGGAAGAACATTGCCACGTACGAACCGGCAAAAGGAAGACTTTTTACCTGGGTATTGAACATTGCACGCAACAGTGCCATTGATCATACGCGGTCCAAAGAATTTAACAAGGGCGGCAAAACCATTTCCCTGTCCGACAACGTACATTCAGGTAGCAAGGCGGTGCAAAGCCATTACCCAGATGCGGGGTTAAAGAAGATCGTTGACAGCCTGCCGGGGGAATCGCGAAGATTGCTGGAGCTCTCTTATTTTTTGGGTTACACCCATGAAGAAATGGCGGAAATACTGAACTTGCCCCTGGGAACGGTAAAAACAAGGTTACGCACCACCATCATTGAACTTAGAAAACGACTTGACATTAATAAGACCTAGTGGATATCAGTTGTATCATATCATCCGGTGATTTGGAGCTTTACGTTATGGGATTGCTTCCGGAGGAAGATGCCCGTAAGATGGAACAATTGCTCCTGCTGTTTCCCGAATTAAAAGAAGAAGCAGACCGCATCAGCGAAACGCTGGAGGCCCTTGCCATGCAGACAACAGTGGCGCCACGGGCAGAAGCAAAAGACCGGATCTTTGAAACACTGGCTGGTTTAAAAGATGTTCCCAACGAGGCTGAAAAGCCGGTTGCGGCACCGGTGCGTTCAATCGAAGAAAACAAGCCGTCCCCGGCAAAGGTTATCCCTTTACAGAGTCGCAGGAAAAATTATCTCCTCGCCGCTTCCGTGGCAGGACTCGTGCTAAGTCTTGCCGCTGTTCTGTTTCTCTGGTCTTCCAACCGAAACTTGAAAAGCAACACCGCGGCGCTGGAGAGGGAGGTGCAAACCATAACGGCAAACAACAATTCCCTGCAGGCACAGCAGCTTGCTTATGAGCAAACCCTCCGGTTACTCCAGGATGCATCTGTCAATACCATAACCCTGCAGCCGGTTCCGGGGAAACCGCAATCCTCGGTCAAGGTGTTTTGGAACAGGGCCAGCAAAGAAGTGTTTGTGCTGGACCTTTCGCTACCACAGGCACCGGCCGGTAAGCAGTACCAGTTATGGGCAATCGTAAATGGGCAGCCCATAAGTGCCGGTCTTTTATCCGGGCAAAAAAATGAGCCGCAAAAAATGACCGCATTCGACAAAGCCGATGCCTTTGCCATCACGCTTGAAAACAGCGGCGGCAGTGCGGCCCCCACCATGGAGCAACTGTTGGTGCTGGGAAAAACATCTTAAAAATTTTTCCGCTTTCCAATCTGCACCCATTTTCTTTTCGTAAGTAGGTAAAACAAAACGCATGAAAAAGATCGCTGTTTTATCGCTTGCCAGTTTTCTCCTGCTTTCTACGCTGCAGGCGCAAGAGCCGGTAACCGTTGGTGGTGCACCGATGTATGCCCAAAAGAATATCATTGAAAATGCCGTCAATTCAAAAGACCACACCACGTTGGTAGCGGCTGTAAAAGCCGCCGGACTGGTGGATGTGCTGCAAACCAACGGACCGTTTACCGTATTTGCACCAACCGATGCTGCCTTTAAAAAATTACCGACTGGTACGGTTGAAAATCTTTTGCAAGCGGCCAACAAAGCCCAATTACAAAACGTACTAAAATACCATGTGGTGGCCGGCATCTGGTCGGCTGCGCAATTGCTGAAGCTAGTCAACGATAACAATGGAAAAGCTGTGATCACTACACTGCAAGGCGGCAAGCTTACCGCTTCTGTTGATGCCAACGGCACCGTATGGCTTTGGGATGAAACCGGTGGCAAAGCCGCTGTCACCATTGCTGATGTTGTACAGAAAAATGGCGTTATCCATGTTGTTGATGGTGTGCTGCTGGCAAAATAAGGGCAGCAAACTTCTTCTCTGTGAAAACGGGCCATCTCCTTTTTAGAGATGGCCTTTCTTTTTACCATTGGCCTGCAGCAGTTGAGTAATTCCGTATCAACAATGCCCACTTCATTTTGCGTTGTCAGTTTTGTTCTCCCCTCTCTACCCTACTGTTTCTAAAAAAAATAAAATTTCTCTTCCTGTTTAAAATCCAAACCACAACTGGTCTCGTATGTCCATTAACCACTGCAGGATAAAACCGGTGGGAAACAAATTTCACCCTTTAAATAGTCAACATGGAAATCTTGAAACAAAAAAGCAATGCCGCTACAATTCCTCAGGCGCTGTCGCAATCGCAGATCAACCGGAGAAGCTTTCTGCGATGGGGCGGCACGATTGGCGCCACGGTTGTTGTCGCTGGTTCAATGAGTGGACTTACCGGCTGCCGCAAAGACGATGACGGCGTTGATGGCATCAACCTTGGCAGTGGCGATATTGGCGTGCTAAATTATGCATATGCCCTGGAGCAACTGGAAGCTGCTTTTTACACACAGGTGGTACAGTCGCAGTACGCCAACATTACCGCTGCCGAAACCGCTTACCTCACCGATATCCGCGACCACGAAATTGCCCACCGCGAGTTCTTTAAAAAAGCACTGGGCAATAATGCCATCCCGGCCCTTGAAGTCAACTTCAGCGCCATCGATTTTGGCAACCGGGCCAGCGTGCTGGGCACGGCCAAAGCTTTTGAAGACCTTGGCGTATCGGCCTACAATGGCGCCGGCAAATTGCTCACCGATGTCAACTACCTGCTGGCAGCCGGCAAGATTGTTTCGGTGGAAGCCAGGCATGCGGCACTGATCAGGGAACTGCTCTCACCCAACAGTTTTGGCAATGCCGAAGTGGTGGACAGCAATGGCCTGGACCTCGCCAAATCGCCCAGGGATGTACTGTCGGTTGCCGCCGGCTTTCTGAAATCAAAAGTGAATGCCACCAATTTACCCACGTCTTAAAAACCAGGATCATGAATGTAGCGAACGTTATTACCGAAATCGAAAAAATAGACCCGGAAGTGTATGACCGCCTCGATGGCAGGCGATCGGCCTTAAAGCAATTCACCAACCTTGGCGGAAAGATCGCCCTGGCTACTCTCCCGCTGTTCCTCAGTTCTCTTTTTCGCAAGGCTTACGGACAAAGCACGGGCTCCATTGTTGCTGTCCTGAATTTTGCCCTCACACTCGAATACCTCGAATCGGAATTTTATAAAAAAGCGGTAGGCACGGCAGGTCTTATCCCGGCGGCCGATCTTCCCGGGCTGACTGCTATCCGTGATCATGAAGTGGCCCACGTAGCCGCTTTACGCCAAACGATCACCCAACTGGGAGGCGCACCCGTAACACTAACTGCAGCCGCTTTTGATTTTACCGCCGGCAATGGCAGCATGAACGGTCCGTATGCCACCGTGTTTTCCAATTACGATACCCTGCTGGCCGTATCACAGGCGTTTGAAGATACCGGTGTAAGAGCCTACAAAGGACAAGCCGGGAACCTGATGAGCAATAACGAAGTACTGACGGCAGCCCTGCAGATCCATTCGGTGGAAGCCCGCCATGCGGCTTATATCCGCTACCTGCGGCAAAAGCGTGGCGCCGCTGCCAACAAACCCTGGATCACAGGGAACGACGCCGGTGGTATTCCGGGTGTAGCTGCCATCTATGCAGGCGAAGAAACCGCCACGCAGGCCGGTGTGCCTATCACCGGTATCAACGGCATGAACATTTCGGCCAATGCTGCTACCGAATCATTTGATGAGCCGTTGACACAAGCACTGGTGACAGCGATCGTTGATCCGTTTATTATTTAAGGTTAGGGATTGGGAGTTTGGAGTTAGGGGTTTTGGTTTTGCAGTTGGCAGATAGGAAAAAAATGCCGTTTTCTGACAGGCGGGAAGTTTATGGTAAGTTCTTTCCGGTTGCAGGCTGTTCCCGGTTTTGCTTTATGCTGACGCTTGCCTGCCCCTGCTCCTGACTCCCTTCTTACCACACCAGGTTTTGGGTCATTTTTACGATACCCATCACAAAAACGCTTTGCACGTTGCCTACATTTTCGATCGAGCTAAGTTTGTTGACGTGGAAGTGATAGTATTCGTCCATGTTGGCGGCGACTACTTTCAACATAAAATCAAACTGTCCGGAGATGGTGAGACACTCCAGCACTTCCGGCATTTCAAGAATGCCTTTAATAAACTTCTCTCCCGCATTCTTGCTGTGTTGCCGCAACGATACATAACAGATCACCATCAGCCCCTTGCCTACTTTGGAAGCGTTGAGCAACGTAACGTATTGTTTGATCACACCGCTTTCCTCCATGCGCTTGATACGCTCATGCACCGGCGTGGTGCTCAGGTGTACGCCTTCCGAAATTTCTTTGATGGTGGCCCTTGCGTTTTGCTGCAGCAGTTTCAGGATGGCCAGGTCCGTTGCATCCAGTACAGGCATTTCTTCTTTTGACGTTGCTTTCGCCATTGCCAAACAGTTTATTTTCCTGCAAAATAGTGTTTACGTGAACATATTTCCTAAATTTTCGATACTGGAAAGAATATTCTCCTACGGCGTGTATCTTTGCGAAGCAAAACAAAGAAGGGCAAAAAGCGGTGGTGCAAGCCCTTCAAACAATTACATTCTAAATTCAAAATATGTCAACTCTCGCAAACACAAACATCGACTTCAAGCTTGCCTACAAGGTAAAGGACATGAGCCTTGCCGAATGGGGCCGTAAAGAAATTCGCCTGGCCGAAGCCGAAATGCCCGGCCTGATGTCCATCCGTCAGGAGTACGCTGCCAGCCAGCCCCTGAAAGGTGCCCGCATTGCCGGTTGCCTGCACATGACCATTCAAACAGCGGTGCTTATTGAAACCCTTGTTGCCCTGGGCGCCGAAGTAAAATGGAGCTCCTGCAACATCTTCTCTACGCAAGACCAGGCCGCTGCTGCCATTGCTGCTGCCGGTATTGGTGTGTTTGCCTGGAAAGGCCAAACACAGGAAGAAGCCGATTGGTGTATTGAGCAAACCCTGTTCTTTGGTGGTGCCGACCGTCCGCTAAACATGATCCTTGACGATGGTGGTGACCTCACCAACATGGTGCTGGACAAATACCCCGAGCTGGTGCAACACGTAAAAGGTATTTCGGAAGAAACAACTACTGGTGTTCACCGTTTATACGAGAGAATGGCAAAAGGTACACTCCCAATGCCTGCGATCAACGTAAACGATTCGGTTACCAAATCCAAGTTCGATAACAAATACGGCTGTAAAGAATCACTGGTGGATTCTATCCGTCGTGCTACCGATGTGATGCTGGCTGGCAAGGTAGCTGTTGTTGGTGGTTATGGCGATGTGGGTAAGGGCTCTGCGGCTTCCCTGGCTGGTGCCGGTTGCCGTGTGATCGTTACCGAGATCGATCCTATCTGCGCTTTGCAAGCCGCTATGGACGGATTTGAAGTAAAGAAGATGATCGACGCCGTGAAAGAAGCCGACATTGTTGTTACGGCTTCTGGTTGCCGCGACCTGATCACCGGCGAACACTTCAAGCTGATGAAAGACAAAGCTATTGTTTGTAACATTGGCCACTTTGATATTGAAATAGACGTAGCCTGGTTGAACGAGAACTACGGCAATACAAAAGATACCGTGAAGCCGCAGGTTGACATTTACAATGTAGATGGCAAAGACATCATCCTGTTGGCCGAAGGCCGCCTGGTGAACCTGGGTTGCGCTACCGGTCACCCTAGCTTTGTAATGTCTAACTCTTTCTCTAACCAAACCCTGGCCCAGATCGAACTGTGGACAAACGGCGACAGCTACGAGAACAAAGTGTACGTTCTGCCGAAGCACCTCGATGAGAAAGTAGCCCGCCTGCACCTGGCTAAAATTGGCGTGGAACTGGATGAACTGACCACTGCGCAAGCGGAGTACTTAGGTATCTCTAAGGAAGGGCCGTTTAAGCCGGAAGCTTACCGTTATTAATTTCCGTGTTGTTTAGATAGATTGAAGCCCCGTAGTGATGCGGGGCTTTTTGTATTGCGCAGATGCGTAAAAGAATAGAAGTAAATTTGAGAAAGTAAACTTGTGTTATGAGTGTCGCAGAAATGAAACTGGAAGTCATTAAGAAAATTACGAGGCTTGAGAATGAAACGGTATTACAGGATGTTTTAACCCTGCTGGAAGCAGCAACGGCAAATGAAATAGGAGATACCAGCCTGGCGAAGAACTATGATGCCATAAAAGCGCAATACGGCGATGTATTGCAAAAGCTCGCACAATGATTCTGCTGCCTGATATTTTACTGCTGCACGAAAGATCAATTAATGATTATGATGGCTCACATGGCGTAAGAGACGCCGGTTTACTGGAAGCTGCTATTGCCCGCCCTTTCCAAACCTTTGGCGGCAAAGATTTGTACCCCACCCCCATTGAAAAAGCTGCTGCACTTGGTGAAAGCCTGATTAAAAACCATCCTTTTGTTGATGGCAATAAACGAACCGGTTTGTTGGCAATGGCGAGTTTCCTGATCAACCACCAATATACATTTCAGGCGTCTTCTAAAGAACTCTATTCATTTATCGTCAACATTTCAACTGGGGCTATCACTTTTGATGAAATAGTGGCTTGGTTGAAGCAGTTTACAAAAACCGTGGAAAATGCGTAATAGCAATTTTTCTTCCTGAAATATCGGGCCGCAGTTGCAAACTGCGGCCAGCATTCCTAATCGATTCAGAACACTACAGTCAGCAGGGGGGCTTTTTATGTACTTAGCTGAAGTGCTACTATTAGGCTGTTGTTGCGTCGCACACTTGTATGGTTTGGAATACTGATCAAATACGTTTAGACTTTTCCGAAAGCTTCTAACTATAAACTTGATAAGTTAAGCTTTTCAAAAAGTACTTTATTTCTATGCTTAGAATCCCTTACCAGTTTATCAAAGCTAATTATCTCAACATACATTGAATAATTGTCATTGTAATTAAAAAAGCCGTCGTTGTCTGGCAATTCCTTATACGCAGCGTCCTTTGCAAAAAGGCGCAACTTTGGCGTGAGATCGCAAATGATATAAGCATATATTGGTGTCTTTTCTCTTATATCAAATTGTCGACCGTTTTTATCAGTTATTTTCCCTTCAATAATATGCCTAGCATAACGGTTAACTTGAGTTATCGGATTTTCTTCATCGTCATAATCATCTCTCATTGGACGTTTAAATTCAACCAATACAATTGAGCTGTAAGGTTTTTCATTATCAGAAAAAGCAAACGGCTTATTAAATACAATCAAATCTGCTCTGTCATCAGAGATTGACTCTAGTTCATCAAGTTGCTTAAATGTTTTGTCTGAAGCTAAATATTTGTGAAATGCAAGTCTTTCATCGATGATCCAAAGGTTATGTTCATCATATCCTATATCGTCCGATTCCTTTTTCAAAGGAAAGACAAGTTTATGTATGCTAGCCTCCGGAACAAACTTTCCATTGTCTGTCTTTTGCAACTGTTTTTCTAAAATGTCAAGCACAACTTTTCTGTATACGATATACTCGGATAGCTTAGCATTTCCAACATCAATTATTTTTTTATAATAGTCCGAATATCTTTTTTTGAAGTCCGCTTGATTATCAAACTTGTCTAGCCCTTTCAAAAGATCATCTGCTTCTGACTTTACTTCCAATTCTAGTTTCTGTAAAATTTTAAATAACTCTAGTTCAAGCTTTTCGCCGTCAAAAGAACTTGGAATTTTGTTCACTTCATTCGGCTTGTATTTTAGAAGTTGCCTGTAACGTGGATGTTCAGAGATAAATCGTTTGATTTTTGATTGCCTGTTTTCAGATAGACTTTCTATTAGTTTAGAGAATTCTTTTCGAATTACCTCACAAACTGCTTCCCGCAATTCGCTTATGGTAATTTCATCAGGATACATGTCATTAGTCTTAATAAAATTAATTTCAGTCCTTTCTTCATTAACATTGGTATTTAAATAATCTCCAGTAACATATGCTGCTAGAGAATATTTTTCTCCATTTTCATCTGTATAGAAGGTGTCAAGTTCTGGTATTTCTAAGCTAATTTTATCGTTCTGCACCTCTCTCGTGTGAGCACAGTAGTGAATTTTATTGTCAGCTTTTCGACCATATAGTTTTACCAGTTTAACATCAAACTTTAATTTTTTTACTTTGATTTTTTTTGAATTGACTTTGTCCTTAGTGTACAGGTGAAATAAATCATTCACGACCAATTCATTTTCTCCATCTATTATAGATATCCGAGGGCAGTCTTTTTGAATAAAGTAGATAAAGCAATGTTCAATAATTTTAAAAGCAATATCTTCTGCATCAGTATTACACCATTTTTGGAAGTCTGACTTTAGGCCTTTAAGTCTTACCTCAGTGAACCTTTTTTGTTTTGCTAAGTCTTTAATTAGTTCGTGCTTTTCAACACCATCTCTAGTTGGCAAAAATTGAAATCTCCGGTGCTGATACGTGCCATTGACAGGATAAACACTTTCTATTTCCACGACATTAAAAGCACGAAGCCAAATTATTCGACCAATTCCTTTACCGCCTCTGTTTTGTTTATAGGTGGAATGCGCAAAATAAAATGATTCATAATTTTCATCTGTGAAACCAATGCCATTATCACGGATTATGAAGTCTAATACTGGGGGTCTACTTATAAGGGTGACTTCATTGAACTCCAAATTAGTTTGAGGCACTCGAATAATTTCTATTGAAATAAGGCCAGGCCTTGATGCACTACCATCTTCAATGGCTTGAATGGAATTAACAACAGCCTCAAACAATGGCAGCAATGTATTATTATAAGAGAGACGTTTTTCTTTGATTTTGCCTAGTAGATCGATTTGCATAGTTAGTGGTTGATAACAAATTAAGTGATTATTTGCTGATTTATAATCAATATAAAGGGTCGTCTCGGGTCGCAGAGCTGTCCGTAGTCTTCTTTAACCCTGCCAGCAGTGTTCTAAATAAGCATTTATAACGGTAGTACAAATCAAACCATAGGATTGCTGGCCTTCGTCTCTGACGAAGGCCTATCTTTTTTAAACCAGCCAATACCCAATTGTAAATTATCCAGTCCTGCGTTGCAAACGCAGCCAACAGTCCTACCCTTCCACGCCAGCTAGCGTAAAAAGCATTTTTCAGTTATTTTAGCCTCTTCTAAAAACAAATGATGAAGTCCCTATTGATAGTAGCTGCCTTTCTTACCATTACCCTCACGGCAACGGCACAAGCCCGAAAAGTACAGCAATGCGTCATTGAAAACGGAACCTTGAAAACGGTTGTTACCGACTACGATCCTTCCACCGGAATTTATTCCCTGGTGGTAAATGGTACAAAGAAAGACTTTAATGATGTTTACCCGCCAACAGGCATTCACTATGCACAAACCAAAAGCTGGTTTACCAACAATGACAAGATAGTCTTATATGGAAAAAAATACGCCAAATATGGCTTGCCACGCATACTCGGCACAACAGAGATCAACAAGATAGGCGAGGTTGACAAAATTGGCGTTTATGCAGAAGCCGGCATGACAACTTACGATGTTATTTACATTCCTACCCGAAGGGGCTGCGAGTTTCAACCTTACAGCCTGGACGTACCGGCGCCAAAAGAAAAAACAATCTATTACGACAAGAACTGGAAAGTAAGTGCCAAGGCTACGGCCGCCTATTACCGCGTTGTAACGGTAAATGCAGCCGGTGAGCCGGTAGGACTGGTAAAAGATTATTATATCGATGGTAAAAAACAATGGCAGGGCCGCCTTAGCTACATTCATCCGACTGACAATAGCAAGGATGTGATGGATGGCGTTTGCGCCTGGTTTGATGCCAACGGAACCAAAATTGAGGAGGCTTTTTATGTGAAGGGCAGGCAGGAAGGTGTTTATAAAAGCTGGGCCGAAGACGGTACCCTGGCCCAGGAAATTGAATACAAAAACGGCGTGATGCACGGTTATGCAAAAACCTATTCAGCGGATGGGAAACTGTTGAGAACGGAATATTATACAAATGGCGTTTTAAAGAAATGACAGGTTTTTACCCGTGTTGCCGACGCTTTCTGTTGTGTTCGACAACCTTACTCCAACCGCCTTTCGTACAAACAAAAAGTACATGATTGCTGGCCTTCGTCGGAGGCGACGGTCAATCTAAAGTAGTGATCGTTGCAAATCAGGGTCATCAAACCTAAAATAAAAAATACCGTTCATTTCTTAAATGCCGTTTCCAACCAAGCCGCGTTCCACCACGAAGCCTTTCCAAAATAATACGTGAATAAGGGCTTCATCAGTTCAAGGCCATTTTCGCTGTTGGTCATGCAGACGATACCGGAACGTGTAGCAGGATAAAAGAGGAAAAAACATTTGAAATTCCCATTGTCGCCCCAATGCCAAAAACCTGTGCCCAGCTCATTTTTTAGCTTTCCCACACCAAGTCCCCAGGAAATGTACAGGGCCGAGGAATCGCCGGTTGCCTTTACCGGTACGGCGTCTCGCAGCAACCGTTGGTGTGTAGCGGAAGACAAGCCCTTGCCGGTTGCCATCGCCTGTACAAAAAGCTGGTAATCGTGTGCGGTGGTCATGAGCGAATACGCACCGGCCGGCAGGAAAAATTCTGTACGTTCTACTACTTCACCATCCCGGTTGTGGCCAAAAGCGCCGGACTTTTCAAACCGTGGTTGCCAGGTAAAGCTGCTGCTTTTCATCTGAAGCGGAAGAAACACTTCCTTTGCTGCAATGGTCTCAAGCGATTGCTTTAGCACCGACTCTATTGCCAGTTGCAAAAACATAAAACCTTCACCAGAATAGGCCCACCCGGTACCGGGTTCAAAGCCTGTATGCAGGGGTGCTGTGCGCCATCCTTTCGACAACGGGTTGGCAGCCCAGTTTGGAAAGCCGGAGGTGTGATGAAGCACCATCCGGGCCGTTACTTTTTGTGCAGCAGAATCATTTTTTATCCGTTCGTACGCATAATAGTGCACCAGTGGTGTATCAAGCGAAAACTGTTTCCTGTCCACCAGCCGCAAGGTGATATAAGCCAGCACCACCTTGCTTAACGAAGCGGCTTCGAAAACAGTGGAAGCGGTTACTTTCTCTTTTGTATCGGCGTTACTATAACCGTAGAAATATTGCTTTTCCTGCCCGCCTTTTACAAAGCTTACCTGTGTGCCTGTTACGCCGTGTTTTCGCATCAGGCTGTCAAGACCCCGCTGCGCAAGAACAGGCAGTGTAAAGAGTAAAACAATTGTAAGAACAGAAAAGCAACGAAACAACATAGAGATCCGAAACTAAGGAATGTTCAGCCATTTCGGTTCTGTTTTCGGGACCGGTTGTTTGTCTTGTTTTCCAGCCTTCCATACAAATAGAAATGATAACACTACTGACCTTTTTTGTGACGAAGGCCTTTTGTGTTTACTTCACTGTTTTTGTGTATTGATAGGCCCACCAAATCAACAGGAATTGCAGGGGCAAGCGCAACACGGCCAGCCAAATCAAGGGATGTTTCTCGTTATAAAAATTCAGGAGCATGTGAACATTAGCGGGAAAAACAGCGAGCAGCAAAAGAATGATTCCCCATGCGGCCATGCGCCGGGTGATTTTTGGAACGAGCAGGATCCCCAGCAAAACCTCGATCACACCGCTGATAAAAACCAAAGCTAAATGGGCGGGAAGCCAGGGTGGCATGATAGCCATATAGGTTTGGGGATGCACGAAGTGATTGATGCCGGCAGCAATGTAAGCAGCGGCCATCAGGTAGATAAAAAGTGTTCTCACAATAAATGCAGCCGTCATTGCGAATGGACTGCGTTGCTTCCTCTTCCGAACGTAAACATTCTTAAAAAGCCAGTGCACTGGCTTTCAATGCTTAAATTCTTCGTCCGGACACCAGCTTAATAATGATCAAAATAACAGCAATCACCAGCAATGCATGAATTAGCCCGCCGGTTACGTTAAAGGCAAACATGCCGAGGAGCCATGCAATGATTAAAATAACAACGAGGATGTAAAGTAGGTTACCCATAAACTAGATGTTAAGAGGTCAATAATTGGTTATCGCAGGTAATTCTATAATAACCCTGCCACGTTATTAGCGATGGTCGGTTAACACGCTTTTTATACTTCGTACCGTCAGGCATTTCCTTTGCCTGCTGTTCATCATGTTGCTCATCATCAAAACATTTTCTAGTTCCATCCGCTGAACCTATTTACACCATCCTTGTTTCCTTTTACAGCAGTGGCCCTATACTTGCGGCAACAGCTTTTTTAAATACTCATTTTTCATTACCCAAAACCATTGTATGAAACCATCAAATCTACTCCTGTTTGGCATGGCCATTTCCCTGGCAGCCTGCACCAAATCAACCTTAACAGATGAACCAGTTGTTATTAGCAACCTGTCCGAAACCGCGGCCGCAAGGGTTAAATCAGGCACGGGAACCGACCTCCTGTTTACGCAAACCAACCTCTTTCCCGAGGGTGTGGTGTATGACAAATTCAACAACAGGTTTTATGTCAGCTCCACCACTGTTGGCGATATCGGCATTGTTGACCGCAATGGCAACTACATGCCGTTTATCACCGACCCGGTACTCACCAGTACCACCGGGCTTGAAATAGATGAAGCCCGAAAGCAGTTGTTTGTATCCAACGCCACCGACGGCAGCGTGGGCATTTATGACATCAATACCGGCCAGCGTACGGCTTTTGTTGACTTGAAGCCCCTATTACCCGGTGCTCCTGTTTTTATCAATGACATTGCGCTTGATCCGCAAGGCAACGCTTATGTCACCAACAGCCGCACACCGGTTATTTACAAAATCAGCACCGATGGCGTTGCCAGCATTTTTTACTATGACCCTGCTTTTGCCACATCCGGCTTTGGCTTCAACGGGATTGAATACGGAAATCAAGGTGGCGGCTTCCTATTGGTGACCTACAGTGCGGCCAACCAAGTAGTCAAATTTCCAGTAGTGGCACCTTCGTCTTACAGCGTGGTGAGCCTGGATGCAACGCTGGCCGGTCCTGATGGTTTGTTGCTGAGCAAAAATGGAAAAGACCTTGTTGTGGTAAACAACGCCGGTGGCGGCAATGGTAAAGTGATACGTTTTGCATCGAAGGATCAGTGGCGCACCGGTACAGCCCTGACAACTTTTGAAACCGGGCCGGTTTTCCCAACCACGGCTACCACCGATGGAAAAGCAGTCTATGTATTGTACGCTTACCTGAACCGGAGAACCGTTGGCCAATCGGACTACACGATCAAGGCCGTACCTGGCATTGATAAATTCCAATAAAACAAATGTAAAGGTTGTGCAACTGTACGCTTTCATTGCAGCCATGGGCAAAAAAGCTTTTCAAGTTGCCGCGCCGTCGTTGGTATTTAGTCAAGGATTTCGGAAATAGCCCACCAACAAATGCATAGCAAATCAAATACTCTAAAAAGCAAAGACCTAAAAAAATTTTAAACAGAAAGACAGCTCCACAGGACAATTTTTTTGAAAACTCTTTGTGGAGAACTGGCAGTGGCGTATGAATGCAAAAGCCCTCCTGTTTAGCAGGAGGGCTTTTTAAATGTACTCAATCAGATGTTTTATTTTTTTTCAAATGCAATCGATTCTCCACTGGCCAGTTGCAGGATGTACACGCCTGCCGGTAATGCACCAAGTGGTAGTTGCTGCACATTATTTTTAAGTGTGCCGCCAGAAACCCGATGGCCAACACTGTTTACTACCTGGTAAATCATGTTCGCTGCCTGTGTGCCTTTTACCGCTAGCATGATGCTGCTGCCACGAACAGGATTGGGATAAACCTGCAGCGACAAATTGTTTTTCCTACCGGTAATGGCTACTGTTTTACTGTACCCGACAACACCTTTGGCGTCGGTGTAGCGCAGACGGTAGTAATTGTCGCCTGGCGTTTGGGTGGCACTAAACTGGTAAGAGGATTCTGAGACAGAAGGTGTGCCATGTTGGGTGCTGATCACCGTAAAATTTGTACCATCCAGGCTGTGTTCAATTTCGAAGAGGCTATGTTCGTCATTTGCGGCGATGGTCCATTGCAGGCTCACCGAGCCATTGTTCAATGCCTTTGCTGTAAAATTAATCAGGCGTATGGGAAGGACCACAAATGCTCCCGTGGTGTTGGCAATGGTACCAGTTATGGTTCCTGTATTGTCGCCGGCCCAATTGGCTACACTGGCAAAACGTGTTAACCATCCCGCCTTGTTGGTAACCGTTGTGGTGCCGTTGTACTGCACATTGTCCATTTGCAAACCTGCGCCTGGCAAGCCTACAGCATTTACGCCGTTGGTCAGCGCATTTTGGCTGCCGGTACCATTTGGCAGCATGCCATCCCGTAAGGTGGTTGTTGCACTTAAATTCCAATTATTGCCATCTACAGGGCCGCTGCTGTTATTCATGGCAAAAATAAAATAGGGGTTGGTGTCGCTATCCTGATAAATGTAAAACTGGTCCCCGGAGATAGTCAATGGGTCAATTACAGTATAGCCGCTAACGCTAATGTTGGCAGTAAGACTGGCACCCGTTGTCAGGTTCGTCAGTGTGGTTGTAGCATCGCTGCCACCCAGGTAAAAGCGCAACACTGTACCTCTCGGAATGGGAGCCGCCACTGTCCAGGTAATAGTACCATCGCCACTTGTTAAAGCGGTAAATGAATTGGTCGCCTGGTTCCAGCCCCTGTCGGTAAAATGAATAACGGTACCGGCAGGCAGGGGCACAAGGGTGACCACCTTTATTTCATCGGTCAGAGCATTCATGCCAATAATAGCCATATCACCTGCGGTGATGGTATTGGCAGTTGCGGCAAACGAAAATGAAAACAAGAAAAGAAAAAGTGCAAGGAAGGATTTACGAAAGCCTGCACAGCAGTAGTGTAGCATTTTTCTCATAGATATTGGTTGGTTGAAAAAATCATCCGTTCATGCGCCTGGTTTTATTACGATGAACTGATGAGCTGCAAATTAATTTCTCAAGCCGAATGCAATCCTTCTGCTTTAAAATTTGACTGCTTTTATTTTCGATGATAAGAGTATCTGCTTAAACCGACATACAACATTTCCTTATTTACGTATATCCATACCTGTTGCACCACCAGTTTTCCATTTGGCTTTAATTTCTATTTAGTAATGCACGACTGTATAGCTGGGGAAATGTAAAATTGACGGGATGTGCATCCCATGCCTTTATCAATGTTATAGGCAGAAGTATAACAACTGCATAGCTACAGCCAGTGGACAAGCTGATACAATCCAGTAAATTTTCGGGGCTTATCAGGCCAGCGCTTCTTCAGCCTTTTTTACTTCTTCTGCTGGCAGCTCTTCCATCTCTTTAAAGCGGTTAATGTCAAACGAGGGAATAAAGGTGCCAAGACCGGTCGGGTGTTTTAACGGCGGGTTGTCGATCTCAACAAGCGTTACGGCTTTACCCCTGCGTGTGATCATTACTTCATCAATGGTGTATTCCTGGTCCCTCACCGGGCGGTTGGGGATCATAGCGATCTGCTCGTCGCTAAACTGGTCATTGACACAAATAACACGGGAGCCGAACTTTATCATGGCGCAAAATTATTTAATTTCTGCTTTCTGGCCTACTATCGATTCGTTAAGGCTTGCCCCGTTTTCCGCAGGTTTCATCAACACGCATTTTCCTGTTCGGGATAGCTTAGATTTGTTGATACCTCTAAACGGCAACCAATGAACAGATCAGTTCTCCCATTCCTAACCACCTTTCTCCTGGCTTCAATCTTCGCTAGTTCCCAGCCCAAAGCCAATCCCAATCTTTCCCCCGTCGTTGACAAAGCGGTAAAGGCCCGCATCGATGCCACCCTAAAAAGCTTTATTGACTCCAATAAAACAGCCGGTGTATCGGCCCTCATATTTGAAAAGGGAAAAGAAGTGTATTACAACGCCGTTGGCTTTGCCGACCGGGAGGCCCAAAAGCCGATGGACCGCAACACGCTAGTGCGTATTTTCTCTATGACCAAACCGGTGACCGGCGTGGCCCTGATGACGTTGTATGACAAAGGACTGTTTCAATTAGATGAACCGCTTTCGAAATACCTGACTGAGTTTACCGACATGCAAGTGTACAAAGGCGTGGATGCCTCGGGCAAAATAATTACCGAGCCGGCCAAACGGCCCATTACTATCCGGGACATTACCCGCCATACGGCCGGTTTTGCTTCTGACAATACACTGCCCGGACTGGGTGAGCTTGTAAAGCAAGCGGACGCCATGAACCCGACAAACACGTTGGGTGAAATGACTAAAAAGCTGGCTACGCTTCCCCTCCTGTTTCATCCCGGCGACCAATGGAATTATGGCCCTTCGGTGGATGTGCAGGCCCGGCTGGTGGAGCAGCTTTCCGGCAAACCTTTTGACCAATATTTGCAGGAAACCATTTTTACCCCGTTGGGCATGACGCATACCGGTTATGTGGTGTCGGCAGAAAATATGCCGCAGTTGGCAGCGCTGTACAACCGCAGCGATGTGGGCCAGCTAAGCCGCATTCCCGACAGCATGGCCAACGGTTTCAACGCAAAGGCATGGCCGCTGAAACCGGGTGGTTGGGGCCTTACATCCACGCTGGATGATTATGCCAGGTTTGCGCAAATGCTGGTGAACAAAGGCTCGCTGGGTAAGGTGAAAATTTTGAAACCAGAAACGGTGAAACTGATGGCCACCAGCCATCTTTCCGATACGGTATCGCAGCGCATGTGGCTGCCCAGCAAAGGATCGGTGGGATTCGGCATCGACTTCGCGGTGCGTACCCGTCCGCCGGCCAATAGCGAAGAAAACCATGGTAAAGTGGGTGAGTTTTTTTGGGATGGTGCTGCCAGCACCTTGTTTTGGGTAGATCCCGAAAATGAGTTGACAGCCGTGCTCTTTACCCAACTGCTGCCCTTTGACCGGGTAAAGCTGCACAAGCGTTTTCGCGATGCGATCTATGGGACTTGCCAGCCGAAGTAATACCAGTTTGCCATGGGCAATCTGCAATCGACAAGCAGGCAAAACAGTCCTGGCAATCATTCCGCCAGATGTGATGCCACAGACGAGTTGAAAAGGGTATGAGAACCGGAAAAGGGCGCTGTAATCCGTTAGCGGTCACGCGGAAGCCTGGCCAATTCCTTTTTGATCCTTACCGCTTTCGTGCGGCGTACGTAGTGAAAGCATGGCAATTATGCTTGCAAAAAAAATTTTGCAAAGCTGTATCCATGTAAGTTTTGCTACAGAAAGGTTTTGGTGATAAAAATTTCACTTACGAACCTTCCGGTGTCGCACCCAAGTTGTTATCACTAAAAAATTTCTCCCGCACTTCGGTGTAATCGGCTATCAGCGTAGCACTTTCCGTTACCATGGCATCGATCTTTTCGTGCAGGTCGGGAAGCTTATCTTCCAGCAATTTGTCGCCCAGGTTGATGTTCTCCGCTTCTACCTGCGCCACTTTTTTAAGCAAAGAAGTACTGCTGTTGTTGATGTCTTCCAGCTCACGGATGATCTTATCCATGATTCTAAGTTTTTCGTTGTTGTCCATACGTAACAATTTTGTGTAAAAAAGGCGTACCACGTTTTGCGGTACTGAAAATTTACAATAAATACTATCGTATGCTATTCTGGAACGTTGGGCATAAACAAGGATGCCATCGATCTTTCTCAATATTTGTACATGGGAAGTTTTCTTGTGCAAATCCAATCGGATTCCCGCCATTTTAATTCCCACGCAACCCACTTCTTTTCATCCCATCTGCCTATTATATTTACCCCATGAAAACGACCAAAACGATCCTACCTACCCTCCTGCTCTTTTTTATTTGCCAACTAACATTTGCCCAATCGGGACCCTGGGCCAAGTACGACCAGGAACTAAAAGACGGCGCCCTGTACCGCGAAGCCAGTGCCGGCAACCTGCCGGAAGTAAAAAGCATTATCCAGGGCGGCGGCAATGTGCACTACCAGTCGGCCCAGCAAAAATTTACTATCCTGATGGCGGCTGCCGGAAGCGGCAAGATCGAGGTAGTCCGCTATCTTCTCTCCCTCGGCGCTGACCCCACCGCAAAAGACTGGTGGAACCAGACTGCCATTGACAAAGCCCGCTCGGTTGGCGCCAACGATATTGTAGAACTGCTGCAGGCAGCAATGGACAGCAAAACACCAAAGCCGGTGCCTTCACCCAAGCCCAAAGAACCGGCAACACCGCCAGCCAAAGAGCCGGTGAAAGAAACACCCCAACAAGTGGTAAAAAACGGCCCCACGGCCTGGCCGCTTTTTGGCTCCTACCGCACCGGCGATTCGATCCTTTACTGGGTGCCCGGCGGCTGGCGAAAAGGCGTGGTGAAAGAGCTGGGTGTAGCCAAACCAACAGGGAAGATCTCGGTTGATTTTTCGGAACGCAAATACCTGGTGGACCCCGATGCCTATGCACTTGGCAACGATTGGTACCCCTGGACCGGTGTGGTAACCACAGCACGGCAGCCTTTCTGGACGGCCTGGTTTGTAGGCGAATGGAAGATTGGCGAAGTGCAGGCCCACCACAACGAAGTGAAAAACGGGAAAGAGACTGATACCTATTACCAGATGGGTGCGACAGAATTGTTGGTGGTAAATAAAAACGGCACCTATAGCTGGAAGCTGACCGATGGCAAACGGGTTACGGGCAAATGGGAGCCGGCAAACGGCCAGCCTGGCATTGTGCTGAAAAAGGGTTACCGCAATTTTGACTGGACGCTTCGCAATGCCACTACGCTTGATGACCTGCGTGTCCGTAAACTGGATATCATCGACCTGCAGCCATCGGCTGTTGTGGGTGGTACCAGGGGCCAACGGAAAACAACTTTGTAAACTATCTGCAAGAATTCTAAACGAAGGAAAAAGCTTTCAAGGCAAACATTTTGTACGCTTCCCATCATGGAGGAAAAGCCCTTGTTTTATTCCGGTACCAGTAACATTGTTTTGCCCCTGAAACAAGCGGATTTTCCGCCTGAAGCCAAAGGCTTTAGCCGGTTACGTTATTACGCTACGCTGTATTCTTCTGTGGAGATCAATGCCTCCTTTTACAAAGTGCCCAGGCCCGTCACGGTGGATAAATGGCGGGAAAGTGTGCCGCCACATTTCCGGTTTACGTTCAAGGTGCCAAAGGCCGTAACCCATGCCAAAGGCCTGCAGTTTGATGCAAAAGAACTGGCCCTTTTTACCGAAGCTGTGGCGGCGGCAGGTGATAAAAAAGGCTGCTTGCTGGTGCAGTTGCCGCCATCGGTCAAAAGCGATAAGCGGGAAGAGTTGGAAGGAATCCTGGAAAGCCTGCACAGCGATGCCAAAGGCTGGAAGATTGCCGTGGAGTTTCGCGATAACTCCTGGTACAACAGCGCCATCTACCGGGTGTTGCAACATTATGGTGCGGGCATGGTGGAACAGGATCTTCCCAGATCCGCCGCGCCAAAAGTTTCGGTAGCAAGCAATTTTTCTTACCTGCGTTTTCACGGCCCCGAAGGCACCTATCGCGGTGGTTATACCGACAGCTTTTTAGCCGGCCATGCAAAACGCATTGCTGCGTGGATGGCAGAGGGCCGGGAGGTCTATGTTTATTTCAACAATACGCTTGGCGATGCTCTAAAAAATTTAGACACCCTGAATGCATTGGTAACGCAACAAGTGGCTTAAAGAATTACAACTGATTTACGATTTGTTGCGATCGGAAGAAGTGTTACCAGTGATTGAAATAGAGCACACCGCCGGAACTGTTGTTCGGGCCAAAAAGGCCAATGCCGGTTTCTACCATCTTCCACGATTTGTTGCCTACCTGCGCTGCCAACGGTTTAAAATATTCGCGGTTTTCAATGATGCCACGACTGTCGGTGCAAACGGCATTGCACTTCCACAAACCGCCACCAACAATTACGGCGCCGCCGGGGATGGCTGTGTAATTTCGTTCGTGTTCAATTTTAAATCCAGGCGGAATGTTTTTCAACATAAAATAAGGGTCCACTGGCCGCAACCCAACGATGGCGGTCAGCCCCGTTTGGTTGTCAATCATGATCACTCTTGGCATCCAGGCCGGGTCGTCGTAGCCCGTTGGCGCCGCGAGGTTGAGCGAGGTGTTGCCGCTTACTGTTTTTTCGGAACGGCTTTCAAATTGCAGGTCACGTTGCCGTATCGCAAGCTTTGAAAAAACCTGGATCGTCAGCAGGCCTGCGCCCTGTTCCAGCTTTTTCATTTCCACAAATAGGGTATCGCCGGAAAGCTGCATTTTTTCGGTTTGTTGCTTACCGGTAGTTTCCCAAATAAGCAGGGCCGAATCAACTTTATCAGCAGCCAGGTAGCCGGCGTTAAGCTTCACAGCCACCCTTGCAGCTTCTTCTACAGGTGGCGCAGGTGGCGGGTGGTTTTCCGGGTCTTTTCCACAAGCGATAAACAAGGTGCCTAAAACAGTTGCGGTAAAAAAGGATTTGCAATTCATTCCTGGTAATGGTTAAAGGTGAAAAAGGGTTGATCAGTGCAAGCAATGCTTGTTAAACGATCTGATCCGGTTGCAAATCTTCAGCACTTGTTGGCTTAAATAAAAACGAATACGGGTAAAGCGGCAAAGAGCAATGGCTAACTGCCAGAAAACGCGAATGACTTGTTGTGACGGACTTTGCTAGGCAAGCCTCTTTACCGTTTTGCTAAATCCCGTCAACACAAAGACCCGGGCTGTCCACCCGGGTCTTTGTGTAAAATAAGAGCAACGTTATTCCTGCAAATTTTTAAAAAGCGGAGTAATCAAACTTCTGCCCGCCGATGGAAGCCTCGTACATCAAGCCCTTTTTTTCCTGTGTAAATACCATTACACCATCACGGTATTTTACATTGGCAGATTTTCCTTTGTCAACGGCCACGGCAGAAGCCTGTGCAGCAAACTCAAAATTGTCGGACTTAAAGCGATCAAGCGCCGCTTCGTTTTCAAAAAAGATCACCTCGCGGTAGGTTTGTCCGCCAAACTGGAAACCGATACTCACCTGTTTCATCTTTGCACTGCCAATTGGATTGCCACCTTGGTAAACAATGCCATTTCCTGCTGCACCACCAATACCAATGGCGCCTTTGCCAATGTTGGGAAAAATAACGTAGGCATAGGCATTGTCAAACAAGCTTTGCATCAGGTCATCGCTTTTCACAAACTCGGCTTTTGCATTTTTACTGTCCTCGATCAGGCTGGCCTCTTTTTCCGTTTGCGCTATACCAGTCACAGAGATCATTAGTCCAATCAAAAAAAGTGAGATCGCCGGAAAGCGAAAATTGTTGTTCGTTTTCATCGTTGTGTTTTAAAAATAATAGTTGCGGGCCCGTCGTTCGCCCAGCAATGATTTACAAAGACTTTGCCAGCCACCGGTGTAAAGGTGTATCAACAAAAATTTTGGCTTCTCTCTTAGAAATCGTTTTTTCTCCTTTGCAATGCCCAAAATGTAAAAGGAATAGCATGCGGCGATCCCAATTATTCTCACGACTGGTTAGAAGATGTTTACCACATTCATAAAAGTAAAGCGCTTAAAAAAATGGTTTTGTCCTTTGTGGCACCAAGGTTGTGCAGTTATAAAAAACGATGATCATGACAAATGAAAGGGATATAACTGAACCACTTGGACCGGGCCGGGAAAATGAAGAAACAACCGGCCATGACCGGGTAGAGCAATTCAATGAATTATCGGAATTGTCGCTCGAAGAAAGAATGAATGTGGCCGACCAGATGGGCATCCCTGTGCAGGATGCCGGCGAAGCTGCCGCCACCGGCAGGGCAGGCAGTGATGAAGACATGGATAGCAGGGAAGAAAACCGCAACGAAACAACAATGCGACCCGACCGCTAAGCAGACATTTTTTAGCGCAAAATTGAAGTAGTATGGAAAAGGCCGCAGTTTATAATTGTGGCCTTTCGCTTTTCGCATACTCGCCTGTAAACCGAATGCGCTGATCGCAGATGCAGCCGGGAGATTTTGACCCCAACTTTTTTTAGCACTGTTTGTTTCATTCGCATGCCTTCGTCCACAATCGTAACAAAACGGACCGTAACCGTTCATGATAAAATGCAGAGAAGTTACACCTACCTTCTTACCGAGCCGGTGGGAAAAAACTTTCATCCCGACTTCACGCCGCAGCTTACCCCCGCCGACATGCTGGAGCTGGGTGTATTTGGCGGCCGTTACCTTACCGACTGCAAGGCGGAATTCCCGGCGGCTTGGTTTGCCAAAGCAAAACTTTACCACGGCCCCTCGCCAAGGGGCGATGCCCAATTAAACTATTTTAAAGTAGATGCGTCGCAGCCGCTTTCGGTTTGGAAAAAGAAAGGCTGGATCAACCCACAAGATCCCAGGGGTTGGTTTCAGTGGTATTGCCGGTACTTTATGGGGCGAAGATCAGAAGATGATCTCCGGCAGATCGGTCGCTGGAAAGCCATGGTACGGCACATTGCACAAATAAAAAAAGGCTGTCGTCCCGGTGATACTTCCTGCCGGCGAAAACAGCGCCAGGCACTCTTGCATTGGGCCTATGACAGCTTAAACATCTGACAATGCTTGGATGAAAATTCAATGGCATTTCACCTATCCAGCTTTCAATTGCAATCGTTAAAAATTGACTGAGGTTTTTTCACTCAAAGCAAAAACTGGCAGCAGGCTCCTTCCCTTTTGCCATTCGGATTTAACCAGAATAAAACCTATTTTGGGGCGCAGAAACTAACGTTATGAAAACAAAACTCTGCACCCTACTACTGGCCGTTTTTTTCTCCCTTACCGGCAAGGCACAATCCGACACGCTGACCAACTACATGGCGCATATAAAAGCAGCTTATGAAAAACGTTCTGCCGAAACCAGCATGGGTACGATCGGTTACGAGATGGTCTACGGCCTGGAAAGCTTTGAGGCCAAATCCTACGACTACGCCTCCTGGCGGTTTGAAGCCATCCTGCGCATGGATGCCAACCATTCCATCTCCTATTACCTACTGGGTCTTTGCCAGCTTGCCATGGGCAAGGATGCGGCTGGAAAAGCATCGCTGGAAAAGGCCATTGCACTGCTGCCGGAACTAAAGCAACGGCGAGACGGCGACATAGCACTGTACAGCAAAAAAGGGACAACCACTACAGTCGCTGCGCAAGTGAAAAGAAACGAAACCACACCCGTCAAAAAAGAAGAGAAACCAACTGCGGAATCGGCAGGCGGGCCGCTGGTGTTTGGCAATTACAATTGCCACTACCAGCAGTACCAGGGTGCCGGTGCCATTGTTGCCTACAAATCCATTCCGCAAGGGTATTTCCGGCTAAATGCCAACGGCACTTACCGCTGGCTCGACAACGGGGAAACAGGCAAATACAAGTACGATGCAAAAACAGGGAAGATCACCTGGCTGTCGGGTTATTTTGCCAAAAGCAAACCGGTAAGCACCCGCTACATCAGTGGCGAAAAAGTAGCTTCGATAAAGGTTGAAATGCGGCCGAATTATACCTGGGGCTGCGGATGCAATAAATAGCAGTTTTTTTTCAAGAGAATGAATTTCTTTCAAACGCCTTTTCTGTCAGCGTTGAAAAACGTTTGTTCTTCGCCGTAACTGCACCTGCCGCTAAATTCATTTACAACAAAAATCTAAAAAACCGGCCTGCTACGATGCGGGCCGGTTTATAAAAAAGCGGTAAAGGTTCACTCACCGACATCAGAGCCGGGAAAGCCTGTTATGAATTCTAAATGTCCGGGCATTGCTCCGGATCTTCCATAGATCCATTACGCCAAATCGACGGTCCGGGTTTGCAACTTCATTTGAAAATTGCTTTTCGTCCTTGCCGCTTTCTACTCGTGTATCTGTTGATACGGTCCCCGCTTGGGGCTCTTTGTTCGTCATCATACTCTTTATCCATATAGAAGTAACCGGTAGTATGACCCTCGCGTCGTATGGAAAATACTGGAAGCATCCACATTTTGGCAGGCCGCAAAGCTACACATCATTCCCTGCATTTGCCACTGTCGGTTGCTGTTAGATTTGTTAATATTATGGTGCTCTCATATTTCTAACCAGACATATTTCACTGCAACGGGAGCAATACCCCTGCACAATGGTGCTACTCACTACCATTCTTCATTGAAGGAAAAAGCTTCAGTAAAATAACTACCTACTGCAAAATGTGGCCAGCCTGCGGATGGCGAATTTAACCGGCGTTACATCATCATCGGGGCCTTCGTAAAAAAGTTCAATTTCCGGGTGCTCCATTGTTTTTGTAGTGGTGGCGCCGGTGGCTTTTGTTGTTTTAACCGGTGCGCCTTGCTTTCCGAAACAAAGAAGATGTTCACTACTCACCAGACCTTTAGAATGAATGTTGAGTCTTTTCACCGGCACGGTTATGATCTCATCACCATAGTCAAATGTGATCTCGCATTCGTTCACCGATTTTATTTTTCCACCATCTTCCTCGGCCGCGGCATTCAGGTTTTTGCTGATGTAGCGGATGAGCGTTGACTGGTCGGCTGTACGCAGGCTATTCAGGGATTTGTCTGTGTAGGATTTTAACTCATCGAGTTGTTCTTCCAGTTCTTTGGTATCAGCCGTGTTAATGAAGATCTGCATCTCCTCCTCTTTCATCTTATCCACCTGCTTTTTATTTTCAAAAACAGTCATGGAAAATTCATCATCAAATGAAAAAACAACATTCGACAACTTTTCATTGTCTTTTACTTTTTTTATGTAATAAGAAAAGCTTGCCCAATCGGGAGTGGCCAGTACGGAAAAGTTTTTGCCATTGGAAACAGCATCCATTTTCAGGCCTTTCTCCGAGAACGTGTAGTCAACAATTTTGAATTCGGTTGTTTGCAGCCCATTTGATTTTTTCAGGATGGCTTCCGTTTTTTTAAATTCTGCTTCCTTGGTTTGGGCATTGGCAGACACGAAAAAGAGGGCACAAAAAAATAGGGTCGTTATTCTCATAGTTTACGGTTATGGCGCAAATGTATTTTCCAGTTCTTACAATTGCAATCAAAAACCAATATCTTTTTATGATAACATTTGCGAGGCAGAAAAACTTATGCAGGCATTATTCCGGGCCGTCTCCGTATTCAAATTTGAACTAACCCACCCGAATCAATACACGAAAGCCGCTAACCTTTACTCAATACAGTACGGCTAAGCAAGGGAACTTTTTTCTCTCCATCTCCCTAATGTCAGCGAAATGAGAAAATAAATGCTGTGATTTTTTGCCGAAAAACCTTCTCCTCTCCCCTGTTTGCGTTTTGTTTTAAAACATCGATTCAACTTTCAACCGAAAGCATTTTTGGTTAAACAGGTGCCGGTAACGGCTTACCTCCGGGTTTTCATCGAAAACCTGCAGCATTTTAAAGGCTGCTCTGTAGATTTGCCAACGGTTTTTTCTTATAAGAAAAGCCTTTCCCCTTACACCTGCCAGGCCAATTTCCCACATGGGATCAATCAATTGTACACGGAATAGAAAAACCTATGAAAGCTGTCTTGCTGCGGCATGGAAAAAATAAACGATTGCGAACAGGTTACCTGGCCGGTATCCTCCTGCTTGTGATCACTGGCATCTCTTCTCTTTTTTGGTATCACGAATTAAAGTACCAGTTGCCAACGCCTGTTCCGCAAGGCTACAACGATGTAAAACCGGGTACGCCACTTGCCTTGTCTTCGGTTTTTGGCACCAATCCAGACAAGCCCCTTTTCCTGCACTTTTTTAACCCCGATTGCCCCTGCTCCCGCTTCAATACAAAACATTTTAAATCCCTGGTAAAAACTTATGGCAAAGAGGTAGAGTTTGTCATTGTGGCCCTTGTGCCCGGCCAACCAACCACCGCACAGGAGATCCGCGACAAGTTTGACCTGGATATTCCCGTTTCGTTTGACAGTACCCTGACAGCCCGGTGCGGTGTGTATGCCACGCCGCAAGCTGTGATTATCGACAAGGACAAGTTGTACTTCCGGGGAAATTACAACAAGAGCCGTTATTGCACCGACCCGGCCAGCAATTATGCGCAAATGGCCCTTGACTCCTTGTTGCTCCGCACCGGAAGCTTAACATTAAACCCCGTTGCCTTCAAGGCCTACGGCTGCGAACTTCCTGTTTGTAAAAAATAAGAATGGAAAAAGAAATCGCTTACCAGCAATCGCTAAAGTCGGAGCAAGTCCGCCAGCTTGTTCTTCAAAACCGGCAGGCGTCCGACCGGATGATGAATTATTTTCTTGCCGCCTATTTCACCGGCGGTCTCCTGCTTTCGTTTTTTTACGAAACCTGGCTGATTGCCCTTGGCGTAGGGAGCCTTTCGCTGCTGGCTTATTATGCAACCAAATGGCTGCTGCCGGAATCCAATGCGTACCAATACGTGTTGGGTGTTGTGTTGGGCATCTTTATGGCCCAATACATCTACCAAATGCACGGCATGTTTGAAATGCATTTTGCTGCTTTTATCAGCAGCGCGGTTCTGATCACCTATCAAAACTGGAAACTGCAGATTCCGCTGACCATCGTGGTGGTGGTGCACCATGCTGCCTTTAGCTACCTGCAGTTTGCGGGTGTCGACAACATTTATTTCACCGTTTTTCCATACATGGAGCTGGGAACATTTGTCATTCATATCCTGTTGGCCTGCGCCATTTTTTTTATTTGCGGTCTTTGGGCTTACCAGTTCAACCGGGTCAGAACCGCCCACATGGAGCAGACCTTTCAGTTGGGTCTTTTACAGGAAAAAGAGCGGCATACGGCAGAAGAGCGAAAGACCCAGGAACGGGTGATGCAGTCGGAAGCCAACCTGCGTGCTGTTGTTAACAACACTGACGTTGCGTTTTTTTTACTGGATACAACGTACAAGATCGTTTCGTTCAATGAAAATGCCAGTGCGCTTTCGTTGCGCATCCATAACCGGCCCATGCAGGCGGGCACCCAATACCTCGATTACATAGCGGACAACAGGAAGCACCTGGTGCTGGCCGCTGTGGAACGAGTAGCTAACCGGGAAATCCTGCAATACCAGGTTTGCTATCCTCATTTTCATACGGGTGAAAAAATTTGGGTACAGGTGAGTATGTACCCGGTGACGGACGAACAGCAGCAACTCATTGGGATGAATATTTCCATGACCGATATTTCGGAGAGCAAGCGGCTGCAGGAGCAGGTTGCCATGGAAAGAGCCTTGAAACAGGAACAGATAACGGAAGCGGTTTTTGCGGCGCAGGAAAAAGAGCGGTCGGAACTGGGCCGCGAACTGCACGACAATGTCAACCAGTTACTGGCCGCATCGGCCTTGTACATGCAAACGGCCAGAACCGCTGATGACAGCGATACGCTGCTGGCCACATCAATAAGCTACACGCAAACGGCCATTGAAGAAATAAGAACCCTTGCAAAAAAGATCGTCACACCGCGACTGAATGATTTTGGGTTGATGAACTCCCTGCGCGGGCTGGCCGAAGACATCATGGCGGTACACGAGATCCAGATACGGTTTACCAATGTGAACATGGATGAAGATGATTTTGATGAAAAATTCAAGCTGAATCTTTTTCGTATTGTGCAGGAACAGATCAACAACACGTTGAAATATGCTAAGGCAAAAACCATCGAGGTCCGCTTTGCCATCAAAGACAACCATCTCCACCTGTTTACAACGGATGACGGTGTAGGCTTTCAGCCAAAACAACGAAAGAAAGGTGTTGGCCTCACCAATATGATCAGTCGTGCGGAACTGTATAAAGGCGAATTCACCATTGATTCGGCACCGGGTCAGGGCTGTTATATTTCGGTTCGCTTCCCGTTGCAGGGACTGCAACAATCCAATCAGATAAAGCTCTACGCCGATTATAACTGACAATGCGGATGCTGGTTGTACTTCCTTCCTTTTCAATGGTCGTCGCTATAACCTAACGCCGCCGTATAGCCGTAAAACTTAGGCAGGAAAAAAGATCGTAAAGGCAGTGCCTTCATTCACGGCACTTTGCACCTGGATAAAGCCAAGATGGTTGTCCACCACTTTTTTGCAAATGGCCAGCCCTATGCCCGTACCCGCATAGCCTTCGTTGGTGTGCAGTCGCTGAAACGGGCGGAAGATCCTGTCGGCATAGTCCTGGTTAAAGCCAATACCGTTGTCTTTCACCAGCAGGCAGTGATAGCGTCCGCTGGTTTTGTGCGGCAGGTTGCCCAGCGCTTTCTCCGTTACCAGGCAGCTTTCAATGGTGATAACGGTGCGGCTGTTTGCCTGCCTGTATTTTAAGGCATTGCTAAGCAGGTTGTGAAAAAGCTGTCGCAACTGGTGCGGGATGCCTTTGATAACGGGCAATTGTCCATAACGGATAACGGCACCTGTTTCCACAATCTCTTCCTGCAGGCCTTGTACAACCTCAGTCACAATCACACCCAGGTCTGTTGTTTCCCGGGCCGTTTCGTTTTGGCTTGCATGTGAGTACACCAACAGGTCGTCGAGCAGGTTTTGCATCCGGTCGGCAAAAGAAGAAATTTTTTGCAGGTAAAGCGAACGGTCTGCCGGCGACAGGTTTTCGCCTTCATCCGTCACCAGCGAAGAATACGTAATGATCTTGCGGAGCGGTTCTTTCAGATCATGTGAGGCAATATAGGTGAACTGCTCCAATTCCCTGTTGGATATCTCCAGCTGGAAATTGTTTTGCCGGAGCATGCTGTTGAGTTTTTTAAGCCGGAAGAGCAGCTTTTTGGTCCGCTTTAATTGCTTTAAAATCCGTTCGTAGGAAAACACAAGTATGCCAATAGAAAACAGCATGAGCAGGATGGCAAAAACAGGCGTCAGGAAAGTGTACTTCCTGTTTTCTTCTTCTTTTATGGCCAGCATTTTATCCGCCCTGCTTTCAATTTCACCCACATAATGGCGCAGGCTATCCATGGTAGCCTTCGCCCGGACCAGGTAAATGTTCCGAAGTTCCGGTGTGAGTGTTGTATCGTTGTAATGAGAAAAAGGGTGATAAAAAGAGCCGAATTTAACAGCCACAAATGTTTGCAGTGCATTGAAATTAGCCTGCTCGTATTCGGCAGGCGATGTCAGGCTGTCGATCTCACCCAGCAATTCTTTTGCCCGGGCAGACGCACCATAATAGGGGTATAAAAAAGCCGAATCATTGGTCAGTAAAAAACCACGTTGTGCCGTTTCCGTATCCACCAGGGCCGTTAGCAATCGCTCCAGCTTAAGTTTGATTAGGTTGGTTTTGTTTACCTGCTTTTGTGAGTCGAGCAGGGACGTGATCTGCATATACAGAAGTGCCGACAGCCCAAGTAGGACAATGGTTGCCAGCAGAAAGACCAGTTTTGCTGCTTTCGCGGATAATTGCATGGATCACGGATTTTATTCACGACGCCGGCGTGCCGGGAAAGCAGTCAGATGATCCGCTGAAATTATCGCTAGGCATCCAGAGGCTTTGTTAGCAAGAGGGTGCCAAACGCAGTTACTGAAATAAAATTTTGAATCGATCCAAAAGTTCCGTCACAGGCAGTTGTTGAAAACAAACATACGCATAAAATAAAAAGGATGGTAGGATAATACCTCGAGCGAAAGCCAGACAACTTGTTTACCGGCGATTGTCAGCAGGCGTTTGTGATTGCCCTGCATGGTAGCGCTTTGGCCATTTTATCCGCTATGGACAATCGATTGCACACTAAGAAGAAGCCTGCAGCGTACAATTTTTCGGTGCTCCATTTCTCTGCTTCACCCAAACAAACGTCTATCTTTAGCCGAACTATTTTGTTGTAAAATGAAACAAACGATCGGCTCCCTATTTCTTTTTCTTTCGCTGGCAACGGGCTGTTTTTTTTTGGGTTGCTCAACACAGAAAGCTACAGCTGATTCGGCTCAAAACGATAAACCGCAGGAATGGCTGTCATTGTTCAACGGTACCAACTTAAACGACTGGATCGTAAAAATTCATCGCCATGAGGTAGGCGAGAACTTTGGCAACACCTTTCGTGTGGAGGACAGCGTGATAAAGGTTAGCTATGACCAGTACGGCGACTTCAACGACCAGTTTGGCCACCTGTATTACAAAACACCTTTTTCCAATTACCACCTGAAACTGGAATACCGTTTTACCGGTGAATTGCAAAAAGGCGCTCCCTCTTATACACTCCTGAACAGCGGTGTTATGTTCCATTCGCAGGACCCGCGAACCATGCCCAAAGAACAGGACTGGCCGATTTCGGTGGAAATGCAGTTCCTGGCCGGTTTGGGCGATGGCAACCCCCGACCAACCGGCAACATGTGCTCACCGGGAACAGAGATCGTTTACAAGGGTAAACAATACGGCGGGCATTGCCTCAACTCCACCTCCAAAACCTACGACAAAAACGAATGGGTAAAAGCAGAATTGATCGTGTGGAATGATTCGCTGGTGCAACACATCATCAACGGCGATACCGTGCTGCAATACAGCAAGCCTTCGATGGGCGGTGGCGTGGCCAACCGTTACAACCCGGCCTTGTGGCAACCGGGCAAGCCGCTGAAAGAAGGTTACATTGCCCTGCAAAGCGAAGGACAGCCTATCTTATTTCGCAATCTTTTCCTCAAAAAATTAAAGTAGTCGTCGCTTATTTTTTACCGGTTTCAAAAAGGCTGATGGTAAAGTCGAGAAGTGTCGTATCTCCCACCTTTCCATGTCCCGGCACAACGATCGTTGCGTTGCGGTAAGCGTTTTTGATGGCAAGGCTGGTTTGGCTCCACGCCCCTTCATTGGCATCGGCAAGGTTGCCTTTCCCGCTGCCCAACGCTTTTACCTGGCAACCGCCAAACAGGATCTTTTCCGATGGTATCCAGCTAACAATATTGTCTTTGGTATGGGCTTCGCCAAAAAACCGGCTGCTTATTTTTTCTCCACCCACGTTTAGCTCCAACTGCTCCTGGAAGCCGTTTTGCGGAACCGTTACGCCGCGGCTGGCAGCCAGCGTAATGGTGAGGTTGTTGGCATAGGAAGGAATGCCCCTCCGGTGAAACACGGGCAGTCCTGCCAGGCAGTCGTCATGAAAATGAGTAACGATAACGGCCTTGACAGTTGTGCCGGGAAAGCTTTTTTCGATCCATTGCAGCAATGCCAGGGACTGTGTCGAATCTGGCGGCGTATCGATCACCACCGCTTCGCCATTTTTTACATATACCAGGCCGTTGCAATCAACCCTACCGAAGCTTTCCGTTTGCAACATACCCACATGCAGAAATGTATGTTTTGAAAGGGGAACAATAGAAAGATCCTCCGTGATTTTTTGGCGCTGCTGCGCAGAAAGAAAAAGAAAAAAAAGCAAGGTAAAGCTTAAAAGCAACTGCCGTTTCATGCAACAAATCTAGAAGGAATAACGATTGATGGTAACGCCATAATTTTCTTTTGCAAGTCACGTCTTCTTCTTTCTGTCATCACAGCTCTGCCGTAAGCAAAATCGTCCGGACTTGATATTTACAATCTGCAGAACACCTGTTTTTATTGCCTTTTCCCATAATATACTTACCTTATATGAAAATCTCTGTTTATGAAAAAGCTTCTTTTCACAACAGCATCGCTTTGTCTTTTAACCACACTCTTTACGTCGTCAGCACACAGCCAGGCCATTACCACAACAGACATCAAAGCCCAGATGGTAAAAGACTGGGAACGGGCCAAAGCCTACACGGTGGATTACCTCAACACCATGCCGGCAGATAAATACAACTTCCGGCCTAACGACAGTACCCGCACGTTTGCACAGCAAATGCTGCACATTGCCGGCGCCAATGTTTTTTTAATGATGACAGCAACCGGTGCAGCGCCCCTTTCCTGGCTTTCGATGGATATGGAACAGCGTTCATCGGCACAATCCAAAGATTCGGTGATGTATTACATTACGACCAGCTATGATTATTGCCGCGATGCCGTGCAGAATGCGGACATGAACAAATGGGGTGAAAAGGTCAAGGTCTTCAACATGTATGACGTAACCCGGCATGCCATGATGAACAAAACCTTTGAGCATCAGGACCACCACCGGGGACAGACCACCATCTACATCCGGTTGAATAATGTAAAGCCACCGCAAGAGCGGCTGTTTTAACAAGCAATAAATTGTAATTTGCCCGCATGTCATTTTTTCAAAAGGTTTCGGAAGAACAGTTCAGTGCCGACGCAGATTTTGTGGTGAAGGAATCCAAAAAGATGCGCCTGATCATTGGCATTTTCCTGCTGGCGTTTGCGGCTGTTATTGCCAAAGATTATATCTGGATGGCCCTTGTTGTAGCCATTCCCGGCACCGCATCGCTCCTGGCCAGTACCCGGAACCAGGTAATCATGAAGATCAACAAAACCGGCTTTTTTTATTATGGAAAATTGCTGACGGACTGGAACCATTTTGTATCGGCAGAATTCATGGATGAAATGCCGGTTTTACTAAGCGGGTCGGCAGGACTTTCCGATAAGTTTTCGCTTTACATAAAATACCACAAGCTTGACCAGCCGGGTTGTTTTGGCCGAAAGATCCCACTTACCAATACACAGGATAAATCAGAAGAAGAGATCATTGCCGCCGTGCGGTTTTATTATCGCAACAATGCCGTTGTGCAGTGAAAGATTAATTGCTCATTTGAAGCAGCTTACTTCGAAGCAAAAGGCCTTTTACCGGGCCTTTTGTTTTGTCAAAAAACCGGGGAGGTTTTATCCTTCGGTTAGACTGGGCAATACCTGGCGAGCCATCTATCGCCGCCAGGCTTTCCTATCTTGCAGCGCAAATTGCCCCTTTGCCATGAAGCGAGTTTTGATTACTGTCTATTGCTTTTTTGTCACGCTTGTATGTCATGCACAGTTTACCGACAGCATTACCCAGCATGTCCGCTTTTCTGCTTCGGGTAACCTTAACCGGTCGAACAACACCACGGCCTACCTGCTTACCAACGATGCCCGGTACAGCATTCGCAACAAACGCACTACGCTTAACACGGTGGCCACCTGGCTTTATGGTGAACAAGGTGCACGATTGACCAACAACGATTTTTCTGCCACGGCAGATTTTAATTTTTATCCCGATTCTTCCAAACTGTATTACTGGGGACTTGCCAATTTTACCAGCAGCTATTCGCTTCGCATTCGCAACCAGCAACAGGTTGGTGTGGGTGCGGCTTATAATTTTGTCAATACGCCAACGGCCTGGTTAAACCTAAGCGAGGGAATCATTTATGAAGCCAGCCGATTGAACACGGCTGACCCTGAAAAAAACCAATACCAGACGTTTCGCAATTCGCTCCGTCTTGCCTATAAGTTTGTGATGGGTAATGCCCTGACCTTTAGCGGCACCAATTTCTGGCAGCCGGCTTTGGGCAATAGCAGCGATTATACCATTCGCAGCAACAACAGTTTGGGTGTAAAGTTGAACACCTGGATCTCTGTTGGCACCACTATCAGCTACAACCGGTTTAACCGTACCGGTTCCGAAAACCTGTTGTTTACCTACGGGCTTGTGGTGGACAAATATTTTTAGAGAACAGTCTGTTTTTCTACAGCACTTTTGTTGCCGGAAGATAATAAGGAAGGGATTAAAAATCAGAGAGCTACTGAATACCAACCATGTTTTATTTACATCTGGGAAGATGGAAACTAGCATTACACGGCTTCGTTCAAGAAGACCATTGCCTTGTCTTTTGCTGCACTGAAAAGCTGTGCATAATAGAAATAAAACATCAGCGATTCAGCCCCATACAAATCTTTACATTCGGCTTTTACAGGCGAAAAACTGGGTATCACAGCCAGCTTGCGGTTAACGCTTTGATGTGATAAAGCTTGCTTTGGAGAAGTGGGCTCAATGCTACGCGTTGGTTTCTGTTTCATAACAACACAAAGCTACCGGCACACAACACGAAAGTCAATACAGGCCTGCATCAATTGAAGAAACGTTGCCACTAATTGAAGATTATTCCAAATATTTAAGCGATGGGATTTGCATGGCATTGTTGTGGTAATAATGCCGGAAAAACAAAATGCACTTCTGTTTTCTAGCAACAAAACATCGTTACCCACTGCGTTTCTTCACAACAAATTTTACTCCTAAAGGTGTTGCCATTATTAACGTCGCTTTCGCCTTCCCTTAACGCCGCTTTAAAAACCGTGTTCCTAATTTCCTAATCTAAAACCTCCCTTATGACGAAGATCTACACCTCCCTTTTATCGATTGCTTTTTTCACTTCTTGTTCCCCTACCCTCAATTACCTCGGAAACAGTTACCAGCCCACAAACGCAGTGGACGTTTACGTGGATGAAACGGCCATCACAAAAGAATACACCGTTATGGGCAAAGGTTACGTGCATTTTTATACAGGTGCGGTGCCCGAAAGTGTTCAGCGAAAGGCCATTTCAAAAGCAAAGCAAAAAGGTGCCGATGCCGTGTTGTTCAAAGATTATTTTGTACCGGTTGCACAGACACAGACCCGCACAAAAAAAGACAGCACCGGCGTGACCATTTCCATCAACAACCCGGCACAGGTGCAGGCTGCATCACCGGAAGTGGTTGTCTTCTTTCTAAAATACAAATAGGCATTGCACCAGCTTTGGCATTACCTGCAGGCTATCGCAGGGAAGCCAGTTAACGATTTTATTCTCCCATTAACAGGGGAAATTTATCACTCTTGGTTTAGATCGTTGGAAACGAAAACAGCCAGTCAGTTTTTATGAAAGCTGACTGGCTGCTGTAATTTGTCAGGAGAAAGGTGGCTTACTACACTTCCCATTTACTTTTTGGCTTTTCGCTCTTCCAGTACCTGGAACAGCAGTTCTGGCTCGTTGGTGGTAATGTATTCAAAACCGTTATCGAGAAGCCAGGTCATGTCTTCCTTTGCATTCACCGTCCAGGCGTTCAACACAATACCTTGGGTTTTGGCCTGGGCGATCCAGTCGGGATTTTTTTTGAACACCGAATAGTGATAATCGGCACCGGTAATACCATCGGCTTTTAGCTGTGCCGGCGTTTTGTCGCCATTCAGGTGCTGTGTAATAGCCGAAGGCTCAACCTGGCGAACCTTTTTCAGGATATCATAATCAAAGCTGATATAAACCGTCATTGGTGCTACGCCGGTTTCCCGCACCATGGCCACGCATTTTTCAGCAAGCTTTTGCCCTCTTTCCTTGCTGATGCCCGATGGCTTGATCTCCAGCACAAGCAAAGTTGTTTTGTTGGCTGCTTTGCCAAGCATCAGGTATTGCCGCAGGGTGGGCAGCATTTCGCCGTTGGACAATTTGGTCTGGGCCAGTTGCTGGTAGGTTACCTTTTCAATCTCCAGTCCATTGTAATGTGGGTCGTGGTTGACGATCAGTGAATCATCGGCTGTCATCCGCACATCAAATTCAGAACCGGCGCATTTTAGGCGGATGGCTTCCTGCAAAGCTGCCAATGAGTTTTCAGGAAAACCGTTCATTTTAAAAGCACCGCGATGCGCAATAACAGGGTTGTTGTTCACAGCCGAAACCGTATTTGTTTTTTGCTGACCGGCACAGGAAAAAAGAAAAATCGCTGTTCCAACGGCCAAAATTTGTTTCCTCATTCTGGCCTGAAAATTACAACCAAAAAGGATAACTGTTGCCGGGTTAGCGCCGAAAGAAAAAGGGCAAGCATTGTGGCAGATTTGACCGGCCCTAGAGATGAAGCGGTTTGTCTTTGAACAATGCATCAATGAAAGTAAAAAACAACTACACTTGTCAGTTAGTTAACGCTTTGCTTACCGCACCTGTGAACCATCAATCCGCCGGTATTTTGAAACACCGCCGTCTGCAGGAATACAACCGGTAGTAAGCGTCATGGTTTTACTGGTGACGGAGAAGCCCCGGTGAAGGAAAACTTCGTTGTCGAAAACAATGCGGTTGGGCGTACTAGAGACAGGAGCCTCCAGGGCACAGGTATTGACATTGGTGACCGAATCGTTCGACAGGCTGTAGGTTCCCTCCTGTCTTACTTCGCCCCCTATTATAATTTGATAGCTGTTGTCCGTAAACGTTAAAATATTGCCGTTGCCAGGCGGGTGCTGCATGTAAGGCGACATACCGCTGTAGGTTTCCTTTAGTTCCCATGTCCCTTGTATCGAACCCGGGGTGTTGTCTTCTTCTGCAGAAAGGGCATCCTTTTCTTTCTTACAGGCAAATAAAAAAACAGCAAGCAGTGATATGAGTAGAAAACGCATCCTTCTTTTTTTTTGGTTGACAAACGGTGCAGCAAAACCGTTGCACCGTCCCAAAATAATTGTTTTCTGAGCGTACAAGGAAAAATTAGGAAAAACGGATCAACCGGGCGGACGCAATCACAATAGAAAAAGAGAAACTACAAGATACATTGTAGTAGTTGCTTTAGATACATTCAACTTCACTGTGCAAAGGACAATCTTATCTCTGCAAAACAGCAACGGCAGGTTGAAACATAAAGCAACCCCGCTCCTGTTTTGAAAACAGCTTTTGAACGTGTACTACTCTTCGCCTCTTGCTTATGCCCTTCTTTTGCGAACGGCTTTTTTAGCACTGCTCACCTTGCGCTTCACCGGTGCCTGCTTCAGGAGTACTTTCGGCGCATTTTTTACATAAGGCAAAGGGTTGATAGGACCACTGCTTTTGTAAATACCAAAATGCAGGTGGGCCGGTGTGTACCTGGCATTTCCGGTGTTGCCAACGGTGCCAAGCACCTGGCCCTTACGAACGTATTGTCCTTCTTTTACCGCCTTTTTATCGAGGTGAGCATAATAAGCCGTCCAGCCATGCGTGGCGGATTTCAACCACAACACTTTGCCGCCAATCGGTGTATCACCACTTTCTATGATCACACCGTCGGTGATGGCAACAACAGCTGTCCCCTTCTTAGCAAAAATATCGATGCCCTGGTGTTTGCGCCTGCCGCCATCGCGGGAAGCACCCCAGAAACTACCAATATTACTTTTTTTGCCGGCTACGGGAAACGCCAGGAGTTTTTTTGCGGGCGGCACGGGCGAAGGGGCAAAGGAAGAAGAAAGAATGGTAATGCCAACCAGTGCTGCGAGCAGGGTCAATTTTTTCATCAGGTATTGCATTTACTCCCTATACAACGACATACGGGCATTTTATTTCCCGTAGACTGTGAACGAAAACTTAAATAGGCCGATGTGCCGTTTAAAAAAGAAAAGCGGCAGGAAAAAAATTTGAGGCCGATCAACATGTTCAAAAAAACCATCTCCGCTTTTGCACAAAATGGTGGGGTTGCATTTCATCCGGCACTTCCTCCGTTTCATGCGTTTCTGCCAGCAGGCAAGGGTTCGTGACAGATAGTTTTGTCACACATGTATTGCGAAAACAAAACCATAACCCAAACCATGAAACGATTTTTTGCTCCCCTGTGGGCCTTATTCCTTTTCTCTTTTCTAGTAGCTTGTAAAAAAGATACATCAGAACCCGATGTTGTATTTTCCGGTGGTGTGGCTACGGCTGTTGGCACTCCTGACGGCAGCGCCAGTGTTAAAAAGAGCATAGGTGCCGCAGGTGGCACCCTCACCAGTCGCGATGGCAGGCTGAAGCTCACGATTCCTGCCGGTGCACTGGCTACGGCACAAGAGGTCAGCATACAAGCCATTTCCAATCACAACCCGCTGGCCGTTAAAAAAGCCTATCGTATCGAGCCACACGGTGTTGAATTTGCCAAGCCCGTTTCCCTCTTGTTTTCCTTTGCTGAAGATGACATTGCCAACACATTGCCCGAAGCCCTTGGCATTGCTTACCAAGATGAGGAAGGCATCTGGCAGGCACAGGGTGCTGCGGTTGTAGACAAAGCGGCAAAAACAGTAACGGTTACCACTACCCATTTTAGCGACTGGACGCTGTTTGAAAAATTCTATCTCCTTACGTCGGCCAAATCACTGGCGGTAAGCGGCTCGGCTGACCTGGAGGTAGTTACCACCGACGACATGTTGGGACCACTCACACAAGGACAACAACAACCCATGGGAAAAAAGATCACCCTACCGGGAAAATATATCCAGGAATGGAAACTCACCGGTGCAGGCAAGCTGCAGCCCAATGGCGCCACAGCGGTGTACAAAGCGCCGGCAACGGTTCCTACGGCACCCAACCCTGTTGCCATCGCCGTTAAGTTGTACCTCCCCAAAGCAGGGCTTCACCTGTTGATTACCCACATTGCCATTCAGAACGACGGCGAAATTGAAGTGCGGGTTGCCGGTGGTGCCTGGTTTAAACACCTGGCCTCTCCTGCCGTTAAATTGGCAAACGGCTATTATGCAATGGCAGACAGTGATGGCGATGAATACGGAAAATATGTGCTGATACAATGGATGGGAGGTGTGGGAACGCATGGCTATAAGCAACCTACAAGCCCAACCGGCACCCATGTGCATTACCTGATTACCGGTGGCAACAATTATACCTGCGCTTACATCAATGCCAGCGACGAATTTGTTGCCAGCGGAGGTGGGGTTACCATCACCAGTATGGGCGAAGAAGATGGCTTTATAAAAGGAACATTTGTTGCCAACCCTGCTGGGTATGGCGATATGCTGCGTAGCACAACCACACTTGAAGGAAAGTTCCGGGTGCGGAAAAGCTGGTAAGCTGAATCGCATCGTGTGAAATAAATAGCATTTCACTTTAAACCATACTAACAACAACAGGCTGCAAAACTGATAAACGTTTTGTGGCCTTTTCTTTTTTTAAACAGGTTCTGCTTTGTTTTCAATAAGTTTAATACAGAAAAACAAACCATGCAGCATCGCTTTATAAAATGTAAAAGAAGAAACCGGCAACATTTTCCTGTAGCACTAAGCCTGCTCCTGCTGGCAACCCTTGCGTCGGCACAGAAACAATATCCTACAGTCGGCTACATTGAACGGCTGGACAGTGCGCTCAATGCCATTGTTTCACCGGGAGCAAAAGCAGAGGTGATTGCAACCGGTTTTGACTGGAGCGAAGGCCCTTTGTGGCTTGAAAAAGAACAGGCTTTGCTTTTTTCCGATGTTCCCCGCAACACCATTTACAAATGGACGGAGGCTGCGGGCACAACGGTTTACCTGACACCATCGGGCTATACCGGCACGGCCAAACGGGGTGGCGAAACTGGCAGCAACGGGCTGCTGCTTGACCCGCAGGGCAGGCTTGTGCTTTGCCAGCACGGCGACCGCCGCCTGGCCCGCATGGACGCACCACTGGAGAAACCCCAGGCCAGGTTTACCACGCTGGCGGGGTCTTATAAAGGAAAAAAATTTGATAGTCCGAACGACGCCGTGTACAATAGCAAAGGCGAATTGTTTTTCACCGATCCGCCGTATGGGTTGGAGAAATACATCAAAGACCCGTTAAAGGAAATGCCTTTCCAGGGTGTGTACAAACGAACAGTTAACGGCGAGGTGGTGTTGCTAACGGATACGATCACCCGCCCCAATGGCGTAGCCTTTTTACCCGGAGAAAAAACCTTGCTCGTGGCCAATTCGGATGGCGCCAAACCCACCTGGTATGCTATTGATTTTACTGAAAATGGCGCCGTTAGCAACATGCGCATTTTTTACAGCACGGTCGGCGGTACCCTGAAAGGCGGTGGCGATGGCTTAAAGGTTGACCAGTCCGGGACGGTGTTTGCCACAGGTCCCGGCGGCGTTTGGATCCTTACCAAAGAGGCAAAGCTGCTGGGCAGGATAAGGCTGGAACAAGCGGCTTCTAACTGTGCACTGTCCGCCGATGAAAAAACACTTTACATTACCAACGACAGCCAAATCGTACGGGTGAAGCTGCGGTAAAACCAGTTGATTTATTAGAGAGCATTTGAAGCAACAAAAATCAACCGAAAGAAATTGCTGGGAAAGCTGTTCTCGATTTTTTCTCAGCCGGTTAGCAGCGGTAAGGCACGCTGGAAAAATTGGATGTACGGAAGTTTGCCTTAAAAAGCTTCCTGCAAAACACTTTTTCTATTGTAAAAAATAGTGGTGTACCAACCCACAACGGAAGCAACACCTTCCGTTGAGGCCCAGTACACCACGCTCCCCTTTTCTTTAGGCTTCTATTTTTTCCCAAACCGTTTGCTCGGTTGCTTTTACCTGCATGGTGCCGTTAGAAGAAAGTACCACGTTGCACAGGCGGTAAAAACCCGACCGGTAAGTTTGCGGTACGGAAAGTCCTTCCACGGTTGCCTCTGCGGGCAGGGCACCGCCGTCACCGGCTGCCGTTACGGCCAGCACTTCAATCGTTTTCATAGGGCAGAAATACAGTATGGCTTCCGAGCGCATGCTGGCGTCTAACCGCACCGGTGAAAGATTGGCCATCACGGTTTTGCCATGGGTGAGACTTTCTTCTTCCATCCGCTGGCGCAGTACATGCGGCTGTGAAGACGGCGTCAATACAACAGTCGTTGAAGGCGCTGTGGTAGCCTTCTTTCCTTTTGCGCCAAACAGATTGCCAAAAAAGGAGGTGTTTTCTTTTTTCATATCTGTGGTTTTAATGGTGATGCAGGTGCAATAGGTGATGATACTGTTGGCAGCAGCGAAGCATTGCCTGACCAATTAAAAACCATTGCGCAAGTAGACGACCAATGCAGGTCTGTTCCGGATAGTAAAGGACTGTTTTACGATTCTTTTTATGCGGCTCAAAGCGCTTCGTACGGTCGGAAACAGACGGAATTTTTTGCCAGCAATATCAATTTAAGAAAAATATTGCAAAAAGAAAAGACGGATTTTCAAACGAAAATTTTCCGTTTTATTTTTTATCTGTAATGCAGAAAAAAGTCTTCCTGTATTGCTTTTGGCGGCAATACAGGAAGACGTCTTCAATATAAATCAGATAATGTTACCGTACAGAAAAAGGGTGATCGATCAAGGAAAAATCATTGCCTGGTCAACAATCATTTCTTCACCACAACAGAAACTATTGAGATAACGGGATATGAAATTTTGTAATCCAGGAAGCATCGATAGTGCCGGGAGTATTGGCATCGGCATTGGGATGCGCCTTGAGGTCAACGGTCAGGAAATAAACATTTCTCGTATCGTCCTTCATCATTGTCTTTTCCCAGAGATAGCGACCCGAATGCTGACGCTGTAATTCATCGGCTGTGATAGCACGCCTTGTCATGTTGCCATTTTTGTTGATGCGATAATGGCCTTTTTCGGCTGTCGTTATAAAAATGGGCTGTCCTTTGTCGTCTTTTGTAAACTGAACGTTTCCCTCCACTTCCGTCCAGGTTTCGGTACGCATGCCATACGTATTCACCTGCACCAGCAACTGGAACCGGTACCGGTTGTTGGGGAAAAATTTAAACTTTGCGATCATGCCGCCGCCACTTGTGGTGGTACCATAATAAGCACCCGGTTGGGTATTTACATACTGCAGGTTCGACAGCGTTGAAAACGACCAGGCCGTGGAGTCTTCGGTCAGCAATTCTTTGGGAACCGTATCGCCTCCTTTTCCCTGCGACCACCCGGCGAGTGAGATCAAAACGCAGGCGGCAAAAATTAGTTTACGCATGTTGGTTATAATTTACTTGCCATAAAAATAGAAGGCCCAGAAAGCAAAGGCCAGCGCATTGCGTATGAAATGCCGAAAACACCGCAGCAAGTTCCGCTTTCAGCCGCAGGGATGTAGGCTGTAAGAACACTTCAGTTGTGTAGCAGGGTATACGAATAGTTTCTTTTCAGCAAGACCATCCAGGAAAAAGTTTTCCACTGCCCATGCATGAACCTGTTTCTTTTTCCTCCTCGTATGCTTTACTTTGCTGTTGAGAACGCAACAACAGATCAATAACAGTTAAACGAAACGGATATGACAGATTTGAAAAACAAAGTAGCCTACATCACAGGCGGTAGCAAAGGAATTGGGTATGGTGTGGCCAAAACATTGTTGGACGCAGGCATGCGGGTTGTGATCACCAGCCGGCAGCAGGAAGCAGCCGACAAAGCTGCGCAGTCGCTGGGTGCCGATCCTTCCAGGATCCTGGCTTTGCAATCGAACGTAGGAACGCTGGAAGATGAAACAAAGACAGTGGCAGCCATCCTTGAAAAATTTGGCCAACTCGACGTATTGGTCGCCAACGCCGGCGTTGGTCATTTTGCACCCATTGACCAACTTTCGGAAGAAGATTGGAAAGCGACCATCGACACCAACCTGACCGGCGTTTTTAACAGCGTAAAAGCCAGTATTGATGCGCTGAAAAAATCAGAAGGCTATATCATTACGGTGGCCAGTTTGGCCGGCACCAACTTTTTTGAGAACGGCGCAGCCTACAATGCCAGCAAATTTGGTCTCGTTGGTTTTTCGCAGGCCATCATGCTTGACCTTCGCAAGTACGGCATCAAGGTAACTACCATTATGCCAGGCTCTGTAGCCACCCATTTTAACGACCACACGCCATCGGAAGCCGATGCCTGGAAGATCCAGCCGGAAGACATTGGGCAGATGGTTAAAGACCTGCTCAGCATGCACCCCCGCACCCTGCCTAGCAAAATAGAAGTACGTCCCTCAAAACCGGGCAAAGGCTAAGGACCGTCGCTGTTGCCAGGCTGTTTCCCTTACTTTGTAAAAAGCAGGTATATAGCCCGGCAATGGCATGGATTTTATAGAATTTTCCACCATTCAAAACGCTTCCTCTTACAAAAATCAAGGAATATGAAAAAAACAATGCTTTCATTTAAGACCATGTTACTGCTTGCCTGTCCCCTGGCCATTCTTACGGCTTGTGCAGACAATACCAGCGAAACCACTACCACTGACACTGACACCACCACAACTACAGCACATGATTCCGGTGGGCATGGTGGTATGGTTACTGCCGACACCACCAGCGCTATGGTGGCGGAAGCGCCTCTTTCTGGAACTTATGCCGATACGACCGTAAGCGGTACGGCACGTTTTGAGCGCCAGAACAACGGCAAAGTGAAACTGTTGCTGAACCTGGCCATTCCTGCCAAAGCCAACAAAAGCGTGGCGGTGCACCTGCACGAGCACGGCACCTGTGCCGATACGGCAAAAGCAGCCGGTGGCCACTGGAACCCTACCAATACAGCCCATGGCAAATGGGGTGAAGGACAGTTTCATGCCGGCGACATTGGCAACGTAAAACTGGATGCACAAGGTAATGGTAAAATGGATGTGGAAACCGACCTGTGGGCCATTGGCGGCAGCGATGCACAAAAGAATATTCTCAACAAAACTGTGATGGTGCATGGCGGTGTTGACGACTACAAGTCGCAACCTACCGGCAACTCCGGCGGACGGATTGGCTGTGGTGTGATCACAGCGAAAACGCAGTAAACAATAGGCAATAAGCAATGGGAAATTGACAATGCCATTTGCTTATGAATAAAATAAAAAGCCGGGGTGTTGATGATTTATCAACACCCCGGCTTTTTGCTTATTGCCCATTGCTTATTGCCTATTGTTTATTGCCTATTGACTCTTCTTCCCCCTGCTCCAGACCTCGTAGATCGGTTCGCCGCGTGAGCTTAAGCCGCTGTGGTGCCAGTCGCCAGCCTCCAGCTTTCCATCAAACGATAGGGAGCTTCCTACCCTACTGCTGTCCCTTGAAAAAAACTCGATGTTCTCGGTGTACTTGCCGTCGCGGAAGGTATAGGTACCGCCGCCGGTTCCCATAAATTGCTTGGCGCCCGGGTCGATAGCCGCCCACTGGAACCGTGTGCCGGAAAGGATCTTTATGGTTTTGCGGGTACCTGTCCTGTGGATCGGTGTGAGACCGCTTTCCCCTTTGCGTGCCGTAATTTCCCACAGGCCCGAAAGCCCGTCCTTGCCTTCATCAACCCGCTGCCAGGTTTCTTCAGTCCCGCTCAAATTTGTTGTCAATTTGTCCCCTTGCAGGCTATAGGAATAACCTGTCTTGGTGCCCACGTTTTCTTTTTCTTTTGTATCAAATTCATACGCCACTTCCAGCTTGCCGGAAGCCAGTGCAAGGGTGCCGCCTCTTGTTTGCAAAAAACGCTTGCCCGCTTTATCAAAGGTGGTATGGGTAACATACCCGTCCTGGATCAGCAATACTTGTTGTTCAGCCCCTTTCTGCAATTGCCAGGCACCGGAAACTGCTTCGGCTGTAACCGGTTTGCGAAAAGCCAGCGCCAGCACCGCGGTGGCCAGTACAAATCCAACGAAAAAACCTGTCCGTATCATACGCGTTGTTTTACCTGAAAAATAAACAATCCTGCACAAATGCGGTTTACCGTTGGTTTAAGCAATCGATAGGGATAATAACACGAGTTACGCATTAGAGATGCATTTCAAAAAACAGCGGCGACCATTTTTCACCTATACGGTACCGTTATGCCCTTTCCCTGAGCTCAGCTTTGAGTTGCTGGTGTAAAAATTGCAAACCATAAACCTGGAAAAAGCTTGCATGAAAGACAAACGAAATGGCAAAGAAAATCATTGTCCCATACCAAAAGGTACGCTGCTGCTGATCGGTGGGAAAGAAAACAAAGGTGAAAAGCACCCCGAAAACAAAGAAGAGCCGTCGGACTTTGTTGCCCTGAAAGTACTGGAAACGTTCAAAAAGCTTACGCACAAAAAAGATCCGGTTGTAGAGGTAGTGACAACGGCCAGCGATAACGGGCCGGAAATGTTCCGGCGTTACCAACGGGCATTTGAAAAAATTGGTATCGCCCAATTAGGACATATCCATCACAAGGTGCGCAAAGACGTCCTGGACGAAGACCTTGAACAAAGAGTGAAAAAAGCGGATGCCCTTTTCTTTACGGGTGGCGACCAGTTAAAGTTGACTGCGCTGTATGGCGGCACACCGTTCTTACTATAATTGAAAGAACGCTACATCACTGAAAAAATAGTGATCGCAGGCACCAGCGCCGGCGCCATGGCCTTGTCTACTCCCATGATCTATGCCGGCAATGAAGAAGTGCAGGAAAAAGGTGGCGCCATCAAAATCACCACCGGGCTTGAGTTTTTAAAAGACGTCACCGTGGATACGCATTTTGTTCATCGTGGCCGCTTTGTTCGCATGGCGCAGGTGATCGTTACCAATCCTACCTGCATCGGCATCGGCATTGAAGAAGATACGGCCCTGGTTGTGCAAAATGGCGTGCAGGCCGAAGTGGTGGGCACAGGGATGATCATCGTGATAGAAGGTTTTGACATTGAAAAAACAAACATTGATGACTTTACTTCTGACAAACCCATTTCTGCATGGAATCTGAAAGTGCACTTGATTTCCGATGGCGACCATTATCATATTCCGCAGATCAGTCCGCTACATAAATAACGATGTTGCCAAGTACAGTTTTTGCTGCCAATTGGGCTATGCAAAAATTTGTGCAGGACCTGCTACGCCAATGGCATTTGCCACCTTATCTCTGGAACATCCTGTTAATTGCTGCCGCTGTACTGGCCGGCTTGCTCATCAGCACCTTTCTTTCTTTTTTCATTCGCAAAAAAGGCGAGGATCGGTCACAGCGAGGCCTGGTGCAATCGCTCCTGACGCACCTTACCACACCCCTTTCGTTTTTAGTGCCCCTGTTTTGTTTCAACAACATTATTCCTTTGCTGCAACTGCCCTCTGGTGTGCGGTCTTTTATCAGCAAGTGGACGGAAGTTTTCCTGATCGTCATTTTTGCCTGGCTGGTGATTCGCAGCATCCGCGTAGCGCAGGATATCATTCACCGCAAGATCGACATCAACACTCCCGATAACTTCCGGCAACGACAAATCATCACGCAACTGATTTACATCCGGCGGGTGGTTGTTTTTATCATTGTGCTGCTGGCCATTGGCGCAGTGCTGCTCACCTTTGAAACCATGCGCAAGGTAGGCACGGGCTTACTGACCGGTGTTGGCATTGGCGGTATCATCATCGGCTTTGCGGCGCAGAAATCACTGGGCAACCTGCTGGCAGGATTTCAAATCGCTTTTACTCAACCTATCCGCATCGATGATGAAGTGATCATTGAAGGAGAATTCGGGCGGATAGAAGAACTGACACTCACCTATGTGGTGGTGCGTATCTGGGATAACCGGCGCATGATCGTTCCCATTAATTATTTTATTGAAAAACCTTTTCAGAACTGGACCCGCAAAACAACAGAGATGCTGGGAACCGTCTATCTCTATGTTGATTATTCCATACCGGTGGCCTGGCTGCGGGAAGAATTGATGAAGATCGTACAGGACCATCCGCTGTGGGACAAGCGTGTGGCCAACCTGATGGTCACGGATTTTAAGCAGGAGGTAATGGAACTAAGGGCCCTTGTTTCTGCCTATTCATCCGGCCGGGCCTTTGACCTGCGGTGCCATGTACGAGAAACGCTGATAGCCCGCATACAGGAAGTCTATCCGAATAGCTTACCCAAAAAAAGAGTGTGGGTGGAAAGCAGCGCTGAAGGAGAGAAAGAAGATACTACCGTAACGGGATAATTATTTCTATAGTCTGACGATGCCAGGCTTCTTCTATCACAATCATGCTTCCGCAGTGGAATTATTACGGCAAACACCGATCACCTGGTCCACGATCTGACCCAGGCCGGACAGCGTGGTAGGTTTGGTATGAAAGACCACCCCCATGTCGGTAAAAAGCGTTTTGTCCGCCTTCTTTTCACTGGATGAAAGCACCACCACCGGTATACCCTGCATGTCTTTATCGCTGCGCAGTTTTTCAAAGGTTGTTTTGCCATCCATGTAAGGCATGTTCAGGTCCAGGATAATAACGCCTGGATAATTATCGCCTTTACTTTTTAAGGTGTATAGGTAGGTCAGCGCTTCCACCCCGTTTACCGTTAGCACAACATCTATGTTGGGGTCGGCATGGGAGATGGCGTCGGTTAGTAGTTCCCTGTCGTCCGCATCATCATCCACGTATAAGATCTTTTTTTTGTCAGCTTTCATTTTGCTTGATTTCTGTTCCTTCTTTCACAATTCTTGTCTCCTGCAGGTTGCTCTCCTGTTGGGGCAGCAAAATAGCGATGCTGGTGCCCTGGCCCTGTTTGCTATCGATCTTTAGCAGGCCGCCGTGTTTTTGCACGATCTTTTTACAAAGGGCCAGTCCCACACCACGACCACTTTCCGGGTGGAGACGTTTGAACAATTCAAAAACCTGGTCTTTATAAGTTGCGTCAAATCCCATACCGTCATCGGTGCAAACAATACGGAGGTAATCTGTGTACTGGTATTTGTCTTCGACATTGCGGAAATTATTCTCCTGCACCAGTGAAGCCGAAAACCGGATGGTTGCGGCATCCGGATCTTTCCGGAACCGGACTGCATTTGTCAGCAGTTCTTTCAGCAGGTAGATCACCTGTGTTTTGTCGGCTCTTAGGTGTGGCAGGTCCTCGCATTGCACGGAAATGGATACAAGCGGGTTTTCCTCCTTTACTTCTTCCACCAGGGAAGCTATGACCTCGCCCAGCGAAAAACGGGAAGGCACCACCGGCGCCTCTACCAGCCAAACATATTGCTGCAGGCCCGAAAGTATCTGCCGCATCTGCTCCGTTACTGATTTGATCTTCCGGACCGTTTTGGCATTGGTATCGCCGGCTTCCTCCAGCAGCATATTGGCAAACAGGAGAAGTTTCCGCAGCGGTTCCTGCATGTCGTGAGTCACTACGTGGTTAAACTGTCGCAACTCTTCGTTCTGTTCCTTTACCACCGCCATTTGCCGGTCCAGCATTTCGGTATGCTGCTGCAGTTCCTGTTTTGCGTGTAGGAGGCTTGTATTTTCGTGCAGGGCGGCTTCCGCAGCTTTTTTGGCTGCTACCAGTTCGTCCTCAAATTTTTTCCGGTTATGTACAACGATGGCAACATATTCCGTTATTCCCTCGCCATCCTTTTCCGTTCGCGCCGCATTTAACAGAACCGGCAGCCATTCGCCATGCTTTGTCAGCAAGGTGATATAGATTTCCTCTGTATGTCCCTGCATTTGCAGGAGCGGGAAAAGATGTGTTTGCTGAAAGATGCGGGTAGGCAGCGAAAAAATAAGGTCCTGTTTTCTGCCGACGAGTTCATCAGCCGTATAGCCCAATTGTATACAAAGCATTTTGTTCACAGACACGAGCATGCCCTCATCGGTGGCGGAAAAATAAAGGCAGGGCGCATCTTGTAAAGAGGGTGGCATCATGCTACTTCAGCAAGGTATTCACGAATGAGGGTGATGGTTTCTTCGGGCTCACTTAAATGCGGGCAATGCCCGGTTGCCTTCATAACCTTGACCGTGCTGTGCGGTAGATTTTTTTCGAGAAAAGCTCCCACGGATAGTGGGGCAATGATATCATCGGAACACTGTAGCACCAGCGAGGGCACTTTGACCTGCTTCAGATCGCGGCGGTTGTCGGAAAAAAACGTCGCCTGTGCAAATTGAATTGCAATCACCGGGTCGGTAGAGCAAAAGCTTTCCGCCAGTTCTTCGCCAAGGTGCGGACGTTCCTTGTGGCCCATGATGGCCGGTGCCAGGAAGTTAGCCCAGCCAATGTAATTTTTTTCCATTGTCTCCAGCAAGCCTTCAATGTCCCTGCGTTCAAAACCACCGATGTAGTCGCCGTCATTGATATAGCCGGGAGAAGGTCCTACCATGATCAGCCGGTTGAAATAGCGGGGTTCTTTGTTGGCTGCCAGCAAGCCAATCATCGCACTGACCGAATGGCCGACAAAAATGACATCCTGCAGGTCTAATGCTTCGCAAATATCCAGCACATCTTGCGCATAGCCCTGCAGCGAGGAATAACGTTCAGGATTATACGCTGTAATGTCTGATTTGCCTGCGCCGACATAATCGAACAGGATAATTTTAAAGTCGTTTTCAAATGCAGGAACCAGGTGACGCCACATATGCTGATCACAACCAAAACCATGGGCAAACACCATTGGCTTTTTTCCCTTGCCGGTTATGTTCACATTGTTCCGGACAAGTACCGATTGGCTTTGCTTTATTCCTGTCATTGTTCAAGGTTAAGTAGTAGATAAGTTACTGCAATTTAAACAAAAAGCCTTCAGCCCGGTGCAGTATATCTGCATGCTGAAAATATGGGGCATTGTTTGAGATAGTTGGTATTCCTGTTAAACATAAAGGCTGTCCGTGCGGACAGCCTTTATGTTTCTGTGTCGATTGTTTATTCATCTTCGTGAGCCACTTTGCGCCGGTTGCGGATCAGCATCACAATGCCCGCGGTTATGGCTGCGCCGATGGCTACATTCTTGATCAAGCCGGCCTTGTTGTATCTCCATTCTGCCGCCCATCCCCTTTCGCCGATGAGGTTGGGAAAGTGCCCGTTCTTGATGTCGTCGATGATGCCTTCCACAACGTTGATCCGGTCGGCCAGCACGAGAGGCACCCAATGCAGGTAGGTCGATTCGCTGTGCTTGAACGCATACCGACGAATGGCGCCACTTACACCTTTTGGTGGCAGCGTAGCACCAAAAGCGGCGGTAACGTTAGGCCGCTCATTGGAATGCAAAACTTCCACGGTCAGCGGCTGCAGCGGCGGACGTGCATAGTTCAGCCGTTCGTAATCGGCACCGTTGCGGTGCTTCATGGGATACGTAGGATCGTTTTCAGGATCCGCATCCACGCCCCACCCGGGTATGTCTTTCGGACTGTTGGCGATCTGCCGGTCCAGTTCCGATTCAAACGTGTTTTTGTCTTCCAGTGCTTCACTCATAAAAATGTTTTTAAGCCGCGTAAGCGGATGAAGGAATCAATACCGGTTTGATACAGTTGTCACGCTTGGCGGAGAAGATGTGATAGCCTTCGGCTACTTCTTCCAGCGGAATGCGATGTGTGATCAGTCCTTTGGGGTTTAGCCTTCCTGCCATTACATGATCGATGAGCTTGGGCAGGAGGCGTTTTACCGATGCCTGGTTGGCCCGCAGCGTCAGTCCTTTGTTTACCACATTGCCGATGGGCACCAGGGCATCCAGCGGCCCATAAACCCCAACGATGGAAACAATCCCGCTTTTTTTCACAGCGTTGATCGCCCAGTGAAGCGCTGTTGCAGCCCCGCCCGTAAGCGGCATTTTGCGGCCAACCAACGACTGGAAAAAATTACCGGCCGCATCGCAGCCTACCGCATCGATGCACACATCGGCACCAAGACCGCCGGTTTCCTTTTTCAGGAACACAACTGGGTCGTGCATGTCTTTAAAGTTGTAGGCTTCGCAGTAGGCATAATTGCGGGCAAATTCAAGCCGGTAATCAATATGGTCGATGATGATCACCCGGCCTGCACCAAAGAGCCAGGCACAACGTGCGGCCATAATGCCAACAGGACCGGCGCCAAAAACCACCACGGTATCACCCATTTGAATGCCGCCCATCTCCGCTGCCTGGTAGCCGGTTGGGGTTACGTCGGTGAGCATCACGGCATCGTCGAGGTCCATGCCGGCAGGAATAATGGTTGGACCCACATCGGCATAAGGCACCCGAACATATTCGGCTTGGCCACCATCGTAGCCGCCGGCCGTATGCGAGTAGCCAAAAATGCCGCCTACCGCTGTTGCCATGGGATTGGATTCATGACAATTGCCAAACAATTCCTGCTTGCAGAACGGGCAACTACCACAGGCAATGTTGAACGGCACCAGCACATGATCACCCACTTTCAGGTTCTGAACACCGGAACCCGTCTCTACCACGATACCCGTGAACTCGTGGCCAAAGGTTGTTCCCACTCTTGTATCTGGCACAAGGCCATGGTAGAGGTGAAGATCAGAGCCGCAAATGCAGGACCTTGTTACCTGGACGATGGCATCGTAGGGATGCAGGATTTCGGGCATTGGCTTGTTACGGTCTGCCCTGACCCGGAATGGGCCTCGAAAATTCATTGCTATCATACTTCTTTCATTTTTAGAAAACCAACAACTGTTTTTTCTTTCAACAAAATGAGGAAATTCCATCTGCTGAAAGGGACCACATAGGCCGTTTCTTACACAGTAAAAAAATATGCCGTATAAGCTGTTTTCAAAAAGAAGTTCGACACCATCTCAGCCATAGCGACAGAAGCAAACTGATGGCTAGGAAAGGATTTCAGGGAAAAATAACGATCAGGAGCAAATGAAAAATCCAGCCTGAACAGAAATGTGAACCAGAGAAAACTGGCAGTTACTCAATGACAGGAATTTTTTTTCATTATCATACGGAAAAATGTAACAGGAAAACTGCGGTCTAACGGTAATGTGTATCTTGGTTCTTTATCCCATTGCATGCAGAAAGAAAATGTTCGACCCGGTTTGTCAGGATCAGCATCGACGGAATCCCCGCAGGGATTAAAACGGGCCATCGGCAAATGGGACCTTGTGCTGATGATCATCAACAGCATCATCGGTGCCGGCATCTTTGGCTTGCCTTCCCGCATCTACCAACTGACCGGTGTGTACAGCATTCTTGCCTTTTTTGTTTGTGCAGCTATTGTACTGGTGTTTATTCTTTGTTTTGCCGAAGTCGGCAGCCGTTTTCAAACCACGGGCGGTCCGTACACCTATGTGCTGGCTGCTTTTGGCAAATTACCTGCGTTTACGGTAGGCTGGTTGTTGCTGCTGAGCCGGATCTTTAATTATGCTACGCTGATCAACCTGTTGGTAACCTATATGGCCCTGTTTTACCCGGCCTTGACCGATGCCGTTCCAAGAGCACTGACGATACTCACCGTCACCGGCGGTTTAACCTATATAAACCATGTTGGGGCCAAGAGCACCACCCGCCTGAGTAATGTACTGACCATAGCCAAGCTGGTGCCCCTGGCACTTTTTATCCTTGTTGGTATGTTCTTTCTGCAAGCTGATGCTTTCGAGGCAGCACAGGTGCCGGCTGTTTCAGATTTTTCATCGGCCATCCTGCTGTTGATCTTTGCCTTTGGCGGCTTTGAATCGGTGCTGGTGAATACCGGTGAGATCAGGCAGCCCTCCCGCATCATTCCATTTGGACTGCTGACAGCCACCACCATTGTAGCTATATTTTATGTCCTCATTCAAATTACCAGCATCGGCACCTTGCCTGCTCTCGCCAGTTCCGAACGGCCGCTGGCCGATGCCGCTACGCAGTTTGTGGGACCGGCTGGAGGTAAACTCATTGCTGCCGGTGCGCTGATCTCTATCCTGGGCACACTGAACATTTTGCTGTTCAGCGGCTCCCGGCTGCCGTTTGCCTTTAGCCAGGAAGGACAGTTCCCCAAACCCTTTGCGGCCGTTCACCGGAGGTATCACACACCTACCCTGTCGCTCCTGAGTGTCGCGGTGGTAACGGCCTTTGCCTCCATTGCCTGGTCGTTCCTTACCGCTCTCCAGTTTGCGGTTATCATTCGCGTATCGGTTTACCTTTTCGTGTGTGCATCGCTGTTACAACTACGGAAAAAGTCTCCAGATCAAGGGGATCATTTCAAACTGAAAGGAGGAACATATTTTGCCGGCGCCGGTATCCTGCTTTGCCTTTGGCTGCTTTCTACAGCCAAGTTAGTGGAGTTACGTAATGTGGCGATCCTGCTTTCAGCAGGAATACTCATTTACTTTCTGCAGACAAAAAAAGTGAGTCGTTAACAACGTTTTGCTTGATCATTATTGAAACCCGGTTTCGATGTACCAGCCGATCAGGCCACGCGACAAAAAGCTCCAGGCTATAACCGTTAGCAAGGCCACCAACGAAACCGACAATAAATGCCAGAATCCTTTGCGGGGGAGAAAACGGTAATAGGTAAAGGCACGATAAAAAGCTTCCCACAAAAGGAAAAAATAAATGCCGTAAAGGTGCCACCCAGTTCCTTTTGCCAGTAAAAGGATAGGGGTAATGACAAGGATAAAGACCAAGGCATTAAAGCCGGCGATGTAAAGATTAGCCACCAGGTGTTCGGTGTAGTTGTAACCCGCCTTGTAAAAAAAGAGGAAGAAGATGAGGGCGACGAGCGGTGTAACGGCCATGTTAACGTAATTGGAATAACGGGCCATAAAGTTGGTGGCGGCTTCTGCCCTTTCGAGCTTGGCCAGCCTGCGTTCGCGGACGGTGGGATCGGGAATCTTTCGCACTGATTCTTTTAGCGCCGACATGTTGCCACCCTGCATTGGCTTTAATGTTGTTTGCACAAACAGGAACAATCCCACCACGATAAAAAAGAAATTCAGCGGGCTAAAATATTTCTTTCGCCTGCCCTGTACATATTCACGGGCCACAATGCCCGGCCGGACAGCCAACTGGCGGACGAGGTAAAATATGCCCTTGTCGGCATGCGTGAAGAAGTGGACCACCTCGTGCAAAAGATGCGGCATGCTGATGCGGTGAGCATGCGTGGTTTGTCCGCAGTGCCCGCAAAAATTTTGTTTTGTTAGCAACAAAGTGCCGCAGTTGGTGCAATGGGAGGAATGGTGCATAGAAAGGTTTTGGCCATGGTCAACAGGAGAAAACGCAAATGAGTAGTGAGGCTTTTTTCCTGAAGTGTTTTGTTTTGTAGCGTACAATTTACACGCTTTATTGAGAAAATTTATATGTGTCGTTGCAAACAATTTTGCATTTACAGATGTTTACAACGGTCATAAGAATGAACAACAAACGCTTAGAAAGAAAACGAAACGGAATAATATAAGTAGCCCTGAAAGGGCGTCATAAATCAGCCCGGCCTGCAAGGGCCGGGAAAAAAATTACCTCATTAGAACTGAGCCCTGAAAGGGCGAAACAGCAAAAGACATTATCCAATTTGTTTCGCCCTTTCAGGGCCCCCTTACACCTGGGTTCATTCTTTACTCATGGCTTGCACCCTTGGCTAATATGTGTCGGCCTTTCAGGCCTTTAAGAGGTTTGCAAGCTGTTGACCGCCTTTCGATAGCTTTAAAAAATACTGAAGAGTACCTTGCTCTACCTATGATTCACGCATTACAATAAATCATTTTCACGGCACCTTACTTTTGCAATTCGCAACGGAAATCTGCCTGCCAATTTTCAAAAGACACAAATAAAAAACCGGCCATCTTACAAGAGGCCGGTGGCTGTAAAACTTATTTCGGTCGCCCGTATTTGTCTATCCAGGCAAGAATACCGCCTTCTACGTTTACGGTGTTGGAATATCCCATTTGATCCAGAATGGTGCAGGCCATGGCGCTGCGTTTGCCGCTGCGGCAATGAATGATCACTTCTTCCTCTTTCAGGTCTTCCAGTTCGTCAAGGTCCATCATCTGGAATTTGCCAAGCGGTACCAGCTTGCCACCCAGGTTGGCTTCTTCGTACTCGTGGGGTTCGCGGCAATCAATAAGGTTGATCTTTTCGCCGCTGTCGATGCGGGCTTTTAATTCTTCAACGGTGATCTGTTTCATATCGTTTAATATTCGTTGGGTTGATCAACAGGAGGCGGCAGCGCAGCCTTTTCCAGTGAATCCACGTTGGGCTTTTCGGTTTGCAGCCAGATGTCGATCATCTGGCCGGCCCGCATGGTCAGCCGCTTGCCATCAAGCGTTGTTGGCGCAGGCCGCTGGCGGTAAACATAGGCATTTGCCGAATCCTGCACACCGGGCATAAAAATCGGTGCTCCCAGGATAATGCCCTGTGCATCCAGCAACGCCCTGGCTTCTTCGTACGTAAGTCCCATCAGTTTTGGAACCAGGATGGCTTCATTGCCAACGCCGCTCCCAATAACGAGGTCAATGGGTGTACCCACTTTGATGGTGGCGCCCGGTTGTATGGACTTTCCCTGGTACAGCACTTCCAAAACCGTATTCTTTGCAAAATCGGTGCGGAAGGTGGTATCGCCAATCTTAAGGCCAATGTTCCGTATCACCATTTCGGCGTTGCGGTAGCTAAGGCCACTCAGCTTGGGCAGCTCGATATCCGGCGCAATAAAGCGGTTGATCGTAACATATACAGTGCGGTTCACTTTTACTACATCATCTGCTTCGGGTACCTGGCGAAGCACCATGCCACGCGGAATAGAATCATAAAAAACCGAATCCTGGATGATCAGCTCAAAACCTTTTTCTTCGAGCAGGGCCTGTACGTCGTCAAGCTTTTTACCGGTCACCATGGGAACCGTGCTGGATTCGCCGTGCTTGGTGATCCAGTTGAGCGAAACCACAAACAGGAACAGCAGGGTGAACACCAGTGCCAATGCCAGCAATATGTGAAACCAAAGAGGTTTTTTAGATAGTAACGTCAATGAATGATTGTTTTACTGTTTGAGGGCTGCAATATAGGGATTGAATATCGAACCCGTAAACACAAATTTTAGCACGAATTGCACGAATGGTGACCTTTGTTCAACCTTCCCATGCGCTGGCAGTCCGTCTGGTATTAGAAGCAAAAGATGAACAAAACTTACTTCTTCATTCCTTTTTCCTTATTCATCTGTTCTGCGGTTCGAAACCTACAGGTTCTCCAGCGCTTCTTCTACCAGCAAGGTGTAAAAACCGGTCAGGTTCCAGCCTTTGGCCCTTACCTGCTGCGGAATTACGCTGGCATCGCTTTGCCCGGGAATGGTATTGATCTCCAGGAGGAAAGGCTCGTTCTTTTCTTCGTTAAAAATAAAGTCCATGCGTACCACGCCACGACAATTGAAAACCTTATACACCCTTGCCGCGGTTTCTTCCAGCCGAACCTGCCAAGCCTCCGGCATTTCTGCCGGCGTCGTTTCCGAAGATTTTCCCTGGTACTTGGCTTCAAAATCAAAAAACTCGTTGTGAGTAACAACCTCGGTGATTGGCAGCACAATCACTTCGCCCTTGGTACGAAATACACCTACGGTAAACTCCCGGCCCTGGATCATTTCTTCCACCAGCACCTGGTTGTCTTCCCTGAACGCTTTCTCAATGGCAGCTTCCAGCCCATCGGCGCTGTTTACCTTGGACATACCAATGCTGGAACCACCGTTGTTGGGCTTTACAAAAACCGGAAATTGAAGACTGGCCGCTTCCTTTGCAGCCGTTTGGGCACCGTCTTTAAAAAACAACAGGGATTTGGCCACGTTGATGCCAGAGGCGCCGGCTACCGCGGTTGTATAGCGTTTGTTGAAGGTGAGTGCCGAAGCCGCCGCATTGCACGATGTATAAGGCAGTCCCAGCATGTCAAAATAGCCCTGCAGTTTTCCATCTTCTCCCGGTGTGCCGTGCATCCCGATAAAAACGGCATCGAAGGAAACATTTTCGCCGTTGACGGGAATGGTAAAATCATTTTTATTGACGGGAATGCGGGTGTCATCACCGGTTTTGTAAAACCAGCCTTCGGCCGTCACATCCACCAGGTAAACGTCGTATAAATTTTTATCGAGGTGGTTGTAGATGGTGTTGGCCGACCGGTACGAAATGACGGCTTCGCCGGAGTAGCCGCCGGTGACAAGGGCTATTTTTTTCTTCATCCTTCAAAACTAAATGGAAATACAATAGCAACGAAAACAGAGCGTTTAATCTGGACCAGGCAATGCTTCACCCGCGGGAAGCCCCGGTTTCACCTGAATTCTTGTGGGAAGAATCCAAAATAATGTATGTTAGCCTGTCCAAATTCGCATCAAACCCGAAAAACTAAGCTGCCATTGACCCGGAAGATGAAAAAGTACATCGCTGTCACATTTGTCCTGATCTTTTTAGGACGGCAAGGGGCTGCGCAACTGCTTTCGGAAGTTGGCTTTGGTTTGGGCGCCGCTATTTACCAGGGCGACCTTTCTCCCCACTGGATTGGATCGTACACAAAACCCGGTGTCAGCTTTCAACTTACCGGCCAGCGAAATATCAATTCCTTTATTGCCATCCGGGTGGGGTATGCACATGCATCCATCAGCGACAATGAGGATTCCTACACCGGTGGGGTTCACCAGGTCCGCAACTTTTCATTCAAGGCATCCGTCAACGAACTTTCGGCGCAAGTCCTTATCAATCCAACCTTTAACAATGGCTGGGAAGAACCGGGTAATCTCCGACCTTATTTTTTTGCCGGTGCCGGCGTTGCGCTTTTGCAGGTGGAAAGGGACTGGAGCCGGTTTAATTATTCGTTTCCTTATTGGCAATCCTGGGTTTTACCGGGTTTGGCGCAAGACTCCCTAACCAATATACCCTCTTCTATCTTTACGTTCCCGGTTGGCGCTGGCCTGCGCTACCAGATTGGGGAAAATGTTGCGCTTTACGCCGAGGCCACCAAGCGCCTTGTTTCCACCGAATACCTCGACGGTTTCAGCAAATCGGCCAACCGCAACGAACGCGATGGCTTTTCCAGTCTCATCTTCGGATTAAGCTTTCGCTTAGGAAATGCCATGGGCGATCGTGGCCGCATCGACTGTCCAAAAGACGTTTGGTAGTACTTTACTCTTACCTCTGCACTTTTTAACTGCCCGCTTTTTGCAATGATTAGCTTTTTCGTTATCTATGCACGAACCCACCCAGCGTTTGCTTGCTAAGAATTTCGGACTTGTTAAATGATAGATTGATTGGTTGATTAAACAACTAAATTGTCGTTTATTCGTTTATTTAATTAAGGAAAAAAACATAGAAATACATGCGTAAAGGAATCACGGAAAGCAATTCGACTACTCCCCTTACTTTGCAGATGCTACGCAAGATTGAGGATGAGGGCTTTAAGTTCGTTCAGGTTAAAGGATTGACGCTTGATAAGCATTACGACTATGTTGAGCCTCACTTCCTTGTATTGGTGCCGATGAAGGAATTACCGATCGCACAGGACCAGAAAGATGTTTATGAACCCATTCCCAGCACCCTGCTGAAACAATGGGCCATGGAAACCGATGATGATGCACTGGAAATTGTCGTTTCCACTAAGCAGTTAAGCTAAAAGCCGGAACATACCATGTTCTCTCCCGGTTGCGTACAACTAAAAGAAAACTATTTTTAAAGCAAGAGCCGTCCGAAAAGTGACCGGCTCTTTTTATTTCCCCAAGGCTGCACATAAAAAATGGGTTGAAAGGGATGCTTTTGTTCCTTCATCCCCTTCAACCCTTCGATTTATTTACTTCAAAAGCAGGAAATTACACCACTACGCCTTCCAGGTCGTAATCGTAGGCTTTGGTGATCTTAACATTGCCAAAGTCACCGATGGCAAGCTTCCCGGGTGATTGAATAATGACTTCGTTGTCAACTTCTACGCTGTCAAACTCGGTACGGCCCAGGTAGCGACCGGCTTCTTTTTTATCAACCAGCACCTTGAAGATCTGTCCAACCTTTTCCTGGTTCTTTTCCAGGCTGATCTCCTGCTGTACAGCCATTATGTCTTCGGCACGACGCTGCTTTTCGGCAGCAGGCACGTCATCATCTAAACTGTAGGCCGATGTATTTTCTTCGTGGGAATAGGTAAAGATGCCTACCCTGTCGAAGCGCTGCCGCTCCAAAAAGCCTTTGAGCTCTTCCACATCATCCAGGGTTTCACCCGGAAAACCGGTGATCAGCGTGGTACGCAGGCAAATGCCGGGCACCGTTTCGCGGATGGCAACCACCAGGTCTTCCATTTCGGCACGGGTAATCTGGCGGCGCATGGCCCTTAGCATATTGTCGGCCGCATGTTGCAGCGGCATGTCCAGGTAGTTACAAATATTTTCCCGCTCCTTCATCACCTCCAAAATATCCATGGGAAATTTATGGGGATAGGCATAATGCAGGCGAATCCACTCAATGCCTTTCACATCGCTTAAGCGCTTGAGCAGGTCGGGCAAAGCCCTTTTCTTATAAAGATCGAGGCCGTAATAGGTCAGTTCCTGGGCAATAAGCATGATCTCTTTTACCCCGCGGCGGGCAAGGATCTCGGCTTCTTTTACCAGGTCATCAATGGAACGGCTGACATGGGTACCCCGCATCAGCGGAATGGCGCAAAAAGCACAGGTGCGGTTACAGCCTTCGGCAATTTTCATGTAAGCATAATGCTGCGGCGTGGCCAGCAGGCGTTCGCCCATGAGCTCGGCACGGTAATCCACTTCAAATTTCTTCAGCATCAGTGGCAGTTCCATGGTACCAAACCAGGCATCCACTTCGGGAATGCTTTGCTCCAGGTCATCGCGGTAACGCTGGCTAAGGCATCCGGTCACGTACACTTTGTCCAGCCGCCCTTTTTGCTTCAGGGCCACCTGCTCCAGGATGGTGTTCACGCTTTCTTCTTTGGCCTTGTCAATAAAGCCGCAGGTGTTCACCACCACAATGTTGTGGTCACGCTTGGTGCTTTCGTGTACAACGTCAATCTCCGCTGCCTGCAACTGGCCACTCAGCACTTCGCTATCCACCATATTTTTGCTGCAACCGAGGGTAATAATATTAACCTTATCCTTTTTCAGCGTTCTCGCCTTCATGAAGTAATCCTTTTACCGGTAAATTTGAGGCGCAAAGCTAATCTTTCTTTGGCGGAGGCGTTGTTTAGGATTTGGTAAATGCATGTTGGGACAGAACGCCTTGTCCTGCCTGTGCTCACCTTCTTGTTTACGGGGATGTTTCGTAATGCAGGACAAAAACGGATTTGGTTAATATGAGATGGACGAATTTATTCAAGGGCTTTTTTGAGAGTGAACGGGTTGGCGGCATTCTACTGCTTTTTTGCACCGTTGTTTCGCTATTTCTTGCCAACAGTGCCTGGGGCGATGGTTATACCCATTTCTGGCACAGCCGTGCCGATCTTTCCTTTGCCGGGCTGAACCTGAACTTTTCCGTTGAGCAATGGATCAATGATGGCCTGATGACCATCTTTTTTTTACTGGTGGGGCTTGAAATTGAAAGAGAGCTGTATGCCGGCGAATTGTCTTCGTTCTCCAATGCCATCCTTCCCGTTGGTGCTGCTGTTGGTGGTATGTTGGTACCGGCTGCCATTCACTTCTTTTTTAACAACGGCAGTCCTACTGAACACGGGTTTGGGATACCGATGGCTACCGACATTGCGTTTGCCCTTGGCATGCTGGCCCTGGCCGGCAACCGGGTTCCGTATTCGCTCAAAATCTTTTTAACCGCACTGGCCATTATCGATGACCTGGGCGCCATCGTCGTCATTGCCCTTTTTTACAGCACCGGTATCAACTGGCTTTACCTGGGTATATCAGCCGGCATTCTGGCAAGCCTCTTCCTGCTAAGCAGGCTGAAAGTGACCCACTTAGCTTTTTACCTCATTCCCGGTATTGTCCTTTGGTACTGCATGATGCAATCCGGTATTCACCCCACGATCGCCGGCGTTTTGCTGGCCTTTGCCATCCCGTTTTCCGGTGAGCATGCGGGAACGCCTTCTTACAAGCTGCAGCATTTTTTGCACAAGCCGGTAGCCTTTTTTATTGTGCCCCTGTTTGCCCTGGCCAACACCGGGATTGTTTTGGAAGACGGCTGGATAGCGCAAATGAGCACAAGCAACAGCATTGGCATTATGGCGGGCCTGGTGGTTGGTAAACCCGTTGGCATTTTGTTGTTCTGCGCCTTGCTGGTTTACCTGTTTAAAGTAAAGCTGCCGCAAAACGTGCAGTGGAAGCATCTATTGGGGGCCGGCATCCTGGCCGGCATTGGCTTTACCATGTCGATTTTTATTTCCAACCTGGCGTTCAAAGACCCCACGCTGGTGAGTTATTCAAAAGTAGCGGTGCTCCTGGGTTCCCTCATGGCCACGGTTATAGGCTTACTGGTTTTCTTTCTCGGCATAAAACCCATTCGCACGGCAGAAAAATAAAAAAAGCAGCCACGTGGCTGCTCTTCCTTTTTTAAAATCAATAGCACGAAAGGCCTCTTTATCCCAATCCTCTTACCCACTGGATAAAATCATCTTTGGTTTTACCCAGCTTGCTTTGCATGCGACCAAAAAACTCCTCGTCTTTTCCTTCTTCCCATTTCAGGTCATCATCCGTCAGGTCGCCATGCTGCTGCTTCACTTTACCTTTTAATTCATGCCATTTTCCTTTGATTTCCAGATGGTCCATAGCTTACAATTTTCTGTATTGCTAAAAATCCTGTGCCAAAGCTCATCCGCTGGCTTTTGGTACGAGTACCGTAACGATGGCAGGCTTAATGGCGGCTTCCAGGAAGCTTACTTTCCCAATGTATTCCCCATCAATCTGGAACGGTGCTTTGCGCCGCAGCTGCAGCACCACGTTTTTGGTACGTACCACTTCAATGCGTTCAGGGTGAAAGGATTTGCGGGCCGTAATGGCTTTAAAGATCTCCACCAGGTGCAGCTTGCGTACGATCACGATCTCAAACTTGCCATCCGCCACACTGCCTTCGGGGTTGATGACGGCGCCGGTCCCGTATTTTTCGGCATTGGCCAGCACCACCATGTAGGCATATCGCCGGATGATACCATCATCGGTTTTGATCACCACCCGCATTTTTCGCTTGTGCCAAAGCATCTTCAATAAAAACTTTCCATACCCCCAAAAACCGCGGCTTTTTGATTTTTGAAATTGCTTGACAAGGAAGGCATTCAGGCCAATATCACTGAGGTGAAAACAAAGCTCTTTTTTGTTGATCTCGATGGCGTCCATCTTTTTTTCCGCACCAGTCATTACAATTTCTAAAGCTTCGTTGACGGTGGACGGGATGCCCAGCTCTTTGGCCAGCCCGTTGGCCGAACCGGCAGGAATAATTGCCAGTTTCCGGTGCGAATCGCGGATCAGTTCCGCTACCATCTTTACGGTGCCATCGCCGCCAACGGCAGCTACAATATCCGGCTGCATCCGTTCGATGTGGTGCTGAACGGACACTTCGTCCTGCTGACCGGTTTGCAGGTAAACATCGAACGTACAATCCGACCCCTTAAAAAAATCGCGGATGGCTGTCTCCCAGTCCCCTTTTTCCTTTCCCCCGGCAATGGGATTGATAACGAATAATATTTTTTGCGGCTTCTGCATGTTTCTTGTATGGCTCTATGCTATGCAAACGACTGACCAGATAGAAAATATCCCAAACGGTGGGGTCAGGCAATGGGTCTTAAACCGGTTGCGCCTAACCGATAAACCAACGGTAAAAGTGTACCATGGTTATGGTCATAACAATTGCCTGACGGTGTTTGGCCATGTATTCAAACTGAGCCCGTTTCCGCGCAAGCAGTACCGACAAAGCTTTATCCGTAACACCCTGGCGCTGCTGCGGCTTTTCCTGGTAAAGCCTTATGCAAACGTGACGATAGAGGTAGAGTGGAAGGGGAAAATGCACAGGGCAGAAACCGGCAAGGATGGGTTTTTCAGAATTTCGTGGGAAGACACTGAACCCATTGAGCGGGGCTGGGTGCCGGTGATGGTAAAAGCTTACCGTCATAGCATGCTGGTGGCGCAATCGGCGGGCAGGATCTTTATTCCTTACGAAACGCAATATCTTTTTATTTCCGACATCGACGATACCTTTCTCGTCTCCCACTCGGCCAACCTGCGCAAGCGGTTGCAGGTGCTGTTTACCCAAAACGCCCGCAGCCGTCAGCCCTTCGAAGGCGTGGTGCGGCACTACCAGTTGCTGGCCCAATCGGGCACCACACCCGATGCACCCAATCCTTTCTTTTTTGTTTCGAGCAGCGAGTGGAACTTGTATGAGTACATTCTTGAATTTACCGCCATTCACAAAATTCCGCGGGGTGTATTCCTGCTTAGCCAGCTCAAAGGATTTTCAGAATTATTGAAGACCGGTCAGAACAATCATGGGACAAAATTTGCCCGCATTGTGCGGATAATGGAAGCGTTTCCAACCCACCGCGTGGTGTTGTTGGGCGACAGCTCGCAGCAGGATCCTTACATCTACGAAGCAATCGTCAAACATTTTCCCAGGCAGGTGCTGGCCGTTTATATCCGTGATGTGTTTGACAAGAGCCGCCAAAAAGTGCAGGATGTTTTGGGGCAGATCGAGGCGGCCGGTGTTCCCTGTCTTTTTTTCCAGCACAGCGAAGAGGCCATCCTGCACTCGGTGAAGATCGGGTTGATACCGCCTGCTGCGGCAGAAGAAAAACTGCAGGAACAAGCGGTCCGTGCATCCGGAGTGGCATAAAGTTTTTGGCAGTAGCCAAACCGAAAAAAGATCAGTATGGAAAAGAACCTTCAGAACGAAGAAGCACTGGAAAAATTCAAATCGCTTGTGAAAGACGCGAATGTCTGCATGTTCATTACCAGCACCCGTGATGATGCGCAAACGCATACCCGTCCCATGGCGACGGTGGATGTGGAAGATGATGGCACGCTTTGGTTTTATACCGACATCCGCTCTATTAAGGTTGACGAAGTGGAGGCCCAGCACACCGTTCACTTGGTGTATGCACACCCCGGTAAAAGCAGCTATCTGGACGTGTGGGGAACGGCATCTGTAGTGCGGGACAAACAACAGATAAAGGACAAATGGACACCGATGGTAAAAGTGTATTTTTCGGAAGGTGCCGATGACCCCAACCTGGCCCTGTTGAAAGTAAAACCCGAAGATTGTTATTACTGGGATACCGAAACCGGCAAAATGGTTTATTTCTTCAAGGCCGCTGCCTCGATCGTTACCGGTGAGCGCCTTGCCGAAGGTGCGAAGGGTAGTTTGGATGTGTAATAATCAATAATTAGTAATTACTAATTATTGATTATTGACGCCAGTGGCTAAAACATCGGCAATATGCATCGTGCGGAGGTCGTAGTTTTTCTTGTCGATATACCCTTGTAAATGCATCAGGCAAGACAGATCAGTGGAGATCAGGTACTGTGCCCCGGTGGCCAGTGCATGCTCCACTTTTTGTTCAGCCATGGCAATGGAGATAGGATCAAATTTTACCGAAAAGGTTCCGCCAAAACCGCAGCAGGTTTCCACGTCCTCCATCTCTACCAGTTCCAATCCCGAAACATTTTGCAAGAGCTTGCGCGGCTCGTTTTTGATCTTGCATTCCCGCAGACCGGCGCAGGAGTCGTGGTAAGTGGCTTTGCCCTGCAGTTCCGCTCCGAATTTGGTTTGTCCCAGCTTGTTTACCAGGAATTCACTGAACTCAAAAATGTTTTCCGAAACCGCTTTTGCATCGGCCTTGTAAGGCGACTCTTCAAACAGCTTGCTGTAATAATTCCGTACAAAACCTACGCAGCTGGCGCTGGGCGCCACAATGTAATCAGCACCGCTAAAGTCTTTGACAAATTTGGTGCAGACCGCTCTTGATTCGTCCCAAAATCCTGCGTTAAAAGCCGGCTGGCCGCAACAGGTCTGGCCCTGGTTATAACGCACATCGCAGCCCGCTTTTTCTAAAATGGCAACCATGTTAAAAGCCGACTGCGGGTACAATTGGTCAACAAAACAGGGGACAAAAAGCTGGATAGTCATGGGGGTGAGTGGTGAGTGGTGAATGGTGAGTGATCAATAATCAATAATTATTCATTACTGATTATTGGTTATTAGAATTTACCTTCTTTCAGTTGCTGGTTCAAAGCCATCATTTTTAAAGCGGTGATGGCCGCCTCCTCTCCTTTGTGGCCGTGAATGCCACCAATGCGTTCGTTGGCCTGCTCCGCCGTGTTTACCGTCAGCACACCAAAGATGGTCGGCACCGGCAGGTGCAGATTTAATTCCGAAATGCCATGGGTAACGGCCTGACATACGTATTCAAAATGCGGCGTATCGCCACGCACTACGGCACCCAATGCAATAAATGCCGAAGGTGCATTGTTGCTTGCCCAGCACTGCTGAATGGCAAAAGGCAACTCTACGGCCCCGGGCACTACCAGGGTGTGATAAGCGATATTGTATTTGTTCAGGACGTTTATGCAGCCTCTTTCCAGTTCGTCAACGATCCCGCTGTTCCATTCGGTTTTCACCAAAACAACAAGGGCATCCTTTACCTGTGGGATGCCCTCGAGCTGTTCAAATAATTTGCTGTTCGCAACATCTGCCATGTTGAAAAAGTTTACAATTTACAGTTTACAGTTTACAGTTGGAACCCTAACGGCAAACTGTAAACTGTAGACGGTAAACAGTTTTATTCTACGCTGTAAACACCAGCCTGGGCGAGGTATTTGTCGGCCTCAAAGCTCCATTGGGTTTGGTTGTAATCGGTCTTGATCTTTTTATAAAGCTCTGTTGCCTGTGACTTGTCGTTCAGCACCCTGTCGTACAGGTAAGCAGCCAGGAAAAGCGCTTCGGAAGCAGAGGCTTCGTCTTCAGGGAAGGTATTCGCGGCCTTTTTGTATTGGTCAGCAGCTTCCTTGCTTTTGCCTTGCTCGGCATACGCATCGCCCAAGAGCTTGTAAGCCCTGGCCTGCACCTGTGGCGCATCGGTGTCAAACTCTTTCAGGTGGCTGATGGCTTTGTCGAAAGCGCCTTTTTTCAGCTGAATGCTGCCGGCATAAAAGCGGGCCAGTTCACCGGCTTTGGTACCGCCGTATTGGCTAACGATCTTTTCAAACCCGGGGTACTGGGCATCGCCGTTCAGCGCTTTGTCCAGCGAATCCTGGGCATAATATTCCTGCGCACGGAAGATGGCATCTGCTGCTTTCTTTTCTTTGGGTCCTACTACAAAATTGTTGTAGACCAGGATACCGCCCACCACCAGGATGATGGCACCCAGCACAATGCTGATGGTTTTTCCAAATCGGCTCCAAACATCTTTTGCACGGTCAACGACGGCTTCATTTTCGGTGGTGTGTGGACGTGCACTTTTTACTTCTGCCATTAGTGTTTGTTTTGTAACAGTTTAATTTTAGTCGGTTATAAAAGGATAGTTCTGGTCTACGTAAACATCTTTGTAAACCTCCGAATCATCCGGCCACGGCGACTCTTCGGCAAATTTTACGCTTTCGGCAACGGCAGCGTCCACTCTTTCGTTGATTGTCCTGATTTCGTCTTCGGTTGCCAGTTTATTGTCGTAAATCGTTGTCAGCAAGGCCTGGATCGGGTCTTTCTGCTTGTATTCTTCCACTTCTTCCTTGGTGCGGTATTTCTGCGGGTCGGAAATAGAGTGACCCTTGTAACGATAGGTTTTGATCTCCAACAGGGTCGGGCCATCGCCTTCCCTTGCTCTTTTCACAGCCCGCAACACACCTTCGTGTACGGCTTCGGTACTCATGCCGTCAATCACATCGGCCGGCATTTCGTAGGCGTCAGCCAGCTTGTAAATGTCAATGATGTTGGATGTACGCTGAACCGAAGTACCCATTGCGTAGTTGTTATTCTCGCAAATAAAGATCACCGGCAGCTTCCAGGTCATGGCCATGTTGAAGATCTCGTGCAACATTCCCTGGCGGGCAGCGCCATCACCAAAGAACGTCAGGCAAACCGCATCGGTGCCTTTGTATTTTTCGGCAAAAGCCAACCCGGCACCGGTGCCAATTTGAGCACCCACAATACCGTGGCCACCAAAGAAATTCACGTCCTTACCAAAAAAGTGCATGCTGCCGCCCTTGCCCTTGGCACAGCCGGTTGCTTTGCCATACAATTCGGCCATACACGAGTTAACCGACACACCTTTGGCAATGGCCAGGCCGTGATCGCGGTAAGCGGTAATAAACGAATCTTCGGGTTTGGTGGCGGTCATGCATCCGGCGGCCAGCGCTTCCTGCCCAACATAGGCGTGGAAAAAGCCGCGGATCTTGCCTTCCATTTTGTACTTCTCTTCAGACATTAGTTCAAACTGGCGAATCAGCTGCATCAGCTCGTACCAGTACAGGTAGGTCTCTTTGGTGTATTTTGTAGCCAAGCTAAAAAATTTGAGTCGCAAAAATAAGGGAATCGGGAGATAGTTTGGTGTTTGACGTTTGCAGTTTGGGGTTAAAGGATTGTCATAAAAGTGTGAGCCCTGTGGGATATAGGGAAAGGTGTGTATTAAATAAGGAGAAAAGGCCGGATTTGGGGCTTTCCAAACCTCTTTTTACTTGTCAAAACCGGCTTCCACGGCCCGGTAGGCTTCCCGTTTCAGCAGGCTGGCCCCCACGGCGCAATGCAGGCAGCGCTTGTGCGAACAATACTCATTTTTTAATTCGATCAGCGCTTGGGAGTCAAATGCGGTTTTTAATTTTATTCCCAACTGTGAAAATCCCCTTGTAATGGTGTTTTTTTCAGCGCCCAGCTCCGAAAGCCACCGCAGCGCTTTTTCCTTGTGCCCCTCCTTGCCGTGGTGCATGCCGTAGGCAAACAAAACCGGGGCAAGGGTATTGATCACGATGTTCTGGATGCTGTCGGCGCCCAGGGTTTTGGGTTTGAAGGGCGACGCCAAGTGAAATGTATAATGGTAATGCCAGAAATCATTGGCCGATACTTCGAAAAGTGACGTGACCGCAGAAAGCTGGTCTGTCTCTAAAAGCTTGGAAAATATATGCGAGGATTGCTGGATAAGCGCCGCCAGTTGCGACAACCGGATCGTAGGAAAATTGCCGGGGCGCATCCGAAGGAACTGCAAGGGAAGCGCTACGGGCTGCAACGCTAATTTTTTCTGCAGGTACCGGTATTCGCGTTGCAGCAGCAACGGATAATCCTCATCAAATGAAGACTCCAGCAAGCCGGCCTGGCCAAAAAGCAGGGCTTCCAACTGGTGAATGGAGTGCTTGTGCTTTGCCAGGTGCACCACCGACAGCGACCGTGCAATGGCTTCAAAGGCATCGCTGTTCACCTTCATGCCAAAGTTGCGGGCCAACAGCCACCAAAAGGTTTCTTCCCAATGAAAATTGCTTTCTGCCAGCAGGTCAAGAATATAGCCTGCCTTGCGGGTCAGGCGTTCAGCAAGCAGGCGTTCCTTCCACGCCATCCACACTAGGTCCGAAACAGAAGCGGCGGCTGTTTCGCAGGGAATAAACGTACCGGTTTGCAGCAGGCCCTCGTACCGTTCCAACAAAAGTGTTGAAATTCTTGGCTCCAGTTCCAGCACCGGTATCGCATGGGACAGCGACCTGTCGTGGCGGAACACCACATGCAAAATGACATTGCCGTATTGTTTATCCTTTTGATGCCCGTGCCTTTCCCAATCGGAGGTTTTCAGATGCAGTTCGATGTTGCCAAAAAACGTGGTTTCGCCAAGGCGGATCTTGGCCGCAGAAAAATCAGGACCGCCATTGGCATTCAGGTTTCCCGGGAAAAGAATGGAGAGCTTCTCCCCTTCTGCAGTTGTTAGGTTGGCATTGTTGAAATAACCAAATTGCCAGATGAACTGGAGCAGTTTTTCAGTCATTGGCAACAAGTTAAGAAAATAATCTATCTGATGGTAGCGCTGCTGAAATTTTGCAACGCCTGTACCACCCGGCTTACTGGCAGGCCCATGACGTTGTAAAAATCGCCGTTGATGCGCCTGATGCCCACCACACCAATCCACTCCTGTATGGCATAAGCACCGGCTTTGTCGTAGGGACCGTACTTGTCTACATAAAATTGAAGTTGCTCTGTAGTCAAGGGGTGAAACTCCACGTCGGTTACATCGGCAAACGCATGTTCTTTTTCGCCCTGCACCATCACTACACCTGTAATGACCTTGTGATGGGCACCGCTTAGCTTTTGCAAAATGCGAACGGCATCGTCCCTGTCTTTTGGTTTGCCAATGATCTCGTCGCCCAACACAACAATGGTATCGGCAGCAAGCACCAGGCTTGATGTACGCTGCTGCACACCCAGCGCTTTTTGCCGGGCAATGTGCACCGCCACTTCCTGCGGCGACAAACCTTCGGGATAGGTTTCGTCTGTTGGTTCAACTATGATCTCAAAATCCACTTCGGCCCACTGCAGCAATTGCTTGCGGCGCGGCGACTGCGATGCCAGAACAATTTTTGTCATACTTAAATATAAAACAGGAAAAAAAGCATGGACAGAATGCCGGTAAGCATGATCCATTTGGTGCGGCTGCTAAGGTCTGCAAAATCGGACGTTCGGGCAGCCTTGCGTAACCTTGATAAGGCCAGCAACAGCGGAACAATCACAAAGGCAATGGCGTAGATAACGGAAAAGATCCAGCCGAACTGCAGCACGTAAAACTGCAGGATCAGCAGGGTGGCCACCAGTACAACGATCCAGATGGCCACGTACATTTTGGTGGTGCGAATGCCCACGACAATGGGCAGGGTTTTGCAGCCATAGCGCATATCGCCTTTCATGTCTTCCATGTCTTTGACCGCTTCGCGGATCAGCGAAATGATAAACGCAAAACCGGCGTATAAAATAGAGATGCGAAAGAATTTTACTGAACGCGGGTCGGTGGTATTAAAGGCCTGGTCGGGGTGGGAAAAAGCAAAAAAAAGCACAAGGATCGTCCAGGCGGTAAGGAGTGAAATCACAATGTTACCAATCAGCAATTGCCTTTTGAACGAAGTGGAATAAAGCCAGAGCAGTATCACACAAACAAAGTTGGCTACCACCAGCAACCAATAGGTTTTGCCCACGGCAATGGCCGTAAGCGCCACACCGGCAAAACTCAACACCCAATGCCAAACAATTGCCCAACGGCGGGGAATAATGCGGTCGATAATAATTTTATCGGGTTTGTTGACCTGGTCGATATTAAGGTCGAAATAATCATTGATAACATAACCCGCTGCTGCAATCAGCACCGACGCTACTACCAACAGGACAAAACGCTTTGTATCGTGCTTACCAAACAACTGGTAATACACACACCAATAAAAAAGCGCCTGCGTCAATACAATAAAGACCAGGTTTGACCAGCGAACAAGACGTAAAAAAGCACGGCCTGTATTCATGCAAAAAGGTTAGCGTGACGAAACTTCGGGTGTATACTTCCAGTGGCCGTTCAGCTTCAGCACTTTTTCAATCACATCCCGCACACAGCCCCGGCCACCGCTGACGGGTGAAATGTATTGCGAAACGGCCTTTACTTCCGGCACGGCGTCTTCTGGGCAGCAAGGCATGCCCACCATTTCCAGTACCGGGATGTCGGGCAGGTCATCACCCATGTAAAGGATCTCTTTCCATTCAAGGTTGTATTGGTTGCGAATGCCTTCAAAAAATTTCAGCTTGTCTTTTAGTCCCAGGTGTATTTCTTCTAGGCCCAGGTATTGCAGGCGGCGGATTACTGGTTCCGATGTACCGCCGGAAATCACCATTACCTTGTACCCATTGCGCATGGCCACCTGCAGGGCCAGGCCGTCCTTGATGTTCATTTGTCTTGCCTGGAGGCCATTCTCCAAAAGCAGCACCGTGCTGTCCGTCATTACCCCGTCGATATCAAAAACAAACGTGGTCACCTCCTTAAAAACTTCCAATACATTCATACGCAAAAGATCAAACGGCAAAGGGCGAAAATACCACCATAATCCCAATGTTTGGTAGTAAGTAAAGTGCAGGCAATTACTGCCAATCACCAACGCAACAAAAAGATTAGCACTGCTGTTGAATGCTTTCGGTAAACAATCGGTACATTTCTTTTAACTGTAAATAATTGTCCAAAAGGGCAAGGTGCTTTTGAATAGTGATCGCATCGTTACGTACTGCCGGCCCTGTTTGCGCACTGGCCGGCGAAATACCGTTGAGCCGGGATGCTGTTTCCTGTACAAGCGGCAGCAAACGGCTAAATTCAAAACCTTCTTTTATACAGTAGTCTTCTACCAAAGTATACAGGTGGTTGGTAAAATTGTTGACCATCACGGCGGCCAGGTGAAGCCGCAGACGTTCGCTATCATTGGCCTTGTGTACGTGTGGCGTAATTGTTTTTGCCAGCGCTTCCAGCTTGGCCAGCGTATCCTCATTGCTGGCATCGATCACAATCGGGATCTCTGGTAGCGCCGCCAGTTCTTTTTTCAGGCTTTGAAGCGGGTAGAACACACCGTAGTTGGTTGCTTTCTCTTTCAGCACATCCCTGGAAACCGATGCTGCTGTGTGCACCACGATTGCTTTTACTGCAAAGCGCAATGCATTGGCAATAGGTGCGATAGCGCTGTCGGAAACGGCAATTATTACGACGTCGCCTTCTTTCAAAGGCGTTGTCAGATCACCCCAAGCAGGCGCATTGAATTCCTGCGCCAAACTTTTTGCAGCACTTTCATCACGGCCCAACACCTGTACCATGGTATGCCCGGCCTGCCGGAGGCTTTTTCCTAAAACTGTGGCCGTGTTCCCGGTGCCGATAATGACGATCTCCATGCATTAATTATTAGTACTGCCCACATAGGCGGTGCGAAGTTCGCAGTTTTCGTACAATGGTATACGTTTGTCCACCCCGGCAGAACGGTAAGCAAGCGCTTTGATTTACCTTCGGCCCCTAAACCCTGATACCTGCATGTCATTGGCAAAACGATTGGCCGTACGATACATCCGCACAAAGCTGGCTTTACTGGGAAAAATTTCGAAGCGGAAAGCAGCCGAAAAAGCATTCGAGATCTTTACCACGCCACCGACCCGTGTAAAAAAAGACCTGCCGCCCCTGTTTAAAAAAGCGGAAAGCTTGCAGTTCACTTTCCAGGACAACACGATTTGCGGTTACCGGTGGAACGCCCCGCAGGAGAAAAAAGTTTTGATCCTGCACGGCTTTGAATCCAGTGCCGTCAATTTTGAAAAATATATTCAGCCCCTTGTCAAAAAAGGATACGAAGTGCTGGCCTTTGATGCGCCTGCGCATGGACGCAGCAGCGGCAAGATCATTAACGCGGTGGATTACAAAAATTTCATCCAGCACATCTTAGGTGTGTACGGACCTATTACAAATTTTATCACACATTCGTTTGGCGGACTGGCCCTTGGCCTTGCGCTGGAAGAGGTCCCGCACGACGAAAGCTGGAAAGTTGTTTTTATTGCACCCGCCACCGAATCGGAACGGGCCATGAAAAACTTCTTTCACCTGGTAAAACCCGATGAAGACATAAAAAAAGAATTCAGGCAACTAGTAGAAGAAGCCAATGGCAAACCGCTTTCGTGGTATTCAGTGGCAAGGGCTTCTGAATTCATCAAAGCGCAGGTGCTTTTTTTGCAGGACAAGCTGGACCTGCAAACGCCTTATGCCGATGTGGAGCCTATCATTCAAAAAGCCTATCCTAATTTCAGGTTTGTGATCACCGAAGGATTGGGGCACCGGCGTATCTATAAAGATGCGTCCTCGCTGAAAACGATCCTGGAGTTTTTGTAAACGATTCGTTGAAAGAAACCCATTTTGCCAACAGTCAAATCCAATCAAGAGAAAAATGACCATGCAACGAACCTATACTTACCTGGCCCTTGGCGATTCTTATACCATTGGCGAAGCCTTACTGCTAACGGAAAGCTTCCCTTACCAAACCGTACAGTTGCTGCGCAAAAGCGGTTACAAGCTGGCAGCGCCGGAGATCATCGCCAAAACCGGCTGGACCACCTCCGAACTGCAGGCGGGTTTGGCGGGGTACAGCTTTGCAGCGAAATATGATTTTGTCAGCCTGCTTATTGGCGTCAACAACCAGTACCGCGGGCAAAGCATCGTTGCCTATAAAGAAGAATTAGAGGCCCTGCTCAACCGGGCCATTGCCCTTGCCGGCGGCAAGCCGGGGCATTGCTTTGTGCTGTCTATTCCCGATTACAGCGTAACACCTTTTGCCAAAGAAAAAGATGTGGTTGCCATCAGCAAAGACATCGATGCCTACAACAACCTGAAAAAAGCCCTCTGCATTCAATACAAAGTGCCTTACATCGAGATCACGACGGATTTTCGAAAGGCGGCCGAAAAAGAAGATTACCTTGCTTCGGACGGCTTGCACCCTTCGGGAAAGGTTTATGGTAAATGGGCGAAGAAGCTGGCTGCGGCGATCGGTAAACTCGCCAAAAAATAGCAGCTACGCCTGAGCTTTCCGGCCCGGTCCGCTCCTAAAAAGCACAAAAATGTTTTGCCTGCCCATTGCTGCAAAAACTAAAAATTTTAGGAAAGCAGCAACGCAATCATCGTTTCATAATTTGATTTTGCCTTATACTTGCATGTTCGGGAAGTAGTAAACGACCCAAAAAATTTTGTATGGCGAAGAATTTGTTGATCGTAGAGTCACCAGCGAAAGCAAAAACCATTGAGAAGATTTTAGGCCCTGATTTCGAAGTAAAAAGCTGCTTCGGGCACATCCGTGACCTGGAGAAGGATGACATGGGCATCGATATAAAAAACAATTTTCGTCCCCGCTATGTAGTGCCCGACGAAAAGCTGAAAGTGGTCAGTGAGCTGAAAAGCATTGCCAAACGCAGCAAGGAAGTATGGCTGGCAACGGATGAGGACCGTGAAGGAGAAGCCATCAGCTGGCACCTTTGCGAAGTACTCGGACTGGACCCTGAAAAAACCAAGCGCATTGTTTTCCACGAGATCACGAAGCCGGCAATTATCTCGGCCGTTGAACATCCTCGTACCGTAAACATGAACCTGGTAAATGCCCAACAGGCCCGCCGGGTGCTGGACAGGATCGTAGGCTTCGAATTAAGCCCTGTGCTCTGGCGCAAGGTCAGTGTAAAGAATAACCTCAGTGCCGGTCGGGTGCAAAGCGTGGCCGTACGCCTGATTGCCGAGCGGGAACGGGAGATCAATGCCTTTGAAAGCCAAAGCGCTTACCGGGTAGAAGCCCTTTTCTCGGCGCCGGACGCCTCCAACCGGACTGTAACGTTTAAGGCAGAAGGCACCCGCTTTTCGAAAGCCGAAGACGCAGAGAAGTTCTTAAAAGAATGCATCGGCGCTACCTATAAAGTAAAGGACGTTCAGGTAAAACCAACCCGCCGCTCCCCTGCTGCACCATTTATTACCTCCACCCTTCAACAGGAAGCCAGCCGTAAGCTGGGTTACAGTGTAAGCAGAACCATGCAGTTGGCGCAGCGCTTGTACGAAAGCGGTAAGATCACTTACATGCGTACCGACAGCGTAAACCTGAGCCAAACGGCCATGGATGATATCCGCAAGGCCATTACAAGCTCCTACGGCGAACGCTATCACAAAGGGCGGCAGTACAAAAACAAAAACGCATCGGCGCAGGAAGCACACGAAGCCATCCGCCCGACGTATATGAACAATACAACCGACGATGATCCCGAAACCCGCCGCTTGTATGAGTTGATCTGGAAACGCACCATGGCTTCGCAAATGGCGGATGCGGAACTGGAAAAGACCATCGCCAAGATCGGTGTTTCTACCAACAACGCTGAACTCACGGCCGAAGGCGAAGTGCTGAAGTTTGAAGGCTTTTTAAAAGTTTACCGCGAGGATGTGGACGACGAGGACCAGGATGGTGATGCCGCATCCGACCAGGGCAGCATGCTTCCGCCCTTGCGTGCAGGCCAGGCGCTGGACTTTAAAGAAATGAAAGCCATTGAGCGCTTCACCCGCCCGGCGCCCCGTTATACGGAAGCCTCGCTGGTAAAAAAGCTCGAAGAACTGGGCATTGGTCGACCCTCAACCTATGCACCCACCATATCTACCATTTTAAAAAGAGGCTATGTAGAAAAGCGTGACAAAGAAGGCGTGCAGCGGAAGTACAACGTATTTCGCTTGGCCAATGACGCCATCACCAAAAAAACAGAAACCGAAAATACCGGCGCCGAAAAAGGAAAACTGTTTCCCACCGACCTGGGTTTGGTGGTTACTGACTTCCTGAAGCAGCATTTTGACGACATCATGGATTACAGCTTCACGGCCCGCATTGAAGATGAATTTGATGAAGTGGCCCGTGGCAAGATCCGCTGGAGCAAAATGATCGATGATTTTTACAACCCGTTTAAAAGAGATGTGGATGAAACCATTGAAACGGCGCAGCGCATCAGTGGCGAACGGGAAGTAGGAACCGACCCGCAGACCGGCAAACCGGTGATTGCCCGCATGGGCAAATACGGCCCGATGGTGCAGATAGGCACTTCGGATGACGAAGAGAAACCACGCTACGCCAAATTAAAAGCGTCGCAGAGCATAGAAACCATTTCGCTGGACGAAGCCATGGCGCTTTTCCAGTTGCCGAAAACCCTTGGCGAACACGAAGGCCTGGAAGTGGCGGTAAACAACGGTCGCTTTGGACCTTACGTGAAATGGGGCGAAAGCTTCGTATCGATTCCCCGTGGCGAAGACCCGCTGGAAGTGGACCTGGAAAGAGCCAAGGTGCTGATAAAGGAAAAGCAAATAGTGGATGCACCCATTGCTACCTTTAAAGACCAGCCGGTGACCAAAGGCAAAGGAAGGTTTGGTCCGTTTATCAAGTGGGGTGACCTCTATGTAAATGTGCCGAAGGCTTACAATTTTGATGCGTTGTCGCAAAGCGATGTGAATGAGTTAATGGAAAAAAAGCTGGACAAAGAAGCCAATCGTTACATACAACAATGGCCAGCCGAAAAGATTTCCATTGAGAACGGCCGTTGGGGCGCCTTTATCCGCTTTGGTAAAAAAATGCTGAAACTGGGCCGGAAAGCTGACGGCGAAAAATACACATCAGAAGAGGTGGCAACGCTATCTTTAGACGAGGTAAAGAAAATGATCACCGCCCAGGTGCCCGATGCCTTCACCAAAAAAGTAGCAGCCAAAAAAGCCCCGGCAAAAAAACCGGCCACCAGGAAAACAACAACAAAAAAAGCAGCGTCAAAAACGAAAAAAAGTTAAGCGCTACGATACGGCTGGCCCTGTTTGGTACACATTTTTAGGTTATTGTTTCTATACTGCTTGCAGTGATTTGTGTTGCTTGATTTATGAAAGGAGGACTATGAAAGAATCCGCTGAAATATGGGCCCTTTTTAAACTGCTCGACGATCCCGATAACGAAGTGTTTGGCGCCGTGTCGAGCAAGCTGCTGGACTATGGAAAGCCCATCATTCCCAACCTGGAGCACCTCTGGGAAAATTCCCCGGATGAGCACATGCAGGAGCGGATCGAGAACATTATACACCGGCTTCATTATAACGACCTGACGGAAGATTTCCGGCAATGGTCACTGGCAGGACACCACGACCTTTTGGTGGGTTCGTTGCTCGTTTCCAAATTTCAATACCCCGACCTGGCAACTTCGCCGGTGTTGCTGGAAGTTGAGAAGGTGCGCCGCAACATCTGGCTGGAATTGAACGCTTACCTGACGCCGCTGGAGCAGATCCGGATCGTTACGGGTATCCTTTACAGTTATTACGGGCTCAAAGGCACGGAGATCAACCACCAGGAAGTGAATGATTTTTTTATTCATAAAGTGCTGGAGGCCAAACGTGGTAACCAATTGACCTGCGGTATTATCTATGTTCTGCTCTGCGAACTGCTTGACATCCCGGTAAAAGCCATTGGCATTCCGAGGCAGTTTGTGCTGGCTTATTTTAAGCCGGGTTATGGCGATGAGGAGAACAAGGATTTTGCTTCCCGGATCGAATTTTACATTGACCCCAGCAGCGGCATGGTGTTTACCCACAAGGATATTGAAAGCTATTTCAAACGCATTTCCGTACCACCGGTTGATGCTTATTTTAAGCCGCTCTCCAACAAAAAAGTCATTCAGCAATTGCTGGAAGAAACAGCCCGCTGTTTTGATTCGGAAAAAGACGTGTACAAAAAGGATGAATTGCTGAAGCTTGCGGCGCTGATCGACTGATGGATATGCGGATAAAGGGTGGGATATGTGAATATGCAGATGTGCGGAGGGAAAACCCGATAGTAGGATTGTATTTTCAGGCTCCTGTTTTCCAGTAAACCATTGGCAAGGATAACGGTTTCAATTGTAAAATGACATCGTATCCGCACATCCGCAGATCCTCGAATCTGCATATCATTCACCACTTATCTTAGCAAGATGGAACAAATTTCCTGGCAGGATTTTGAAAAGATCGATATACGGGTCGGAACAGTTCTCGAAGCCAAACCTTTTTCCAGGGCAAAAAAACCGGCCTACCAACTAACCATTGATTTTGGCCCTTTGGGAACAAAGCAATCATCAGCACAGATCACTCAGCATTACAACCCCGAAAGCTTACCGGGTCAGCAAGTGATTGCCGTGGTCAATTTCCCGCCAAAAAACATTGCCGGCTTCCAAAGCGAATGCCTTGTGCTGGGCATTTATGACGAAGCAAATTCAGTCATTTTATTACAGCCCCAAAAACCCGTTTACAACGGTGCTAAAATCGGTTAACCATGCCTGTTGCCCATTACCCCTCGCCGCTTGGAATGTTACGCCTCGAGTGTTCAGAAGAACACATTACCGCCGTTGTTTTTCGGGAAGAAACAGTTGCCGAAGAAAATGAAAGCCATCCCCTGCTGCAAAGCTGCCTTTCCCAACTGGAGGATTATTTTTCCGGCAAACGCAAAAGCTTTGACCTGCCGCTGGCACAGGTGGGAACGCCGTTCCAGCAAAAAGTCTGGGACCTGCTGTACCAGATCCCTTATGGCAAGACAATCTCTTATCACCACCTGGCCACGCAGTACGGCGACCTGAAAGCCATACGGGCCGTGGCTTCGGCCAATGGAAGGAACAATCTCGCCATCATCATTCCTTGCCACAGGGTCATCGGCTCAAACCGTTCTCTAACCGGTTATGCCGGCGGGTTGTGGCGCAAAAAATGGTTGCTGGAGCATGAAGCCAAACATCACACAGGCGTGGCGCAACTGGGGTTGCTATTGGGGTAATTGCTTTAATGAAGTTACAGCTTGGTTGTGGGACGAACACCGGGCTTGAAAGGATTGTCGTACCAGATGGCATCAATTTCCCGTACAATGCTTTCGATCTGCTTATCGGTGACATCATTTTGCCAGTCGTAAGGTTGCTTTAAGCTGGAGCCGAAAAAGAAAGCCACTGTCTGGTACAAGCGGGCCTGCAGTCCGCCCTTGTATTCTTTGATGATCTCGTAACAGTTATTGCCGGTCTGGCGGTTGACAAGTTTCATCAGCACCTTGCCCTGGTAAACAGACAAGTTGGTGAGCGGGTCTGTGAACTGCTTGCGCAACTCTTTTTCTTTTCCTTTAATGATCTTTTTGCGGTCGCTTTTGGCCTGGATGCCAATCAGCCTTGCATTGATCTCGTTGATGGTGGCACCGGCCGTACGGGCATAAGGATAGGTAACATACACGGCATTGCGAAGTCGATTGTAAGCAGCGATTTGCTTTACCATATTTTCGTGCGAACCATTGGTAAGGTAAACCGGCTCCAACTCGCTGTAGGGAAAACTTTCGCCTTCTACAATAATAGCCTTGACCAGGATGGTATCATTCGGCCCCCATTTTTCGGCAGGTGTTTCCTGTGCACTTATCAAAAGTGTACAAGACAGGAAAAGCAGAAGTAAAAGTTGATGGCGGCGCATTTCTAAAAATAAGCAACGAAACGGCTTTTACAATAGACAGGATTTTACTTTAAGAAGCTGTTTGCAATCTATAAATTTTTTCCTGAGTTTGCCGGAAATGTTTTAAAAAAAGGACATGCCGCGGCATGTCCCTACTATCTTTCTGCTTTATGTGCTTAACCTAAACCTCAATCTTAACCTAAACCTCAACCTCTCTCTCTTCCTTACGGTAGACCTTCAGCTTTTTAGACGCCAGGTTGCTTTGCTGGCGGCGGTAGAACATGCTGATGAGAAAACCAATAGTCATCAGGATGGTGCCGGCCCAAACAAGGTTGATAAAAGGGAAAATATAAGCTTTCAGCGTTACGTACTGCATCAGGGCGTCCGATTCTTTTACGCCTAGTTCCAGCTTTTGGCCATCCACTTTTTGCAACTGCACGATCAGGTTTTCCGCCGTCAGCGTATCAGGCTGGGGAAAGGCCCCGCCATCTTTGTTGATCAGGATGGGACGGCCCGTATAAACCGAACCCGTTTTGGCGTAAAACTTCAGCGTTGCTACCGAAGCGCTGTCATTGGCGCTAAGCTGCACGTTGGGAATGTTGCGGAAAGAAGAAACATCTTCCACAATGGCATATCCTTTCGAATAGAAAACCGTATCGCCAATTTGCGTATTAACGGTATTAAAAGACGACGTGTCTTTGTTTTTTTCCGGGTCAGGCAGTGACGTGATATAAGTAAAAATATCGTGGTCCCAGTAATGCTTCGAATCCGGGTTGGCCATCAGGCCTTCCTGGTTTTTATAGTTCACAAACGCATTGGGCGCCAGCACAAAGGTCTCTTTGCCATCCTTCCGGTCGAACCGCAGGTGGTAATACCAGAGGGGCTTTTCGGCGTGAACCGAATCCTTTTCATAGGTCACCCAGTATTTGCCCATGTCGGTCTTCACGTCTTTGATGAGCGTAAGGTTCTCACCCGGCTTTTCCTTGCTTTCGGCACCAAAGTCCATAAAGATGCCGGACGTATTATACGACAACACTTCTTTTTTGGAAGAAGAGATCAACACACCTACCAGCAACATGGCAAAGCCTACGTGGCTGATGGCGCCACCGGCCCGCTTCAAACTGCTTTTCAATCCGGTAATGATATACCCGGCGTTGGCCACCAGGGCAAACACGGAAGCCACCACGGCAAACCAGATAGCCACCATAAAACCGGCGGTCTTGTCGCGGTAATCCACATCGCCAAAGATCACCACCAGTACACCGGCGGTAATGCCGATAGCTGCGGGAAGGATCAGTTTTTTCAGGAAGCCACCGGCCGTTTGGCGGTACTTAAAATACATGCCGATACCGGAAAGAAGGCCAATGATGACAGCCACAAAAACCTGTATGCGGTTATACGAATAAGCGGCATCTTCTCCCACGGCCAGCGGCGTAAACAACTGCTTTTCAGTGAACAGCGACGCCAGTTTGTTAACGATGGGAATAGAAGTCATGGCACTGATCATCAGCGCGGAAAGGAAAAGTACCAATGAGCCGATGAACATCCAGAATTCGCGGGAAGAGGCTTCTTCTTCCCGCGCAATAAACGGAATGGATTTATAGCGCTTAAAGAAAAGAACAAGCGAAGGAACGGCAAAGGCCAGCAACAAGGTACGCAGGTGCCATTTGGTAATGCCTTCACCTGTAAACGCATGCACTGACGTATCCTGCAGATCACCGCTACGGGTAAGATAGGTTGAGTACAGGATGAACAGGAAGGAAAGAATAAAAAACAGGAAAGTTGTACGCAGAGCATTGCCGGTATGGCGGTAAATTACCAAAGTGTGAATACCGGCTACCATCACCATCCAGGGAACAAGCGAAGCATTTTCCACCGGGTCCCAGGCCCAGTAACCGCCAAAGTTCAGCGATTCGTATGCCCAGGCAGAACCCATCATGATACCGGTACCCAGCGCCGCTGCCGAAAACAGGGCCCAGGGAAGGGCGGCTTTTGTCCACTCGCCATATTTTTTCGTCCACAGGCCGCCAATGGCAAAACCAAACGGGATCAAAACAGAAGCAAAACCAAGGAACAGAACCGGCGGGTGAATCACCATCCAGTAGTTCTGCAGCAAGGGGTTAAGATCGTTACCATCTTTAATCAGCGAAAGATAATCCTGGCGCATGTTCCCGGCCATGTCGAAAAAAGCCGGTGCGTTGTCCAGCATGCCCGAATTGCGCATCAGCACAAAGGGGTTCGAACCAATATGCAGGTCAGTAAAGCCCACCAGCATCGTGGCCAGCAAAACCTGGGCAAAGGATATCACCGCCATCACGGGACCTTCCCACTGCTTTTCTTTCCAGATCACGATCAGGCCGAGTACACAATGCCAAACGCTCCACAGCAGGAAGCTTCCCTCCTGTCCTTCCCAGAAACAGCTCAGGAGGTACTTGGGCTCCAGCGAACGGCTGCTATGCTGCCAAACGTATTTGTATTCGAAATAGTGATTGCTGATGATGTAATAAAGGATGCCGAAAATGGCAAAGACCGAGATCACTTCGGCAAAAAAGAAAAGGCGGGCCAGTTTGCGCCAGCCGGTCTTTTGAAGATTGTCTTTTGCCTGTACGTGCAGGAAATACGCTACCGTGGCGCCAACAGAGCTGACCAGCGATAAGAGTATAAAGAAATGACCAAGCTGCCCCGGTAATAAGTGCTCACCTATGTAATTCATTGGAACATTAATATTGAGTAGTGGTATAAGGCAGGTTCTTTTCCGCTGCCTTCATATCGTCCTTGTACTTGGAAGGACATTTGGTTTGGATCTTGTTACATTCGAAAAAGCCGTCCCGCATATAGCCGTTGAGGTCAAGCCCTTCGGAACGCTCCATGTCCGTGATCTTGGCGTTGTTGTACACCACTTTGCGGCGCTGCCCGTCGGCATCAAGGGCATAAAAAACAGTGAGGTTGGGATTTTTTACAGCGTCGTATTCGATGGGTGTTTCTTTATCAAGCTTGGCCTTGATAACCACATATTTGTCTTTTTTCTTCTGAGCGGATTTAAAAGTTTCCTGCGTGGTAAGGTCCTGGATAAAGAACGACATTCCAACGATACCGGAAACTACCAAAAGGAGCAGTACAATATGGAGCTTCTTCATAATGCGTAAAATATGGCAACGACAAAGGTAGAGCAAATTCAACCGCAGACCGTGTGGAAAACTTTGATTTTCCTCAGGAAAGGTAGTTTTCACAAATTAAAAACAGGTGCGTAAAAAACATGAACTGTTATTTGGCAAACATCAACTGCCGTCGCTTTGTCTGTTTGTGTTCTTTAAAAGTGGTAAAGCATCCGTCCTAGCCTCTCGTTAATCTTTCAAGAATTAAGATTCCGGCATTGCAGGTACGGGTTTCCCGTTTAACTTTGTCGGCCTTTTTAATTGAAAAATATGATTGATCTTTCATCATTTGACCCGAATAGCGCCGGCAACCCGAACAACAACATATTCGGCCTTCCGTTTTCCGAAGAAGATGCCCGCCTTGTTATCCTGCCCATTCCCTGGGAGGTAACGGTAAGTTTTGGTTCCGGCACCGCCCGGTCATCAGAGCAGATCATGAACGCTTCGCTGCAGGTTGACTTGTTCGACCCCTCCTATCCCGATGCCTGGCAGCAAGGTTTTTACCTGCGGGAAACCGACAAAAAGATCCTGCTGAAAAGCGACTACCTGCGCAAAGAAGCTGAATTGTACATCGACTATATCTCAAAAGGCGAAGTACTTACCGATAACCAGTTTATGTGCCGCACCCTGCGGGAAGTGAATGAAGGAAGTCTTTTCCTGAACGAATGGGTTTACAACCAGGCAAAGGCCATCATCGACTCCGGTAAATTGCTGGGTGTTTTGGGTGGCGACCACAGCACGCCGCTGGGTTATATGAAAGCGCTGGCAGAAAAGCATGGTGACTTTGGCATTATCCAGATCGATGCGCACTGTGACCTGCGGGAAGCTTATGAAGGATTTGTGTATTCGCATGCCAGCATCATGTACAATGCCCTGAAAGAAATTCCGCAAATGAGCAAGCTGGTGCAATTGGGTATCCGTGATTATTCGCTTGGCGAACATGAATTCATTCAAAAAAACAGCGACCGCATCCGCACGTATTTTGACAGGGAGATCCGCGTACGCCAATACGAAGGCGAAAGCTTTAAGCAGATCGTGGAAGAAATGATCGATTACCTGCCGGAAAAAGTGTACATCTCCTTTGATATTGACGGGCTGGATCCAAAGCTTTGTCCCAACACAGGCACACCGGTGCAGGGCGGTTTTGAAACGGAACAGGTTTTTTACCTGTTTGACAAGATCATCAAGTCGGGAAAGCAGATCATCGGCTTTGACCTGAGCGAAGTAAGCACCAGCGAAAATGGCTGGGATGCCAACGTTGGTGCCCGGGCACTTTTCAAGCTGTGCAATATGATCGTTGCCTCTAACCCTGCGGGGTAGAGAATAGATATTAGGATAGTGGGAGATTGGGATATTATTTTTATTTCGTCACAATCACTCACCATCCTAATATCCCAATATCCCAATAACAACTACCCTTATGTACACGATAGCAGTAAAAATAGAAGGAATGGACCGGCGCCGGCGCAGCACAAGCCTGGTGCATGCCATCGTGGGATTTTTCCTGCTGATTAAGTCGTTTGACCTTTACAATTACCTCGATGGCAGCAGCGTGGTGCCCCTTCTGCCCTTTTTACTGGTGGGCGGACTTTCGCTATTTTATGCCTTTTTCCGTAGCCGGGTAGATATCACGGCAAAGCACAATGCCGGTCTTCGGTTGCTGCAAACCGTTACCTTTTTCAGCTTTGGTTTTTTGATGCTGCGCTTGGGGCGAAGCATGGATTATATCGGGCTTTTCATCTGGGGCTTTTTAACGCTGGTCTTGTTTTTTTCCGAAAAAAGAGTGTTCAAAGACACCTTGCTGCAATTGACGGACAAAGGCATTCTGATCCCGGGAACGTACAGGGAATACCTGGTAGATTGGGGCACGCTGGAAGATGTTGTGGTGCGCCATGATTTTGTCACCCTTTTTCACCGTGGGAAAAAATTTCTTCAATACCAGGTGCTGCAGGACCTCTCGGAACTGGAACTGGTAAAAATGAATGCTTTTTGCAGGGAAAAGATCGACCTCCACGCTACGGCAGCCAATGCCGAAGCCAGCGGAGGCCAAAAATAGGGCAATCGTTAAATGTGGAAACGACCAATGGTAATCCACGCCTGATTGCCGAACTTTGCCGACTCAATTTTGAAACGCATGGGCCCCTTCCTTTTATATTCTGATGGCAAAGGCAATATTTTCGAAGACACTTCCCTTTACGTGGTAGGCCGTTCGGGCTGGGATGCCATGCCCGTGCCGGAAGAAGATTGGATCGAATTGCCGGAAGGTGGCCAGTTGTACGAGCTTCCCGGCCGCAAAGGGTTGGGCATTGATGTGAAAACGGGTGAAATGCGGCTTTGCGACAAAGGCTGGGCGGTAGCGGCTTTTGTGCCACCGGCACATACGGCGTTTTACATTGCCGCTTACGAATCAACCCCCGAAGCACCTACCCTTCCCCTGTTTAGCTATACGGCCGTGGGCTGGAACGACGATAAGTTTTATGTACCGGCCGTACGCATTGAACAGGATATCCGTCAGGAATGTGCTGGCTTTAACGACAAAACGGTCAAGCAAGGTGTCAACGACCTGCTGCAAGCTTTTCCGCACAACCGCCTGGTAGCGCACCTTGCCAACAACTGTGCCCTCACTTACCAATGCCCGGCTGCCCGCAACTATTTTATGGGTCGCTGGGAATGTCCCATTCCTTCTTCGCCGGCCTGCAATGCCAACTGCGTGGGTTGCATCTCTTTTCAGCCCGAAGAAGAAACCATTGTTTCCACGCAGGACCGCCTGACGTTTAAGCCTACGGCAGAAGAGATTGTGGAATACACGGTTCCGCACCTGGAGACGGCGCCTTTCCCTATCGTTAGCTTTGGACAGGGTTGCGAAGGCGAACCCCTCTTAATGTGGAAGACCATTCGCGAAAGCATTTTGGAGATCCGCAAGCACACGCAAAAAGGCAGCATCAACATCAATACAAACGGGTCGGACCCGGTGGCCGTAAGAGCGCTTTGCGAAGCGGGATTGAACTCCATCCGCGTCAGCACCAACTCTGCCCGCCGCGAATTGTACATGCCGTACTACCGTCCTAACAATTACGAGTTTGAGGACATCATCGAAAGCCTGAAAGTCGTCCGTGAATTTGGCGGCTGGACCTCCATTAATTATTTTGTCTTCCCCGGCCTTACCGATAGCGTGGAAGAATACGAGGCGCTGCGCCAACTCATTATTGACACTGATCTGCAAATGATCCAGTGGCGTAATTTCAATATCGACCCGGATTGGTACCTGGGCAAGGTTGGCGTTCACCAAACCGGCGAGATCCTTGGCATCCGGCAGGTGATGGACCTGCTGAAAGAAGAATTCCCGCATTTAAAGTTTGGTTACTTTAACCCTCCCATCGAACGCATCAAAGGAAATTACGAAAAGGACTTTGCGCACTAGGCAACGTTTGCCGTTCACAGTTTACCGTTTACTGGTCGTTCTTTGGAACGAAACAAGTTTTCAAAAAAACTGTAAACAGTAAACTTTAAACTGTAATCTTTTCTCTTACTGCGTCAACACAACCTGTCCCCTGATCTCCCCGGGCTGGTAAGTGGCGTTGTGAATGTTGTAATACCACAAACCATTTACAAGTTCATCTTCCTGTGTATCATCCAATGTTTGGGTTCCGCTTACGGTTCCGGATGCCGCAACGGTAAACCCTGTTATGGGCAAGCGTACGCCGGCAGCTTTCCCCGGTTCTGCAGGGCCATGAAAATGCATCATGGTCGGATTGCCACCAGTCAGCCCGTTCCAGGTAATGGTGTAGGTTAACAGGTTGCTTTCTTTGTTATAAGTACCCGTGATGGCCCCGGTGGCGGTGGTGCTTACTTTGTTCGGTGCTTCCTGGTCGCCGCTGGCATTGCCACGCAGGTTATAAACAGGATTGTTGACGGTTTCCGTGTCTTTGTCGCAACTGAGCAAAAGCAGCAGAACACTAACGAGGGAGATTCTGGTAAGGGAGATATACATAAAAAATCTTTTCAGTGAATACGTAAACCTGCATTATTCAGTTGCCTGCCGGCAGGAAAACAAACCTTTCTTTCATACCAATGGCCAATTTTTTACATTGCTTTTTGCTCTTTGGAAAGGAGCAAACTGTTTGTAAAAGGAAGGACTTATTTTTAGCCATGCCCTCCCGCTTTTCTGCCAACGCATCACTTTTTTTACTGGTCTTTTCACAATTTGCCGGCACGTCTGTTTGGTTTGCCGGGAATGCCATCACCGACCAAATTGCCACCCGGGATGCCGGTGCCACCATAACCTCTTTTGTGCAGTTTGGCTTTATTGCCGGAACACTTCTTTTTTCCCTCCTTGCGGTTGCCGATCGCTTCCAGGCTAAAAACGTTTTCTTTTATTCATCCCTGCTGGCTGCTGCTGCCAATTTGCTGATTGTTTTGTTTTACAAAGACGCAGTTATGATAAAGCTGCTGCGGTTGGCCACCGGTTTTTTTCTTGCTGGCATTTATCCGGTCGGGATGAAAATTGCCGCGGATGTAGCGCCGCAGAAATTCGGCAAGGCCCTTGGCTGGCTGGTGGGTGCCCTTGTGCTTGGAACATCATTTCCTCACCTGGTACGGTCGCGGCTCGAAGGCATACACTGGGAGATCGTTATCATCACCACTTCCCTGCTTGCTGCGCTTGGAGGTGTTCTGGTGCTGCTGTTTATTCCACTTAGGAAAAAGCAGGGAAACACCACCAGGCCGGAACTCCTGGCTGCCTTTGCTCTTTTTAAAAGTTCATCGTTCCGTTCTGCCGCGTTTGGCTATTTCGGGCACATGTGGGAATTATATGCTTTCTGGGCCATTCTGCCCCTGCTGTTTACCCATCTCAATATCCTATGGCAAACAAATGTGAATGTTTATTGGTGGAGCTTTTTGGTGATCGCCACCGGCAGCGCCGGTTGTATAACGGGTGGTTACCTCTCGCAGTGGTGGGGAAGCAAAAAAGTGGCAGCCACCGCCTTGCTGCTTTCCGGCGCCTGCTGTGCCATTTTTCCCCTCATTGCCAGCCTGAACCTGTTTCTTACTTTTGGCCTGCTTTTGTGCTGGGGATTTACGGTCACTGCCGACTCGCCGCAATTTTCTGCGCTGGTGGCAAAAGCGGCTCCTGAAAAAAACAGGGGTACGGCGCTGACGATCGTTACCTCGATTGGCTTTGCCATTACCATTGCCAGCATTCTTTTGCTGAAAGATGGTTTTCTTCACCACAAGGAAAAAGCGCTGTGGCTCCTGTTGCCGGGACCTGTCCTTGGTCTTTTCGCCCTGCGAAAAAACGATCTTGTCTAAAACAAGTCGCCAGAATGTTAAAAAGGCCGTGAATTCCTTTCTGCTCCGTCATAATTTTTTAATTTCCGCTGCGTTTAACAGTCGAACCAGCCATAAATCATCGTATGAACAACGGAGTTACCCTTTCAGCCACAGATTTTGAACGGCAAAAAAATATCCAGGCGGCTATTTACACGGCAGCCATTGCCGGAGTTTTGCTGTTGCTGGTTTTCTTTATCAAATTTTACCAACCGGTGGTTATTACTCCGCCGCAGGAAGAGTTTATCGAGATCAATTTGGGCAGCAGTGATGTGGGATCGGGCAACGACCAGCCGCAACTGCCGGGTGAACCCGCTCCGGCGCAACAGGCAGCCTACACCCCCGTCACCGCGGTGCCGCAGGCCACCAGTGAACCTTCCAGAGATATTGAAGAATCAGCCGACAACGAAGCACCGCCTGTTTACAAACCCACGGTGACACGTCCTGATGCAAAAAAAATAAATGAAGAAACAAAAGTGGAGCGCAGGCCCACAACGACCACCACGGCCACGCCAACACCGGCACCACCCCAACCCCGTGCGGTAATGGGACAGGTACGCGGCGGCAATGGCAACGGCGGCAACGGCGCTGATACCTATAAACCCGGTACTGGCGAAGGCCAAGGTGGCGGTCCCGGCGACCAGGGAAGCATTGGCGGCAACCCCAATGGCCGCGATTATACGCCGCGGCGGTTGACGGCAAGAACTGTCAGTATTCCTTCCCGCAGCTTTGAAGATGATTTTAAAGAAAGTGGAAAGATTGTGCTGGATATTGATGTGGATGAGAACGGGCGACTGAAAGCAGCCAACTACCAACCCCGCGGCTCTTCTATCTCCAACCAAAAACAGATTTCCATTGCGAAAAGCCGGGCCCGCGAACTATCGTATCCCAAATATCCCGGTGGCTTTAAGCAGAGCATCGTGTTTGAATTCCAGGTTCAGAATTAACCGCAGCGCAATACATTTGCGGCGAATGACTTACCCCGAAACACTCGACTATATTTTTCATAAACTGCCCATGTACAGCCGCATGGGCAGTGCTGCGTATAAAAAGGACCTGCACAACATCCGGGTTATTTGCGAAGCCCTCGGCAATCCACAACACCGGTTCAAAAGCATACACATTGCCGGCACCAACGGTAAAGGCTCTGTGAGCCACATGCTAGCTGCCATTTTCCAGGCGGCGGGTTACAAAACCGGACTGTATACCTCACCACATTTATACGATTTCCGGGAGCGAATAAAGATCGACGGGCAGATGATTCCCGAGGACATAGTAGTGCGTTTTGTAGAAAGCCAGCAAAAGCAGATTGAAGAAATAGAGCCCTCTTTTTTCGAGATCACCGTTGCCATGGCGTTTGATCATTTTGTTACAGAGAAAATTGATATTGCCATTGTGGAAGTAGGCCTGGGTGGCCGATTGGACAGCACCAACATCATCAGCCCTGAACTTTCTGTTATCACCAATATCGGTTGGGACCACATGAACCTTCTCGGAAATTCGCTGGAAGAAATTGCGGCGGAAAAGGGAGGGATCATCAAAGAAGGCATTCCTGTTGTGGTAGGAAAAAAAGACTTGGTGACAAGCCCTGTTTTTGAACGCATCGCAGCAGAAAGAGCAGCCCCACTTCTTTTTGCTGAAGACTACTATCAGGAAGAAAAACATGCGCTGGAACCGACAGCGTTAACGGTTACCTACAACCGAAAAGCGTCCCAAGCGGTCACTGTTGAAACGGACCTGCCGGGCATTTACCAGGTTCAGAACATGGCCACTGTTCTTACCGCTGTTGACGTTTTACGGCAACACTGGAACCTGCCGGAAGCAACGGTTCTGCAGGCGCTGCAAACGGTAAAAAAAACCACGGGACTGGGCGGCCGCTGGGAAGTGGTGCAGGAGCATCCGACCATTGTGCTGGAAGTTGCTCACAACCCGGATGGTGTGCAGCAGATGCTGGCGCACCTGGAAGCACTTACGTTTGAAAAACTGCACATCGTTATCGGCATGGTAAAGGACAAAGAAGTAAACACCGTGCTGCAGTTGCTTCCGCCTTCAGCCCTTTATTATTTTACGCAGGCTGAAATCCCCCGAGCCTTGCCATCCGTAGACCTGCAACAAAAAGCGGCGCTATCCGGACTGGAAGGAAGCGTCTATGCCAATGTGAATACCGCACTGGACGCAGCAAAAAAAGGGGCAACACGAAATGACCTTGTCATTGTATGTGGCAGTATCTTTTTGGTAGCCGAAGTAAAGAGAGATTAGTACTGCACCTGGCCTAACTTTTCAAGGGCGTAGAAAATGCAGTTTACATGCAGGCTTTGCACGATCTTTTTCTCCCGCACCAATTGCTTTACCTCCTCTAGGCTCATATGTACCACCTCCACTTCTTCCTCCTCGTCGAGGTTTTGCTCAGCTACTTTTTCACCGCCGGTAGCCAGGAACATGTGCATCATGTTGTTGGTGGTAGAAGGATTGGCGGAGATCTTACCGAGGAATTCAACTTTTTCAAACTGGTAGCCGGTTTCTTCCAGCAGTTCCCGCTTCACGCCTTCTTCAATGCTTTCGCCTTCATCCACCACACCGCCGGGAAGCTCAATGCTTTCTTGTCCCAGGCCGTGGCGGTATTGCTTTACCATCACTACCTGCCCGTCTTTGGTAAGGCAAAAAGCATTGGCCCACTCGGGGTACTCCAACACATAAAACGTAGGGATGATTTTGCCCGAAGGCGTTTCGCAGGTATCCTGCCGTACGGTTAGCCAGGGTTGGTTGAACAGGTATTTCGATTCCAGTAGTTTCCACTTCATAGTTGGTGCGCTCATTTAATACCAGCCTTTACGTTCACGCAAGGCCGTTATATGCGCCGTGTGGTGCCGCGAATGCCAGGCATAACTGCCCAGCAGGTACCACAAGGTCATTTGTTTTTTTTGTTCGGGGTGAAAAACAGTGCGGTTAAGATCTGCTTCCGTCAGGCTTTGCAACAAGCTGTGCCAGCGGCTGTGCAGCGCATGCAGCAGGGTGATGGAAACATTGATCGGTAGCGCTTCCACATCGGCCGTACGGACCCACAGGTTTTCGTCGTAAGGTTTTATGGTTGGATTCTCCTCCGTAACACCCAGTTTGAAGCGGCAGAAGGCATTCATGTGGCTATCGGCCACATGGTGCACCAGTTGGTGAACCGTCCAGCCACCTTCGCGGTAAGGGGTTTGAATTTGCGCTTCATCCAAATTTTGCAGTGCATATTCCAAAGCCTGCGGCAAAAACCGTATGTCTGCAATCCACTCTTCCCGCTGGGCAGCGGAATACGGTTTTGGCTCGTATTGGCCAATGGGATAACGAAATTCTTCACCCATAACTTTTTACTTAGGATAAAATTTCGAGAAGTTCAATGTCAAACACCAGTGTGGCCCCACCCGGAATGTCGCCACCGGCACCATTATCGCCATAAGCCAGTTCAGAAGGGATCCACAGCCGCCACATGCTGCCCACGGGCATCATTGGCAACACTTCCTGCCAGCCTTTGATTAATTGGGTGAGCCTTGCCGTGAAAGGCTGGTTGCGCTTGAACGAAGAATCAAATTCTTTTCCGCTCAGCAACGCACCGCGGTAATGTGCCTTGATATTGCTGTTGGCCGAAGGCTTGGGTCCGCTGCCTTCTGTCAGCACCTGGTATTGAATGCCGCTGGGCAATTGCACCACGCCTTCTTTTTCGCCGTTCTCTTTCAGAAAGGCAGCACCGGCCTCTTTTTCCTTTTGAATCTTTTCGCCTCTTGCGCCTTGTAATCTGTCAAATAAACTCATGTTGGTTTCTATAAATGATGAAAGAATGATTTGCTATCCGATGCGTAATCTTATGTTTCCCGCAACGAGTGACCGGTCAGGTTGATGAATACATCTTCGAGGTTGGCCCGCTTCATTTCCTTTGGCCGCTCAAAGCCTGTGTCCACCAGTTCATCGATCAGGCCATCCGGAGAATTCAGCGCCACGATCTGCCCGCTGTCCACAATGGCCACCCGGTCGCAAAGATATTCCGCTTCGTCCATGTAATGCGTGGTAATGATCACCGTTGTCCCTTTGCCACGAATGTCGCGGATCAGGTCCCAAAGGTTACGACGTGCCTGCGGATCAAGCCCTGTCGTCGGCTCATCCAGGAAAATGATCTTGGGCTCATTGATCAGCGTTGTGGCAATGGAGAAACGTTGCTTCTGGCCACCGCTAAGCTCTTTTACTTTGGCTTTGGCTTTATCGCGAAGATTCACCCTGTCGAGCAGCTCCAGGCCATCGATCTTACGGTTGTAAAGCCCCGCAAAAAGGTCGATCAACTGCAACAGGTTGAGGTTGGGATAAAAGCCGCTGGTCTGTAGTTGCACCCCGATGATCTTTTTGATTTCGTTAGGCGCTTTGTCAATATCATGGCCATTCACCACTACCTGCCCGCTTGTTTTTTCGCGAAGGGTTTCAATGATCTCCAGCGTGGTGGATTTGCCGGCGCCGTTCGGTCCCAGCAACCCAAAGATCTCTCCTTCATACACTACAAAGGAAATGCCTTTGACCGCCTGGAAGTTCCCATAGTTCTTTACCAGGTCCTGCACGGAGATAATGACATTTTGCTCTTGCATGAAGGAAATGTTTTCGGAAGTCAAGGCGCAAAAGTAAAAGCAGATAGACTTTCCAGTTCGAAAACCTGGAGAGCAACGCTTTGATTTGTTCGATCGGTAAAACTTCCGGATGAAATATTATTGCATGCCTGCACCTAAAATGCCGTGAACAAGTAATCACTTCTTCCGTTGTCATACTGCTGTAGCAATGGAAAAAGATTTTCTTTTTATTCCGCCTCGGCTTTTCCTTCCGCCATGCAGGCCTCCAATTCTTCCATCATGGTAAGACTGCCAACGAATAAACCGCTGCGCTGGTGCAGCTCTGTGGGAACAATATCAAGGATGCGCTGTTTGCCATCGGTGGCTTTTCCGCCGGCCACTTCCACGATAAAGGCAAACGGGTTGCATTCGTACAGCAGGCGCAACTTTCCCTTGGGCTTGTCCTTGGTGAGTGGGTACATAAAAATGCCGCCCTTGATCAGGTTACGGTGCACATCGGCCACCATGCTGCCAATGTAGCGCTGCGTATACGGTCCGCCATCGGCTGATGATTTGTTCTGGCAGCGATTGATGTATTTGCGTACGCCTTCATCATACTGGAAAAAATTACCGTGGTTAACGGAATAAATTCGGCCGGCGGGCGGGCATTTGATGCTGGGGTGACTAAGACAGAACTCCCCAACAGACGGATCCAGCGTAAACCCGTTCACGCCCCTTTTGGTGGCATACACAAACATGGTAGAAGAGCCGTAAACAATATAACCGGCAGCCACCTGTTCGCTACCTTTTTGTAAAAAGTCTTCACGGGTAGCGATGGTACCAAGCGGCGACAAGCGCCGGTAGATGCTGAAAATAGTCCCAATGGAAACATTCACATCAATATTACCGCTGCCATCCAGCGGGTCAAAAAGACAAATGTATTTTGAGTTCTTGCTTACCTCGTCGTCAAAGGCCACGTAATCGTCAAGCTCTTCGGAGGCAATACCGGCGCAACTGATACCGCGTTGCAGCACACCCATAAACTGGTTGTTGGCAAATATGTCGAGCTTTTTTACTTCTTCACCCTGCACATTCATGGTACCGGCATCACCCAGGATATCCACCAGGCCGGCTTTGTTTACTTCTACGTTAATGCGCTTTGCAGCCAAGCCAATATCACGCAAAAGTGTACTGAGCTCGCCCGTGGCATGGGGAAACATCCGGAGCGATTGGATGGTGAATTCATCAAGGGTTAGTACGGTTCTGTTTACATTCATATAGTCAAAAATTTAAGAGAAAAACAAATGTAAGGGAAACTGCCTACAAGCTTTCTTATGGCGAATAACGGCTTACTTGCTTATGATTTATATAGAAAAATGAGTTGTTGTTCTCTCCAAGATAATCGGAAGATTCACTTGTTGCCAGGCTTCAAGTTTTTGCTATAATCGAATCCATACATTCCGCCGGCGTATTTTAGCAACCTGAACAAAAAAGCGTGGCCTGTGTTTTTATATGCTAATTGTTTGGGTAAGAACCGCTGGCCCGAAAGAAAGGAAAATTCAACTAAAGAAAAATGATAACACTCGCCGAGATCAATTTGACCGACCCCGGGATACTGACCGCCCTCGTGACCCTGACCGTACTGGAAATCATCCTGGGTGTCGATAACATTATTTTCATCTCCATTGTTTCCAACAAGCTGCCGGCAGAACAACAGCCAAGGGCACGGCTAATTGGCCTTTTGCTCGCCATGGTCTTTCGTATCGGGTTGCTCCTAACCATTACATGGATCATCAAGCTCACCAATCCCATCTTTACCATACCGTTTATTGAGGACGAAGGACAACCGCTGGGCATAAGCTGGAAGGACCTGATCCTGATTGCAGGCGGTATTTTTCTTGTTTTTAAAAGCACGTTGGAAATTCACCACAAGCTGGAAAAAGTGAAGCCTGTTGAACAGCAGGTAAAAACAGCGCCGGCTGTCTTTAGTGCCGTGATCGTGCAGATCGTATTGGTGGATGCAGTGTTTTCCTTTGACAGTATCTTAACGGCGATCGGGTTGGTTGACCAGGTTTGGGTGATGATCACCGCTGTTGTTATTTCTATGACCATCATGATCCTTTTTGCCGGCGCCATCAGCCAGTTCATCAACAAGCACCCAACGCTACAGATCCTGGCGCTGGCTTTCCTGATCATGATCGGTGTGATGCTTGTGGCAGAAGGTTTCCACCAGCATTTCAACAAAGCCTATATCTATACAGCCATTGCCTTTAGCTTGATCGTTGAGCTGATCAACATGCGCTTGCGGAAAAACAATGACCAGATCGAGATCAATAACAAAAGCCTGTAAGGACAATTTGACGGTAATTCACCTTCGGCTTTAATTTTGATGTTTAAACTTTAAACAGTGTGTATGCGAATTGAAATCGTTTCAGGCAGTCCCCGGCAAAACAGTACCACCCACCGGTTGGCGCTGCATCTGCATAAAATGTTACAGCAGAAGACCGAGCATGAGATTGGCTTGCTGGAAGTGCGCAACTATCCCCTGCCCCTTTTGCAAAAAGTATTTGCTACGGTGGAAGAAACGCCGCCGGCTCACCGCGACCTGGCAGCCCGTGTTTTTGGTGCCGATGCGTTTATCATTGTAACGCCGGAGTATAACGGCAGTTATTCTCCCGCCATGCAAAACCTTTTTGACCATTTTCCCAAACAACACCACAAAGTGTTTGGATTGGTAACGGCATCCACCGGTGCCCTGGGCGGTATGCGGGCCGCGATGCAATTACAGCAGTTTACGCTGGCGCTGTTTGGCATTCCTTGTCCCTATATGCTCATTACCCCGCAGGTTGATAAAAAGTTTGATGCAGAAGGAAACCTCGTGGACCCTTCGTTTCAAAAAAACATTGACCTGTTTGTAAAAGAATACCTCTGGCTGGCGGAAAAGCTGGTGGAGGAAAAGGTAGAGGCTTAGGTTAAGGTTGAGGTTAAGAATGGAGGATAGCGGTTATGAAAACGGTACTTCACAAGGCGGCAACAAGAGGACATGCCAACTATGGCTGGCTGGATACCTGGCATAGCTTCAGCTTTGGCAATTACCACGATCCGCACCGCCTGCATTTTGGTGCATTGCGTGTTTTGAATGATGATACGTTAGCACCGGGTGCCGGCATCGGCAGGCATGCACACGAAAACAGGGAGATCATCACGATCCTGCTTTCGGGTAGCCTTGCGCATGAAGACAACAAGGGCAACCGAGCCCTTTTACAGGCCGGTGATGTGGAGGTGATGAGTGCAGGCTTGGGTATAGAGCATGCCGAAAAAAATGCCTCCAGCGAACTGCCGGCCTCTTTCCTGCAGCTTTGGATCTATCCCGACACAGAAGGTTTGCCGCCGCGGTATGAGCAGCAACGCTTTCCCTTAAACGACAAACAGAATAAGCTTTTGACCATTGTTTCTCCTCTTGGTACAACAGGTGGCGGTATTGGTATCAACCAGCAGGCATGGCTAAGCCTGGGTGTGCTGGAAAAAAATAACACCTACACCTGCCCGTTACATAAAGCCGGCAATGGCATTTATGTATTCTTGCTTTCCGGGGACATTACCGTAAACGAGATCGTGTTGAATGCACGGGATGGCTTGGGCGTTTGGGAAACCGATCAACTTTCTATAACAGCCAATACGGAGGCAGAACTTCTCGTGATAGAAGTGCCAGTCGCCCAAACCGGGCAAACGGAAGACAACCGCTAAAAACGGTTTGTTGCGCCAGTTTTGAAGCGGTATAACGTATTTCTCTTCTTTTTTCTTCGCGTCTTAAAAAGTGAGTAAGATCAGTTGACAAACGAACTGTCCTCAGGCAAATGGGGTGGTTTATGGCGTTGATTTATGGGAATAAAACGAAAATTATGTTTCCCACAATTGCCATTCCCAAATTGCACAAAGAATACCATACCTGGATCGATGAGCTAAATTTCTGCAAAGAACAGATCACCATCTTTGAAAACCAGTTGGCCGCTTCTGTTGGCAGGATCAAAGAAAGCTTTGCCCTGGCACAGGTTGAGCATTTTCAAAACCAGTTTATCCGCGAAAAAGAAGTGATCGATGAATTAAAGCACAAGCTTCACATCAGCGAAAAACAACTGGCAGGATTTGTAAAAGACCTTTCGGGTCTTGGCCTTGAAAGTATTCGCATGGACAACCACTCCAAACTTCGTGAGGACATGCAGGTCTTTCGCAAGATCTTCACCGAACTGAAAGAAGATTTTCGTCGCTTTGAGTCGGAATATATTTAAGCTGACGACCAGTTAGGTATTGTTTGGCGGCATTGTAAAATGTGGTTCTTTCATTGCCACCCGGCGGTTATTTGTCGCATGCAACACAAGCGCAGCGTTGTCGTTGCCGGTATAAAAAAGCAAAGCCGGTAGTCATCGTTTTTATTGTTTGCTGTCACGTTAAAAAGCAAAAGGGCAACGTTATAACCGTTGCCCTTTTGTTGTTGTTATTGCTTTCGTTCTTCTACCGCTTCCTTTTGCATTCGCAGGTTTTGGAGCATATCGTCTGTCATTTTTGCCAGGTTGTACTGGGGCTGCCAGCCCCAGTCCTGCCTGGCCACGGTGTCATCGATGCTCTGCGGCCAGGAATCGGCAATGGCCTGGCGGTAGTCAGGTTTGTAATCCATACGAAAGTCCGGGATGTGCCCCTTGATCTCGGCTGCAATCTCATCAGGTGAAAACGAAATAGCCGAAACATTGTAGGAGGTCCGCTCCTTTACCTTTTCCGCCGGTGCTTCCATGAGCTCAATCGTGGCTCTAATGGCGTCCGGCATGTACATCATGGGAAGATAAGTATCCTTCTCTAAAAAGCAGGTGTAAGCCCCTTCTTCCAAGGCTTCATGGAAGATCTCCACGGCGTAATCCGTCGTGCCCCCGCCCGGTGCTGACTTGTAGGAGATCAGTCCCGGGTAGCGCAGGCTGCGCACATCCACGCCAAACTTGTGGTAGTAATAATGGCACCAGAACTCGCCGGCATATTTGGAGATGCCATAAACGGTGGTGGGCTCAATGATGGTTTTTTGCGGGCAATTCTGCTTGGGCGAGGTAGGGCCAAACACGGCAATGGAAGACGGCCAGTAGACCTTGGTGAGCTTTTCTTCTTTGGCAATATCGAGTACATTGAGGAGCCCCTGCATGTTGAGGTGCCAGGCAAGGCCCGGGTTCTTTTCCCCGGTAGCGGAAAGAATGGCTGCCAACAGGTAGATCTGGGTAATGCCTTGACGGATGACCTGGACGTGCAGCATTTCCTTGTTCATCACATCCAGGCTTACATAAGGTCCTGTGCCCTGCAAGAGCGGGTTTTGCTCCCGCAGATCAGAGGCAATAACATTGGCTTCGCCGTAGATCTTGCGCAGGGCCAGCGTCAGCTCCACACCAATCTGTCCAGAGGCCCCGATTACTAATATTTTCTCCTTTGCCATATGTGCGCAAATGTAAAGTTTAGATGTTCACGAGACGAGTTGTTCGCAAGTTTTCCGCAGGGATTACTTTTGCAGCATGAACACATTCTTGGAAGAGCTTTTTACAGGACAACAATACGACCCGAATAATTTTTTTCTGATTGCAGGACCCTGCGTGGTGGAAAGCGAAGAGATCGTGGCGGAAGTGGCCGAGAAAGTATCCGGTCTTTGCAAGCAATACAGCATTCCCTATATTTTAAAAGCATCATATCGCAAGGCTAACCGCACCAGCGCTTCATCGTTTACAGGACTGGGTGATGAAAAAGGCCTCGCCATTTTACAAAAAGTAGCGAAGCAGTACGCCCTGCCCTGCACCACCGATATTCACAGCGAACCGGAAGCTGCCATGGCCGCAGCCTATGTGGACGTGTTACAGATCCCTGCTTTCCTTTGCCGGCAGACCGAATTGCTGCTGGCCGCCGGTGAAACGGGAAAGATCGTGAACGTAAAAAAGGGACAGTTCCTTAGCGGCGGTTCGATGAAGTTTGCCGTAGAAAAAATCAAGAATGGTGGCAACAACAAAGTAATGTTGACAGAAAGAGGCAACACCTTTGGCTACCAGGACCTGGTAGTGGATTACCGCAACATTCCCATTATGCAGGAAACCGGCGTACCCGTGGTGATGGACTGCACCCACAGCCTGCAGCAGCCCAACCAAACAAGCGGAGTTACCGGCGGCAATCCATTGATGATTGGTACCATTGCTTCTGCCGCCATTGCCACCGGCGCCGATGGTTTGTTCATTGAAACCCATCCCGATCCATCCTGTGCTTTAAGCGATGGCGCCAATATGCTGAAGCTGGATATGCTGGAAGAGTTGCTGGTTAAATTGGTGAAGTTGCGGAAAGCGGTTGTGGGATAAGTAAAAAGATTTCGCAGTAGTAAAAACAAAAGCCATCGTCAGCTCGCAAACTAGCTTGCTAATTGTCATGTGACGATGGCATTTTTTTGCGCTGAATCATTCGATACATCTCTTGCATAAACTCCATTCACCAACAGGAATTTTGTGCGGAGACGCAGCGGCGTATAAGCGTTTCAGATTTCTTTACGAATTGTTCTCAATGCGTTTTCCATTCCAGGTATGTGTGCAGCAAGTGCAATGCACTTCCGTCATTTCGTATGAAGGATCGACCTTAACAAGAATACCACCTGCATCAACCGTCAGCGTGCTGAAATAAGCGTTTTCTCCCAACCTGCGGGAAGGCCTTTCGCCGGGTTCGGGTTGTAAAACCACCATGTGGAAAATCGGTTCCGTTTTGTCTAAGCGGCTGACTGCTTCACTGTACACATCATCCCAAGGTTCACCAACCTTCGACAGCAAAAAACGATACAACGGCGTGTAATCGTACCCGTACTTTCCCCGCTTTATGCTTTTGTGAGAGATCTCTTCTTCTTTATCCTTCCTTGCTGCTTTTGAATGTCGGCTCCAGCGGGTTTCCGCACCTTTGGCAATGTGACCATAGCGACTCAACCCGGTCTTTTTTTCTTTCCGGTACAAGGGCTCCTTTGCACGGTTCATACAGCAAATGAAAGAAAAACTGCTTGCTTTTTCCTGCCCCTCTCCCTCACTCTTTTCAAAACGTACAGAAAAAGGCTGCGCGGCCTTCGAATGGAATTAATTAAAGATGGAAGATTCTATTTGGCCTCTACAACATTTTAGGTTAACTTTTAATACGAATCCTTATTCCTCATGACTGCTATCCATCCCGGTGATCACCTCACTTAATTTTTAAACACTAAACTTATTTCTATGTCAGTTGTCCTCATCACCGGTTGCAGTTCGGGAATCGGTCTTGCCACAGCCAAGCACCTTGCCAAAGCTGGTCATATGGTATATGCTACGATGCGCAATCCCTCCAATTCACGACTACCTCAACTTGTGAAAAAAGAACTTCTTCCCATCAACATTCTCTCCCTGGATGTCACCGACGAAACATCAGTTCAAAAAGCCGTGCAGCAGGTGCTGGACCAGGAAGGACATATTGATGTGCTGGTAAACAATGCTGGCATTTCGGCAATTGGCACGGTAGAAGAGTTGCCGCTTGACGCTTTTGGCGCAGACATGGAAACCAACTATTTGGGAACGGTTCGCTGTAGCAAAGCGGTGCTGCCACAGATGCGGGCAAGAGGTAAGGGCATGATCATCAACGTTACCTCCATTGCAGGTAAAATCTACAACGCGGCGCACAGTACCTATGTCGCCAGCAAAGCCGCGGTAGAAGCGTTTAGCGAAAGCCTTGCACTGGAAGTAGCAACGTCCGGTATTCACGTAGCCGTAGTTGAACCAGGCGTTATTGACACGCCTATCTTTTCAAAAGGCAATGCAGACCTTTCTCAAACGGCTTATCCCTTTCTCAAACGCCTGATGGCCTTTTTTGCAGCGTCGCTGGAAAACCACGTTTCCCCTTTTGAAGTTGCAATTGTAATTGAAGACATCATTGCCGGCAAGCGTAAAAACTTTCGGAATCCTGCCGGCCCGGATGCAGCCCCTTTACTGGCTTGGCGGGCTTCCTTAAAAGATGAAGACTGGATCGCTATCGGCACTATTGACGATGAAACATGGACAAATGCCATGGAAGGTATGGGCTTGAAAGTGAGGCCTTATATGGAAGACCCTTCGTTGCTCTATTTCAGGAATCCCGAAGACGCAACCTTTGCGCAGAAATAACCCTTCAAGAAAAATAATAATAAAAGCCCTCATGCGAGGGCTTTTATTTTAATCTTTAAACTTACTCTTCAGGTCCATCAAGCTCTTTTGGAAAGAATTGAGCGGTGCGGCAGGCTTGTTCTGTTTCAGGCTTTTGTCGAAGCCCCGGGCACTGCCACTACGCTGTTCAGCGGGTGCAGCGGTTTTGTCTTTCATGGTCAGCGCAATCCGCTTGCGCAGCACATCCACTTCGGTAACGGTTACGGTTACCCGCTGATTCAGTTTTACTATTTCTTTGGGATCGGAAACAAAGCGGTTGCTTAGTTGCGAAACGTGCACTAAGCCGTCCTGCTTCACGCCAATGTCCACAAAAGCGCCAAAGGCCGTGATGTTGGTAACGATACCCGGTACAACCATACCCACTTTTACATCTTCAATGCTTTTGATAGTATCGTCAAACCGGAACTCTTCGATCTGCGCCCTGGGGTCGCGACCGGGCTTTTCCAGTTCTTTTAAAATATCATCGATGGTGTAGGCGCCCACCGTTTCGTTGATGTATTGCTTTTTGTTGATCTTTTTGCGAACCTCCGCATTTCGGATCAGGTCTTCCAGGGAAGCCTGCACGTCTTTCGCCATTTGTTCCACCAGGGCATAACGCTCCGGGTGAACCGAAGAAGCATCCAGTACGTTGGGAGCACCGGGAATGCGCAAAAAGCCGGCGCATTGCTCAAAAGATTTAGGCCCCATCAGTGGCACCTTTTTTAACTCTTCGCGGCTTTTGAACGCACCGTTCTGCGTACGGTAGCTCACGATATTGCCGGCCAGCGTGGCGCTGATACCGGATACATATTGCAGGAGGTGCTTAGACGCAGTGTTCACATCCACACCCACAAAGTTTACGGCACTTTCCACCACTCTATCCAGCGCTGTTTTCAGCTTGGTTTGGTTTACATCGTGCTGGTACTGGCCCACGCCAATCGATTTCGGATCGATCTTCACCAATTCACTCAGCGGGTCCAGCAGGCGGCGGCCAATGCTGATCGCACCACGAACGGTTACATCATGGTCCGGAAATTCTTCCCTGGCCACTTCCGATGCGGAGTAAATAGAAGCACCGCTTTCATTCACCTGAAAAATGCTGACCGGCTTGCCAAAATCAATGGATCGTACCAAGGCTTCGGTTTCCCTTCCGGCCGTACCATTGCCCACGCCGATGGCTTCAATGTCGTATTTCTGCACCAGGTACTTTAGCTCATGCACCGCGTTGTCAGCCTGGTGTAGGTAAATCACGGTATGATGCTGCAAGGCGCCTTGTGCATCCAGGCAAACAACCTTACAACCGGTGCGGAAGCCTGGGTCGAGGGCCAGCACTTTTTTAGAGCCCAGTGGAGAAGCCAGCAGCAATTGCCGCAGGTTCTCGGTAAATACGTTGATGGCTTCTTCATCCGCTTTGGTCTTGCTGACCAGGCGGAATTCATTTTCGATAGAAGGCTTGAGCAAACGGGTGTAGCTGTCGTCAACCGCTTTTTTTACTTCCGCAGCCGCGGGGTTTGAAGCCTTGACAAAAACTACCTCCAGGCTCTCCACCGCAAGCGTTTTGTCGATGTTAATATCCATCAGCAGGTAACCTTCTTTTTCGGCCCGGCGAATGGCCAGAATGCGGTGCGAAGGGCATTTGCTCAACGGCTCGTTGAACTCAAAATAATCGCGGTATTTCTGCGCTTCTTCTTCGTCTTTTTTTGCCGTCATTACTTTCGACTGCAACGTGGCACTTTCAGTAAACAACTGGCGTACGGCAGCCCTTGCCTGCTCGTTCTCGCTGATCCATTCGGCAATGATATCCCGGGCACCCTGCAAGGCTTCTTTGGTGTCCTTTACTTCGGTTGTTACAAACTTCGCAGCCTCTTCTTCGGGATTAAATCCTTCCTGCTCAAACAGGCGCTTGGCAAGCGGCTCCAGGCCTTTTTCAATGGCTTGGGTGGCTCTTGTCTTTCGCTTTGGTTTATACGGCAGGTAAATGTCTTCCAATTCAGTGGCGCTGTAACAGTCTTCTATCCGGGCTTTTAATTCCGGTGTCATTTTGCCCAGGTCTTCAATGGTCTTTACCACTGTCGCCTTGCGTTTGTCAAGATCGGTGTAATACGCAATTTCTTCCACCACATTGCCAATCACCACTTCATCGAGGTTGCCGGTGGCTTCCTTGCGGTAACGGGCCATAAACGGGATAGTAGCGCCTTCGGCCTGCATGGTATCAATACTGGTTACCTGAGCCGCACGTAGCGAAAGTTTGTCTGCAATTTTCTGGATATACTTCAACTCCATAACACAAATGGTTCTTCAATTTTGGGGACGGCAAATGTAGGGAAGTCTGGACCATGATTTAGGGGATGGAAAAGATTTTACGGATAAAAAAAAGCCGCTCTTTCTAAGAGCGGCTTTTAAAAATTTATTTATCCTATAATTCACAAAAATCCTATAAATCCTGGTTCAGACAATTAGCGAAGATCCACTACTTCTACGCCGGGATATTTGCTTTTGTTGAAAACAAATTCCGCATCAGATACGGTTGCTGCGGGCTTCATGGTGTTGATGGTGTAGCTGTAGCGACCACCTGATTTTTCCAGGAACCGCGCCGTGGAAATGGTGTTGGCAGCCCTGTCAACCAACACATAAACTTTGTGGTAAGGACGGGTTTTGTCAGAAGGCGTCAGTTCAATTTCATGAACGGTTTTGGCACCCACTTTTTTGGTTCCGTTGAGCTTGTAAAAAAAATCCTTGTCGTAAAAATTGGTGAAGATCTTTTGCGGTGTCATGCCGCTGCCGCTTTCGGAAAGATTGTTCACCGTTACCTCATTGGCGGATTTATCGTAGTTCCAAACCGTTTTGCCATCAGAAAAGATCTCCATGCCATCCATGGAAACTTTGAATTTGTTTCCCTTCATGATAACAGAGCCTTTTTTGGTGGAAAGCGCCTTTCCCTGGGCATTTTCTACCTGGTAGGTGAATGTAGCCTGCGGGGCAGAAAAGGTCTTGAATTTGGCACTTACCGCGTCAAGGATTTTTTTAGCTTCCGGGTCGTTTTGCGTAGGGTTTTTTCCCGTTTGTGCAATGGCCAACAGCGATATCGAAAACAGCGTAACCAGCGTAAATACTTTCTTCATATTGATGATTTAGCAAAATCGTCGGCAAAGATAGCCGAAACGTATCACTGAGAAGGCAAGAGACGTACCGGGATTAATGAGGGTTTGTATCTTAACAGTTTGTTTTTTTTAGGGTTTGTGATTTGTAGTTTGTGGTTTGTAGTTCTTTACTGCAACGTTTCCTCTAAGAGCAAACTGGTCTTGATTCAAATAAAAAATTAGAGAAATAAGTAAAAGGAAATTTGCCAAGTCTAGATCAACTACAAACCACAAACTACAAACAACAAACCACAAACTTTCTATCCCAACGTTTCAAACAGTTCCATCAGCTCAACATCCGTTTTCACCAGCACTTCCCGGGCTTTGCTGCCAAGGTTGGGGCCTACCACACCGGCGGCTTCCAGTTGATCCATTAGGCGGCCTGCGCGGTTATAACCCAGTTTCATGCGGCGCTGCAGAAGCGAGGTGGAACCGATCTGGTTTTGCACGATAAGTTTTGCGGCATCTTCAAACAGCGGGTCTTTGTCGTTGGCGTCAAAGTCTTTTCCTTCCAGCTCTTTTTCGTCCACGTATTCGGGCAGCATAAAGGCCTGCGGGTAACCACGCTGGTCGGCAATAAAATCAACGATCTTTTCCACTTCCGGCGTATCCACAAAAGCACACTGCAGACGGGTGATCTCGCCATTGTAAGAGATCAGCATGTCACCCTTACCAATCAACTGCTCCGCACCGCCGGCATCCAGGATGGTTCGGCTGTCAATCTTACTCGAAACCTTAAAGGCAATCCGTGCCGGGAAGTTGGCCTTGATGGTACCGGTGATGATGTTCACAGAAGGTCGCTGCGTGGCAATGATGAGGTGAATGCCCACTGCACGGGCCAGCTGTGCCAGGCGGGCTATGGGCATTTCCACTTCCTTACCGGCCGTCATAATCAGGTCGGCAAATTCATCCACCACCAGCACAATAAAGGGAAGATACTGGTGACCTTTCTGCGGGTTCAGGCGGCGCTTGGTGAATTTTTCATTGTATTCTTTGATGTTCCGCGTACCGGCTTCCTTCAGCAGGTCGTAACGGTTGTCCATCTCGATACAAAGTGCATTCAGCGTATTGATCACTTTTTTGGTATCGGTGATGATCGCATCTTCTTCACCCGGCAGCTTGGCCAAAAAGTGATTTTCGATATGACGGTAAACGCTTAATTCTACTTTTTTCGGGTCGATGAGGACGAACTTCAGTTGCGAGGGGTGCTTTTTGTACAGCAGTGAAACCAGCACGGCATTTAACCCCACTGATTTACCTTGTCCCGTGGCACCGGCCATCAGCAGGTGCGGCATGGAGGCCAGGTCAACAATAAAGTTTTCGTTATCGATGCGCTTGCCAATGGCAATAGGCAGGCTGTAATTGTTGTGAATGAATTTTTCTGCGTTCAGCAGGGTGCGCATGCTCACGATCGTCTTTTTCACATTGGGCACTTCAATACCGATGGTGCCTTTCCCGGGAATGGGGGCAATGATACGAATGCCTAAGGCCGCCAGGCTGAGGGCAATGTCGTCTTCCAGGTTTTTGATGCGGGAAATACGAACACCGGCCGCCGGAACGATCTCGTACAAGGTAACCGTTGGCCCTACCGTGGCACTGATCTTCTGAATCGAAATATCGTAGTTCTTCAGCGTGTTGATGATCTGGTTTTTATTCATCTCCAGCTCGGCCGGGTCCTGCACAATCCGTTCGCTGCCGTGCTGCTCCAGGAGGTCAACGGTAGGATATTTATAATCGCGGAGATCAAGTGTCGGCTCGTAGGGCGGCAGGTCACTGTAATCTTTTTGCCGCTCCTCCCCTGCTTCTTCTGCCGGTGGGGTATCTTCTGCTGTTTTTATTTCCAGCTCAAAGTTTTCGGCAACCATATCCACTTTTTTTGCCGGCTTTGGCTCCTGGATATAGATCCTCGGTTCTTCTATTGGTAATTCTTTGGTGATGCGCTCTTCTTCGTGGTGAAGGATGTCGTCAACTACCGGCTCTACAGTTGGCTCCTGCACCGGCAGCACTTCTTCTTTTTCTTCTTCCACCGGAACTTCTTCCAGTTCCGCTTTTTCCACTACCGAAAACCCAAAATCTTTTTCTTCTTTTACCGGGTTGATGCTGAGAACCATCTCGCCATCGCCGTTTAATGTATTGGGAAGTGATGTTTTTTGCTTGGGTGGTTTCTCCGCATAAAGGTCGTTAACGGTAAGCGCTGACTTTTTTGCTTTTGTTATGGGTGAAACCGGCTCTTCCGCTTTTACTTCAATTACCGGCGTTTCTTCACTTTCAATTTCTTCGTCTTCATCTACTGCTGTTGCTGCAGCACCGGAATAATCAATTTCTTCGTCTTCTTCCTTGCTGCGGATAGGCACGTTAAACGTAGGATTGAACTGCCAGATAATGTAAGAAATACCAACGACCAACAGCAGGATGCCAGTGCCCACGTTGCCAATAAGGCCTACCAGCCATTCCTTTATCATTTTACCTACCTCGCCGCCAAACGAAAAGCTTTCAAAGGCCGAAAAAGCGTAGGCAAAGGCTACGGAAAGAATCACCAGGCCAACCGTAACATAACGCAGGTTTTTCCAAACAGAATACACATTGCGACCCGTCAGCTTATTTATGCCCACTACAAAAAAGAAGCAGCAGAACAAAAACGAGGCAAGGCCAAATCCCTGGCGAATCAGGAGAAAGGAAGCATAGGCACCCAGACGACCAAGAAGGTTGGCCACTTTGGTTTCGGCGTTAAACAGGAAACCGATGCCTTCATTGAGGATCTGCGACTGGTCTTCCTTCCAGGTAAAAAAATAAGAGATAAATGAAATAAACAGAAAGGTGGAAACCAGCAGGGAAACGGTGCCCAAAATCTTTTGGGTACGCTCATCTTTTGCCAGTTTTTTCAGGTCAACTTTTTCTTCTTTTTCCTTTTTAAAAGTCGAACCGGCAGTTGTTTTGGTGTTTGCAGCTTTCTTAGGCTTTGCCACTTTATCTTTCTTCTCCGGTTTTTCAGCCACCTTGGGTGGTTTGGATTTAAGCTCGTTAGCCATAAAAACAAAGATAATCATTGACCCGTGGAATCACAGGCGGGTCAAGGGTTTTCTGAAAATATTTGCGCTTACTTCTTCAGCAGGCTCAGAAGGAGGCTGATCCAGCCAAGGATGAAAAACAGTCCGCCGATGGGTGTCAGAATGCCAACAGCCGTGGGAACTGCCTTGTTCATCGCATAAAGGGAAACAATCAGGTAAAGCGAGCCTGAAAACAACACAATGCCGGCTACGAACAGCACACCGGCGTAAGACAGGTAATGGCTGGCGATGCGTTCCGATAAGATTCCCACAATAATAAGGGCCATGGCGTGGTACATCTGGTATTGCACCCCGGTTTGGTAGGTGGCCACGTTTTCAGGCGACACTATCTTTTTTAAGCCATGAGCACCAAAAGCGCCAAGGGCAACGGCCAGTCCGGCCAATACGGTTCCTATGATTAAATAGATCTTTTGCATGTTCAGGCGTGAAAGGTTTTTTCGATCAGGCGCTCTAAGGTAACATCCTCCTCGTTGAGGATGACCTGGGCCTGCTGGTAAAAAATTTTTCGGTCAGCGTATTTTTTTATAATATATCCTCTTAACTCATCGTCGGAAATAGAACTGATCAGGGGTCTTTTTTCTTTTTCCTTTACGAGACGACTGTGCAGGCTGTCCACCGAAGTATTGATCCATACCGCTGTACCCCGGCTTTTCATGTAATCGATGTTGTTGAAAAAGCAAGGGGTGCCGCCACCCGTGGCCATCACAAAGCTTTCGTGGCTTTCGGTAATGAGGTAGAGCACATCCTTCTCCAGCATCCGGAAGTATTCCTCTCCCATTTCGGCAAAGATGGCGGTAATGCTTTTGCCTTCCCGCTCTTCGATCAGGCTATCCAGATCAAAAAAAGGGATCTGTAATTTCTGGCTCAATTCCCTGCCCCAGTGCGTTTTTCCGCAACCCATGAAGCCGATGAGAAATATTTTCATTCGTTATAAGTTTACAGTTTACCGTTTGCAGTTTACCGTTGTTTGGCGAAGCCAACTGAAAACGGTAAACTGCAAACGGTAGACTTAATCAGCTTCTTCCACTATTGGTAATGTAATCCCTTAATTCCTGGTTGAAGGTGGTTTCGGCAATCAACTGCTCCAGCGGAATATGCATGCGGTAGTTCCAGTAGTAGTGCGGGTTGGCGGGCAGATTGATACGTTCGTCGGCGGGGTTTTCCCGGCGAAGGCTTCCGTTCATGCCCAAAATATCCTGCAATTGAAAAATGCTCCACATGGCCGGTGAATACAGGTGCTGCAACACAATGGCCCTGTTCACCCACGGCTCGCAGTAATAAGGTGCCGGTCCCCACTCGCCCATCAGGTGATTAAAAAAGCGCTGGGTCCGTTCGCGGTCTTCTTCCCACCAGCCACGGATGGTGCTCATATCATGCGTGGATGGTGTTACCACGGAGAGATATGGCGCATTGCGGGGGTGGAAAAATTCGATGCTGGGGTCCTTTGGCATGCGCTGCACTTCCAGGCTTAAAATGCTCAGGCGCTGCATCACTTCCGGTACACTGTGCGGCACCATGCCCAGGTCTTCGCCGCAAATAAGCATGTTGGTGGCTTCTTTTAGCGCCGGCAGTTTTTTCAAGGCTTCGCCTTTCCAGAATTCATCCTGCCGGTGGAAAAAATAATTGATGTAGAGGTCTTTTAATTTCTGCTTCGTGCTTTCATCCAAGTGTTGGAAGGAAGTGGTGTCTTCCATGGAAATACGGAAGTGAAAAGCTTGTCCGCCAGAACCCTCTTCTTCAAACAAGAGCACATTACTGATCAGGTCAAAAAGCCCATTTTGCAGCGTATCCGTTTCTTCGCTTTTTTCCGACGAAGCAAAATACGCGGCCACTTTGCGTTGGGTATGGAATTCTTCTTTCAGGTCGTAGCCGCCCGTGTCGTTGGGTTGCAAAAACGTTTCCTTTACGGTTTGTGTCAATCCATCGAACCGCTGGTATAAAATGGCATCGTTGATGAAAGGTTTGCAGAATCGATCCTTGTCAAACCAAATGCCCCTTTCGCCAAACTCCTGTACCGAAACCGGCAGTGCCGGGATGAACCGTCCCATAATACCTTCCACGCTATCGGTAGGAATGCTCCAGATGCGGAAAAAGCCAAGAATATGATCAATGCGAAAAGCATCAAAATAATTGCTCATCTGGTGAAACCGCTGCTTCCACCAGGTAAACTGGTCTTCTTCCATTTTCTGCCAGTTGTAGGTAGGAAAGCCCCAGTTCTGTCCTTTCACCGCAAAATCATCGGGCGGTGCACCCGCTTGCATGTGCATGTTGTAAAGTTCCGGTGCCGTCCAGGCATCGGCACCATTGCGGTAAATACCAATGGGAATATCGCCTTTGATGGCCAGCCCTTTTCTATGCGCATAGTCCACCGCTTCTTTTAACTGTAGGTGCAGGTGGTATTGTACAAAGTAGAAAAAGGCAATTTGCTTGTAGGTTTTTGACTTGGCACCGGTGAGTTTTGCCACTTCGGCCTCGTTGTACACCGCCCCCGTTTTCCATTGCGAAAAATCGGCCGTTTTGTTTTTATCGCGGTAATAACAAAAAGCGGCGTAGGGCACCAGCCAGGTTTTGTTGTCGTCGAAAAACTCAAGGAAAGAAGTCTCCGATAAAAAGGCCATCTGGTCGGCGGCATAAAGGTCCCGCAGCACATTCAGCTTGATCCGAATGACCTCGTCATATTCCAGTTCCGGCAGGGCATTCAATGCTTTTTGCGTGTTGGTTAAGGCCTTTACTTTTTGCAGTCCTTTTTTACCCGCCACTTTTTGCAGGTTGATGTAAATGGGATGCAGGGCAAAAGCGGAAATGGCGGCGTAAGGATAACTGTCCTTCCAGGTAAAGGTTGCCGAGGTATCGTTCACCGGGAGGAGCTGGATCAGCTTTAGTCCTGTTTCCTTGGCCCAGTCGGCCAGCAGCTTGATGTCAAGAAATTCGCCCACGCCAAAACTATTCTGGCTGCGCAGGCTGAAGACCGGTATGGCCACACCGGCGCCCTTCCAGGTTGTGTTGGGAAGGCGTACAAACGCATCGTGAACAATTGTTTTTTTATTGACGATATCGTTGCTGAAAAGAACGCGGTTGTCACCCTCTTCAAACCGGATCAATTCGCCTGTCTCCGTATTCACTACGCCGTATTTGTAAGAAACCGGCAGGTCGGTATTGGTCAGGTTGCAGGCAAGCGTCCACCAGGCGCCTTTTTTGGTCAGCAGGATCGGTGCTGCAGAATCCCAGTTTCCGAATGCGACTGTGCTGCCAAGAATGCAAACCGCTTCATTGGGCTGTAGCAGCGGTGCTTTTACCTTAAACAAGTGGGTGTAGGATTCTTCTTTTTTGGCTTTACCGCTTTTTTTCTCCTTAAAGAAAACCTCCTGGAAAGGTGCGGTGTAAAAGGCGTTTTCGTAAAAGCTTTCGTCGTTCCAGCTATCGATCAGGAGCAGGTCGTGACCGGCTTTCCGGAAATCGATGGATCGGTGCCGCTCACCTTCCACAATGGATTCGCCAGCGAGGTTGGTAAAAATATAGCGATAGTGCAGGGTACTGATCTCCGCTGCATCCACCTCGATAGCACCGTACCAAAACTCATCATTTAAATATTGAAGCGGAAAGGCCTTGCCCGTATCGTTGCCACCCAATGAAGTCAGGTTGCCACTCACAAAAACTGCCTGCCCGTACGCTGTCTTGAACCGTAAATAAAACTCGATCTTCATGTATAGCAATTGCTGAAGGTTAAGAAATGTGTAGAAAGCACACTCCGGCGAAAATAAGAAAAGGAAGTCATGTAAACGGTGACGGTAGAGCGCTTAAAAAAATATCCTTTGCCGTTTCGGCTCTGTTCCTATTTTTGCCAAAATTTTCCAGAAATGCAAAAGAGAAATAAAGGTTTATACTGGATACTGTTTTTTGTTTCAACCGCCCTGCTGCTTTTTACCATTGCCACCAACTGGCCCTGGCTGACGCTTGTGATGCCCTTTGTGTTTACGTTCTTTGTACTGGCAATGGATATCATTTAAGCCTTACGGTATACAATACTTGATTTTCCGAAAATAAATGGAAAGAAGTGCCGGCTTTGCCCGGCATTTTTTATTGCCCTTTTTTGTTGCGGATCTGGTAGTTCTGCACCCGGCGGTCTTTCTGCACTTTTTTTACCGAGTCTTTGTGGAGGGTTTTCATGTTGGCAATATCGGTGGCGTAAAACCGTGTGATGGAATCCATCTTTTGCAGTTCACCCGAGCCCACTACATATTGCGAATTATAAGAGAAGATGTACCCGTTGGCTTCGGCATAACGCCGGGCGGCTTCGTAGTTCCCCCGGTCCACCTCGTACATGGCTTTTTCCATGTTTTCATTGGCCGTAAACAACACCACCTGCTCCACCACGGTTTTATTAAAGGAGGCCAGGTATTGCTCCCTGTTTATGATGGGTGCTAAACTGTTTTCGTTTAGAATGGTTTTGGGCTCACCCGTGGTATTATCCGTATAAACCAGCCGTGTAAAAAACGGCAAGGTGGTATTGTACGCATCGTCTATCCGGAACCGCACCATCAGGCCTTTGATGTCTTCGGAGAACAGGTCCTGGAATTTGATCACCACTTCATTCTTTTCCATCGCATACTGAAAAGGATAGACCTTTTCCACCGTTACGCCTTTGGGCAACGCAATGCGGAGTTCTGCATTTTGCGCCACCACGTTAAGCAGGCCATACAATTCCTTGTCAAAGATGGCCGCCATTTTATCAGCCTTGTCAATAAAATAATAGTTGCCGGCGCCGTTCTCCGCCATGTCGGTCATTAGGGTTTCGTTGTAGTCCAGTCCCACTCCAAACGTGGAAATGGAAATGCCGTTGACGTCTTTAAACGACTGCACCTGTTCAATAATGCGGGACGGAATTTTTGGACCAGCCGTAATGTTGCCATCGCTGATGAGGAGCACACGGTTGATATAGTTCTTTTTGTAGTTGGCCTTTACCTGCTCGTAGCCTCTTTCCGATCCGCCCCAGAGATTGGTAGAGCCGCGTGGCTTCACTTTGTTGATCTTGACCTTGATGGAATCTTTGTACAACACCGGTGTTGCCGGCTGTATCACTTCGATAAACTCATCGTAGATCACCACGCTGACAAAGTCTTCCGGTCCCAGTTTGTCAATAATATCGTTGGCGGCTTTTTTGGCAAAGTCCATTTTCTCCCCGGCCATGGAACCACTCCTATCCAATACAATGGAAATATTCAGTGGGTTTTTGCGTGCAAGGTTGCTGACATAGCGGCTAATCTTTGTTTCGAGGTAGAGATAACCCACCCGGTTTTGCGAGTCCTTCAGGTAGTAAGAATTGTCGATACCCGTAGAAAGCGAAACCAAACCATTGCTGTTGGCCACATTTTTTCCAAGATGATCTTTTGCCCTGGCAAACTGCGGCATGGTGTCTTTTTGTGAGGTGCCAGAAGTTGCCGGGAGCTTTTTGTCAAATGAAAAAAACAGCAGGGTTAGCGGAAGCAGGAAACCGGCAAAAAGCAGGATGCGTCTGTGTTTCATACACGAGTTTTGGTGGTTGGCAGGACCAAAGTAGGCTATAAAATGAAAAACCCACAAACTATGTTGTGGGTTTTTCGGTTATGTAGTGAAAAGCTTATTTCACTTCTTCAAATTCGGCGTCGGTCACATTTTCGCCTGTCGTTCCGGAACCTTGCTGTCCGCCAGCTTGCGCACCGCCATCAGCACCTGGCTGGGCGCCGGCACCTTGCGAAGCCTTGTACAACTCTTCGCTGGCCGCGGTCCATGCCGTGTTCATTTCGGCAACCGCCGTATCAATGCGGGCAATATCCTGCGACTTGTGCGCTTCCCGAAGGTTGTTCAGGGCCGATTCGATGGGCGCCTTTTTGTCAGCAGGGATCTTGTCGCCATACTCCTTCAACTGCTTTTCCGTTTGGAAGATAAGGCTGTCGGCCTGGTTGATCTTTTCCACTCTTTCTTTCTCCTGCTTATCCAGGTCGGCATTGGCAGCCGCTTCCGCCTTCATTTTTTCGATCTCGTCTTTTGTCAAACCGCTACCGGCTTCAATGCGGATCTTTTGTTCCTTGCCGGTGCCTTTGTCCTTGGCCGTTACATGGAGGATACCGTTGGCATCAATGTCAAACACCACCTCAATTTGCGGCACACCACGCGGTGCTGGCGGAATATCGGTCAGGTTAAAACGACCCAGGCTTTTGTTTTGTGTTGCCATCGGACGCTCACCTTGCAAAACATGTATTTCAACACCCGGCTGGTTATCGGAAGCCGTAGAGAATACCTCTGATTTTTTGGTTGGAATGGTTGTATTGGCATCGATCAACCGTGTCATCACACCACCCATTGTTTCGATACCCAGGCTCAACGGGGTAACGTCCAGCAGCAGTACGTCTTTTACTTCACCGGTCAGTACGGCACCCTGAATGGCAGCACCAATAGCCACTACTTCATCGGGGTTCACGCCTTTGTGCGGCTTGCGGCCAAAGAATTTTTCTACGATCTCCTGCACTTTGGGGATACGGGTAGAACCACCCACCAGGATCACCTCATCGATCTGAGAAGTTGACATGCCGGCATCGCGTAAAGCCGCTTCGCAAGGCTTCAGGCAACGCTCAAACAGAGAATCGGCCAGTTGCTCAAACTTGGCCCGGGTCAGCTTTTTCACGAGGTGCTTGGGCACGCCGTCAACTGCTGTGATATAAGGAAGGTTGATCTCTGTTTCAGAAGAAGAAGACAGCTCAACTTTTGCTTTTTCGGAGGCTTCTTTCAGGCGCTGAAGGGCCATCGGGTCTTTGCGCAGGTCTACGTTCTCTTCACGGCGGAACTCCTCGGCCAGCCAATCCATGATCACCTTGTCAAAGTCGTCACCACCAAGGTGGGTATCACCGTTGGTAGACTTTACTTCAAACACACCATCACCCAGCTCAAGGATGGAAATATCAAACGTACCACCACCAAGGTCAAACACGGCTACGTGGTGGTCTTTTCCGCCTTTGTCAAGACCATAGGCCAGGGCGGCAGCGGTAGGTTCGTTTACAATCCGGCGTACATTCAAACCAGCGATCTCACCAGCTTCTTTGGTCGCCTGGCGCTGCGCATCGTTGAAGTAGGCAGGCACAGTAATAACAGCTTCGGTTACTTCCTGTCCCAGGTAATCTTCGGCAGTTTTTTTCATTTTCTGGAGCACCATGGCAGAAATTTCCTGCGGGGTATACAGTCTGCCATCAATATCGATACGAACGGTATTATTGTCACCTTTGGCAACTTTATAGCTCCAATGGCTGATCTCTTCTGACACTTCATCAAAGCGGCGTCCCATAAAACGCTTTACACTCATGATGGTATTCACCGGGTTGGTAATGGCCTGACGTTTGGCAGGGTCTCCTACTTTGCGTTCACCATTCTTCAAAAAGGCAACAACCGAAGGCGTGGTACGGCGGCCCTCGTCGTTGGCAATCACGACCGGTTCGTTACCTTCCATAACGGCCACACAACTGTTGGTTGTACCCAGGTCGATTCCAATTATTTTTCCCATTGCTTACGTAATTTTTAAGTTCATAGAAGGTTATCAATGATTATGCCTGATGGCGGGAAGGTGCAATTTTGGCAGATGCGGTTTGCCGCAGAGAGAAAGAGAAGCAGAGGTGTTCGCAGAGAAGATTCAATTTTTAGGTACGATGGCAGAATGCCAGGGAGGTTTTGGTGCTCAGCAGAATTCACAACTGTATAAGCGTACGACGCAACCGAAGATAAATAGGATTACTTCAGCTAAGTACATAAAAGAAAAAATGCCTGTTTAACCGACAGGCATTTTTTATAGGTAGAATGTTTTTGTAAAAAGAAAGATTAAAAAAGGAAAAGCTATTTAAACCTAAGTTCCCCCACCGGGGGACAGGGGGCCTCTACTTCTCATCCGCACTGGGCCCGTACATACCCGGAACCGGCACATCCAGCAGGCGCAGGTAAACAGAAAGCTGGCCGCGGTGATGGATAAGGTGGTTCATGACAAACGACCGCAGCGTGGCAATTTTCGGCAGGGTAAAGATCACATGATCGCCGTGTTGCAGCGTCCAGTTGCTTTTGAGGTTTTCATCCGAAACGTTTTCCAACAGGCTTAGCGCCTCCTGGTAATGGGCGTCAAAGCGCTCCAGCAATTCTTCTTTTGATGTCGGGAAAAAGGGTTTGTATTCGCCTTTGGCAAAATCAAGACCCTCGCTGTTGATGGTGGCTGCGGTCCACTGCATGATTTCTGCCACGTGACCAGCCATACGGGCCAGCGTATACGATTTTTCGTGTGGCTTCCAATCGGGGTTGTCAAACGGAACCCTTTCCAGGATCTTGCGTGTAGAAGCCGCTTCGTGCTTGAATTCGGGGATCAGTGCCTGGTTAAGCATATTTTATTTGGTTTGGTTGGTGAACTTGTTTTCTTCCGGCGCAAAACTATCCGTAATTTCTTCCGGGTGTTCCAATTTGTGAAGAGCGGTTTTTTTCCGGCGCATTTTCCATACCTGCAGCAGGGCAGTGATGGTAAAAACAATACCCACGGAGATATAAAGGATGTTTTGGTTGCTGCTGATCTGGTCGGCAATAAGGCGACCACCAAAAATAAAGACTGCTGTGCCGCCAAACATGCCAATGGCAACACCGGCTGCATAAATATGGTAGTGACGCCAACGCGGCTCCAATATTTTCTTGGTAAAAAGAATGGTGCTCCAGCCAAACCAAAACGGGATCTGCATCGGATTAACGCCATTGATCACAACGCCCAGCAAAAACTTTGGCAATGCATTACTGAGGAGAACATTCTTCTCCACACTGGGATGAAGCGCAGCATAAAAATTGGCAACGGCCAACGCTATTACAATGGTCAGGGTTACCCACTCCAGGGCCTTGAAAAGCTTTTTCTGCTTTTGGATCCACTGCATCGAAAGCAGCGTGACATAAACATAAACCACATCCGGCACCACCATGCCCAGCGCAAAAAGAATTGCCGGCTGCAGGCCATCGGAAATGGCAATCTGCATGGCTGCCAGGTTTTGCGTACCCAAGGGCAGCATGCCAACAAAGGCAATGGCTATACCGGTGACGAATATGCGGAGGATATTTAGCATTTTTAAAAAGTAGGCAGTAGGCAGTAAGCAGTAAATGACGTTTGGGTGCCTACTGCATACTGCTTACTCTTAAATCATAATTTCCCGGTCGGCTTTCTCCAGGATGGCTGCGTGTTTGCGGGCCTGCTGCAAAAACAGGTAGCCTTCCCTGTTACCCCAATACCGTACACCGTTGTGACGGTTATTATACTTACCAATTTCGTACATCACCTTCCAGTGATGCGCAAATTCTCCCAGCGCCTTGAACCAGGAAAAGCCGGCGTTGTACACATGGTTGGGCTCCGCTCCTGTTCCGTTGAATTCAAGGATGATGAATTTACCCTCTTTCAGTTCTTCAATGCTGTTGCACTTCAGGTCGTAGCGACCGTAATAGAACTGGCAGCGGTGACTAAGCGGATCAAAGATCTCCCGCAGGCGTTCATCTATCTGGCCCTGCAGGTTGGTGAAACGGGCGCCCCGGTTCAAGTTGGCCGCATGCGTGAGAATGTATTTTTCACCTTTTGGAATAACCGTATCTAATTGCTGTTCGTGCTTGATGCGCATTTCTTCCAGGCGGTGCTTTGCTTTGGGATGCTCCAGGATCAATTCCCATAGTGTGCTCCGGCCATCGCCAAAAAGGTGCATCATTTCTTTTTGAATAAAACCACTGATGGTGCCTTTCTGCTGATTCGGATACCGGTAATAAAATACGCTCACTTCAAGTGGCGCTTCCACCAGTTCCTGGATAATATAGTCAACCGGTACCCGCTGGTGATAGGATAGTAATTTTTCCTCGCTGTCAACCTTGCGAAACAACAAGCCTTTCAACCCGCTTTCTGGCTTTACACACAAGGGATAAGTAAAGCCTTTTTGTGTGATGATATTCTTTATTTCTTCAAACGACTGCGAAGGACTGGCATAAGCTGTTTTTGGATAAGAACCCTCTGGCAGGAGGTCGTACATTTCTTTTTTGCCTTCGCCTTCAAAGCCGGCAAAGGTGAGGGTGGGATCGGTTGGCGTAAAGTACCAGAAACATTTTGCCTTGGCGGCATACCATAACCAAAGTGGACCCAGGGGTGCATAAATGAGGTTAAAAGGCCAGAGTTCCCAATTGGTCCACTTTTCCCAGATACGTTTCCAGTCTTTCATTACCGGGCAAGGTAAAAGCAAAACTCAAAAGGAAAAAGTCAAATACGATAGGTGCTGCAATTTTGACTTTTTACTTTTGGCTGCGCACAGCTTATTTTTGGCACTTATTAAACGATTGATTATGCATGTTCCTTCCATGGCCGAAATGATGGCTAACGGTGAAAGCCCCGAGATTCTTTTTTGGGTAGGCTGCGCCGGAAGTTTCGACCAGCGGGCACAAAAAGTGACCAAAGCCTTTGCCACCATTCTTAACCATGTAGGAATCAAGTTTGCCATCCTTGGCAAAGAAGAAGCCTGTACCGGCGATCCCGCCCGGCGTGCCGGCAACGAGTTCCTGTTCCAGATGATGGCTTACCAGAATATTCAGTTGTTGAATATGTACGAGGTCAAAAAGATCGTTACCATCTGCCCCCATTGCTTTAATATTTTTAAGAACGAATATCCTGAGCTCGGCGGAAACTTCGAGGTCATTCATCACACCACTTTTCTGCAGCAATTGATCGATGACGGAAAGATCAGGCTAAAAGAAGAAGGCGGTTTTAAAGGGAAAAAGATCACGTACCACGACAGTTGTTACCTCGGCCGGGCCAACGGTATTTACGAAGCGCCCCGCAAAGTGCTGGAAGCCCTGGACGCCGAACTGGTGGAGATGAAGCGCTGCCGCAAAAACGGCCTTTGTTGCGGTGCCGGCGGTGCCCAAATGTTCAAGGAAGAAGAACCGGGCAAGACCCGCATCAACCTCGAACGCAGCGCCGAAGCCATTGGCACGGGTGCCGACGTGGTAGCCGCTGCCTGCCCGTTTTGCAACACCATGCTTACCGATGGTGTAAAAGCGGCCGAAAAAGAAGACAGCGTCCGGGTACTCGATGTGGCCGAAATTGTGGCTGCTTCGCTCCAGGTCCAGGAAAATTAAAGCAGTGCAGCTTTTTTACAAGCCACAACTTTACTAAAGCCTTAAGGGTTCCCGTCCTAATTTTGCAGCATGAACATAGCGTACAAGCAATTGCTTCCCGATACCTTTTCACCGGCCAGCCGTGTTTGGATCTACCAAAGTAGCCGGGTCCTTTCTCTTTCCGAGGCGCTGGAAGCTGAAGAGTTGATCACGGAATTTGCTGAAGGCTGGAAATCGCATGGCGCCGATGTAGATGCGTTTGGCAACCTTTTCTTCGGGCAGTTTGTTGTGCTGATTGCCGATGAAACACGGGCCGGTGTCAGTGGTTGCAGTACCGATTCTTCGGTACGTTTTATCAAAGCGCTGGGCGAAAAATTTGGCGTTGATTTTTTCAATCGTACCAACCTGGCATTTGTGGTAAAAGACAAGATCCAGGTATTGCCCCTGAACCAGTTGACGTACGCGGTACAAAACGGATTTATCAACGGCGAAACGCTTTATTTCAACAACCTTGTTCAAACCAAGGCAGAACTGGAAAACGACTGGATCATCCCTGTACAACAATCCTGGCTTGCAAAAAAACTTTCCCTGCCAACATCGCAAAACGCATAAGCAAACGCTTCTTGTCTACAAATTTTCGCTGCAAAAGTTAAGGCTGTAAAAGGAAGGTAACGCTGGTGAACCACTCACCACTCACCATTCACCACTGACCCATTAACTTTTTATCAGGTTCTGTACCGCTTTTTCCGTGGCGGTTTGCCGCTTGGTGGTGGTTTTTGAAAAACCATAGCCAACACTCAGGCGAAAATTCCTTGTTTGCGTGTTGTTGAAATTCTCCAAAATAAAATTAGGCCCGTAGGTATAGTTGCGGTTGCGCAACTGAAAGAAGGGATCGGTCATGTTCAGGGCAAGCGTCAGCTTCCGGTTTAGCAATCTTGCCTGGAAAGCAAGGTTGGTATTCACCGTACTGCGGGCCACTCCCTGCGGGTTGGCAAACCGGTTAAAGCTTACATTGCCGGTGGTGGTAAAGTTTTGCAGGAAGGTATAATTCAGGTTCATGTTGGATGTAAACGAACCCGCATCGCGGTAGCGTCGGAACTGTTTATCGTAATCGCTGTACCGGTTGTATACATAACTGGCACTCACATTCAGGCGGAGTTTCCTGGCCACGGTATAACCACTCCACATACTCATTTCATATTCCCGCTTGCCGCTGATGTTTTGCCAGATGGTTTCGGTGGTGCCATCGCCCAGTAAGGTGCGTATGGGACTGAAAACCGTATGCACCCGGTTGTAACCAAAACCAAGGTTAGTGTACAAAGCATTTTTCGAACGACCGATCACCAGGTCAAAATTATCGGCCGTGGAAGGCAGCAAGCCCGGGTTACCGCCCCTTGTATTGTAGGGATCGGAATAATCCCTCGTGGGGTTCAGTTCATTCACACCCGGCCTCCGAATGGATTTGCGGTAAGAAATTGAAAGATTGATATCTCCCCATGTTTTGTTCAAATTAAAAAAGGGCAGCAGGGTCCAGTTAGCGTTGGACGTATCCCGACCTTCTTTTAAGAGGTCAAACCGAACGCCTGTCCGCTCTTCGGACAGACCGGCCGTGGCGCTAAAACCGGGCTGAAAGACCTGCTTTAGCGATAAGCGGAAATTGGTGATATCCTGGTAAAACAGGAAAAAATTGCTTTGCAGGTCTATGGGCACAAAGCTGCCATCGGCCTTGCTTTTGTAAAGCGCATCTACCCTCACATCCGACGCGGTATGCGTGTAAAAGCTCCCAACGGAAAGAAAGGTCTTCTCCCCGATGATGGGCCGGTCGTAGGCAACCCTTACGTTGTAACCGGTGTTCTCCGTTCCGTTGATCTGCTGGTTGGTCGAATCGTAACCCGTGGGTGTGTAATCGGGATGAAAAAATTCCTGGAAGAAAAGGCGGTCCGATGAATGATTTGATGCCCACTGGCTGGTAAAGATTCGCAGCACTTCGCCGGGTCGCTGGCTGCGGAAGGTATAATTTAAGCCCAGGTTATGATTGTTATTTTGGCCACGGTTGCCCACCGTACGCTGGCTCAACCGGTACAGTTCTTCAAAGCGGTTGATATTTTGAAAGTTCGTTGTACTGGTATTAAAAGATCGGTTTTGGTTAAACTGCCCGACAAAATTCAATTGATGCGCCTTTGAAAGCTCGTAATCGATGGAGGCCCGGAAGTTGGGACGGACGGCGCTGTTGTTATAGCGGTTGTTGGTCTTAAAAAAATTCGAACTGTCGGCGTAAAGGTTTTGCCGCACCGAGGAGCCATCGCCACGGAAATCGTTATCCGATACGCCACCATTCACATTTATAGACAGCCCTGTTTTGCGATAGGTAAAATGGCCATTGGTGCCTTTCTCGCCACGGGTGCCGGCAAACACACTCAGGCGACCATTGATACCAACTGTTCCTTTGCGGGTAACAATGTTGATCACCCCACCCTGCTCGTTGGCATATTGCGGTGGCGGGTTGGTCATCACCTCAATTTTTTCAATGGCATTCCCGGGCAACGACTCTAAAAGGTCCTGGAGTTGCTGCGCATTCATCTCCACCGGCTTGTCGTCTATCAAAATTCTTGGCTCTTTGCCCCTTACCGTAACTTTTCCGTCGGCATCTTTTGATACCAGCGGTACCTGCGTCAACAGGTCGCTGGCATTGCTGCCCTGGCTTGCTGCCGATTCGCTTACGTTAAACGTAATGTTGCCGTCCTTGCTCTGGATCAGTGGCTTTTCCGCATAAATTACAATCTCGTTCAGCCCTGCTGCAGCTTTAGGTTTTACCACCAGGTCACCCAACAGGAAATCATACCGTTCCGGCCGCAGGTAAATACTGTCTAGGGTCAGAGTTTGTAATCCCGCAAAGGAAACCGTTAAACGATAATAGCCCATTGGAAGGGCAGAAAATAAAAAGGAGCCGGCTCCATCAGCAGAAACTGTTTTTTGAAAAGCAGGATTCTCCAGCGTTACCAATTGTACGGTTGCCTGTTCCAGTGGTTTGTTGCCTTCATCCACTACGGTTCCACCAATCGTTCCCTCTTGCGCAGAAGCATTGATGGCGATGAAAAGAAAAAGAAGGAGAAAGGCCCGCATGACGCCAAAGGTATTCCCTCGTTGGATAGCGAAAAAACGGATCGGGACTTACAGAGGTTAATTATAGTTAATTACTGCGCACGGTAGCAGCCAATCTACCAGCGGCGTTGACCTGAGTTCAAGGCTTCACGCCGGCTATGCGAAAGAAAAAGCAGCACGGAGGCAAGGCTGGCAATGTAAAAACCATAACGCATATTTTTCAGCAAGCTGAAAACACCGGCATTGCTGACCTCTTTGTTGACATCAAAGGAGAGCAAAACAATAAAAAAGGCCAGAGAGAAAAGCGGTAATCCCAGGAGCAAACTTGTAGATGTTCGTTTGCGCAGCGATTGAAAAAGAATGATAAGGGCAGTCAACAGGATCAGGAAAAGTGGGAAAGAAATAATGACAAAGTCGATCATGGTCATTTCATCATCGCTCCTGACCGTATTCAGGGCGAGGCTTAAAAAGCCAGCAGCGCTGATGTTGTTGTAAGCCGGAATAAAAAAGGCAACTATAATCAGCGAGGCATAAATGGCCCGGTATTGATTTCGGGAGAATCGCATATCAACAGCCAGTTTCCTTTAAAGATAATAGAATTGCCGCAACTGCAAAGGCTTTGCAAAAAGAAAGGCCCCTTCTGCTGACATCCTGTCACAAAAGGTGGGATTCTTTATCTTTGACCCCACCTTATTATGATGCAAGAACTTTTGATCGATAAAAAGCAGGATGAAGCCCGCCAGGGAGAAGCCTATTCTCCTTTCCAGGGCGACAAAACCCAATACAGCCGCCGTTTTTATATTGAAAGCTATGGTTGCCAGATGAATTTCAGCGACAGCGAGATCGTGGCTTCTATTCTTTACGAAGAAGGCTTTGGCGCCACCCGCAATTTTGAAGAAGCAGACCTGATCTTACTGAACACCTGTTCCATCCGTGAGAAAGCAGAACAAACCGTTCGCAAGCGGCTGACGGAATTCAGGAAACTGAAAAAAGCAAAGCCTGGTGTGCTGGTGGGTGTGCTGGGTTGTATGGCCGAACGCCTGAAAGCAAAATTTATTGAAGAAGAAAAACTGGTTGACCTGGTGGTGGGTCCGGATGCTTACCGCACTCTGCCGGGCTTGATAACAGAAGCCAACGGTGGGCAGAAAGGCGTGAACGTTTTACTGAGCCGTGAAGAAACCTATGCCGACATTGCGCCGGTTCGCCTGAACAGCAATGGCATTACGGCTTTTGTAAGCATTATGCGGGGCTGTAACAACATGTGCTCGTTTTGCGTGGTGCCGTTCACCCGCGGACGGGAACGCAGTCGCGATGCTGCCAGTATTCTTAACGAATGCCAGGAGTTGTTTGACGCGGGCTACAAAGAAGTAACACTGCTGGGACAGAACGTGGATTCTTATTATTATGTTTCCGACACGGCGCCGACAGTTACGTTTGCTAACCTGCTGGAGATGGTGGCGCTTATTTCGCCGGACTTAAGGGTACGGTTTTCAACCTCTCACCCCAAGGACATTACCGACGATGTGCTGCATACCATGGCCAAGTATGAGAACATCTGCAAATACATTCACCTGCCGCTCCAAAGCGGCTCCACCCGTGTATTGCAACTGATGAACCGCAACTACACCCGCGAATGGTACATGGCCAAGGTTGCCCGCATTAAGGAAATCATGCCCGACTGCAGCCTCTCCTCCGATGTGATTGCTGGCTTTTGTACCGAAACCGAAGAAGAGCACAAAGAAACGGTGAGCATGATGGAATACGCCGGTTATGACATGAGCTATATGTTCTTTTACAGCGAACGTCCCGGCACGTTGGCCCAGCGCCGCTATACGGACGATATTCCACTCGACGTGAAAAAAAGAAGGCTGCAGGAAATTGTCGAAACACAGAACCGGCTTTCGCTGCAAAGCAACCAGAAAGACCTGGGCAAAACATTCAAGGTACTGATCGAAAGCAATTCACGCCGCAGCGATGAAGCGTGGATGGGACGGAACTCACAAAACAAAGTGGTGATCTTTAGCAAAGGAACGTTTGACCTCAAACCCGGCGATTATGTGAATGTAAAAATTCATGACTGCTCGCAGGCAACGCTGTTTGGCGAAATCGTATAAAACAAAGGAATGGATCTACAAAGTATAAAAAACAGGTTTGGCATTATTGGAAATTCACCGGCACTAAACTATGCACTGGAGGTGGCCGTGCAAGTGGCCAACACCGACCTTACGGTGCTCATTGCGGGTGAAAGCGGCGTGGGAAAAGAGGCGTTTTCGCAAATCATTCATTCACTTTCGGCACGAAAGCACAACCCGTTTATTGCCGTTAACTGCGGCGCCATACCGGAAGGTACCATTGACTCCGAATTGTTCGGGCATGAAAAAGGCTCGTTCACCGGTGCGGTGGACAGTCGCAAAGGCTATTTTGAAACCGTGAACGGCGGTACCATTTTCCTGGATGAAATTGGCGAAATGCCACTGGGTACACAGGCACGTTTGCTGCGGGTTTTGGAAAGCGGTGAATTTATCCGCGTGGGTTCGTCCAAAGTACAAAAGACAGACGTACGGGTGGTTGCGGCTACCAACAAAGACCTGCTGCACTTGGTACAGAACAACAAGTTCAGGGAAGATCTTTATTACCGCTTGAACACGGTACCGATCCGGGTTCCGTCCTTACGGGACCGCAAGGAAGATATTTTTGTTTTGTTCCGGAAGTTCGTGGTTGATTTTGCCGAACGCTATAAAACAACACCGGTGCAACTGGATGAAGAAGCCAGGATTCAATTGACCAATTACCCTTTTCCCGGTAATGTGCGGGAACTGAAAAACCTGGCCGAGCAGATATCGGTGCTGGCAAAAGAAAAGCAGGTTTCTTTAAAAGAGCTGGGACGTTTTCTGCCAGAGGATAAGCACATGAACCGCCTGCCTGTGCTGGCACATCCGCACGGACAGGAAGCGCATGAATTCAACAACGAACGGGAGATACTGTACAAACTTTTCTTTGACATGAAGCGGGATGTGACGGAATTGAAAAAGCTTTTTTTGGAAATGTTGCAGAACCCTTCGGTGGCGGCGCAAAATCCTTCTTTCCTGGATGGGGTAAAAGACCTGCAGCGGGTAGACGGCGGCGGGCAGATGATGGTTCCCTCCCACCAGCCGGTGGTGGCGCAACCAGTGCTTATGCACAACACGTCTGACATTCATGCACACGAAGAAGTGGATGAAAGCCTCAACATCATGGACAAGGAAAAAGAGCTGATCATCAAAGCGCTGAAAAAGCACCGCAACAAACGGAAAGATGCGGCTATGGACCTGGGCATCAGCGAACGGACGCTGTACCGCAAGCTGAAAGAATACGACATCGATCAATAGTATTTTACAAGAAAACGAAACGAATAAAAACACCATGTTTCAACCCTTTTTAAAAAAGAACGGGATGTTGCTGCTGGCAGCACCTTTTGTTGGCTTTTTTCTACTGACAATTGCCGTTTCTTCCTGCGGTATTTACAGCTTTAACGAAAAGGGAAACGTGGTTGACAGTGCCAAAACGGTACGCATCACACCGTTTGAAAACAAGGCTTCTTATGTGAACCCGCAGATCACACCGGCCTTGACGGAACGGTTCCGCACAAAAGTGCAAAATCAAACAAGACTCACCAATACCAACAACGACAACGCCGACTACCAGATTACCGGTTATGTTGCCGACTATGCGGTAAGTACAACCGGTGTTACCTCCAACAACGGGCAACAGCAGACATCGGTCAACCGGTTAACGGTAAGGGTGCATATTTCTCTTTCGCGGTTTGGCAATACTCCCGAAGAATTTGATGTCAGCCGCAGCTTTGATTTCAGTGCACAGCAATCGCTGCAGGCAGCAGAGGCTTCGCTTTTGGAAGAAATGATCCGAAACCTTTCGGATGAAATTTTCAACCGTCTTTTTTCCAATTGGTAATGTAACTTGCCGCACTATGAGCGAACGAATCCATGCCTTGGCTCAGCACCTGCTCGGTAAATCCTCCGTTGAAGAATGTAGCCTGGAAAAGTTGCAGCATCTCACCAAACGTTACCCTTATTTTGCACCCGCCCAGTTTTTATTGCTGCAAAAATTAAAAGAAACCGGTTCGCCCGATGCAGAGGCCCAACAACGCAAGGCTGTTTTGTATTTCCACGACCCGCTCCAGTTCGATCTTTTTCTTTCTGCGGAATCGCATGTTGTAGACGAGGACTTTGCAGTAGAACACTTAGCTGAGAAAGAACATAGCGCTGATGAAACGATCGCAACGCCTGCCTACTCAACCAGCGCAGAATCGTCTGAAAACGTCGCAGAAGAATTTGAGGAAAACGACCGGCGTGGCATTCTAATCACGGAAAAAAAAGAAACGGCAGAAAGTGAAACCATTACTGTTTTTCCTGACCCGGATACGATAACAGAACCCTTTGTGGAGCCAGCCAACGAACCGGCTGTACTTCCCGAAGAACCGCCCGTAGCAACTCTTACACCACAAGAAACGCAGTCAAATAGTGAAGAAGAAAGCGTTCGTGAAGACGTTTTAGTTGACGGGGAAACCGACATAGCAAAGGATAGTTCTGAACAAGCCCCTTCCCTTTTGGGCAAATTAAATGTTACGATACCAGCGGCAGGCACCGATGCCCTGTTTGAGCCCTACCACACCGTAGATTATTTTGCTTCCCAAGGCATCAAGGTTACGGCAACCGATCTGCCAAAGGACAAGCTTTCAAAGCAACTCCGGAGCTTTACCGAATGGCTGAAAGTAATGAAACGCCTGCCTGCGGCAGAGATGGCAGGATCGCCGCAATCGTCGGCAGAAAAAACGGTTGTCAACATGGCCACGCATTCCGTGGAGGAAAGCGAGATCGTTACAGAGGCCATGGCCGAGGTGTGGGCCAAACAGGGCGCCCACCAAAAAGCTATAGAAACCTATAACAAATTAAGTTTGCTTAATCCCTCCAAAAAGACTTATTTTGCTGCCAAAATTGAAAATCTAAAAGGATCATGACCACCTTATTTATCATTCTGATCATCCTGGCTTGTGTAGTATTGACGCTGATTGTGCTGGTGCAAAATCCAAAAGGCGGTGGCCTTGCCGGAAACATTGCCGGTTTCAGCAACCAATTTATGGGTGTGAAGCAAACCAATGATGTGCTGGAAAAAGGCACCTGGATCTTTGCCGGTGTGATTGCCGTGCTTTGTATTGTTTCCACACTTTTTATTGCCGGTGGCGATTCGATCAACCGTGCCGAAGGCCTGGGTGGTGGTGTTACCAACACGCAGCAAACGGCGCCTGCACCCGCTCCGCAGCCTGTAGCCCCTGCTCCGCAGCAACCGTAAGCAAATTCCACAAAACGATATTTTTGAAACCCTGCCTGCACGGCAGGGTTTTTTGTTACTTTGAAGCGTTATGAAAAAACTGGTTTGGACAATTCTTTTCGCTATTGTTTTGGGTGCGCTGGTGGCAGCCTGGATCTTTTTGGGTTCCGGCACAGGATTCGATAAAAAAACCGAAACCCTCTACATTTCCTCCCAGGGTGCCACAAAAGAATCGGTGATGGATTCTCTTCGTGCCAACAACATTGTTTCCAACACAACAGCATTTTCTTTCCTGGCGGGCTTGCTCGACTATTGGGAAAAGATAAGGCCGGGCCGGTACGAGATCAAAAAAGGCAGCAGCGTTTTGTCCATTGTACGCAAGCTGCGCAACGGGGCGCAGGACCCGGTAAACCTTACCATCAACAAGCTGCGCACAAAAGAAGATTTTGCCCGGCTTACCGGGTCGAAGTTTGAGTTTGACTCCCTGCAGATGATCACGTTTTTAAACAACGGCGATTCGATGCAGGCCTATGGTACCGATACCGCATCAGTGCTTTGGAAGGTGGTGCCGGACACTTATTCTTTTCTTTGGTCTACCTCCCCTGCTGCGGTGTACAAACGCCTGGCTGCCGAGTCGGAAAAATTTTGGAACGAAGAGCGGGAAGCCAAAGCCAAAACCATCGGGCTTTCTCCAAAAGAAACCTATATCCTTGCTTCCATCATTGAAGAAGAAACCACCAATCACAAGGAAAAAGATACCATTGCCAGCGTGTACCTCAACCGCCTGAAGATCGGGATGCCCCTGCAGGCCGATCCTACACTGAAATTTGCGGCCCGTAATTTTGCGCTCAAGCGCATCGCTGGTCCTATCCTGCAAATTGCTTCGCCTTACAATACCTACCGCAATAAAGGTTTGCCGCCAGGACCCATCAGCACGCCGTCAAAGATCACCATTGATGCCGTGCTTAACCCGGCGCAAACGCCGTTTCTTTATTTTGTTGCCAACAGCAGGCTAAACGGTCACCTGTACAGTACCACGTTTGACGAGCACTTGCAAAAAGCAAGAGGCTATTGGCAGGAAGACCGCCGCCGTGCCACTGCCGATTCCGTAAAAAAGGTGGGCGGGTAGGATCATTTTCCCTGCTTACTTGATAAAGCAACGATTCCGCTACACCAATGGAAACCGTATCAAATTTATTTTCTCCAATTTTGAGGAAACATCCTGGTATATGAAAAAGATATTCCTGCTTTGCAGCCTTGCCGCTTTTGCGCTGGTATCGTTTGCTCCCATGCCTGAACTGCCAATTGGCGCCGCCATGCCGCTTGCCGATGTAAAGATGAAAGATGTTAGCGGGAAAGAAGTTTCCCTGAAAGACGCGATTCGCAAGAATGGCATCCTGGTGATGTTCAGTTGCAACACTTGTCCTTACGTAAAAAAGAACCAGCAGCGTACCCGCGACATTGCCGCCCATGCCCTGAAAAATGACGTTGGTGTGATCCTGGTAAATTCCAATGCCGGTGCCCGCAATGGCGATGATTCCTTTGAAGCCATGAAGCAGTATGCAAAGAGTCAAAATTACAATTGGCATTACGTGGTAGATGATGCCAACAAACTGGCCGATGCGTTTGGTGCTACCCGCACACCCGAAAATTTCCTGTTTGACAAAGAAGGCAAACTGGTGTACCATGGCGCCATTGATGACAATCCCGATGAAGCCAGCGTTCAGCGCAAGCACCTTTACCTGGCTATGGATGAAATGCTTGGCGGCAAATCCGTTTCTGTTACCAAAACCCGGTCCGTTGGTTGCGGGATTAAGCGGGTCAGATAGCAGTGTTTGGGGTTAGGGGTTTGGCGTTTGGTGTCTTATGGCCGAAGTGTTTGATTGGTGGTTACAAACTTTTTTTCCATAAGAATTATTTTTTTAAAATTTCCTGCTGTCGCATGTAAGCTTTTATAGATTCTATTGAACTCAAAGAACTGGCACCTACGAAACCTTTGTTTAAGAAAAGAATTTTTATCCTGCAAACTCCCTTAACCCCAAACTCCAAACCCCTAACCCCAAACTTCTTCCTACCTTAGCCGCATGGGACAATACTCCATCGGGGATGCCATTAAGCTTTACCTGGCGCAAAGCCGCCTGAAAGGTTCCATCCAGGCTTACCAGATAGAAGAAGTGTGGGAAAAAGTAATGGGCAAGACCATTGCCAAATACACCGAAAAAATAAAGGTCATCAACAAAACACTATTTATCACCACCAATGTGGCTCCGCTGAAGCAGGAGCTGCTTTACCAGAAAGAAAAAATAAAGCTTCGTGTAAACGAAGCTTTGGGCGAAAAAGTGATTGAGGACATCGTGATTCAATAGTTCCAGGGATAACCCTGTCGTGGTGTTTTGTCTTCTTCAAAAAAACCACTGCGTTTGTTCAGGGCTTCCTGCATCAGTTCATAGCTCGACACCACTCCTTTAAAATCAAAATGATCGTAGATGGCAAGGTGCCGCACATTGTACCGCTCCATTAACTGCATGCACTGGTGCAGCGATGTTTCGGGAGTGGCCACCGGCAGCGTGGTGTTCATGTATTCCCGCACTTCCACCTGGTTGAGAGGGCGGTTTTCGAACAGGATCCGCGAGGCTATGTCATGGTCAGTAATAATGCCCATGAACTTGTTATCTTCCAATACAATAAGGTAGTCCACGTTTTCGCTGCACATCTGGTAAAGTGCATCGCTTACGCGGCAATTGACTGCAGCCGTGTTAAACTGCGGGTAAATGCGACTGAGGAGATCTGCTACTTGTTCCATAGCACAGTTTTAATGTTAGGAAATTGGTGTTGAAATTCGGCTGGGCTCTATTTAAAGGTAACTCTTTAAGGCCAGTATTCCTGTGGCTGAGGTTGAATATTTTTTGCGCTGAAAACAGTGTTTCAACGCTGGTAAAAAAAGACTGCTATTTTACCCGAACCCTTGGATCGACAATGCCATATAAGATATCGGCCACCACGTTTACCAGGATAAAAAACGTGGCGGAAATAAGCACAGAGCCCATCACAACGGGGAAGTCGAGTTTCTCGAGCGCATCCACCGTAACCTTACCAATACCCTTCCATCCAAATATCCACTCAATAAAAAAAGCGCCGGCAAGCAGTTCGGCAAACCAGCCGGTGATGGCGGTAATGACAGGGTTCAGTGCATTGCGCAGCGCATGTTTCCAGATGACGGTACTACGACTAAGGCCTTTTGCATAAGCCGTACGGATATAATCCTGGTCGAGCACATCCAGCATGGCACTCCTTGTCAGTTGGGTAATGATCGCAAGAGGACGTATGCCAAGGGTAACGGCTGGAAGAATTAGATTTTGCAGGGATAGTCGACGGGTTCCTTCCGAATCAATGTCGAACCAACTACCGGTAATGTGCAGTCCTGTCCATTCGCTCCACACAAAACCAAAGAGGTAAGCCATAATAATCCCCATAAAAAAAGAAGGAGCCGATATGCCTACGATCGACGCAAAAACGGCCGATGTATCCATCCAGGTATTTTGCTTTACAGCAGCCAGTACACCTAATGGAATACCGATAAGCACGGCAATGGTCATGGCGGCAAAGGCCAGCAGCAAGGTTCCGGGCAGCGCTTCCATCAACACCGCTCCTACCGGCTTTTTGGTTTGATAAGATTTGCGCAGGTAAGGAAGTTTGATGGCCAGTTTTGTTTCGCCGCCAATAAAAACACCTTTTAGTTCTTTCGCTTTGATTTCCTCAGCTGAATGAATAGCCAGGGGCGAAATGTCATTGAAGTAAAGAAAAAATTGTTTCCATTTGGGTTGATCGAGATACAATTCGCGGCGAATATTTTCCTGCGTTTTGGCATCACCGGTTTGTCCCATCACCAATCGCGATGGATCGCCAAAACCCTGGAACAACACAAAAACAAGGATCACCACGCCAAACAGCACCAGCAAGCCATAGAACAATTTCCGAAGAATGAACGTCAACAAGGTTGATTAATTTTTTGTGGGTTGGCTGATCCAGGCTGCACTTTCCGAAAGGCTGTTGGCACTCCATTTTTTTACTACCGTTCCGTTTTCAAGATACAGCACTGCGGGATTGGTACGGGCTACTGTTCGCACAATGGTAAAGTCCGTATTGTAAAACTGCACGCCTGTTATGCCTTGTTTTTCAAACGCAGCCTGTGCTTGGGCAAAATTGGAGGAAGCAACGGCAACGGGTACACTATTTTGATTGGCCGCCTGCAAGAGCGGTTTCAGGTCAGTAATCCAACCCGCATCGTCAAAAGTCAGCGCAAAAACAAGGATGGCTTTTGGTGCGGAAAGTAAATCGCCTGTAAAATCAACGGTGTTGCCCGTAATGGAATCTTTTGTTTCATTTGCCAGCGTAAACCCTTTGATGGGTGCATCGGCATTGCCTTTTCGCACCAGGGTTTGCTTGCGGTCGATAAACGTGTAGGTAGTAAAATCATCCGGCAAACTTTCAGGCGCAAACTCGTACTGCTTTCCTCCTTTTTCGTACACAAACCGGATGGCAAAACTATCCGGTACAGACCCGGGTGGCGGTTTCATTTGCACCGGTAAATTGTTGCCCGTTTTAAAAGGGAGGCAATCAGCTAGCGGAAGATTGTTGAGCACATACCATTGCAGGAGGAGGCTAAGAACAAGGCTGAGGACAAGCAAGGCTGTGCGTATGACTGGTGTAAAGGCAGGCTTTATCCATTTCTGCCCAATAAGCAAAAAAACGATCAGCAGAAGAAGTGCAATGTCTTTCAGGAAAGATGCGAATGGCGTAATGGGCAAACAATCGCCAAAGCATCCGCAGTTGGTAAACTTGCCGGAGAGATACGCATAGCCGGTTAAAAAAGTAAAAAAAACGATCAGTAGCAGGAGAAGCCAAATGATGAATTTTTTCTTCCACCCCAACAAAAGCGCAACACCGGCAACGATCTCCAGCGTGATCATAAAGATGGAAAGCCCCAGCGATGCACTATGTAGGGAAGCCAGGCTGCTGGCCACAAACGAACCGGGTGCAAAACCTTCCGACCAAAGCTCAAAGAATTCCTGCATCTTATAGCTCAGGCCTATGGGGTCATTGGCTTTTACCAGGCCGGAAACGATAAACAGGAATCCAACAATAATTTGTACAGCTTTTACGGCCAGGCGCATAGCGGTTAGGTTTTCGATTCGTTCAGTAAGATAAGCGCAAAAACAGCATAATTGATCATATCGTAATAGTTCGCATCCAGTCCTTCGCTGATAAGCGTTACACCTTTGTTGGAAAGGATCTGCCGCATGCGCTGCAACTTCATCAGGATAAGGTCTACAAAACTTTCCTGGCTCATCTGCCGCCAGGCTTCGCCGTAGTCATGGTTCTTTGCCTGCATCAGGTTTTGCGCCGCGCCGATGTATTTGTCGTAAAATTCTTTTACCGTTTCAGCAGCTAATTCTTCTTCGTCGTTTTCCGTCAGCTCCAGTTGAATAAGACCGATCACGCCGTAGTTGATAATGCCGATAAATTCTCCTTGAATGTCATCCCCCACTTTTTGCTTTCCCAGTTCCTGAATGGTGCGAATCCGGTAAGCTTTGATGTAGATCTGGTCGACGACTGAAATGGTACGCAGCACCCGCCAGGACGTTCCATAGTCGGCAGTTTTTTTCAGAAAAATGTCTTCACAAAGCTGGATGACCCGGTTGTATTGATCAATGGTAGACATGAAATTTATTTTAGCTGTGAGCCACGAGCTTTGAGCGATGAGCAAAGCCAGGATTTCCGCTAACAGCTCAAAGCTTATGGCTCAAGGCTTTTCTCTACATTCGCTCAAAAGTAAGGCACAAGTACTAATGTTTACACTCAATTGCAAAGCACAACTCCTGGTGATCGACAAGCCAATTGTGATGGGTATTCTCAACACCACACCCGATTCGTTTTTCGCCGGCAGCCGGGTGGCGCAAACAGATACCTTGCTGCAGCGAGTAGAAGCTATGCTCACCGATGGTATGACCATTCTTGACATTGGCGGACAAAGCACGAGACCTGGCAGCGAGAGAGTGTCTGCCGAAGAAGAACGGGACCGGGTGGTACCTGCTATTGAAGCCATACACCGGCACTTCCCTAATCTGATCATTTCCGTTGATACGTTTTATGCGCTGGTGGCAAAAGAAGCCGTGGCCGCAGGTGCCGGTATCATTAATGATGTCAGTGCAGGAACGTTGGACGCTAACCTGGTTCCCACTGTTGCAGCGTTGGGTGTTCCGTATGTGCTCATGCACATGAAAGGCAACCCACAGAACATGCAGCAAAACCCGGTGTATGAAAACGTGACGCTAGAGGTGTTTGATCAACTTTCTTTTGCAGTGAAAGACCTCCAACGGCAAGGTATACACGATATTATCATCGACCCGGGATTTGGCTTTGGCAAATCCATTGCGCATAATTTCCAGTTGCTGCGGGAGTTGCCATTTTTTCAGCAACTGGGCAAGCCTGTCTTAGCTGGACTATCCCGAAAAGGAACCGTGTACAAAACGCTGAACACAACGCCGGAGAAAGCACTGAATGGGACTACGGTACTGCATACCATTGCCTTGATGAATGGCGCCACCATCCTGCGGGCACACGATGTAAAAGAAGCCAGGGAAGCCATTGACCTTTTCCTCGCTTACCAAAAATAAAAGGCAGTCTTTCGACTGCCTTTCTCTCATACAGTAAGATATTAGGTTCGTCAATCCTTTACGAATTTTAGGAAAAGGATTGTTGTGTTCGGGTACCAGGCATGCTCGTTTCAAAGGCTTCGGATAGTGGTTTTTGCTTTTGGATTAAAAACGGAGCCTTGTTTTCGCAGTGCAGGATAAAAACAGTCCCGCTGTTGCGGGACTGTAAATATCGGGAAGGATTCGATACCGAAAATTATCATCTTGGAGATGTCGGTGCCACAGGTGCTGGCGGAGCCGGCTGTGTTTCCGTAATATCTACCACTTCGATGTTGAAGATCAGGTTTTGATTGGGCTGAATCACCGGCGGACGGCCTTCGGCACCGTAAGCAATAAAAGATGGAATGTATACATTGGCCTTTGCACCTTTGGAAAGATTTTTCAGTCCATCTTCAAAACCAATGATGGAGCCGCCACCGCCCAATTGTACTGGCAATAGATCTGCACCGGGCTTGTTGTTGGAGTCAAAGATCTTACCGTCCATGTCAGTGCCGGTATAGCGCACCATCATGTACTGGCCGTATTTTGCTTTTGGTCCGGAACCTGGTTCCAGCACCTGCACATAAGCACCCCAGGCGGTACGGTCGGCCTTAATATTGTTTGCACGCAGGTAGGCTTCAATTGCTTCTTCGTCTTTTTTGCGCTGCTCGGCAATGCCAGGACGCTTGCCATAGGCTTCGATGTTTTGTTTTTCAAAAGCAGCCTGCGCTTCTTCTTCCGTTTTATAAACATCAATCACTTTAAAAATCGTAACCAGGTTTTTTCCTTTTTTGGAAACAATAAAAGAATCCTGTGCAGCCATTGGATTCTTGCTCAGGATAGAATCAATAGGCTGGTTGATCTGGATGCTGTCGCCCTTTCTTGCTTCCAACAAAATCTTCATCAGCTCATTGCTGCCACCGGCAGCACTGCTGTCTTTTGGAATTGGTAAAAATTGCGGTGGGTTGCCATACGACGTTTCCAGAACGCTGTCTTCGATTTTAGAGGTGCGGTGCAGGCTTACAAAATAGCCAGGCTTGATCTCATCTCCTTTTCCGCTGCTGAAGATTTTATAGGGAAACCCGTCTTTTGTTTTTTTGAATTCGGTTTGTTTGCAGGCCGTGAAACCAAGGGCAAGCAAGGCCACGAGGAAAAGATGCGATGTGCGTTTCATTTCTGTTGTTTAATTATTGTAATTGAGCGCTATTCTCTTCAATAGCTTGTCTGAATTTTTTAATGGTATCCTGGAGTGAATCCCCGTCGCGGCCACCGGCAGCATTGTAGTGCCCGCCCCCGCTAAAATATTTCCGGGCAAAGGTGTTGCAGTCAAACGATCGTTTGCTACGAAAACTCCACTTACGTTCTTCATCCCTGTCAATCACAAGTCCTACGAGCTTAATGCCCTGGATGGACAGCGGGTAATTGACCAGTCCTTCTGTATCGCCGGTGCGGATATCGAACTTTTGAAGCTCCTGCCGCGATACCCAGATGAGTGCTGTGTTCAGCTCGTAAATGATCTCCATCCGGTTGCTGAGTACATGACCAAGGAAGCGTAAGCGATTCTCCAAAAAATTATCATAAAGTGCTTCGTGCACTTTGGTGTGATCCAACCCCATCTCTTTGAGGTAGGCCACCATACGGTGCACAGAGGCATGTGTAGAAGAAAAGCGAAACGACCCTGTATCGGCCACCACACCGGCGTACAGGCATTCGGCCACGTATACATTGATTTTGTCGCGGTGTCCTGAGTCAGTGATAAAGTCATACACCATCTCGCATGTTGAACTTTTCCCGGTATTGGAAACACCAAAATCAAACGAAGCTACATCCGGCTCCTGGTGATGGTCGATCAGGATCTTGGTGCACTGTATTTCGGCCAGCTTCGGGGCCATGCTTTTGGTGCGACTGAAATGGTTGTGATCAAGGCAAAAAAGCCATTCGGCTTCTTCCAGCTTTACATTACTTTCTGCACGGTGAAGCTCGTAATCCAGCACCTCGGCTGTGCCTTCCATCCAGTCGAGCCAGCGGGCCCAGTTGGTAGGCGAAATAACCGTCACTTCGTGACCAAACTGCCTTAGAAAATGGGCCAGTCCCAACGAAGAGCCCATAGCATCCGCATCGGGTTTCTGGTGGGTGGTAATAACTACCTTTTTCTTTTCCGCCAGCTTATCGTACAGTTCGTGAATTTCTTTCATGAAAGGCGCAAAAGTATAGGAAAGTTTTGAACGGCTTCGTTAAAGGAAAAAACTGCTGATTCTTACCCTTTAAAAAGAAGAAACATTCACGATTTCTTTCTTGCTGGCACAAAAAAACCGGTAGCGTTACTGCTACCGGTTGAACCAATTTACATAAAGGGTAAGCCCCCTGTAAATAACTTCTTCCAGCATTATCCCATTGCCGACGTAACCAGCCTGCGCTCCCATTCGGTATGATCTTCCTTTTTGCGCTTGTTCAGCAGTTTTATCACGGCTGCCGTAGCCAATGCGCCTGTCACATACAATCCTACCGTCATAAGTTGCGTGGCCACGGTGCGGTTGCTGTATTGTTTATTCAATCCCATGGGGCCAGGAAGCACCACAGCGCCAATACCAGCTGCAAGGCCCAACAAAGAGCTGCGCAACCATAAATTTTTATCGCTGCCAATGCCGGCTGCACTGTAATAAAGTGCATTGCTCACCAGGTCACCTGCCATGGCCATTGTAAATAGCGCCTTTTGGTTGGGAACATTTTGATTGGCTTTGCGCAAGCCTTTTGCAATGGCCTGCATCCCCAACCTGTCCATTCGGGGCGCCTGGGGTACCACGGCACGTATGCTTTCATGAATCAATGTTACTGCTGTTGCTCCTGCCAATCCGCCAGCGAATACCGTTGATGCCTTCATAACTAATTTCCTTTTTTTAATTTACTAAAATTATATGCCAGCATATTGCCGGTGAAATAAAAAATTAGATTGTTCTCTCTATTGGGAAATTTCCCCATTCTTGCCTACTTAATTTTTCATGCACCATTCTATATATATGCCTGTTTCTTAGATACATTTTATTTTTTAAGCACTGCGCCTGTACTGAAATACAGGCTCCGTGCAGCTTTTCAGGAAAAAAAGCAGCCACTACCGCCCAATATCCGAAACCCCTATCTTTGCCAACCGTTAAAAAAATCAAAACGTCGATATGAGTTCATTCGATTCTTATGCTTATCTCGTCCCTGCTATGGGATTGATCGGGCTTCTTTACACCTTATGGAAATTTGCATGGGTAAGTAAACAGGATGCCGGAACTGACCGCATGAAAGAGATCTCGAACTACATTGCCGAAGGTGCAATGGCTTTTTTGAGAGCAGAGTGGAAAATTTTGACCTATTTCGGCGTTATTGTGGCCGTACTGCTTTTCTACATGGGAAGCCGCAGCGCAGAATCGCATTGGTTTATTGGTGTTGCCTTTTTGATCGGTGCCTTTTTCAGCGCACTGGCTGGCTACATCGGTATGCGTGCGGCCACCAAAGCTAACGTACGCACAGCCCACGCCGCAAGAACCTCTCTCGCAAAAGCCCTGAATGTTTCCTTTACCGGCGGCGCCGTAATGGGAATGGGTGTTGCCGGCCTGGCTGTTCTTGGCTTGGGTGGCTTGTTCATTATTTTATTGAAATGGCTGGCGCCGGGTGCCCTGGCCACGGGCCATGAAGTGACCCGTGCCATTGAAGCCCTGACCGGTTTTTCGCTGGGTGCCGAAAGCATTGCCCTTTTTGCCCGTGTGGGCGGCGGTATTTATACCAAGGCTGCCGATGTGGGTGCCGACCTTGTTGGTAAAGTGGAAGCCGGCATCCCTGAAGACGATCCGCGAAACCCTGCTACCATTGCCGATAACGTAGGCGACAACGTAGGTGACGTAGCCGGTATGGGTGCCGATCTTTTTGGTTCTTACGTGGCAACCGTTTTGGCGACAATTGTACTGGGTCATGAAGTTGGAGCTACCAACGTAATGAGCAATCCAGTTGCCCTGAATGATGGCTTTGAAGGTTTCGCACCCATCCTGCTGCCAATGTTGATTGCCGGTGTGGGAATTCTTTTTTCCATTGTAGGGACCTGGTTTGTGCGGATCTCTGACAGCGCCGGTATTAAAACCAGCGTGGTGCAAAATGCACTGAACCTGGGTAACTGGGGATCAATTATTCTTACCGCCATTGCAGCCTATTTCCTTTGCAACCTTATTTTACCCGAAGGCTCCATGTTTCTTCGTGGTTTTGAGTTTGATAAAATGGATGTGTTTTATGCCATCATCGTAGGCCTTGTGGTAGGTACGCTGATGAGCATCATCACAGAATATTATACAGCCATGGGCAAACGCCCGGTGGTGAGCATTACCCGCCAGTCGGCAACCGGTCACGCTACTAACGTGATTGGTGGTTTGGCTGTAGGTATGGAATCAACCTTTCTTCCCATCCTGGTTTTGGCTGGTGGCATCTATGGCTCGTATGCATTTGCCGGTTTGTACGGTGTGGCCATTGCCGCTGCGGGTATGATGGCAACAACAGCCATGCAGTTGGCGATTGATGCCTTTGGACCGATTGCCGATAACGCCGGCGGTATTGCTGAAATGAGTGAACTGCCCAAAGAAGTACGCGAAAAAACCGATACACTGGATGCCGTTGGTAACACAACAGCGGCTACGGGTAAAGGTTTCGCCATTGCTTCGGCAGCGTTAACGGCCCTGGCCCTGTTTGCCGCTTTTGTTGGCGTATCAGGCATTACCGGTATTGATATTTATAAAGCGGATGTACTGGCGTCGCTGTTTGTTGGCGGTATGATTCCCTTCATTTTCTCTTCACTGGCCATCCGGGCTGTGGGAGAAGCCGCGATGGCGATGGTGGAAGAAGTTCGCCGCCAGTTCCGCGAAATTCCCGGCATTATGGAAGGAAAAGGAAAGCCTGAGTACGACAAATGCGTGGCGATCTCTACCGAGGCATCCATTAAAAAAATGATGCTGCCCGGTGCGATTGCAATCGTTTCCCCGCTGATCATTGGTTTCCTGATGGGCCCCGAAGCACTGGGTGGCTTTTTGGCCGGTGCTACGGTGAGTGGTGTGTTGATGGGAATGTTCCAGAACAACGCCGGTGGTGCCTGGGACAATGCCAAGAAAAGTTTTGAAAAAGGCGTGGATATCAACGGGCAGAAATACTTTAAAGGTTCAGATCCTCACAAAGCTTCTGTAACCGGTGATACTGTTGGTGATCCGTTCAAGGATACGTCCGGTCCATCAATGAACATTCTTATTAAACTGATGTCAATTGTTTCGCTTGTAATTGCCCCAACGCTGGCCGAAGTTTTCGAAACAAAAAATATTTCTGAAGATGGTGCAGCGAATACAAAAGTAGAACTGTCTTCTACTATAAATCAGCAAAAACAAACTTCCGAGAATACAATTCATTTACGATAGTTCTGCTTTGTGAGAGACAATAAAGTTCCCCGCTAACTGCTTTGCGGGGACTTTTTTTTGTCCTAACCTGAAGTAAAATCCTAGCATTCACTAACTTCTTTTTAAGAAAAAAAATCCTTCATGCAATACATAAAGGATTTCCCGTTTATATAAGTTGCTAAGAATCTATCGACAAACGCATTCAAACAAAAAAGGAAAGCAATTACAGCAAATAACTAGTGCTAACCTCTCGATGCTGACGCAATTTGATTAAGCAGGCTTTCTACATCTTCTTTCCGGCACAACTCCGAGCCATGCGTGATGGTAGCGGCGGTGCCACAGGCTACTCCCAGCTGCAATACTTCTTTCAACGGCCGGCCCTGCGAAAGTGCCAGCACCATGCCGGCCACCATGCTGTCACCAGCTCCCAGGGTACTTACTTCGTCTACATCTGGTGGTGCCACGTGGTAACTTTCATCGGCCGTCACCAGTTTTGCGCCTTCTCCTCCCAACGAAACCACCATCAGTTCGCACTGTCCCCGCGAAATAATTTCCCTGGCCAGGCTGTCCACTTTTGCCGGGTCCAGTTTATCTTCTCCCACCAAAGAGCTCAATTCGCCCAGGTTAGGCTTGAGCAGGTAAACGCCAATTTCCAGCGCTTTATTCAACGCCTCGCCGGAGGTATCCAGCACAAGCTTCGCCCCTTTCGCCTTGGCAATTTCTGCAACTTTCGCCACGATATCCGCCGGCATGCCGGGCAGCAAACTGCCACTGGCAACAATAAAATCAGCTTCTACCGATTCCAATTCGGCCAGCAGCGCTTTCCATTCTGCCTCTTCTATATAATTACCCGGCATGCCAAACCGGTATTGAAGGTTGGAGGCAGTATCCAGTACAATAAAATTTTCGCGGGTATGGGTGGCGGTTTCAATATTTTTAAAGGGGACGCCTTCCAATGTCATCAGGTGCTGCAGGAATTTTCCCGAATAACCGCCGATGGGAAAAATAGCGGTTGACGATTGGCCAAGACTTTTCAATGCTCTTGAAACATTGATGCCGCCACCGCCAGGACCATAACTGGCTTTGGCGCAACGCATTTTTTTCTCAGGGACGACACCGTTTACCGTGGTGTTTTTGTCAATACAGGGATTGAACGTAAGGGTAACAATTTTTGCCATGGCTAAAGCTAATTCTTTTGCCCTTGTTGGAAAAAGAACCACGCCAATGTAAATTTCCGACACCTTTTATTGATGTCTCCATTCGGCCATCGAACCAATCTGCCGTTCATCGTTAAAATTCATTCTCATAAATTAAATTTTCACCCTACATTTCTTTAATACGAAAATGGTCGTAAATTAGCCCCATAATCGAATTGTCATGGCCCAGAAATACGTTAAACCAACCGAAAGCGAACTTGAGATCCTGCAAATTTTATGGCGAAACGGCACAGCTACCGTTCGGGATGTGCACGAAGAACTGGCCCAGGCAAAAGAAGTGGGCTATACTACCACGTTAAAGCTGATGCAGATCATGCATGAAAAAGGACTGGTGAAGCGTGACGAAAGCATGCGCACCCATATTTACCAGGCCGTGGTAAAAAAAGAAGTGACACAAAAACATTTATTAAGTAAAATGATTGATTCGCTTTTTGGCGGTTCATCCACACAACTGGTATTGCAGGCATTGGGTAGCGGAGAACAAAAGGTTTCCGCCGAGGAGCTGGAAGAAATTCAAAAGCTGATCGAGAACCTCAAAAAACAATAAAATGGCCGCTTTATCGCAGTCCCATTTTTTGCAAGCCTTAGGATGGGCAACCCTGAACAGCATCTGGCAAATGGCGCTTCTTTGGGCAATATTTTCCGGTTTCAACCACCTGTTTAAACTCTCGGCCACCCGCAAATACCAATGGGCGGTAACCGCAGTTTTGCTTGGTTTTACTTGGTTTGTCAGCACTTTTGTTCTTTATTACCAGAACAACTCTTCCTCTTACGCTTTTTTTGAAAATACCATCAACCAAAGCAACAGCGTCCTGAATGTTTGCCTTATTTCAGCGTCCATCACGTATTTGCTCCTGTTGGTTTTTCCGGCGATAAAGCTTTTCCGTAACTGGAAGTTTGTCAAAAAGATAAAGGAAGAAGGACAATTGAAAGCGCAATTGGACTACCGGCTCTATGTAAAAAAGGTTTCTTTTCTGTTAGGTATTACCAAAAAAGTAAAAGTTGCGGTATCAACCCTGGTTAGTTCTCCTGTAACTGTTGGCTACCTGAAACCAGTGATTCTGTTGCCCGTTGCCGCCATGAACAACCTGAGCCCAGCACAGGTGGAAGCGATCCTGCTTCATGAACTTTCGCACATCCGCCGCTACGATTACCTTCTGAACCTGGTGGTTTCGGTACTGCACACCTTCCTTTATTTTAATCCCTTTGTCAAATCGTTCATGAACGTCATCGAAACAGAACGGGAAGCCTGCTGCGATGAACTGGTGCTGCAATTTGGTTACGACAAAGTAAGCTACGCTTCTGCCCTGCTTCACCTAGAGAAATCCTCCGGTCGTCACCAGGCCTTGGCCATGGCGGCTGCCGGGAAACAAAACCTCTTAGCCCGCATCGAAAAAATCGTCGGTATGGAAAAGAAAAAAACCTTTAAGCTGGTGCAGATCGTTCCGCTCTTCCTGGCCATGTTTTGTGTACTCTTTTTTAATTCGGTGCTGATCATTAAAGACGCGAGGTCCGGTGAAGCCATGACATATACCAGCGATGTAGCTGTGCTAACGCCCTGGCAGTTAAACAACAAGCCTGAACAGTTTGACACCCGTGAGCTTAGTCCGGCCGCGAAAGAGTCAGCGTTAACGGCCAAAGCCACGTACGAAGAAAACAAGGCCACCGACCAGGTGAAGATCGAAGTTTATGACTTGGTCGAAGAAAAAGAGCTTGTTGCCGAAAATGCACCTGTTCCGGTAAACAACAATATCATCCCGGTGAATTACGACGATGTGGATGGAAGTCTTACCAGTGAAGAAAAACAAAAGGTGTCGACAGCAGTAGAGGCCACCAAAAAAATAGCCAAAACCCTGCAGTGGAACGAGATAGAGGCTTCCATTGGCGAGGTTATGAGCCAGCAGGAAAAAGAAATGGCCAAACAGGAGTATTTGCAGGAACTGGAAAAGGTTTCCTGGACCAATATCGAGCAGAACCTGAAGGTAAATTTTGACAAAATGGACTGGGATGCGATTGGTGCCAACGTCGCCAAAGCCATGTCTCAAGTTCAGCTGGACAGCATACAGAACGTATATCACCTGGCACTGACCGAACTGGAAAAAGCGGAACACAACATGAAAGCTGCCAAAGCAAAATGTGCCAATACGCCAATGCCAGATGCCTCTGTTGACCAGATCCAGCTGGCAAAAGAAGCCTTAAAGAAAAATCTTGACGAACTGAAAAAGGCCAAAAACGCCAAAAAGATCATTAAGCTTTAATCATTTTTCGATTTAAATATTGTGAAACAGCCCCTCTTCCAGGGGCTGTTTTTTTTATGTCAAATGCCCATTTTAAAAGCGTTTTTACACCAAGATTTGCACGAATATTTTGGGTAAAAGGACCGGAAAAAGCAGCCGGAAACGGCTTCAAAAATCAACTAAAACAGACTCAAAAAGCTTGAAAATGGGCTGGTAATATCCTCCACTTTGCACAGAATATCTGCTCACCGAGAGGCTAAAAAATCCGCCTCTACTTCTGTTACTTGGTAAAATTTCATCCCCTGATTAGTTATAAAAAAAGCAGTTTGAAGAGACATTCTGCACTGTTAAACCCACCCATTTGTTTAAGAAAACAACCGGGTAAAATAATCAAGACACAGTTAAAAACCTGGAATTATTTACTAACGAATGTTCTTTCCGGGCAAAAATCGAACGGTGTCAAATCTCTAAACGAGACCTCGAAAACATACAAAAGACGCCCACAATCGTGACTTAAACTCTATCTAATTGCCACCGAAAAGAAGATTTCGATCGCCAATTTCCTTCACTACAACCCCACACAAATTCTGTTTTTGAAGAGTTTTCAGGTCGCCAATATGCCTGTTACGTTTTTAAAACGGAGATTTTTTTTAAGCCTCTCATGATTGAATTATCCAATATAAAAGCAGTTAAGAAAACAGGACATAATGATATCACACATTATCCTTTCTGCCCTATATGTAAGGTTATTCTGGCCTACTATTTATCATGAGAAATTCTCCGAGTCAGCCATTTTGTCGCTTTTTGGTTGGCAATAGCTACCTACAACTAAGTAGTAAAAAGTGATATAAGATGCTGACCTACTCTTTTGGAGATAACAGAATTCCACGAAAACCCATTTTTTTAAAACAGCCGATAGTAAAGAATTCTTATCATCTGGAGAAAGAACTGATTAAAGTAGTGTCATTTCAGCATACTCAGTTTCGTTAACTCAATTCGAAAATTCTATCCTACCTAGCCGTTTATCCACACTATGCCCTGCCTTCTCTTAACGCATTTTGAGGCCTACTCCCAGCCTTATAATCTTTTATAACCAAACTATTGAATTTTCAATTTAATGACCTTAAATGGAAGTTTTCAATTTCCTTCAAAACTTCATATATCACATATCATCAATATTAAAATTCTTCTCAACTTGTTTATTACATAAACATGTTTCACAGTTGAAAAACAATTGTTTAAATATTTAAAACAGTTACTAAAAATCTAAAAATGACTCAAGTAGCAAATTTGATTTCCCAGCGGTAAACTTTCAGAATAAAAAATGCATTAGTATTCATAAGTTGTTAATAGTCAAATAAGTATTGAATATATTTCTGCTAATTATTTTAGCTTTACTTTGCGGTCGTAGGTATTTGACGTATACTAAACATTTTGGTAAACTATATTTACAATATGAATTTGGCTGTTATTCACCGAATCATTAGCATCCCTAGTGTGAAGAAGTCTCGGTCCGAGATAAACCAAATCCACTCCCCGACCTTTCAGCTCAGAGTGAAAAGAAAACCATAGAACTTTTTCAGCTATCCACATTTAAAATGGACACTCTTCCCTATTAATTAATGGAGTTCAAATCAGCAAATTGAGTCCAAGCCTAGCGAAGATCTGCCAGAGAGGCAGGCTTGGATCGGGGGCAAATAGCGATAATTGGAAAGCTAGAAGAGACAACATCTGATTTCGTTTGTAATAGAATTTCTTGGCGAGAACTAATTTTTCTTAACCATGAAATTGTTTCGTCAAAAATTCACTTGGATAAAACCTGTTAAAAAGTCAGGACTCCAACTGGAGACTTTCGCTTAATAAATTTTCGTCAGCAGCTTAAGTTAGCAATTGCCGGCCTGGACAAATGGACAGGAAGTAGACGTTTGACGAGTCACGAAAGGGCAAAAAAATCCCGCCGGTTGGCGGGATATCAAGAGGGAAAATTTTTGAATTTATTGTTTTTGCATGCCACCGCCATCTTCCGGCTTTTTACAGCATTTTGGCAACAGCTTGTACGAATCGGGGTTGGCGGCAATTTCAATTTCTGTTTCCGCTGCAGCATCTGTTTTTGGTTTGGCCACATCATACCCGGCATTGGCCAGGGATGTTTTTATCATCTCAATGTTGGTCCGATCGTTTAAAAATTTGACGGCTGTTTCTTTTTTGCGGACGGCCACGTTCACATAGGTCACCCCGTCAATGCGTTTGAGGTACTGCTCAATTCTGTTCTTGCACATTTCGCATTGCACACTGGGTGTGCTGATCTTTACTGAGGCCAGTGCTTTTGTCTGTGCAGTGGCAGCCATAGAGGAAAGACCCACAGCCAGCAGCGCACAAAGAATGTTCTTCATATAAGGTTGTTTTTATCGAATTTACTGAACTCCCGTCCAGGCAGCGGGATTGGCACGCCACTTTAACAAAATTTCCTGCTCCTCTTCCTTGATCAATCCTTTTTGCAATGCCAGTTGCAGGAGGTTGGGATAATCGGTAAGGGAAAAGAAAGGCACATCCGCCGCCTTAAAGGCTTCCAATGCGATGTCAAACTGGTAATTGAAGATGGAAACCATCCCGCTTACTTTAATGCCCTCCCGGCGCAGCACATCCACCACCTGCAGACTGCTTTTTCCGGTCGAGATCAAATCTTCTACCACTATCACCTTTTGCGTTGTCGGGACTTCGCCTTCGATTTGATTACCCATCCCGTGCTCTTTGGGCTTGGGACGAACGTAAATGAACGGGAGCTTTAATTGGTCGGCCACCATGGCACCCCAGGGAATGCCCGCCGTGGCCACGCCGGCAATCACTTCAGCATCGGCAAACTTCTCAAATATCACATTAGCCAGTTCACTTTTTATAAAATCACGGGTGAAGGGCAGCGAAAGCAGTTTGCGGTTGTCGCAATAGATCGGGCTTTTCCAGCCGCTGGCCCAGGTAAAGGGTTCCGAAGGGCGGAGTTTGACAGAACCTGCCTGCAGTAATTTCTCGGCGGTAACAATAGCATCAGTCATGCTGCGAAGGTATTGGATGGTATATTCGTTGCAAGCAAATTTCTATGGTCAAGATCTACATTCAGAACAAACCCCTCTTCCTGGTCGACTCCCTGGACGGTGAAACAGAAGACTACCTGCACCGCCCCACCACCATTTTTATTGATGAATTAAGCCCTGCTGCCGTAAAAACCATGCTGCACGAACTGGAACAGCCCGAATTTTACTACGGTGTGTTTAAACACCCAAACATTCAGGAGCTATTAGAGGCATTTAAAGCCCAATTGGAGGTGATACAGGCTGCCGGGGGACTTGTGCATACAGAAGCCGGAGATCTGCTCCTTATTCATCGCCTGGGCCACTGGGACCTGCCAAAGGGTAAGCTTGACGAAGGGGAAACACTGGAAGAATGTGCCATCCGGGAGATCAGCGAAGAAACCGGGGCCGAGAAGCTTACGCTGGAAAAGCCGCTTCACGTTTCTTACCATACCTACCAGCAAGACGGCCGCAAGATCTTAAAGGAGTCGCACTGGTACTTGGTTAAGGCTGCCGAAAAAACACCGTTAACGCCCCAAACGGACGAAAACATCGCCCAATGCATTTGGGTGCCCATAGCCGATATTCAGCCTTATATTGACGGTTCCTATGCCTCCGTAGCAGATGTGCTGAAAAAAGGGCTGAAAATGCTCCAAACAACGGCTAAATAAACTGGTGCTGTGGCGCTTCCCGCTGCCGGATCGAACGAAGCACAACATCCGGAACGAATTGCGAAACGTCGCCGCCGTTGCGGATAACATCCCTTACCAATGTAGACGCTACAGACGTGTATTTGGGCAGGCAAGTTAGGAACACCGTTTCAATATGATCGTCCAGGCTGCGGTTCATGTCGGCAATGGCCTTTTCATATTCAAAATCATTCACATACCGGATGCCCCTAACGATATAGGTCGCCTCTATTTTTTTACAGCATTCCACCGTCAGGCCTTCGTACATGATGGCCTCCACTTTAGCTTCGTTCCGGTAAATCTCGTTGATCCATTGCACCCGCACTTCGGCGGAAAACATTGGCTGCTTGTTCACGTTAACGCCCACACCGATGTACAGCTTGTCAAACAGCGGCAAGGCCCGGTCAATGATATCAATGTGTCCAAACGTAACGGGATCGAACGTACCGGGAAAAAGGCCAATGCGCATAGCTCAGGCTTAAGATGAAAGATTAAGATGACGGATTGGACAACAGGTACAAGGCTGCCATTCGCACTGCCACCCCATTTTCCACCTGCTGTAAAATTATGGATTGATCACCGTCGGCAACATCGCTGTCCAGCTCCACACCGCGGTTGATGGGCCCCGGATGCATGATGGTAACTTTTTTATTGAGCTTTGCCAGCCGCTCTTTATTGATGCCATACACAAGGCTGTATTCCCGAAGGGAAGAAAACAACACCTGGTTTTGCCGCTCCAGTTGTATGCGCAGCACATTGGCCACATCGCACCACTGCAAGGCTTTGTCAACGTTGTATTCAACTTTTACCGGAAAAGCTTCTTCCATGTACTTCGGAATCAACGTTGGCGGACCGCAAACGATCACCTCTGCTCCCATTTTCGACAACAGGTAAATATTGCTTTGTGCTACACGGCTGTGCATGATGTCGCCGATGATGGCTACCCGCAATCCTTTCAGGCTGCCAAAGACTTCGTTCATTGAGTAAGCGTCGAGCAAAGCCTGGGTCGGATGCTCATTGATGCCGTCTCCGGCGTTGATGATGGCCGCCGGAATATGCCTTGAAAGAAAATGCGGTGCACCGGAAGCGCTGTGTCGCATCACCACCATATCCACCTTCATGGATAAAATATTATTGACCGTGTCCAGCAAGGTTTCTCCTTTCGAAACCGAAGAGCCCGAAGCGCTGAAATTGATTACATCCGCTGAAAGACGTTTTTGCGCCAGCTCAAACGAGATCCGGGTGCGGGTAGAGTTTTCGTAAAAAAGATTAACGATCGTAATGTCACGTAGCGAGGGAACCTTTTTTACAGGCCGGTTTAAAACTTCTTTGAACTGTTTGGCGGTATCCAAAAGGAGCGAAATATCAGAAGGAAGAAGGTCTTTGATACCAAGGAGATGTCGGGTAGAAAGTGCCATTAAAGATCAAATATAGAACAGTTTCGTATTCGAACGTTTCTTCCCAACGATTGAAGCTGTTTCTAACCCTTCTTACCGCAGTTTGAACGACCACGTAAACCAAAACTCAGCCACCAGTTCTCCTTCCCTGTTGGTACCGCGACTGTACACTTTCATCTCCTGCCCCGCTCCTGTTGTGACGGCAGTTGCAATGGCCTGTGCAATGCCTTCACCATCCCCGCAACGAAAATACGTTTGGCCCTTTGCCTTTTTGTGGTAGTGGGCTTCCATGCCGGTCACCAGCATACTAACCGAAGGTTTTCGTCCATAAATATTCGCCATGGCCAATGCCCCCGTGCTTAGTTCTGCGGCCATGCTCAGGCAAGCAAAATAGGTCGACCGGAAAGGATTTTGCGTAAACCATTTAAACGGCACCGAAACGCAGCATTCTTTTTCACTGGCCTGTACCACTTTCAAGCCGCTGAAAAAAGCCGACGGAATATTTTTCAACAGGTAAAGCCGAAACTTTACCGGGTGCGTTAGCATCGAAAAAAATGGCGCGGTGTTGTGGTTTGTAGCTGCCGGAACTGCTTTTTCCATTTCAGGAAATTACTGCTATTTAAAAAACGATTCTTTGCTCAGATAAAATTAAACCTGTTACTAATTTTTTATAGAAAGATATGCTTCATGGTAGATGATTCTTTTCGAAGCGATAATAGGTGAAGGATTAAACGTGTTTGAACTTTCGTACGAGTGAAGTATCAACGCTCCGATTCTTTATGATAATTGTAGGAAAGCAGGTGTTCTTGCCAGCATAATTTTCAGCATCTTTGAAAGACAAAATTTCATCATGCGAAAACTCTCTCTCGTTTTTCTTAGTACAATATCTCTTTGCGCTGCAGCGCAAAAAACAGCCAGCAAGCTGACCCTATCCAAGGGACAAATGCTGGAAGTGGTTACCAATCTTACGGTCACAGCACAATCGATGATGGGTCCTTCATCGGGAACAATAACTATTGCCGATACCTATACTGTTAACGATGCAACTGCTGGCAAGTATACACTGGTGAAAACACCCAAACACATCAAGATGGATTTTTCCGTTGGCGGCCAGGCGATCAAGCTTGACTCTGATAATCCGAACGATTTGACGGGCCCGATGGGTCAGCCCGTGAAAGAGATCATGAGCCAAAAACATGAATTCACCATTGATGCCGCCGGTACCGTGGTGGCCGTAAAAGGCGGCGAAGCGGCAAAAGAGGCTAGTGCAGAGAGCAATATGATGGCCATGCTGTTGCCGGGCCTTGATGGATCGGGTTTACCAAAAGTAGGCACGCCGTCTGTTTTCCAGGTTTTGCCTTCGTACGAAGTTGGCACTGGTGATACATGGCGAGACAGCGTAAACACAAATGACAATAAATACAAATCAGTTTACAAGGTGAAGTCTATCACTGACCAGGAGGTACTGGTTGATTTTGAAACCGAAGGCACAACGGTAACGTCCCAGGAAACGATGGGAATGAAGATTGGTGTCAACGCTGCTTCCAAAGTCACCGGCAATGTGGTGATTGACAAAGCCACGGGAATCATCAAGCAAAAGACAACTACCAACAACACCGAGTCTACGATGAATCTTTCCGGGAATGAAATGACGACATCCAATAAGATAACTTCTGTGATGCAGGTAAACAGGTTGTAAAGAGAACCAATAGTAAAAAGAAAAACCCCTTCTCAATCGAAGGGGTTTTTCTTTTATACAGTTCTGTTAACGTGCTTTCAAAGGAAAGCGACTTTACCGAAATAAAAAACTGTTCTTACAACGCTTCCACCTGGTTTCGCAAAAGATCCTGAAACGAATCCCGCTTGCGGATCAGCAAACCTTTCCCGTCTTTCACCAGCACTTCTGCCGGTTTTTCCCTGGCGTTGTAATTCGACGACATCTCGAAGCCATAGGCACCTGCATTGTAGATCACGAGGTGATCACCTTCTCTTATTTCATGTAGCAACCGGTCATTGGCAAACGTGTCCGTTTCGCAGATATAGCCCGTTATGGTGTAAACCTTTTCTTCGGCCTGCGGGTTCGACAGGTTAACAATGTGGTGGTAAGCATCATACATCATGGGCCTAATCAGGTGATTAAGGCCGCTGTTGATGCCGGCAAAAATCTGCGAACCGTTGTCCTTGATCACATTTACCGTTGTGATCAAATAACCGCATTCACTCACCAGGTATTTCCCCGGCTCAAACCAAAGCTGGTAGGTTTTGCCGTTGCTGAAAAGATGGGTATCCAAATATTTTTTCAGTCGCGTGGCAATGTGTTTGATGTCGGTCTCTTCATCATCCGGTTCGTACGGCACTTTAAAACCGCCACCCAGATCAATCACTGCCAGGTCAGGAAAATGAGGGACAAGGTCATTCAGAACTTTAATGCCATGCACAAATACATCGGCGTCTTTAATATCGCTGCCCGTATGGATGTGCAGGGTATCTACACGAATGCCGTGCTCGTTTACCAGTTTCACCAACTGGTCCAATTGGTCGATGGGAATACCAAACTTGCTTTTTTCATGCCCGGTAGAGATCTTCAAATTGCCGCCAGCTAAAATATTCGGACGAATGCGAACGCCTACAGGATACCCGGCGCCGTATTTTTTTCCAAATTTTTCCAGGTTAGACAAGCTGTCGATATTGACATGTACGCCTGCTTCTACGGCTTCTTCGATCTCCGCAAAAGAAATCCCGTTTGATGTGTACAGGATCTTTTGGGACGAAACGCCGGCATGCAAGGCTAGCTTTACTTCGTTGATGCTGCTACAGTCGATACCACAGCCCAGGGAGTCAATGTATTTTAGGATATTAATGTTGGTTAGTGCCTTGCAGGCAAAGAAAAAACGGGCATCCACACCGGCAAAACCGGTGGTGAGCTTTTCATACTGCTCTTTTATTTTTTCAGCGTGGTAAACATAAAGCGGTGTACCAAACTGTTGGGCCAAACCTAACAATTGCTCTTGTGTTAACTGTTGCGACATGATTGCTTTTTGTAGTTACAATTTTACAAAATGGCGGGGAACCATTTGCCGTCATCTCCAATGCGCTTTTTGTAAGCGCAGGAATTCTTTACCTGCTTTTTACCGATTATAAACCGGCTTTGCAGCATTATTTTTCATCGCCCTTTTCATCGTCCGGTGTTTCATCGGAATCGTCTCCAGGAATATCTTCACGGGGTTCGTCCTCTTCGTCCGCAATTTCTTCCTCCAACTTCACCTCTTCTTCCCACTCGTCTTCCTGGGCAAAAATCTCGTCTGAAATGGCTTCTTCAACAGCTATTTCATCGTCAAGTGATTCCGTCGGTTGGCCTTCTTCGTCACTAGGATCGGTTTCCTCTTCACTGGTTGGCTCTTCTGCTTCATCCGCTGCAAACGAATGCCCGTTCACTTTTGGTGCCTCTTGTGCCTCATCCTCCGCCTGGACCAATTCACCGTTATCTGTAACGGCGAAGGTTTCGCTTTGCTCAAAATCAGTATGATTCACCACGGTCGGTTCTACGATCTGGTCGGCCAGAACCTCTTTGATCTTCGGCAGGTCTTCCGGCGTGTTGATGCCAAAATAATCCATGAAATTTTTCGACGTGGCATATACCAGGGGATGACCCGGCAGCTTTTCGTTACGACCCGTTATCACGATCAACTCTTTCTCCAAAAGCTTCTGCACAGCATAATCTGAGCTTACGCCGCGGATCGACTCGATCTCACCTTTTGTAACTGGTTGCTTATAGGCAATAATGGCCAAGGTTTCCATGGCAGCCGAAGAAAGCCGTTTTAAAAACTTTTCGCCGTTCAGTTGGGCAACGGTCTTGTGGTATTCTTTCTTGGTGAGAAACTGCCAGCCGCCGCCGCTCATTCTCACTTCGAAAGGATAAAACTCGGAATTGTATTTTTCAACAATGCCTTCAATGGCGGCATCCACCTGCTCCACAATTACCTTGTCTTCCATAAAGCCAAAAGCCTGGTTTACCAGGTCTGTAATTTCGGCGGAAGTCAGCGGCTTATCCGAGGCAAAAATGAGTGATTCGATATGCGGGATCAGGTTCGAAATCTCCATGGTGATGTGCTAATATGAGAATGTGCTAATGTGATAATGAAGGCATGCAAACAGTTAAGCAGCCAATTATCATATTAGCACATTATCCAATTATCGAATTAGTTACCCTTTCAGCGCAGCCGCACCGCTTACGATCTCGGTAAGCTCGGTGGTGATGGCTGCCTGGCGGGCCCGGTTGTACGAAATCTTCAGGTTGCGCAACAATTCGTTGGCGTTTTCACTGGCCTTGTCCATCGCTGTCATGCGGGCACCATGCTCAGACGCATTGGCGTCCAGTACGGCTTTAAACAATTGTGTATTCAGGATCTTGGGCATCAGTTCGGCTATCAACTCTTCTTTGCCCGGGTCAAATATGAAATCGGCTTTGGCAGTGCTTTCTCCAGTGTTTTGTGCTTTTGGAATGGGCAGGAACTGCTCCGATGCAAAACGCTGGGTGGCCGCGTTTTTAAATTCGCTGTAAACAACTTCCACACGGTCAAACTCGCGGTTGCGGAAAGCTTCCACCGCTGCCTGCGATGCTTTTTGTACGTTCTCAAACGTGAGGTTCAGGAAAATATCCTTGTGGGCATCACTTACATTGTAGCCACCGATCTTGGCAAAATGCTCGTAACCTTTTTTACCAATGCTCCAAATGGTAACATTGCCTTTGCTGAATTGACTGCTGTATTTTTCGCGAACGATCTGCTTTGCCAGCTTAATAATATTGGCGTTGTAAGCGCCGGCCAGTCCGCGGTCAGAAGTGATCACCAGCAGGAGCACTTTTTCTACCGGACGCTCTGCTGCCAGCGTATTGCCGCCTTCCACTTCGGTATTGCTCACAATGTTGCTGAGCATGTCCTGCAGTTTGCGGGCATAGGGGCGCATCTGAACAATGGCATCCTGTGCACGGCGCAATTTGGCTGCACTCACCATCTTCATTGCTTTTGTGATCTGCTGCGTACTTTGTACTGATTTAATTCGGTTACGAACTTCTTTTAACTGACCAGCCATTATTTAAAGTTTACGAGTTCACGAGTTCGCGGTTTACGAGTTTCGTTCACTGACTTGTGAACCTTGGAACTTGTGAACCCGTGAACTCTAAAATTCGGCGGCAAAAGTAAGACACGCCAGCTTAAATTCCATGCTTTGTTTTGCCATGTGAAGAATTGGGGGAAATGTTAACGAAACCCGTCATTTTACCCCGAAAGCTTATATATAAATAGAATCGGACGAGTTGATTATGGCAATAAGGTGAACTGCCGTTTCAGGGCATAAGTAATTACCAGTTTCCCGCCTCCTTTTGCCCTATTTCTCACCAGCTGCTCCTGCTCCCGGTAAAGCTCGAGGTAAACAGGACCTTCTGTCAGGTTGGCAAGATGATCTTCCGTAATAGCGATCCTGCCTTCTTCCATCAATACGTCTTCATTCACATCTGCCGATTGCATGGACGTATCTACCATAACAAGCCGTATAAATTCTGAGGCTTCTCCAATCCCATCCAGCTGTATGGCAAACGGTTCTTTTTTTATTTTTTCCGGGAGCTCTTTCGCCAGTGTAAACGGCGCAAAGCTGAATTCCTCGCTGTGTTCCCTGCCGTCAGGAGCTGTAAAACGAATGGTATGCCGACCGGTAAAATCCGCTACCGGCACCGACACTTCATAATAAACACCATTGAATTTTGTACTGTCAGGCGGCAAAGGCGTGTCATCAAGAAAAACACTCCCTGGCGCATTGAGCTGAATGGCATCGCCGTCCCTGCCTCCGTCGTGAAACTGCAGCCGCACCGTTACCGCTTCCTGCCCTTCTTCTCCCGACACCAAAAAATTTTGGTAGATGCCGCCACCACTGGGCATGTCAACGGGCTTTGCCTCCTGCTCGTTGGTGCAGGCAAGTAAAAAAAGAAAGCAACTAAAAGGCAAAAGCTTTTTCATAAACCTGTTTTCATTTCCAGACTGGCCCGGGAGGCTTTGCGATAAGAATTTTTAACGGCCAGGCAATGATTAAGAACGATTTCAGCAAAGAAAAGCCGGTGTAAATGAATTATCTTTGGCCGCTCTGTCAAAATGGCCACTAAGTGTACTTAGCACCTTTTTTGACAAAGCTAACGGCCGGGTAATAGAAAACTGTTAGAAAAGTCAAAAATACGCGGGTGTCGGTGAGAAGAGAGGCCGGTTTATCCCCATCTTTTCTTACACCGGTCATACTTTTAAGAACTGATATTTTTTATATGATAGGATTCTTCTCAAAATTGTTTGGCGGCAGCAAGTCCGAAAAAGACGTAAAAAGCATTCAACCGCTGATCAAGCAAATCAATGAGCACTTCAGCTCTTACCAAAAACTGAGCAACGACGAATTGCGGCAAAAGACGGTGGTGTTTCGCAACCGCATTAAAGAGCACCTGAAAGATATTGACACGCAAATAGCCGAAACCAACCAGCAGGCCGAAGGGCTTTCTTTTAATGACCTGGTTGGAAAAGATGCTGTGTACCAGCAGGTGGACAAGCTGAAAAAAGACCGCGACCAAAAAATCGAAGAGATCCTGAAAGAGATCCTTCCGGAAGCATTTGCCTTGGTAAAAGAAACAGCCCGCCGCTTTAAAGAAAATAGCGAACTGCGTTCTCAGGCCACAGACCTCGACAGGGAATTGGCTGCAACGAAAAACCATATTACGGTTGTTGGCGATGAAGCCATCTTCCAGAATACCTGGACGGCCGCTGGTGGCCAGGTGACCTGGAACATGGTACATTACGATGTGCAGTTGATTGGTGGTACCGTATTGCACCAGGGTAAAATTGCCGAAATGGCTACCGGTGAAGGTAAAACACTTGTTTCTACGCTTCCTGCCTACCTCAATGCCTTAGCCGGCGAAGGGGTGCATATTGTAACGGTGAACGATTACCTGGCACGAAGGGATAGCGAGTGGAACGGTCCTATTTTCGAATGGCTGGGACTGCGGGTCGATTGTATCGACAAGCACCAACCCAACAGCGAAGACCGTCGCCGTGCTTACCAGGCCGATATTACCTACGGTACCAACAACGAATTTGGTTTTGACTACCTGCGTGACAACATGGTGCACAGCCCCGAAGAAATGGTACAGCGTAAACACCATTTTGCCATGGTGGATGAGGTGGACTCCGTATTGATCGATGATGCCCGTACGCCCCTGATCATTTCGGGTCCGGTACCCAAAGGCGACGACCAGCAGTACCATATCCTTCGTCCACGCGTACAGCAGATGGTGGAAGCGCAGGAACGCATGGTACGTGGCTACCTGAACGAAGCCAAAAAGAAATTTGCCGAAGGCGATGACGATCCAAAAAGCGGCGGCCTTTTCCTATTCAGAGCTTACCGTGGTTTACCGAAATATGGACCGCTGATCAAGTTTTTAAGTGAGCCTGGAAACAAAGTAAAGCTGCAAAAAGCAGAGAACTATTACCTGCAGGACCAGCAACGTCACATGCATATTGTGGACGAAGAACTGCTTTTTCATATCGACGAAAAAAACAAGTCCGTTGAACTGACTGACAAGGGTATTAACATGCTGACCCGTGCCGGCGAAGACCCTGAGTTTTTTGTTCTGCCCGATATCAATCTCCGGCTTTCTGAAATTGAAACTGCAGAAGCACCGGCCGAAGAAAAAATGCACCAGAAAGAAGCCGTACTGAATGAATATTCTGCCAAGGCAGACCGTATTCACTCGGTTCAGCAGCTTTTGAAGGCCTTTAGCCTGTTTGAAAAAGACGTGGAATACGTGGTGATGGATGGCGCCGTGAAGATTGTTGATGAGCAAACCGGCCGTATCCTCGATGGTCGTCGCTACAGCGATGGACTTCACCAGGCCATTGAAGCAAAGGAAAATGTAAAGATCGAAGCCGCCACACAAACCTATGCAACGGTTACCCTGCAGAACTACTTCCGGATGTATCACAAGCTGGCCGGTATGACCGGTACCGCTGAAACGGAAGCTGCGGAATTGTGGAGTATTTACAAGCTCGATGTGGTTTCCATTCCTACCAACATCCCCATCACACGTAAAGATCAGCAGGACCTTGTTTACAAAACAAGAAAAGAAAAATACAAATCCGTTATCGACGAAATTGAAGCGCTGCGCACAGCGGGCCGCCCCGTGCTGGTGGGTACCACTTCGGTGGAAGTGAGTGAATTGCTTAGCCGCATGCTGCAGGTGAAAAAGATTCCGCACAACGTACTGAACGCAAAACAACACTCCCGTGAAGCACAAATCGTTGCCGAAGCCGGTCTCTCCGGTGCAGTGACCATTGCCACCAACATGGCCGGTCGTGGTACGGATATCAAGCTCGGACCCGGTGTAAAAGAAGCCGGTGGCCTGGCCATTATTGGTACGGAGCGCCACGAAAGCCGCCGTGTAGACAGGCAGTTGCGTGGTCGTGCTGGTCGCCAGGGTGACCCCGGCACCTCGCAGTTTTATGTATCGCTGGAAGATGACCTTATGCGCATGTTCGGTAGCGAACGTATTGCCGGCCTGATGGACCGCTTTGGTTACAAGGAAGGCGAAGTGATCCAGCACAGCATGATCACCAAATCCATCGAAAGGGCACAGCGTAAAGTAGAAGAAAACAACTTCGGCATTCGCAAGCGCCTGCTGGAATACGATGACGTGATGAACATGCAGCGGAATGCTATCTATGACCGCAGGAACCACGCTTTGTTTGGCGAACGCCTGGCATTGGACATTGACAATGCCTTCTCGGTAACGGCAGAAGAAATTGTCAGCACCTACAAAGAGCAGGAAGATTTTGAGGGATTCCGCATGGCCTGCATTGTTACATTTGGCCTGGACTTTCAGATTTCTCCGGAGGATTTCAAGTCAACAGATGCGAATACCCTGACGGAAAGACTGTATACAGAAGCCATCGAAAACTACCAGCGCCATAAAGACGTAGTGAAAGCCGAAGCCGTTCCCGTATTTGAAAACATCCGCCAGACGCAGGGTGCGCAAATTGAGAACGTGGTAGTACCGTTCAGCGATGGCCGCAAAGGCATCAACGTATTAGTAAACCTGAACAAAACCGTGGAAACCGGTGGTGAAGAATTGTGCAATGCCATGGAACGCAACATTACACTGGCCATCATCGATGATAGCTGGAAAGAGCACCTGCGCTCGATGGACGACCTGAAGCAAAGTGTGCAAACCGCTTACCTGGAGCAGAAGGACCCGCTGGTGATTTATAAAATGGAAGCTTACAACTTGTTCCGACGTATGAGTTCTGAACTCAATCGCGACATTGTATCCTTCCTTTGCCACGCTCAATTGCCTGTGCAGCAGCAGGAAATGCCCAATCTCCGCGAAGGCCACCAGCAGCGCACCGACATGAGCAACCTGCAGGCAAACAAAGACGAAATTGATGCAGTGGGTGAAGATTATGCCGCCAACGAAAAAGACTATTACGATCCTTCCAGCCCTGCGGGCAATGTAGCCGTTCGCCAGGAGCCCATCAAAGTTGGACCAAAAGTTGGCCGAAATGATCCTTGTCCTTGCGGCAGTGGCAAAAAATTCAAGAACTGTCACGGTAAGGATGCCTAAACGGCAATCACACGGATAACGTTTTTTATAAACTTAAAAAGTCTCACGCATGTGAGACTTTTTTTATTGCCGTTCAACAACTTTTTATTAAGCTGCAGAATATTCGTGCTGCTTTATAAAAGACCGCTGGAATTATTTCCACACTGTATTTATCGCGATAGCTGCCAAGTGATAACCCCACCGCTTCCTGCACGATCTACGCTCTGTTTCCCGTAAACCTTCGCTTATCCAAAACCGTATTTTTACAAAAATTGCGTAGAATTACGATTGCAAAACCGTAATTCACGCGGTATGTTTGCACCAGATAAGGGAAATCATTTAGTGAAAACTACAGTTCTACTTATCTTTTTCAATCCGAACCCAATTAATGCCGCCAGGCGGTATTTCACGAACAAAACTATCGTACATGAAAACTACTTCTACCCTCGTGTTGTTTTTACTATCCTGCTTTTTTGCAACCGCGCAACCCACCAATTATACCAACGAAGGCGAAACCCGCAACTATAACCTGGCAAACGGTGATACATTACGCATCACTGCCGGAACCTTTAAGGGCCAGGTGGGCTCTTTCCCTACCGGGTCGGTTATCATTGTTTCTGCCGGCGCTTCCTTTAAACCATCCAGCCTGAATTCTCCCGCCGGGGCCATCATCAACTATGGTACCTGCGAGTTTGGCTTTCTGGGCACACACAGTGGCTTTAGCATGGACAATTACGGCACACTGACCGTAAAAAGCGGCTTTAGCATGTACGATGGCAAACAGTACCTGACAAACCGGGCCACGGCTACCACAACCATCAGCAACGATTTTACGATGAAGAACGCGGAGATTTTCAATAGCGGCACGTTTACCGTTGGCGGCCATTTCAGGTTCTATGCCGCCACCACAAGTTTTACCAACAAAGGCATTGCTACCATTAGCGGTGACATGTCAATAGACGGGGGTATGCTCCGTAACGAAAACCGCATTTTTGTAAACAACCTATATGTATGGACAGGTGCTACCGTTTCTAACAAAGGCGCCATTGAGCCAAAGGGTAAATTAGAGATCTCTTCCGGAAGCTATTTTACAAATGAGTGTCTGCAAATCACCAATGCCGGTTTCACCAACAATGCAAACTTTACCAACAACGGTTTGCTTTGGGTAGGCAGAACCGGTACCGATGCGGATGCATTTGTAAACAATGGCTCAGCCAAGTTCAGCAACGCAGATGGCGCCGTTGTAAGAGCACAAAAGTTCACTAACTATGGAACAATCAGTGGGGCAGGCGGTTACTATATTTCCGGGAATAGCATCACCAGTGGCACCATCGGTATTGCCGGCACAACCACCGATACGATCCAGGTTTTTGATGTAAGCCGCACCAAGAGCAACCAGATTTTTGATACACAGAACGGTACTGTCAATGCAAACGTGGTGTACCGTCCATTTGACAAACCCGATACGCTTAATATTTCATACGCCGGATGTGCTGCCAGCTACAGAATGCCTTCCGCTATTATTCTCCCTGTGAGATGGTTGTCATTTGACGTAAGAATGAAGCAGGACAAGCCGGTTATTACCTGGTCGGCACAGTACGAAGCCGGTATGACATTTATCGTTGAAAAAAGCTTTGACAAAGCCAACTTTACATCTGTTGCCTCATACAATGCCAATCCTTCAGAGCACTACACCTTTACCGATGCTGTTGCTTCAAGCAAAGCGGGTGTGATCTATTACCGCATCAAAGGAAAGAGTGCTGTTGACGGTGATGTTCGGTTTACAGAAATCAAAGCCATCAAACAAAATACCGTGGCCGCAACCAGCTTCTCTGTTTACCCCAACCCTGCGCAGGATATGGCTTCTGTTCAGTTCACTGCAACAAAAAGCGAACAACTGACTGTACGTATCCTGACTGTTGCCGGACAACAAGTAATGCAAAAGCAAATCACTATTGTTGCCGGAACCAACACCATCCGGCTGACCGAAGCGGCGCAGTTACAGCCAGGCATCTACATCATTGAATTGCAAAACGGAACCCAGGTTGTGGGTAACGGTCGCCTGGTGAAAAAATAAGGCAGGAAACACCAATGTTTTTTTGCAAGAAGTGATAAAAGACATAACTGCTTTTACATCATTTGCAAAACAGCAAACTAAAACTAACCACTACTAACTGCCACCCATAACCGCTAACTGCAAGCATTGAAAAAGCCGTCCCAAAGACGGCTTTTTCTGTTTCGATAAATTTTTTGTTCATATACAGGTTTACACATTTCCTCGTATCCGCTTGCAGAAGAATTTTTGGTTATGCATACCTGTAAACGATTGCATACAAAATTGAATTAGAATTTGAAACCAAGGGTGAAGCTCAGCACACGGTGCTTGTTGTTGTTGTCTTCACCACTGTTTGTTCCGCTTTGCAATTTGGCAAGACCGTAACCATAGTTTACACCCAGTATCAGGCTTTTGCCTTCGATACCAGCCGAACCGTTCAGGCCGTAATCAAAACGACGAACAACGCCCAGGCCTGTGCCTTCTTCTTCATTGAAGGTGGTAGGGTCATCATCAGAAAATTTAATATCCCGCTCAAAACTGTAATCGCCCAAAATCGCTCTTGTACCTTCTGTGCGGGCATCACCACCCACACCTACGGCTACATAAGGACCTGCACCCACAAAAAAGCGGCTGCTGGTACCAATCGGCGCCTTCACCACCAGGTTCAGCGGCACCTCGATATAACGCGGGTTAAAGGTTTGTTTAAAATACCCGGCATTGCCTTCGGTACCCCGTTCTACCTTGGCGCCTTTGCTTGTGTAGAGGACACCCGGTTGCAATACGAGGAAATTTCCACCCAACGGAATTTCCGTCAGCAAACCGATTTGAAACGTTGATAACTGGTTGCTCTCATCTACCCGGCCGTTATCGGTAACGGAAACATTAGCGAGGTTCAACCCGGCACGGAACTGGCCCCTTTGCGCATTCGATGTTAATCCTACCAGCAACAAAGCAGCGCCAAAGCATAAAACTTTCATTTTCATATTGTCGTCTTTAAGTACGAATGAATTTGCAAACGGCTTGCCAGAACCACAGCCGTTGTTTGGTCACCACGAAAAAAGCTCCCGTGAAAAGGGAGCTTTAAAAAAAATTTACGCATCGTTGGCTTCACCCGAATCTTCCGCAAAACCGGGAGATACCTGCCGGTAAGGATACCTTGTTCTTCTCCGGCAAGATTAACAGGTAAATAAAGGAATCGGATTTTGTACCGGTATACGAATATATCGAATTGAAGATATGTTGTCAAGCGTGGCACGAACTATTTTTTTCATCCGCAGTTCAGTGGCCCACAAAAAAGCCGCTCGTGCAGAGCGGCTCCTTTGTTGAGGACTATTGTTTTTTGCTATTGCCGGTTGATGGAAACCATTTCTCACAGTATCAAAAAAGGGTTATCGTTCAAGCCTTCTTTTGCTTTTTTATTTCCTTTGGTAAAGCGTCTTTTGATCCAGCTAAAAAATTTTGTGATCATGGCCATTGGTTTAAACGATGATAAAATTTTCGCTTCCGGAGGACAGGATTGCCGGGCGGAATTTCGCCTGGATAACAATTATCTGGAAAAACAAGAAAATGGAATGCTTACAAGTTAAAACAAAATTTGCATATTGGGCACGTTGGCGTGCAGAAAAAAGCCCCACCAAAATTTGGCGGGGCTTTTTTTATCGAAGCAGATTTGCTTTTTGCATTTCTGCTGAGGGGAATTAATAATCCATTCCACCCATGCCACCAGGCATACCACCGGGTGCACCGGCAGCAGACTTTGGCTCAGGCTTGTCGGCAACCACACACTCGGTGGTCAGCAACATACCGGCAATAGAGGCAGCGTTCTCAAGTGCAATGCGGCTAACCTTTGTCGGGTCAATTACACCGGCAGCAATGAGGTTTTCGTACTGCTCTGTACGGGCATTAAAGCCGTAGTCGCCTTGTCCTTCGCGAACCTTGTTTACCACTACAGAACCTTCGATTCCGCAGTTCTCAACAATCTGGCGCAGGGGCTCTTCCAGTGAACGGCGAACGATCTGAACACCGGTAGCTTCGTCACCATTGATGGTGTTGATGCTGCCAAGGGCTTCGATGGCACGTACATACGCCACGCCACCACCGGGAACGATTCCTTCTTCAACAGCCGCACGGGTTGCATGCAGGGCATCGTCGACACGGTCTTTTTTCTCTTTCATTTCTACTTCGGTAGCAGCACCTACATGCAGTACAGCTACACCACCGCTCAACTTGGCCAGGCGCTCCTGGAGTTTTTCGCGATCGTAGTCAGAAGTTGTATTCTCGATCTGAGATTTGATCTGGTTAATGCGAGCCTGGATGGCATCTTTTTCGCCACGGCCGCCAACCACAGTTGTATTGTCTTTGTCGATCACTACTCTTTCAGCTTTACCCAGGTAAGTGAGGTCAGCGTTCTCGAGTTTGTAACCTTGCTCTTCAGAGATCACGATACCTTTTGTCAGGATAGCAATGTCTTGCAGCATTTCTTTTCTGCGGTCGCCAAAGCCCGGAGCTTTTACAGCAGCCACACGCAGGGTGCCACGCAGCTTGTTTACCACCAGGGTAGCCAGAGCTTCACCTTCAAGGTCTTCGGAGATGATCAGCAGGGGTGCGCCTTGCTGGGCCACTTTCTCCAGGATGTGCAGGATATCTTTCATGCTGCTGATCTTTTTGTCATAGATCAGGATGAAAGGATTCTCCAGTTCGGCCTGCATTTTTTCGCTGTTGGTTACAAAGTAAGGAGAGATGTAACCGCGGTCGAACTGCATACCTTCTACCACGTCAACAGTGGTTTCAATGCCTTTGGCTTCTTCGATGGTGATCACACCGTCTTTAGAAACTTTTTCCATGGCTTCAGCAATCAGCTTACCGATCTCTTCATCGTTATTGGCAGAGATGGCAGCCACCTGCTGGATCTTTTGGTTGTCGTTACCAACCTGCTGGCTTTGGGCGTGCAGGTTCTCAACAACCGCACGAACGGCTTTGTCGATACCACGCTTCAGGTCCATTGGGTTAGCACCGGCGGCTACGTTCTTCAAGCCTTCGGTGATGATGGCTTGTGCCAGCACAGTTGCGGTAGTGGTTCCGTCACCGGCAATGTCAGCGGTTTTAGAAGCCACTTCTTTCACCATTTGCGCACCCATGTTCTCGATGGCATCTTCCAGCTCAATTTCTTTGGCTACAGAAACACCATCCTTGGTAACGGCGGGTGCACCAAATTTTTTCTCGATAACCACGTTGCGGCCCTTGGGTCCGAGTGTTACTTTTACTGCGTTGGCCAGAACGTCAACGCCTTTCTTCATTTTATTACGGGCATCAGTTTCGAAAAACAGTTGTTTTGCCATAATCTATGTTGTTGTTTTTTTGTTTGAAAATGTTTTGAGGAAGCTGTGAGCTATTAGCTAAGAGCTGCGAGCTTTTTGGCTCATGGCTCGAAGCTCAAGGCTCGCCGCCTTTCTTATACGATCGCCAGGATGTCGCTTTCCCGCATGATGAGGAAATCTTCGCCTTCGATGGAGATTTCAGTACCAGCATATTTGCCGTACAATACCGTATCGCCTTCTTTCACCGTTACAGGCTCGTCTTTTTTACCAGGACCCGCAGCGATAACAGTTCCGCGTTGGGGCTTTTCTTTAGCAGTGTCCGGAATAATAATTCCACCGGCAGTTTTTTCTTCTGCTGCAGCGGGTTTCACAATCACTCTGTCGTGCAGAGGGGTAACATTTACTTTGTTAGCCATACGTGTATGATTTTTTGGTTTAAATGAATTGAGGTTTTGCCTGCACGATCAGACAAAATGCCGATCAGTGAAGGCGGGCAAAGGTAAACGAAGATTGTGCCATGGCGGCAGAAACGGAAAAAATTGCAGGAAAGGCTGCATTCTTTGCAATATAGCGCTGCAAAAGCATTTTTTTAACCTGCGGAAATGTCAAAATTTCACCAAAAACGGCGCTTCCTGCGTTTGCGTTCATGCCGCTTCGGCCGATTACCTATCTTCGCAAACTCAATTTTTGACCCGTTAATGGAGGTAAGTATAAAACCTTTGACAAAAGAGCAGCAGAATTGGTTACAGTCATTAAAGGACCCGTCTTTCCGGCGTAAGTTCTTTGTTTCATTTGGTGGTTGCTTGATTTGCCTTGCGGTTCTCCCTTATTTTTTCCAGATCATTGAGGCCAGGCAGGGCATCACCATCAGCGACCCGGTACTGGAAGCCATACCGGCCCGCGATGTATCGTTGGGTATTTTTGTGCTGCTTTGGGGTACCGGGCTTTGGATGCTGCTCAAATGCATTCGTAACCCGCACCTGGCCCTGCTGTTTTTTTGTGCGTTTTGCTTTAATCTTTGTTTTCGTTATATCACCATTTCGCTGGTACCACTGGAAGCACCGCCGGGATTGATCCCGCTGGTAGACCCGCTGAGCAATTCATTTTATGGCGATGAGTTTATCACCAAGGATCTCTTTTACTCAGGACACACCGCCGGGCAGTTTTTGTTCTTTTACTGTTTTCAGCAAAAGCGTGATAAGACCATCGCCTTGCTTTGTGGCATTATGATCGGCATACTGATCCTGATACAGCATATCCATTATACCATTGATGTACTGGCGGCCCCTATTTTTGCATTTTTGTGCTATTTCATCGCTAAAAAACTGGTATCTGACTAATAACCGATTGTGTAGGTTGTAAATATCTTTTTCTTTACAGTTTTGAAAGAATATTTATTTTTAAACCTATTCAGTTAACAATAAAACCTTACAACCATGAAAAAGTTAACTGTTCCTTACTACGAACTGGGAACCAAATTGACTGCAGAGCAACTGGCATTTTTCGATAAGGAAGGCGCTATCCTGTTCAGGAATTTTATTACGCCTGAACACGTAAAAGAGATCATTGCTGAAACCCAACGTATAGAAAAGGAATGGCTGGATTCTGGCATCGACAAAGTGAATGGAATTCCCCTGAAGTTTGGAAAAGATGAAAACGGCAACAAGTGCATTCAGCGCCTTTGTTTTTTAACCCAACATAGCCCTGTACTGAAATCACTTCTTTCTGACAACCGCTTAAAGGCCCTTCTCGACCTGGTAAAACCTTACGAAGGCCGTATCGGTGAAGATGAAAAAGACGGGCTTGTTTTGAATAACTATGTTCGTACGGATGACAGTGCTTTCTCGCAAATGGGATGGCATACCGACAGTCCCCGCGACCTTTTCCTCGGCCAGAAGATCATGCCGATGTTGAACGTGGGCTTGCACCTGGACACGGTTCCGTTTGAGAATGGTGGCCTGCGCATTATCCCAGGCACACACAAGCAAGGCATGCTGCGTCTCCTCTTTGGTAAAAAATACTTTATCGATCACAAGCCCGATCCAAAAGAGGTTGGCTTTGATATCCAGGCCGGTGACCTTACTGTACATGATGGCCGCCTGTGGCACCGCGTTCAAAAATCACCTTACATTGGTGAGAAGAGCCGTCGCCGGGTGATGTATTTCCCCGTGGTAACGGGCAAGTACATGCCAAAAGACAAAAACAGCAAAACACCTTTCTATCACCGTTTTGCCTCTACCGTACAAAATTAATCCTGCATGTCATATGCATTGATAACCGGCGCCAGCAAAGGCATTGGCAAAGCCATTGCCTTTGACCTGGCCGCCAAAGGTTATAACCTGGCCCTTGTGGCCCGTAGCAAAGACCTTTTACATTCCGTTTCCGAAGAGATCGAAGCAAAGCATAACGTACAGGTAGCCTACTTGGCGCTGGACCTTTCTGCACCCAATGCAGCCAATGAAGTGTTTCAGTGGGCTTCGGAGAATTCGTTTGATACATCTGTACTGGTGAACAATGCCGGCTATGGCCTGAGTGGCGCTTTTGAGAGCTACCCATTAGAACAACATGTTAACATGTTGCAGGTAAACTGTACAGCGCTTGTTCAATTGACCTACCTTTTTCTGCCGCAGCTTAAAAAGCAAAAGCAGGCTTATATCATGAACATTGCGTCATCGGCTGCCTACCAGGCGGTTCCGTTTTTAAGCCTGTATGCCGGGTCCAAAGCTATGGTGCTTTATTTCTCAAGAGGCTTGCGGCATGAGCTTCGCAAATCCTCTGTCAGCGTTACCTGTATCAGTCCCGGCGCGACGGATACAGAATTTAATTCCCGTGCGCAGGTTGGTGCCAAAGCCATGAAGGCTGCGGAAAAAGTGATCATGACACCGGAGCAGGTAGGCAAAGTGGCAGTGGAAAGCATGTTTAAAAAGAAAGCCGAAGTAATTGTTGGCGTAGTGAATAAGCTCGGCAGCTTTTTATCCTGGCTCCTGCCGAAAAAACTTGTAGAAACCACCACGGCGAATTTGTACGAGTGAGGTGGTGAGTGGTGAGTGGTCGGTCGTGAGTTCAAAGTCCTAAGTAATAAGTCTGAAGTAAATAAGTAAAGAGCCGGCTGCAAATGCAGCCGGCTCTTTACTTATTTGAGAAGAGAAATACTGTGCCCTTTTTTTCCTGGAGTGTTGTGTTGTTCTATTCTTTAGCGCTGCTGTTCTACCCCTACGGGGCTGTGGGCATTTCTCGTCTTTCCTTACCCCCGGGTTTCACCCGGGGCTATTAACAGGAGACTCGTTCGGGGTCATTGTCGCCAATCTACTTTTCTTACATCAATTGGACTAAAACAATTGGAGGCATTTATCTACTAACGGTAGTTGGTTCCAATCTATCAGAAAGACCCCGCTATATTGATATCACATCCTACCTAAAAACTTTCATTAACCGTTTTACCTTTCAACTTATAAACCAATTAACCTATCAACTACTCAACCTAAACCTAAACCTCAATCTCAACCTGCTTTCCCCGCCGTTTTCTCTTCAAACAACTTCTCAAACACAGGACTTTCGGTTTTTTTCCATATGTCCCAAAAGGTAAAATACAGGCCGTAGTTGTATTTGAATTGCTTGTGGTGCAGCGAATGGTGCGTGGCACCGATCAGCCATCTGCCAAAGAAGTTCTTGTGGAAGCCTTTGGGATACACCTCAATGTCAAGATGATTGATCACACTGCTAAAGGTCATGATGGTAAGATGGATGATCAGCACATACAAATGCATGGGCAGAACGAGAAGCATTACCGGGAGAAAGATCGCCTGTAGCAGTCCTTCCAGGGGATGAAACGAAAACGCTGTCCAGGGCGACGTAATGTTGCTGTCGTGGTGCACCTTGTGTACAACACGAAAGACCTTGGGATGGTGCATCCACCGGTGCAGCCAGTAATAATAAGTTTCGTGCACAAGCAGCGCAAGCAGCAGGCTAACAGGCAGCCACCAGAGCGGGTAAGCATGCACGTCATCATAGATCTTTGTATAACCTTTCTGCCAAAGTAAACCCATAGCCGCACCGGAAACGGCGAAGATGGCCGCCGTGAGCATGCTCCATCCTACTTCTTTGCGAAACTGCCCTTCTTTGTAGTCCCTTTCGTTGATCTTCCGCTGTTGCCAACGGGCTCTGTTCCATTTGTAAAAAACGGCATAGAAAAGACCTGCTATCAAAAAATAGCGTCCAATGACAACGGCAAAAACTACAAGCGTGGCCACGATAAACCAAAGCGGCTGCGACAGATCGGGTAATTCCATACGGGGTTTTTCTCCGGAATAAATGTAACATCTTATTCCGCTAATTGTTCGTTAGGATGATTGCGCAGGCAGCTTCAGCACGTAAGACTTACCCTTCCCTACGGGCAACGATTGTCCCCTGAGCCAGGGATTCATCAGCCGGAGGATCTTGTAGGTTGTTCCATTCTGCAGGGCAAAATCGGCGAGGTTGGAAATGGTTGCCGTCACCGTTACCGACCGGGAGGGGATCTCCTCGTACTTTTCGTCATCTGTTATTTTATAGCCAAGCGCATCGGCATTTTCCAAAATGTGCTTGAAGGCAAGTATGCGGAAAATATAGCGATTGGTTTCTTCCGGAAGCTGCAGGTCATAATAATGCTTGGTGCGCTGAAACGTCGCCTGCTTGTTGTAACCACCTTGTCCGCAGTTGAACGATGCGGCAGCAGCCGTCCAGTTGCCAAACTTATCGTAAGCCTGCTTTAAGTATTTGGCGGCAGCGTCGGTAGACTGCACAAGGTCCATACGTTCGTCAACGTTCGACGTCGTTTCCAATCCAAAACCCGGTGCGGTATAACTCATAAACTGCCAAAAACCCACCGCACCAACGCTCGACCTGGCCCCGCTTTGCAGGTTGCTTTCGGCAATGCACAGGTATTTAAAATCGTCGGGAACACCATTGGCCTTTAACCGTTCGGAGATAACCGGGAAATACCGATGGCTAAGCTTTAAGAGGTAGAGGATATTGGCGGTTGCATAGGAGTTTATCATCAGTTCGCGGTCGAAGCGTTCACGCACATCCCAGCGGTCGAGCGGCACGGCTTCACCAGCAAAGGAAAGCTGCTGCGGAATGGCCGGTGCCCGCCATTCTGCCGTAATCCTTTCAGCGTTGGTTTTATTGTTGGCATTGCCTTTAAAGGCCAATTGTGAAAGGAGCAGAAAAGCAACTACCATTCCACCGGTAAAATTGAATACGGCACTGAATCGCTTCATAGTACACAGGTTTAGCCAATAAAGGGCACAAAAAAGGTGCCCGGCCGTTTTTGCTTAAAGAAGTGCAAAACCAAGACAGGTGCATTCGCCTTTAACAGAAGCTTGTAAGATTCAAGCGGTTGTGGCACATATTTCTGTGTAAAAAAGGAAACACAAACACTATGAAACGGATCCTTACACTTTTGCTTGCTACCGGTGCTGTGCTTTCTTTACACGCCCAATCCAGGGAAGAAACCCGCCGTGTTGTTCTTGGCGACCGCACAGACAATGGCACTTACAACGGCCGAAACGATCGCGATGTTGTCCTCGGACGGGGAAACAACGAGCGGTATCCAAACGGCAATTACTCCAATAACCGGCAATACGAAATTGACCGGGTGAACCGCGAGTACGCCGACAAGATCAATTCCATTCGTAACAACCGCCAGCTGAACAACGCCGAAAAGGAAAGAACCATCCGGCAACTGGAACGCGACCGGCAACAAAGAATTGCGGAAATCAACCGCGGCTACAACGACAGGAACGACCGCCGGTACGACGATGACCGTTACTCCCGTGGCGAGCAGGCCCGCCATGCAAAAGGCAACAACGGGAAACACAAAGGCTGGTACAAAAAAGAAAAGAACAAAAACTGGAAGAAAGGCAAAAGAGACTGATCACATACGTCAACAATCAATAGGCAAGATGCAATAGACAAATTGCCAATAAAAAACCTCCTGTTTCCAGGAGGTTTTTTCTATAAAAGGCTTGAATAGGTTAGAAAACGCTTACCGTTTACCGTTTCGCGTCTATCGTCTCGCGTTTCACGTCCGCCGTTCCGCTTACGGTTTCAATTTAAAGTTTTCCATGAACTTGGTATTGAAGTCGCCGGAACGGAACCGCTCGTCTTTCATCAATTGCAAATGGAAAGGTATGGTTGTCTTTACGCCTTCGATCACGTATTCGCTCAGGGCACGATACATCGTGTCAATGGCTTCGTTCCGTGTTTGTGCCACGGTGATCAGTTTCCCGATCATCGAATCGTAATAGGGCGGAATAACATAACCGGCATACACGTGGCTGTCGACCCGAACGCCATGGCCACCAGGTTGGTGCAGCACGGTTATCTTTCCCGGAGATGGACGGAAATCGTTGTACGGGTCTTCCGCATTGATCCGGCATTCGATGGCATGCAGTTGCGGCAGGTAATCAGCACCGGAGATCTTTTCGCCCATGGCGATCTTGATCTGTTCTTTGATCAGGTCGTAATTGATCACTTCTTCCGTTACGCAATGCTCTACCTGGATACGCGTATTCATTTCCATAAAGTAGAAATTGCGGTGCTTGTCAACAAGGAACTCAATGGTTCCTACGCTTTCGTAGTTGATGGCGGATGCCGCTTTTTTCGCGGCCTCTCCCATTCGTTCCCGCAGTTCCGGCGTCATGAACGGCGAAGGTGATTCTTCCACCAGCTTTTGGTGACGACGCTGGATTGAGCAATCGCGTTCGCTCAGGTGGCAAACATTGCCGTACTGGTCGCCGGCAATTTGGATCTCGATGTGACGGGGCTCCTCTACAAACTTTTCCATGTAGATGCCATCGTTTTTAAACGCGGCAGCAGCTTCGGCCTTGGCCGTAGAATATGCCCTTTCCATTTCGCTTTCTTCCCACACAATGCGCATGCCTTTGCCCCCACCACCGGCGGTAGCTTTCAAAATCACAGGGAACCCCATTTCACGGGCAATGCTTTTGGCCTGCTCCAGGCTGTCCAAAAGTCCTTCGCTGCCCGGGATGACCGGTACACCGGCTTTGATCATCGTTTCTTTCGCCGAAATCTTGTCACCCATCTTGTTAATCATATCGGCACTGGGACCGATGAACTTGATCCCGTGATCAGCGCAAATCTGCGAGAACTTAGCATTCTCGGCAAGGAAACCATAACCGGGATGCACTGCATCAGCATTGGTGATCTCGATGGCCGACATGATATGTGGAATGTTCAGGTAAGACTCGCTGCTTTGGGGCTTACCAATACACACCGCTTCATCGGCAAATTTTACGTGCAGGCTGTCGCGGTCGGCCGTGGAATAGACGGCTACGGTCTTAATGCCCATTTCACGGCAGGTACGAATCACCCGCAAAGCAATCTCGCCACGATTGGCTATCAGAACTTTTTTAAACACAGATTATAATTTGATAATTCGATAATTTGATAATTCGATAATGGTTGGAACCAAACATGCGATAAGACAATTATCACATTGGCAGATTATCACCTTATCGCATTATTAAGAAGGATCTACCAGGAACAGCGGCTGATCGTATTCAACCGGCGAGGAGTCTTCTGCAAGAATCTTGACGATCCTGCCTTTTACTTCGCTTTCGATCTCGTTGAAAAGTTTCATGGCCTCGATAATGCAAACCACGTCGCCGGTTGACACTTCGCTTCCGATTTCAACAAAGTTGGATTTGTCGGGCGAAGGACGGCGGTAGAAAGTGCCGATCATCGGACTTTTAATGGTAACCAGGTTTGCATTGCCTGCGGCTGCGGCTGGTTGCGAAGCGCCACCATCTGCCTGCGGCAACGAAACCGGCGAAGGTGCAGGTGACGGAGCTGCCGGCTGGTAGGTTGGCTGCATGCCCAGGGAAGCAGGGCCCGACACCACCTGGGTAATGTTGTCTTCTTTTTGTTTGATAGTGATACGAAAATCTTTTTGCTCGATACTTACCTCACCAATATTCGATTTATTGATCATTTTGATCAGCTCCTGAATCTGCTTGAAATCCATTTGTTTTAATTTATTTGGGTTTTGATTTAAAACAGGCGGCTAAGATAGGACATTATGGAATTAGGCTAAGATAGAGGTTGAGGTTGAGAATGTGTTTGACGCTGAACTTCGGTTGACAAAAAAAGAGGCTCCTGAAAGCCTCTTCCTTCTTATCATATTCTTATTTCTTCATTTTCAACGGTTACACTTAACCTTATCTTAAACCTAAACCTTGGCCTTAACCTCAGCCTCCTTACTCCTTCACTCTTTCTACGTACTCACCGGTCTTGGTATTGACTCGAATCAGGTCGCCTTCATTTACAAACAAGGGCACCATCACCGTAGCGCCGGTTTCAACCGTAGCAGGTTTTAGTGTACGGGTAGCTGTATCGCCACGCAGCCCGGGTTCGCTGTACGTGATACGCATTACTACTTTATCGGGCAGTTCTACGTTCATTGGCTGTTCGGTTTCGGTGTTAAACAAAACAGAAACAGGGTCGCCGTCACGCAGGAACTGCGGCGCATCGATGAGGGTTTCGGCAACAGCCACCTGCTCAAAGGTTTCGTTGTCCATAAAATTATAGCCGCTGTCGTCTTTGTATAAAAACTGGTAGTCTTTTCTTTCCACCCGAACCGGGTAAATGGTATCGCCGCTGTTCCATGTTTTTTCAATGGAGCGGTTGTTGTCCACGCCGGTAAGCTTAGCCCACACTTTGGCGGCTGCACGGGCGGTTTTGTTTTCGCCAAACTCTACAATTTTGTAAAGGCTGCCGTCCAGCTTAATGATCAGGCCACGGCTGATATCTGATGTTGTTGCCATAAAAAATTTTTGAATAAATCGGGCGGCAAATGTAAGCGATTCGGGTTAAATCAGTACAGCTTCAAAAGATTTATGGCGCTTTGCCGCAACGAGCATTCCCTTCATTTTGATGCCGACAATTGCCGTTATTGCCAAAAAAAACGAAAACTCTGGCCCAATTTTAGAATTTCTGCAATAAAGACATGTAAGTGTTGTTATGAATATGTGCAAGACGATGATGCAAAAAACAAAATCCACTGTAACGCTTTTCCTGGCCTTTTTCACGTTGGCAACAGCTGTAGCCCAACAAGGCGGCGGTGGCGGACAGGTGCCGGAAGACACCCTGATCCGCAGCCGGGGGCAGGAAAAAACAGGCTTTAAACCGGTTATCAACCACAACACTTTTTACCGCTGGCATGTTGGTTTGTCTTATTCTATTGTTAGCGGGGACTCCGCCGAAAGGGCTTATGACAGCAAGCACACAGTGGGGCTGAATTATTCCATTACCGAAAACTCGCTGCACCCCTATTACAGGGCATTTTTTCCCCAGGCTTTTGCAGGCTGGAACGTTTCGCTGACAGCCGGTTATGACGGGGTGCGACGAATGAATTATTTTGGAAGCGGTAACGAGACCAAGCGAAACCCTACCGACCAACGTTTTAACTGGCTGCGCACCGAAAACCTTTACGGCAGTCTTGGCCTGAACAAATCCTTCCAGGACCATCACTTGCTGGGGTTTGATCTATATTATGATGGCGTTCGCGTACGGGAGGACAAATACCGGCTCAGTGCAGAGAAGACGGGGGTGATTGCGCCGGAACAATATAACCGCCAGGACTTTTTGGGCAGCCGCATTATTTATGCGTACAGTAAACTGGACCGGCGTATCATTCCGACAAAAGGAGTTGAGTTTTCAACTTCCGCCGCTTATACCGAAAACCTACAAAGAGGTGGACACTCCTTTGCCCGCTTTACCGGTGACCTGGATGTTTACGTTCCGCTGTTCAATGATTTTTTCGCTTCTGTCAGCACCGGCCTTGCCACGGTAACGGGCAACCCGGACTTTTTCCAGCTCAATACCATCGGCGGCACACATACCCTTCGTGGATTTGAGCGGTTCCGGTTTTATGGAAAAACAGCCTTTTATAACCAGAACGAATTATTATGGCTTCCAACCGTAGATACCAAATTTTACCAGGGAGAGTTTGGCATTTTCTCGTTTGTTGACCAGGGACGTGTGTGGCATCCCGGCGAATCGTCGGATAAAATGCATGTGGGATATGGTGGTGGTATTATCCTGTCGCCGTTGAATAAAATAACCGTAAAGGTGGCCTACGGCATTTCCAACGACGACAAGCGTTTTCACCTGAACCTGAAACGGTTGTTTTAGAATATGATGCCTTATTGTACAATTCCATTCTTAAGGGCAAACATGACCAGCCCTGCCGTATTGCGGACACCTACTTTTTCGATCAGCTTCGTGCGGTGCCCTTCCACCGTTCGCACACTGATGAACAACTCCTTCCCTATCTCGGCTGCGGTCTTTTCTTCGCAAATCAGTTTGAGCACTTCCAGCTCTCTTTCGGTAAGCTCAATGTTTTGGTTAAAAGAGGGCTTTACGTTTCCTTTCAACAATAATTTTTTTAGCAGCGCTTTGTTCACCAGGTCATTGAAATAATAACCCGTTTCGTGAACGGAGTAAATGGATTTGATGATCTCACCCGAATCGGCGTTTTTCAACAGGTATCCGTTAGCGCCAATCTCCATCATGTGTATGATAAATTTGTCGTCCTCGTACATGGTCACCACCAAAACCTTCATCGCTCCAAAACGCTTCCGCACTTCTTTGGTGGCTTCCATACCATCCATTATGGGCATTTTCAGGTCCATGATAATGACATCGGGCTGGGTGGCCGTAAGCCCGTTCAGCAAGTCCTCACCATTATCGGCTTCCAGCACAACAGCAAGATTATCATCCGCGGTAAGATTGACCTTTAGCCCATCGCGGTAGATTTTGTAATCATCGGCAATGGCAATTTTTATCTTGCTCATACTACTGCATTTTGAAGTGGCAGGGTGATAAGAATAGTATTCTCATTTGGCGTCGCACGAAAAGAAATTTTTCCTTTTAACAGGATAATCCTGTTTTGAATGTTTTTTAGCCCCAGGCCGTTTTTGCTGTAGCGAAAGGATTCAAACTGTTGCTGCGACAAACCTTTTCCGTCGTAGTAAAGGTTTATCGTAAGCGCATGCGGTGCATATACCGATGTAATGTGAAGGTTGGTAGCACCGGCGTGCTTCATAATGTTATTCACAAGTTCCTGCACCATGCGGTAAATGCTGATATCATTTTCGGGATTTTTGGTTTCATAGGCATCATCCATCTCACAGGTTGCTTTTAGCATATCACTTTGCACCACTTTTTTTATAAAATGCCGAATGGCTTCATTCAGTCCAAACTCTTTCAGGATGTTGGAATGCAGGTTATGCGAAATCCCGCGAACCTTTTGAATGCCCTCATCCAGCAATTCCTTGCTGCGTTCATAAAGCTGCAGGTCGCGTTGGTTTAGATTGGCAGGCTTGATGCCTTGCAGGTGGAGTTTTGTGGAGGAAAGAATGGCGCCAACTTCATCGTGCAGGGTTTCTGCAATGCGGTGCCGCTCCAGCTCTTCGCTGCGAACAGCGGCTTCGATCAATTGATTTTGTTGTTGCTCACGAAGTAACTGGAGGTCTTTTTGGTGCTGGAGTTTCTTTTTTTGGTTGGTGACAAAGGCAATCAGGAAGCTTGAAAGCAAAAGCAGGATAATAGCGATACTAATGATGATCTGGAAGCGGATGTCATTCATCAGGCGATAGGTTTGATTTTTTGTTGATAGAAAGACCGATACTAATAGCCAGACAGAGAATAATAAAACCAATCTTGGGAACACTCCAGATATTGACCGCAAACTTTACATAACTTTTCAGCAAATCATCGTAATAAATATAGATCGGGAGACAGATGGCAACAAAAATGATCAACCCGGTTACAATCCAGAACGAAGGCATTTTGCCGATCCTGACAGCATCGCTCCGCAGCAGGTAGAGGTAATATAAAAGGCAGTAAAACAGGAGCAGTCCTGCTTCAGCAGCATGCAATACATTGGCGATCCGGGTGTCCCAAAAATTCTCCAAAAAGAAAAGGTCCACGACCATAAAAATAAAAAACAAGCAAGGCAGCAAGACTTTCAGGCGGGTAAAAAATGATTGTTGCAGGCGAATAAAAAACCAGCTAAACAAAAAAAACCGGGCAATGGATGCCAGGTTGTACAAAGGATTGTTGTTGGTAAACGGCAGGTCCAGCCCCAGCGGTTTTCGTTTCCAGATAATGTCTGCAGCAAAATGTAAAACAAGACTGATCCATAGGTAAATAAGCACCGGTTGTACATAGGCCGGCTGCTTCCGAAAACGGAAAGACAGGGTTAGGGGAACCAAAGGCGCCCATGCTTCGGACCAGTCAAATATGGTTTGAAAATTAAGCAACAGAGAATTTTTATGCGTTTTTAGGTTTCCCTTGATCAATTGCCTTGAAAGAAGTTTGCACGTGCTGGTGGACTTGGATCTAATCGTAATAGAACTCTTGATGCTGGCCCTTCACTTACAACAATTCTATCCGGTTCAATGTCGTAAGAAATGTAGTTATTGTACTTAGAAGCAACCGGAACCAACAAAAAGTGAGTTAGTTCCGCAAGCTTCTCAGCAGGTATCTTTTGTGTAAATTCAGCAACCATGCTCTTTGTTATGAAATAATTGCCAAACCGCTTGTCCAAAGAAAAACGCGTAAACTGGTTTAAACTATCCAATTGTACATCTTTCATTTCTGATTCACCGTTTGTATAGATGTAACCAAGCAGTGTAACTTTATCTTTCTTTAGCTTGATACCATCATAATTGACGCTGCAATAAAACGACTGGTTCTCACTCAAATTCAACAACACCTCTTTGGAAACACGCATGGTATAAACGCGGGTGGCAGCCGGTACTTTTTTGGGCTTGTCAACAACGGTTACACAGGTGGTAAAAATGATGGATGCGAAAAAAACAATCTTTTTCATACAAAAGTTTTGGTTGTTGCTTTCTGAATTATAAATGACAGGTTTAAAACTAGCTGGCTGTTGCGGGTGGTGAAGGGTCTGCCCGTATGCGCTGTGGTACAAGTACTGGCTTGGTGGTTGGCACCACTTCAATCTCATAGATCACATATCGGGTACCATCTTGCATCATAGGCGTAAAAAGAAAATAATCATAAGCAGATGGTGGGTCGTTCGATGCATTCAGTATGTCAAGCATTTGCCGGGTGGTAACCTGGAGGTCGCCCTGGATCCTTGCATCCGGCAGATTAATTGGGGGCCTTGCAAGTGGGTCCGGCTTTAGATCTTTAAAAGCATCATCGCTGATCTTTTTATGGTTCATTTTCATGGCATAAGCACGGAGCAAAGGAGAATTGCTGCCACTACCAGAGGTATAGCAAAACTGGAAGACAAGCGTATGGCAACTGGGTTTATCTTTCAAAAAATCGAAATCCTGTTTTGTCAGCGACAACCTTGAATAGAGAGCCATAGATAGCTATTTAGGGTTCAAAAATGGATCGTTGTTTTAGTTCGTAAAACTCCAGGCATGAGCCGTGGCGTGTTATATTTTTTAAGATCTTGATTTTTGTTACACAAGGCACAAACTGGCTGTTGCGGGAGGAGACGGATCCATGTACAATACCCGCGAGCTGGAAGATGTCAGTGAAAAGAATTGCTGCCGCGGCGCCTCTTCTGTTTCGTCGGTCCCTGTATAGGCTGTGAGGGTTTGCGTTTGTACCGCCGCCCTTACGTTGTAAAAAAGGGCATGTTGCATGTGATCGGCCGGCACCAGCCGGTACGAAAAATAAGCTTCGTTCTCACGGTAGGCTTCCGGTACAAACAAGAGGTAGGTAAAGCCAGGTACGTCTTTAAAACAATCCAGGACTGTTTTGATGTCTGCTCTTGTCAGGCAATAGGCAGAAAAATCTTTGTCATTCTCAAACAGCTTTCCCTTGCCTGCCACCTCGAGCAAAACACCTGGCATCGTTGGCTTTGCTTTACCGGCCTTCTTTTGGTACGCCACCAGTGTCACCACATCTTTTGCCAAAAAACCGTTATCGTAAAAAGGATTGAACAGGAGCGACTCAAAATCTTTCTCGAGAAGCAGGTCCTGCAAAACAGAAAAACGAAGGGCCATTGTTCGCAACCTTATTTTGCCGTTGAAAAGCATTCGGGCCAGGAATGTTCCCAGGAAGATTCCGGAAGAAAAAAGGGCGGCTTTCTCCAGGCGCATACACTTTGTTTTTGAAGGTGAGAGAATGGGGTCAGCGCAGCTTTCGAAAGGCAGGAATCCTCTTCTAAGCTAATCACCCCTTTTCATATTTCAAAGCATTTATATACGTATTTCTACGTGTATTCCCATAAACCGTATTCCTACGCAAGGTTCCTATTGATCGTCCCGTAGTCCTACCCGTTTACTTTTTCCCGTATTTCCTGCCTTGACTTCGGGGTGCCTGGCGGAGAAGATTTGTGTCAGAAAAACATTGGTTATGAACACAAAACTCTTCCTCCTGCTGCTTTGCCTCCTCACCACAACCCATACCTCTTCCGTTGTGATCAAAGGCGTGGTTCAAACACCTGTTGCACTGGTAAAAAGCGCCACCGAAAAATCGGTTCTGACAGAAGACAAAGTGATCAAGGTCGACCTAACAGTACCAGATCCCATCTCCGATCATGGTTCGCCGCACGTAGAAAAAGGACCAAAAGAAGTGGAGGATGGCAAAAACCACAATTTCCATTTTTCGCGGCTACCGTTGTTTCGGCGCAGGAACCTGGTGGTGATTGCGGGAAAACTCTTCCTAACCATTCTGCACCTTTGCGTCTTTATTTATTGCTTTATGCATGTGTTTCATTGATCGAATGCAAGCGAACAAATACGATTTACCTGGTAAGTTCAAAGCCTTCTTAAAATTCTGTCACAGTGAAACCCTTCGCCTTCCCAACCCTGTTTTCAGTTAATTTTACCCCTAAACAAAAAACACATGAGAAGGCTATTTTTAATCCTCTTTCTGTTGCCCGTACTGGCCATTGCCCAGAAAAAGCAACTGACCCTTGATGACGTTTTTAAAAAGAATATTTTTCGCGACGAGGCGGTAAGAGCACAGAACGTGGGCAAATTAGCCACCCTTTTTGATCCCCAAGACGTAAAAGACGAAACCGGCAAGCTGCTCAACACCGATGTGTACGAAGTAAGTGCAGATAACAGGTCCCTCCTTTTTACAACAGACCGTGAAGCGATTTACCGCCGCTCGGCCCAATACAATGCCTACCTGTATGACGTGGCCAGCAAAAAAACAGTGCGGCTTAACAAGGGCAAAATTCTTCACCCAAGCTTTTCCCCTGATGGCAGCAAGGTGGCTTATGTATTTGAAAACAACCTTTACCTCTACGACGTGGCCAGCGGCAAAACAACCGCTATTACAACCGATGGCAAATGGAACCACATCATCAACGGCAATGCCGACTGGGTTTACGAAGAAGAATTTAGCTTTAGCCAGGCGTATGAATGGAGCCCCAACGGCAAGCACCTGGCCTATTACAAGTTTGATGAAAGTCGCGTAAAAGAATTCAGCTTTACGCTTTTCGACGACCAGTATAACAAAGAATACCGGTACAAATATCCAAAGGCCGGCGACAGCAACTCCACCGTGTCGATCCATATTTACAATGTTGCCAGCGGTGCTACCGTTCCGGCGCAATACACGCAGGGAGATATTTACATTCCCCGGATCAAATGGACACAATCGGACAACAACCTGGTTGTGTTTTGGATGAACCGCCTGCAAAACCACCTGCAACTCCTGTTGACAGATGCAACCACCGGCCAGGCCGCAACGCTATACGAAGAAAAAAACAAATACTACGTAGACATCAATGACGACTGGTGGTTTTTGAAAGACGGAAAGCATATGTTGTACGGGTCGGAAAAAGAAGGCTGGTACCGTCTTTACCTGCATAGCCTCGATGGTAAAAAAACCACTGCCCTGACAAAGCTCAACAGCGATGTTACCGACATTCATGGTGTGGATGAAAAAGCAGGATTGGTTTATTACTCCGTGGCCTACCCTACGCCGATGGATCGCAACCTTTTTGTCTCTGACTTCAGCGGCAAAAAGACCGTGCAACTGACCAATGGCTCCGGTTGGCATGCCGTAAGTCTTAGTCCTGATTTTACGTCGTTCGTCGACAGACATTCCAACATTAATACGCCACAACGGGTGGTGCGCTACAACATCCGCAACAAGGGCGGCAAGTTGTCGGCAGAACAGGTTGCGGTTCTTAGTGAAAACAACCAGCATAAAGAGCTGCGTGCCGCTTACGACCTCGGTAAATTCGAGTTTCTCCGCGTTCCTAACCGCAACGGTGATACCATCAACGGCTTTATGCTGAAGCCTGCCAACTTCGACCCCGCAAAAAAATACCCGGTGCTGTTTTGCAACTATGGCGGTCCCGGCTCGCAGGAAGTGGCCAATCGTGTTCACCGCTATCATTACTGGTACCAGTTGATGGCGCAACGCGGCATCATTGTCGTGAGCTTCGACAATACGGGTACTGGTTTCCGTGGCGAAGAATTTAAAAAGAAAACCTACCTGGAACTGGGCAAGTATGAAATTGAAGACCAGATAGACGCGGCCAAATGGCTGCGCCAACAACCTTTCGTTGATGGCAAAAAGATCGGGCACTGGGGATGGAGCTTTGGGGGCTTTATGAGCTCACTGGCACTCACCAAAGGTGCTGATGTATTTACCGCAGCCGTAGCGGTGGCACCGGTAACTTCCTGGCGCTATTACGACAATATTTACACGGAGCGTTTCCTGCGTACGCCGCAGGAAAACCCCAAAGGCTACGATGAAAATTCACCCATTAATTATGTAGATAAGATCAGGGGCAAATACCTGTTGGTTCACGGCTCGGCCGATGACAATGTGCACTTCCAGAACAGCACGCAAATGGTTACAGCGCTGGTAAAAGCCAATGTTGATTTTGAGTCGGTTTATTATCCCAATAAAAATCATGGTATCAGGGGAACAACCGACAACACAACCTATCACCTGTTCACTAAAATGACCAATTGGATCTTAGAGAACCTGGGTAACGAAAACGTTGACAAAACCAAAGTTGGCAGCAGCATCAACAGCGACAAAGCGGCGTTTTAATAAACTTACGAAAGATAAAAAAGAGACCCATCGTGGTCTCTTTTTTTATGCCTGCCCCTCTTGTACACAACAAAACCTGCGCTTGATTGTATCTTCACAACGACAATATGAAAAAGATTGCAGTTGCCATTACCGGTGCCAGTGGTTCGATCTATGCAAAGCTCTTACTGCAAAAGCTCAGTGCCCTGAAAGAACAGGTTGCGGAACTTTCGCTGGTGATGACGGAAAATGCAAAGGAGGTGTGGCGCACCGAATTGAATGAAGAAACCTATGACAGCTTTCCTGCCCGGTATTTTACCACCAAAGATTTTTCAGCGCCGTTTGCATCCGGTTCTGCTCAATACGATGCGTTGCTGGTCGTTCCCTGTAGCATGGGCACGCTGGGTCGCATTGCAGCAGGCATGTCTAACGACCTGATCACCCGTGGTGCCGATGTGCAGTTAAAAGAGCGGAAGAAACTCATTTTAGTTATTCGCGAAACACCTTACAACCTCGTGCACATCCGCAATATGGAAACGGTGACCCTTGCCGGCGGTATTGTCTGCCCGGCATCTCCTTCTTTTTACAGCCGGCCCCAAACCCTGGAGCAGGCGGCTGAAACGGTGGTTGACAGGGTACTTGACCTTGCAGGTGTTTCGGTGAAGTCATTCCGATGGGGAAAGCATGGGGAAGAGGATAGTGAAACAGTAGGATAATGAGATATTGCATTTTAGGCTTTGCTGTTATACTTGTTTCTCCCGATAGACCAGGTTGAAGTCTGCAGCGATTTTATAGGGAGTTATTCTTTGTAGAAGAAAAAACGAATGTTGAAGGTTATGCAATTGTCCGTACACCGTGCTTTGACATTGGACTTATTTCATTAAAAGCAGCTCGTTGCTGTCAGGTTTGGCATTGGCAGCAATGCCTTTCAATAAATACTACCGAATACGACGTATAAAAAAGAGGCTCCACGCCTCTCTACAAACCTTACCCCTCACACGATAACTCCATAGATAAAAACCTTTCCTTTATTTAACCTGTTCCGTTCAACCAAGGCTTCATTGTTCGCCCGTTGGGCGCAACGAAGCCTTAGTTATTGTGTGCAGAAGAGTTTATTTGAGGGTCCGTTTCAATCGTCTAAGAATTTCGGCAAGGTTGACTGTAAATCCTTTTGCTTCGTATTTCTTTACACTTATTATTCCTTTTATCAAATCTTCCTCGCTTTCCGAGGCATTTTCGTTTTTGTCCAAAAGCTCATTTAACTGGAAGTTAGATAACTGCAGCGATTGTATTGTTGCCTCCTTCAATTGTAAGATTGAATTTGCAAGTGTTAGTTGTGATTTTAGATGTAGAATGTTGGCTTGCCACTGCATAACTGAAATATCATTGTTTGCCCCAGTATAAGAACCAAAATCATCAAACTCTGTGGCTTTTAAATAGACGTTCAATGCTGCTCTTATATTATCTAAAGATTCGTCTTTGCTTTTTGGTATTACTCGAAATAATGTTTTATGTGCCTCATCTTTGATTTCTGTTTCAACTTCAATTCCGGTGTCTCTTAGGAATTGGGCAAAATAAACTAAGTACTGATTACAAGCTGTTTTGATTTCCTCAGGAAAGCTAAAAAGTGTTGTAACAACATCGCTTTCTATTCTATCAATCACGACAGCTTTTGTTCTTGATAAGTAAGTCTCTACTTTTTCTACTACCTTTTCTTCTTCCTTAAGGATTTTGGCATCTCCGTTAGTTAAGTTGAAAAGAATTCCAAAACCATTTGAAACAAATTCCTCGTCTGATTGATAATATTTGATTGCTGGGTCGTTTTCTAATTCAATAATTTCAGATAATGCTTTGGAAAATTCTAAAAGACTGTAAGGGCTATTCCATTCTTCTGTTTCAACTCGGAATGCAACTTCAATAGAAGGTGCTGTTATACCAGATTGGCTTTTACAAATGTAATTCATATCAAGCCAGAAGTCCCAATCTTCAACTTCAATGTCATACGAAAATTTATGGAAGAAAACCCCAACTTCATTGAATGAATAGTTCAGCAATTCGTTGATTGCCTCCTCGTTATATAAGTTTACAGAGTTTTCGCCATCTTTCAACTCATAGAAGTATGAGTCTGTGTCTTCAATGGAGTTGACAATGACATGTCCCGCCTTTGAATAATATCCGTCATTTGTTTTTCGCTTAACGATGTCGATTTTTAACATGGCTGTTTTGGTAGATGGATTTTCTTTTGCACACAACGGTTCGGCGCTTGGCGAAGAAGCGGAAGTCTGCGTTCCGTCACCTGAGCACATGCACCCAAGCTGAAAAATGATTTACTGCTCAAAATAGCACTTCCGCCGCTTTTTTGCCAAGCGCATGTTAGCCGCGGCACGCCAGTCGACCTACCATTCTGAATTATTGTATTCCCTTCTCGACAAACATATCTTTCTTATGAAACAAAAAAGTATTTCTTTATTTCAAGTAACTCTTTTGTACCGCACTGTTCATAATGTCATTTTTGAACTGTCGCATCAATCCTATTACCTCATCTACGATCTCCCGAAAGGCTGTTGAATCAATATCTAAATAGTTTCCATGTGCTATCTCATTCCTCCTTTTTAACAAACTTTCATCGATGAAATTGAATTTAGTCTCATATGGCGATATAGCAATTCCAATTGAAAGAGATATATCTGTAAAAACCGATGAATTCAAGTTTGCCTTTGTATTTATTGTAGTAGAGTAATTTGCTGTCGTGCTCAATGAGGAATTTGTTGTCAAATGATTCACCAACTCTAATTGTAATGACGTCCTATTTGAATAGGTGAATTTATTTATTAAGTTTTGTGCGCTTAGAGCAAGAAAGCATGAACTCAGATCTTTCAGATCATGCTTTTGCATCAGGACGAAGTTTAAATAAAACTGAGCAGAAGACTTGACAAATCCTTCCCAATGTGCATAAGTTAATGGTAAACCCGCACGAATCATCGACGACTGTTTCAACTTTTCCGTCGTCTTTACTAATACTTTCAAATCAGCAAGTTCTTTAAGCCGCCAAGAAAATTCCGTATCTAATCTATCAGAAAGATCATTTACAGTACGTATTTTCATAAAGTACTGAAGTAGTTTCCTCCAAGCGGAAGTAAATTAGCTAATCGAGTTGTTCCCCTTACTCCAGCGCCATTATTTCGAACGAAAGTACTGTCCTGCCAGAGTTGCTTAGACTTTTCAGCAATAATTTCACGGCGTCTAGCCGGATCTTGTTGTAACAATAGTTCTAAATTCCTTGAAATGCCTGGGGCAATCACTTCATAAAGCGACATCAAAAACATTCCTTTGAACTTGTTTCCATCCCACTTCTTGAAAGCGTTCTCTCCTAAAGCATCACTTATTATTTCAAACGTATTTTGGAATATCCTCGCTTCACTATCGCGGTCATAGTTTTGGTCAGAAATAATCTGTACCATCGCATCATCAAGATATTCATGCACATCTAGTCCCGGCTGGTAAGGAATGCTCCTAAAAATTAAAAATCTAAGTGCCAGTTCAATGTGCATCTGTTTACTCAATGCATTCTCAGTTTGATCAATTGTTCGAATAAAATTTGCATCATTTGCCAAACCATTGAGCCAATCATAGAAATGTTCATCGATCATCACTGCAACTGAGTTTCGAACCTCTTGCTCGGAAAGCTCTAGCCCCCCTGTATTTAGTCTTTGAAACAATTCGTACTTCGCATTAACGTCGCTTTCTTGCTTCAAAATCTCGACCCTCAACCTAGCTCTCTTTATCTGTAATTGTTGAATTTTTCCAATGGGTGTCAATCCTTCAACGCCGGTTTCTTCCCAGGTACTATTAGCCAAAGAAGGTAAAAACTTAGTGCCAGCAAGAACCAAGTGAGGAAGTGCTCTGGAATTATCTTCAGGATCTTTCAGCACCCCAACAAATTCAAGTATTGTTGAAAGCCGCTGCAATCCATCAATCAGCTCCCAGATACCATCTGCATTTTGATAAACAAATATTGGTGGAATTGGAATTCCTAATAAAAGCGATTCGATAAATTTCGTCTTTCTAGATTCGTCCCATCGGAACAGTCGTTGAAATACTGGGTTTATATGTAATTCATCGCTAGTGTACAAGTTTATAATTTCCCCGACGGACATCTCATAACCATCAGACACTATCTCCTTTCTAGCTGATGCAATCTCCTGTTCTAAGTTCATATTTAGTTAATTCAGGTGTAAAAAGCCTTCGATGCAAAATAATCAAAACGAATTCACAAATAAGAAATCTCCCTCTGCTTGCAATAAAACCAGCCCAAAATTTTTGCGGCTAACACTAGCATTTACGAATAATCCGAAACTACACAAATTCCCTTACGCTTTCATTTTTACCA
>JABUMY010000006.1 GCA_013327885.1 Flavisolibacter longurius | reverse complement strand
TGGTACCGGTAGGTGCTGTGCCAGCGGTGAGGGTAGCTGCATTGCTGCTCTTGCCCTGGCAATCGCCACTAATGATATCAGCGGTGTACTCACCTGCTTCAGAGGCTGCATAGGTTGCCGCCGTTGCGCCATCGATCTTCACGCCGTTGCGGTACCACTGGTAGGAAGTACCACCGGTAGCGGTTAATGTTATGTTGCTGCCCGGACAAAGGGTTGCGGTTGCAGGACTGATGGTGCCGGTAGGTGCTGTGCCGGCACTGACCACGGCACTGTTGGAGGCTTTGCCTTCACAAGAGGCGGTAAGGATGTCAGCAGTGTACTCTCCGGCTTCAGAGGCTGCATAGGTAGCCGCCGTTGCCCCATCGATCTTCACCCCGTTGCGGTACCACTGGTAGGAAGTACCACCACTCACACTCAGGCTAATGGTAGATCCGGGACAAAGCGTTGCGGTTGCAGGACTGATGGTGCCGGTAGGTGCTGTGCCAGCGGTGAGGGTAGCTGCATTGCTGCTCTTGCCCTGGCAATCGCCACTGATGATATCAGCGGTGTACTCACCTGCTTCAGAAGCACTGTAAGTAGCAGCCGTTGCGCCATCGATCTTCACGCCGTTGCGGTACCACTGGTAGGAAGTACCACCGGTAGCGGTTAATGTTATGTTGCTGCCCGGACAAAGGGTTGCGGTTGCAGGACTGATGGTGCCGGTAGGTGCTGTGCCGGCAGTGACCACAGCACTGTTGGAGGCTTTGCCTTCACAAGAGGCGGTAATGATATCAGCAGTATACTCGCCGGCTTCAGAGGCTGCATAGGTTGCCGCCGTTGCCCCATCGATCTTCACGCCGTTGCGGTACCACTGGTAGGAAGTACCACCACTTACACTCAGGTTGATGGTAGATCCGGGACACAAAGTAGCTGTTGCAGGACTGATGGTGCCGGTAGGTGCTGTGCCGGCAGTGACCACGGCACTGTTGGAGGCTTTGCCTTCACAAGAGGCGGTAAGGATGTCAGCAGTGTACTCTCCTGCTTCAGAGGCTGCATAGGTTGCCGCCGTTGCCCCATCGATCTTCACCCCGTTGCGGTACCACTGGTAGGAAGTACCACCGGTAGCGGTTAATGTTATGTTGCTGCCCGGACAGAGTGTAGCTGTTGCAGGTGAGATCGTACCGGTAGGCGTTCCTTGGAACGCCGTTATAGTAATATTGTTAACGGGAGAAGTACAGCCGGATGAATGCCGGGCGGTTACCGGGTAAAAACCGGGAGCCAAATCTTTAAATATGCCGGTTGTGTTACTATAGGTTGTTCCATTTATGCTGTAGGTGATACCTGCTGCAGGTGCAGGGCTGGTAATGGTAATGGACCCGGTCTTCGTCTGACAGTCAGGTTGCGAAACGGTGGCAACAGGTGGAACAGGAGTCTTCCTGTCTTCACCCTGCACCCTTGTAGCGGTCGACCGGTCAACGCACAACCCGGAAATAACCGTACGTCGATAACAAATGGCAGGAATGGCACCGGCAGGAACTACGTAATCTTTTCCGTTTGCACCGGCAATCGGTTGGTAATTCCCATTGTCGCAGTTTCCCTGGGCACGTTCCCACTGGTAAACAAACGGAAGGTTGCCGGCGATGGTAGGAACCGATCCGCGCAGAATTGCCACCGAGTTGGCGCAGACCGGCGCCTCAATGGTAAACGTATTGTTTTGGATAAGGTTTTGGCAAAGCTGTGCCTGCGCACCACCTGCCAGTAACAGGAACCAGATGAGTACAACAATTCTGGTCCGTTTTGCATAAAAAACAGGTAAGGATCGACATTCGCCGCTTGGCAACATTTGCATGGTTTCAGTGCGCTTCAATTAGTAATAGCATTCATTCATCGCTTCACAAAGGGCACGACGTATGGATTAAAACAAGGGTATGTTTTATAAAGGGTATAGATTAACAGCGAAATCGGTAAGCAGTTTCGTTAAGTAGCTACAAGCATTTACAAATTGAAATTCTCAATTCCATGCGCAGACACCACGATTCATTCCGTGTATTCTAGGGGACAGTGTAGGTTACGATTCAATTGACGCTGCAATGACGCGAAAAGTTTAACGTTATCCTTGCCATTTCAGGATAAAGTTATCCACGACCTTTTCACGGCAGTTGCCTTGCCTGTTCTTTTCTTTCCATCACAAGACGAAAACCAATCTCGCTTGTTTTTGTTTTCGGGTTTGCCTTGTTCCGGAACGAAGGCCGGAACCGGTCACCCTGGTAATCTTTGTAGTTGCCACCACGAATAATCTTGTCTTTTCCCAGCGGCGGACCTTCCGGGTCTTTTTCGGTAAAATCTTCCTGGAAGAAAAAGGCTCCATACCAATCCATGCACCATTCCGACACATTTCCAAACAAGTCGTAGATACCAGCAACATTGGGTTGCTTTTTACCAACAGGATGTGACCTGTTGCCTGAATTCAGGTAGGCCCATGCCGCTTTTTGAATATAGGCTTCTGCCCCACCGGCTGTTTCAATTTCCTCCTTCCCTCCCAAGCGGGCAACATATTCCCACTCCGCTTCAGTGGGCAAACGAAACTGGTGGTTGCTGATGCTGTTGATCTTTCGCAAAAAGATCATGACATCTTCCCAACTCACATTTTCCACCGGGCATACGGCACATCCTTTGTTCAGGCTTGGCTGCTGCCCCATGATAGCGGACCACTGCTCTTGCGTCACTTCAAACCTGTTCATGAAAAAAGGCGTCAGCATCACGGGATGCTCGGCCTCGTCTTTCGAAGGCGATTTGTTGTTGCCCATCACAAAGGTTCCACCCGCAATGGGCACCATGTCGGCAACGATCTGCCGGATGATGGCCTTTTGCCCCGCTTCATCTGTCATGGATGATAAGGGATTTGTCGTGCTGTTGTTGGCCGACGCAAACCTGGTAAGCTCCATCCGCAACTCAGTTCCAGCATCTATCGTGTACAGCATATCGATAAATACTTCTGCAGGCTTGTCGGCACCCAGTGTAAACTGGTCCCGCCATTCATCGCCGGTAGAATCGTTGCGGGCAATAAGATGATACGTGCCGGGTGCCAGCTTCAGGTAAAAAAAACGGTCTTTCGACACCACTCCTTTCACCTCGTTGTTAATGAAAACACGGCAATCGGCATTGGTGGCAAAAAGCACATCCTGCAAAATATCTTTTTGCAGCGTTGGTTTTTGTTGCGGTGAAGTTGTTTGGCTATTTGCATTTTGGACCCTTGCGGCTGCAACGCCACCATCAGCCCTTACCTGGGCTGATATATGGGTGCCGCACAAAAGAGCAGCCAGCCAATAAAAGAATATGGTGAGGTGTTTATTCATTTGGTTCAATGGTGCCTTAGTTTCTTCCCGCTCTTGCCGCCTGCAGTTGCGCCAGCAGCCTGCGGTTGTCGTCCACAACGTCTTTGTACGATTTTTTCAGTTCAACAACCTGCTTTTCGTATTTGCTGCTTGTTTCTTTTAAGCCGTCGTGAGCTTTTTTTACCGATTCATACCGCTCTTTCCAAACAGCGCCGTTACTGGGCGGTGCCTGTTGCACTACCGGCGGCGTTTTTTGCAAAGCCGCTTTGGCGTCTTCCACTTCCTGTTGCAAGGTTTTGTTCTGATTTTCCAGCTCCAGGATGCGTTGCTCTTTTGCCAGCAATTGGTTGTTCAAAGCCGGTGAGGACGTTGCTCCTGCTCCTGTTGTTGGTTGAATGCCCCTTGCCAGGCTGGTTTGATTTTCCGCGGCACGGGTAAAGGCCTCCAGCAATGCGTTCAGCTCTTTTTCTTTTTGCGGACTGGGAAAAGAAGCGATTGTTTTGCGTACGCTGTCGATACTGGCGTAAAAGGCGTTTTCTTCCGCTAACAGCAGGTTCAGGTTTTCCGTTGTTCTGTCGGCGGCAACGGCTACACAAAGCTTGTCGAGATGATCCATGCGCTGGTGAAGTGCCTGGTAAATGGCACTGTGATGATCTTCATTCTTGGTAACGAAGGGTTCAAACTTCTCAACGATTTTTGCCGTTGGCTTTAAAAAAGAGGAAGCCAGCACCAGCAGCAGCAACACACTGCCGGCATAAGCCACAAAAAATCGGGCTTTTGCTTTTTTACGGTTGCTGTAAACAGGTGTAATCATTTGGTTAGTATTTAGGCCGTTCCATTAGCTTATTAAAGTCGGCTGCTGAAACTTTTTGTACGTAAATCATTTCTTTTGCTGTCAGCCCGTTTTCGGCCAATGTTTTTTCCGGGTCAAGTGGCCTAGTCAGTACCAGGCTGTCCGAGGTAAAAAAGACCCAGTGAAACAGGTTGTGGTCTTCGTCGGCCAGCGAAACAGGCTTGCTTGTTTTCTGGCTTTTGTTGGCTGCCAGGTCAAAAAATATTTTCCCAAGCGACAATTCGTTGGACACTTTAAATGACAGCGTTACCTGCGGGAAACCATTTCCCTGCAGCACCCGGAAACGCATCGGGGTGGCATTGAAATAAAAGCTGGGATAAGCTGTCTCCATCTCGTGACCCGGTTGCCAAACCCTGGCACCTTCCAGGGCATGTTCTAATTGCGCCAGCCACATTTCATTTACCGTAAACGGAAACAAGAAGGCAGCGGCAGCACTAACGATGATGTATACCGGAAATTCGGGGCCCCAAAATTTTGCACTAAATAGCAAGGCCACGATGATGCCGGTGGCTACCAGTGTATAGATCCACACACCAGTCGGTGAAAGCGAATGAATGCCCCGCCGCAGGGTAACCACATGCACAAGACCGGCCAGGAAAAAAACAAAGGCCAGCACAAAAGGCAACAAGGCATGCTGCCAGAAAACAAACAGGCAGGTGGCAATGCCAACGGCTGCGCCGATTGTCAGGATCGTGCCGGCAACAGTCATCCGTTCCGAAGCGGTCTTCAGATCCAGTGTTGTTTTTTTATCAAAGGCGATCGATTCCTGTTTCATGTTTTTCGGGTCGAACAATAATTTCTGTTGAATGTGTAACGATTTACCTGTCTTTACCAATGCTACACTCCTTTTATCGTAATGGGTTGCGTAATGCGGGTGGCAACAAACCGCCCGTTGCTAAAGGCTGGTTTCCATTTTGGCATTTTCAGCAATACATTTTTTATTCGTTGCGTTAGCTGGTTGTCATTTGATTCTAAAATTTTTATACCACCGCAATTTCCCTGTGCATCAATAACAAATGTCAGGATTACCTGCCGACTGTTTTTTCCGCTACTTACAGCAGCAAAGTTTTGCTCCAGGTAAGTTAGAAAAGCGGCTGGCCCGCCGGGGTATTGTGCCAGTGTTTCCACCGTAGTTTCCGTAGGGGCAACATTGGCTACAGCTTCGGTCTGTTTTGCCGCCGGCTGCGTTTCTGCCTCTTGCAGGCGAATCTGCGCCGGACCTTGCACGGCTACATAGGGAATATTGTTGCGCAGGCGCACAACACCGCTGATGCAAACTTCTTTGTTCAACAAATTTACCTCGGGTGTATTGCCAAAGGCTGCCCGGTCTTTTTGAAGAATGACCACGTTCACAAACGGGTCAGAAAAATCGGCCTGCACATCTAACACCGTAGGACCTTCTTCCGAATCCTTAAAATAACGGGTGCGAAAAACCTTGCTACAAAACGTAACACTGTCGCCGATATGGTCACGAATGTCTTTTACACTGATTTGCTTTACCGCATCATCAATATTTGCTTTTTTTAATTCGGCAAGAAATAGGCTGCTCCGATTTTTCAATTGGCTCCTGTTCTCTTCGGGTATTGAAAGGTCGCTATAGGTATCGAAACTGTATTTGCGCAGGTTGGCGATCTCAAACCGGCTCAATGCTGACAATTGCTGGAAATTGAGGTTATAGAGATGGCGGTAGCTGTGCGCCAAAAGCCCGGGCTCAAAACTTTGCAGCGAAGTCGCTTTCAGGGTAACCGAACTGTCGTTGGTGAAACTGATTATTAGGTTGTTCTCCTTGTCTACCGTGGCGGCTCCCCAGCCGGTACCGCTGAGACTTAAAAAAAGATCGGAGGAAATAGCCGTATACGTAAGTGAAAGGCGGTCTTTTTCCGGCAGGCCGGTAACGACTACCGGTTCCATTTCGAGGCGTTGTTTTTTCAGGAATTTGTCAAAACCATTTGTTTTCACACCTTGCGATAAGCCTATGACGGGCAGGCAAAGAACCAAAAAAAGCCAGGTGTTTTTTTTCATAAACGGTTACATTATTTTCAACATAGCCCTTTAGCGGGTAACGGACCGGATTGGCTTTCCTTCCGGTGGAGGAAGTTGATTTTTCAAGGGATGATTTGTGCGAAGACGGGGCGCCTGCCGTTTCCATTTATCGATTCGCTGGCAAGCCGTTTACTTCGGGGATATTTCCAGGCTTTTTGACAAACAAAGCTGAAAATAAGGATATTGTAGCAACCGGGCAAAATTAGTCACAGATTTAAGAAAAGCAAACCGGGCCGTAATTTTGGTTTGTTAATAACAGGATTCAGCGTAAAATTTTCTTTTTTCTCTTAAAACCCACAGGATTTAGTGCCGGGTAATTTTTGGCAGCATCCTCAATTACTAGTAGCCAGTCGCTGCCCCTGCCCACCGAATGCGGAGCAAAAGTTTGCGAACCGTTGTTGGCAAAAGCCGGCAAAGAAATTATGCTTCCATCCCGCGGGTTAAACCACCAGGCTTTTAGCCGGGTTCCTTTTATTCTTTGTGTGCTGATGGTGACCTTGTTGCCGTACGGAAGGTAAGCAAGCAGGTAATCGCCATCCTGCGAAACGGCGGCCACACTGTAGGTTGAATCTTCTTTGTTCTCGCTGACAATAAGAGATTGGTCGGGTAAAAGCCGTTGCCAGTTTCGCTGCTCGAGGATTTTCCTAGCCAGTCCAACCTGGCGGGAACCGGAATGTGACAAAGCGGTTTTCCAGTTCGTACGTGCCCACGAAACCGGTTTTCTTTTTTCCGTATAAAACTGCCAGATGTTGTGATTGCCATAGGTATGCCCGCAGGCGCCGGAAAGCAAACTCCAGTAAGCCGTTTGCCTGGCGTCAAAATCGTCCATCCAACCGTGTTCCGCCGGGTTGAATTTATTGGGATGGTCCTCGTAACGCGGTTCGCCGTCGAGGTGGGGACGAACCGGTTGCAGGGCTCTGTGTTTTTGATTGTAGTGATAGTTTTTTGAGTCGTTGCCATGACCGGTTTGTGATAGGTGAAAATCGATCCAGCTTTCGTCGTTAAAAAAATCAGATGAGCTTTTGCCGCCCTGTGGGTGAAAGGTCATCAGGTGGGCACCTCCATCGCCTTCTTTCAGGCCAAGCGCCATTCCCCTGATAATCGCTTTATGGCCCTCGTTCTCAACATCCCTGTCGCCACCCAGTATCCATACAATAGGACTATTCCGGTACCGGTGACCGAGATAATTACCAAATGCTTTTGCGTTTTCCGGTGTAAATACCTCGGGGCCTGTCCCCCATTTTTTATTCCACTTGTCGCCCCAGGACGGCAGCATGCCCACCAGCATGCCCAACTTCCCCGCACGGGAAACAATGTAATCGACATGCTTAAAATAAGCCTCGTTGGGTTTTGCCGGGTCGTTGTTCAAAAGCGGTTTGTGGCCGTAGGCATTGGGTGTGTTCAGGCCATCCAGTTCAGCCAGTACCACTGCCTGTATCACGGTAAAGCCTTTTTGGGCCCTGTCCTGCAGGTAAAGGTCCGCTTCCTCGCGGGTAAGCCGGTGGAAGAGTTCCCAGGCTGTATCGCCCAGCCAAAAAAATGGTTTGTTGTCTTTGGTTACGAGATAACGCCCATCCTTGCTGGTGGATAGCTGCGCGGTGGAAGTAAGCGTTGTGGATACGAGGAGGAGCAAAAAAGAAATGCGTAACATGGCAAGCAAATTCAAAAGCCAATTTACAGCTTAATTGGATGAAGGCTTTGTGATGGATAGCCTGAACGAAATGAATGAAGGTTTGTTGTCAGCTTGTGGAATTACGACAGTTTCTAAGAAACCCAAGTGATCACTATTTAATTAAGTGATGGCAGAATTGAATCGTATAAAAATTATATTATAGCTAAGAAGAAACTTTGCCCATCTCCTTTTTTCCGCTGCAAGGCCTAATTTCATTCCTAGTCAACGTTTACCCTACATGCTAAACCATATGTTCATGCGAATTGTTTTTCCGTCTTTCCTTTTGAAAAGCCTACCGTCTGCGGCAAAGTTGGTTTTAATGGTTAGCGTTTTTATTGTGGTACCCGGATGCCGGCCGATAGCTTCCCTGGGGCGCAATCCAAAAAACGAGGACCTGGCAAAAATTGAGGCTTTGCCCAATTACCGCAACGGTGAATTCAAAAATATTGATGATACCATCGCTTCTCCAATTCGTTTCGCCAGCAGCATCGACACAACAGGAAACGCCCAACCTGCCAACAGAAGAAGAATGCGCTGGACCGGTTTTTTAAAATATTTCTTCCGCGACAAATCGACCACTCACCCGGCGACGCCAATCCCGATCATGGTGACGGACCTGCATCGCCGCTTTGAAAAACCTACCGTCATTTGGTTTGGGCATTCGTCGGCGCTGGTAAAAACAGGTGGCGCCAATATTTTGTTTGATCCCAGCTTCAGCGGGTTTGCCGGGCCGTTCAAAGGATTGATCAATGCCTTTGGCGGCACCAATTATTATGTTTCGAAGGACCTGCCCGAACTGGATGCCGTGGTGATCTCACACGACCACTATGACCACCTGGATTACACCACCATTAAACAATTAAAGAAAACAACAAAACGGTTTGTAGTTCCCATCGGTGTTGGCTCGCACTTGCGTCGCTGGGGTATTCCGGCAGAAAAAATTTCGGAAGTCAACTGGCATGATGTGGTAATGCTTAGCAATGGATTGCGCATTATTGCCACCCCGGCCCACCACCGCTCCAACCGCACCATGGCGCAACGCAAAACGCTTTGGGCATCCTATATTATTGATGATGGAACGCACAAAGTTTATTTCAGCGGCGACACCGGCTACAGCAGCCATTTTAAGCTGATTGGTGAGCAGTACGGCCCCATTGACCTGGCATTGCTGGAATGTGGACAATACAACGAACGCTGGTCACGAAACCACATGTTTCCCTGGCAGACCGTTCGGGCAGCACAGGACCTGCGTGCTGCTACGGTGATTCCTATTCACTGGGCAAAATTTGCAGAATCAACCCACAGTTGGAATGAACCCGTTAACCGGCTGATGCAAAGCGCTGACAGCAACAAGGTGACTGTCTCCGTGCCTTATATCGGCGAACCGTTTTCTATTGGTGATGAACCCCTCACTTATCGCTGGTGGGATTTTCCGTAGCATTAAGATTTCTGTTTGCTTGTCTTTTTTGTATCCTTTGTGGTCCTTCGTGTCCTTTGTGTAACATCCGAATTCTACGAAGGAACACAAAGGGCATAAAGAGGCACGGAGAGCACAAAGAGAAGAGTCACTATCTTTTTTCGCTCTTTTTTGCCCCTTTCCTGCGGATCCATTTCTCCAGTTCCACGGCATGGAAAAGCAGCACGGCTATGCCCAGGCAGATCAACAATTCATCCAGGGAAAGCGGCTCCGTGCGAAAAATTGGATTGGCAAAAGGAAGATAGATCACACCCAGTTGCAACAAAAAAGTAAAAGCCACCGACCAAACCAGGGGCCTGTTGCTAAAAAATCCTTTTTTATAAATGTATTCCGTATCGCTGCGAATGGCAAAAACGTGCGCCAATTGGGCAAAGGTAAGCGTGGTGAACACCATGGTTTGCCAGTGCATGTCCTTGCTGATAGACCAGGCCTGGATGCCAAGGGTTAAAAAAGCCATCAGTAATCCCACCCAAACAATATGAAGCCCAATACCTTCGGCAAACAGGCTTTCGTCTGTTTTGCGTGGCGGCCTGCGCATGATGTTTCGTTCGGCTTTTTCGGTAGAAAGCGCCAGCCCGGGCAGGCTATCGGTAACAAGATTGATCCAGAGGATATGAATGGGTAATAGCGGTATGGGCAAGCCAATAAGCGGCGCTAAAAAAATGGTCCAGATCTCGGCGCCGTTACAGGTCATGATGTATTTCACAAACCGCCGGATGTTGTCGTAGATGCGCCGCCCTTCCTTTATAGCTTTTACGATGGTGGCAAAATTGTCATCGAGCAGTATCATGTCCGAAACCTCTTTGGTAACATCGGTGCCGGTGATGCCCATGGCAATGCCGATGTTGGCTTTTTTAAGCGAAGGCGCATCATTCACACCATCACCGGTCATGGCCACAAAATGCGCCTTGTCCTGGAGTGCTTTTACAATGGCCAGTTTTTGATCGGGTGACACCCGTGCATAGACTCTTATATTTTCGACTTTTTCATCCAGCTCCTGCTTATCCATTCTTGCCAGCTCCCCGCCGGTCACCACCATTTCACCGTCGGAAAGAAGCCCGATCTGCCGGCCAATGGCCGAAGCTGTCTCTTTGTGGTCACCAGTGATCATCACGGGTTTAATGCCGGCCGTTTTGCACAGCGAAATCGCTTCTTTGATCTCTTCGCGGGGCGGGTCGATCATTCCTGCCAGCCCGGCGAACTGCAGGTCTTTTTCCACTTCATCTACCGGCAGGCCCTTCGGATTTTCATCCCAAATTCTATAACCAAAAGCCAGCACACGCAAGCCTTCCGAGGCCATCACGGCGGCCCGGTCCTGGATGGATTCATTGCCATTGCCCGCCAGCCTTTCCACAATACTCTCTACGGCACCTTTAGTTATGGCCAGTACCTTTCCATCGTAGCGATGCAGGGTGGTCATGCATTTACGGTCCGAATCAAACGGGAACTCACCCACACGTTCATATGTAGTTTGCAGTTGCTGGTATTTTTCAGGCGAATACGTGTTTTGTATCGATTCCACCATGGCCACTTCGGTGGGGTCGCCCAGCAACTGGTCCTGCTCTTGTATTACCGTATGGTTGAGCGCCATGGACAGATCCAGCAGCGACATTCCGTCAACCGGCGACGGCGTATCCGGCTCTGGCTCGGTATTGGTCAGCCGCATTTTATTTTGGGTAAGCGTTCCCGTTTTATCGGTACAGATATAGGTAATGGAACCCAGTGTTTCAACGGCTGTCAGTTTGCGTATCAGCACGTTTTGGGTAACGAGTCTTGCCGCCCCCCGCGAAAGTGCAATGGTGATAAGCGCCGGCAGCGCTTCGGGAATGGCCGCAACGGCAAGCGAAATAGCTACCAGCAGCATCTGCAATGGCTCTTCGCCACGCAACAGGCCTACACCAAACAGCACGATACAAATGGCCAGGATAAGGTAGGAAAGCTTTTTACCAAAATCGGCCATGCGTTTCTGCAGTGGCGTGGCTGTTTTTTCTTCCTGCAGCATTTTGGCAATATGACCGATCTCGGTTTGCATGCCGGTGCCGGTTACCACGCCCCGGCCGCGGCCATTTGTTACCACCGTGCTTTTATAGGCCATGTTAAGGCGGTCGCCAAGGGGCAGATTTTCTTCGGGAAGTTTAGCGACGATCTTGTCCACCGCAACCGATTCGCCGGTCAGCGATGCTTCCATGATCTTCAGGCTGTGAATTTCCAGGAGGCGCATGTCGGCCGGAACCGTATTGCCGGCTTCCAGCAAAACAATGTCGCCGGGAACAAGGTCATTCGAGGTGATGGTAACAACATGCCCATCCCGCAACACCGTCGATTGCGGCGTGGCCATTTTCTTCAGGGCTTCCATGGCTTTCTCCGCCCGGTATTCCTGCACAAACCCAATGATGGCATTCAGTAAAACAATCACCAGGATAATAACCGTGTCAACCGTGTCGCCGGCAATGCCCGAAATGATAGCCGCCGCAATCAGCACCAGGATCATAAAGTCGGTGAACTGGTGGGCAAACAGCAGCCAGGCAGGTTTTTTCTTTTTCCCTTCCAGGATGTTTAGACCAAATTCCTCCCGCTTTTTTGTTACGGTTTCTTCGGAAAGCCCGTTCAGCGAAGAGCCGGTCTTTTGCAATACGTCCTCGGTGGAAAGGTTGTGCCAGTTCATCAGTTGTATTTTTCAGGTGTGGAATTTGGCGTGCAGGCAGGAAGAGCCTTCAGCAAGTCGCCATGCTGCCTGAAGCACAAAGCTAAGCAGGATGGCAGGAAGATTTGGTTTCTATGAAGCAGGCCTTATTTATCCTGGCACCAAGCAGGTTTCAATCGGCAGGGCTTCTTATTGTAGTGTCAAACTGTTTTTCAATTTGTCCATTGAAAATATACCTGCAAAAAAGCAATCTTTACAAAACGGTTTTAATGAAGCAAGCGCCGGTTGGTATTTTGTTGAGGCAACAAACCAACTAGCCGCACAACCCTATTGTCGTGAAATAACAATATTGCATTAAACCAATGGAAAATTTAGGCTTGCATTACACCGCGAGCCGCTCTGCTTCAAGCACCATCTGGCTTTGCTCAAACAAGGTAAAATTATCGCTGGACGCGGTTTGCACCGCTTCGCCGGAAGGGTTCAGGCGGCAAACCTGCGCATGCAGCCCATACCGTTCCCACAATTCTTTTTCAACTCGGGCTACGGTATACCAGGACTTTATTTCCATGGCGCCTTTGGCGTGGTTGGTACGGATCTCACCGATCAATTCTTTTGCATCGTAACGGTAGCGGTTGTCGGTAGCCTGGAAGGGTTTGTGGGGAACAGAATAAAACTCGATGGTCAAAAAAGGAAAACATTCATTGAACCTGTCCTGTACTTCTTCAACGGTCATGGAGTCTACAATGTGGAGAAACATCGCTAATTATTTTAAGTGAACAATCGTTATATGTCCTGCGCTTTCTTCGCTTTTCCGCGTTTTCATCTCACCAGGACGGATGCTTTCGCTGTTATTTCCGGCAAAGCTATTTCCTGCCGCTTTTTTCCCTGCTGATCTTGATAATGTTGTTTTCTGATTTGGATCATTTCCAACGGAAAATTTTTGCCTTTGTTGCTTTTCGGAATGCCATCGATTTATTACCAAAATAGGCCTGCCAAAATGCGGTTGCACAGAAATGTGTGGTTTGGTGATCTTATTTATCTTTGCCCCGTGAATAATCCTTCAACAGATAGCGACGTATTGGTAGAAACCGCCGTAGAAACCAAAACGGCCAACCCCTACCAACTGATCGTCTGGAACGATGATGTCAACACCTTTGAATGGGTGATAGAAACCCTGGTGGAAGTCTGCGGCCACACCTACGAACAGGCCGAACAATGCGCCTATATTATTCATTTCAACGGGAAATATGCCGTCAAAGAAGGCGAGTATGAAGACCTCCGCCCGAAATGCGATGCCATTCTCGACAGGGGCATCAGCGCCACTATTGAAGTGATTGTTTGATCTTTCCGGTAAATTCTTTCAAGCTAAAACAAGTCATCATTTGTTGATGCGGTTTTCTCACCTTTTGTAATTACATCCCGCGCATGCCACTTGTTTGTTTTTCAGAGCCGGATTTTCGTTTTCCGCCGCTGCATACTGCAGACGATGAAGGGCTGTTGGTCATTGGTGGAAGGGTAACACCGGAAAGAGTTTTGGAAGCCTATCCCAAAGGTATTTTTCCCTGGTACAGCGACGACATACCACTTTGGTGGAGCCCTGATCCCCGCTTCGTGCTTTTCCCTGTTGAGCTCCACATCAGCCGCAGCATGCAAAAAGTTTTGAAAAAGGAATCCTTTGAATTTCGTACAAACACTTCCTTTTCGGCGGTGATAGAAGCTTGCGCAACTGTTTCCCGCAACGGGCAGGACGGCACCTAGATCACTCCCGAAATGCAGGAAGTTTACAACGAACTTCACCGCCGAGGCGTTGCACACAGCGCAGAAACCTGGCAGGACGGAAAACTGGTCGGCGGCATGTATGGCATCCGTATCGGCAACGTATTTTTTGGCGAAAGCATGTTTAGCACCGTTACCAATGCATCAAAATTTGTTTTTATTCATTATGTGCAGCAGCTAACCAAAGAAGGTTTGGCGCTGCTAGACTGCCAGGTGTACACCCCGCATGTGGAAAGCCTGGGTGCCCGGTTGATACAACGGGAAACGTTTGTTGAAATCCTCCACCAGCACTGTTGAAATATGAACTTGCAACAATCCTCCCCTCTCCTAACTCTCAACTAACAATTACTGAACTTTCATCAAAACCTTGTCTCCAGGTAATGCGGCAGCATGGCTTTCCATGTATTCCAATCGTGGGGCCATTCGCTGCCCCAAATGTCCAACTCGTAGTTGATCCCTTTGTTGTAAAGAATGGAGGCAAAGCTCCGGCTGGCATTGGGGTCTTCATATGGTCCGCTGCCACTGAAAAGATGAATATGGTTGCTCCGGCGAATCTGTTCCAGCGTATGGTGATCAGTTAGATTAGGCATGTAGTGCTGCGGGCTGTTGAAGTACACGTCATCGTCGTAATGCCCTTTTGTGTATTCCGTCAGGTCGTACACACCACTCATGGCGATAACGCCGTTGAGCAGGTCCGGCCGCTTTAAAAATAGGTTCATGCTGTGCAGGGCACCAAACGAAGCCCCGCTGATGACGATGGGAGTATCGTAACCCGATGTTGCTTTGATATAAGGCACCACTTCATCGTAGATGTAATGGTTGAACTGGTTGTGCATCCATGTTTTGTGCTTGGGATGTACGTTGTTGTTGAGCCAGCTATCGTTGTTGATGCTGTTGACCGAATACACTTTTACCTTGCCGCCTTCAATGTGGGGCTTTATGGTGTCGATAAGGCCAAAGCGTTCGTATTCGAGGTAATCCGCGGCAGCTGTTGGTACCAGCAGCAACACAAATCCGTAATGGCCATAAACGGCAACGGGCATTTCTTTTTCCACGCGGTGGCTATACCATGACGTTAGGTTCTTCTCCATGCAATTGAATTAATTCGGTCCCAAATGATTTGATCTTAAAGGTAGAGACAAAAATCGTTCGCAAACGAATGACCCGAAAACATTTGCCCTTAAAAAAGGGGCGCAAGAATACAAACCACAGTAAGAAAACTGTATTTTCATTCCGGAGACACATTGTGTTTTTTATCATAGCGTATGTCGAATCCAGTTGCCAGTCATTTTCTTTTTCCGGAATCGGAATTCATCAAACTTGTTTTCAACAACATCAAGGAGTCTTATGTTTTTCTGGATCCCGACCTGCGGATCCTTTATTTCAATAACAAGGCGCAGGAGCAGGCAATCACCTATTACAACAGCGAGCTTTATACCGGTATGCCCATTCTTACCATTGTGCGGGAAAGCCGGAAACCGATACTGGAAGCGCTGTACCAGGATGCCTTAAAAGGCAAGCATTTTCTTACCGAAACCGAACATGTGCTTCCGGATGGAACAAAGATCTATTTTGAGAATTCGTTTCAACCTGCTTACAACGCTGACAATAAGATCATTGGTGCCATCCTGACCTCACGGGATGTTACGGATAAAAAACGATCGCAAAAGGCCGTGCTGGAATCCGAAGAGCGGCTACAGTTTGCCCTGGAAGCAGCCAACCAGGTGGCCTGGGACTGGAACCTGCAAACCAACGAGGTGATTTATTCTGGGTCGTACAAAAAGCTGTACAATTTTGATGAGAATGATCTGAAGGCTGATTTTTCGGATTGGCTTTCCCGCATTCATCCCGACGACCGTGACAAGATGCAGGAGATCGTCAGCACCCATATCGATTCCCGCAACCCTGATCATGACAGCCGGTATCGCATTCGCGATGCCGAGGGCCGCTACCGCTGGATCATGGCCAAGGGCAGGCTGGTTTCGTTTGACGAGGAAGGCAAACCCCTGCGCATGATTGGTACCCATACTGATATTACTGACGCTGTGAACAGGGAGCTTGAATTAAAACAGGTCAACGACCGCTTTACCTCTATGATGCGGGCCACGCATGAACTGATGTGGGAATGGGACATTGAAAACAACCGGCTGTATCGCACAAAGGACGGCGTGCAAAACGTACTGGAACTTTCGGGAGACAATACTGTTGAAAAAATGGCTCCCATGCTGGAACGCGTTCATCCCGATGACCTGGAAAATGTAAAGCAGATTTTAAACAAAGTACTGCAGGCACCCCATCGCCATACGTTTGAGCAGGAGTACCGCTTCCGGCAAAAGAACGGCGATTATGCCTGCGTTTATGACCGCGCCATTTTGCTGCGGGATGGCGCCGGCAATCCGTTTCGTTTGATCGGCTCGGCACAAAATATTTCAGAGCGCAAACGGCTCGAAAAAGAACTACTCCAAAACCAACTGGAGTACCAGCGCCTCTTGCACAAGGCCACAGTAGATTCGCAGGAAGCTGAAAGAGCCGAGATCGGGAAAGAGCTGCACGACAACATTAACCAGGTGTTAACAACCACCAAGCTTTACCTCGAACTGGCACTTTCCTCCACCGACCTGAATGAAGAACTGATACGGAAAAGCCTGGCCAATATCAGCGGCATTATCCAGGAAATCCGCCTGCTTTCGCGTTCGCTGATGGATCCCAGTATCGGCGACCTTGGCTTGATCGACACGATCAGGGACCTCATCGAAAATTTGCATCTTACACAGCAAATAAAGGTCGACCTTTGTGCCGATGAGTCTATTGAGGCTCTGTTACACAGCCAGCAAAAACTGACGCTCTTTCGCATTATCCAGGAATCGTTGAACAATGTGCTTCGCCATTCAAAAGCCACTTACGTTACCATCGAATTGTTGTTGCTGAACGAAGAGGCAAAGTTGGTGGTGAGTGATAACGGCGTTGGATTTTTACCCGAAAAAACCCGGATGGGTGCCGGGCTGAAAAATATTCAGAACAGAATTTACCTGATAAACGGTACTTTGCAGCTGAAAGCCAACCCTGGAAAGGGTTGTACGATCGAATTACAATTTCCTATTGCCTTTGCCGGCTAAAAATTGAAAAACAGCATGGAAAAAATTACCATTCTTATTGCAGACGATCATACACTTGTTAGGGAAACCTGGAGCTTTATCTTAAACACGGATGAGCGTTTTAGCGTTGTGGCCGAATGTGGCAGTGGTGAAGAAGCTGTGGAACTGGCAAAGCAATTGCGGCCGCACATTGTCATCATGGACATCAACCTGCCTGGCATGAACGGGATCGAAGCCACGCAACTCATCCGGAAGTTTTCACCAGCGTCCCGCATTCTTGGTGTTTCGCTGCATACGCAACCAACCTATGCCCGCAAAATGATCCAGAAAGGCGCCATGGGCTATGTCACGAAAAACTCATCCCGCGAAGAAATGTTCAAGGCCATTATGGAAATTCAAGCCGGCCGGCGCTATATTTGTGATGAAATTAAAAACATCCTTTCCGAGCAAGTCATCAATGGCGAAGACCAGCAAAGCGGGTTAAATGCGCTTTCGCAACGGGAAATTGAGATCATTAATTTTATTAAAAAAGGCTTTTCATCTAAAGAGATCGCGGAAAACCTCGACATCTCGGTGAAAACGGTAGAAGTACACCGTTACAATATTCTAAAGAAACTCAACCTGAAAAACTCTGCCGCTCTGGTAAACTATATCAACAACAGTCAACTGGAGTTTGAATAGTTTTGCGACAGTTGTTTTAAACCGACCCTTTTCTTACAAGACCAATACCTCCGGCCAATCTGCATTGGCTCAGGAAAATCCCACCTTGCAATGGAGGTCAATTGCAATTTGAATATACTGTTGATTCAATTGCATGCTTTTTATGGACCAGCCTATACGTTTGGTTATTGTAGATGACCATACCTTGATGCGTGAAACCTGGAAGATGGTATTACAACGCGATCCGCAAATACGGGTGATTGCCGAGTGTGCTTCGGGCGAAGAAGCCATTCGTTGCGCCACTACCGACAAGCCCGATATCATGCTCATGGACATCAATATGAGCCCTGTGAACGGCTTTGAGGCTACCCGTAAGATCGTAAAAGCGCAACCTTCTATCAAAATAATTGGCCTTTCTATCAACAATCAACCGGCCTACGCAAAAAACATGTTGCAGCTTGGCGCAAAAGGTTATGTCACCAAAAACTCTCCTTCCGAAGAAATGCTTGAAGCCATTAAAACTGTAGCGAGGGGCGGCATTTACGTGTGCCGCGAGATCAAGGAAAAATTTCCGGAAGCCGGGCTTTGAGTCCTCCCTGTTTTCACCGGATACATTGGTGTGCCGCTTATCTTTGCACACCAATTTTTATTACATGAGTACGGAGCTTTCCAAAAATTTTGAACCAGGGGCAACCGAAGAAAAGTGGTACCAGCACTGGCTGGACAAGGCCTATTTTTCGAGCCAGCCCGATGACCGTAAACCTTTTACCGTAGTGATTCCGCCACCCAATGTAACCGGTGTGTTGCACATGGGACATACACTGAACGAAACGGTGCAGGATGTACTGGTACGCAAGGCCCGCATGAGCGGCTACAATGCCTGCTGGGTTCCCGGCAGCGACCACGCTTCTATTGCTACCGAAGCCAAAGTGGTGCAAATGCTGGAAAAAGAAAAAGGCATTCACAAGCATGACCTTACCCGTGAAGCTTTTCTTTCGCATGCCTTTGAATGGAAAGACAAATACGGTGGCATTATCTATCACCAGATCAAAAAGCTGGGCTGCAGTGTCGACTGGAACCGTACCACCTTTACCATGGATGACCACTACTACAAGGCAGTCATCAAGGTATTTGTTGACCTCTTCAACAAAGGACTGATCTATCGTGGTGCCCGAATTATCAACTGGGACCCCCAGGCGCAAACTGCGTTGAGCGATGAAGAAGTGGAATACAGGGATATCCAGGGAAAACTGTACTACGTAAAATATAAGGTTGTTGAAAGTTCGGAATCAGACAATCGAAGTCAGGAATCAACAACAGTAGACACGGAACTTTCGACCGAAGACTATATCATTATTGCCACGCAACGGCCCGAAACCATTATGGGCGACGTGGCAGTCTGTGTGCATCCCGATGATGAGCGTTACAAGCACCTGATCGGTAAGAAAGTGATGGTGCCGCTGGTGAACCGCGCCGTACCGGTTATTGCCGACTCCTATGTTGACCCTGCATTTGGTACTGGTGCGTTAAAGATCACACCGGCACACGACATTAATGATTACAACCTTGGCCTGAAGCACAACCTGCCCATCATCGACACGCTGAATGCTGATGGCACCCTGAGCGAAGCGGCGGAGGTTTTTGTGGGTATGGATCGTTTTGATGCCCGCAAGGCAGCCATTGAAACGCTGCAGGCTGATGGGCTGTTGGCAAAAGAAGAAGAGTACAGCACCCGCCTTGGTTTTTCGCAGCGAACCAATTGTGTTGTAGAGCCCCGCATCTCCACGCAGTGGTTTGTAAAGATGAAAGAATTGGCAGGCAGCGCACTGGAAGCTGTTACCGGTGGTGAGATCAAAATTCATCCCGAAGAACGCTTCCTGGCCACCTATAAATATTGGCTGGAGAATGTAAAAGACTGGTGTATCAGTCGCCAGCTTTGGTGGGGCCAGCGCATTCCTGCCTGGTACGATGAGGAAGGCTTGTTTGTGGTGGCGGAAACGGAAGAAGAAGCAAGGGTAGCGTTTCAGAAAGCCTTTAATCGCCAACCCGTTTCGCTGGTGCAGGATGAAGATGTGCTGGACACCTGGTTCTCTTCCTGGCTTTGGCCCATCGAGGTTTTCAAAGGCATTACGGAGCCGGGCAATCCGGAGATCGATTATTACTACCCTACCTCGGTGCTGGTAACGGGCCAGGACATTATCTTTTTTTGGGTAGCCCGCATGGTGATGGCCGGCGAAGAATATAGGAAGGAAAAGCCATTTGAGCATGTGTATTTCACCGGGATGGTTCGTGACAAACAAGGACGCAAGATGAGTAAGAGTCTTGGAAACTCACCAGACTTGCTGGAGCTCATCGATCGCTTTGGTGCCGATGCCGTTCGTTTTGGTATTCTTATCTCCGCTCCTGCCGGCAACGATCTTCTTTTCGACGACAGCAGTTGCGACCAGGGACGCAATTTCAACAATAAGATCTGGAATGCGCTGAAGCTGGTAAAAATGTGGGAAGCCAATGGCACCGTGGCTTACGATCGCAGCAGCGAGGACTATGAAAAGGCAACCTTTGCCGCCACCTGGTTTGAAGCCCGGTTGAAAGAGGCAAAAGCGGAAGTGGAGGCCCTTTACCAGGACTTCCGTTTAAGCGAAGCACTGAAAACAATTTACTCCCTGGTATGGGATGATTTCTGTAGCTGGTACCTCGAGTGGGTAAAGCCGCCGTACGGCGAAAAGATAGAGGATCACCTGCTTACCTGTACGCTGGATTTCTTTGAAGAGCTGGTGCAATTGCTCCATCCTTTCATGCCCTTTGTTACGGAAGAGATCTATCACCAGTTGCGCCACCGCCAGGAAGGCGATGACCTTACCATTCGCCAGCAGGGTGAAGCGGGCAATCATCATACTAATATTTCCAGCCTGGATGAAAGGGACGTGTTGACCCTTGGCAGAACCTTAAAGGAAATGATTACAGCCATCCGTGATACGCGGAGCAAAGCCGGTTTAAAGCCACGGGAAAACATTACCCTGCACATTCAGTCGGCTACCCCCGAAGCGTTCACCAATATTGAAAGCCTGCTGGCCAAACAAGTTGCCGCCGGTTCTGTTCAATATGTAACCGACGCGGTACCTAACACCATGACAGTGGTGGTGGGCACCAATAAATTCTATCTTGAATCGGAACAGGAGATCAATACCGAAGCGCAAAAAGAAAAGCTGCAAAAAGACCTGGATTATTACCGCGGCTTTTTGGTTTCCGTAGAAAAAAAATTGGGCAACGAACGCTTTGTACAAAACGCAAAAGCCGAAGTGGTGGAAGCCGAACGCCGGAAAAAGCAGGATGCCGAAGAAAAGATCAGGGCCATTGAAGAAAGCCTGTCCAATTTATAAGATCGCTGCGTTGTATATCAGTATCGTAAAATTGAATTCTACGACGCATTTTAATTAGTAAGAGAATCCCAACCTTTTGCCGGTTGGGATTTTTCTTTGGGGTTGAAAGTGAAAAATCAGCATCTTTATTTTTTTTGAACAGCACCATCTGGCCAAGAATTTTTTACCTGGCAAGACGGTTAATCAACGCAACTATGAAAAAATTTTTTTTTCTCCTGTTTTGTTTTAGTCTTCAAACGGTTTTGTTTGCTCAGGCATCTCTTCCCCGCATCGATACATTAACATCCGGGAAAAAAACGTCCCTGCGCGGCATGAGCGTGGTGAATGACAACGTGGCCTGGGTAAGCGGCTCCAACGGCACGGTGGGTCGTACTATCAATGGCGGAAAGGATTGGAAATGGTTCAAGGTTTCACGGTTTGATACGGCCGACTTTCGCGACATACAGGCTTTTGATGCTACCACTGCTATTATTATGGTAGTGGGCGAACCGGCGTATATCCTGCGCACTACCGATGGCGGCGAAAGCTGGAAAGTGGTGTACGAAAACAAAACCAAAGGCATGTTTCTCGATGGCATGGAATTCTGGAACAGCGAGTCCGGTATTGTCATTGGAGACCCTATTGATGGCAAGCTCTTTATTGCCCGGACCTTCGACGGCGGCCATTCGTGGCGGGCCATTCCTGAACAATACCGACCCGCAGCGGCTGATGGTGAAGCGATTTTCGCGGCCAGCGGTACGTCCATTCGTGCCCTTGACCGCGACGAAGCTGTGTTTGTTACTGGCGGGAAAACTTCCAATGTCTATATCCGCGACCAAAAGATCAACCTTCCCATCCTGCAGGGTAAAAGCTCTACCGGTGCTTTTTCTATTGCCGTATGGGATCACCAAAAACGCAACGGCGGCAAAAAGATGATCGTGGTGGGTGGTGACTACGCGGCAGATTCAATCGCAACCGCCAATTGTTTTTATACAACCGATCGCGGACAAAACTGGAAGGCGGCAACCAAACCACCAAAAGGCTATAAAAGCTGTGTAGAATTCATTACGGAAAACGAAGTGATTGCCTGCGGTACCAGCGGTGTTGATTATTCTTCGGATGGCGGCAAAACCTGGACGCAGATCAGCAAAGAGCCTTATCATGTTGTGCTGAAAGCAAAAGAAGGCAAAGCTGTTTACCTGGCCGGTGGTAACGGCCGTGTGGCAAAGCTGGTGCGGTAGACGAGAGACGTCAAACGAGAGACGTCAGACGAGAAGCAAAAAACGGTAAACGGTAAACGGCAAACAGTAAACGGTTATCAATAAACGTAAAGTATCCCAATATCTCAATATCCGAATATCGATTCTCAATTATCCCCTATCTTTCATCAATGAGAAAAAAACTCTTTTTTACGCTTATGGTACTTCAGCTTTTGGTTGCTCCTGCAATGGCGCAAAAACAATTTAAGGCCCTGCTGGTGACCACTACCAACGGATGGCACCACGAAGCCCTGCACAGTGGCGTGATCGCTTTAAAAAAGATGGCCGAAAGGCATTTTTTTCGATGTTGTGTTATGGGAGAACCCAGGTGGCTTTAACGACCAATACCTTTCCCAATTCCAGGTAGTGATCTTCCTGCATACTACCGGTAATATTTTTAATGACGAACAGCAAAAAGTAATGGAACGCTTTATCCAGTCAGGTAAAGGTTATGTGGGCATACACAGTGCGTCGGATACGGAATACGATTGGGAATGGTACACAAAGTTGGTTGGCCGTATGTTTAAAATTCACCCGGCCATTCAAACAGCAAAGCTCCAAGTGCTCGACAAAACGTTCCCGGGACTCGAAGGCTTTGCCAACGGTCGCCTCTGGACGGACGAATGGTATGATTTCGGTCCTGAAAAATCGCCCAACCTCCAGTATATCTTGTCTGTTGACGAATCGACCTACAACGCCAACGTGCAGTGGGGTAACAAAAAATCAGAAGGCATGGGTAAGATGCATCCGATTGCCTGGTACCAGCAGTACGATGGTGGTCGCTCTTTTTATACCGCGTTGGGCCATGTTCCGCAAACCTTCGACGAGCCGGCATTTCTTGACCACCTGCTGGCCGGTATCCGATGGGCGGCAACAGGCAAAAAATAGAACAGCTTTTTTTTACCGTGAATGGAGGCAGCATGAAGATCAGGAAAGCGACAGCGAAAGATGTTGTTGCATTAAATAAACTAGTGAACAGTGCTTACCGGGGCGACAGCTCCCGCCAGGGCTGGACAACAGAGGCTGACCTGCTGGATGGCATCCGCACCAGCGAAACTTCGTTGCAGGGAATGATTGAAAATAGCGAAGCCGAAATTTTGGTAGCGGAAGACGAAGAGATTGTTGGTTGTGTTTACCTAGAGAAAAAAGGCAGGGTGCTTTACTTGGGTATGTTAACGGTATCGCCAATGCTGCAGGCCAAGGGAATTGGCGCTTCGCTAATGCAAGCTGCCCAAGAGGTTGCCCATCTATGTGATTGCAACCGTATACAAATGACAGTGATAACGGCCAGGGAAACACTTATAGAATACTATAAACGCAAAGGCTACAAGGATACAGGTGAAAGAGCGCCGTTTCCTGATGATCCGGCTTTTGGCCTGCCCCGGCAAAAGCTTGAATTTATGGTGATGGAAAAAGTATTGAACGATACTGCTGATTAGTTACTCAATTTTCTGCACAGAACCTTACCCGTTTGCGTGTGTAAGTTTGGTCCCCGGCTAGTTTGTTTGCTATTTTATCTAAAAAAGGATGAAACGAAATCGTGCCGCGCTTTCGTATTAAAAAATATTTCACTGTCCCGATTTTTTGTTACTGCTTCTTTTACAACTACATAGATTTTTAAAACGCCGGGAGTTGCCTTGTCTGGCTTCTGCACCTCATCACTTCAACCCTACTGCCAACAAATTGGAACATACTTTGTTCTTTCAGCAATAGCTGCCATCCATGCTTTGATAAGATTGAGCCTGTTTCTGTACTGAAGACAAGATTTTGTGCTAACAAAAAACACAGGAAATGAAAACAATTTTATCCCTTGCCATTTGCGCGGTCTGCTATGCTTGCTTTCCCGCCAAAGAGGTACAGGCCGAGATGGTCTATGCCACGCTTGTAAAAGTTGAAGAGGTCAATCGCTATCCCAATCTCCGGCAAAAGATATTTACCTGGCAAACCGAAAAAGATGTTTCGTTCGTCACTTACGAAAAGCCCTCGGTGAATATTCCCATTGGCACGCAAACAAGAGTGCTGATGACCAAATAAGGTTATTTGGTTGAATACATTTTACAGTTGACATTTTGTATTGAAACAATTTGTTTGAAAAGGTTTGTTTAACCCATATTGGATAGACGCTAAAGCTGCTGTTCCCGTTGGTAATGAAAAGCCAATACCTTTGAGCTATGTCTACCTCTACACAACCCGAAGTTTGGCTGCGCGGCGCTTTACCTGGCATCTCACCTTACCTGCAACCGGCGGCACATGCGCTGTTACAGGCAAAAGAAGAGATCAACGGGATGCTGCAAAATTTCCCGGATGCTTTGTTGTGGGAAAAGCCTGCCGGTTCTGCATCTGTTGGCTTTCACCTCCAACACATTCCCGGTGTGCTCGACCGGTTGCAGACCTATGCAAAAGGGCAAGCACTTTCCCCGGAGCAATTTGCCTACTTGAAGAAAGAAGGCGTTGGCGGAGACGAATCAACGGCCAGTCTTTGTCAACATCTTAATGAAACAGTTGATGGTTTTGTTGAGAACCTGAAAACCTTCGATGCGGAGAGCCTGACGGAAGCAAGAGAAGTCGGGCGGAGCAAACTGCCTTCCACTGTACTCGGATTACTTTTTCATGCGGCCGAACACACCATGCGCCATACTGGCCAACTACTGGTAACGGTGAATGTATTGAGGCAACAATCAAGTGGAGAGGTATGAAATTAGTGCGAGAAGAAAAGTAGTGAAATCAATTTTTACGCTTAAACCATATTTTATTCGGCATAAAAAAACGCAAACGACTTGTTTGCGTTTTTAGTGAATGATTTTTTATGCACAGTAAAGATTATACGCCAAATGACGAACCGCAGCCGCAAGTCGATGATGCGTTGGGATTGCTAAACGTAAAGCCCCGGTTGTTTAAGCCATTTTCCCAGTCGATCTGCATGCCGGCAAGGTAAAGTTCATGCGCCGGGTCCATTACAAAAGGCACCCCGTTTACCTCGTAGGCATTGTCCTTCTCTCCCCTGTCATCAAACCCCAGCACATACGACAACCCGGAGCACCCGCCACCCTTGACGCCAATGCGCAAGGTTTTGCTCTGATCAAAACCGGGTTCCTGCATCAGGCGTTTTATTTCTGTTACTGCACCGTCGGTAAATTGCACCGGTGCTGCTGTAATTGTATTCATGTGGCAAATTTACTACGATACGACACAAGTTCGTTACCGCCAACGGCATACAGAAAGAGTTTCACAGTATTTTTGCCCCTTAATAAAATTTCATGGAAGCATCCACGCTTAGTCTTTTGATCTCAGCCCTGGCCCTTGTTGTTGGTTTCCTGGCGTTTTTACGCACCTACCGCGAAAAACAGCCGGTCCCGGTGCAGTCCTTTACCACCAAGCCCCTGCAATTGCAGGCATTTGAAAGACTGGTTATCCTCTGCGAACGCATTTCACTGCCTGCATTGATCAGTCGCGTGAACCAGCCACAGCTTTCGGCAAGAGACATGCAATTGATGCTGATAGAAACCATCAAGCAGGAATTTGAATACAACGCTTCGCAACAGATCTATGTCAGCCAGGCTGCCTGGGAAGCCGTACGCAACCTTCGCGATCAAACTCTTTTGATCATCAATACCATTGCCCGTACCCTTCCTGCGGAAGCATCGGCACATGATCTCAATAAAGGTCTACTGGAGGCAATTCTAAACCAGGAGAATGCCGCTTTGCATACGTTTACGCTGGACACGCTGAATGAAGAAGCAAGACGTATCCTTTAGGTTATGGAGTGAGTGGAAACGGCTGTTTATTTAAAACGATGTTGCTGTTATTTGAAAATTTATGAGTCAGAACAAACAAACCGATTCGGGAATCGAAATAAAAACGGTGTACACACCGGAAGATCTTGCCAATCTTTCTGCTGACAGTTTGGGCAAACCGGGTGAATTGCCGTTTACACGAGGCATTCAGCCCGATATGTACCGGGGGAAGCTCTGGACCATGCGGCAGTACGCTGGTTTTTCCACGGCTGAAGAAAGCAATAAACGGTACCATTACCTTTTGTCGCAGGGTGTGATGGGCTTGAGCGTTGCGTTTGATTTGCCCACGCAAATTGGCTACGACAGCGACCATCAACTGGCGGAAGGTGAAGTGGGAAAAGTGGGTGTGGCCATTGATTCATTGCAGGATATGGAAGCTCTTTTTAACGGCATTCGCCTGCAGGATGTATCTACGTCCATGACCATCAACGCAACGGCTTATATTCTTCTTTCGTTTTACGTGGCCCTGGCGAAAAAGCAGGGTGCCGACCTAAAAAAAATCACAGGCACCATTCAGAACGATATTCTGAAAGAATACGCAGCCAGAGGAACCTATATCTACCCGCCCAAGCCTTCCATGCGCATCATCACCGATATTTTTGAGTGGTGTAGCAAGGAAGTGCCCAAATGGAACACCATCTCTATCTCGGGCTACCATATCCGCGAAGCCGGCAGCACGGCCGTACAGGAAATTGCATTTACGCTAAGTAACGGTAAGGCCTATGTGCAGGCGGCGTTGCAAAAAGGCCTTGACATCAACGTTTTTGGCAAACGACTTTCATTTTTCTTCAATGCCCACAACAACCTCTTTGAAGAAGTGGCCAAGTTTCGTGCGGCAAGGCGTATGTGGGCAAAGATCATGACAGACCTTGGCGCTACCGATCCCAAAGCACTGATGCTGCGCTTTCACACACAAACCGGCGGCAGCACTTTAACGGCACAGCAACCTCTCAACAACATCTCCCGTGTAACCATTCAGTCGCTGGCGGCGGTCTTAGGCGGTACGCAATCGCTGCACACAAATGGCTATGACGAAGCCCTTAGCCTGCCTACGGAAGAAGCAGCCAGCATTGCATTGCGGACACAACAGATCATTGCGTTTGAAAGCGGTGCGCCGGACACAGTGGATCCGTTAGCCGGTTCTTATTTTGTAGAAGCGCTTACCGCAGAAGTGGAAGAACGTGCCTGGAGCCTGCTGGAAAAAATTGACGCCATGGGCGGCAGTGTATCGGCCATAGAAAGCGGTTTTATGCAGGATGAAATTGCACGCAGTGCTTACGACTACCAGCGGGGCATTGAAAGGGGCGAAAAGATCATTGTTGGCGTGAATAAATTCAGCCAGGAGAAAGTGGGCAACATTCCTGTTTTTCGCGTGGATGACAGTATTCGTGACAAACAGATCGAAAGCCTGTCCCGATTAAAAGCATCCCGCGATGCGGCAGCCGTAAAGGGGGCTTTGCAATCAGTTCGTTCCGCTGCCATTGATGGCACCAACCTTATGCCCGCTGTAGTTGCCGCCGTGGAAAACTATTGCACCCTCGGTGAGATTGCTGATGTATTGCGGGAGGTGTTTGGTGAATACCGGTAGTTGAGAAGTAAGCAGTAAGCAGTAGGCAGTCGGAAGCCAACAATTGGCAGGATTAAGTCGATAGCCGCTTAATAAAAATGAAAATGTTGTAATAATCTTTTTTCAGAAAAACAGATTTTTATTCAATCCAATAAATAACAAAAGGCACGATAAACGTGCCTTTTGTTTAAAGTGAGATTATCAAATGTGATATGGTTTGGCTCAGCGCAAAGGCTGTTTTTACTGCCTACTGCTTACTGCCTACTGCATACTTCTCAACTCCTACTTCTTATTTAATCGCCGCATTAATCGCTACCGCCGAATCCCTGTGGGCACGAAGCGCCGGTAAGGTTTTCGTGGCAAATGCTTTCAGGTCTGCATCGGTGCCGGCACTGGCCTGCTTTTCAAAATCGGCAATGGTTTTTTCGTGGTCGGAAACCATCATACCCATGTATTGTTTGTCAAATGCGGCGCCGCTTGTTTTGTTCAGTGCATCCACATGTGCTTTGTGCTCCGCAGGCAAGGTAGCTGGCGGTGTTAAGCCGCGGCCCGAAAGAATGGTCATCAGTTCCTGGTTGGCCGTGTTGTGATCTCTTACCATCATGGCGCCATAGGCCTTCACTCTTTCGTGTTGCGCTTTTAGCTGGGCTGCATTGCCGGCCTCTACTTCCATCATACCGCCGGCAGCTGCCTTCATGCCAAATGCAGAATCCTGTCCGCTCAACGGCGTATTACTGCCGCCGGTGAGCGAAGTTGTATCGCCAACAGAGCCAGTTGGATTGGTAACCGTGTTGCCCGTTTGATCGCTTGTGCTGGTTGCTGCTGTTGTGTTGGAGCCTTCATTGCAGGAAATCACAACGGCGGCTATTGCCATACTTAAAATGCAGAGGTTCAGTCTTTTCATATTTTGATTTTGTGCGGAGAAATAAAAAATTTATGCCACACGTATCTCCCCTGTATTTCATAACGTAAAGCCTGTAAAACCTTCGTTCAGCAGGATGTCCTGGTCGGCCGCTGCTTTTTGCACATGCTGTACAAATGAATAATTTTCGATGATGGATTTAATGCTGTTGATATCGTTGGCAAAAACGCGGTCTTCTTCGGCAAAGCCAACAAAGCGGCGCACATAATGATGGGCTTCTTCCAGCAAAGCGCTGCTTTCCAGCGGTCGCCTGAACTCGATCGCCTGGCAGGCACAAAGCAATTCAATCGCAAGTATGTATTCAAGGTTTTGCAAAACGGTATTCAGCTTACGTCCGCTGATGCTGCCCATGCTCACATGGTCTTCCTGTCCCAGTGAGGTGGGAATGCTGTCGGCACTTGCCGGGAAGCAAAGCGTTTTGTTCTCCGACACCAGCGCAGCCGTTGTATACTGCGGTATCATAAAGCCGCTGTTCAGGCCAACATCCTGCATCAGCAGCAGGGGCAAACCCCATTTGCCTTCGAGCAAAAGATAACAGCGACGGTCCGAAATATTGCCGATCTCCGCCGCCGCAAAGCAGGCATAATCCAATGGCAGGGCTAAGGGCTGGCCATGAAAATTGCCGCCACTGATGGTATCGTCTTCTCCCAGTACAATGGGGTTATCAGTAACCGAAGCCATTTCAATTTCCGTGGCTTCTTTCAGGTGCAGCCAGGCGGTACGACTGGCACCGTGCACCTGTGGCATGCACCGCAGCGAATAAGGGTCTTGCACCCGTCCGCAATCAACATGGCTTTGCATGATCTGCGAATGGCTGAGCAGCTTGCGCAGGCGTTGTGCTACCAACCGGTTGCCGGTGTAAGGGCGCAATTGGTGCAGGCGTTCATCAAACGGTGCTTTTGTACCGGTGAGGGCTTCCAGGCTCATGGCGCCAATGATGTCTGCCGCCTCCAGGCAATAATGCATGCGCTCCACGGCTTTGATGGCATAGGCTAAAATGAACTGTGTGCCATTGATAAGCGCAAGGCCTTCTTTGGGTCCCAGCGCCACCGGCGCCATACCTAAGCTGTGCAGCACATCGCCTGTTTTGTGCCGGGCACCTTTGTAAAACACTTCGCCCAGGCCGATGAGCGGGAGAAAAAGATGGGCCAGCGGCGCCAGGTCGCCCGAAGCTCCAACGCTGCCCTGGATGGGAACTACTGGAATCACATTGGCTTCAAGATGCCAGAGAATCCGTTCCAGCGTGGATAGCTGCACACCTGAATAACCTTGCGCCAGTGAATGCACTTTGGTGATGAGCATCAGCCGCGCAATTTCACCGGGAACCGCCTCTCCCACCCCAACGCTATGGCTTTGCAGGATCTTGTATTGAAGGGTGGCGGTATCTTCTGCGCTGATGTGGGTGTTGGCCAAAATGCCAAAACCCGTGGTGATGCCGTACACCGTTTTGCCCGTATCGGCCATGGCTTGTACATGGCGCTGGTTTTCCCGGATGCGGTCTTTTGTGCCCGGGCTGAGGCTACCTTTTTGTTTTTTTTGGGCTAATGCAATCGCCAGTTGAACGGTCAGTTGGTCTTGTCCGTAGAAAAATTCCGTGCTGTCCATAGGGTCGTAAAAATATCTTTTATCTTCAACAAGTCACCAGATTTTACCGCTATGGAAAACCTATTTGTCTTTTTAGCTACCAGCTTTGTGCTCAGGGCAACCGCACCGCGATTTAAGCGCTACCTCATTTGCCCGGGCTGCTCCTCCTACCTCAATTCAAGTGCCCGTACCCTGCATGTTCGGCATACAAAAGGCGGCGATAAGGTATTTTTTAATGAATACACCGAAAATGGTGTTACCTATGGTACCATCTGTGTGCAAATGCAGGAGGCGTATTCGCTGGAGGAGGCGGAAAGCATTTTGGTGCATTACCTCAACCGGGTGCGCAAGCCTATGCACATTTACTGCAACGTATCGATGGACATTAAGACCGACGACAGGCAGTTGACGATTACCGATTACTGGCAGGATAGCCAGGGCATCGACTGGAAGGTAAAAGGCTATACCAATGGCCGGGTGGTTGGTGTGCTCTATGTAAAGAATATTTCTGATACGACGGTGGGCAACCACGATGCTTTCCTGGATGGATTTCGTTTTTCGGGAAGGGGAGCAAATTGAATATTCCTTTCACTTATCTTTGCGCCGTTCTTGTGGAAAGAGCGGCATTTTTATTTTGGTCCGATAGCTCAGCTGGATAGAGCAACTGCCTTCTAAGCAGTAGGTCTCAGGTTCGAATCCTGATCGGATCACAGCCACGACCAAAGGGTTACAAATAGTTGTAACCCTTTTTATTTTTCTTCAGTAAACCAAGTTTCCTAATTACCACAATTTTTTATTTGTTTAAGATCATTTTGTGCAAAGCAACAGTCCCTGTTCGCTAAATGTGTGAAATTTTCAATCTGTGACAAATCCAATCACAATGTCTACGATCCAAAATTCACTAATCGCTTATCAACCTGATTTCTGATTCTACATTTTATTCTTTCGAAAGTATGCATCCGCAAAAGCTATGTATTGCTGCCAGTCATAAAGAACGATGTCATGATCGCCTTCGCGAATATGATAGCGGATGGCGTTACCTACCGGTTGATGAAGAGGCGGCAAGCTGTCTTCTTCAATGCCTTTCAAGCCGTATAACGCATACGCCTCGCCTGCATGTTTTGCACTCAGGAATTCACCTTTTGGGTCCGCCCACTTGTCATTTGCTGCACTGGCTACATACAGTGGTCGCGGTGCCATTAGCGCAAGCAACATGTGCTGGTCAACCGGCAGTTGGTCCACCGCTTCGTTAAACGTCTTGTATTTGGATACAAACCAATGCGGAAAAGAAGTATTGATTCGGGCAACAGTCTCGCCATAGTTGCGCCGGGCAAGCGCTGCGCCTCCTTCACCCGAATTGTTGGCCACGATCATGGCAAAACGCTGGTCATTGGCGGCTGCCCACAGTGCCGCTTTTCCAAGTCGTGAGTGCCCGGTAAGAACGACCTGCGCTGCATTCACCCGTTCGTCTTTTTCCAGGTAGTCCATAATGCGGCTAAGCCCCCAGGCCCATACGCCGATAGCACCCCACTCCAGGGGTTGAATACCCAGTTCCGTTTGGAGAGAGGTACGAATGCCGGATTGCCAGCCACTGGCGTTGTCCGGCTCAAGATCCTCGTACCAGGCTGTTGCCAATCCATACCCCACATCGATCAGCGCTTCAACCGGCCAGCGACGCTCCTGCCCTCCCCTTTCGATAGCCTGATTGTTGGCATTGCGTTTCTTCCAGTTTGCCGTAATGGAGATTGCGCTGTCTTTATGAACGGTATGATTGCCCTGAAAGTTCAGCCCCACAAAAACGGGTGCCTTTTTTGGAACGCTGTTCGGCAGGTAAAGCAACAAATGCAAGGAAGGCGCATCGTTTTCCTTTCCAAAATAAATGGTTACTTCTTTGCGGGTGGCCTTTCCCTGCAGCGCTGTTGTATCGTTTGTAACGGTATGGTAACGGGTTGCCGGAAAATTTTTCGGTATGCGGCCATAAACGAATTCGGTAAAAAGGGCCAAAATTTCAGGTCTTCTTTCCTTCTCCCACTGCCGACGTGTCGTAATCTTTTGTCCTTTTGTTGTTGTTAGTAATGCGGGCAGGTAATACGTTCCCACTTTTGTTTCATCATAATTGACCGCCTGTTGTGACTTTGCAAAAAGACCCATACAAAGGCTTCCTGCAAGAAAAACAAACAATACAAATTTGTGGCGGAGAGACTGTGACGTGATATGAAATGTTATGGCAGGCATAGACAAGCATTGTTTACGTTAAAGCTAATTCTTCCTGGTAAATTACCTGCGCTGGCATTGCATGGAAACAGTTCGTTTTCCCACTGGCCCTTGCCTTTTCTTTCCTCTGTCCGCATATCATTACCATTGATTTTACCACTATCCGGCACCGTTACTTGCAATTTTCCTTTGTGGCATTTATCTTGCGGCGCAAACCGAATCCATCCTTATGAAAAAACGCGTACTCGTCTTTAGTTTTTTGTTGTCGTTACAGGCCGGTGCCCAACTTAGTGTGGGAGACGGCTCACTTACACTTGCGGCAGGCACATCGCTACAACTGGAGAAGAACATAAGCTTGCTTCCTTCCGAAACGCTTGCCATCACCAATAATCGTTTTTGGAAAGGTTCCGTCCCGGTTTCGTTGAACGGCACTGTGTCCAGTATTGGCCAGGTTGTTTCCTTCCTGAATCCATTGAATTTTACCGGCAGGGTAAGGCTTTATGTCGATGTTTCAGCGCTTAACGGGTACAACCTGGAGGACCTGAAAATTAGCTTTTTAACCGGCGGCAACTGGTCGCCTTCTGTTACCAGCATTGCCAGTAATACCGGATTTTACGTGGATGAAGTGATTTCAAGTAAAACCTTTGCCGGGGTTACAGCCTCGTCGATGTATGTTCCATTGCCGGTAACACTTGTATCTTTTACTGCGAAGCGCCATGAAGGCCAGGTTTTGTTGCAATGGCAAACCGCCCAGGAAATAAACAACAGTCATTTTTCAATTGAGAAAAGCCGTGATGGACGCCAATATACCACGATCGGCAAAGTTGCGGCGGGTGATGCTACCGGTGCTGCCTATTCTTTTACCGATACCCATCCATTTAGCGGCAGCAATTACTACCGCTTACGTCAACACGACCGGGATGGTAGCCAGCGTCTTCATGGTGTCAGGCTGGTGCAGTGGGACAAGATAGCAAGATCGGCAACACTCTATCCCAATCCTGTTCGCGGCGAAAGCATGACCCTTAACCTGAATGGCAATGTCGCACGACCGCTGGCTTATACCATCAGCAATGCGGCCGGTTCATTGGTAGCCACTGGGTTGGTGGTAAGTACGCAACAAGTACTGCCTGTGGGCACCTTGTCTACAGGAATCTATCTCCTGCAACTAAGCGATGGGCAAACCATTCGTTTTCAAAAGCAATAAACCAATTCAGTAAAAAACAAACCGTAAACAAGTTGCCTGCAAAAGCTGGTTTATACTCGTTTTACAATTCTTATACAAACCATTTATTTCATCGTATGAAAAAAAACCAATTCCTGAAAGACCGCCCGGCGAAAGAAATCGGCGTCGGCGCTCTCCTTTTTTTATTCGTTCCTTCGCTTGTGAACGCACAATCAACGGATACCCTCATGGCTTTGCGCACGGCTGATGACGTGACGAAAATGAGCCTGTTTAAATCCGGAGCCCTGCTTGTGGGCGGCACGTATAATGGCGACCCTTCCGGCGAAACCGTTCCGGCGCAAGGGGCTGGTACCAGGTTGATGTGGTATCCAGGCAAAGGCGCATTTCGTGCAGGGGAAATTTCCGGCACCCAATGGGACGCCGCCAATATCGGCGATCATTCCTTTGCGGCTGGATTCAATGTGCGGGCCTCTGCCCAATACAGTACGGCCTTTGGCAAAGGCAGCACGGCTGCCCAAACGTCTTCCTTTGCGGCAGGGGAAGATGCCACCGCCAGTGGTGCGGCTTCAGTTGCCTTGGGATATCATTCCCATACCAATGCGCGGCAAGGAAGTTTTGTTTTTGGTGATCGTTCTACCGTCGATACAATTCGTGCCGGTGTCAATCATTCAGCTAACTGGCGGGTTTCCGGCGGCTTTCGCATTTTCACTTCGTCTAACCTGAGTACCGGTGTCACCATTCAGTCAGGCGCCAGCGTGAGCAACTGGGGACAAAGCAATGCTGTGATCTCCACCTCTACCGGCGCTTACCTCAGTACATCCGGTGTCTGGACCAATACATCTGACAGCAATCGCAAACAAAATATAGAGTCCATCGGCGGAGAAGAAATATTGGCAAAACTGCGTAAGCTGCCTATTACCATGTGGAGCTACCGCAATGATGGCGGGACCCGCCATTTGGGACCCATGGCACAGGACTTCCGGTCTGTATTTGGATTGGGGAATGATGAAAAAGTTATCGGTACGGTAGATGCCGATGGTGTTGCCCTGGCTGGCGTACAGGCCCTGGAAGCCCGTACACGGAACCAGGCTGCTGACATGGAAAAATTAATGGTAGAAAACAAGGAGTTGCGTGAACGGCTTGATGCCATGGAAAAACGCACAGGAATGCGTACGGCAGGCTTGCCTGTACTGGCAACGGTGGTACTTGCCGGTGCCGGGTTAACCGGTCTTGTGCTGCGCCGCCGGAAAGGCACAGAAAGCAAGGGGTAAACAATTACGTTCTACTAAAAATTGAAAAGCGGATTCTCTCAGGATCCGCTTTTAATTTAGGGCAGAACGTGAAACATCCTGCGTTTCAAATTGTCGTTAGGTTTATCGGCTGAAGACTTCATGATAGCGATGCTTATGCCATGCAGTAATATCCATTCCTGTGAAATGAAATTGGTTCACATCTTTTCATTGCGACTTCTTGTTCATTTCATGCTTAGCTGTAGATTTGAAATAGCCATAACCGTTACCGGCACGTATTTGCATCATAAAACAAACAGGCGAAAACCAGGACATGCGAAAAATAATAGCTGCGTTCAATATGACTCTCGACGGCATTTTCGACCATACGGCTGGCCTGCCGGATGCCGAGGTTCACCAGCATTACACGGAATTATTAGCGGAAGGCGATGCTATTTTATATGGCAGGACGACCTTTCAATTAATGGAATACTGGCGACAATTTTTGCAATCGCCTTCGGACGACAGCGCTATGAATGAATTTGCGCTGGCCATAAACAAGATCCCGAAAATAGTTTTTTCGCATACGCTTAAAACGATCGACTGGCAAACAGCCACCCTGGCTGACCGTGAGCTGAAAGAAACGGTGTTGTCGCTCAGGCAACAAGATGACGCTCCCGTTTATGTTGGCAGCCGCAGTTTGATTCTTCAACTTATGAAGCTGGATTTGATTGACGAATTCCAGCTTTGTGTTTACCCTGTTGTGGCCGGGCAAGGAAAACCTTTGTTTGATGCCACCTGCGACAGAACGCTACTTTCACTCGTAAAAACAAAGGTTTTTAACGGCGGTGCGATCATACTTTACTACCGGTTAAACAACAAATTATTAAAGGGAAGGAACTAAGAAGACATTCCTTTTTTCCTTGTTACAGCGACAAGTGAATTATGTTTTAGCGTATTGATGCATCTTCTGTAAATAAGCAGAAAATGCCTGTTTCTTTTCTGTAATTGTTCTGTTTGCTTGCACCTGATGCATTTCTCAAAAGCCTTACTTTTAAAGAAAAGCGTTTGCCATTTACGCAAAGGGTTTGCTAAGAACTTTTCCTACTCACGCAAAAGAAAAAAGTATGGAAGCCAATTCAACCGATAACAAAACTTTTCAGCTAACTGATAACGGCCAGTTACTGGGCGAACTGGTTTATGAAAACATCTTTCACATGAAAGCCGCAATCAGGCTGGCGAATTCGGATACCTATGCGATAAAACCCGTTGGCCTGTTTGGAACCAGTCTTATGGTTTCGAAAGAGGGAGAAGAGATTGCCGATCTGAAAATGAATTGGCGTGGGCAGATCATCATCAGCTTTCAAAACGGGCAAGAATTTGTTTTTAAAGCCAAAGGAATGTTTCACAACCATTACCTCATTGAAAACAAAGAAGGCGAAAAGCTAGTGCAATACGACCCGAAATTTAATTGGAAAAAATTTCACTACAACTATGTCCTAACCTACGATAAGACACCAAGTGACAGCCTTCTTTTACTACTGGGTGTGTATGCAGCCAATTATTTTATTGCCTCGATGTCAGGGGCTACATCGGGTACGTAGGGATACCATCCTGCAATTAAATTTGCCAACTGTGTTAAGAACAGCTGCGTTTTACCTCGCCCATTATTTGATGCAACCATTTTTTCGTTGATAAGCCACGGATTTTGCCAATAAGCTAAAACATAGACACAAGACCAAGTGATTACGCTTACTGGTTGACAAGCGGCTTGAAACAGGTCAATTTTCAACATAGTTGTACCGATGAGATTGGGCCACCGGACGAATACAGGAAATTTCTAATCATTTATTGCGGTTCTTGCAACTTCGTTGGCAGACTTAGCAAACGATTGTCTTTTTAAAGGCTGCTATTCGTCGCCGCAAAATTGTATGGGCACCATAGCCCTGCAGAAATGGACAACGAATGATTGCAATTGACTGTTTCAATAGACATTATTCAGTTGATTGAAAGGGTGCAGCTATCAGCCTTTGAGGCAAGATAAAAGTTACGGTCTACATACCTGTGAAAACTTATACATGAACCAACTGCATTTGCAAACAGCAACTGGAAAAAGAAAGAACAAGTCTCGTTCCAACCCTCTACTATCGGGCAAATTGCCTGCATCAAAGTTGTCTCCCACTTGCTCACCCAGAGAAGAGAATGCGTCTGTATTAGAGCAAATGCTCGAACGCATCACCGATGGCTATGTTGAACTTGATGAGGCCTGGTGTGTAGCTTATGCCAACGCTGCAAGCGAACGTATGCTGAATCTTAACCGGCACGATTATCTCGGCCGCAATCTTTGGGCATCATTCCCCTACCTGGTAGGATCTGTTTTTTATGAGCAGTACCACATTGCCATGCGGGAAAAAAAGGCTGTTTATTTCGAGTCCTTTCTCCCTCATTTCAATATTTGGGTGGAAGTAAATGTGTATCCTTCCAGTAAAGGAATTTCCATTTTTTTGAAGGACGTTACCGAGCGTAAAAAAACAGAAGAAGAGCTGACACGCCTTTCGTTAATTGCCCGGGAAACAAGCAACCTTGTTATCATTACCTGCAGCCAGGGAAAGGTGACCTGGGTAAACAATGCCTTTGTAAAAAAAACAGGGTATACGTTTGAAGAGCTGGAAGGAAAATATATTGGGGAACTCCTGCGCGGACCCGAAACAAACCCTGAAACCGAAAACTATATCGATGTGCAAAGCAGGATGGGACTCCCTTTCAAGGCCCAGATCCTGAACTATACCAAAACAAAAGAAAAGTACTGGACAGAGATCAATGCGCAACCCGTGTATGGTCTAGACGGAACCGTCACCCAGTTCTTTGCCATACAAACCGATATTACCGACCGCAAAAATGCGGAAGCCGAACGAATGGCCAACCGCAAAAGAATGGAAGCTCAAAACAAGCAATTAGCCGGTATACTGGAGCACATGAACCAGGGCTTTTTTATGTTTGATTTCAGCCACCGCATCCATCACTGGAACAGGGCTGCGGCCAATATTACCGGAATCCCTTCAAAAACGGCGGTTGGGTCCATGATCACTTCCCTGTTCCAGGACAAATCACTTTCCTTTTACCTGCCGATGTTCCAGCAAGTGCTAAAAACGGGAAAATCGCAACACCACGAATACATCAGTCCACAAATCAACAGGTGGATTGAAATGGATATTTACCCGTCGGAAGATGGCATATCTGTTTTCTTTAAAGACATCGACGAGCGAAAACGAACTGAAGCAGAATTGAATAAACTTTCCCTTGTTGCCAGGGAAACGGAAAATGCTGTACTGATCCTCGCACCCGACGAAACGATCACCTGGGTGAACGCCGCATTTACCCGCATGACCGGGTATTCTTTTGAGGAAGCCGTTGGAAATACGCCAGTGAGTATACTTGCTGGTCCTCAAACAAACATGGATACCGTTAATTGCATCCGCGACCATTTCAAGACCATGTCACCTATCCAGGTGGAGTTGTTAAATTACCGGAAGGATGGCGATATATATTGGGCGGAAACAAGTGTTCAACCGGTGTTTGATGAAACCGGAAACCTGCAGCAATTTTTCTGTATTCAAAACAATACTACCGAAAGAAAACGCATTGAAGCGGAGCTGGCCGCACAACGAAAGCAAACAACAGCGGCCGTAATTGCGGCCCAGGAAAACGAACGTTCACTTGTAAGCCGCGAGCTGCACGACAGTGTAAACCCTGTCCTGACAACGATCAAGCTTTACCAGGAAATGATCCTGCAGGATGAAAGCCGCCGCACCGACTATGTGGCCAAATCAAAAGAGCTCCTCCAACAATCGATATCCGAGATCCGGCGGTTGTCGAAAAAACTCTCCATACCCATGCAAGGATTGTACAGCTTTGCCGATTCGATAACGGAACTTGTGCAACAGGTGGAAGAAACGAACCAGTTTGCTGTTGAAGCAGAGATCTGCGACCTGCAAACGCTGCAGGTCAGTGAAGAAATGCACCTGGGTGTTTACCGTATCCTGCAGGAGCATATCACCAATATCATTAAACATGCTGAAGCAACACATGTCCGGTTTTTGATGACCGTGGTAGAAAGCAAATTGTTACTAACGGTTACGGATGATGGAAAAGGGTTTGACCCGCAACAAAAGCGCAGCGGCATTGGTCTTTCCAATATGCAAATGCGTGCCGAACAACTGAATGGTTTGCTTTGCTTTGATTCCAGCCCGGGAAAAGGCTGTAAGTTGATGGCAAGCTTCCCGTTGGCAAAAGAATGTCGTCACCAGGATTGATGATTAATTGAAAAAGCTTGTGAATTTCTTTATCTATAAATTAAGTAATCCACCAACAAAATGACAACAAACTAGGCAAGGCATTACACGATGGTTTTGCTCTTAAAATAAACTTTAGCCTTGCCTTAACCCGCCTTTTTTGCCCCGTCCACTTTTCTTTTGTATGTTTGTCCATCATGACAACAGCAATAACATATCGCATGGATACTTCCTACGTCAAGCCCTTGTTGCTTGACCTGCGCAATTGTTATACCTGTTCGTTCCCTGAATTTGTTCCTTTTTGTTCCCGGCTTTACTTTTTCTCCAGCCTAAAGGACTTTTCCTCTTCTAAAGCGTAAGGCAAGTCTGCCTGCGCTGTCAATTTTTACCTGTAAAAAAGCTTTGGCTCAACGTGCATTGTAACAGATGTGCGGTATGAAAAATTCTCGGTATGAATTCCTGAAATAGATCACGCTGCATAATTTTTTCCGTGAATAAGTATGCTCCGGCAGCCAACTTTTTCCTGCGTAAAAATGGACGATTCATTCCCCCGATTGTAAAACTTTTCATTGGACTGGAAGCAAGCTTTCAATAAGCCATGCTGCCAATGTGGGTGCGGCTGATCTTCTACGTAAGGTTTTGCTGCAGCCATAAACCATAACCCTAAAATTTACTTGTATGAGCACTGTACTTGAACAACAGGACCTGAAACTTGACATTCAAACCAAAGGTGTTGAAATGAACACTTACCTCGAACGGAAGATTCAGAATATGATCAAAAAGCTAAAGCAGTTGCTGCCGGAAGTGGCCTGGATGGATATTTATCTACGAACAAACAGCGAAGCTGTCAATCCCCGTACAGTTGTGTTGCGGATGGGTATCCCGGGTACCGATGTTGTTGCTTCAGAGTCCGGCGACCGCTGGAAGATCATCCTGAAGAACATCGAAAAGCGGGTCATCCGGCAACTGGAAAAACGAAAAATGCTGATGGGGAAAGCTGTTGCCGCCTGATCACCGGAACAATATTCGGTCATTTTAAATTTTAAGCAATTGTAAAAACAGGTGCAGAACACTGTCGTGCAGCGATAGCCGTATAGCGGTGTTTGCTGTTTGATCAGCGGAGAGTGTTTGAAGTGTGTAAATGCAGAAGAATCATGTCGCATCAGCACCGTTTTTACTGCAAAACAAAAAACGTATTTATTAACGATTGCCCTCGTGCAAAAAGCTAAACTATTTACTTATGACATTCACAATGGTTGTATTTATGGCAATGGCAACGATCTCCCTGATCGTGTTAGGTGTCATAAGCATAAGGCACAACCGCAAGCAAAAAGAGATTTATCGATTCCTGCAGGAATTTGACCGGATCAGTTCAAGTTGTAAACTTTCGCTCTCAAGCAAGGAAATTTTGGATAACGCTATTCTTGGTTTGGACGGCCAGCAACGTAAACTGCTATTGCTGAAAAAAAAGAACGGAGCCAAGGCAAATGCAAAACTCATTGACCTCGATGAGGTGCAAACCTGTGTGCTGCAAAAGCACTACACGGCTTATCCATCTGCTGTCAAGGAGCGGAAAAAGGACCAGCGCCTGCGCAAGTTATCCCTGCACCTGCAACTGGACGATGAGGCCTCAGAAGAAATCATTTTTTACAGCGATGCGCTCAACTGTCCAAAGCAACTGACCCGGCTTGCCAACAAGGCAAGGCACTGGGAGGTGATGCTGGGAAAATTGCTGGTGCCCGAACGGAAAATTGCATAAAGCACTAATCATTTTTTAAACGCACAACAACCGCAGTTTATGACACCACTACTCATCATCAGGATCTTTCACAGCTAATCCCTGCAAGGCGCAGGGAAGGTTGGTTCAAAATGAATAAAGACAATAAAAAATAATAAACCGTTAAATAGACAGATCATGCAAATGGATGCCCCTAAACTAGTACTGGTAAACAAGGACTACCAATTTCTCCGCAGCAATTTGGGTAACAACGCGGTAACAAAAGGAGCCGATAACTCTTCGCTCCTTGGAAACATTGCCAACGCCGAAGTGCTGGAAGAAAGCGAATTCCCCTGGGAAGTGGTGCGGTTGAATTCGAAAGTAATTATCCGGGACAAGCAGTCCCGCCTCAATTATACCTACACCATCGTGTTGCCCGATGAAGCCGATCACCGCAAATGCAAGGTATCTATCTTCTCCCCGATTGGCAGTGCCCTGTTTGGCCATCGACGTGGCGAGGATATCTTTTGGCAAACGCCAAAGGGTAAACGTTATTTTACCATCATGGCCATTTCGCAACCCATCGGCTAATGAAAAGCGTAGCTGCCGCGGACCTGCCGGCAGCTACGCTTTTTTCTTTTCCACGTCAGCAATATCACCACATGGTATGAGGAGTGTCAGTTTTTGCGCTTTGCACAGGATTACCTTTGCCTTCACTTCATGGGCAGGTTCGTCTTCTTTTGGGTGTTACTGGTGGCCTTTACGGCGCAAACGTTTCAACAAGCGGGGTCTGTTCTTGCCTTTGAAATTTCCCCGGGATGGTACGCAAAAAACTGCGAGAACAAAACCCGTCCCCAGCTCAAATGCGGTGGCAAATGCCAGTTGATGAAAAAGTTGCAGGAAGAAGAATCCAACAACCGGCAGCATCCCCAACACAAGCTGGAAAACAACCAGCAGGTTCTTTATTCGGTTGAACAATTTGCTGTACTTCCCTCACTAACAATCGAAGCAAATTCCGACGATTACCCTTCACTTCCACCGGTTTATCCTGTTGACCGGTCCTACCCTGTTTTCCACCCGCCAACGTTCGTTTAAACAAATCCTGCATCTGAATTAACGATTCATCCAATTCTACGTATGTATAGAATGATGGGGTGTGAATCTTTGTATTGCTGAACGTTTAAACCAAACGAAATGACCACCTATTCCAGGCTGGCAGCCTTTACCTTATTTTTATTTTTTAACCTGGCGGCAATGGGCCAGGTAAGTATCCGCACAAAAGTCATTGACCAAACCACGAAAGAACCCATCGAAGGTGCCACGGTTCGCTGCCAGGATGAAAGCTGCTCCTGCGGCTGCACCACCGATGCGGCGGGTAGCTTTCAACTGTCGTGCAAAAACTGCAAAGAACACGTTGTTTCGCATGCGGGTTATGCCTCGCAAATTGTTTCTGCCGATAACCCTGTATCCATTGTTGTCTTAACACAAAAACAACAGCTGATGCAGGAAATCGTTGTGTCGGCAAACCGTGGCGAAGGTATTCGCCGCTCCGAAGCACCCATTGCCATTGCGGCGCTTACGGCAAAGACCATCCAGGATACGAAACCGGTAACCGCCGACCAGGTCATAAACAAGGTCAGCGGTGTAAACATGGTCAGTCTTGGCAACGAACAGCACCAGATGAGCATCCGCCAGCCCATGACCACCAAAAGCCTTTTTCTTTACCTCGAAGATGGCATCCCGGTTCGCACCACCGGTGTGTTTAACCACAATGCCTTGCTTGAAATGAACATGGCTGCCACTAAATCCATTGAAGTGATCAAGGGCCCTTCTTCTTCGCTTTACGGCAGCGAAGCGATTGGTGGCGTCGTAAACTTTATTACGTTGGCGCCAACGGCCACGCCGGTTTTAAAACTGTCGGCACAAGGCAGCAATCTTGGCTACAAACGTGGTGACCTGCATTCCAGTTTCAGCAGCGGCAATTGGGGATTTGTTCTCAGCGGTTATTATGCCGATAAGAGAGACGGTTTCCAGGAATTCTCCGATTTTCACAAAGGCATTGTTACGGCAAGAATCGATTACCGCTTTTCGAACCGCACAACGCTTTCAAACAGTGCTACCTGGCTAAACTATTACAGCGATATGCCCAGTGGCGTGGATAGCCTGATGTTTGCCACCAAGACCTTTGTCAGTCCGCAAACCTTCACGTATCGAAAAGTGGATGCGTTTCGCTATCGCAGCACCCTGCGACATAACTGGAGCGAGGCGGGTAAGTCAACGCTTTCATTTGTGCACCGGGCCAACACCATTGGACAAAACCCTGCCTATCGTATCAAAGACGATTACAGACGAGTGAATGGCAGATGGGTTGGTAACAAAGAACTGGCACACGGCGAAGTCAATGCCAGCCGCTTTTCCAGCTATGCCCTGCTTGCCCAGCACAGGCAAAGCTTTGCCTGGAAAAAAGCCGTTCTACTTGGTGGTGCCAGCGTAGACCTAAGTCCTTCCGGCTACGAGGCTTCTTATATCCGCATTCAAAAAGATACTGTTCGCCGGAAATATATCGGGTATACGTCCACCGACAGCAGCCTGACAAATTATACTACCCGCATCAACAACTACGCGGCCTTTGCCAACCTGGAAATAAGTCCAGTCCAAAAGTTGCGGGTTGTGGCTTCGCTGCGATATGACCTTTTCCAGTACCGGTTCAACAATAAGCTGACACCTTCTGCTTTTAGCGGATCTCCCGATACTGCCAACCGCTTTACAAGGGTTAGTCCCAAGATTGGCGCTACGTATAATTTTTCATCCCGAACCGGTTTGTACGCCAATTACAGCGAGGGGTTTGTGCCGCCACAGGTAACCGAAATGTACACCGGCGTAAAAGTTCCTTTTCTCGCCCCTTCTGTTTTTTACAATTACGAAGTCGGTGGCTGGACAAAATTCCTGGAAGGAAAAGTTTCAGTCGACGCCAGTCTTTACCACCTGAAGGGTACCAATGAGATCATTTCTGTAAAGCTTGACGACGGGTCTTTTGCCAACCAGAATGCAGGCAGAACGGATCATAAAGGAATTGAACTTGGTTTCCAGGCAACGCCTGTTAGCGACCTGTCCCTTCGACTTAGCGGTGCTTACAGCAAGCACCTGTTTGTTGATTTTGTAGAGAAGGGCATTTCGTTTAACGGCAAGCAGATGAACAACGCACCCAACTGGCTTTACAATGCCGAAGCCTGGTACAAGCCCGCATTTGTAAAGGGTTTGCGGATTGGGGTAGAGTGCCAGCACGTAGGCAACTATTTTACCGACCCGCAGAACAGCGCAATGTACGAGGGCTATACGGTGTTGAACATCCGTGCCGGGTACAACGGTAGCGGCTGGGAAGTTTGGGCCAACCTGATGAATGCCACCGACCGTTATTTTTCCTATATCACTACCAAAAGTGCGTTTGGCCAAAGCTACCAGTTAGCGGAACCGAGAAGCATTGTTGCCGGACTTTCCATCGACCTCGCCAACTTTCTAAAAAAAGATTAATGAAAACAAATAATATCACGCAAATCCTGTTATACGCTTGTGCCCTCGTTTTCCTTTCCTGTGGCGTCAGCAGTCGCGAAAATAGTGCCGGTGCGGATGTGTACCCTGTGATAGATTCACTTCCCGGCACCTGTCCTTACCTGGCAAAAGACACGGAAGGCAATCTTGTATTAAGCTGGGTACGAAATACAAGTGACAGCACCGCCGTCTTTTGTTACGCCGTTTCAATCGATGAAGGACAAACATTTGGCCCCGCCAATGTAATTCCATCCAGCACTAACGTGCACCCACATTCGGAAAACATTCCCAAGGTTGTGTTTAAGCCGTCAGGAGAGATCATTGCTGTTTGGGGAGCTGCCAATCCCAATCCTATGAATAAATATTCCGGGATGGTGTTTTATTCGCAATCGTTTGACAAGGGAAAAACATGGAACAAGGCCAGGCCCCTGGTAAACGACACGACCGGCTTTGACCAGCGTTATTTTGACATGGCGCTGCTGCCGGATGGCGAAGTGGCCATTACCTGGCTTGACAACCGGAAAACGGAAAAAAAGGAAGGCTCTGCCCTTTATTTTGCCCGCACAAACGGCAAGGACGGTTTTGTGAACGAACGCAATATTCAGCAAGGCTGCTGCCAGTGCTGCCGCACCGACCTTTTTGTTGACAATTCCGGCGGCATTCATGTGCTGTACCGGGGCATTTTGAACGATGGCATTCGCGATATGGTGCATACAATATCCAACGACGGTGGCATTACCTTCACAGAACCAAAACGCATCAGTGCCGACAATTGGGTGCTGAATGCCTGTCCGCATACGGGTCCTGCCATGGCCGAAAACAGCGAAGGCCTGCATTTTGCCTGGTACACCGGGCAAGAACCCAAAGGCAGCTACTACACCCGTTCTGCCAACAAGGGCGAAAGCTTTAGCGATCGCGAAAGCATTAATGTGCGGGGATCACACCCACAAATAACAGCGCTGCAATCAGGTGAACTGGTGATCGTTTGGGATGAGACGGCGCCCGTGAAAGGAGCCCTTCAATCACGCATCGGCGTACAAAAACGTTCCAAAGAAGGACGACCGCTGGTAAACACCTACCTGTCCGAAGACAGCCTGCGGGTGAGCTATCCCGTGGTAACTGAAACAAGAGACAGGCAAACCTTTCTTTCCTTCTGCCGGCAGCAAAAAGGAAAATCATTTGTTGTTTACAAACGTACTTCGATCTAAATAACCATGCTTGTCTGTGGCAATCGCCGGGAATGAATTCATGCTTTGTAAACCCACCCCAATTCTTTACAGCAATAACAAACGTCATCCCGCCCCTCAAAGGAGCGGCGGGTTGTTTTAGTAGTACCGGTTGGATGAGGGGAAGAATGAAATGCAACTCTTTTCAGTTAGAGTCATTATTTAACAGCAAAAAAATGTTCAAAAGTCAACGCACAATTATCAGTTCTTAAATAAGAAAAAAGCGCTACAAATTATTTCCCTATGCCGCTGGTTCAGCGCCTTATTGCGCATGCTCTAACGTTTCTATTTGCTGTAAAAAAAGGATAGCGCAATACAGCGCCTGCAGTTTCTTGCAAAAAGGCCGATGTATGCATTTGTATCAACCAACGTGAAGTGAAGTATGTGGAGAAAAAGAAAGACAGTTTACAAAATAAACGTTGAATCCCATGAAGAGCAGCAATTGTGCGTTGGCTTGGAAAAAGCAGCGGAGCGTTTTGCTTTTTCCTTGAACTTTTGGCTCCACCTTTTCGGGAGAGAAAAGGTGGAAAACAATCTAACGTAAAAATGACTGCATAAGAAAGCTGCTAAATTATCACACAATACTTGATTCAAACGTTACAAGAAAGCAAGCCAGAAATCAGGAACCATTTGTCCAAACCAATTCCTCCTACCTAAACAACAAAGTTTCTGAAAATACAAATGCACTTTATTTTAAAGCAAATCCTCCCCCAACGGAAACTCCGCCTGCAACAGGCATCCGGCTCCCGGCGATGACTCTATGGTAACATTTCCCTTGTAAGCCTCTGCCCGGTTACGAATATTACGCAACCCCAATCCCTTTGCCGTTTTCCCGGGGTCAAACCCCACCCCATTATCCGAAATGTTTAAGTAGAGGATATTGTTTTCCTGCAGCAAACTCACCGTCACATGCGATGCCTTTGCATACTTTACAATATTGTTCAACTGCTCCTGCACAATCCGGTAGAGCGTTAGTTTTAATTCCTCGCTTAGTTCTGTCTCGTGCAGCGACGTTTTTAACTGCATATCAAAAAGTCCCAGTGAAAGGTAGTGGTCCTTTAATTCGGCAAGCGTTGCTTCAAAACCAATATCATGGATGACAGGCGTAACCAGTTGCCTTGATAAAAAGCGGATTTCGTTAATTGCCCGTAAGAGTAGCGCTATGCTTTTGTCGGCAAAAGTTTCTACCTGAGTGGGGAGATGCTTTATGTTCTCCACGTAAAGCTTGGCCGTGGTCAGCAACTGGTTTACATTATCGTGCAGCTCTTTTCCAATAACACTCCGCTCCTTTTCCTGTGTATCGATGATGATCCTCGCCACATCTTTTTGCGCTGTTACTTTTTCTTCGATCAGCTTTTGCTGCAGGCGAAGTTTTTCCGTCATGTCAATAACGCTGACCAGGAAATGTGTTTTCCCATTAAACTCCAATTGCTGCTTGCGCATTTCAACATAAAACAGCGTCCCATCTTTTTTTCGGTGCCGGCTGAAAATCGTGGTAACGTGGTTGCCGTTGCCGGTAAGCGTCAAACTCTCCGCCAGTGACGCCTGCTCTTCTTCGGCCACCAGGTCAAGCATCGTCAGGTTCGGCAGGTCAGCTATTTCATAACCATAAGTAGCAACAGCAGCTTCATTTGCCGAAACCAGTTGCAGCTTTCCGGGTTCAAAGATCAGTTTCGGAATGGGGCTTTTATGAAAAAGAAGGCGGTAGTGTTCTTCTGATAATCTTCTTTCCTCCTCTGCTTCTTTTCTTGCCGTAATGTCCTGTGCAGCACCCACCATGCGAATGGGTTTGCCCGATTCGTTGCGGATAAGGATGGCCTTGTCAACAATATACACATAGGTTCCGTCGGCTTTGCGAAACCTGAATTCTTCCGACCAGGTTGTTTTTTCTTCGGCCAGCGCATTGGCAAGGCTGCGCTGCAGCCTTTCTACATCATCGGGGTGCACAAACGAAAAAACGGCATCGGAACCAACATGTTTTGTTTTGTAATCGTGACCGAAAAGAGTAAAAAAACCTTCGCCCCATGTCGTTTCATCCCGTTCAATATCCAGGTCCCAAATGGCATCATTGGTGGCTCGGGTCACCATCTCGTAGCGCTGGTTGCTTTCCTGCAAAGCCTTCTCGCGGTGGTAACTTTCAAATATGATCTTTAGGATACTGCCAGTGCGTTGGATGGTATTTTCTTCCCTTGCAGATGGCGCTTTGTTTTGTTTGTAATAGCAGCCAAAAGTGGCCATCACCTCTCCGTTTGAGTCAAGAATGGGGAGGCTCCAGCAAGCCAAAAGGTCGTGCTGCGCAGCATATACCCGGTGCGATTCCCAGCGGCTGTCGGATAAAATATCCGTAACGATCACTTTTTCTTTGCGGAAAGCGGCGGTTCCGCAGGAACCAATGTTATCGCTGATGGAAATTCCATCGATGGCCTCCAGGTAATCCTTTGGCAGGTTGGGTGCTGCCACGTTATACAATTGCTCACCTCTTGCTTCCATAATGGAGCAATACATACCGTAATGCAACGCTTCGATGCCTAACAAATAAACGGAAAGCATTTCCTGCAGGCTGCGAACGGAAATCGAATTCATTTCCAGCACCTGTTTTTCCAGCTTTTCCAGTTGGTGGTAATACTGGCTTTCCGTAATGTCCTGTGCTGTTCCGTAAAAACCAGTGATGGCCCCTGCTGTATCACGGATGGTTTCGGAGGTTTGTGATACGATGATCATTTCACCCGACGGCTTTAAGAGCCGATGCTGGTAGTAAAAAACACTTTCCGGTGCCGGTGGTAAGGGCGCTATGGTCTCTTTACAAAAAATCCTTGCTATCCTTGATTGGTCATCGGGATGAACAAGTGATAAATAATTCTCAAACGGCAATTCATGGCTTTCAGAAACCGGTAGTCCCAACAGCAGGAACATCTCATCGGAAAACAAAAATTTTTCACCGGCTGCACTGTATTCCCACCAGGCCAGACTGGCTACCTGGTAAGCCCGGCGCAGGTTGCGGTCCTGTACAGCCAGTTGCTGGGTGATTTTTTTTCGTTCCGAATTATTGCGGCCCACTGCGTAAATCACCTGCTTTTGAAGGTCCCAGCGGGCCCGCCACACCATGGGCATAATGGCTCCGTTCTTACAACGGTAACGGTTCTCAAAATCAATCACCTCTCCTTCTTTTTGTACGCTTGCTGCGACGGCTTCCGTAGCCGCCCTGTCTTCTTCTACGATAAAATTGGAGAAGTGCCGGCCGGCCAGTTCTTCGGGTGTATAGCCCCACAACGAGGCTGTGGCCGCCGATACATAAAGGAAATGACCGGCGCCATCCAGGGTGCAAATAACATCAGGTGAAAATCGTAGCAAGTCGCGGAGAAAGACGAGTTCATTACTTTCTTCCTGCGTAATCGTTAATTGGTTATTGATCGCCATAGGTTTTTTAAGCAGTTATCGGCACATTCCTTTGCCCTGGTTTTTCATACTAAAATAGCTATCGAACTTCCAACTTCTGCAACATTTCATCCGTCACTGGTTCGCTGTAGATGCCGTAAGCATTCACCAGCACACCTTTCACATTGTGTTTGTCCGATGAAATGGCGTAAAGGATGGCCTGGTCAGAAGGATCGCTCTGTCCCTCGAACCGGTAAAATTTATCGATCTTAAATTCATCTGCAAAAATTCTAAACTGGCCATCGCGGCATTCGAGGCAATTTTGCCGGAGATTGAAGTCTTCCGAATAACCTTCTTTGCGCAGATCGTTCAGTGCGCCGGAAAGTGTTACGTTGCTTGCCATGGTTTTCGATTTAAGATAAGCACTCGGTAGTTGAAAGATAAAATTTAATCTGTACAAAGCCATCGACCTTGACAGAAAATAGCAGCGATCGTCTATCTGGTATAAAGGGTAAAAAAAATGTTGTGCAATCAACGCTGCGCAAACGCACAAGACGGTAACTGCACAACAGTAAAAAATGGTTATTCAGCACTCCTTAGGCACCGGCTCCTGAAAAGGCTTGCTGCAGGTCGTTTTTAATGTCGTCGATATGCTCAATGCCAAGCGAAATGCGCAACAGCCCCGGTTCTACACCGGCGGAACGTTGCTCCTGCTCGCTTAATTGCTGGTGCGTGGTGGTGGCCGGGTGAATGATGAGCGTACGGGCATCACCTACGTTGGCAAGGTGGTAGATTAGCTTTAACTGGCTGATGAGTTTATCAGCCGCTTCACTGCCGCCTTTGATCTTAAAGGAAAGCACGCCGCCAAACCCGTTCTTCAGGTATTTTTTTCCGAGCTCGTGGTATTTGTTGCCGGGCAGGCCGGGGTAGTTTACAAATTCAACCTGTGGCTGCTCCTGCAGCCAGGTAGCCAGTGCCATGGCATTGTCAACGGTACGCTGCATGCGGAGCGAAAGCGTTTCCAGGCCCTGTAAAAAATAAAATGAATTCTGAGGCGAAAGCGCTGTTCCAAACGTACGCAAACCAGCTACACGGGCACGGATGATAAAAGCAATGTTGCCAAAAGGACCCGCATCGCCAAAGATCTCCCAGAACTTCATGCCGTGGTAGGCTTCGTCGGGTTCGGTAAACTGCGGGAATTTTCCGTTGCCCCAGTTGTAATTTCCGGCATCAACGATTATACCGCCAATGCTGTTGCCATGACCACCGATCCATTTTGTAGCAGCTTGCACCACCACGTTGGCACCAAAGTCAATGGGCTTGCACAGGTAGCCGGCACCGCCAAAGGTATTGTCAACCACCAGCGGCAGGTCGTGCTTGCGGGCAATAGCCGCTATTTTTTCAAAATCCGGAATGGCAAAAGCCGGGTTGCCGATGGTTTCAACATAAATGGCTTTTGTTTTTTCATCAATTTTTGCTTCGATGGTTTCCGGCTTGTCGATGTCGGCAAAACGGGCCTCCACGCCAATGCGCTTAAAGCTTACTTTAAACTGGTTGTAAGTGCCGCCATAGAGGTAAGAGGAAGCCACAAAATTATCGCCGGGCAGCATGATGTTGTGCAGGGCAATAAATTGCGCTGATTGCCCGGAAGAAACAGCCAGTCCACCCACACCGCCTTCAAGAGCTGCCACTCGTTTTTCAAACACATCGGTGGTGGGATTCATGATGCGGGTGTAAATGTTTCCGAAACGTTTTAAGGCAAAAAGATCGGCGGCATGCTGGGCATCCTCAAACGTGTAGGAGGTGGTTTGGTAAATGGGAACGGCCGCTGCATGTGTAGTGGGATCGGGCTGGTAGCCTGCATGTACCTGCAGGGTGTCGAAATGTAATGATTGCTTGTCCATGGTTTCTGCTTCGCTTTTTAGATGAATAAATACGGTCTGATGCTATCGAATCGAAATTGAGTTTGGTTGAACGGGAAAGAAAATTGGTTCCCTCAAATTTACTGTACAAAACTGTATCAATGCATGCATGAAATGGGGCACTTAAATTCAGTTATTTCAGGTACCTGCTCCAGGCTATGCTTTGTTATTATGTTTACGTTCGATCTTATTGGTAACGTTTTTATCCGACCATTTACTTTGTCGTTACCCTTTGCATTTAAGGTTCGATCACCACTTCGTGTGTTCCTGGCGTTAGTTGAATCACCAGGTTGGCACTCTCTCTTTTTATGTTTCCGGCAGGAATGCCCGTAAGTTTTTTTGCTTTTATGGTCAAGATGGCTTTGCTGTTGGGTGGTATGATGGCTGAATACTGAATTTTACCGTCCCGCTTTTTCCAGGCCGATGTGATCTTGCCATAGGGCCCTGCATGCTCCGCGGAAAATGAGTCCAGTCCGGCCACAAAATTTGGCTTTAGCAAAACTGTTTGAAACCCGGGGTTTTGCGCATCGGGAAAAATGCCGCCCAGTGCTTTGTAATACCAGGCGCTGATCTCTCCAAACATGATATGGTTCATCGAAATATCATTGCTGCCTTCTATCTTCCAGTTCTCGAACAATGTGGTTGCGCCATTTTTGATCCAATAGCCCCAGGAGGGATAGTCTTCTCTTGCAGCAAGCCCATAGGCCTGGTCGGCATAACCGTTTTCGCTCAGCGCATTTAAGATGGTCTTGGTTCCCAGCAAGCCCACATCCATGCTGCCGTCGGCCGCTACTTTTTTAGAAAGATTGGCTGTCACCTTTGCTTTTAGTTCTTCCGGAACCACGCCCCAGTACAAGGGCGCACTCAGTTCGGTTTGCAGGCCGCTGGCGTAAATGCCTTTTTCCCTGTTAAGGAATTTTGCATTGATGGCCGAACGGATCTTTTCTGCCAGTGCCGAATATTTTTTATGGTCTTCGGTTTTTTGCAACAGCCCGGCTGCTTTGGAAAGGATCAACGCATCCACGTAAAAATAAAGGGAGGAAGTAAGTTCTTTGTTGGCAATGGATTTCACCGGTATCCAATCACCAAGTCCCCAATCGGTCAGGCCTGCAGGGCTTCGCCTGTCAATGTGATCGACATATTTTTTGATGGCGTCATAGCTTTTATCCAGCAGTTGCACATCGCCATAAAACAGGTAAATGTTCCAGGGAATCAGCGCAATGGTGCTTGTCCAATCCGGACCATTGCCCCAATCATAACCCCAGCCACCGGTCGGAATAATAGAAGGCAGCACACCGTTGGGTTGCTGTTCGTCGCGGTGATCGGCCAGCCATTTTTCGTACACGGTAATGCCGTCAAAATTATACAGGCCGGTTTCAATGGCAATGTGGGCATCACCCGTCCAGCCGTTCTTTTCTCGCTGGGGGCAATCGGTTGGGTAGCCAAATAAATTTGATAGATAAGAATTGTTAGTGGCCTCCCAAATCTTGTTCAGGAGCTGACTGGAACTGCTGATGCGGCCTTTTGGCGGCACGGCACTGTGCATAAAATAACCGGTCAGGTTTTCCTGTCCCAGTATGATCGGTTCATTGCTTTGCACTTCTACAAACTGGAAGCCTTTGTAGTTAAAGCGGGGACGAAATGTTTCCTCGCCCTTTCCCGAAAGAATAAAAATATCGGTGTGAAAAGGGTCTGTATTATCGGTTGGACGGTAGTGGTAGTCGATGTTCGACTGGTCGGCCCTGCCCTCTTTTGTCAGTCTTTCGGCGTGCACTAAGCGGAGTGTTGTTCCCGCTTTGCCGCTTACTTTCATCTCGCTGACGCCGGAAATGTTTTGCCCGAGGTCATAGACATAGGTTGATGCATTGATCTTTTTTACCGAAACCGGCTTCAGAATTTTTCCATCACGAATGGGTTGCAGTTGCTGCGCTGTAATGAGTGGTGCGGGTGCACCGGTGAAAGCAATATTACGCCAGGCCGAATCGGCAAAACCCGCTTTGCTCCAACCCTCCTGCTCCAGCCTTGCATCGTAATGCTCGGCAGTGTAAATGCTGTTGAAGATGAGTGGACCGGAAGCTGTTTTCCAGCCTGCACCGGTGGAAATGGTTTCCGTTGTCCCGTCTTCATAGGTGATCCGCAGGTCCATGCTAAACTTGGGACGTGCACGCCAGGGTGCTTTGTCAAAATGCCAAACAGCGGTTGACTGGTGATTGAACCACCCGTTGCCCAGCACCACGCCAATGGCATTGCCGCCATCGTTCAAGTAAGGCGTTACATCGTGTGTAACATAAAGTATCCGCCGGTCGAAGCGGGTGTACATGGGGTTGAGGTGATCGTTGCCAACACGCTTTCCATTAAAGAATAGTTCGTATAAACCGCCTACCGCTACATAAGCACGTGCCGACCTAATTTTTTTTGTTGCCACAAATTCCTTGCGGAAGTAAGGCGCCGGCTTTTTCGTCACATCCATGCCGTCTGTAATCCAGCTACCCGACCAGGAACGTTTATCCATCATACCGGTTTCAAAATGGGCTACCGGTGCCAGCCGCGAGGCACGGCCGTTTCCATCCCAGGTTTGTACGGTCCAGAAATATTTGGTGAAGGGTTTCAATGTCCCGCTGCCTGCGGTTGCCAGCATTTTACCGGAGGCGATTTTACCTGAAGTCCAGCTACTACCGTTGCCTTTGGCTACCTGGACAGAGTCGGATCCTATAATGATGCGATAGGCTGTTTGCCTACTGCCCTTGCTTTCGCAATTTTCCCAGTTCCAGGTAAGACGCGGTTCGGCCACATCCAGGCCAATCGGGTTAACAAGGTATTCGCACTTCAGGTTCACAGGAACGCATTGAGCGTTTGTCTTCTCTGTAGCAATGGTCAATAAAAAAGCGGCCAATATAAATTTACGTGTATGCATGGCTGGGACTTGCGTAAGAATGGTTTGTAAAAAATGCTAAGCGGTCCAAATTTTAAAGAAAAGCAGTTTTAATTTCCTGTTTATTTGTTCACTGTTTCATTCAAGTGAAAGATAGTTTCAAGTCAATGTGATTTTTACAGGTAATCAACGTTCAATACAATGAAATACATTCGAAAGAAGTATTTAAATTTTTTGTTACGAAATCTTTACCCGTAGCACCGTAAATGAATACGGCGCCAATGGAACCGAAAGTTTTTTACCGCTCACACGCAGCTTGCTTTCCTTTGGTGCTACCCTATCCGGTTCGGTGAGGGTATTGACAACATCGAGGTCATCTCCTTTCAATACGGTGACAATAGCAGAACTACCCAGCTTTTTTACACCGTTGACAGCGATGTCTTTTTTCAAAGGCTTGTTGGAAGCATTCACGAGTTTCAGGATGAGTTCATTGCTCTCTTTGTCAATTGTTGCCGATGCATACAGGCTATCCTGGCCGGTAAGGGGCTTGCCTTCAAGTAAGAGGGGCACTACGTCCGTTCCCTTGTTTACCGAAAAAAGCTTCTGCACATGGTAATTGGGCGTACTGTAGGTTTTCAGGTTATCAATCCAAACCATATCCGGTGTCCACTGCCAGCCATCCACATGGGCAAACAGCGGCGCATACGATGCCATCGTTACCACATCGGCGTTGCGTTCCATGCCGGTCATAAATGCCGATTCGGCAAGCGCAGAATGCCAGGTATTGCGGTTGCGTTCCGTGGCAGGCCTTGGACTATGCGCTGCATATTCGCCGGCAAAAATTTTCGGGCCGTTGCGGTCATAAGTATCATAGCGGCTGGCACTTTGGAAAAACCATTCCGGCTTGCGGTAAAAATGTTCATCAATAATATCCACCTTCATTTTACGCAGCGAACTGTCAAGGTAGGCAAAGCCGTTATCCGAAAAAGGCGCAAAGGCCGGGTCGGTGCCGGTGCTTGTAACCAATTTTATATCCGGGTATTTTTCCTTGATGGCTTTGGTAAAGATCTTTAGCCGTTCAATGTATTGCGGGCCCCAGTTCTCGTTGCCTACGCCCAGGTATTTTAAATTGAACGGGTCGGGATGGCCCATTTTTACCCGTTCACGTCCCCACCTGGTGGTGCTGTCGCCGTTGGCAAATTCAACCAGGTCAAGCGCATCTTGCACGTAAGGGTCCAGGTCTTCCAGCGGCACCAGTTCGGCGGTGTTGAACTGGCAGGCCATGCCGGCATTCAGGATCGGCAGCGGCTCGGCGCCGATGTCCTCGGCCAGTTGGAAATATTCAAAAAAGCCCAAGCCGAACGTTTGAAAATAATCAGGCGCTGGACGGTGCGCAAACTCAAAATTCCACCGGTTGATCACCAGTTGTCTTTCTTCGATCGGGCCGATGGTGTTCTTCCAGCGGTATCGCTGCGACAGGTCAAACCCTTCGACGATGCAGCCCCCCGGAAACCGCAGGAAACCGGGTTTCATATCGGCCAGCAGCTGTATCATATCAGCACGCATGCCACCAGGCCGCCCTTTCCAGGTATCCTGCGGAAAAAGTGAAACCATGTCCATGTCGATGCTGCCATTGCCTTCGAGCCAGATGTTTAGTTTTGCTTTTTGTGCCGTTGCCGTTGCTTGAAAACTGCCCGTTGCTTTTTTCCAGTCGTTTCCTGCCTTGGTGATTACGGTTGTGCCGCCAATGTTCTTTCCGCTTTCATCCACCAGTTCAATGTGTAGCTTTATACCTGGTGCCGGCTGCCGGTACAGCACAGAAAAATCATAACCCACGCCTTGTTTGATGCCCATGCCACGGAAGCCTTCATTGGCAAGGCCCAGTGTTCCTTTGGCATTGTTGTGCAGCGTTACCCGTAAAAACCGCGGGTTGGCCGTTGCGGCCTGCTGTCGGTTCAGGACAAGAAAATCACCTTCCGTTTTTGGCTTGCCCAGTACCTTCCAGCCCATCATGGGTTTTGAAAATTCAAAGGACCGGTTTTTCACCAGTTCTGCATAAATGCCGCCATCGGCACCCATGTTGATGTCTTCAAAAAACAATCCCCACATCGTGGGTGATACGCGGGCCTTAATTTGCGCAGCGTTAACTACCAATGGCTCCACTTTTTGGGCCTTTGCTACAGGCAGCAATAAACCGGTTAGGGCTGTTGCCAAAACAAAAATTTTCCAACGTTTTTGATTTCTGTTCAGGTGTATGGTTCTGCAATGCATATCGTTCAAAAAATTTAATGTACGCTATCTGCAAAAGATTAATTTATGCAAAGAGCAAACGTTTATACTTGATGAGCTATTGCTTCTAATGTCACAGCAATTGCTCTTTCTGGTACGAATAAAATAAACCAAACGCAGGCAACTGTACTGTCCTGTAAGGCAACAGTATTGTCCGATGACCGATATTATTTTTAACGCGAATGTTACAGCAATTGAATGGTGATGATTCAGCGTAGCCGGATCGATGAATTTTACCGTTACAGGCTCGGTAAAAAAGAACTGATTCAGCCAATAAGAGGAAAGGCAATCGTTGATACCCAGGCCGAAAGTTTACATCTCCTTCTCCATTCAAATGGCCTGCTTATGATTTGGACAAGCCACTGGTAAAATACTTATGAAAAAACAGCAACTGGTAGCCTACCGCGTTGCCCCAGTACGCCCAGTTATGGGCGCCGGGCCGCGAAATAAAATCATGTGGAATGTTGCGATAATTCAATTGTTCGTGCAAGGCTTTGTTCACGTTATAAAAAAAATCTTCGCGACCGCAATCAATCAACAAGGCCAGGCTGTTCGGTGTCAGACGGTGAAGCATGTTGATCACCGTGTGGCTCTCCCAGTGCTCGGGCTGTGATGCATAGCTGCCGAGGCGTTTGGCCATCTCCCAGTTGTTGGGAAAAGGCCGTATGTCCACACCGCCGCTCATGCTGCCAGCTGCACCAAATACCTCAGGGTGACGAATGGCCAAATACAAGGCGCCATGCCCGCCCATGCTCAACCCGGTGATAGCCCTGCCCTTCCGGTCTTTGATGGTTTTGTATTTCGCATCCACCCATTGCACCAGTTCTTTGGCCACATAGGTCTCATAGCGAAAACTGCTGTCAACCGGGCTGTCCCAGTACCAGCTTCCAAAACCGCCATCGGGACAAACAATGATCACCTGGTACCTGTCCGCATCTTTTTCAAAACCTTTTGCCCGTTGTACCCAATCGGCATAATTGCCGCTGTAGCCATGTAAGAGGTAAACCACCGGCAAGGCCGTTGTTTTGTTGTACCCATCCGGTGTAACCACAACGGCTTTTATATTTTTTTTCATGGCCGCACTGTAGGTTTCCACTGTATCAACGGTGGCCGCATTTGAAGCCAGCAGGGAAAGCAAAAAAAGGAAGCAAAGGAAAAAACGTTTGTTCATCTTGTTTGATAAAAGTTGACAAGTAATGTCGTGAAGATAAGAATGAATGTGAATGAAGAAAGGCATCGCTGGGATGCCTTTCTTATTTTCTTGTGCTAAAATGTACAAACGATTCGGGTTTATTTTTTCCGGCCTTTTTTCGGGAAATAATCGGTTGAGCTTTTCCGTCCGTTTGCCGGAAAGCTGGCAAAATGCAAGGTCTTATCCCTTGGCAACGCCAGGGGCTTTGTATAAACCGGTGAGCTTTCGGTAACATTTTCATTACCGGTCTCGTACCTGATCACGCCACTGCCGTTGCGGTTCTGCAGGGTTACGGTTGCTACGCTGTCGGCTGCATACGAAGCAGTAAGCAAAGGCGTTGGTACGCGGTATTGAATACCCCAGCGGTCGTAGCGTTTGAGTTGCGTTTGCAGGCGCTGCTGAAACTGGGTAAAATCTTTTTTCTCCCTTGGCGTCCAGGCAATTTCTGCCAGCGCATCTATGCGGGGAAACACCATGTACTGGAAGTAAGGTTCATCTTTGATAAATTCAGCCCAAACGTTGGCCTGTACACCCAACAGGTGTTTGGCATCTTCATCGGTCATGTCCGGGTGACGCGGATCAAAAGCATAAGCCGTATCTAACGGTACCCAGTAACCGATAGCCTGCGGTTCAATCTTGGATTCGGCCTGGTAGCCATCGAAATACATGTGGGAATAGGGCGACATGATGATATCGTTGCCTTGCTTTGCTGCTTTGATGCCACTTTGTGTTCCCAGCCATGACTGCACAGTGGCCGTTGGCGAAAGGCCTCCCTGCATGATCTCTTCCCAGCCAATGATACGCTTGCCGCTTGCGTTGATGAACTTCTCCATACGGCGCAAGAACCAGCTTTGCAGCTCGGCTTCGTTTTTCAGGCCTTCGTCTTTCATGCGCTTTTGGCATTTGGCGCATTTGGCCCAGGCATGATGCGGCGCCTCATCACCACCAATGTGCAAAAACTTGGAGGGAAACAAGGGCATCACCTCGGTAAGTACATCCTGCAAAAAGGTAAATACCGAATCGTTGCCGGCGCAATAAATGTCTTTCGATACCCCCCAAACCTGCCGCACTTCGTGGGGCTTGCCGGTTTCGAAACTGATCTCGTTACAAGCCAGATGCGGGTAGGCCGTCACTGCCGCTACAGAATGACCGGGCATTTCAATTTCCGGAATGACCTCGATATACCGTGCTGCTGCATAGGCTACCACTTCTTTTACCTGTTCCTGCGTATAATAACCGCCATAACGAATGCTGTCAGTTTTTTTGCGGTCGTAGCCAACCTGCGTGCCGTTGCGGTAGGCAGCCACTGTTTGCAGGCGTGGGTATTTTTTGATCTCGATCCGCCAGCCCTGGTCTTCGGTAAGGTGCCAGTGAAATTTATTGAGCTTATGGTAAGCCAGTTGGTCAATGAATTTTTTGATAAAGTCTACCGACCAGATGTGGCGGCAGGGATCCATCATCATGCCACGCCAGGCAAAGCGGGGTTCGTCTTCAATGTGTACCGCAGGAATCTTTTTAGCGCCTTCCACAGGAATGAGTTGCAAAAGCGTCTGCACGCCGTAAAACAGCCCGGCTTCTTTTTTTGCTTTGATGGTGATGGAAGCTGGGGTTACGTCCAACACATAACCTTCGTCGTGAGTAATGGAATTATCCAACTGCAGGTTGATAGCTTTTTTGTTTTTTATAGCGCCTGTGCTGTTTTGTGCAGGCAGTTGCAGTCCGCTTATATCGCGGATGCCCGCAACGGACAGCGTTGCCAGTGATTGCAGGGATTTGTCGGTGTACCGTATGGTTGTGTTTTTATCCAGTGTAAAATGGCCGGATTTCTCCTCTACAGTTTTCGGCAAGGGTATCAGGGCGTGCTTTACCTGGGCATTTGCCGCAAGGGTAAAAAGAAGAATGGAAGCATACAGGAATTTCTTCATGATTCAATCGCGTTAAAAATTTTGTTTGTTTATGTTTTGTGGAAATGAAAGAGTACTTGTTCTCTTCTTGGTTAGATCAGAAACAAGGTCTATATCAAACGATGCCTCTTAGCTGTCGAAACTGTTATTCAGGGTTCACAAAAGCTTTCACTTGACTGATCATCTCTTCTGCTGTTTGGTGTGAAAGTTTATCGATGTTGAAACTGGCTAAGGCGTTTTCCAGTGCCTGCAGTTTATCTACTTTACCGGATCGTCTGTATTCATCACGGAGTAAGCGGATCTTTTCAAAGTCCTGGATGCCTTCAATTAGTTTTTCAAAACGAATGGAGCTTAGCGGACCGGGATAAACCTGGTAGGTATCGCCGGCAGGCCAGGCGGTAAACCGACTGTCCTGCAGCGGGTTTTTGGGCCAGCTATTGTAAGCCCAACGCAGGTAGCCATCCATGTTTTTTGCTGCCGTGTACCAACCGATCCAAACATGTTCGGCCGGTGGCGAAAAGGTAAACCCGTTAGGATATTTTTCGGTACAGCAAGTGTACCAGGTGCTCAGCTTTTGAGTTTCCTTTCGCTGGTCTAAGGTATCGGGCTGAAACTGCCACCGCGAAGCAATGCAGTAGTCGTAAATGTCAGCCTGGATTTCAGGATGATAATCGCCGGCCAGGGCAATCTTCCAGTCTCTGTCCACTTCTTTTAAAAGCTTGATAACCGCTTTCATGGCCGGCATGGGGCGTTCATCCATGGCAATGGCGGTTTTGGCAAACCAGCCTTTTGTTTTCAGGTGGCGGGTGAAATCAACCAGCATTGGTTTCCAAAAAGCGTTGTACTCGGGAGTTCCAATGCTGCCCCTAAAAACTGTGTCCCTGCCCAGTTTTTCGTCGAAATAAGGAAAGGCAATTTTCCAGGGAACCATGCTGTAACAGTTGATGCGTGACCTGATGCCGAAATCCATTACAAAGGCGATGTATCTGTCAAAAAGACGGTAGTCATACTGCCAGGTTCCATCCTTTGTTTTCGTCCATTTAATGAGGGAAGGGTAATCATCATAGGTTTGGTGTCCCCAGGGTTCTTCCACGATGCTGGCAGTAATGTTTTTCTGGCCGGCACTTGCCAACAGGGTATAATAGTTTTTCAGCAAGGCAAAATGCGCTTTGCTCCACAACGGTACCTTGTGCACCCTGGCAATGGCTGCCGGGTGTTGCCAGAGGTCAAGGTTGAACGACCATTTTGCCGGAGGTGGCAAGGTCCTGTTCAGCACGTTGACTGTCAGTTGCAGGTTATAAACACTTTCAGCATAAACCGTAATAGTACCTGTATAACTGCCTGCAGCGGTAGTTGCCGGTATATTTACACTCACCCAAATGGGCTGTACAGTGTTCGCCTTAACCGGAACAGAAGCCTTGCTTTCATCAATCGGATCTGCCACCAGGGAAGAATCGAAATCCTGGGGTTTGCGGTGACCGCAGCCATTGCGGAATTCATCGGTCATGACATAACCAACAAAACCAGCAGTTGTATTGTTTTTTTTAATTTTAGTCCCGGCTTTCGATACCAGGTCACTAACGGTAATCCTCACCCGCGACAGGTCTTTTTTCGTCCAGATGGCCAACTGGGTATGCAGCTTTTCCCCTTTCCAGCCAACCAGTGTATCGGAATTTTTCAGGCTTGTTTGGGGCACTCTGTCCTGGCTGTACCGCTCATTGCTGTTCAGGAAACTTACGTTAACGGTTGTTCGCAAGTCGTTCCACTCCTTTGCCCTTTCAGCTTCGTTCATGGGCGGTTTTTTTTGTAAGGCCAGGCTTACATCCTGTGCCCGAACCTTCAGGCTGAAAAGCAGTACCAACAGTGGTAGCAGTATCCTCATTTCTTGTTGTTTAGGGATGATTGACCTGGCCGCTGCATTAGCAATGCAAACAAGCCATTCGAATTAGGTTTCACCTTATGCAGGAATCAATCAAAAATTATGTGTAATTAAAATGACGATTTATTAAATCAATCATCCTAAAAACAGCAATCATCCCGATAAATATAGACAGGAGTTAAGCGCAGGCGGTGCGCAATCGGTTGCCCAATCTTGGTAGTAGAAAAAACGAAAAGTTTATTTCGCCAACGGAAAAGTATCGAATGGATTAAACATCTAATAGGCGTTTTTTTCGCCCTTAACCATGTTGTAGGCGGTCAGGAAAAGTATCTTCATATCCAGCCAAAGGCTCCAGTTCTCCAGGTACCAAACATCACGTTCGATGCGGCCCTGCATGTCGGCAAGTGTTTTGGTTTCGCCTCGAAAGCCATTGACCTGTGCCCAACCGGTGATGCCCGGCTTTACAAAATGGCGCACCATAAAATCATCAAGCTGACTGGAATAATCATCGGTATGGCGAAGCATGTGCGGCCGTGGCCCTACCAGGCTCATATCGCCCCGCAGCACGTTGATGAACTGGGGAAATTCGTCCAGGCTGGTTTTGCGGATAATGCGGCCAGTTTTAGTAATGCGACTATCGTTGCGGGTAGCCTGTTTGGCATTGGCATCTTTGTTCATCTTCATGCTCCGAAACTTCAGGCACCAGAAGGGTGTGTTGTTGCGGCCACTGCGCAATTGCTTGAAAAAAACAGGACCCGGTGATTCGATATAAATTAAAAGGCTAAGCAGGGGCACCAGCCAGGAAAGCACAAAAACGATCACCAATAAACTAATGACAATATCCAGCACCCGTTTTTTTAACTGGTTGACCGAATCTTCCAGGGGCTCTTTGCGAATGGCCAGCACGGGCATATCGCCCAAAAACTGCACATGGTAGTTCCGGTTCATGAACAGGCGTAGGTCAGGTATAAAATGCACCCGTATGCAGGCCCGCTCAGCTTCTTTCATCAACCGGTAAATGGATTGGTTTTGCTCCGGTGCCAGGGTGGTGTAGATTTCGTGAACGCTGTGCTGAAACGAAACGTTCAGGGCATCATCCAAACCTGCGAGAACGGGGTACTTTGTCAGCTCCCGGATGTTGCCGGGTTCTTCGCAATATCCAACAATGCTGGCCAGGCTGTCTTCTTCTTCGAGGTAGGAAGTAAGCTTTTTGGCCGTATCGTTATAACCAAGGATCAGCACTTTCCGGGTAAGCATGGCCTTTTCCCGCATGTAGCGCCGCAGGGCAAAAAACAGAAGGCGGTTGAGCAGCATCATAATGCCCTGGCTAAAAAGTACGCCGATCACCAGGAGTTGCGAAAGCTGCTGTTGGCGGGTAAAAAACAAAAACGTAAGTATCAGCGCCAACCAGTACAGGTAAGTGCGAAAGGAACGCCGGTAAAACAGTTCAAAAGAAGAGAGATAGGTTTCGGTATAGAGGTAGCAATACTTGCTGGTAAGAAACCAGGCCAGGTTCAAGCCAATCCAGAAATATACATAGGTGGGTTCGTCGCCACCCTTGTCCTGCAGCCAGTACCACGATGTGAGGTAAATGGCATTGAGGGAAAGATAGTCGACCGCTACGCCGTAAAAATGCAGTAACCTGGAAAAGCGATTATTCATTGGTTAGTTCCGGTTGTCGTAGAATTTGGTAACAAGCAGCGAAAGTACAATGCAGAAAGGGAAAGTCTAAATTTTTGCCGTAAAAATACTGTGCTGGAAAAAAGTAAACGGTTTCTGTTTGCTGTCAACATTCATCCGATTCTTTCTCCTGCTTCACCAAAACCTTTTTCCGGGCCATATAAAACAAGAGGGCACTGCACACGGAACAGGCGAGGAAAAACGTAGGGTATTGCGAAAACGAGAAACCATGCCCGCTCCAGACATAAACTGCAGAAAGTAATAGTGCAGGAACAGTGATCCAGGGAATCCAGCTACTGAGTACGAAAAAAAGAATGCCCAGACTTAGCCAGGCATTACCCAGCAAAACGGCAATGACCGGGATACAAATGAGAATAACCACAAATACCCAGAGATAAAAACGATAAAAAGGTTCGTTGTAGTTATCATTTTCCATTATGTCTGGCATGGGCATATGGGTTTTCACAGTGGGATGAATTCGGGTCAAAGTAAAATATATCTGGCCAGAATCATCATTTTTGGTTTGATGTGAACGATTTGCTTTGCGTCAAACAGGGCAGTTTCAGCCTGAATAAAAAACTTACTGCTCGGTCCATATCACCGAATTGCCGGTTCCATATTCGTTGTCCTCCCATAATTTGTTCCCGGGATCGATGATCCATTTGCCATCGATAATAAACTTGTACAGGTGTTTTCCAACTGTGAGATGTACCGGAAATTCCCAGCTGTCTTCTTTTTTTTGCATGGGAAAGGCAACTGGGTCCCAATTGTTAAAATCACCGGCAAGGTAAACCCTGTCGGCTTTCCCGAAACCCTTTAGCTGGAAACGATGGTTGGGCTGTAGGATCAAAAACGAGTTGCCGGTACGGGCTGATGTGAGTGGGTTGGCCGGGTCGGATACCAACTTGCCATCGATCTTAAATTTATAGGCGTGGTTTCCTGGCCCCAGGGTAAAAGGCAGTTGCCAACCGCCGCCTCTTTTTTCCATACGCCATTCAAAATCCCGCCATTGATTAAATGACCCAAGCAGCATGACCTCTTTCGCATCCTGGAAGCCGGTCAACTGGAATAAAACCGATTTTCCTTTACGGATAACTGAATTCACGCCGCCTGTCCCATCCGGCACTGATTCAGGATTCTGGCTATCAGCCACCCATTGGCCGTCCACCACAAATTTGTACGTATGCGTTCCCTCGGCTAGATAAAGCGGCAGGCTCCAACCCTCAGCGGTTTTTGTCATTGGTAACTCACCTGGCTTCCGGTTGTTAAAGCTGCCGGCCAAAAAAGTATTTTTTGCACCGTGGTATCCGTCAAGGAAGAATACGACGTTGGTGCGAAAGAAAACAGAGTTGATGTTTCCCCTCCCGTCGTTTTCGGCGAGCTGGTTGTCGCGGTCAACGATCCAGGCCCCGTCCACAATAAACTTGTACCAATATTTACCAGGGCTCAGCACCACATCGTAAATCCAGCCGCTGTCGGTTTTTTGCATCGACAACTGGTCGGGAACCCAATTGTTGAAACTGCCCGCCAGCCGCACCTGCTGTGCGCCCTGGTGATTACGCAAGAAAAAGCGAACCAGTGAATCCTGGGTGGCGAAAGGCTGCTTGTTTCGAAAGCGGTTAACCCCAAACGTTAGCCCATTGTTCACCGCGGGAAAGAGCGGGTTTTTCCGGTCTTTGTAGAAAAAGCGTTCGTCCAGCTTTTTCAGTTCACCAAACGGTTCCATGGCTTTGCTGATCACGAGGCCAACTTCGTTGTTGATCTCTACCTTCCATCCCAGGTGATCAAGCGAATCCGGGTTGTTCGAAGTAAGAAACGTTTTCAGATCAAGATCAGCGAGATCAAACTGCAGGATGAAACTGTCAAGGGTCGCTGCTTTGATGGGTTTTCCTAACTGCACATACATGCGGCCGTTTTTGATGGTGTACGTATTGGGTGGTTGTGCGTTAAGCCCTGGCATTGCAAAAAGCAGGCAGGCAAAAAACACCAAACACCGAAACGTACAGGCACGCCTTATTTCCATATGTACATTTTGCGTTGTACAAAGTTAAACCCGATTTTGCGCTGCGACAAGAAATCGAAACCCAGCACCCCGCTTACGCCGGAACCGTCGTTAAAGCAGGTAAATTCAAGGTTGATCACAATTACCGGCAGGTTCCCGATGGTTTGGCCGTCGATTTTCATCGTTGCCAAATTGCCAAACAACGCATCAACTTTTTTATCACCCGGACCCGCCAGCTTTACCCGCCGGTTAATGGTGACAAGGGAAAGAATCGCGTCGGGCAAACGGCTGTCAAGGATATTGGATTCGGCCGCACAATCAATGGCCAGCTTTAGTTTTTTCCCTGCCACTTCAATAGTGGTGGTTAACCGCTTGCTGGCATAGCCAATGGCATGGGTTCTGTATTGGGATGTGTCTTTCAGCAATTGGTGAGAATACGTAGCGGCTTCTTTTTTGCCGATGCGATGCAGGTAGAGCAGGCTATTTTCAAAATCAATGATCAATTCGCACTGGCGAAAAAGGTCGAGGCCCAACAGCCCTAATACTTTCAGGCCTTTTGCATTTTCAATGTTCCCCAGGTTGGTCATATCGGCATCAAGCTGGAAATATTGCATGGCGCCAAAAGCCAGTTCCCGCACCCTTGTTTTATAAATATAATCGCCCTGGCCTGCTATGCTTGTCTGCTGCCCGTCATGTTCTATATCTACCGGGTAATCGCGGAAGTAGGTATGGTTTAGCACCAGGTGTGGCGCACCGGTATCCAGAATAAAATTTCCTTCCACTGTATCCACTTTTGCTTTTATCACCATAAGGTTACCAACACGGTTAAAAGGTATCACACAGGAGACTGAGTCGCTCCGTAAAACAGTCATGATGATTGTCTTTTTTCCTGCCTGCAAGCGGAAATCCTTCGCACTGGATGGTGCAAAGCTGGCAAACAACAGGGCCCAAATAAAGCAGTGGTTGTAGAACCGGGCTCGCATGGTACCACCAAAGTATCAACCCTTAGCGGACACCTCTTTACCGTTGCTCACATTTATGGATTTGGAAACAAAATAGTTTTGCCAATCACTGTTCAACCGTTGAAAAGATTGCTAAAAACGGTAGTTGCGAATCACCTGATTACAGCTTCTTTATTGCTAAGCTTTTTCCTAAAAAAATGGCTTTGCAGTGACCGGCATTTACGAAGTTTTATCTGAACATCAACGGACTTTTGCCACCGCCGGAAACCAATATATCACGCTTCACCAGATCTTTGGCCGTATTCTTTGCTGATGTTGTATTTTAATGCGCTTTAGTTGCACTGACATGAAACGAACCTTTTCTTTTTTTCTTATTCTGACTGCGCTGTCGGCGCTGGGTGGCTACCTACTTTCCAAGGCATCGCTGGTGGGCCGAATGGGCATCAGCCTTTTATACAAGCAATATTCTTTTTTAAAAGTTTGGTGGCAGGCTGGCCTGCTCCTGCTCTTTGTCTGGGTGCTGTTTTTCATTCTACAGGGTTGGGCACAACGCAGGCTTCCGGCCCTGAAAGCAAAACTGGTACATATCGGTGCCATTTTCCTGGCCCTTATTGGCTTGTTTTTTACCTACCAGGATTTCCGGGACAACCTTTCGCACCGCTGGCTGGGTGAACGGTTTCACCTCGGTGGCTATCTTTTCTGGATCGGTTGGATGCTTGTCAGCTTATTTTACCTAACCGGTAAAAGCAAACCAGTTAGCGATACGTTGCCCACTGCTCCACTGGAAACGGAATTGGAACCCGGTAAGGGTGTGCAGGGTTTCGAAAATAATTCGCTACGCTAAACTTTTTGTTCTTTCAATTGAGCTAAAGCCAGTCCTGTTAGATAACTGATTTTATAATGCAAAATGGTTACGGTATCACCTTCTTGCCTAACCGCTTTTTGTTCTTCGCTGTATGTAAGAATAAAAAAATGAAAATAAACTTGGCGGTCTGACAAACGAAAGTTAGCTTTGAACTTCAAAGTACTTTCAAATGAAAGAAGAGCAGGAATACATCCGGGATATTGCAGAGATCCGCTCCATGATGGAGCGCTCCACAAAATTTCTGTCGCTTTCGGGTTGGGCCGGTATCATGGCGGGCATTTATGCCCTTGCCGGTGCTTATGTTGCTTATGCCGTTTTTGGTTTTAATCCTGATGGTATCGATTACCGGGCTTCCAATCCTGAAAGTGGTCGCTCTGCCCTGCTCAATGTTGTTTTCTTAGCGGTTTCTATTTTGCTCCTGGCCATTGGTACAGCCATCTCACTTTCCTCCAAAAATGCCAATAAAAAAGGCGAAAAAATATGGAATGCGACATCCCGCCGCCTGCTTGGCAGCATGGCTGTTCCCCTTGTGGCCGGCGGTTTGTTCAGCCTTCTATTGATCGCAAAGGACCTGGTTGGTTTGGTGGCGCCGGTTACGCTTATCTTTTACGGACTTGCCCTTTTCAGCGCCAGCAAGTTTACGTATGACGATGTAAAATACCTTGGACTGATACAGGTGGCACTGGGACTTTTTGGTGCTTATTTTATTCCCTGGAGCCTTTTGCTCTGGGCATTGGGATTTGGCGTAGTGCACATTGGTTACGGCATTTATATTCACTTTAAGTACGAGCGGTAATGTCATCCATAAACGGTTTACATAAGGCATTTGAAAGCAGGATCCGGATCGGGATCATGTCGGCACTTGCCGTAAACGACAGGCTTGACTTCAATGCACTGAAAGAATACCTCGATGTGACCGACGGCAACCTGGCCAGTCATTTAAAAGGACTGGAAAAAGAAGAGTTCATCGGCATGGAAAAATCATTCGTGGGACGAAAACCCAACACAAAATATTTTATCACCAAAGAAGGAAAGAAAGCGTTTAACGACCACCTAAAAGCGTTGGAAAAGATCATCCAGTCGCACCGCTAACGCCTTTTTTTTGCCTCTATACTTTGAAATACAAAGTTCTTTTTAAAAACAAATACTCAAATAAAAGCTAGTCAAATAATGAAAACAGAAAACAACTTTACCTCTGATAGCGTACACGCTGCCTCTCTTGGCAAACGCATGCTGCAGGGCGCCGGTATTGCACTGGTGCTGATTTCACTCTTCCTGTACGGAGTCAACAATCCTGATCCCGCTTGGCCAAAATTTTGGATGTTAAAGCCCTTGCTCATTGTGCCGATTGCCGGTGCCATGGGTGGCGTATTTTATTTTTATATGGATCACCTCTTTTACCAGGGAGGCTGGATAAAACTGCTTGCCCATGTTATGCGGTTGGTTGGTTATGTGATTGCCCTTTGGCTCGGAACTGTTTTGGGATTGAACGGCACCTTGTGGAACTAAGCCTTGCACCTTCAAAAAATTGATAAAAACCGTAATTTATACAGGCATGAAAAACGAAATTCTCGCCCATATCGATAACCCAGCCGCGCTGGAAAAAATGTACCGGGCCAACAAGGCAAGTTTCAAACGCGAGTTTGCCAAACTTTACCCCGAGCTGCAAGGTAATACCGTTGCCGCCTGCTGGCAGGAAAGGCTGCAGTATGAAAGCGAAGATATAAGCTGGGGCTCCCGCCAGGAATTGGTTTTTGTGATCCTTGGTGGGCTGATTGCTGGTTTCCTCGCCAAGCTGCCAAGCCTTATAGGTATCGATCCGCAAGTTTTCTATCCACGCAACATTGGCTTTATCGTGTTCCCTGGACTGCTGGCTTATTTCGCCTGGCGCAACCATCTTTCTGCTTATAAGATCTTTTTCATCGCCGGGATCACTGTTGCAGGACTCCTTTTTATCAACGCATTGCCCCATGCTGACCGCAGCGATACCCTGGTGTTGTCCTGCGTGCATTTGCTGCTGGTGCTTTGGTCGGTGCTGGGTTTTGCCTTTGTTGGCGAAAGGAAGAACAATCCCGAAAAGCGGCTTCATTTCCTGCGCTACAACGGCGAGCTGTTGGTGATGGCGGCGCTGATCGTTATTGCGGGTGGCATTCTTTCAGGAATCACCATTGGCCTTTTCTCGCTTATCGGCCTGCGCATCGAACAGTTTTACATGGAGAACATCGCTGTATTTGGGCTCGCAGCCGTTCCGCTTGCCGCTACCTATCTTACCCAAACCAATCCGCAGTTGGTGGGCAAAGTGTCGCCTGTGATCGCGAAGATTTTCAGCCCGCTGGTGTTGGTGATGCTGGTGGTTTACCTTATTGCCATGGCTTATTCGGGCAACGATCCATACAACAACCGCGACTTCCTGCTCATCTTTAACGCACTGCTGATTGGTGTGATGGCCCTGATCTTTTTCTCTGCTGCCGAAGCAACAAAGGCCGGCAAAAAGCTGGCAGAAACCTGGGTGCTTTTCCTGCTTTCAATCATCACAATAGTTGTTAACGGCATTGCTTTATCGGCCATTCTTTTCCGCATTTCCGAGTGGGGATTAACCCCTAACCGGGCGGCGGTGCTGGGTGGAAATGTGCTTATTCTCATCAACCTGGTTTTGGTAACCATACAGCTTTACAGGGCCCTCTTCAAAAAGGCAGACATGGATGGCGTTGGCAGGGCGATCACCAATTTTTTACCGGTCTATTTTGTTTGGGTAAGCATTGTCACCTTCCTGTTTCCTTTCCTGTTTCAGTTTCGGTAAGAGTGAAAAGCTAGCGTAAACATTTTTATAGCAGCGATTTTTTACAGGCAACCGCCTGTACAGGCCACCCTTTGTCCCAACACAAGAAGCAAAATAACCTTATCACTTCTAAAAAATTTTAGCAATGAAAATCGACATCATCATTGCCTATGTGCAGCGCTACGAATTTGGGCATGAAAGAGATTTTGTACCGCCCATCACCGGCATTCACTTGGCCGCCATCACGCCGGCAAGGCACAGCGTTCGGGTCTTTCACCAGCAGGTTGACAAATTGGATTTTGAAACTGATGCGGACCTTGTGGCTATTTCTTTTTTCAGCGGCTTTGCCCTGGCGGCTTACGAATTGGCAACAAAATTCAAAAGCCTTGGCAAAACCGTAGTAGCGGGTGGTCCGCATGTCACCTATTGCCAGGAGGAAGCCCTTGGTTATTTTGATGCCATCGTTACCGGCGAAGCGGAAAACGTGTGGCCAAACCTGTTAGATGACCTGGAGGCTGGCAGCCTGCGGCAAGTCTATGCCGGCACGCCCTGTAACATGGAAGGCCTGCCTACGCCACGGTACGACCTTCTGCCCGATCGGTTTTTTATTAAGAAAGTGATCCAGGCAACAAGGGGATGTCCTTTTTCATGCTCGTTTTGTACCGTGCCTTCGCTTAACCCGGGTTTCCGGTTGCGGCCTGTTGCTGATGTGGTCCGCGATGCGGCTTACGACAAGTTCCCGCACTGGTGGCAACGAAAGATCGTTTGGTTTTGGGATGATAATCTTACCATCAAACGACCTTTTATCCGTCAACTGCTGACAGAACTGATTCCCCTGAAAAAGTGGTGGCTGACGCAGGCCAGCATGGATATTGCCAAAGACCCTGAACTGCTTGACCTGATGAAAGCGTCCGGTTGTATTGGTGTGTTCCTGGGCATCGAGTCGTTCGGCGCCGAATCCCTGGCGGATGCCAACAAGCGCCAAAACAAGATCGCTCATTACAAGGAAGCTGTCGCCGCCATCCGCAAACGCGGCATCGCCGTGATGGCCGGCTTTATCGCGGGTTTTGACCACGACGACGAAGAATCGATCCTTACCATGGCAGACCAGTTAATGGAGATCGGTATCGATGTTCCATTCTTAAGCATTATGACGCCGTTCAGGGGAACGGCTATTTATTCAAAGCTGCAGCGTGAAGACCGGATGCTGGACGAACGCGGATGGAATTTTTACAACGGATACAACGTGGCCTTCAAGCCAAAGAAAATAAACGAAGCGCAGTTGTTGGCAGCGCACCGTAACCTTTGGAAAAAATCATTTTCGCCCTTGTATGCGATCAAAAGAATTTGGCGGGGAGCCTTAACGCTTCGACTGGGTGCTTTTCTTCTTTCCTTTTTTATGAACAGCTTTTATAGCTACAAACGGGTACGCTCCAACTTCCCAATCGATATGACCCGGCGGCCTGATTTGGCAGTGACTTCGGCACCATTACAAAACGGGAAGATGACAGTCGTGAAGGAACATGCTACACTGGTGACATAAACAGCTTTAAGGTCAATTAAAATCAATTTAAACCATTAGCCTGTTGACGCATAAGAGCAAACAGCAGGCAAAACCATCAAAACAAAGCAACATGCAAAAGATAATTACTGGCAATAAAGAGCGGGGATCAAACACATATCGCTTATTTGTGCAGAACTGCAAGACCGTGTCGTTTGCGGCAATTTTGTTTACAATTTCAGGTAGCCTCTACGCACAGGAAAAAGAGGCTGAATTGGACAAGCTTTTTACTTGGGTTGGTGACAATTCTCCCGGCTGTGTTTGTGCCGTTTCGCATAATGGTAAACTGGTTGCCAACAAAGCCTATGGCCTTGCCGACCTGGAACGCAGTATTCCGTTAACTACGAATTCGGTGCTGGATGCCGGGTCGGTGGTGAAGCAATTTGTAGCCGCGGCCGTGCTGCTTCTCGTGGAAGAAGGCCGTCTTTCGTTGACGGAGGATATCCGTAAATACATACCTGAACTGCCCGATTATGGCGAGAAGATCACGCTGGATCACCTGCTGACACATACCAGTGGTATCCGGGACTGGACGGGTCTCAGGACGCTGGCAGAAGGCGATCCCGATGCCCTGACAATTACCCTGCGGCAGCGCGGATTGAATTTTAAGCCGGGAGAAGAATGGTCTTATTCCAATAGCGGTTATGTGTTGCTAAAAGAAATCGTGGCAAGAATCAGTGGTGAGTCATTTTCCGAATTCACCCGCAAGCGGTTGTTCCAGCCGCTGAAAATGACGGCAACTTCCTATGTGCAGGACCTTACCGGCGTGATTAAAAACCGGGCACTGGCTTACAAAAAACAGAACGACGGCTGGAAGCTGGATATGGAAATCGGCAACGACCGTGGCGGTGGCGGAGCCCTTTTCAGCACGGCATCTGACCTAGTTCTTTGGAATGAAGCCCTGTCGAAAAAAAGTCTCGGCGTATTTGTTACGGAGAAACTGCTGCAACCCGCTGTATTGAACAACGGCCGCAAGCTTGGTTATGCTCGTGGCCTCATGGTCGATACCTTTCGGCGTGGCGGCAACCTTATCTGGCACAGCGGTGGTGCCGCGGGTTACAGTACGATGCTGGCACGCTTGCCTCAGCACAACCTTTCACTGGCACTAATGTGCAATGCAGACAATGGAGCAAGATCGGCACTGGCGGCCCGCATTTTTGACCTCTTTTTGCCCTCGTCCAACAGCAGCCTTGCAACACAACCAAATTCAGAACTCGAAACTGTCACTGTCGATGCAAGCGACAAAGCAGGACTGTATTTTAATGAAAAAACAGGGCAGCCCTTACGGCTCCTTGCCAACAAAAAGGCTCTCTCCATTGCTGGCGCAGGTTCGCTCCTTTCCTTGTCTGCCGATCGGTTCAAAAGCCGTGGCCGTTCAATGAGTTTTTTATCGAACGCCAGTTTTGAATTGCAGTTCAGGGGAAATGATTACTTCGAGATCATAACAACCGAAGGCGAAAAAATACCGTTTGCCCGTGCCAAAGGTTATGCACCTACTGCAACAGAGTTGGCTGCCTTTGCGGGAAAATATGAAAGCAACGACCTGGGATCGGTGATGGAAATAGTAACGGAAGGCGAAGGCCTGCAGATGCGTTTTTACCGGAACCCGGCAAAATCAATCAGGCTAACGGCGGTTGATAAGGATACATTCATGCTGGCCATGATGACGGTGCGGTTCCAACGAAACAAAGATGGTGTCGTAACCGGCTTTATGTATTGCAATCCTGTTGTCCGCAACATATTATTTACCCGCATAAACTAAAAGGTCGCAACCAAAACAGGACTATTTTTAATCAGCTACAACAGCTTCTCCGTTCAGCCCTGTTTCCAGAATGAACAGGAAGCTGTTTTTAAAATCAACACACAAAGATGAACACGACAAATAAGCCTGTAGTAACAACGCAACAAGGTTCTTTACTTGGCAATATTGCAGGATGGGTATTGGCCCTTCTCTTCTTTGCCATTGGCCTGATCAATACTTGCTGGGGAAATGATTTTGAATACGGCGTTTTTATCGTTTTGCTCTCCGTTGTTTTTCTACCACCGGTGCAAAGCTGGGTCAAGAAGACGACAGGGTTTACCATTCCACTGCTGGCAAAAATTATCCTTGCTCTTTTTATTCTATGGTCAGCACTTGGCGTTGGCGAATTGTTTGATAAAATAAAATTGATGTTGGAAGATTTAAGGTAGGTGGTAAGTAGGAAGCAAGTAGCAAGTCGTAAATAGCGAGTAGTAAGAAGATGTCTTCCCATCGTTTTAGGATTTTTCTTTCGCATCACATTGTTATGTAAAGAAACTGCTGTGTATCGCAAAATACCCAATAACCTAATAACCCAATATCCCAATAACTCTCTCTCCTTCACCCTTCCTGCCGCAGGATCTCTAACGGTGGTCGGCTTAGTGCAGAACGACTATTGAACAGTCCAATGGCTACCGTTATGGCACACACGGATAGAAAGACTACCCCAATGGGCAGTATTGCGGGAGTAAATGCCGTGTCGAACATATAGTTTGCCAACGCCCAACTGCTGGCCGTTGCCAATAAAATACCGGTGGCAGCTGCCATGGCACCAAGAATGCTGTATTCCAGTGCAGTGATGATAAATACCTGTTTGCTTTGGGCACCCAGTGTTCGCAGCAACACATTTTCCTGCATGCGTTGATACTTGCTTATCAGCACCGATGCTACCAAAACGATCAGGCCTGTCAGTATGCTGAAGCCCGCCATAAAGCGGATCACAAACCCGATCTTTTCCATGATGTTGTTTAGAATGGATAAGACGAGTCCCAGGTCGATGATAGAGATATTGGGAAACTGCCTGACGACGGCTTGTTGAAAGCTGGCCGAAGCTTCTACGGATGGCACCCTAGTCAGCAACACATGGAACTGCGGCGCTTCTTCCAGTACACCGGCCGGGAAAACAACCAGGAAGTTTGTTTGCATCCGGTTCCAGTCAACGCTTCGCAAACTGCCGACAATAGTTGGCATCACCACTCCCTGCACATTAAACTGCATGGTATCGCCAATAGAAATATTGTTGCGTTCCGCGAAGCTTTGTTCCAGTGAAACAGGGATCAACTCTCCTTCCTTTACGCGGCCGGTCCATTTTCCTTTTTGCAGTTTTTCCGATGCAGTCAGTGTGTCCCTGAACGTTACCCTGTACTCACGGCTAAATACCCACCGTTGCATTTTCAGTGTACTGTCTTCCCGTAAGCTGGCAGCCGTAATTCCGTTGATCGCTTCCAGCCGCATGGTAACGATCGATACGGTGCCATCTGCCGGTAAACCCTGTTGTCTTGCCAGGGCCACCACGCTGTCTTTTTGTGCTGATTGAATATCAAACAGCACCATGTTCGGTTGCTGATCCATCGCCGCCAGCGAAACCCGGTTCAGCAATATTCCTTGGATAAAAAATAAAGTGCAGATAAGGGCTGTTCCCAACCCGATGGAAACGATCAGGATGCGTGTCTGGTTGTTGGGCCTGTACAGGTTGGCTACTCCCTGTCGCAAAACAAAACTCCAGGAAACAGGGAAAAATTTTCGGACGAGCCACATCAACAAAGCCGCCGTGCCGGAAAGCACCAGGAACGCAACGGCCACACTAGCGGTAAAAACAATCGCCTGGCGCCAGCCTTCCACCTGCAGGTAAGCAAAGCCAATCACAAAAAGAAAAAGAAGCAGGTAGACCAGCCATTTCAGGGGATCTTTTTCAGTGATGTTTTGCTGGTAGGTGATGCGAAGCGTATTTAGCGGCGAAATTTTACGGATAGAAAGCAATGGCAGCAGCGCAAACAAAAACGAAATGACAAGACCCAGCACAATTCCCTGCAACACAGATGGCCAGGAAATGCTGGCCGAAACTTCTACTGGCAGGAGGTCTTTCAGCACGACGGGCAGAGTCTGTTGCACGACTGTTCCAAGGATGGCGCCGAGCAGGGAGCCTAAAAGGCCTATGGCCACAATCTGTATCAAGTAAATAAGAAAGGCCTGTGCGGCTGTGGCACCCAGGCAGCGCAGCACAGCGATGGTACTGATCTTTTCCCGGATATAGATCTGGATGGCACTGGCCACGCCGATACAGCCAAGCAGCAACGCAATAAAGGCCACCAGCGAAAGAAAGCGGATCACATCCCGGAAAGACCGCGACGTATCTTCTTTTTGCGAGGCCACCGTATCCCAGTTGATACCTTCCAGCTCAAACGGTTCTTCTATCCGTTTTTCAACCGCTGCGATATCAACGGGCTTGTCCCATTTTATGTAATAGCGGTAATTAATGCGACTGCCTTTTTGCTCAAGACCTGTCTGCGGCAGGCTGGCGATGGGAATGTATACTACCGGTGCAACAGACGCCGACACCCCGCTTTGTCCCGGAGCGCCTTTTATGGCACCGGCAATTACAAAGGCTGTTTTGCCAATTCGCACCGAGTCTCCTACCCTCGCACCGAACTGCAGCAGCAAGGTTTGATCGACAAGTGCAAACAAACCGTTGCGAAAACTTGTTCCGGCAGTCGCCGGCTCTGTTTTCAGTTCTCCGTAATAAGGAAATTCACCGCCCAAAGCTCTTACTTCAATAATGCGGCTACCATTGTTTTTAGGAAAAAGGATCATGGACGTGAACCGCCGCTCTTCCGATCGCCGGTCGCCAAGAGAGTCGATCAGCTTTTGTTGTTCGGCTGTGTACGGCCTTCGGTTGCTGATCTCCAGATCGGCACCGAGCAATTCGGCCGCCTGCAGGTCGATCTCACGGCGGAGGTTATGCGAAAGTGAGTCAATGGCCACAAGGGCGGCGATGCCAATAACGATCGACGCAATAAACAGGAACAAGCGAGAACGATTTTTGCGGCTGTCACGCCAGGCCATGCGGGCAAGCCAGGCAAGGTTCAATCCATTTTTTTGCATGAGATAAGCTGCTTCGTTTGTTAAGGTACGGGTGCCAGTACCGGTTCGTCAGAAATGATTTTGCCGCCTTTTATCCGTACGATACGGCCGGTTTTGGAAGCGAGTTCCATGTCGTGGGTCACTAACACCAGCGTTGTGCCCCGTTCGCGGTTCAGGTCAAACAGCATGGATACGATCTTGTCGCTTGTTTCCGCATCTAGGTTTCCTGTGGGTTCATCGGCAAACAGGATCTTGGGGTTGTTGGAGAAGGCCCTTGCCAGTGAAACCCGCTGTTGTTCGCCACCACTTAACTGCGTGGGGTAATGGTGCCCTCGTTCGGCCAGACCAACTTTTGCCAGCAGTTCCAACGCCACCGGTTTGCAGCCCTTTTCACCCCGCAATTCCAGCGGCACCATTACATTTTCCAGAGCGGTAAGCGTGGGAATAAGCTGGAAGTTTTGAAAGATGAATCCCACATGTTGGTTGCGCACCTTTGCCCGCTGGTTTTCATTCAGGTCATCCAGCACAATTTCATTCAAGGCAATGGTGCCGCTGCTGGCCCGGTCAAGGCCCGCACAAAGCCCAAGCAGCGTTGTTTTGCCGCTACCTGATGGGCCGACAATGGCCATTGTTGACCCGGCCTCCACCGATAGGTTGATGTTTTCCAAAACCGGCAGGCTACGGTTACCGCTCTGGTAGGTTTTTCGTACGTTTTCCACTGAAAGTATACTTGCCATTCCTGTATGTATTAATTTGCTGGGTTCAATCCTGTTTGACCTTAAATGTACTCTAATCACCCAAAAGGATTTGTTAGCACCGCTTAAAACTTTTCTATGCGTTCCATTCTTTTCACTCTTCTTCTTTCGTGTCTCCTGCTTTGCGGTGGTTGTGCCAATGAAGCTAACGATGCAGGCACGAAACAAGAAGCTGCCGATACGTCCCTGTCGACACAACCCAAAGCCGAAAAAGGTAACCTCCTGTTTTTTGGCAACAGTCTCACTGCCGGTTACGGACTTGATCAGAGCCAGGCCTTTCCCGCCCTTATCCAGCAAAAGATCGATTCGGCCGGGTTGGCTTACCGGGTGATCAATGGCGGCGTTAGCGGCGAAACTTCAGCTGGTGGAAACCAGCGAATTGATTTTGTACTGAAACAACAAGCTGTGTCCGTTTTTGTTCTGGAATTGGGCGCCAACGACGGCTTGCGGGGCATTCAACCTGCTGAAACAAAAAAGAACCTGCAGTCCATTATTGATAAAGTGAAAGCAAAATATCCCGGAGCCAAACTGGTTATGGCGGGCATGCAAATGCCACCCAACATGGGACCATCTTATACAAAAGCATTCAGTGAACTGTACCCTGAGCTGGCGAAAAAAAACAACATGGCGCTTATTCCTTTTCTTTTGCAAGGCGTTGCCGATGTGCCCCGCTTAAACCTCGAAGATGGCAATCACCCCACAGCAGAAGGCCACCAGGTGGTGGCCGGCAATGTTTGGCAGGTACTGAAAGAAATTCTGTTACTGAAGTTGAAAGGATAACGAGTTGACGTTGGCGCTTTCCTCTACCGCACCGTAAATTTTGTTTCGTGCAATTCTGTTGACCTGCTGTCGCCGTCGGGCATGGAAAGGATAAAACTTTTTATCGCTTCCGGTGCTTCAAATGCAATGATGGTTGTCCGGCAAAACTCACCCGGCTTTAGCACACCCCGCATTTTTCGGTATTGCGCCTCATGTTGCGGAAAGGGATATTCCCGCTGCAGGGAAGCAATGGCCAATGGGTCCGAATAGTACTCCCGGCCACATTCATCCTTAATTGTTGTTGTCAGGATCACCATTCCAAGATCTGCTTCCTGGTCAGTTGACGTATTGCGGTAAGAAATATCCAGCACCACGAAATGGTGGCCTTCTTTTGCCTCCAGTAAAAGTTCATCGGGTGAGACCGGTTTGTAGGGTATTGCCCAGTGAATCGTCACATCGAAAACAGAGGATTTGATAGTTCCGAGGGGAAGCATTTTTGCTTCCGGAACCGATTCGATCATTTTTGTCTGCTCCTTTCTTGCGGCCGGCATTTCAACCGATGCAATCCGGGGATTTTCATTAACCGTGTTCATTAGCAAACCAATGCTATAGAACAAAAGCAACAACATCGTGGCGATTACAATACCCAGTGTTGTGCGTTCGCGGTGGGACCGCATTTGAAAACCAAACAAGCTGGCAAAGACCAAAAGATTGCGTAGCATACCGTGTCTTTTTAGGCTGATCGTTGACAACGAAGGCACAGTTAACACGTTTTGTTTAGGGTAGCAATCGTCTTGTGATATGCAGTTGTTTGGAGAGGGTTTTCAACGTTGGTAAGGAAAATTTGCTGATACCGCCAACAAGTGTACGTATAAATAAAAGGTTTTCAAAATATGTCTGTCCACAAATTCAGCACGTTCTTGTTCGAATTTGGTAACGGGATTTTAAATAGATAATAGACAATGCAAGTGATCGTTTATATCCTGCTCAAAAAAACGAAAGACAAGTTTTGCCTTGTCTTTCATCCACTATAAATCGGTTATTTATCAACGTAATGCTACGATCATACCCGTAATTCTTTCTTTTCGCTATCCTGGAACTTGCGGTACTTCACAATTGCCAATACAGAAATAAGCAGCAAAATGCCCACAGCCCAAAATACCCACTGCGGAATAGGAACCGGGTCGCCGGCGGCATAGGAATGCAAACCAGATAGGTAATAGTTCACGCCAAACGATGTCATAATAATGGACGAAAATGCCCATAAACTGGCAAGGTTATAAACCAGCGCATTTTTGGTGGCCGGTATCAACCGAAGGTGCAGCACAAAAGCGTACACGATCACCGATATAAGGGCCCATGTTTCCTTCGGGTCCCAGGCCCAGTAACGTCCCCAGCTTTCGTTGGCCCAAACGCCTCCCAGAAATGTACCGATGGCCAGCAGGAAAAGACCAATGGTAATGGCCAGTTCGTTTACAATGCTCAATTCCTGCATGCTCACCCACCAGGCAGGCTTGGGTGCCGCCGGTTTAAAAATCATAAACAGCAGGCTTAAAAGCGCCAAAATTGCAGCCAACGCCAACGGCGCATACGAGCTAACGATGATGGCTACGTGTATTTTTAGCCAGTAGGAATGCAACACCGGCATCAGGTTGGTGATCTCGGGATTCAGCCAGTCGAGAAAGCCAACAAAAAGCAGGGTGCCGGAAAAGAGTAAACTCAGCGGAATGGTGAACCGTGATTTGCCCGAAAAAAGAAGCCCAAAAAGCAGGATGCTCCAGGCAACAAAAACCAGCATCTCAAAGCCATCGGTCCATGGCGGCCGTTGCGCAATGTACCAGCGTAAGGCAAGATGACCGGTAAACAGCGCAAAGCCAAGCCAGGTCAGTACTTTACCGGTTGTCCAGGCAACACGGAGTGCCTTGTTCTTTTTAAAAAGGGTAACGATCCCCAACGCCAGCATCAGCGCACCCAAAAGCCAGAAAGGTCCAAAAAGCCTGGTGCCAAGGTTCAGCCGGTTATAAAGTAATTCGGCTTCCAGCAATCCTTCTTGCGGGTAGACTTTTTCACCGGCATGTTGCTGAAAAAGCTGGATGTATTCCAACGCCTCATTGGCATCTTTCCATTCGCCCTGGATAACGCCTTTGCGCAAGCCCGTTAAATACACCGAGGTTATATTGGCAACAAACCGGGCATCTTCCTCGCTAAAACCCTGGGCTGATTGCTTGCTGGTGAACCAGGTATTGTTCTTATCTTCTTTGTTGGGAAAAATGCGCAGGAAATCACCGGTCAGCAGCGCATAAAAAATATTGAAACGCTCGTCTGTTTTCAGGATCTCTTTGTGTCCTTCGTTGCGTTCGGCAGGTTTTAATTTGTTCGCTTCGTCTACCAGTTCCCGCAGCAGGTAGTCGCCTTCTTTGTTCAGGAATTGCTGAAACGAGATACGGTCAGTTGGCTCTATTCCCAACGCTTCAAAGGCTCGTTTTGATTTTTTTTCATCGATCTTGATAATCGGTAACTGGCTGAAGGTTTCCGGGTCCATCTGCACCGCCAGCAAAAACTGTTCGGAGGTTAATTTCAAATCTCCTTTTGGGGTTGGAATCAGGATGGTGGACCGTCCGTTCAGCTTGCGCACAATTTCGTTGGCGAGTGTATTCAGGGGTTTCATCCTGCCATCGAGGTCCTGCACCACCAACCGCCCATAAGCAGCCGCTTTTTCCTGCGGCACAACCATTGGCGCTGTGGGTGTTTCTGCATTGGCTGCAAATGAAAGCAGCAGCAAGCTTAGTGTTGCTGTTGCCGGTGCTTTTTTATGAATCGATCCCAGGCGTTTGTTCAACAAGCGGAAACGGCTGCCCCTTGCAAAAAGGGTCAGTAACATGCCCAGGCTAAGTAAAAAATAACCGAGATAAGTAAGGTAAGTGCCCGGCCGGTCCTGGTTGACGGAAAGGATAGTGCCCTTTTCATCGTTATCAAATGACGACTGGTAAAAACGGTAGCCTTTATGATCTAGTACATTGTTCATAAAAACACGGTAGGGAAAATTGGCGTTTCCATCAATCACCTGTAACTCGCTGGCATAGCTGGCCGGGCTCTGGCTGCCGGGATACCGTTCCAGTTCAAATTTTCGCAACTGCAGCTGGAAGGGAAGCTGTTCGGCTTTAGGGCCATAGGTCACTGAATAGGATTTGTCGCCATAAACAAAAGAGTGCCAGCCGGGGTCAAACGAAACGATCTTGATAAAGCTTTCCGTTACCGGTTTACCGACAGCATCAGTGATCTTTAACCTGACATAATCCGGGAAATTCTTGGCTTCTTTTTTATCTTTTTCAGGCGTATACACAAGGGCTGCCTTTTCATGAATCCCCTTCAGCATAAAAGCGCCGCTGTCCCATTGGTAAAGCGACCGCATTTGCAACGGACTTTCTGAACCGGCATGCAAGGCGCCAATCTGCTGCGTAGCCATTTCCATTACCTGCAGGTGCACTTTCGATTGAATGACCCAGCCACTGTCTTTGCGAAAGATCTTTACGGGTGCTGTTGCACTGGCCGTGGTACCCACAAGCAGGTTGCCCATTGCCAGGGCGTTGCCTTCTTCGATCATATAATCCTGCCGGCCTTCGCCAACAGCAACGGCAAAATCAAAATAGGTTTTATCACCTTTGGTGATCTCTTCTTTTGCGTTGGCAATGTATTCCTGAACTGTTATGTTGAAGGTTGGTTCGCCCAGCGAAACTTCTGTTGTGTGTGGCTGGAAATTATGGCTGATGAGGGACAGTGGCTTTTCAAAACGCTTACCGCCGTGCGACTGCTTTAGCTGCAAAAAACGCTCAGCCGAATAATAGGTGCTTTCGGTGTTGCCCTCACGGATGTGGATAATGCCTTCGTGCCCGAAATAACGGGTAATGCCGGCACCAAGGATGATGATGACAAATGCAAGGTGAAACAAGCCAATGGGCCAGCGTGATTTGTGAAAAAGCTTGTACTGGCCAATGTGGGCAAGGAAGTTTACGGCAAGCCACACCATGATCATTTCAAACCACCAGGCTTCGTACACCTGGCTGCGGGCCACAGCGGTTCCGTGATCGTTTTCAATAAACGTTGCGGTTGCCATCGCAACCGCAAACAAAATAAGCAGGACCAGGGAAACCCGGGTGGAAAGCAAATATTTCAGGTAATTCATGTCGTTACAATAAAATGCCGATAAACTTATTTTTCAAAGTTGGCCGGAAGATAAGCATTAGGTAAGCCCAGTTTTGCCCCTTTTTCAATTGCCCGTTGTTTTGCAGAATTTCAAACGTGTCGGAGAAAAAGGCTTGGCTGTAGCCACCCTGGAGCGAAAGGGAATTGTTGAAAATATAACCCAGTGAAAGATCGATCTCTGTTCCCAGGTAGGCCTCTCTTTTTTCACCACCAAGTGTAATGATGTCTGCCGCTGACCTGAAATAATGCCCGTCCAACTGGGTGAAAAATTTTGGGCTAACGTCAAGGCGTGTACGCAAATAAAAGTCTTGCAGGCCAACGCTGTTCTCATGGGCACCACCAACATAAAACAGGTCCATGTAGCCGTTATGCAAATGATTGGTGCCGTATTGGGGCGAAAAGGATTTGTTGCGGTTGGCGGCATTGGTGGGTGTTCCGCTGATGATCTCCGCACCAGCGGCTACCCGCAATCGCTTGCCGGCGGCTGTGTCCAGGTTGATTTGCTGCAGTACCTGCAGGTTGGCATCATAACCATCCATCGTGCGGCCGGCGGCATCTTTGCCCAACTGGTGGTAATAAAAGCCGGAGAACGTTGTGTTTCCTGTTTGCCATTTCAAGGTGGGAAGACCAATGGTTTGCCGGTAGCGAACGCCCTTGTCGATAAGGTTGCCTGTATTGTCGGTTTGCCAGTATTGCCGGCCATCGTTCCAGAAAAGCATCGAAAGCTGGAATGGCCCCCAGGTGTTTTCATACCGCGCCATTTGTGCCGTTTTGTACTGGTTGCTTACCGTAAACAGGTTTCCCGAAAGCTGCTGTGAATTTTGGTTGTACCCGCCACCAAAATGAAGCTTTGACGCCCCTTTTTCATATTTCACCAATCCAAAATCGTGTGCCCTTGCCTGTAAGGCCCAGTCGAGGTTACCCAGGAAACGGGCATTGTCGTAATTTAATTCCTGCCGTCCCAGCTTTACTTTCCAGTTCCCGGAAAGCGCAACTTCAAGCCAGGCTTCATGAACAGAAAGGTTATCGTCAGTAAGCTTTGTCTGGGCTGTGTTCCCCCAGGTGCGAACATCCTGCACGCTGGCCAAAAACGTAACATTGTCCTTTGTATAGCTGGCTTGCAGCCGTGCCCTGTGGGCCACAAAGGCGGCGGGGTCGGCGCCTTCCCTAATCAGGCGTCCGTAGCCATTGCGGTACTCAGCCCGTTGCACCAACTGCCCGTCAAGGTTAAATTGTGCCCTTGTTTTTGTATAGGGCAACAAACCAAGCAAGCATCCTGCCAGCAGCAATTTGTTTCGCATAAATAAACAGGAAATCTTGTTATCAAATAATAACCAACTAACCTGTGACGGATAAGAAAGAAAGGTTAGTAATAAAAACGACCTACTCACCACTGACCATTCACCACTCACCCTACTGCAGCATGGTCACTTTCTTGCGGGCTTCCCTGGCCTTGCCTTCTGCCAGCCAGCGGGGTACCACCTGCTCAAGGAAATCGGCTTTTTGTAGTTTCTCTTTTTCAAGGTCAATACCGATATAAGCCTGCAGCGCCGATTTGCTGTTCAGGTCCGGCATCTTTACCGGTTGCGTGTGACCCAGTGTGGCCAAAACCCTGGCCAGTTCTACACGGGCTTCCTGTATAATAGCGGATGCCGAAGCCAATACCCTGGTAGCTTCCAGCGGGGCGTGAAAACCGGCACCGTGCGAGGCAGCGATATAATCCCACTGAAATTGAGCATGCCGGATCCCTTTTAAAATGGTCTTCATTTGCGCTTCGGTCGCACCCAGCTTCCAGGCCTGCTCAGCTTCCAGGTGTGCCATGGCAATGTTGCGCTGCACCACTTCCGATGTTCCTTTTACTTTTCCCTGCCGTTCGTACACATCCGAGATCAGGTCATCTACTCTTTCGCGGTGACAAACAAAGCAGGAATTCTCCACGTTCGCCAGCGGCGAACCAATGTGGTGGTTGGTAAATTTCTGCCCTCCTTCCGTTCCATAGGGCATGTGGCAATCGGCACAGGAAACACCGCGTTTGGCATGCACACCAAAGGAAAAGATCTCATGGTCGGGGTGCTGTGCTTTTAGCATGGGCGCTTTGCTCAGGGGGTGAACCCAATCGGCAAAGCCTATGCTATCGTAATAAGCAATCATCGACTCCACGCCGTAACCATATTTCCAGGGGAAGGTCAGGTAGTTGGCGCCTTTTTTATCGGGACTTGTTTTGTCAAAATAATATTCCACATGGCACTGGGCGCAAACCAGCGAACGCATTTCCTGGTGCGAGGCATTGTTGATGTCACGGCCATTGGTTTTAAAAGCTTCGATCAGCGCCGGCCTTGTGATGGTAAGGTTCATGGTTTTGGGGTCATGGCAATCGGCACAACCGATTGGGTTGATCACCTGGTTGCCAAAGTCCGGCAGCTTTTTACTGTAAAACTCTTTTACACCTAACTCACTCATCAGTCGGGGCACATCGGGACTTTTACAGGTCCAGCAGGTACTGGGGATCGACGTGTTTGCCGAATCTACCGGTGCACCTATGCGCACCGATGCCAGCACATCGCGAACGGCATGGTTGTGTCCGCGTGGCTGGTTATAGCCTTTGCTGAACGAGTAACCGGCCCACAGGATTATGGTTTCGGGATCCTGCTCCAGCGCATCGCGAAAGCCACTGGTGTTGTACTTGCTTTTAAAGCTGGTGTCCATTGTTTTTTGGTAGGATTGATACTGGCGGGGATAGTTCATTCCCCACAGCGAATCCCTTGGCTCGATGCCTTCAATGGCCACCTGCGCTTTGTAGGCAAACCGGCCTTCGGTCCTACGGTCCATAATCGAATACACCAGCATTGCCAGCAAAAAAACAACGACGATCGTTCCTAAAAAAAGTAGCCAATTCTTCATTGGATTGTATTTGAGTGCTTACAATTATTTTGTTTGGGCCTTGTCTTTTTTCTCTTCCATTGTTTTCTGCAGCCATGCCGGCACCACTTTCCGGTCGGGGTCATATAGTCGGATGGGCTCCAGTTGAAGGCCAACGGAGGAAAGCCCTTTCACCTTGCCATGTGGCACTTCGCGGTGACAATCCCAGCAAAGGCGATCGGTGCGGTTGGCATGGTGGTTATCGACCATGCTGGCTGTTTTGAAATCCGTTACCTGGTCCTGGTGACAGCGAATGCAATTGTTGTGAATGACCTCTACCGAAGCGCTTTTCGCCTGGATCACCTGTGGTTCGGCCCGAAGCGTAAAAATGGAGGCATGGTAAAGACCATCTTTTGCCTTGAAAAAATATTTGTTGAATACATTGTTGTGCGGAACATGACAATCGTTGCAATGGGCCACTTCGCGGTGTGAGCTGTGTGTCCACGTAATGTATTGAGGCGTCATCAGGTGACAGTTGACGCAAGCCTGCGGATCGTCGGACAAATAAGAAGCAGCGTTACTCACCCTCACCACGTAAAGACCGAGCCCGATAAACGCAGCCACCGCAACAATCGCAGCCCGCCGCCATTTGTGCGGGGGTATTAAACTGTACTTGAAAAGAAACCGTTCAAATTTCCGTAACCTGCTCATGCCTTATAGAAATTGGTAAAAATTCCTTGCCAGCCTGTTTAAGTCTAAAAAGAAAACGGGCTGTATACGTTCTACAAAAATGGTGCAAAGATTGTTTCCAATCGGCAGCAATTTGTAAAAACAACACCTAACCCTACCCGGTAGCCTCTCTTACAAATGTATCCAATTTTCAGGTGAGGAATTTTCCATTTGCACCCACTAAGTATTTTCATTTATGGGCGATGTTCATCACACTTGCATGCATTATTTCTTCACCGTCTTTGTACCGATGTTGGGCAGGAAGGCTGTGAGCAAGCCAATAAGCGGAAGGTAAGCGCAAAGCTGGTACACGTAATTAATGCTGGTGCTGTCGGCCAGGGCACCTAACAGTGCTGAACCCAGGCCACCCATGCCAAAAGCAAAGCCAAAGAACAAGCCCGACACCATGCCCACTTTTCCAGGCAATAATTCCTGCGCATAAACAAGAATAGCGGAAAATGCCGATGCCAGGATAAAGCCAATGAGTACACTCAGCACAGTTGTCCAGAAAAGATTGGCATGTGGTAATAACAAGGTAAATGGTGCAGCACCAAGAATGGAGAACCAGATCACGTATTTGCGGCCGAAGCGATCGCCGAGCGGGCCGCCCATAAATGTACCGAGGGCTGTTGCCAGTAAAAAGATAAACAGGTGCAGCTGTGAGCTTTGAACTGTAACCCCAAATTTATCGATGAGGTAGAACGTAAAGTAAGAGCTCATGCTGGCGAGGTAGAAATATTTTGAAAAGATCAGCACCAATAGGATGACGATGGAGAGAACGATCTTGTTGCGGGAAAGAACCGTCGGATCTGTTCCTGCGGCCGTTGTTTTTTTGGGCCGGATGCGGTGCATGTTGCCCTGGTACCACCTTCCTATGCGAAACAGGATCGCAATGGCCAGGAGGGCCAGCACCGAAAACCAGGCAACACTGGCCTGTCCAAACGGAACGATGATCAGCGCAGCCAAAAGGGGACCGATGGCACTGCCGGCATTGCCGCCCACCTGGAAGATGGATTGGGCCAATCCTCGGCGACCACCGGAAGCCATGTAGGCAACTTTGGAAGCTTCGGGGTGAAATACGGAAGAGCCGATACCGATCAGACCAACCGACACCAGGATCCAGCCAAAGCTCGGCGCAAAAGCAAGAAAGAGCAGTCCCATTAACGTAAAGCCCATGCCTGTCGAAAGCGAAAAAGGCTGTGGCTTTTTATCGGTGTAATAACCAACAAACGGTTGCAGCAGCGAGGCCGCCAGTTGAAAGACCAGGGTGATCAAGCCGATCTGCGCAAAGCTCAGGCTAAACGAATCTTTTACCAGTGGATAGATGGATGGGATCAGTGACTGGATCGTATCGTTCAGCAGGTGCGAAAAGCTGATGGAAAGCAAAACAGGATAAACGGTTCCTTCCACGCTTGTTTTGGGCACGGCCAGAACAGTTCCACTAGGTGTTGGTTTCATACGATCCATTGAACTGGCAAAAGTAAATTCGGAAGATGTGTAAACATGCAGCCGGTTGGGATAAATTGGAACAAATCTTACCGGCGGTAAGTAGCCGGAGGAGCGGTCGCTGCTTATCTTCATGCCCCTAAATTTGATCGATGGAAGATTCGTTTGCGTTTCCTGTGCAGTACAAAGGAGAAGAGATCTTGTTCCCGGCAAGCTTGCAGCAAACCGGTTATACCCACCGGTTTGAAGTGGATGTGTACGGCACACCGGTTTATTTTGAGCCGGATGAAGAGCGATCGTACCGGGCCATTGTTGATCCTGAAAAAACAGACAAAGCGGTACCGATTGACCTGCTCCAGGCTATTGCGGAAGCCATTACCACGATTTTGAAATAAACAACCAGGGAATGCAATCATTCATCTGGTAAAATCAGAATCGTTTTCACGGGCATGCACAAGTGATTTTGCGGCGAGGATTATTTCAACAGCCTCACGCCAAAAACACCACCGGCCATTGAACCAGGATGAGCCGCAAATTTCACCGTGATCACGGCAGGCGCTTCGTCTAAAATAGTTTGGGGCAAGGGATAATCAACGTCAAAGAATTTGTCGCCTTTTGTTTCATCGCTTGTTACTGTTTGCAGGAGTTTTCCATTCAGCAAAATGTCGAATTTGCGGTCTTTGTCTCCGCCAGAATAAGTAACCCGAAGCTTTCGTGCTTCTCCCCTCGTGTTTTTAAGTTCATAGCTAAACCAGCCCCTGGCATGGCGCCAGTGCCGTTCCCGGTATACGCCGGACTCGGTGTTTTCGCCCTTAAAGCCATGGTCCGATTCGGGTTGCTGTTCGCCCGGTGCCACCTGGTCAACCGTAATGGCTTCCAACGCCAGCTTTTCTTTTTCGTTGCGGCGTAATTCTTCGCGGATGCTTTCGAGCTGTGCAGGCGTGGCAAACCGCCAGTACAGCATATACCGTGCATCGTGGATGGTGTAAAACGGTACCAGTTGCAGGGTTTTGAACGAATCGGGGTATACAATGTTTGCCGCAGTAAACGTCAGCGGCTTTCCTTTTACGGCCTGCAGTGCTGATGGAAAGTTTTTGTTTTCAGCAACGATCATGGGTGCTTTTTCCACCGGGTAAAGCGGACCGCTGGCAATATGTCCCATGCGGCTGTCACCGGCTTTTATACCAACCAGGTTTGTCGTGTCGGTTGCAGCGGCCAATACAATGGGACCGCGAACAAACGAGAACCATTGCGAACTGTCGGGAAGAAATTCAGCCTTTGTTTCCATGGGCAGGTGCAGCGACAAAACATCACCGGTTTTCCATTGCCGGGAAAAGGAAACATAACCATTTGCCCCTTTTTTCACCGGCACTTCTTTTTTGTTGACCCGGGCTTTTAACTTTCCGTCGGCTACCCAGGAAGGATAGCGAAAGGAAACCGCAAAGGTTTTTGGGGTTGCCAATTGGAAATGAAAGCTGGTAGTTTCCGTTTCGGGAAAGCTTGTTTCCTGTTTCAACAACAGCCCATTTTCTTTCCAGTTCAGCACCGAAGGAATAAACAGGTTGATGAAAAGGTCGTTGGCCTTGTGCGCATATATCATCTCGCCATACTTCCCATGATTTTCCAGCCCGGTACCCACACAGCACCAAAAGCTCTCTTGCGCACTGGAATATACCCGGTAATGCTGCGGCCGAATCGGAGTAAAATAAACAAAGCCACCGTTCGGGTGTTGCGAGGAAAGAATGTGGTTGGAAACCGCTCTTTCATAATAATCCATATATGCCGAAGAAGGCTCCGATGCAAACAACAACTTCGACAGCTTGAGCATGTTGTAGGTGTTGCAGGTTTCGGGCCCTTCCCTTGTTTCGATCATGGAAGAAAAATCATTCGCGGGGTGAAAATGCTCCCGCACACTGTTCCCGCCGATGGAGATGGTCCTGTTTTTGGTGACGGTGTTCCAGAAAAAACGGGCACCTTCCTGCCAGGCTTTGTCGCCATCAACTTGCGCAATGCGCAGGTAGCCGATCACCTTTGGAATTTGCGTGTTGGCATGCAGGCCGTTCAACGCATCCTTTTTTTCCAAAAGAGGTTGCAGAATGGCTTTGTGTGACATTCGCTTTGCCAGGACCAAGTATTTTTTATCACCGGAAATTTCGGCAACGTCGGCAAACACTTCGTTCATGCCGCCATGTTCGCTGCGCAAAATGGTTTGCAATTGCTCGTCGCTGAGTTTACTGGTCACACCCAGAAACCAATCAGATAGCTTGATTAGGATCTGTTTTGCCTTACCATTTCCCGTTAGCAGGTAAGCATCGGCCAGGCCGGCAAATAGCTTGTGAATGTTGTAAAGCGGTACCCACTTATCGTTCAGCGAAAAACTGCCTGCATTGATCTTCCCGTCAGCAATATCCTGCCACATTTGTTTCCCGCCGGGAATTCCACCCACATAACCTTCTTTATCATTTTGCTGGCATTTTTGGAGCCAGTCAATCGCATAAGTCAGCTTCTCTCCCACCCGTTTGTCTCCGGTTGCGGCATACATATTGGCCAGCGCCGAAAGATAATGGCCACCAATGTGACCATCCAGTCCTGTCGCCTCCCAGTTGCCATAACTTTTGGACAGAAGCGGCAAGCCGGCTTCCCGTAAAAAAGGTGCCAGCAACCTGTCCGCATCCAAAGAAAGAATGTAAGACCTGTCTGTTTCCTGCGCCTTTTTGAAGGGGCTTTCCAGCAGGCGAACATCCTGCAAGGGAAAAGCTTTTACCACCGGTGCCTGGCTGTGCGCAGCTTCCATTCCTGGGGAGAGCAACAAGAAAAACAAAAGGGTTCTTACCATGATCAGTTTTTATTTAGGCGCTAAAAAAGCGGTGACTACCGGTTACCTGCAAACGAATTTCAGCGATTACCTGTTGAAAAATTTTTCAACAGGTAATCGCTGAATAGTTGTGAATGACGATCCTTAATTTTTGAGTTGATAATAGACTTCGTTCCAGCGCAGTTCATTCTTAAAGCCATACAGGTCTGTGCCCTTTCCAATCTTTACATATTCAATGCCGGCGATATCGGCAAAATCTTCGAGTTGCTGTGCTGTCAGGTTCTGACTGTAACAGGTATGGTGAGCTCCACCGCCCAATATCCAGGCAGCGCAACCGGTCTTCATATCCGGCAGCGGTTTCCACAGCACTCTTGCCACGGGGAGCTTGGGCAGTTCGTGTTGCGGCTCTACTGCTTCCACTTCGTTTACCAATAAACGGAAGCGGTTGCCCATATCCATCAGGGCTGCATTGAGGGCGGGCCCGCCGGCCACGTTGAACACCAGCCGCACCGGGTCGGCTTTGCCGCCAATACCCAGCGGATGCACTTCGCAAGAAGGCTTGCCACTGGCAATACTTTCGCAGATCTCCAGCATGTGGGCACCCAGCACCAGGTTGTTGCCCGGCTCAAAATGGTAGGTATAATCTTCCATGAAAGAGTTGCCGCCTTTTAAGCCCGTTGCCATTACTTTCATGGCCCGAACCAACGCTGCGGTTTTCCAGTCGCCTTCACCGGCAAAACCATAGCCTTCTTTCATCAGGCGCTGTGCAGCAATTCCCGGGAGTTGCACCATGCCGTGCAGGTCTTCAAACGTATCGGAAAAACCTTTGTAATTGCCTTCTTTTAAAAACTGCCGCAGGCCGGCCTCAATGCGGGCTGCTTCGCGGAGCGATTCCTTCTGCCCGTTGAGCAATGCATCCGACAAGGAATAACTGTCTTTGTATTCGCTTACCAGTGTGTCAACAGCACGATCCTCAACAGCATTGATCACCTTTACCAGGTCGCCGATGCCATGCGTGTTCACCGAAAAGCCAAATTTCATTTCGGCTTCCACTTTGTCGCCATCTGTTACCGCTACATAGCGCATGTTGTCGCCAAAGCGTACAAACTTTGCACCCTGCCAGTCGTGCCATCCGGCAGCTACCCGTGTCCAGGCTTCGATCTGCGCCACGACTTCACTATCCTGCCAGTGACCAACCACCACCTTTCGTGCCTTGCGCATACGGCTGACCATAAAACCAAACTCGCGGTCGCCGTGCGCCGACTGGTTCAGGTTCATAAAATCCATGTCGATGCTGTTCCAGGGAATGTCGCGGTTGTACTGCGTATGCAGGTGCAGGAGTGGCTTTTGCAGGATGCGCAGCCCTGTGATCCACATCTTGGCAGGGGAAAACGTATGCATCCAGGCAATGATGCCAATACAGCTTTTTGCCGCATTGGCTTCCGCGCAAATGGCGGTCACTTCTTCGGTGCTTTTTACGGTTGGCTTAAAAACGATGCTTACCGGGATGCCGTTGGCGGCATGCAGGCTTTTTGCGATCTCTTCGGAATGTGCGGCCACCTGCCGCAGGGTTTCTTCGCCATACAGGTGCTGGCTGCCGGTTACAAACCAAACTTCCAATTGCTTTAAATCGGTCATCTTTTATTCGTTCTTAATTTGTTGAGAGTTTTTGTTTCGTTTACAGTTTTCTGTTTCCCGTTTACCGTTTACCGTTTTACGTTTTACGTTCGACGTGTGACGTTTTTCGTTTCCCGTCTCACGTTTCACGTCCCCGACTGCCCGTAATAAGAGTGCGGGCCGTGCTTGCGTTCAAAATGTTTTTTAATGAGGGCATCTTTTAACCGTGGTGCCGATGGGTTGATCCTTTCGGTAAGAAACGCCATGTGGGCCACCTGCTCCAGTACGGCACTGTTGTACACGGCTTTGGAAGGTGAATTACCCCAGGTAAACGGTGCATGGTTGCCGACAAGGATCATTTCCACTTCTTCATAACTCAGGCCTTTTTCGGTGAAGTGATTCATGATCTGGAAACCGGTTTGGTATTCATAATCGCCTTCGATCATGCTGTCGTCCATCGGTGGCGCACAGGGGATGTCAACGGTGTTGTGATCGGCATGGGTGGTGCCAAAAATGGGAATGTCACGCTGCGCCTGCGCCCAGGCAGTGGCGTAAGTCGAATGCGTGTGTACAATGCCACCGATCTTTTCCCAGTGTTTGTACAGCACAGCATGGGTTGCCGTATCGGAAGAAGGACGAAGGTTGCCTTCCACAATAAAGCCGTCAAAATCCACCACCACCATTTTTTCCGGTGTCAGGTCTTCGTAAGGAATACCACTCGGTTTGATGGCAAACACGCCTTCGGTGCGGTCAACGGCACTCACATTGCCAAAAGTGTAAAGAACAAGGCCAAGCTTTGGCAATTGCATATTGGCTTCATAGGAAGCCTGTTTTATGGATTCGTAGCGACTCATGCGATGGTCTCCAGTTGTGTTTGAGGTTCGATGTTAGAAGTTTGAGGTTGAGTGGTTTGGCCTTCGATGTAGTTACCAAAAGCTTTGTATTGCTCGTATCGTTTTGCATAGAGCGGAACCTTTTCAGGATCAGGGTTGTATTCCGCGTCGAAGCCTTGTCCCATGGCCTGCATAGCGTCTTCCACTTTTGGATAGATACCGGCCGCGGTAGCGGCAAACATGGCCGCCCCGAGGGCACAGGTTTGTTCAGAGCGGTGAATGCGGATGGGCATGTTCATCACATCACTCATCATCTGCATGATGAAAGGCGATTTTTTCGCCACACCGCCAAGACCAATGAGTCCTTTTACCGGGATTCCTTGCTCCTGGAAACGCTCCACGATGGCTCTTGCACCAAAACAGGTGGCTTCCACCAACGCACGGAATAGTCGTGGCGCATCGGTACCCATGTTCAGGCCGGAAAAAGCACCCTGCAATTCCTGGTTAGCGTCCGGTGTACGGCGACCATTGATCCAGTCGAGAGCAGCCTCGCTGTCATCTTCAACCGGTAATTGGGCGGCTGCTTTGCTGAGTTCAGGGAGAAGCCTCGCCGTAGTTTCTTCCACCAGCTTTTGTGCGGTAACGGCATCTATCACCTCGGATTGTGCCAGCAGGTGCTGCACCGGCCAGGCCAGCACACGGCTAAACCACGCATAAGCATCACCGAAAGCCGACTGTCCTGCTTCCATGCCTACCATGCCGGGAATGATCGAACCTTCCACCTGCCCGCAGATGCCCTGCACCAGGGTGCTACCCACTTCACCGGGCGGCGCTACCAGCATGTCGCAGGTAGAGGTGCCCATTACTTTGCTGAGATAATAGGGCTCGATTTGTCCGCCCACGGCACCCATGTGACAATCAAAGGCACCAATGCCGATCACCACATCATTGGGTAGACCAAGCCTTGTGGCCCATTCTTCGCTGATGGTGCCGGCCTTTTCGGCCGATGTATAAACCTTATTGAAAAGCTTTTCGGTAAACCCATCCAGCACGGGATCAAGCGCCGCAAAAAAATCATTGGGTGGCAATCCGCCCCAGATTTCGCTCCAAAGCGATTTGTGTCCCGCAGCGCAAACCCCTCTCTTTAATTCAGCTGCCTCTTTGCCACCCGTCAGTACAAAAGGTATCCAGTCGCAGTGCTCTACCCAGGAATGAATGGCGGCCCGAACAGACTCATCTTCCCGCAGCACATGCAGCAGCTTGGCCCAAAACCATTCCGATGAATAAATGCCGCCAACATATTGCAGGTAGTTGGTGTCAAATCCTTCTGCATGCTGGTTGATCTCGGCCGCTTCTTTCACTGCTGTGTGATCTTTCCAGAGCACAAACATGGCGTTGGGGTTTTCGCTGTACTGCGGCAGCAGCGATAGCGGTGTGCCGGTGCTGTCAACCGCCACCGGTGTTGAGCCCGTGGTGTCAACGGAAATGGCTTTGATGCCCGCGGCCACTTGTGGCCCGGCCTGCAAAAGGCAACGGCGGATGGTGTCTTCCAATCCTTCGATGTAATCGAGCGGGTGCTGGCGGAATTGGTTTTCCAATGCATCGCAATAAAGTCCCTGTTTCCACCGCGGGTAAGCAAAAACAGAAGCGGCCACTTCTTCCCCGGTGCCGGCGTTAACAATGATCGATCGAACAGAATCGGTGCCATAATCCACACCGATCACATAGGCTGCGTTTGTTGTCATTGCTTGAATGAAATTTTTTGTCGTTAAACCTTGCCTTTTCCTGTCGACAAGATTGCAAATAAAGCGTCCTTAGTTTTCAACGGATACCTTGTACCGCGTTGTTGTTTTGTATTTCTGTCCCGGTTGCAGAATAGTAGTGGGAAACGACGGCTGGTTGGGTGAATCGGGAAAATGCTGGGTCTCAAGGCAAAGTGCGTTGTGCTTGCCGATCTTCTTTCCATCGCGGTTTTGCAGCGTGCCATCCAAAAAGTTACCGGAGTAAAACTGCAGTCCCGGTTCTGTGGTGAACACTTCCAACTTACGGCCGCTTACCGAATCCTGCAGCCAGGCAACCAGCTTCAGGTTGGTGGCATTGTCGTTCAATACAAAGTTGTGGTCGTAGCCGCCGGGAACATTGCCAATGCGTTCGCCGATTTTTTTGGCTTCGGTGAAGTCAAACGGTGTGCCCTGAACCGGAACAATCTTTCCGGTAGGTATCAGGCCCGCATCAACAGGCGTGTAGTTGTCGGCATCAATCCAAAGCTTGTGGTCAAGAATGGATTTGCCCGCGTCTCCCGTCAGGTTAAAATAACTGTGATTGGTGAGGTTTACCGGCGTCGCTTTGTCAGTCTCCGCTTCGTATTCGATCAGCAGCTCGTTATCGTCTGTTAGTGTGTACTTCACCGTTGTTTTGAGATTGCCGGGGAAACCTTCTTCGCCATCAGGACTCAGGTAGGTAAGTGTCAGTGTGGATGAATCATTGGATGGTGCCGCATTCCAAACCACTTTGTCAAATCCTTTTTCACCGCCATGCAGGCTATTTTTCCCGTTGTTGGCGGCCAGTTTATAGGTTTTTCCATCCAGCGCAAAACTTGCGTTGGCAATGCGGTTGCCGTAGCGGCCAATGATGGCGCCGAAATATGGTGGCTTTGCCAGGTAGCCCTGCAGGCTGTCGTATCCAATCACTACGTTACTTTGCTTTTCTTCCTTGTCGCGGGTGAGCCAAGATGTAACGATACCACCATAATTGGTGATCTTGACTTCATCGCCTTTTCTGTTGGTAAGCGTAAACAACTGCACGGCTTTGCCATCGGTTTCGCCCCAGGGTTGTGCTACAACGGCAGCGGATTTGGGCGCCTCTGTGCTGTCGGCTGTTGTGCTCTTATCATCACTGTTATTGCAGGAAAAAAGGAAGAGTGTACCTGCAAGCAAAAGCGTAGTTGACGGGACCAGTTTTTTCATTTTACAACGGAACGTTTGTTTTGATACGTTGCCGGAAAATACGTTATCCTTTTTGTACTACAATCATGGGCATTCCGATTCTTAACCAGAATTAGCGTGGGGGCTGATTTCAATTGAATTTAGGTGGAAAGGCATGGAGCCGGAAATTTCCTTTTACGAGAGAAAGAAGTGCTCCAAATAGCTTGATTTCTTTTGCAAGCGGAGCTGGAGAGATTGATCGATTGGCTCTGCTATCCACTCCAGTGAATCGAAGTTGAACGAATGAGGCGGTAAATAATTTAACCGATTGGTAAACTGGTTGCTACGATGAAAAAGTGATCGAATGAGAATAACGTTGAATGTAAGTTTCAATTATCTACAGCAAATCCATCCAAGCAAATTCTATCAATGCTAATCGATACAATAAAGAATAGCCATGCATTAAGTAACATCATGGCCATTCTGCACTAGGAAATATTGAAAGTTGACCTTTCTGCCAACAATTTTCTATTTATTGTACCGGTTGTTCTGTTGTTGCCGGGATGGCAATGATCTTTGCCGGTACGCCACCGGCATTGCACGGACCAATAAAGGCTCTTACTTCTGTGCCGGCCACCGCGGTAAATCCCGGTGTAAATGATACCGACGTACCTGCTTTGAAAAAGACATTGGTTCCCGCTGCGCCATTTACCAACGAGGTTGTTGTTAAGGTGTTGCCGGCCTGGAAAAATTGTTGTCCCTGTAAATGGGAAGAAACAGTCAGCGTAGATGTGCAGGAGGAAAAAACGGACGATTTCCAGATGCCACGGCCAAATGTAGAGGCAAACAACGAAACGCTAATGCCACCAACCTTCAACAACTCCAACTCTGTTACCGCCACACGGGGCAATTTATTGTAAAATGGCGTCCATTCCGGGTTGCCACTCCCCCTGTAATAAACACCCACATCCGTGCCTATGTAAACATTTCCATTTTCATCAGCCACAATGCAGTTCACTGGCAAATTGGGCAGACTATTGCTCCAGTTTGTCCAGTTAACTCCGCCATCCGAACTGTAAAAAACTTTGCTGTTCGCGGCATAACCGCCAACGGTTATCCAGACCCGGCTGGCATTGGCAGGATGAACGGCAATATCCGTGATCTTGTCACCCGAATAAGCAGGCCCCATGTTTAATTGCCTGGCTTCCGTTTTTATTCCTATGCCATCCAACCGGAAAAGACCCCGGCGTGAACCATTTCGTCCTGCAGTATAGATCCGTGTAGAAAGGCTGGGGCAGGTTTCCAGCGCCCAGTTGCCCGGAACAAAATCACTCCCGATAAGTACGGAAGACCAGTCATCGCCCCGGTTGTAGCTGATGTAAAGGTTTTCATAACCGGCATAAATAACATCCTCGTCCTGTGTATGCATGCCAAGGTTGGCAAAAAAGTTATCCGAACCCGGTGGCGTAATGTCAACGTCCGGCGTGGCATCGGCATACACTTTTTCGTTCACGGAAAAATATTTATCGTCCTGGTTACCGGCAGGCGCCATATCGGTCAACACATCAAAGCCGTCGCCACTATGGTAACGTTCAAATGTCGTAGAAAGGCCATCCTGTATCAAAATGCCATTGTCCTGCGTGCCGCCCCAAAGGTCTCCCCCATCATCCTGCAGCGAAAAATGATAAAACTGCGTACAGCTTAGACCGGCAAAATGTTTTGTCCAGGTAAGCCCATTGTCTCCACTGGAAGCCACACCGCCATCAGTAGCTGCATACAGTCGGCCGTTGAGCGGATTGTAGGCCAGGTCGTGAATATCGGGGTGAATGTATGGATCGCCGTGGTAACCAGTTGCCTGGAAGAAAATACTGCCTGAATTGGTGGAGCGAAATACCACGAGCCCACCGGTAAGTACGGTGGCAGCAGACCGGGGTGATACCGCTATGGCCAGGTCGTACATATTTTGATCCAGGATGTCTGCTCCAGATGCTCTTAATACACTTGGCGTATTGTGCTGCCGGGTAAAGTTGGCGCCATTGTCTGCAGAACGCCAGACACCGCGGTAAGAGGTGGACGTGCCCGGTCCGGCAACCAGGTAAATTACACTGGGGTCAGCGGGTGTTACGCCAATCTCAATTCGCTCTACATTGGTGAATACGTTGGGACTGAATACCGAACCCTGTGTAAAGGAAGCACCACCATTATTTGAAAGCACAAACTGCCCGTCGGCTTCGACGTTGTCGCGCCGGATGCTGGCATACACCGATGTGGAACTTCCGGGCCTGTATTCAATATCATAAACCATCGTAGAATCGTTACCCGGCAGGTTGCTAAGTGTCCATGTGTTCCCACCATTGGTGGTACGATAAAGGCCGTGCGAGGTAGCTGCCAACAATACGTTTGCATTGTTGGGATCCTGTATCAGTTTCATGCCTGCATACCGTTTGTCTGCAAGCCCCGGCAAGTCCCCTGTTTTTTGCCAGCTAACGCCGCCATCGGTGGATTTCAAAACTCCAACGGAATAACGGATATATCCAAACGTAAAGTTAAGGCCTTCACCCGACAAGGCGTCACCGTCACCTGTCAGTACATAGATCACATTTCCATTGGCGTGACTAACCACGATGCCGGAGATGCCAAGCGAGGGCATAAAACCTGCAACGTTTGTCCAGAATAAACCCCCGTTATCCGAAACGAACAAACCACCGCCGGCACTTCCGGCATAGAGCTTTTGGCTGTTGGTGGGATGAAATGCAAGGCGGTTGATGCGGCCCACGCCATACTCCACGTAAGTCGGACCAACCAGCGACCAGTCGCCCGATGCCGCTTCCGTTCGCATGGTAGCGCTGGCGGTTAAATAATCATAGATCTTTTTTGTGTTGTTTTCTGCCTGTCCATTTGCATTTAATCGTCCTTCTGCCATATAAAAATGACGGTTCAGCCGCTTGCGTTGCCGAAGCAGCAATTTGCCTTCTAAAGGATCAGCGGTACGTGCCCGGTTGATGCTGTTTTTATAATAGTTCTCGATAGTGTTTTTTGCTTCGTAAAAGCTTTTTCTATTGACCTGTTCCTTTATTTCTTTGGGAAGCTTGCCTTGCGAAAAGCCAATGTACGGTAACAGGAAAACAGCAAGGAGAATAAATGAAATGGGAATCAACTTTTTCATAAGCTCTGGTTGAAGCACTATTTGTTTTCAAGTTTATTCAACCGCGTTTGTAATGCCTGCGATTTTCGCTCCAGTTCGATCACATACAGCGTCAGCTCTTCAATCTTTTCCATCATCTTCCGCTGCATCTCTCCTACTTCCATGCCATTGGCTTCGATGTCTTTTGCGGCGGGAATGTTCGGCAGGTGCTTGTAGGTACGGATGAATTGCTCCACTTCTGCTAAGGGCCGCAGGCGGTAATGTTTTTCAAAAACATAGTCGGGCCAGGAACTGCTTTGCAGCTTTACCTTTAATTCTTCGCAAAGCACCTTGCCGCCAACACCCAGCTTATACCCATCGGGCAAGGGAATGGAGGTGCCAATCTCTACCTGGTTACTGGTGACGATGATCTTTCCGGCAGGGTCACTCACGCCGATGCGGAGGTGATTCCCCGTTTGCCATAAATACGATTTTTGTACGCCACTTTGGTAAATATTGATGGCCGGGTCCACACCGTTCATTCGAATGGCTTCACCGCTGGCATTCATGTTAATGGCTACACGGCCTACATGATCAATGGAAAAACGATCGCCGCCATTGTTGCGAACAATAAATTTTCCGTTTGCATTTCCCGAGTTGGTGCCAAGGCGCAGGTCTTCACCCGAGATCTGGATAAAACCCATTTTTTCCTGTGCGCCCAAAAAACCTTCTGTAAACTGGATGATGGGATCACTGACGGCATGTATACGCAATTGGTCGCCGGCACCTCCGTGGATATGGAGCTTGGCCTGCGGGTTACTGGTGCCAATACCCACAAGGTGATCGGTATCGATCGTCAGGTCGTTGGATGGCGTACTGCCCGTGTGAAAACGAAGGAAGTTGGCAACATCTATGGTATCTACATATTCCATCTTGCCGAGTATATCGCCAGCCGCCCGGATGAAATGAATGCCAGGCGCCCATTTTGTTGATGTAATGTTGCCCGATGCCGTGCCGCCTTGCTGCGTTTCAAAACGGATGATCTTTGCCGGGCCGGTCATGCGGATGGAACCATCCGAATAGATCCTGTCCGATGCATGCGGAGCCGTTCCAAAGCCCACATTTCCGTTGGCATTGCTGATGGCAACATCATCATAAATGCCAAAACTGTTGGGTCTTCCTAGCTTGAAGCTTGTACCGCCTTCTAAAAAGCGAAACTTTACTTCGTTGGCACTGTTTAAAAAATCAATCGAGGTAAAATCGAGGATGGTGCCACCTCTTTTAAATTTCAGTTTGGGTCCCGGACTATTTAAAAACACCTCGCCGCCAACTTCAAGCAAAGAGCCTGGTGTTGTGGTACCGATACCTACCTTCCCGGTGCTGTCAACAAAAACGCGGTCCTGGCCGTTCATACGGATGATCAGGTTGCCGAGGTTGTTGCCGGCATTGGTGCCCAGCCGCAGGTTGCTGCCCGAAAGCTGCAGGTAACCTTTATCCACGGCTGCCTGCTGAAACTGTAACGTAGGGTTCAGGTTATTGATCCGCATGTTGCCCACCAAATGCAATTTTTCTTCGGCGTTGGAAAGTCCTATGCCTACATTTCCGCTGTTGCTGTTATAAATATGATTTCCATTGAGGGACCATTGCGAGCTGCCACCCCCGCCCCCGCCTAACTGCACCCAAACGGTTCCGTTAAAAACCCAGTAAGCATTGGAAGTGGTTTCATACACCAGTAAGCCGGCTGCCGGTGCAAGGATCGCCTGGCGCTGCGCTGCTGTGACACGTGGTGCCAGGAAACCTTTAGTTGTGCTTTTTACGTCCAGCATGGCACTGGTGTGCGGCTGGCTGCCATCGTTGTTGATGCCCACGCTTTGCTGTGCATACAGCAGTGGCGCCGATAAAAAAAGCAGGCTAAAAAATAGGGTAAACCTGGCTGTTAGTTGTTGCATAATGCGTTTGTTGAAGGTTGGATAAACGGAAAGAAAGACGTGAGCACAAAGGTTGGAAACAGATCCTTTATGCCTTATCACATGATGATGTGATAAGGATTGGAAAGAAAGGCTTGTAATAAACAACGCTTATACCTATTCAATGCAGGGTCAAAAGGGGCAGGTAATGACTTACTCGAGTCAGTTTTTTTACAGCCAATATTTTCTTTACTATTAACCCGCTTCAAACAATAATTCGTATAATGAATGATTTATATCAAGCTTTTCTGTAATTTCCTGATACAATGAAACAGAATGCGACTGCTTTTCTTTAATCTATTTCTGGTTCTTTCCGTAACCGGTTTTAGCCAGACACCCTTGATAGACAGCCTTAAAAAAGTTGCGGAAACCACTACGGATTTGCCGCAAAAAATAAAAGCCTATCAATCGCTTACAACAGAATTTTCCAGGGTAAACCTGGTCAAAGCAAAGGCATTTGCACAATCAGGGATTGTTCTGGCTGCGCAGAATAATTACCCAATCCCGCTGAGTGGCTTTTATACCCAGCTGGTTTCCCTTCACCAGAATACGGGGCAATTGGATAGCATGCGGTATTATCTCCATGCGATTGAAACCCTAGCCAACAAAATGCCGGCAAAAGAAAGAACCACGATTCTGGCCAACTATTATTCTGCCCTGGGCTTGTCGTACAAAAAAATGGGAAATTACAAGGCTGCCATTCCCCCCCTTTTGAAGGCCGCTGAATTGGCAAAGATCGTCAGCACACCCGAATCGGCAGCAGGTCAATACCTCAATATTGGCAATACCTACATGAACATTGGTGCTTTTGGCAAGGCCTTGCAGTACCACCTGGAAGCCTTGCGATTGTTTGAGCAGGCCGGGAATAAAAAAGGACAGTCGTTTTGTTACCAGGGTATTTGCGAAGATTTTATCGAACTAAAGAATTACCAGAAAGCGCTTGGTTATGTAAAAAAAGCGTTGGCGCTGAAAACCGAGCTTGCCGATAAACGCGGAATCGGGAATGCCTATTCGAGCCTCGGCCGCATAAACATCGGCTTGAAAAAATTCGACGAGGCCTATGCGGCTCTCACCAAATCGCTTTCCATTGCCAAAGACCTGCAACTAAAAAGCGAAGAAGCAAAGCAGCTGGTCAGTTTTGGCCAATTGTCGGCAGCAAAAAAAGCGGTAGGCCCGGCCATAGAATTCTTTACATCTGCTAGAAGTATTGCCCAGGATGCGGGTGATTCTGCTACTGTTGTTTTGGCCGACAGGGAAATGGCATCACTGCAGCACCGCGAGAAAGAACAGGAACGCTCCGAACAAAAGTTGCTGGGTAACATTCGTACGCTACAGCAAACCGGCAATAAGAAAGAAGAAGTATCGCTTTACAAAGCTCTTTCGGAACTGTACGCAAAAACCGGGGATGCGGAAAAATCATTGCAGTACAAAGACCTTTATTACCAAGGCAAGGATAGCCTGATCAGCAAAGAAGTCCAATTGGAGATCAGCCGGCTGGAAGAACAGTACAAAAGCGAAAAAAAAGAAGCCGAGATCGCCCTGCTGAAAAAAGACCAGCAAATCATTCAGTCGGACCTCAAACGACAAAAAGATAATTTCTACGCTGTATCTGCGGTGGCCTTCCTGGTGCTGTTGATGGCGGTCTTGCTGGTGAACCGTTACAAAGTAATCCACAAAGCAAAGCGACAGGTAGAAATGGAAAAAATGCGCAACCATATTGCCAAGGACCTGCACGACGATATTGGCTCCACGCTGAGCAGTATCAACATCATGAGCCGCGTGTTGCTGCAACAGGCAAAAAATGGTGTTACCGATGTGGCAGGCCTGCAAAAAATAAAAGATCATTCCGCCGCCATCATGGAAAGTATGAGTGATATTGTCTGGGCTATCAACCCGCAAAACGACACGGCAGAAAAAATGCTGTACAAGATGAAGGAATTTGCCGCCGAAATCCTGGACCCGCTCGGGATCCAATACCATTTTCACGAAAACGGCGATGTGGGCAATCTTAAATTGGATCCGCAAAAGCGGCGTGACCTCTTTCTTATTTTCAAGGAATCGGTGAACAATGCGGCCAAGTACAGCCACTGTAAAAACATTGCTATTCATCTTTCGATTGCCGGGAACACCATTCAACTCGACGTGACCGATGACGGCCAGGGATTTGACCAGCAAACGGTGAAAAAAGGCAATGGCCTGCGCAACCTGCAGGAGCGGTCAACCGCTGTTGGCGGCACCCTGCAATGCATCAGCCACACCGGCGCCGGCACATCGGTTAAGCTCGACCTTCCCATCACATGATTGCGGTATTTAAACCGCAGGTTTCAAACAACATCTTTACATCTTCATGGCAGTTGGTATTATTTTGTACGACGACAATTACGGGCTGCGGGAAAGTCTTGAACAACTGATCCGTTGCTCCGATGATTTCCTGCTGTTGGGATCATTCCCTGATCCTTCCCAAGTAGAGAAGCAGGTAAAAGAGATCGGTCCGGATGTTATTTTAATGGACATCGACATGCCGCATCGAAGTGGCATTGAAGCCGTACAGCTTATTCGCCGGTTCAATACCAGCGTTGCCATCATTATGCTAACTGTGTTTGAAGACAACAGTCATGTGCTGGATGCCATCTGTGCCGGTGCATCGGGCTATCTTTTAAAAAAGCATATCTCCGATAAATTAACGGAAGCCATCAAAGATGTGCTGCAGGGTGGTGCGCCGATGTCGCCGGGCATTGCCCGCATGGTGATTCAAAGTCTGCACAAACTTCCTTCGTCAGCAGACAATAAATACCAGTTAACACCAAGGGAAAAAGAGATCCTTCACAGCCTGGCAAAAGGCAACAGCTTTAAAATGATTGGTTCCGACCTGGCTATCAGCATCGATACCGTACGTACGCACATCAAGCGTATCTATGAAAAATTGCAGGTGCATTCGCAGGTGGAAGCCGTTTCAAAGGCCATGAACGAAAGGCTGATCTAAATGAAAGAACTTGTAATGAAGCGTTGCTGTTTTTGGATAGAAAATGTGCTGCTTTAATTTGCCGACAGGAGGAAAAACAAAATGATCGCTACAAAAAAGCCGCAATAAAAACCAATCAGGAAATACCTGCTTTTTGTATTGCTTTCTTGCTCTGTGCAGACGATTTCTTTATTCAGTTTCATGCAGCAAGATTAGGCCGGAAAGGAACGCGAACAAATAACCCAAATGGGTTAGTCTTGCTAAGAGATTGCTAAAAAGATGTCCAGCTATTTTTGGTCAGCATTAGAGGATATTACAAATGTTTTTTCAGATTCAACTTCACAGAACTGGAAAAAGCGTTTTAAAAAAGTTATACAAATCAAGCTATCTACAACTTCGGATTCCATTCCAACACGTAAACCATCTGTGGCGGGATGTTCGCTCTTCCTTCTCCGTCCACCTGCTCCACCGCCTGAACAAAAAGGTGCAATTGTTTTTTCTGTTCCCATTGAACGGGATCAAGCATTGGTTCCCAGGAACCAACGGAAAATTGGGTGAGGTCTTTCAACTGCCAATGCTTGTTCCGGATTTTATCAACTGTTGCCACGGATACTTTGCTTCCTCTCTCCTCGTCACGGTAAATCACCCCAACAAAGGAATCACCACCCGTTCCGGAAACCACGAGCTGCGGCCTGGCAATGGGTATCCGTTTCGATCCCATTCCTGACAAGCTAAAAGGCGTTTGTCGCGTTGCAAGATTGGCTGTTTGCCATTTGTTGTTATCCCTATATACGACGTGGTAGGTCGGCACCTGAGAGCCCGGTTCACGCCAATAGGTGGCGATAAACGGGTTGCCGGCCTTATCGGTTGTCATGGACGTTTGGTTGATCAACTCACTTTTTTGTGGAATGTGAACTGCGTATTCGGCTGTGGCAGCCGTTACCGGTAACGTATAAGCTTCACCGGTAGATCTTTCCCAGGTCAGTCCGCCGTCCTTTGATCGTGCATAACAAAGGTCATGGTTGCTGGCAACGTCGGGTGATTCCCGCCATACCCAGGAGATATGAATATTGCCTTCGTTATCCGTAGCCGCTTGCCAGTAGGCATTGCGCTGTCCTTCGCCGTCAATCAGGCTGCGGTGCAACTGCGTCCAGGTTTTGGTAGTTTTATCATACCGGTTGATCACAAGGTTACCTCGTCCCGAGCCGCCATCCCTATAAAGGAAGAGTAGGTTGCCATTAGCAATGGAATAAAACTCCGGGTACGAAACGGTGTTCTCCACACTTCCTGTCATCGACTGTTTTTCGCCCAGCTCCAGTGAAAGCGGTGCCTTGCTTTTTGCATAACGAAGCACATTGTTGTGATGATCCCATGAAACGTGTAAAAAACCATCACCGTCAACGGCAATGCTGATGCTGTTGTGCGCATCGGCAGCATTGCCTTTGTATGGCGTGGTGTGAAGTTCCCAGGCTTCCTCTCCCAGCTTGCGTTTACCAAGCACCACTTGCTGCACTGAATTATAATAGGCAATAAACTGGTTGTCCCTGTACGTTACCAGGGCATTCTTGCGAAAGGGTACGACGTTAACGGAATTATTAGCCCAGCCCTCTCCTACTTTAACGAGCAGCACTTCAGGTTCTGAACCGGTTGGCTGTGTTGTACGACAGGATAAGTTTGTAACCAAAGTGGTAAGGGTAAAAAAAAGTCCAAAGTAAATTTTCAGCAGATTTCGCATTGTATCGCGAATATGCGACAAACAGGAGGAATAAGAAACCTGCTCTGCCCTGTTTGGCGTTCTACACCCTATTTTGAAGGTGTAAAACAAGAAAACGTTTGTTGTTTTACTGCTTCGATGTTTTAGTGCAACCCTCTTCCACTTCAGGTAACCATTTTCATGCTTGGGTAAAAAATCGGTTAAGCCCCGCCGAATTCACTTTCATTTTACTGTCTTCACTCGTAGAATCAAACCCATCGACAACCGTTTAGCAATGCATGTAAGGTAGGGTTGCATTGCTTGTTTATTTCCATGCGAATGCAGAAATATATTACTCGGAAGTACATACGAAATGCAGATGCGGCCATTGATTCCAACAATTTATTGCTAACAAAAAACAGATCGATAATTTAAAACCAACGGGATGAGAAAATTGATGTTACTGCTGCTTAAAATGAGTGTTTTTGGGTTGGTGGCCTTTGCCCAAACCCGCACCATCACAGGAAGGGTCACGGATGAAAAAGGTACCGGTCTTTCCGGTGCTTCGGTACTGGCAAGGGGAACGAATGTGGGTGTCGCCACCGGTGCGGATGGATCGTTTACGCTAACGGTGCCGCAGGGTGCCACGGTGCTGCAGGTTTCCTACACTGGGTTGGCCGACCGGGAAATCAGCCTCTCGTCTGCGTCCAGTTACGAAATCCAGCTTTCCGCTTTGGCCAACACCATGAATGAAGTGGTGGTGGTAGTAGCATATGGTGAGCAGGACAGGCGGCGCCTGACAGGTTCGGTGGGAAAAGTATCGGCTCGCCAGGTGGAGAACGTGCCCATGGCATCGGTAGACCAGATTCTCCAGGGGAAAGTAGCTGGTTTGCAATCGCTGCCCGTATCCGGACAACCGGGAGCGGCCCAACAGATCCGCATTCGTGGTATTGGTTCCATCAGTGCTTCTTCGGCCCCGCTTTTTGTAATCGACGGCATCCCTGTGAACACCGGCGATGCCAGTAACCTCACCAACTCCAGCAACCTGCTGGCCACGCTTAATCCCAATGACATAGAAAGTATATCTGTCCTGAAAGATGCTTCGGCAGCGTCCATCTACGGCTCCCGTGCTGCCAACGGCGTTATTCTTATCAATACAAAAAAAGGAAGGCCAGGAAAAACCCGTATACGGGTCGATGCTGAATTTGGCAAGAACGACATTGCCTACCAGCCCGACAGGGGAAAGCCGCTAAACAGGCAAGAGGCATTTGACTTGTACAGTGAAGGCCTGGCCAATCTTGGTCTTGACCAGGCCACTATCGATTTTTACATGAACGATGTACTGGGCTATAACACCGATGCCAACTATAACTGGCTGGACCTGGTTACCCGCAAAGGCCTACAGCAACAGTTAAATGTGTCGGCTTCAGGTGGTGATGTCAAAACCCAGTTCTACCTGTCCGGAGGTTATTTCAACCAGCAAAGCCCGGTGATTGGGTCGGACCTGAAACGGTTTTCTGCTACCGCTAACCTCAAACACCAGGTGAGCAACGCAGTTGGTTTGGGTGTAAATTTTAACCTCTCCTCCTTTAGCCAGATGGGCGAATCCGAATCGGCAAATTTTCGAAACCCCATGCTGGCGGCATTAGGACTGCTGCCTACCATGCCAGCGTTTAATCCTGATGGCACGGTAAACTATGACCCCACCGTTTTCAGCCAGATCTTCAACCCGCTTTCTATCCGGCAGTACGATAAGTTGGAGAACCAAACATCCAAGCTGTTGGGATCCGCTTTTCTGGAGGTCAAGCCAATTCAGAATCTGAAGCTCACCTCACGGTTGGGTATAGACTATAACAACGTAGAAGAGTATGCATTCTACAATCCGGTTTTTGGCGACTTCTCGGCCAACAAAGGTCTTTCGGCCAATACCTACAACCGGCTTCACAACTGGGTGTGGACTAATTTTGGTGATTATACTTTCCGCAGCTTCGATGAAAAAATTGACGGCGTGCTGACCGTTGGTTACGAAGCCCAGCAATCAAAAACCATCCTGCACACGGGCACGGGTAACGTGTTGCCATCCAATGGAGGGATTGTTTATCCGGTTCCTGCCATTCCAACCACTGCTTCACTGGCAGGTTCCGATTATTCTTTTACCTCCGTGTTCTCACGTTTGCAACTAAATTTTTTAAACCGCTACAGTCTTTCGGGTAGCCTTCGCCGTGATGCTTCCTCCCGCTTTGGTGCCAATAACCGCCAGGGCACTTTCTGGAGTGTTGGTGCCGCCTGGAACCTCGACCAGGAAAGCTTTTTCGCCAATGCCGGTACGTTTTCAAGCCTTAAGCTCCGGGCTTCTTATGGTGTCAACGGCAACGCCGGTATTGGTAATTATGTCTGGCGCAGCGTATTTGATTTTTCTACTACGTACAATGGTGAGCCAGGCAGCTTTCAAAGTGCCATTGGAAACAGCAACCTTACCTGGGAGCAAAACAAGCCTTTTGATGTTGGTATAGAGATTGGCGTTTTGAACAACCGTCTTTCCCTTGAAGCGGATTATTATATCCGCAAAACCGAAAACCTCCTGCTCAACGAACCGCTTTCGGCAACGGGTGGCTTTATTACCTACAGCAACAATGTAGGGGCAATGGAAAACAAAGGCTTTGAATTTACCCTGAATGCAGTGCCTATCAGCACCCGCGATTTTAGCTGGAACATTAGCCTGAATTCTGCCTTTAATAAGAATAAAGTGACACGTCTCCGCGAGGGTGTTGACGAGATCATTGGCAACCCGGCTACCCTGAAAGTGGGTTATGACGTGCAGACCTATTTCCTGCGGCATTGGGCTGGTGCCGATCCGCAAACCGGTGACCCGCTTTGGTACAAGGATGGCTCAAAAAAAGAAACCACGAACGATTTTTCCCAGGCAAAGCGTGAGCTGATTGGCAGTGCATCTCCCAAGGCCTTCGGCGGCTTCAATACCACACTGCGTTACAAATGGATTTCGCTGGATGCCCAGTTAAACTACCAGTATGGCAATTATGTTTTCAACCAATGGGATTTTGTGTTTATTTCCGACGGCGTGTATTTTGGTTTCAACCAAAACCGCACGGAGCTGCTCCGCTGGCGAAAGCCCGGCGATGTGACATCGGTGCCCCGGTTTGAAGTGGGCAATGCCACCGGTTCCAACGAATATTCGACCCGCTACCTGTACAAAGGTGATTTTCTACGCCTGCGCAACCTCACCCTTGCGTTTGAACTGCCGGCCAGCCTGGGGCAAAAGGTTAGACTGGCAAGTGCACGTCTTTATGTAAGGGGTACTAACCTCTGGACAAAAACATTTGATAAAAACCTGACGATGGACCCGGAACAACCGGTTGGCGGGCTGAGCGACCTGCAGTTTTTCAATCCAAAATCTTATACGGTTGGCCTCAGCATTCAATTGTAAACGATCACTTACGAAAACAAACCACACATGAAACAAAAAATAAAGGCCGGGCTATCCAGCATACAGGTTCTGTTACTTACTTGTCTCCTTTTCACAGCCTGTAAAAAGGACTTTCTCGACAGGGAGCCGTATGGATCACTGCCAACAAGCGAATCCATCACCAACGCCGCTGACATGCGTACGGCCCTGAATGGTGTTTACGCCACGCTCCGCAACGCAAACCTTTACGGCAGAACCGTTCCGCTGGTGGGTGATCTGCTGGCCGACAACGTGTATATCTCCACCACCAACAGCAACCGCTACCTGGAGTTCCAGAACATCAACTACACGGTTAACAATTTGATGGTGGAAGGTATCTGGCAAATGGCCTACAACGCCATCCTGAATGCCAACAATGTGATCAACAGCTCACTGCAAGGCACAGACGAAATTTCGCAGTATCGCGGCGAAGCGCTTGCCCTGCGGGCCCTTCTTTACTTTGAGCTGGTGAAGTTTTATGCGCTTCCGTATACAACCGACCCTAATGCACTGGGTGTACCGCTGATTCTTAGCTATGATCCCTTTGTGAAGCCCAAGCGCAACACAGTATCTGAGGTATATGCGCAAATTGAAAAAGACCTGGAGGCATCCCTTCCGCTCTTTACCATGGAGCGTTCTTCAGGTTATATGTCGTCCGCAGCGGCGGTGGCACTCCTGGCAAGAATGCACCAGTTCAAAGGTGAATGGGCCGAAGCACTCGCTGCGGCAGAAGAGGTGATCAACAACGGCGGTTACAACCTGGTCAACCTGAACCAGGTGGCAAGTTACTGGTCGTCAAACACCCCACGGACCGATAAGTTGGAAACCATTTTTGAAGTTGTGTTTGACCTGGTAGGGAACATCGGGAACAATTCGCTGGCCAGCTTTTACGACCAGGTGGGTTATGGCGATGCGCTGGCGGCGCAAGCCTTGTACAATTTATACAGCCCTACGGATGTAAGGCGTTCGCTGATACTGACGTCCAGTCCAACAAGAGGCAATGTGCGTGTCGTGAATAAATATCCCAACACCTCGCAACCCGATAAAGACGAAGTGAAATTGATTCGCCTTTCCGAAATTTACCTGATCGCTGCCGAAGCAGCTTACCATACGAGCAACGAAAACCTGGCCAGGGATTATGTGAATGAAATCGCCACCCGCCGCGATCCCAACTTTACCGGCTATACCGAAAGTGGCGCCGCTTTGCTGCAGGCTATTCTTACCGAACGAAGGAAAGAGCTGGCCTTTGAAGGCCACCGCTATTGGGACCTTGCCCGTTACAACCAGGATGTGGTAAGGGTAAACCTGTCGGGAAATTATTCCGGCGTACCGCTGGTGATTCCGGCTGGTTATTTCCGTCGCCTTCTTCCCATCCCGCAATCGGAACTGGATGCCAACCCCAACATCAGGGAAGAACAAAATCCGGGTTATTAAGAAGATCCAATTTTGTTATCAGGCGTTGACCTTACCAAAAAGCTGCACCAGCAGCTTTTCTTTGTAGAAACGTATTTACTGCGGCCCAAAATAATTAGCACTAAATGCTAATGATTTTAGGAAATTGCCGTACCTTTCAGGTACAAAACCACCTTGTATGCAAACGACGGTAGACAAGCAACTGACGGTAGACTGTGAAAAGATCACCCAAATTTTTCCCGCCATTGAATTTGAATGCATGGTTGAGGGAAAAAAGCTTTTAGCGAAAATCACCCACCAGGAGGACAACGGCATCCAGTTCATTTACCATATTAGTTTTAGCGATGGCTATACCGCTTCTTTTGTGGCGCCGATCCAAGCCGGAAGCTGGTACGACGAAAAGCTGGCTTCGCCTTATGCCACGGCCATTAAAAACGACCTCAATGCTTTTTGTGGATTTCTGCCGGCAAAGCCACCGTTTTGCATACGGCTGAAAAGTGAGCGGGAAAGCTTCAATGTTTGGATCGTTCCGCATGTACGCAAAGCCTTGCACTACGGCGTTTTTTATAAAAGCGATTACCGTTTCGATGTTCGCAAAGAAGGAAAGTGGGAAGCCAATTCGCTTCGGGAGAACAGTTTTATCAATGACGAGATCGCAGCCATCGTTTGCCAGAACATCGAAAAACGTATGCCGCAGCCCGTTTTGTTTTGATCGTTTTCTTGCGAGGCAGACATCATTTTTAGTTTGGATCAAATCTTGATTTTTTGAAGGAGTCGCAACCAAAATCTAACTGTTGAACCGGTTGCAAACCGGCCTTGATTACACAAATTCTGTCCATTCTTCCACAAACACAAAGCTGAGCTGGCATAGTTTTATTATGCAGGTGTAAAAGTTGTCTTTACATATGAAACAGCTTTTATCCCTAACCCTAGTTTTTCTGCTTTCCCCTTTGGCCTTGTTAGCCCAGTTGGGTGACTTTCGTTTGTTTACCTACGGAGCCGATACGGCTTCGCGTCGCCACGAGACCTCTGTTGCCAACCCCACGCTAAAAGGTGGTCCTTTCAAGCATCTTTTCATTGGAAAAAATTACCGCACGGAGTGGCGAACACTGGTAAAAGCACCGGTTTTAAATTTTAAAACGGACATGGGTGGGCTTACTCCCACGGATGAAGGCGGTGGCCGTCAGACCCACAGCCTCGATCTGAAAGATGCACTGGGGCGTAAATGGGTGCTTCGCTCGGTGCGCAAATACCCGGTTGACGTGGTGGAATCGGCGCTGCAAGGCACCATTGCCGAAAAAATTGTTGCGGATGGTATTTCGGCTTCTTATCCCTACAGCGTGTTATCGGTGGGAACAATGGCCCGTGCAGCCGGCGTGCCATATCTCCCCAATACGCTTGTTTATATTCCGGATGATGCAGCGCTGGATTCATTCCGGTCGAAATACAGGAATACCCTTTCTTTCCTGGAGCTGCGTACCATTGATACCACCAACCTCGAAGCCAAATCATTGAATACATACGAGGTGATCCCAAAAATTTTTCACTCGGGTGAAGCCGGTGTTTTGCAAAAGCAGGTGCTGAAGGCAAGGCTGCTGGATAATTTTATCATGGACTTTGACCGCCACGCCGACCAATGGGAATGGGTAGCTGTGGATTCGGCCGGCCGTCGTTTTTATTATCCCGTGGCAAAAGACAGGGACCAGGCATTTTTTAAAGCAAAAGGATTACTGCCAAAAATTGCACGGTTCTTTCAGCCGACATTGGGATCACTGCAAGGCCTGCGGGCAAAAGCGGCCAACATCAAAACATTCAACTTTGTGGCCCGTGATTTCGACCGCACCTTTCTTCATCAACTCGATGCAGACGCCTGGAACGCCGAAATAGACAACCTGCTCAATGGTCTGACGGATGGAGTGATCGAAGCAGCTTTTCGGCACCAGCCTGTTGAAATGCAGTCATTACAGGGAGCAGAGATTCTTCGCACCCTGAAAGAAAAACGCCGCTATTTTAAAGAAGAAATGCAGGACTATTACCGGTTTCTTTCGAAGGTGGTTTCGGTACCGGGTAGTAACCAACAAGAAATTTTTACCGTCACCACCAATCCCGATCAAACAGTGCGAGTGCAGGTGCAGCAGTTGGATTCGAGCGGAAGTCCCAAACATATCACGTACGAAAGAGTATTTGATCCTGCGGTCACAAAGGAGATCCGTTTGTATGGTCTTGAGGGCAACGACCGCTTTGTGCTGCAAGGCGGAAAAAGCAATATCAAACTACGGTTGATCGGTGGTCCCGGTTCCGACCAGTTTCAAAATGAAAGCAGCAGCAAAGCAAAAGTGTATGATGTTTCGTACGAGGAAAACACGCTGACCGGTAGCGGGTTGAAAAACAGGATCAATGGTGACCCGTTAAACAACGAATACCGCAGCCAGGGATTTCAATACCCGATCACACTTCCCGGTATCGGTATCGAGTTGACGAGAGAAGGCGGTCTTTTTCTTGGTCCCACCTTAAAGATCACACGACCTGGTTTCCGCAAAGAACCGTATGGCGTTTCGCATTTTATCTACGCCACAAGAGCCTTGAATTCTTCTTCGTACCATTTCCGGTATGATGCTGATTTTAACGGCCTTTCTAAAAACCTTGACCTGTTGCTTCGAAGTGATGCCACACTGCCAACGGTCCGCTCCTACTTTTTTGGTTTGGGCAACGAAACCGTCTATGACCAATCGATTGGCAGGCCCTACTACCTTGCCTCCTACAAGCAGGTAGATGCTTCGCTTCAATTGCGTTATTCCCCGGCAAGCTGGCTGCAATTCACTGGCGGTCCGTTAATGCAATACCTGAAACTGGAGAATGACCGGAACAAGGAAAACTATGTCAACACTGTTTTCCCCGATGGGAATTTAAGCGGGCTTCGCGAAGGGCAGTTATTTGGCGGTGGTGAAATTAAGATGCAGGCCGACCTGCGCAATCATCCTGTTTTTACCACCCGCGGTATGCACCTGAAACTCTATGCAAAATCGCTTTACAACCTGGGGGAGACCGGCGAATCATTTGACCAGGTAGGTGGAAGCATCTCCTTTTTTACCGATTTTATCTGGAACCGTTTTATTGTGCTGGCCACATCTTTCGGTGCCGACCGCAACTATGGCGAATTTGTTTTTCCGCAGGCGCAATACCTTGGTTTCCGACAGAACATGCGGGGTTATCGCTTTCAACGCTTTGCAGGGCGGGCACGCTTTTACAACAACTCGGAAGTGAGGATCAACCTGGGCGTACGCAATTTTTATTTTTTCAAAGGGCCGGTTGGACTCATCGGTTTTCATGATGTGGGAAGGGTTTGGATAAACAACGAAAACTCGGATAAGTGGCACAAAGGTTACGGCGGCGGTGTATGGGTGTCTCCATTTGGTAAAGTGGTGGTAGTGGGTACCGTAGCCTCGTCAGAAGAGGAAAAAAATTGGCTGCAGGTATCGTTTGGTTTCCAGTTTTAAAATTGATTTGGCATGAAACAATTGATCTTTTTACTGCTTTTTCCCCTGTATTTTTTTGGGCAGACGGTGCATCATGATGATGAAAAAATTATTTATAAGGGAGAAGTAGCCCTTGCGACTACGAATGCGGATGTAATCGGTCGCTTGCAGGAAGCGTTTCCCAAAATTGCCGGCAAACTGGCTGATACGGTTTCCCTCGCTACAAAAGACCAAGGCCTAGAAGCACTAACAACCGTTCGGTTGAATGCACCGTATGCCATTCACAAAAAGCTGCATTTCACACTTGACCTGCAGCCTATTCCCAACGGTTATGCGTACACGGTAGACAGCGTGTTTGTTACCGAAAGGCGGCGTGGGTGGAAAGAAAAAAGAACCGATGCAAAGGACATGATCGAAGCGTTGGAAGAAACTGGCAAAGCCGCTATTGAGTTGGAGGTTTTGCTGAACGAGATCGATCTCCGTATCCAGCAAATGCTGACAATGCTTGCAACAGAAATGCGAAAGCCGGTCGTGAATGAAAGTAAGTAAGTAAATGCTGTAGCAATTTGCTTTAAACTTTTTAGCTCAGAAGTAACCTTTGCTTTTAACAGCTCCATTGTTGCACACTAGAATGGAAGATGAATGCAGTGGATAGCCCTTTGTTTGGTCGCTTTCACCGAAAATAGAAAGGCATCCTTCGCACCGTCGCAGGATTTTGCTTAACTTTCTGGCACTAAACCGTTTTGATGCGTGCCTTGCTTATCCTTTACGTTATGGGTGTTCTTGCCCTGAACTTTCAATTGGAGGATCCGATCTTTTTTTACCTCGCAATAACGGCTTTTCCCGTAACGGTTTACCTGTTGGTTTCGCGGTCAAAAAAGAAAAAGGCTGTGCTACCACCGCAGGAGCCTATGCCTGCAACTGAAGAAGACCCGGAAAAAGCAAATGATTTTTCATTTGAGCTGAACAAACCGCAGTCCTCTCATTAGCCGTTTCATTCAAATTCTAACAAATACATTTATACAGAACAGCAAGGCGCAGCACCGTGTACACTTTGATGAACTTGCAACGAATAGTTAATTGAAGAAATTTTCTTTGTGGAAGAATTGATGGTTGTATCAGGAAGCGGAAAGCGGCACCATGACTTCTACCCTGCAGCCCTGTCCAGGCTTGCTTTTCACCACCAGGGTTCCGCTCAGGTTTTCGGCTCTTGTCCGCATGTTCATCAGGCCAATGCCGTTTTTGCTGGTGTTTACGGAGAACCCTTTGCCGTTATCGGTTATGCACAACCGTATATTGTTTTTGCATTGTTCCAGGTCAATGTTTACTTCGGTCGCTTCCGAATGCTTCAGCACATTGTTCAACTGCTCCTGCAGGATGCGGTAAATGCCAATGTGAAGGTCCTTGCTTAAACCTCCATTTTCCATTCCTTTTACCTGTTGGGTGATCTTTACTTTGCTGGTTAGGTTGATGGAATCAATAAGATCTTTTACCGACTCATCAAGGCTGATCTTGCCAAGCGTTGGTGCCGACAGACGTTTTGACAAGCCTCTTATTTCATTGATGCAGTTCTGCAGGTAGTGTAACGTACGTGGCAAAATGACCTTTGGGTCGCCTATGCCCTCGAGCATCATTTCGTTATGCAGCTTAACGGTGGTCAGCACCTGGTTAATGTTATCGTGCAGCTCAAGACCAATCAGCGACCGTTCGGCTTCCTGCGCCTGTATCACGGCTTCGGTGATCAGCTTGTGCTGTTTTTTGGCTTCGGCTTCCCGGGCTGCTTTTTGTTTCCGGATCTCTTCGTTCAGCGCAAGCGAAACCGCCAGGCTTTTTTTGCTGCGGCGGTAGTTTTGGTAAATCAGGTAAAGAATAGAAACGGCCATGCCCGAAAAAATGATCGTAACAATAAGGGAAACCAGCGTCACCTGCTTTTCATTTTGAAGCCGGTTGATCTGCAGTTCCTGCTCTTTCTCTGCAATCTGCCGGGCAACATCCGCATCCATTAACTCTTTTTGCTCTACCGCAATTGAATCCTGCAAGCGGTAAAACTGCTGGTAAAAATGGAGTGCTGAATCCGAGTTTTTTGCCAGTACAAAAGAGGTCCCTTTGCAACGCAGCCACTTTAACTGTTGCTTTGTTTCAAAGCCCGCAATGGTGGGTGCCAGGATGTTGAGAATTCCTGCCATCTCTGCCGCCATTCCCTGCCGGCCCCAAATTTCCGCAAGCTGCAATTTCATTTGGTTGGCATGATCCTGCGCATGTGCAACTCCATCATTCAGTTCAATGCTTTTCTGTGTCAATGATTCGGCCTCATGCAATTGTCCCTTGGAAAGGGCAACTTGTCCTTTGTGTCCATAAATAACACCGTGTATCTCGTTCATCGCAACGTCCCCAAGCATGTCTTTGTGGCTGTTGGCGAGGGTCAGCGCTTTGTCAAAATAGATCAATGCGCTGTCGTATTTCTTTAACTCGGCATGGCAAAGGCCAATGTTGCTTAGGATCTCCTGCTGCTGTAAAATATTTCCTCGTGTTTGGGGTATACAGGTAGCCTGCAGGTCAAAGGCCTGCTTGAAAAACTGCATCGACTGCCTGTAGTTCTGCTGCCGGTATAGCACCATGGCAATGCTGTAGTGATAGGCCTTCCGGTCGCAGGGCTCAAGGAAAGCATCGGCCTGTTTTTTGGCCTTGAAATAAAACTCGTTCGCTTTCCGGTATTCGTGAATGCGGTAAGCAATGTTGCCGCCATAAACAAGGAAGCCAACATAAGTTCGCGGGTACCGGTCCCGAAGTTCGGGGGTATTGAATAATGCAAGAGCAGAGTCGATGTATTTGGCCGTAGCGGCATTATCCAGCGTAAAAAAGTAGTAGTAGTTGGCGATAAGGCCAAAGCGGGTGGAATAAGGGTAAAGATCTTTTGTGGCGGCTTCCTGCAAGCAGGAATCGTAAAAGCGAAAAGCATTGGTACTGTCTTCTTCTGCGTATAACATCCGGTGGGCAGAGTCCGTAAACCGGGGCCCCCAGTAAGTGATTTCTTCCTGTTCAGTACGCGTAGCCTGCTTGCAGGAAGCCAATGAAAAAAAGAGCAGTAAAAGTATAATGCAGCTTAACGGCTTTGGCATGGATTGGTTTTACCAGGAGATCAAAACATAAAAATATCATTTTGTAATAATTAGCGAAAGGAAATCGGCGAAAAAACGGTTTTTGTCGTTCTGTGTAGCGGTGCGACCCGTGTTTATGGATCTGTTCGCCGAGTTGTATATCTGTAACTGATTTGGCGCTGCCGAATGGCCCCCTACATGTTCTCCCTCTATTTTTGTGAAAATTAACCATATGATACCAGCCAAAGGATATGCCGCACACAGTGCAACAGAGCCATTGAGTCCTTATCAGTTTAGCCGCAGGGACCTGCGACCGAATGACGTGCAGATTGAAATTTTATATTGCGGTGTTTGTCACTCCGACTTGCATACCGTTCGTAGCGAATGGGGGCCAAGTGCTTATCCCTGTGTGCCCGGACATGAAATTGTAGGAAAAGTAAGCGCCGTTGGTGATGGGGTGACCAAATTCAAAGTGGGTGACCTGGCCGGCGTGGGCTGCCTTGTGGATTCCTGCCGCGAGTGCAAAAATTGCAAGCAAGGATTGGAACAATATTGTGAAGACGGCGCCACCTTCACCTACAATGGTCGCGACCGCGTGGATGGTACCAATACCCTGGGCGGTTATTCCAATGTGATTGTGACCGATGAAAGTTTTGTGTTGCTGATCTCCGATCGGCTGCCGCTGGAAGGTGTTGCACCCCTTCTTTGCGCCGGTATTACTACCTACTCGCCCCTGCGCCATTGGAAGGTTGGCAAAGGGCATAAAGTGGGCATTCTTGGCCTGGGCGGACTTGGGCACATGGCAGTAAAATTTGCCGCTTCGTTTGGTGCCGAAGTAACGATGCTGAGTACCTCACCCAGCAAGGAAGCCGATGCCCGCCGTTTGGGCGCACACCGGTTTGCGTTGACAAAAGACCGTGAACAATTAAAGGGGTTGACAAATTATTTTGACTTTATCGTGGATACCGTTTCGGCTCCACATGATTACAACATGTACCTGAACATGCTGGGGACAAATGGTGTCATGATCTGTGTGGGGGTACCGCCAACGCCTACCCAAATTTTGGGCTTTAACCTTATCGGCAATCGTCGCAGCATTGGCGGCTCCCTTATTGGTGGACTGCCAGAAACCCAGGAAATGCTGGATTATTGTGCAGAGCACAACATTGTTTCGGATGTGGAGGTGATTGCTATAAAAGACATTAACGAAGCGTACGAAAGGATGTTGAAAGGTGATGTGCGGTATCGTTTTGTGATTGACATGGCCACCTTGTGAGAAAAGAAACAGAAAAAGCAAACGAGCACTTATCGGAGGATAAGTGCTCGTTTTTTACAGTTACCATAAGGGAAATTTGCCGTTTGGAAATGCAACCTATTGGTATGAAGAAATTGAAAACACGTATTCATGTACTTCAGGGCGACGAAATTTGGATTTGTGTTTCATTTTTCTGGCCTGCGCAATTTTCGGCAAGGTCTTCGCAGGCAAGCCGGTTTCAGCAAATGCCGTATCTTGACGGCGCCTTAAACACCCTATACTTGTAAGCGTTGAATAAAGCACCATGAAAAAACAAGCCCTCGTTTTAATACTTGCCGCCGCCTCTTTTGCGTCTTCTGCCCAAACAAAAGACAGTTTAGGCACAACGGCCTATGGACTTCCCGTACACAAATCCTACGTCCCTGCCGATGCTGCCGAGCGGGCTAAAAAGAAATACGGCCGGGCCCTGTACAGCATTGAAAAAACCACGGCAGCCGATTGCCAGAATTCCTACCTTGTTGGCCTGATCCGCAATGGCAAGCTCACCATGGAGTGGATGTGTGACGATCCTAAAATTGCCTTTTTGGGCAACAGCGCTATAGAAGAATTTTTGGTAAGAAAATAGCAACCGGCGGTTGTAGAGTTTCGTTGCACCTAACCTGAATTTTTTGCCGTTTGCCATTTAGCCTCTTACTTCTTTTTTTGTAAGGTTTGGTTGATGGTATGCAGCAAACCATCGGTATAGGTATCGGAACCCATTTCCCAGAACATGATGCCACCAAGGTTGTTGGCCATAACATATTCGGTTTTTAGTTTCATGGAACGCTTGTCATCAAACGTGGCAAAGAGCTTTTTTTCGGGATGGTAAGCATAACTTGCTTTTGTTACATCATCCCAATAAAACTTATAGCCCGCCTCTTTTGATAGATTAACAGGAAAATGGCGGTAAGCCACTGATTGCTTAAATGTACCCGCTTGGTAAAGCCCGTTGTTTTCCGCCGGCACACCTTCCCAGATGCGGGCATAAAACGCAGCCCCAATGATGATCTGCCTGGGATCAACACCCCGCCTGATCAATTCCTGCACCGCGTTATGCGTCGATTCTTTTTGATTTGGATTGGAGTAGAGTGCTGTGTGGTGACCGGTTGATTTGGAAAAGCCGCTGATAAGATCATACGACATCAGGTTTACATAATCGATCTGCGGCATCACTTCTTTCCAATCCACAGCTTCGTCGAGAAAGCGCTGAAAGCCGCCTGCTGCAAAGGTGATCACCTGGTTTTTGCCTAAGGTTTTGCGAAGCGTTTTTACCAATTCTGTAAATGCTGGCTTGTCTTCGGGTGTGTACTTGTGGCCGGGATAGCCGGGTACCGCCGGGTATTCCCAGTCAAGGTCAATGCCATCGGCTTTGAAATAGGTGTTCAGCTCTTTTACCGATAAAGCAAATTCTTCGCGGCCTTTTGCTGTAGCAAAAACATCCGAGCAAGGTGCGCAGCCACCCCATCCACCCAGCGAAAGCAAAACTTTCAATTCCGGATTTCTTGCCTTCATCGCCACCATATTTTTTATGGTCAGCGTGTCCTTGGCCGAATGTATTTTCAGCCTTGCGCCATCCAGGTGACCAAAGCAATAAACAATATGCGTCATTTGCTTTGCATCAAAACTGTCAAGCCGTTCTGGGCTTCCTGAATAATAGGACAAAACAGCTTTTTGTTTTTCCTGTGCAAAAAGCAAATGGCTGGCAAAAAGAAAAAAGGCCAACGAAAAAATGGCGCTAAGCTTTTTACCGGTGAAGAATTTTAAGTATAGCATGCAATCGTCGTTTAATTTATAAAAATATGTTTTGAAACAGCTGTCTTTTTTCGTTTTTATAAAGCAGCAAAGAATTTACAATCCGCCTTTCCCGCTATACAACCGGATCGGTCCATCCAGTTCAACTGCCAGCACTGTGATATATTCGTCCTGAACCGCTGCTGGAACCGGAATATATACCAAACCCGGCACCTTGCTCCAGGAAATCTTACCCACCACTTTGTGCGATAAGTTATTTTGTTTTCCTACCACGCTGATCTTTTTAATGTCATTCTGCAAACCTTTCAGCACCACCTGCCCGCTTGTTTTTCCCGGAAGAAAAAGATAAAGCCTGGTAGAGTCTTTTGAATAGGTACTTGGTCCGTAAAAATGTCCTTGCGGCAACCCGGCCACCGTATTGAAAATGGCGGTTTCATGCTTTTTGTTCCACTGCCCCAGTTCTTTTAAAATGGTCACCTGTTGCGGTGGCAAGGTGCCGTCTTCTTTGGGTGAGATGTTGAGCAGCATATTGCCACCGTTGCTCACCACGTCGGCAAAAATGGTGATCACTTCGTACGGCGTTTTCCAGGCTGTATCCTGTGGCTGGTAACCCCAGTTGTTGTTGGTGGTCATGCACAGTTCCCACCAGCGAAAGGCCGGCCGCGTCACCGGGAAGTTTTGCTCCGGTGTGTCGTAATCACCGTAACCCTGCAGGCGACCGTTGATGATGGCAGACGGTTTTTTGTCAAGAATTTTCTTACGCACAGTACTGCTTTGCCAGGCTTCTGCAGGGTGTTCCCAATCGCCGTCAAACCACCAAAGGTCGGGTTGGTAAGCCCTGGCCACTTCGTCTATCTGCGATTGAAAAAATTGCTGGAAGCGCTGCCACCGCCCTGGATCATCCGCAATCTTGTAACGGTTGCTGTCTTTGGTAAGGGCGGGATAATCGTTGTGGCTCCAATCGATCAGGGAAAAATAAGCACCTTTTTTGACGCCGCGTTTTTCAAGGGCTGCATAAAAAGGCTGTAAAAGATCCCGCTTTGCCGGTGTGTTTTTCAACACGCTGTAATGGTCCTGTTTTGTTGGCCAGAGTGCCACACCGTCGTGGTGTTTGGTAGTGATCACGGCATATCGGGCACCGCTTTCTTTGATCAGGTCAGTGATCTTTTCGGGATTGTATTGCCGGGCGGTAAAGCCGCTCATTTGTTGCATGTAGTCTCGGTGACTGATCTTATTGTTGTAAAAACTCCAGCTTTCGTCAACACCTTTTACCGCGTAAATACCATAGTGTACAAAAATCCCAAGCTTGGCATCGGCAAACCACTGCATTTTTTCCTGGATAGAATCCGGACTTGTTTTTTGTTGTCCCGGTGCGGCAAGAACAGCCAGCATGGTTGTTCCGAAAAGAAATGTTTTTAGCATACGATAGTTCTCTATTTCAAAAAATGATTCGTCGGTTAATAAAGCCAGCCAGGATTGGTTTGTAGTTGATGATCAGGTAATAGTCTGTCACGAGTAACGACAGACAAATTTTGCTCTACTTGCTAAGCTTTGCTACTGCTCTTCAGGTTTGCGATCAGTTCGCGGATTGCCGCCGCATCTGTTGTAGCATGCGAATAATCTGCCATTGCATCACCAAAAGAAGGTTGAAGATAGTCCATTCCCGTAGGCACCATCTTTCGCAGTGATGAATGAAATTCTTCAGCGCCTGTTTTTTGCGCCAGCGCCGCAATATTACCGGGACGAACACCGCTTCCCGGCATGATGATGATCCTTCCATCGGCTGCTTTTATAAGGTCGGCCAAAAGTTCCGCACCTTCGGTTGCCAACGGTTTTTGCCCGGAGGTAAGAATGCGCTGGCAGCCTATTTCTACCAATTGCTCAACGGCTTCAAAAGGGTCGCGACAATGATCAAAGGCACGGTGAAAGGTGACTTCCATGGGATAGGCCGTTTCTACCAGTTTTGCCGTTCGTTTTTTATCAATGCTGCCGTCTTTGTGTAACAGGCCAATCACCACACCATCACAACCCACCTGCCGGCAAAGCCTGATGTCTTCTTCCATTACGCTGTATTCGGCGTCAGTGTACAGGAAATCACCGCCTCTTGGTCGAATGATGGGGAAAAGCGAAATGTTCACGGCTTCTCTTGCCTTTTTGATAAAGCCATACGAAGGCGTGGTGCCACCTTCAGCAGGATTTGCGCACAGTTCTATACGGTTGGCGCCTGCTTCTTCAATCAGCGAACAGGCCTCAATGGTAAACGCAATGATCTCAACTTTAAAATGCTTCAGGCTAGCTTCTTTGGTTTCTTCCATCTGCGCAATTATTTAAAATAGCTTTCGGCTTCCAGAACCGTTTCCAGCCTGGCTTTTTTTACCGCGTACGTAAACCCTTTGTGAATGGCATACGCACCATACGCACCGTTTTTGTTCAGTGCTAAAAAACCTACCTGCAGTTTCTTTGCTCTTTCCACATCACGTTTTACAATTCGCTCAATTAACTTTTTGCAAGCCTGTAGCGGCGAAAGACCGCTGCGCATCAGCTCCACCACGGCATGCGAGCCACAGGTCCGGATCACTTCTTCGCCCAAACCCGAAGAGGTGGCAGCACCGACCTCGCCATCGACATACAACCCCGCTCCTATGATAGGCGAATCACCCACACGGCCACGCATTTTCCAGGCGGCGCCACTGGTGGTGCAGGCTCCACCCATTTTACCTTTTGCATCAAGGGCCAGCAGGCCTATCGTATCGTGGTTAAACGGACCACCGGGTAATTGTTTGGGGTCTTTTTTTTGATTCTCGATATTGATCACCGGCTCGTAGTGAGATGTCTTCAGCCATTCTTTCCAGGCTTTTTCCGATGCCGGTGTCAGCAGGTTTTCTTTTTGAAAGCCGTTGGCCAGGGCAAACTGCAATGCCCCTTCTCCTACCAGCATTATGTGCGGTGTTTTTTCCATCACCTGCCGGGCCACGGATATGGGGTGAACAATGTGCTCAAGAAAAGCCACAGAGCCGCAGTTCAGCGCACCATCCATGATGCAGGCGTCGAGGGTAACTTTTCCATCCCGGTCAGGAAAACCGCCATAGCCAACGGTTTGGTTATCCGGGTCCGCTTCCGGGATGCGAACACCGGCTTCCACGGCATCCAGCACGCTTCCGCCCTTGTTCATCGTGTTCCAGGCTTCGGCATTTGCGGCCTTGCCAAAATCCCAGGTCGAAACGATCACGGGTTGCACCGGCTTTTCTTCGCTAGTTGGCACCGCACCAAAGGACCGGTTAAAAAAAAGTGTAGCGGAGGATAAAAAAGACGCCTGTAAGAATTTCCTGCGGTGATACATGTGCTCAGATTTAGGATGGATTGTGAACCGGCAAGATGCACTTTTTTTCTTTACATCCGCACCCATGCCAAGATGAAAAAACCGGTTTATTCAACTGAAAATTTTCAAATGGAATATCATTCTCTCGCAACTTTTCTATGTTATTTCAATTGTCAGCTATATAACAATTTTGGCAATGGCTGTAAGAAAGAGCGAAACTTATAAAAATTGCATTCTCTTACTCACCATTCACCATTGCCCACTCACCAAAAAAGACCAACCCCGGGACCGGGGTTGGTGTGAGTAACTGCTATATGAGAAGAATGCTTATTTTTTGGCCCACCACAATGGGGTCAATACTTCATCCGGTCCGCCCAGCAGGCTTACGGCTTCTGTGTATCCTTTAGGGCTGCTGTTACGCAGGGAAGAAGGATAACGCAAACGCTGCGGGTAAAACTTCACCTGGTTGGTCATCATGTTGGCTTGTGTCAGCGCCGGCAGGTTTGGCAGCGGGTTTTCTATCGCTACGTTTTCGAAGAAAGGCAGACCCAGCCTGCGGTGATCGTTCCAGGCTTCCAGTGGCAGCCAGGGCACTTGCGCAATGTATTTTTGGGTAATGATCTTCGTTAGCTGGTCGTTCTTTACCGCACCATTCTTATAAATGGTGTTGGAAGGATAAAGAATGTTCACCGTGCCTTCAACATCAGTATACCCGTCTTTGTAACGCATGGTGCGATTGGCCGGTGGTTCTGCCGTGTGGGTGAACTTAGCCGATGTACCTGCATTGTTATAATCCTCTGAAGCCAGGTAATTGGCGGCATGGCTGCCAACACCCCAGTAATCAAAGCTGGCTTTTACACCATTCTCATACGCTACCTGTGCACTTACCGGAACGGTCCAGCCTTTTACGGCCGCTTCTGCCAGCAGGAAATAAGTTTCCCAGTTGGCAAAGAAGATGCGCTTTTCAGCACTTCCGCGGAAGCGTTGCGCCAGGCGGGGCATTGTGCCCGGGTAGTTACGCACGGTGTTGCGGCTGCCTTTTGCACCCCAGTCACCAACGGTAAACGCATTGAAGGTATTGGTGGCGTTGATGGTTTTGAAAACACCGGTACCGGTAACGTTGTTCAGGTTGGCACTTGGCGTTTCGGCCGTGTTATCATACGTTGGATAGGTTGAGAAGTCAGGATTGGAAAAATCACCCGGGATAGGAAACGCTTTGTATGCTCTTGGGTCAATTTTCGCTGGCAAACCATCAAGCCAATAGCCGGCAAAAGGCTCGTTTGTTGCCGTAGCAAAATGCTGGTCGTATTTGATACCTGCCCAATCAGCCGCCTTCACCGAAGGATGGAAAGTAGCTGGCAATTGTGCCTGCGATGTAACGCCACCCAATCCAACATAAAGGTTCTTTAATGTTCCGGAAAGGATCTGTGAATTCCACTCGCGGCTCATCACGCCTGAAAGCGGATCCCAACCTGGACGCTCCTGCACCTGGAAATTCTGGCTTGTTTCGGTGATGAGCTCACCGGCGGCAGCAGCTTCAAATTCAGGTTTTGCTTTTCCTGCATCCACTTCGGATAGACGCATGGCCAAACGAAGGCGCAGTGAGTTGGCATAACGGCGCCATTTGTTGTAATCATATCCGTACGCAGGATCTTGTTTTTTGACAACATCAGGATTGATCACAGAAACATCCAGTTTGCCGCTGGCATCTTTCAGTTCATCCAGCATGTGGTAGTACACGTCCTTCACACTGGCAAAATTGGGGTTCTGTCCCTGGAAGGCATTGATGGGAATAGGCCCGAAATTATCGGTCATTTCGCTCATCAGGTAAACTCTCCAGATGCGGGCTACCTGCAGGAGGTTAGCCGTATAGGGTTGAATCTTCCCGGCCGCAATTTTTTCATTGGCAACCTGGATGGCAGTATTAATGTGGTTCAACCAGCCACTCATGTAGCCGTTGCTGTAATAATCACCGGTCCAGCCGTCATCGTAAGAACCGCCGGCAATACCGGTGCTCAGGTGCTGGCGGGCTGCTGTTTTCCAGTACAGAACAAACACCCTTTCTGCAATGTGTGGGTCCTGCTGGGCGCCAATGATGGCATTGTTGATAAAATACTCTACCTGTACCTGGTCGGTATTGGCAGCGATGGGATCTGTATTGATCTCGTCAAATTTTTTACATCCGGTTACGGCCAGGGCAAGGCCTGCAGCCAGTAAGAGATTTATTTTAAGCTTTTTCATTTTGCTGAATTGAAATGATTAGAAACTTACACTAAGGTTAAAGAGGAAGGCACGGGTGGTTGGCAGGGCTCCGTTCTCAAACCCTGTTGCGTTGGATCCTGTAGCATACACGGATTCAGGATCGATACCATCCAGGTTGCTCTTTATCATCCAAACGTTATTGCAGGAAACACCCAGTTTCACGTTCTGCAGCTTCAATTTCGACACAATGCTCTGTGGCAGGTTGTAATTGAGGATAACGTTACGGAGACGATAGCTTGTTGCATCGTAAAGGTAAGCTTCGTTTATACCCAGGTTATTGGCTGTAGAAACGGCTCTCCAGTAGTTCTGCTGGCTAACGGCTTTGGTGTTGGGCGTAAAGCCACCGGAGCCATTTGACATAACGCCGGGAACAACAAAATCTTCGCGACGTCCATTGGGTGCGGTTACTGCAGCTACGCCTGCTGATTGCAGGGCAACATGGGTTGCGGAGAAAATATCGCCACCAATTCGACCATCAATTAAGAAGCCCAACTCAATGCCTTTAAAGCTAAAGTTGTTCATCAAACCAATCAGGCCTTTAGACTGTTGATCACCGATCTTAACGATCTGCGGGTCACGGGTAGGCAGACCATCAGCGTTCAAAATGATCTGGTCGAAATAAGGGCTTTTTTCATCCTTTACGCGGTTGTAGCGAGTTCCGTAGATCTCACCATAAAATCCGCCTGCAACGGCACGAACACTTACATCGTCAAAGCCACCGAGGTTGTAGTTAACAACACCGTCAGCCAGTTCCAGGATGCGGTTTTCGTTATAAGAATAGTTCAGGCTAGTCGTCCAGGTCAGACCCCTTGGGTTGTCCAGAACACGTCCGTCAACGACGATCTCTACACCTTTGTTTTGGATGTTACCGGCGTTAATACGACGGGCCGAATAACCACTTTGCGGATCAAGCGGAAGGTCGATGATCTGGTTCGTGGCGTTTGACTTGTAGAACTCTACATCAAACCCGATACGGTTGCCAAGGAAACGCATTTCGGTACCGAATTCCATTGATTTGATCAACTCACTGCGGATGTTCGGATCATACAACGTTCCGTTACGTCCAGCCGTAATGTTACCATTGGGATCACGTCCGATATAATAGGTATTATACAGTTGATAAGGTGACATGTCATTACCTACCTGTGAATAGCTAGCACGGAGTTTACCGTAGCTAAGCCAGCTTGGCAAGCTTGCACCCATATCGCGGAGCATATCGGTATAAACAAGGGAAGAGCTAACAGAAGGATAAAAGAAAGAACGGTTGTCTTTGCTGAGAGTTGAGGTCCAGTCGTTACGCATGGTCACATCTACAAAAAAGAAACCGTCGTAGTTGATCTGGAAATTACCATACAGCGAATTCATTTTCCGGTTAGCAAAATACTGCGACACACTAGCTGGTGACGTGCCATTATTCAGTGAAAACAGGTCAGGTACCGCAAGCTGTCCAACACTGCTTCCGAGGTTGGATGTCTTTTGGTTCATGAGGTTACCACCAACAGATACCAATCCACCCCATTTGCCTAAGAGATTGTCTTTGCGGGCAGTGATCATGCTGCTGAAATTGGTTTCGTTGAAAGTGTTCTTGCCCAGGCTAAAATTGTTAGCGGCAGGCGAACCAACAAAGGTTCTCGACTCCGTGTTGGTGGTATACAGGTCAGAACCTGCTTTCACTTCTGCAGTCAACCAGTTGGTGATGTTATAACGCAATTGGCTGTGCATGGTAAAGCGGTCACGCTGGTCCTGGTTTCTGCGGTACTGGCTGTTCCAGTATGGGTTGATCTGGCTGCCGGCACCGGGATACCATATCATTTTGCCAAACTGGTCCCTGCCTTCTTTAAAGTCCAGGATGTTCAGGCTTCGGGGGAGCATGTACAGCGTAAAGGTGTTGCTGTTATCCCTTCCGCCCAACGGACGGTTAAACGCTGATGTATTGCTGTACTGCACTTTGTTCTCGATCGTAAACTGCTCTTTGGCGCCAAAACGAGAGATGGAACGAACCATGATGTTGTTCCGGTCCAGTTTGTTGTTGGGCACCATGCCTTTTGCTACCAGCTTATTGAAAGAAGTATAAAGCGATGTACCTCCAAATTGCTGCTGAAAGCTCAGGCCATAGTTCTGTGAAGTGGCATTGTTCAGGAAAGCATCGGCATTGTCGTAGGTACGAAGCGGTACCTGCTGACCGTTCCAGTTTTCCACCATCTGGCCATTGGCTTCAGGGCCCCAGCTTTGAGTGCTCATTTTGTCGTAGGTTCCGTTCAAACCCTGACCAAAGCTGTTCTGAATATTTGGCTTGGTAAAGATGCTCTCTGTACCAAAAGAAGTTGTGAACGTGATGCCCAGGCCGCGCTGACGCTTGCCTGATTTTGTGGTGATCATGATCACACCGTTTCCGGCACGTGAGCCATAAAGGGCCGCCGCAGCACCACCTTTCAACACGGAGATGGACTCAATGTCGTCGGGGTTGATATCGGCCAAACCATTGCCCTGGTCGAGGGAGCGGTTCCAGTAGCCATTGTCCGGTGCACCGGAAAAGTTAGAGAAAGGAATACCATCCACAACGATCAGTGGCTGGTTGTCGTTGGAAAGCGACTTGTTTCCACGCAATACGATCTTGGAAGAACTGGCCGGTCCTTCACTGGAACGTAACACCTGCAAACCGGCAACTTTACCGGTAAGGGCATTGGCCAGATTAGGCTCGCGGGCATTCACCAGGGTTTCGCCTTTTACTTCCTGTACGGCGTAGCCAAGTGATTTTTTCTCCCTGCGGATACCCAGTGCCGTTACCACCACGCCGCTCATTTCGCCGGCGGAAGATTGCAACTGCACGGCCACTATGCCGCTGTTATCAGGTTGCATTTCTGTAGCTGTATAGCCAACAGAAGTGATCACCAGGGTTGCACCCGGTGTAATCGCAATGCGAAAGGTCCCCTGTTGGTTAGAGGTAACGCGGTTGTTCGTTCCTTTCTCGTTAATCGTTGCGGCGACAACGGGATTACCATCAGCGTCCTTGATGGTTCCCGTTACCGTCCTTTTTTCCTGAGCACTTACACCGAGTGCGAACAGGGCTGTCATGACAGTCAACAGTGTCCGGTAAAGCAGATTTTTCATTACAGTTTTTTTTAATTGAATAATCGCAAGTCAATCCTTTATGGCGGTTTGATACTCCCTAGTTTGTGTGCGGTTCCAGCTTGGCGGAACTGCTTTTTAGCATGTCGTAGTTTTCCATCACCAGCGCCGCAGCCCCCAATATCTCTGCATGGTGACCAAGGGTGGATAGTTTTACCTCGGTAATCTCGGCGATCTTTGGGATACAGTGCTCGTTGATCGCCTGCTGGATCGGCGCCAGCCAAAGCTTGCCGGCCACCGAACCACGGCCGCTGAGAATGATCAGCTCCGGATTGATCAGGTGGATAAGGATGGCCACGCCTCTGCCAATGTGATACGCAACTTCTGAAAGCAACTCAATGGCAAACGAATCGCCGCTGAGGGCCGCATCCAATATCGTCGCGGCTGTTTCTTCCAGGTGGTCCGGTGAAAGGCTTTTCAGGCTGGTGGCCCTGCCGGCTTTGATGCCCGCAATTGCTTTTTCCACCACTACCAAAAGCGAGGTTTCGGTCTCCAGGCAGCCGGTTTTTCCGCAACTGCAGATCTTGTTGTTGATAAAAAGCGGGATGTGGCTAAACTCACCGGCAAAGCCGTTGTAGCCGCGGAACAACTCTCCTTTCAGCACCATGCCCAGGCCAATACCCCAGCTGATGTTGATGACCATGGCGTTTTGCCGGTTGCGGGCAGCACCCAGTCGCAGCTCCGCCAACGCAATCAGGCTTGAATCATTGTCAATCCACACCGGTATGTCCAGGCCTTCTTCGAGGTAAGAAACAATGCTTCCTTTTTCGGTTTTTAAGAAAGAGTGGTTGATGCCTTTTTGTACGTCAACAAAACCGGGCATGCCGATGCCGATGCCGGCGATCTTTGTTTTTGCAATGCCTGATTCCTGGATGAAAAGGTCAATCTGCTCTTTTAGCTGAAGCAGTGAATCGCTGTTGTCGGGTAGCACCAACTCGATCTTTTTCACCTCGCCAATGATATTGTTTTGCATATCAATAATGGCAAGGCGTGTGATAAGCTGGTCCATGGCCACGGAAACAACATACATCAGGTCGGGTCGAATGGCATAGATATGGGCCCTGCGACCACCGGTGGAAGAGGCAAGTCCTTTTTCCTTTACACTACCTTCATCTATTAACTCATTGATGATTTTAGCAGTAAGGGGGAGGCTTTTTTCCGTTAGCAAGCTGAGGTCTGCACAGGAAAGTGGGCCCGAAAAGTACAGGTTTTTTATAACGGCTCGTTTGTAAGCTGTTTGTTTCGGCACACTTATTAAATTATAGCAGAATCTTTTTAAATAATTTAGAAACTTTAACAAACTTAGCAGAAACGTTTAGGAAGAGCAAAATTTTTTATTAAAACTTTTTCCACTTTTTACGGATGAGTTATACACACACCTATCAATTTGGGATACAATGTTTTGATAGAAAATCAGGAGCCTAAGAGGAATTGATTTGAACTTTCCCATAAAAGTCAATGCTGCGTTGCCTGCAAACTAGCAGTAACGTTTTTCGGGAACGATCCGAAAACGACAAATGGTTGTATGATTACATAAATGGAAATTTGAATAGCCTTCCATAAAAAAAGCAGCTTCCTAACTGAAAGCTGCTTTTTGCATGTGAGTTTACCAATTGTTTACCGTCCCATCCAGCCGCCATCAACCGTTAGAATTGCGCCGTGCACATAATCTGCAGCCCGGGAAGCCAGGAAAAGGACCGGTCCTTTAAAATCATCCGGCTCACCCCAGCGGGAGGCGGGAATGCGATCAAGGATTGACTGGCTGCGTTGACTGTCGCTACGCAGCGCTTCGGTATTGTCAGTGGCAATATAACCAGGCGCAATGGCATTGACATTGACGCCTTTTGCTGCCCACTCGTTAGCAAACGCTTTTACCAGCGAGCTAATGGCTCCTTTACTGGCTGCATACCCGGGAACATTGATGCCGCCCTGGAAACTCAGGAGCGATGCGGTAAAGATCACTTTGCCACTGCCGCGGCTGATCATTTCTTTCCCGATCTCTCTCGTAAGTATAAACTGTGCTGATTGGTTGATCGCAATGACTTCATCCCACATTGCATCCGGGTGCTCAGCTGCCGGCGTTCGCTTGATGGTGCCGGCATTGTTCACAAGTATATCTATCGCCGGGAAATCTGCTTTTACGGCAGCGATAAAATTGTACAGCGCCTCACGGTTACCAAAATCGCACTGGTAAGGGTAAAATTTTCTGCCCAGGGCTTCCACTGCTTTTCCCACAGCACTCCCTTCCTTTTCAAGGTTGGCCGATACGCCAATGATATTGGCACCCGCTTCGGCCAGGGCCTCCGCCATGGCTTTGCCGATTCCTCTTTTGCAGCCGGTAACCAAAGCAATCTTTCCATCCAGTCGAAATTGTTCCAAAATATTCATGTGTGAAATGTATTAAGCTATAAAAATATTCTCTTCCGCCATACGCCCATCCTGTAATGTTTGCCGAAACGGAAATTGTGTAAGAGATGAAGTGCCGCTTGTCAATATTCGATCGACCTGCTTGCACCGGATGCTATTTTTGCCCGGTGAAACCCTTCCTGTTCAATCCTGTTTACGATGCTTTGCAAACCGGCGACCGCACACTTTCCATTGGAAGTGGCAAAGTAAAATTTTTTAATACGGATGTATCGCCTTTTGTTGGCATAGAAACCGGTTACCAAAATGGCTTTGCCGACTTGCAGGCACAATTGCCTGCAGGTCGCTTGATCTTGCATGCAACGCCGGACGATATTCCAACACCGGATGGCTGGACCATGCTCCATAAAATTCCGGGTATCCAAATGCTGCTAACGGATGCGTTTCAAAAGCAAGAGCGTACTATGCAATTCGTTTCCTTAACTACCAAAGATGTTCCTTCGATGGTGGAACTGGCCACACTGACACGGCCGGGTCCTTTTGGTACTAAAACCATTTTGTTTGGCAATTACCAGGGCATTTTCGTAAACGGCCGACTGGCCGCTATGACGGGCCAGCGGCTTCATCCCAATCATTACACAGAGATCAGTGCTGTTTGCACGCATCCCGATTTTTTAGGGAGAGGCTATGCCGCCGCCCTTGTACAGCATCAGGCAGAAGCTATTCTTGCAAATGGACAAAAAGCGTTTCTGCATGTGCGCAAAGACAATGACCGGGCAATCGGTCTTTATGAACGTCTTGGCTTTGCCTACAGCGGCGACATGAATTTTTACTTTATGAAGCGTGACGAATAAGAAGAACACGCCAACAGAAAAATGACTTTTCCGTAGACATCTTACGAGATTATCCCATTCTGTTTCGGAAGGGGAATTACCGGTTATAGCTTGTCGTTTGATACAAGCATTGTTAAAAAAAATATTTGTAAAAAAAGGCAGAATTCAAACTACCACAACCGATCTGAGAAAGCTTAGAAATAAAGCGGCCCAAACTCACCACTAACCGCTCACCACTGACCATTCACCATCAGCCGTCACAAGGCCGTCGCCTCTTCCTTGCCCGGTGCCTGCCCTTTGTCTTTTTCTTTTTCTTCCTCAATCGCCGGAATTTCTTCGCGGTAGATCAATCCTTTTTCGGCCGCATGCTCTGCCGCTTCCACCGTGTTGTCAACGATCACCATTTCTACACTTGCTTCCAGCAAGGACTTTGAAACTTCCATAGCGATCTTTTCGCGGTCGGGTAACTGCACATCGCGGATATAAATGGCCAGCACCCGTCCGGGGAACTGGCGAACGACTTCCTGGTAAATTTTCGGGTCTTCCTGCCCGCTGTCGCCGATCAGCACAAAATTCAGGTGCGGGTAAGCTTCCAGTATCTGTTTGATCTCTTTGAACTTATGCCCCATGTGGCCGCCGCGCAAAGCTGTATTCCCGCCAAAACCAATATCCCGCAGCAACAAGGGCCCCGCAGGGATCTCGTTCAGGTCAAGAAAATCTTTCAGCAGGTCGTAGGTATTCCAGGGACTGCTGCTGACATAAAAAAACGGGTTGTTCCGTTTGCCGTTGCGGCCTTTTTGGAGCGATTTGTAAAACTCAGCAACCCCCGCAAACGGAAGCCGCGTACGGGCATTGGCCAGTAAGACGGTTTTGCCCATGGCAAGGAGATTGGTTGCCGATGTTTTGATCACCGTATCATCAATATCGCTTATGATGCCGTATTCTGCATCCGGCGGTGGTATCATCACTTCAGCGTCAGTTTGCAGGCCGGCTTCAAACGGGATGGGTGCCTGCAGCAATTCCAGCGGAATGCGGTGCCACAACTCTTCTGCAATGACCGGTTCCACCGGGTTCAGGTCAAGGACAAAATATCCTTCTTTGTCTGTGGTTACCGTGTGTTCCTCGCCTGGGAGTCTTACTTTCAATTCTGCACCGGCTACTTCATCACTTTCAAACCGCTTATACATGTTCAGCAGGTTGTTCAGCACTGTGTCTTTGTCGCCGGCACTGGTGATGCCTTTGTCTTCCAGCACCCGGCCACGGATGTAAATACGCCGCTGTGTTCCGTACGTTCGGTAAGGCAGGATCTGCACAGGATCATTCAGGCCAAGGCGCCTTGTTAACCCGGCACGCAGGTCATCCCACTTGTCTTCAATGTGGGAAAGGGAGTTTAAAAAAAGTGATTTCCAATCCGACATATGGCTCTGTTTATCTGTCCTGACTACATGCATTTTTCGGACCAGCAGAGAACAAGCAGCAACTTACCGGAACAAGATCACCAGGGCGCCAACAAGGGTTAGCACAATCACGATCTTTCGGTAGGCAGCATCTTTTATCCTGGCGACAATTTTGATCCCGGCAAAAAAGCCAAGCAAAAGGGCGGGTAAAAGCTGCAGGTCGATCAGGAGCGAATCGGCTGTAATGTTTTTCCAGTAGATCACCTGGAAAGGCAGCTTAAACAGATTGATGACAAGAAAGACCCAGGCGGCCGTACCGATAAAATCGTTTTTCGAAAGCCGCATGGCCAGGAAATAAATATTGGCGAAAGCCCCGGCGAGATTTCCCAGCATGGTAGTAAAACCGGCAGCAAGACCCATCGTTCCCACAAAGGCCAGGTTGTGCGGTACGGAAGCCTGCTTGCGGTACTCGAAAAATAACATGATGATGACCGTTAGCAGGATGATCACCGCCATGATGGCTTTGAAAACGGATTCATCCAGATCTTTTCCCACAAAAACTCCCACCAAAATGCCAAGTACCATCCAGGGCATGATCCGCTTAAAATAATACCATTGCGCATGGCGGTGGTAGTAGCTAACGGCCAGGATATCGGCTACGCAGAGCAGGGGCAAAACTATACCGGTGGAGGCCTTTCCGCCAAACACAAGGGCCATGATGGTGACGTTCATCATATCGATGCCTTTGATACCGGCTTTGGAAAGCCCAAGGATAAATGCCGCCAGGAGAATGAGCGTCCAGTTTAATAACGAGGCTTCAAACATGCCGTTCATAAAACGCGAAAGTAAGCCTTCGGAGAGATGATAGTAAGATATTGGATAGTGGGATATTGGATGAGTTGCCTTGAAAAAAGAGTTTTCATTGATACAAAAACCATGTTACTGAGTAATGAAAAAACCAGGGATTAATAGGATTGCATGCCTTTATAAATTGTAAAACCGCTCCGCGTTTTCGGCGAAGACCTGTTTTTGTTCAGCGACGGGAAAATTTGAAAAATAGTCCTGAACGATATAAAGCACGTCTTTGTACGAAGCGGCAACCAGACATACCGGCCAGTCGGAACCGAAAAGCAAGCGACTGGTGGTAAAAAGTTCTGTAACCACATCCAGGTATGGCCGGAAATCTTCTTTTTTCCAGGTACTCCAATCTGCTTCGGTTACCATTCCGGAAACTTTGCAAAAGACATTGGGATAGTTGGCAAGGGCAAGCATGCCTTTTCTCCATTCCTCTAGTTCGCCATTTTTAATAACGGGTTTTGCCAGGTGGTCAATGATAAATTTTTGCTCCGGAAAAGAGGCAACAAGGGTTTCCGTGAAAGCCAGTTGGTCAGGATAAATGAGGATGTCGTAAGTGAAGTTATATTGCTGTAAGTGGCGGATACCGTTTTGAAAAGCAGGTGTCAGCATCAGGTCGCGTTTCGCTTCTCCTTGCAGAATATGGCGGAAGCCTTTCAACTTTTGAAACTGGCTAAAATAAGCCAGGCGCTCTTCAACAGTTGGCGACTGCAAATCAACCCATCCCACAACGCCTTTGATAAAATTTTCTTTTTCGGCCAGTTGCAATAGAAAATGGGTTTCCGCTTCCGACTGTTCTGCCTGCACAGCGATGCAGCTCTCTACACTGTTTTCCATTAATACCGGTGAAAGGTCCGCTGGTAAAAAATCGCGACGGATGGCTCCCATCTCTGGTGTGATCCAGGCATCTCTTTCTGGGTTATAATTCCAAAAGTGCTGGTGTGCATCGATGATTCTCATTCCTATCAGTTTTAGAATCCTTGGTTTATGCTTCTGTTATGTTGAAAGCAGTTGCCGCAATCGTTCGGCATTGTATACGGCATGCCCGTTTCCATCGTTGTTAAAATACAGGAACACTTCTTTTCCCTGTCCTTCCCATTCCCAGATACGCTGGGTCCACCAACGGAGATCATCATCCGTATAAGAACCGCCGTATAGATGGTCCTTGTCCGGTCCGTGCAAACGAATGTACACAAACGGTGCCGTAGCCCGAAGTATACAAGGCAGGTTGGCACCACTCATGATACAATAGGCAGCGCCAAAGGTTTCCAGCAGGTGAAAAACGGCCTCCTGGTGCCAGCTAATATGCCGGAACTCAACAGCCACCCGTACCAACCGTGGCATTTTTTCCAGGAAATAACGAAGCCTTTCCAGATCGATTGAAAAATTAGGTGAAAGCTGCACCAGTAAAACGGCCCGCTTATCACCCAGCAGGTGCCAGCATTCTTTGATGCGCTCTATCCATTTCTCCGGCCCATATAAACGCTTTGTATGGGTAAGATGCCGGGGTGCTTTTACAGAGAAAAGAAACCCCTGCGGCAGCCGGCGCCGCCAGCTCCTGAAGGTGTCTGGTTTTGGCCAGCGGTAAAAACTGGCGTTCAATTCCACGGTGCCGGCTACCCGTAAATAATAAGTGAGCCGTTCCCGGACCGGTGCGCCCTGTGGATAGAGGATACCTTCCCAGTGATCGTAACTCCAGCCCGATGTACCGACATGTGCCATACCGGCTATAATGTTACGGATTTTACAGGACCTGCTTTTTTCCAGACTAAAATCTTTCGGGGCCGTAAATCTTTTCCAACAATATGCATTGGCCTGGTTGCGTTAAGGCTAAAACCAACAACCATGATAAGAGGCTTTTTGCTGGTCCTATTTTTTGCAGGCTTTGGGCTTACCCGATCGCTAAATGCACAGGACGTAGAAACGTCTGCCTCACCGGCCCGGAATAACCTGTTGGGTATTCGCATCAGCAGCAGCGATGCTGCGGTGAATCATTCCATCACGTACAAACGTTTTGTCAGTTCTGAAATTGCACTGGAAGGCCTGTTGTCTTTTACCGATCCCGGGGCCCTTGGAATACTGGTAGAAAAGCACACGCTTTTAGGAAGTTCCGGCATTCAATGGTTTTGGGGAGCCGGCGCCTATTTTGGATTCAGCGGTGGCCGGCGTTTCGGCGCCCATGGCGCCATTGGCATGGATTATATTGTGCCTTCTCTCCCACTCAATTTTTCCCTTGACTGGAAACCGGAACTCAATTTCACCAAACAGTTCTCCTTTGAACCGGCGGCACTGGGCTTTAGTGTGCGATTCGTTTTTTAAATTGATTCTTACCGCTTTTAACATTTTACCCCGGCGCATAAAAAACTCGGTAAAATATGCTGAAAATATGGCTGGACTTGCTTTATATTTAGCCTAATCAGCTGCAGATGTTAAAGAAGGAACGTCAATCCTATATACTCCACCAGGTAAACCTGCACAACAAAGTTTTGTCTGCCGACCTTAGCTTGCAAATGGGCGTTTCCGACGATACCATTCGAAGAGACCTGCAGGAACTTGCCCATAGCGGCATGTTGATCAAAGTACACGGCGGTGCGCTTTCCCGTTCCTTTTATAGCGGGCCTGCTGCCAGCAAAGAAATTTATTCTTACGACAACAAACGCATCATCGCTGAAAAAGCCGTTTCGCTAATCAAAGACGGCATGTTTGTGCTGTCAAGCGGCGGTACCACCATTCTTGAAATGGCAAGGGCCCTTCCGCCGGAACTGCATGCCACCTTTATTTCCTGCAGCCTGCCCGCGGTCCTGGAATACGCCAACCACCCGCATTGTGAAGTGATCATGGTGGGTGACAAAGTGTCCAAAAATTCGCGGTTTACGGCCGGCCCGGATGCCATTGCCCGCATCCGGCAGGTGAAAAGTGATCTTTGTTTTTTGGGTGTGAATGCCATCGATGCGGTTCATGGCATTTCCGACAACGACTGGGATGTGGTGCAGGTAAAAAAGGCCATGATCGAATCATCCAACAAAGTGGTTTGTTTGTCCATTTCCGAAAAGATCAATACACAGCAGCCCATCCATGTTTGTGCTACCAATCAAATTCATACGCTTATCACAGAACTGCCACCCGATGACCCCATGCTTCAGCCTTACCGGGAAGCGGGGATTGAAGTGATTTGAATTTTCCAATTGTTTCTTTAAAATGGACCATTGAAACGCGTTTTCCTTCTGAAGTAAGAATAAGCTTTAGTTCTCACTACTTACCGAATTCACGTCGTCCCGGCAAAAGAAAAAGCCGTCAACTTGTGACGGCTTTGTATAGGAAATAATTTATCGCTTATTGAATTGCCTTGGCTTTTGCCTGCATTTCAGCAGCTTTATCAGCTTGCTTTTTGCGGTTGTAATAGTCGGTCAACTGGCCCAGAACAATTTTGTAGTTTGCCTTGTCCTGCGGCTTCAGCGTTCCTTCTTTGCTGTAAAGCGTATAAGACTTCATCAGGTAAGGATAAACCGAGTCGAAAATACCGTCCATTTTTGCATTCAGCTCTTTTTTCTTGGCAGTAGCGGCCGGTGTTGTGCCTCTTACAGCATCCAGTTGGCTCTGCACATCGTACAATTGCGTCCAGTACAATTGGCTCATCAACAGGTTGGCAGTCGTCGCTTCAGGATTGATGCGCAATACATTTTTCAATGCATTCTCAGCTTTTGTACGGGTCACAGAATCCTTTTCGGCTTCGTCGCTGGAGCGAATGTAGTTGTACAATTCAATGGCATAGTTCATCGCCAGCACTTCGTTGTCAGGGTTGGCATTTACCAGTGCTTCGTACTCGGTAAAACGCTTGCTTTTATCACTGCTCAGGAACAGCGTGTTGTAATCCAGCCAAAGATCTTTGTACTGCGGGAATCGCTCCTGGCTAAGAGCCAGGTATTTCTTTGCCGTTGTCGTGTCTTTTTTCTCCAGGTTGGAGTTGATCATAAACCGGTAGATACCGACATAGCTGGTGTCGTTCAGGTTTATGTTGATCAACTTGTCGTAGTACTTGGCAGCCTGGTCATACATCTGTGCATTTTGCGCAGAATAACCTGCATACAACGTAGCCGTTGTATCAAACTTTGCGTTAGTTAGACTTTTTGCGGTCAGCACATCAAACACGTTGAGGGCTTTTTCAAAATTGTTGAAAGCTGAAGCATAGGTCTGCTTTTGAAAGCCGTCAACACCTTTTTGAAAATAAGTCTGGTAGATATCAACCAGGGTTTTGTGGTTCTCAAGCGTTGACAGCATCATTTGCTGGCCTTCCGGCTTGCTGGATTCAACTTTTATGTAAGCCTGCATGGCATCGAAAGCACCTGCCGACAGCGCACTGTCAGATTTTTGCTTGCCAAGGTTATGATAAGCTACTGCCTTGTAGAAAAGCGCCTCGGGACTGTTGTTGGCCTCGGGGTTTTCAAACACCTTGTCCAGTTTTTCCTTGGCCTCATCATACTTCTCTTTGCTAATCTTTTCTTTTACGTCATCTAATTTTTCCAGTTTTTTCTGACCGAATGCTGTTGATACTGTAATAGCAAGGCCTGCGAGTAAGATCAGTTTGCGCATCGTTTTTAGATTTTTTTAAATTTTAAGCGTTTGGAGCTTCCTGCTCTCCTTCAGATGTATTTTCCGGTGAATTGGTTGTTTCCGTTTCGTTATTCTCCGCTGCGGTTCCTGTTTCTCCATCGGTGACAGGCGTGGCTTCTCCTTCCTCTGTCGTCAATAATTCTTCATCCTCTTCGTCCAGTTTTGTCAGCGCGGCAATGGCATCCCCCTCTTCAATTCGAATCAATTTAACACCTTGGGTGGCCCTTCCCTGCTCGCTGATAGCCCCTACTTTCATGCGGATAGTGATACCGCTTCTGCAGGTGATCATCAGGTCTTCATTCTCCGACACATCAACCATCCCTACAAGTTTACCGGTTTTCTCGGTAACCGAAATGGTTTTTACGCCTTTTCCTCCCCGGTTGGTAATACGGTATTCGTCAACCGGTGTTCTTTTTCCATATCCTTTTTCACTGACGACCAGAACGGTTCTATCCTTTTGTGATTCGGGATTAACACAAATCATACCAACTACCTCTTCGCCTTCGTTTTCAACCTCGATGCCAGTTACGCCAATGGCGCCACGGCCTGTTGAACGCACTTTTGATTCGGGGAAGCGAATGGCGCGGCCCGAATTGATAGCCAGCATGATCTCGCAGGCACCATCGGTAAGCCTGGCTTCCAGCAACTGGTCGCCTTCTACAATGGTAACGGCATTGACACCGGTCGAACGCGGACGGCTAAAATCGGCTAGTGCAGTCTTTTTAATGACACCTTTTTGCGTACACAGCACAATGTAATGGCTGTTCACAAAATCGGCATCCTGCAGGTCTTTAATGTCAATGATGGCTCTTACTTTATCATCCGGGGAGATCTGCAACAGGTTTTGAATAGCCCTGCCCTTGCTGTTCTTCTCTCCTTCCGGGATCTGGTACACATTCAGCCAGTAACAGCGGCCTTTTTCCGTAAAGAAAAGCATGGTATGGTGGGTGCTTGCAACAAAGAGGTGCTCGATATAATCTTCTTCCCTTGTTTTGCCACCCATTACACCACGACCACCCCTGCGTTGTGCACGGTAATCGGATGCCGACGTACGTTTGATATAACCAAGATGCGAGATGGTGATCACCACGTCTTCTTCCTTGATCAGGTCTTTTATGCTAACCTCATTATCGAGGAAGGTGATCTCTGATTTACGGGGATTGCCAAATTTTTCTTTTACCTCGGCCAGTTCTGTTTTGATAATGTCGTAGCGCATGCCTTCATTAGCCAGCACTTCTTTCAGGTGTGCGATCAGCTTCATCAGCTCATCGTATTCCTGCTTGATCTTTTCGCGTTCCATGCCGGTAAGGCGCTGCAAACGCAATTCAAGAATGGCTTTTGCCTGGATCTCGTCCAGTCCCCAGCCGGCATTTACCAGGTTGTCTTTTGCAATCTCGGGGTTGGCCGAAGCACGGATCAGGGCGATCACCTCATCCAGGTGATCCAGGGCAATGAGGTAACCCTGTAAGATGTGGGCCCGCTTCTCGGCTTCCCGCAGCTCATATTGTGTACGCCGGTAAACCACCTCGTGACGGAACTCAACAAACTCAGAGATCAGATCTTTCAGATTCAGGATCTTCGGGCGGCCTTTTACAATGGCCACGTTGTTGATACCGTAGCTGGTTTGCAGCTCGGTGTATTTGTATAACTGGTTGATGACCACGTTGGCAACGGCATCGCGTTTCAGGTCCAGCACCACGCGGGTACCTTCTTTGTTGTTGGATTCGTTGTTGATGTGGGCAATGCCTTCCAGCACTTTGTCATTCACCAGTTCGCCAATGCGGTTACAAAGCGAGTCTCGGTTGACCTGGTAAGGTACTTCGGTGATGATGATCTGCTCACGGCCACTGGGTTTTGTATCCACATGCAACTTGCCACGCAAGACCACGCGACCGCGACCGAAATTGTAGCCGGCTTTTACGCCTTCCATGCCGTAAATAGAACCACCCGTGGGGAAGTCCGGTGCTTTTACATGCAGCATCAGTTCGTCAATGGTGATCTCACGGTTGTCGATATAGGCCACGCAGCCGTCCACCACTTCAATGAGGTTATGGGGCAGCATGTTGGTAGCCATACCCACGGCAATACCGCTGGAACCGTTGACCAGCAACTGCGGAATGCGGGTGGGAAGAACGGTGGGCTCTTTCAGCGAGTCATCGAAGTTGAGACCAAAATCTACCGTGTCTTTTTCAATATCCTGGAGCATGGCTTCGGCCAGCCTGGTCATACGGGCTTCCGTATAACGCATGGCCGCCGGCCCGTCACCATCCTGCGATCCAAAGTTTCCCTGTCCATCAATCAAGGGGTAACGGATGTTCCATTCCTGGGCCATCCGCACCATGGCGTCATATACCGCTGTATCGCCGTGCGGGTGGTATTTACCCAAAACCTCACCCACGATACGGGCACTTTTCTTATACGGTTTGCTGTGCCCCATGCCCAGTTCATTCATGGCGAACAAAATGCGGCGGTGTACCGGCTTCAAACCATCCCGCACATCGGGCAGCGCACGACCCACGATCACCGACATCGAATAGTCGATGTAAGCGGTCTTCATTTGCTCTTCGATGTTGATCGGAATAATGCGGTTGAAATCAGCAGTTTCCTGGGGTTGTAAATTATTTTCCATTCTGTGTACTTAAACTCAAATTAAAGGTGTGCAAATCTACTTTTTTTCCCCTTAAAATCAGGATAAAAAGCAGCGTTTGGCGTGACAAATTGGCCTAATCTTTACCAAGAGGGTGTTAATGTTCATTTGTTGTTGAAAAGAACAGGCACAGTATTTTCAGTATTTGCTGTATACGTAAAAGTGATTTTGCTATGGTGCGCTACTTTCTCCTTCGGGACAACCAGGAAACCGGTCCGTATACACTGACCGAATTAAAGGAAAAAACCCTGTACACAACTGACTTGTTCTGGGTGGAAGACGAAAGTAAAAGCTGGAAGCTGCCCGGTGAAATTGAGGCGCTCAGTGGCATAAAACTGGTGGCGAAAAAGACCAAAGCGGTTCCTAAAAAAAAGCCGCCAACGGAACGCATAGACGAAGTGGCTTTTGCAAATAGCAGCGCCAGTCTGTCACCTGCAACTACGGAAGAAATTCAATCATTTTTACCACCTGAAGATTACGCCCCACCCTCATTTGAAGCCCTTAAAGAAAAATATGCCCAAAAGCCGCCACAAAAAAAAGTATGGAAGCGGCAGGTAAATGTAGGCGCCAACCTAATGGGATTGGTAACCCTGTTTATTGGGTTGGGACTTTCGGCTTACATGATAAAAAAAGCCGTAGAGAATATGGAGTTTGAACCGGTGATTGCCTCGGCGGAAGCCACCGAAATTGGTTCAGAAACTTTACCCAAAAGCACGGTGGCCCATGCTGCCTTTGCCGGTATGGTGGCTTCACCTGAAAAGGCAAACATGGTCCAAGAAACTACTGATGCTCCAGTTCAGGCAAAAGCAGCTGAGCAAACAGCCGTTGCAGCCAAAGCAATCGTTACCGAAAGATCTCCAAAAGCGCATAAGCCGGCGGTTGAAGAATCAAATGTTTCAGAAGAGCCGACAAAAAACACTACAGAAAAAGAATTGGATGAAGCATCCGTTAATCTTTCCCAGCAGCAAAATGAAGAAGACGAAATCAAATCAGCGAAAACGGAAGAAGCAGAAAAAACATCGCCAGAACCGTCTTTGCGGTTAGCAGCCAACCAGTACAACGTTGGTTTTTTAGGTGGTATCAGCAACCTTCATATTTCGGTAACCAATCCATCGTCGCGGGAAATCAGCAAAGCAGTTGTAGAAGTTGAATTTTTGCGTCCCAACGGCAAAGTGGTGGGTACCCAAACCGTTACGGTTTCCGGTATCGCTCCGGGCAGTTCAAAAACGGTTCCTGTTCCCGACAATAGCCGCGGCGTGAGTGTTCGTTACAAGGTGGTAAAAATTGAAGGGTAATATTGGGTTCTATAACTGCAGGTAAAAATTTTCAATAAGCAATGCTCAATGTTCAATTCTCAAATGAGAGAACAGCCGTTCCTACCATTTCACTTCGCCCATTGGTGCAGCGCCTTATTGCGCAATAGCTAAGGTTTCCGTTTGTTGTAAGAAAAGAATAGCGCAATATAGCGCTTGCAGTTTCTTGCTTTATAGGCCGGTAGATATAATTGCTTCAGGCAATGTGTAGTGAAGACAAAAAATTGAAAAGAAAGTCTGCTCACAACGTGAAAAGTGCAACCCGTAATGAAAGACTGTTGTGCGCCAGCCCTGGCAAATCAAGCGGAGCGTTGGAGCCGCCTTGAATTTTTGGCTCCACCTTTTGGGGAGACAAAATGTGGAAAACAACCTGACGTAACATCTGACCGCAAATGAAAGACAGCAAATTTTTTCAGCCTAATTTTTTACCAGCTTGCCATTACATAACGCAAGGCCACAACTACATCTAACAGAACGCTGTTTACAATTTTTAAATAGAACTCAAATTGCTTTCTCCAGCAGCATGAAAAATACGCAAGAAATGGTTTCTGCAAATAACGTCCTCAGCACCTATTTTTGAAGCTACAGTAAGTGCTATGGCAGACACACCATAGTCTTCATTGTGTTATTCCTTTTTTTCAGAACCATCTACTATGCGGCAAATCTTATTATTCGGAGCAGGCAAATCTTCCACAGCATTGATCCAATATTTTCTTCAACATGCAAAAGAAGAAAACTGGCACCTGACAGTGGCAGACGCTAGCGAAACAGCCATCCGCGACAAAACAGGCAATTCGCCGCTTGCAACGGCCGTTGCGCTTGACATAACAGATTCCGCAGGCCGCATGGGTTTAATCGCTAAAGCAGACATTGTCATTTCGCTTTTACCGGCGGCACTCCACTATCTGGTAGCAAAGGATTGTTTGCAGGCAAAAAAAAACCTGCTGACAGCTTCTTATGTCGACGACGCCATCCGTGAAATGCAAGAAGAAATAGAAAACAACAACCTTCTTTTTTTATGCGAAATGGGACTTGATCCCGGAATCGATCACATGAGTGCCAAACGTATGATAGATGCGATCCATGCCGTAGGCGGAAAGATCACGTCATTTTACTCGCACTGCGGCGGCCTGGTGGCACCCGAAAGCGATGACAATCCCTGGCATTACAAGATCAGTTGGAATCCCCGCAACGTGGTGAATGCCGGAAAGAGTGGTGCCATTTTTAAAAAGAATGGTGCAATACAGGAACTGGAATACGAAGACCTGTTTGAAGAAAAACGGTACGTGGTGGTGCCTGGCTCGGAAGCCCTTTGCTGGTACCCAAACCGCGATTCGTTGAGTTACATTCCAACATACGGGTTGGAAGAAACGGCCAGTTTTATCCGTACAACGCTTCGGCATCCTGATTTTATGTATGGCTGGAAAAACCTTGTCGACCTGAAGCTGACCGATGAAACGCAGGTTTATAAAACAGGAGGCAAAACCCTGCAGCAAATCTTTAAATCACACCTAGACAGTATTGGTTTTGGTCAGTGGCTGGAAGAAAAACTGCACAACCAGTTTGACGCGACAAAATCATTGCTTTCAGAGTTAGTAAACCTGGTAAAACTGGAAGAAGAAGCGGCGCAAAAAGGCATTGACCAGGTAGATGAATTTATGCTGGTGGATGACAAAGGCGACCTGAAAAATGTTGACATCGATGATCTCAAAATCAACGCCGCCGCTACCCTTGCCGATAAAATGCACGATGCCAATCTCACTTTGAAGCAATTGTTTTTCCTTGGTTTAGATGACGATAAAACGGTTTTTGAAAAAGAAGAGGCAAGCATGGCTGACGTATTACAATTCTGCATGGAGACAAAATTAAAATTGGATTCAACGGACAAAGATCTGATCGTAATGCTGCACGAACTGGAATACGAAAAAGAAGGCGCTGTCTATAAAACAACCGGGCTGCTGCAGTTAAAAGGTGACGATAACGTACACACGGCCATGTCGAAAACCGTCGGGTTACCGCTGGCAACCGCCACTAAACTTATTCTGAACGGAACCATCACCAGCAAAGGATTGCAGATACCGGTTGGCAGGGATATATACGAACCAGTATTGAAGGAACTGGAAGCGGAAGGCATCTTCTTTACGGAAGAAACCAGCCCCCTATAAGCTTTCTTTTCACAACAATTCTTTTAACAGGGGCAATACTTCTTTCATGCCATCGGTGGCCGGCTTTTCGATGGCGGTGATGTTGGGAATGCCTGGGAGAAAAGGGATCTTTTTGTCGACCACAAATTTGGGAACAAACGGCGGCACATAGTCAACAAGACCTGCTGCCGGGTAAACCACCAGCGAGGTGCCAATGATAAGGAAAATGTTTGCTTCCCTTACTTGTTTTGCAGCTTCTTCCATCATGGGTACCGGTTCTTCAAACCACACGATATGCGGCCGCAACTGCCCGCCATCTTCGGCAAGGTCACCCATTTGAATGTCATCATAAATGGGATAAATCAGCTGCTCCGATCGTTCGCTGCGCATTTTAAAGATCTCACCATGCAGGTGAAGCACATTTGTTGAGCCAGCCCTTTCATGCAAATCATCGATATTCTGCGTAATGATCTGTACGGAAAAATCCCTCTCAAGATTAGCAAGTGCAAAGTGCGCAGCGTTGGGTTCTGCGTCTTTAACATTCCGACGACGATGATTATAAAATTCCTGCACCAGTGCAGGGTTTCGCCGCCAAGCAGTTGCAGTGGCCACTTCGTTGATATCGTAACCTTCCCAAAGCCCATCGCTGTCGCGAAAGGTTTTTAACCCGCTTTCGGCACTGATACCCGCACCGCTTAGCACCACCAAACGTTTTTTACCCATGGTTAAATATAGTTCACAAGTTCACAAGTTTACAGGTTCACAAGTTTGGCCGTTGCTTTTATCAACTCGTAAACTTGCGAACCCGTGAACAAGTGAACTTGTCTTTTCCCCGGTAAACTTTTTGCAACAAGTCATCAAACGCTAGTGAGGAAAATCAGTGTCTGAAAGCGAGAGCATCGGCACTTATTCACTTGCAGAAAAGAAAATTTGGTTACCTGTATTGTCTACAAACTAAAATTTATATATGCCGCATGTTATCCAAAAAACACCGTTTGTTGTTCCCACGACGGATGGAAAATTGATAGAGGAACATTTTGGCCTGGCTTCCTCGGGAGACACTGGCTTAAGCATAGCCCATATGCTGGCACCATCCGGGTGGAGCGAACCCCACCAAACGCCAGCTTTTGACGAATATACCCTGGTAAGCCGCGGCAAAAAGCTGGTGGAAGCAGACGGAGAGCAAGTGATACTGGAAGCCGGGCAGAGCATTTTGATCAGGAGCGGAACGAGGGTTCGGTACAGCAATCCCTTTGACGAAGAATGCGCTTACTGGAGTGTTTGCTTGCCAGCCTTTTCAATAAGCAGTGTCAACCGGGAAGAAAGCTAAAATATTATACAAACGCATTTTTGGAATTTTTTTTGTAACCACATCACAAAGGATTTGATATGCAAGAACATTCATTTGAATTACTGTTGAGCGGCGTTCCCTATTTTGTAAAAGCGGAACCCTTCTCTTTTAACGGCGAAACACGGTTTAAGGTAAGTTATAACAACAGCGACGAGCACATTTTTACCTGGGATTCGAGCCTGGGCAGACTGGCACCGATTGATGAAGACGCCGGTACCATTCCCGATGACCTCGAAGTGGCGATTGCTGGAAAACTACAAGCAGGCAAATACTAGATCAAAACAAAGCAGAACAAAAGCAGAAAAGAAAAGGCAGTTCGAAATGAACTGCCTTTCTTTAATTATTTGTTTGAATTTGCGGAGGTGAATGGTGCGCTTGTTCTGCGTTGTGCTGCAATCAGCCTAAATTTTTTCACCGGCCAATTCCATCACCACTTTCCACTCTTCTTCTTTTACCGCCGCAACAGACAAACGTCCCAGTCGTAACAATTCCATTGTCTTTAACCGCTCCTCTCCCTTGATTGATTTCAGCGTTACCGGGTTTTTCAGTTTTTTTACCGGCTTCAGGTCTACCACCACCCAGGCATCTTCATCCGTCGTAGGGTCCTGGTAGGCTTCTTTTACCACCTTGGCAATACCAACGATCTCCAGTCCCTCGTTGCTGTGGTAAAAGAAAACAAGATCACCTTTTTTCATTGCCCTTAAATTGTTACGGGCCGCATAATTACGAACGCCGTCCCAAAAGGTTTGCCCATCCTGTACAAATTGATCCCAGCTATACTTAAACGGTTCGGATTTCACCAGCCAATACGCCATTTGTTACTGTTTTTAATTGCGGTTGCAAGGATAAAGAATTTATCAATGCCTTTGGTGAAAAGCATCCGTCTCTCTTGACCTGTTAAGTCAAACTATTTTTCTTGAAAATGAATTATCGAAACAAGTACTTACAATTCATTTTGTCGAAACCGAATCCTTACTGCCTCCAGTTCTGCATCGGTTAAGGTGGCTGTTTTTTTCAACACAGAAAGAAAATAGGCAACTTCTTCCTCCGTTGCGGGACAACCGGAATTATTGCCGGGAGAAATTTCCGAACTCGCCAAAACTTTTCCCTCGCTGTTGAGTACATACCAGAAAGGAAGTCCTTTTTCCGCGCCACCGTTTGCCTGCAAAAATTCCAGCGCACCTTTGTTTTCGAGGTGTTTTTTGTTTTGCGATTCGTACACGGTAAGATGGGCGATCTCGAAGTTCTTTTCGATGAGTGGCCGGATGTTTTTGTCGGCAAGTGATGCATCCATTTTGCGGCACCAGCCACACCAGGAAGCATGGAAAAGCAGGAGTACATTTTTGCCACCGGCTTTTGCTTTGGCCAGCGTTGGTTTCAGGATTGCTTCAGCGGTTGGCGAAGGCTCTTCGGTTTGTGCAGTAACGGTAATTGTATGCAGGGAAAAAAGAAGAAGAAACAGGTATCGCATGGTTTTGCTAATTCAGATTAAAATAGCGTTTTTTGGGGCAGCCACAAAACGCCGAACATGAAAAAAACTCTTTTTCTCCTCTTCCCCATCGTTCTTGCTTATGCTTTTTCCGGTAACAGCAATGCCGCCACCTCCACCACAAATTTCCTGGCCGACACACCCCGCATGAAACAATACTGGCTGGTAACACTTTTGCGGGGAGAAAACCGCAGCCATGATAAGGAAACGGCAGACCGCATACAGGCTGCCCATATGGAAAATATAGGCCGCCTGCACCAGCAGGGCTATATCGTGATGGCGGGTCCGATGGGTTATAACAAAGAGTTGCGCGGCATTTTTATTATGGATGCAAAAGATTCGGCAACAGTAGCGCAACTGGTGATGCAGGATTCAGCCGTAATAACCGGGCGCCTGCGTTTCGAAATTCATCCTTGGTGGACACAAACCGGCACCTATATTTTTAAGTAGATCGAATTAGTTTGCGATAAGAAAATTGATGACAACACCAAATAAAAAACCGTTCTCATTGAGAACGGTTTTTATAAAAATAAAATAAGCTTTTGCTTTATTTGGTGGCAAACACCTGCGTCCAGTATTCACCGGCACGGGCCACACCCATTTCTTTAAAGGATTTACTCATGATGTTTTTGCAATGCCCGGGACTGCGTATCCAACCTTTCACCACTTCAGCTTCATTGCGGTAACCAAAGGCAATGTTTTCGCCATAGGTCTTCCAGCTATAGCCGGTGCGATCAATGCGTTTCCCGGCTTTGCTGCCATCTTTTGCCGCATGCGAAAAATAGTTGTTTGCGTACATGTCGCTGCTGTGCATCAATGCCGCCTGCTCCAGTTGCGCATTCCATTGGAGGGGAGTTGTGGCCGGGTAAAAAGTATCACCACACTGACAGCCTTTTTGCCTAACCTGGTTAACCAGCTGCAAGAGCTGCTTTTTGTTTACGGGTTTAGGTTCGGGCTCGTCTCCATTCAGGTCCGGTACGGTTGCCTGTGGAAAAAGGAATACGAACAAAGGAAAAATCAGGAGGAACGATTTCATCGGCGATGGTTTCTAACCACACAATAACTTTTCCAGCCTGTTATTATTGCACCGGTAGCGTTAAAAGAATGTTGCAAAAGAACAACGGTACTAGCCCAACTTTTCCAGGTAGGTTTTCATTTCGGCTGCGTAATTGGCGGCTTCCCTGGCGGCTGCTTCGGCGAAATCCTCACCGCTTGAAGCATAGATAATCGCACGACTCGCATTAACAAGTATACCGCAATCAGCAGTGGCCGCTTTCTCCGAAATATCCTTTAAGCTTCCACCCTGCGCACCCACACCGGGTACCAGGTAAAAATGGCTAGGTGTGATGTTGCGGATTGTTTCAAACTCCTGCGGATTGGTGGCGCCAATAACAAACATGAGGTTTTCTTCCGTTCCCCACGAAGCTGCTTTTTGCAGCACGGTTTCGTATAAGTAGGAGGTGTTGTGCGATGCGACATCCAGCGCCAATTCTGCCGATTCGATAGCGGCTGTGGTGGGGCTGATCATTCGCTGCAGCTCAAAATCCCTAGCGCCTGGATTGGAGGTCAATCCCAAAAGTATCGTCCACTTACCTGTAAACTCGAGAAAAGGACGAATACTGTCTTCGCCCATATAAGGCGCGACCGTGATCGCATCAAAATTCAGGGTTTCAAAAAAGGCCTTTGCATATTGCGAAGAGGTGTTGCCAATATCGCCCCGCTTGGCATCGGCAATCGTAAAAAGCGAGGACGGGATCGCCGCAACGGTTTCTTCCATTACCTCCCAGCCCTTTACGCCATGTGCTTCGTAAAAGGCGGTGTTGATCTTATAACCAACACAAAAATCTTTGGTGGCTTCAATGATGGCTTTGTTGAAAGCCAACATTCCGGCTGTGGTTTTGGGAAGTTGTGCCGGCAGTTTTGCAGGGTCTGTGTCCAGACCAACCAACAGGTAAGAACCTTTCGAAAATATATGGGAAACGATCTCTTTTCTGGTCATTGCGCAAATGTAAGGACGGCGGTTTTCAGAACCTGTGCAAAACGCCATACATCTTCAAACGTATTGTAAAAACTAACGGGTGCAATACGAATTACATCGGGCTCCCGCCAGTCGGCAAAAATGCCGTTGCGGCTCAATTCATCAAAAACCTGTTTGCCATTTTTAACCTGCATCGATAGCTGGCAGCTGTGATTGTCACTGCTTTCCGGCGTCAAAAGCTGAATGGCGCCTTGTGGCAAATCTGTCTGGATTGTTTTTAAAATGGCCCAGGTATAATCTGTCAATTTACCATTATCGGCAAAAACTGTTTCCACACCCCTTTCGGCAAAAAGATCCAGCGCTGTTTTGTGCGCTGCATACTGGATGGGCGAAGGCGTACTCAGTTGCCAGCCTTCTGCCGAAGGCTCTGGATCAAACTCCTTTTCCATCAGGAACTGCGTTTCCTTTTTGTTGCCCCACCAGCCGGCAAAGCGGTTGAGTGAAGAATCGTTGTGGTAACGTTGATGGATATACGCTCCGCCAATTCCTCCCGGACCTGAGTTGAGGTATTTGTAGCTGCACCAGCAGGCAAAGTCAACGTTCCAATTGTGCAGTTGCAGCGGCACGTTGCCCACAGCATGCGCCAGGTCAAAGCCGGCCTTAGCTCCCACAGCCTGCGCTGCGCTTGTGATCTTTTTCATGTCAAAGACCTGGCCTGTATAATAATTAACGCCACCCCAAAAAACAAGCGCCAACTCATCTCCGTGTTTTTTAATAGCGGCAAGAATATCTTCTTCGCGGATGGTCACCTCTCCTTCCGTCGGTGTTACTTCTATGATGGTTTCATCGGGGTTGAGACCACGTTGCTTTACATGGGTGTAGAGCATGTATTGATCGCTGGGAAAAGCTTTGGCTTCGCAAAGAATCTTGGTGCGGCCACCCGATGGCTGGTAAAAGCTTACCAGCATCAGGTGAAGGTTTACCGTAAGCTGGTTCATGGCTACCACTTCTTCGGGTAGGGCACCTACAATTTGCGAAAGTGCCGGCTGCAGTTGCCGGTGATATTCCAGCCAGGGACGTTCTCCCCTGAAAAAACCTTCCACACCGCGCTGGCTCCACTGCACCAAAACATCCTGGATGGCTTTTTCGGTTTCTTTGGGTTGCAGTCCAAGTGAATTCCCTAAAAAATAAATGGCATCTTTTCCTTCGTGCTGCGGAATTAAGAAACGGTTGCGATAATGCCGGGATGCATCTTGTGCATCCTGCTCTTTTGCATAGGCCAAAGTTGGTTGAAACGCCATGGAAATAAAATTAAATTGAACCGGTGCGGCCACCATCAACCGGGATGCTGGTGCCATTTACGTATGCGGCTGCCGGTGAGGCCAGGAAGGCAGCCAGGGCTGCGATCTCCGAAGGTTCACCGAAACGTTTAGCAGGCACTTCTTCCCGCATGCTTTTTTCAACAGCATCCGTGCTTTTGCCGCTTTTTTCAGCAGTGGTATTGATGAGGGATTCCAGTCGCGGGGTTTTGGTAAAACCGGGTAAAACATTGTTGACCGTGATACCGAATTGTCCCAATTCGTTGGCCATCGTTTTGGCCCAGGAGGCCATTGCTCCCCTGATTGTATTGGAAACACCGAGGTTATTCAATGGGATTTTTACCGAGGTCGAAATAATATTGATGATACGTCCGTATCCTTCGCTTTTCATGCCTTCCATCAAAGCTTTTGTGAGCTGGTGGCTGGTGATGATGTGCTGCTGAAATGCTTGTAAAAACTGGTCCTCCGTCGCTCCAACAATGGGACCAGCCGCAGGGCCACCGGTATTGTTTACCAGGATGTGAAACGGTGTTTTGAAAACATCCGACTGCACAAGATTTTGAACAGCATCTGCCTCTTTAAAATCGACAGCGGAATAGCTGTGTGTTTGTCCTCGGCTTGTATCGAGGCTGGCTGCAACAGCCCGTAGGCGCTCTTCGTTTCGGGCCAACAGTGTGCAATTCGCACCCAGCAGCGCCAATTCTACGGCAATGGCCGCACCAATTCCCTGGCTGCTTCCGCAGACAAGCGCATTTTTCCCTTCAAGCGATAAATTCATGCAAGAATAGTTTCTAATTTGTTTTATGCATTGCTGTTATGGGGACAACCAAACAGTGCCCCGGCTCTTTTTTTCATTTCTTCCGCCACGCCTTTGGCCTCACCATCCTGCGCTTCCAGTTTGCCAATGATGTTGTGAAAACTTTCTTCATCCCTATTTTGGCTCAGCTTGAAAACATTGTCGATCTGTTCCACTTCCACCTCGAAAGCAACAATAGCCGGCAGCAACTCTTTTTGATAGTCTGCAGGTAGGTTATCGTAAGCCGTCTGGGAATTAGTGTTGTTGCCTTCGAAATGCAAGCTGGTCTTGCGCAATACATCCACCAATTCAGCTTCTCCTAAAAAGCGCATGGTTCCTTTTACATGCACCGACATATAATTCCAGGTAGAAGCCTGGTTGGGATCTTTGTACCAGGTGGCACTTACATAGCTATGCGGACCGGTGAATACGCAAAGAACTGCGGGGTTGGCCACAAAAGCTTTATGGTGATCGGTATTGCGCATCATGTGCCCCGATAAAAACAGCCTGCCTTCTTTTTCTTCGATAAAAACAGGGATCTGGGTTGCCACCGGCTTGTGATTTTTATCGCTTCCGGCCAAAAATGCAAACGGGTGCTGGCGGATAAATGCCAGGACAACCGCTTCATCTTTTTCCCTGAAATAAGGCAACTTGTACATAGATTTTATAGTTTAGCCTGAATGAACCGTTTTTTTTAGAAGAATCGCATTTTTCGTTGTTTTGCTTCTTCCCCTTTTGTTGTCTGCACAAGATCAACCCACATTCCAGGAAGATGACGAGATGAATATTTTTCTCCTTGTTTTTGCCACCGTCTTTTTTTCAATCATGTTTGGTGCCGCCGTGATAGGTGCATTCCTGGCAGCATTTCTAATCCTGCTATTTTTCTCCCTGACAGCATTGGGGTTCGTTTCCACCGCAGTTGCTATCGGTATCTACAAGCGTTCCCTAACATCAGGTTTTAAAAGCCTTTTCGTCCTCTTTTTTGGCCTGGCAAGTGCAGTGTTGGGTGCGGCAGGTTTGTTTGTTGTTAACCTCTTCATCCCCATCCACCTGCCGGCCGGCTACCTTATTCCCATCGGGTTTGCAGGCGGACTGGCCGGTGGCTTGCTGCTGGGAAGAATACTTTTCTATATTGTAAAAGAGCTGATTGCCGCACTGGCCCGGGGGCTGAAAATTGCCTGAGCCATTAATGTTCTTCCACCGTTTCAGCTACTTCTTCGCTGTTCATGTGTGCATTGCGCATGGACACGCTACGGGCCACAATACCGGCAAATTCTTCAAAGGCCTTTTTGGTCACTTCGTCATCACTTACCATAATTGGAACACCAATGTCACCGCCTTCGCGTATGCCTTGCACTAAAGGAATTTGTCCCAGGAAAGGAAGATCATATTCATCCGCCAATCGCTTGCCGCCTTCTTTTCCAAAAATGTAATACCGGTTTCCGGGCAGTTCGGCCGGTGTAAAATAACTCATGTTCTCAACCAGGCCAATGATCGGAACATTCAATTGTGCCTGGCTGAACATAGCAATTCCTTTTTTGGCATCGGCCAGCGCCACATCTTGCGGCGTGGTTACCACCACAACACCGGTTACGGGTGCCGATTGCATCATGGTCAGGTGAATATCACCGGTGCCGGGAGGCATGTCAATCACCAGGTAATCCAATTCGCCCCACTGCACATCGGTGATAAACTGCTTGATGGCACTGCTGGCCATCGGGCCACGCCAAATCACGGCATTTTTTTCATCTACAAGGAGGCCAATACTCAGCAGCTTGATGCCGTATCGCTCCAGCGGAACGATCATCGCTTTTTCTTCAACGGATGTCATCATTGGCCGCTCACCGCGAACGCCAAACATAATGGGAACGCTGGGACCGTAAATGTCTGCATCCATCAGGCCTACCCTTGCGCCACCTTGCGAAAGTGCCAGGGCCAGGTTGGCCGAAACCGTGCTTTTTCCCACGCCGCCTTTGCCGCTCACAACGGCAATGATATTCTTCACGCCGGGCAGCACATCTTTTTTATCGGCCCGGATGGTGGTGGTGCTGGCCGAAAACTTAACGTTGACAACTGCATTAGGATGAATGGCCTTCACTGCTTTGATACAGTCGTTCTTGATCAGGTCTTTCAAGGGGCAGGCCGGTGTGGTTAGCACTACGGTAAACGAAACATAGGAACCTTCGATAGTGATATCACGGATCATGTTCAGGGTCACCAGGTCTTTTTTCAGATCAGGCTCCTGTACCGTACTTAACGCATTTAGTATATCTTGTTGTGTCATTTTCCGATTGTTAATGAAAGCGCAAAGTTAACCCAAACACAGTTCGTTGGGAAGAGATATAAAACATGCGTTTTATTTTTGAACAGATGAAAAAAGCCTTACCCGTCTTCTTTTTATTAAGTTTTTTTTGGAGCAACCAAGCGGCTGCCCAGTTTGAAACTGTAAAGGATTCCGTTGTTCAATTATACGGTATCGTGATGACGGCCGACAGCCTGGTAGGAATTCCGGCTGTAAGTGTTTCCATCCGAGGCTCTAACCGGGGAACGGTGAGCAACAACCAGGGTGTTTTTTCCATCGTTGCCCTGAAAGGTGATATTGTTGAATTTACCCACGTAAGCTTTAAACCCAAAACCGTTGTTATTCCCCGCAACATTGAAGGCAACCAATACAACGTTGTGCAATTGCTGGTGGAAGACACGGTGTACCTGCCTGCGACGATCATTCGTCCCAAGCCTTCACCCGAACAGTTTGCCCGTGACTTTGTGACGATGAAAGTCCCGGATGATGACATAGAAATTGCCCGCCAGAACAACAGCGCCGCCAAGCGCCGCATCCTGATGGAAAGCACGCCAACGGATGGCGCCAGCGCTACGGCCATGCAGTTCCGCAATGTTGCCAACAGGGCCGTTTACCAGGGACAAACCCCGCCCATGAACATCTTTAACCCGGCAGCTTGGTCGGAGTTTATCAAGTCGTGGAAACGCGGCGATTACAAACGGAAAAATTAGGGGGTTTTGGTGAGTGGTGAATGGTCAGTGGTGAGTTGTGAACCTTTACTTCTTTTATTTTTTCCTAATTTGTGAGGATCTGCTTTTCATTCCCAACTGCTTTCTTTCAGACTTTAAACTCTTTACTCTCGACTTCCAACTGTTTGCTTCTCCAGCCTGGCAGGAAATTTTTACAGCAATGCTTTGTTAAACAACAAAGCCTTACAATAGCATCCCGCCGGAAGAGCGGAAATTTGCAAAAACATCGCGGATGAAAAAGATTTTGTTGGCCCTTTTGCTGGTGGTGATCGGTAACGGCGTTTTTGCGCAAAAGATCGACAGCATTTATTTTCACCTGTATACCGACAGCCTGAAAAAGGGTTTTTACAACTACATCAACGTGGATGGCAAAACGGCTGATGGAAAATGGCTGCCGCTGACTGCTGACGAAATTATTTTTTCCACCGATAAGGACTCAACGCTGCATTTCAAAAACAATGACCTGTTTATTGACAGTGCCTACGGCAGGGAAACCGTAACCGTAAAAGCAGTACTGAAAAACAATCCACAGATCTGGAAAGAAGTCACCATCCATATCCGCAAACGCGGTTTTGACGAACCACTCCTGACCAACGAACAAATTTTACAGGAATACCGAAAGCCCAAGAAGAAATCGTGAGTGGTGAGTGATGAGTGATGAGTCGGTAGCATTCAACAATAATCTTAAAAAAAAATATCCGCTAACTGGCGGATATTTTTTTGAACTATATGTTTTGCTTGGAAAGCTTTTCCTGCTGTAAATCCCCAGTTTGCTAAAAAAGATATTTAAAACAAATTGGAAACTCACCACTCACCATCACATTTTCTTCGCGTCTTCCAAAAACTTGGCAAGACCGATGTCGGTCAGGGGGTGCTTCAGCAATCCGAGAATAGATTCCAGTGGACAGGTACACACATCTGCGCCCAGTTCTGCGGCCCGTACAATGTGGTTGGAGTTGCGGATAGATGCCGCCAATATCTCTGTTTTGAATCCCTGCACCGTAAATACGTTTGAGATCTGCCCGATCAGTTCCATGCCATCCCAACCTGTATCATCAATACGACCAATAAAGGGCGACACATAAGCGGCACCGGCTTTGGCTGCAAGAATGGCCTGGCCGGCAGAAAATACCAGCGTACAGTTGGTACGGATGCCGTTGTCGGTAAACCATTTGATTGCCTTTACACCGTCTTTGATCATAGGCACTTTTACCACGATGTTGGGATGAATAGCTGCCAGCTTTTTGCCTTCTTCGATGATGGTGCTGAAGTCGGTTGTCAGCACTTCGGCGCTAATATCGCCATCCACCAGTTCGCAAATTGTTTTGTAATGCTGGTTGATCGCCTCTTCGCCCCGGATGCCTTCTTTCGCCATCAGGGAAGGATTGGTGGTCACACCATCGAGGATACCCAATTCATGTGCTTCTTTAATCTGTGCAAGGTTTGCTGTGTCGATAAAAAATTTCATAATGTGCTGGCCCTTTCGGGAGGTTTTGTATCACCCAGGAGTGATGCGTGATAGAATGGCTGACCTGATATTTCACCTTGGAAGTTTGCCGTTTTAACGGTAAACCAACAAACCAGGGTTCAAATTTCAGAGGCGCAATTTAAGAAGGAAAAGCTAAATAGAGGAAAAGAGTAATAGAAGAAAGAAAAAAGTGGCAGGCTACTTACATCGCACCGCTACAACCGCCTACCCTTGCTATCTTCCGATCCTGGGGGAGTTCAGCAGGAGCTGGCCGTATAAGACCTGCCGGTGCAAATATAAGGGAAACCTTTTTCAGATCGAGTGTGAAGGAAAAATTTTACAGATTAAACTAATTTTTTTTGGTCACGAAGAAAACAAAGTGGTCACAACGAACACAATGATGTTCTTCGTGTTCTTTGTGACCCCTTCTATCCTTTGTGCTCCATCAAATCTTAGCGTTGAAAAACAGAGCTCAACGTTGTATAGCCAATGCACTCGTCGGCACGGGCACCAAACGGCCGGTAATACACCAGTACCGTATAACTATTCTCCGTATTCCAATGGTTACCCTCTGTCTGGTTAAAATTGACTGGGCCACCGCCAACCGGCCTTGTGGCATAGAGATAATTATAATAACCCTGTTTCAGCAACATCGTTTTTTCATAAGCGCCGCTCTCCGTATTAAAGCGCATTAGTCCGGAGGTATCTGTTGCATAATTGGTCATTTCACCAAAAATATAAACATCGCTGCCCTCCACCGGGCGGCCACCCGGCGGCACATACGTAAAATGGGTGTACGCATAATCGCCCTGCCAAAAGGGGTTTATGCTTTCAAAGGTTTCAATGGTATAGCTGCCGTTGATATCGCGGTAATAAATAAAGGGCTGTCCACCCCGGCTGCTTTCGGGCTTTACATACACATGAACAGAATCTTTGCGGTTGTCGAGTGTTTCCATCCGGTCGCTGCGCAGGCGCAGGCTGCGCATGTCCAGCCAGCGAAACTCACGGGCGGCTTCCATACCAGTGATAGCCTCGTCGCTGTATTCAAAATAATTTCCCCGCCAGATGGTGGGCCTGTCGATATATAGCGCCGTTTGAAAGTTTTGGTTTTGCAGCACTACTACTTTCAGATCCTGCGGACTCATCACTTTTATCCGCTGATCGGTAGTAACCGCCAGTTGCAGCTTTTGCCCCGTGCGAAACAGCGTGGCGTTAAACGGCTGCTGAACGGCGGCTCCGATCTTGGCCAAATTGGTAGCTACCACAAATCGTTTGGTGAAGACCATCTGCGAGGTATCGTTGTTCAGGAAAACACGCAGCAAATAGTTACCGGCCCGGCTGGGCGCACTATTGCGATCAGGAATGGTGGCCTGATAATGCACGTAAGGAATGGTCACCAAGGAAGAATTGCGATAGGTTGTGATCCGTGTCGATTGAAAACCTTTGATGTAATCAAACGTGGTGAGTATGCTTGGCGTCCAGTCGGCATTGCACAATTGAAACGAGTAATAATAATTTTTGACACGGGTGTCGAGGTCGTCAAATTCAAGCTGCAGCACATCGGAACTGTTCAGTTGTATCACCGGGAACGTGGTTTGATCGCCGGAACGAAAGAACTTTATGGTCTTTATCGTAGGACTGAATACCTGCGTTTGTGCAACGGCGCCGTTGCTCCAAAGCATAAGAAAAAGGACAGCAAAAAAAACGGTGAACGTGCGGGTCATGTTTTAAAAATAAAGGTTTTCGGCTCGCAGGCCTATTTTTGATCTTTCTAAGGACGAAGAAAGAGAGGAAATGGTTTTCTCCTTTACCGGAACAATTTGATCACCGTGAACATACCCGCATTCATAGCCAAGCGTATTGCTTTTAACCAGCAAAAATCATTTTCGCGGTTTATCATCCGCCTTTCGATCCTGGCAACAGCCATCAGTGTTGCGGTGATGATCATCACGCTTTCCTTTGTCAACGGGTTTCAGCATACGGTTAGCCAAAAAGTGTTTTCGTTTTGGGGACATGTACGCATCGCTTACCTGCAACCCGGCCAGGCCTCCATTGCCGAACAGGAACCCATCCGGCAGAACGACTCATTGGTGAGAAGCATCAAAGCCATGCCGCAATTGCGGTCCATTCATCCCTTTGCCACCAAGTACGCCATTCTAAAAACAACGGATGAAATGGAAGGCGTATTGCTGAAGGGTCTAGATAAAACCTACGATTCTGCCTACCTGAAACCGTTTATCAAAGAAGGAAGGTGGCTGCAGTACAACGACAGCACCTACGCAAGAGAGATCGTCATTTCAACTTACACCGCTTCGCAACTTGACCTGAAGTTGAACGACCGGGTGCTGCTTTATTTTGTCCGTCCTGACGGATCGCTGCGACCTGACAAGCTAACCATTGTAGGCCTGTACAAAACCAGCATTGAAGAATACGACCGCACCTTTGCCATTGGCGACCTGAAACTGATAAGACGATTAAATGGCTGGGAAGAAGACGAGATTGGCGGCTACGAGATCTTTCTTAACGACTACCAGCAAATGGGACCAGTTGCTGACGCCATTCACGATGGGGCACAGTTTCCTCCGCAGCTTTCCGCCAAAACAGCAAGAGAGCTTTATCCCAATATTTTCGACTGGCTCGATGTGCAGGATACCAACCAGGCTATCCTGATCACGATCATGGTCATTATTGCGGCCATTAACCTTATTACCTGTCTTATTATTTTGGTGCTGGAGCGATTGCGCATGATTGGTATCCTGAAAGCTGTGGGTGCTTCCAACTGGACGGTACAGCGCATTTTCCTGTACCAGTCGGGTATCATTACCATAACGGGAATTGTTGCCGGCACTTTGTTTGCGCTGGGGCTGCTTTTCCTGCAACTCAAGACAGGTTTTGTACGCCTGAAAGAAGAAGCATATTTTATGGAAACTGCTGCAGTGGAAATTGTCTGGTGGCAGGTATTGGCGGTGATTGCCGGTACGCTGATTCTATCAGTTTTGATCCTTTTTATTCCTTCCCTGTTGGTTCGGAAAATTCAACCCATAAAAGCCATTCATTTCCGGTAAAAACCGTTGTGCTCTTTGTGGTTCTTACTGTGCTTTGTGCTCCTGGAGGAACACGAAGGACACAAAGCATCAAAAAGGACAGGAAGAAGGCGAATACGTTTATTCTCCCAATAAATGTGACAGTAAGATGCCTGTAGCCACCGCTGCATTTAAGGATTCGGCCTGGCCGCGCCGCGGGATGGTTACCGGGTGAGAAGCCATCGCTATCCATTCGGGTCGAACGCCTTTTGATTCGTTGCCGATGATCAAAATACCTGTGTTAGTTTTTGCAAAAGAATGCAAGGGTTGTCCGTATAACGTGGCTGCGTATACGGGAACATGTTGTTCGGCCAGCCAGGTTTCTTCTTTGTCGTAATAAACATTCACACGGGCAATGCTGGCCATCGTGCTCTGCACCACTTTGGGATTGTACTGATCGGCGCAGCCACGGCTGCAAACAATATTTTTTACTCCAAACCAATCGGCTATCCGGATGATGGTGCCAAAATTACCCGGGTCCTGTAAGGTGTCGAGGTAAAGGGTGAAACCGTCAGCACCGGGACGAGCCGTTTCAAACTGCCGGCAAACGGCAATTACTTCATTCGGCGTTTTCAGGTGGGAAGCCCTTTCCAGGTCCGCTTCTGAAATGATCTCGATACCGGTCCGCTCCCCTGCCCAAGACGACAAGGCATATACTTTCTCCACATGCCGGGGCGCCACCGCCAGCAGTTCTTCAACCACCTTGGGTCCTTCTGCCACGAAAAGGCCTGTTTCATCGCGATGCTTTTTGAGGCTTAAACTTTGAATATCTTTGAGCACTTTTTTACTGAGCATAGATGAGAGCGACTTTATGATTCAAAGAAAAACGTTTCTTCCTTTTTCACCCTTGCTAATTTTGTTGCTCTGCCTGTGCAGCGGTTGTTTTACTACTACCGTTAAGAATTACCCTCCCCGCACACCCTTTGTTTTTCAAACCAATATTCATGTGTTGAGCGATAGCCTGGGCCCGGATGCCAGGAAAGAGCTGGAAGCAGAACTGGCGCAGCAGCTTCATGACAGCGTTCGGGTGCGGTCGGTAGCGAAAGCTATCGGCTGGGACAATGCCATCCTTGGTATTATTCCCCGGTTTTTCTACGAGGTGGTGCAAGCGCCAACGGTTTACGACTCGATGTATGCAGGACAGTCGGTACAGTTTATGGAAACCCTGCTGAATACCGAGGGCTACAACCGCGACAGCATTCGCTTCAGCACCCGCATTGAACAAAAGCAGGACAGCCTGCAGCAACGGGCCATTCTTGATTTTTACGTCTATCCCGGAAGGGTGACAAAGCTGGATTCGATCGCCTACCGGCTGAATGCCGATACGGCAGGACTTTCGGCCGGCATGAAGCAGGCACTGGATACATTGCAGAAAATCGTGTTGGATTCTTCGCTTTCCCAACCGCTGATCAAACGGGGCGATGCCTTTTCAAAATACAAGCTGGCATCGGAACGCGACCGGCTGGCCGATTTTTTCCGAAACAACGGCTATATGCGCTTTTCGGAAGAAGAATTCCTGATCGTTTGGGATACGGTGGGTGTGGAACTTTTGCGGCCCACCATCGACCCAATAGAACAGGCGGAACTGCTGCAGCGACTGGCCGAGCGGCGCAACAATCCCGTTGCCGATGTGGAGTTCCGCTTGCGGGAAAATCCGGACAGCACCCGCATTATCCGTTACTATGTTGGCAATATCAATGTTTATCCCGAGTACAAGGCTGATACCGTCAGTCGTTTCCGGTTTACCGATACAGTAAAAGGCTATATCATCCGCGCTAACGAACAGCTTTTTAAAAACAAGATCTTTCCCGATTATATTTTCTTTGAGCCAGGCAAGCTTTACCGGCAGTCGGACTACCTCAAAACCCAAAGCAAGTTCAATTCATTGGGTGCCTGGCAACTGGTTTCCATCGATCAGCAACCAAGGCCAGGGCAGGATACGGCCGATTTCACCATTCGCCTCACCCCTGCCCGCAAATACGCTTTCAACACCACGTTCGAGGTTAGTCGCAACCAGGGCAACCTCACGTTTGCACAAGGCAACCTGATTGGCCTGGGCCTGAGCTTTGGTGTGCAGAATCGCAATTTTGCCCGTGGTGCCAACCAAAGCACCACCAACTTCCGGTTTGGTACGGAGCTGAATGCAACGCTGAAAGACCTGATCCAGACAAGGCAGTTAACGATCAGCCATACGATCAATATACCGAGGCTAGTGCCGGGCTTTATGCGGCAATTCAACCGGTCAAAGGAAAATATGGTCAACTCCATTTTTGCACTGAACGGCGGCCTTACGCAACGCCGTAATTATTTTGACCTGACGACAGTAAACGCCTCCTGGGGTTACCAGTTTGGCTGGCGCAACAAAATTTTTGGCATCCGGTTTCCCAACATCGAATACAATTACCTGATCCGGGGCGATTCGCTAAATAAGCTGATCGCCAGCAATGCGTCTTACCAATATATTTTCAATACGGGTTTGATTGTATCGGTGCTGGGTAATTACAGTATTGCCGGCAGCCGTGAAAATGTGACCAGCCTGGCATCTTTTAGTGCGGAATTATCCGGAATACCTGGTGCATTTAAGGGAAAGATCTTCGGTACCAACCTTTACCGTTTTATCAAGCTGGATGCCGAGTACCGCAGAACAAGAAAGCTGTTCCGCAATGCTTTTGCCTGGCGGGTGTTTGGCGGTGTGGGCTATTCGATGCCATCTTCCAGCCTCGACAACTTTAACCGCTTTCTTCCTTTTTTCCGCGAATATTTTGCCGGTGGTCCTAACAGCATGCGGGCCTGGAGCATACGCCGCCTTGGTCCTGGTTCGGCCATTCGCTCTTTCCTGCCTACCGATGCACCCGACCGCTTTGGTGATATCCGGCTGGAAGGCAATGCCGAATACCGTATTCATTTGGCCAACTACAAAGGCATTGGCGTAAACACCGTGTTGTTTGTGGACATGGGAAATGTTTGGTTCCTGCGTAACAACCCCGATTTTCCCGGTGGCGAGTTTCCCCGGTCGTTTGACAAATTTTGGAAGGACCTTGCGATTGGAACAGGAACCGGCCTGCGGCTTGACTTCGGTTTTTTAAAAGTGCGTCTTGACTATGCCTATAAAGTAAAAGACCCTACGCCGGAAACACTGGAAGCCCAGAATAAATGGTTTTACAAATTAAAACCATTGGACGGGCAATTGCAGCTAGGGATCGACTACCCCTTTTAAACTTAAACACGGATTTTTGCACGGATTGCACGAATTAGTGCCTGTAGGTGCAACCATATTTACATTAACGAACAGCTAAGACAACCACAAACTACAAACTCCTAACCCCAAACCCCTAACACTAAATCCCTTTCACTTCTCTTTCCACATCGTCAATCGTAAGTGCATCTTCCAGTTTGAAATCGCCGATGCGGGTGCGGCAAAGAGCGCTTAGGTAACCACCAACGCCGAGAGCTGCGCCGTAATCGTTGGCCAGGCTGCGGATATAGGTGCCGGTGGAGCAAACCACTTTAAAATGAATGATCGGCAGTTCAATGCGGGTGATCTCGAAGGCGGAGATGGTAACGGGCCTCGGTTCCAGCTTTACGTCTTCTCCCCTGCGGGCCAGTTCGTAAACACGTTTGCCTTCTTTTTTAATGGCAGAATGAATGGGCGGCACCTGCAGGATGGCACCGGTAAAAGGCTGGGTAGCCTTTTGTAAATCTTCTTCTGTAAGATGGTCGATGGCTGTTTGATTGGTCGGCTCACTTTCAAGATCGAAGGTTGGCGTGGTGGCGCCTAGCGTAATGGTACCGGTATATTCTTTTTCCTGCGCCATGTATTCATTGATCTTTTTGGTGAACTTACCCGTGCAAACGATCAGCAGGCCCGTAGCCAGGGGATCAAGCGTGCCGGCATGTCCCACTTTTTTGGTGCGGGTAAGGTTACGGATCTTGCGGACGGCATCAAAAGACGTCCAGTACAGGGGTTTGTTGATGAGCAAAACCCTTCCTTCTTCAAAGCTGTTTTTTTCCTGCATGGGGCGCAAAGATAACGGATGCAACGGCGGTAATGTGCAGGTTGGCCAAATGGAATCAGCGACCGTTCAGCGTGGTTGTGCCACGTTCGCAAAACCGATTATCTTTAATTTGAAACCTGGCTGGTGCAATTGGAAAAGAAATAATTTGTTTCCGTCGGGTCGTTTTTCTTCTAAACCTACCAACCAAAAAAAACTAGCTATGCAAATTTCAGCCTCTATAAAAAATAACGCTGAACAGAACAGTGTGATGGTCACTACGAACGGCGCCGCCAAAGAATTGGAGATACCACAAAAAGCAAACGGGCAGGGCTCTGCTGTCAATGGCGGTGAGTTGCTTTTTTTAGCCCTGGCCACCTGCTTTTGCAACGACATTTACCGCGAAGCCGCCAAGCGGCAACTGGTTATAAAAGCTGTTGACATTACTGTTAACGGCGAATTTGGCAGCGAAGGCGAGCCCGGTTTCAACATCCGCTATAATGTGAATATTGATGCGGAAGCTACGCCAGCGGAAATTCGTGACCTGGTGCTGTACGTTGATAAAATTGCAGAAGTACACAACACTTTACGTGTAGGGACTGCTGTTACATTTGACGAGAGTGCAAGCTTTTGAAGATAGTTTGGTGTCTGTAGATCAATACCAAGGAAAACAACCGGAAGATTATTTTCTGTCTTGCTGAAACTTGTTGCTATAAATGGCAATCTATTCTCCTTGAAAAATGGTGTTCTTCGCGTACTGTATTTTTTAATGAAAAATTTGCAATTTTATCTTGTAGTGGCTAAACTGTTAACAGCTAATTGCGCTAAGCCCTGAAAAAGTATATGAAAAAAGACCGTAGACAATTTTTAAAAACGTCCGGACTTTCCACTGCCGCTTCTTCCCTCCCCTTTCTGCAGCTTCTTGCAGGCAATAATCACTTACAGGAGACGGACAAAGATGGGTTTGTGGTGGATGCGGAAGTACACGAAACCTACCTGATAGCCGGCCGGAAGGCACCGGTCACCATCATTGTTGACAAAGAAAAAAAGGCGTACAGGCAATCTCATTTTGTTATGAAGATATTATTCCCGGCGACCTGATCCCGGTACATAAACATTTGCGGGAAGCAGAGGTCATCTATATTCAAAAAGGTGCAGGTATATTTACGCTTGGCGATTAAGAATTCAATGTAAAAGAAGGAAGTGCAGCCTATGTACCCAAAGGTGTTTGGCATGGGTTGCGCAATACGGGCACTGAAACCATCCGCATGCAGTTCAGCTTTACACCGGCCGGCTTTGAAGGCTATTTCCGTGAGATTGGCGTTCCGGTCGGGGTGGAATGGAAAGAAAAAACAGCAGAAGAATTTGCCGCCATCGATAAAAAATACGGGATCGTTTACAAGCCGAAAAACGGATAGCATGCTGGTTTTGGCCAGATGAAAAACAGGGTTGGTATTTGCGGGGAATATTCATGATTTGTTAGAGTAGATAAGCAGTGATGCAATGACTAACTAACAACAATTAAAAATGTATTCCCATAAAAAAACAGGAACAAACCACACTGGGCTTGTTCTTGTCAACTGTTTTTTGTCACGCTTTTTTCTGCCAACAAAAAAGATCGGTTCTCTTATTTTCCTTTGCTCTTTTTGCCGGGCACTGAGGTTTTTTTCGGTGCCGTAAAGTTTTCCTTGAACTCCGTCAGTGCATCGGCCAGCGCCTGCAATTCCGGATCAAGACCGGGAGAAAATTCTTCGGGCCTTTCCGGCATTTGCGGAATGGGATAACTTTCGCGGGGTTCTTTTAAGGTCACCAGTTCGGTACCATCGTTCATGGGCGCACTGCCGGAGAAGATCTTTTCCATTTCCGAGCCGTCGAGCCTGAAATGGTATTGCTCACGGTGAATACCCGCATCCAATAATTTTTTCACTTCAGGGAATTTCGACGAATCGAATTTGGGAACAGGCAACGCTTTGTTCCAGTCGATGCCCAAGGATTCCAGTGCTTTTGCAAAAGCTGCCTGGTGCGCTTCATCCCGTACAATTAAAAATGCAACTGTTGCCCGCAAGGTTTTGTTGGACGACATCTGGTAGATCCGGCATTTCTGCAAGCGTCCTGTTGATTCCAGCACCAGGTTATCCATCAGGTTCAAAACAAGGTTGCCGTGGTCGTGCACCCAAGAACCATTCCAGGGATTACCCGCTGCATCCACCGGCAAGGCGGCCTGTGCACCCACGATGTAATGATGCGGGTTTTGCTGTTCCTTGGCCATATCCATGACCGGTTTTCCACCTTTTCCCGGTGTTTCAAATTTGTCGCCGTTGTACCGGGGCGATCCATCCAAAAGCTGCGATATGGTTTTGGAAATAAGCTCAACGTGGCTGATCTCCTCGATCCCTACACCTTGTATAAGATCACGGTACGGTGCCGCATTGCCGCGAAAGTTGAAACTCTGGAAAAGGTATTGCATCATGGTGCGCATTTCGCCAAACTGGCCACCCAGCCCTTCCTGTAACGCATTGGCTGCCGAGGGATCGGGCTCATCGGCTACGATAGGGTTGATCAATGATTGAACGTGATAAAACATAGTAGAAGGTATTTGATAGGTTGGGGTTAAAAATTTGTGCCACCAACACCAAAGAAGACTACGCATCAGCTTCAAAAAAGTTGATATCATTCCAGCAACAGGCAGATGAAAACAGGAGATAAAAATTGAAGCACAGCGGTAGTTTAAAACAGGGATCAATTCAACGTAAGTATTTGCGTCGCATGGTTACCAACTGCAACCGCAAGCTGTCATAGATCAGTGCGGCCAGCAAAACCCCGGCAGCCAGCAGCAGGATCTTTATACCAAACAAGATATAACCATATCCGCCGGAAACACCACCCAAAAAGAAAAATAAAATAATGGAAACCCGCAGCCTGATGGAGGTGACCAACTTTTTACGCTGCTCGGTTTTCCGGTAAAACAGGAGCTGCGAAAGCTCAATGCCCAGGTCTGTAAATAGCCCGGTAAGATGCGTGGTGCGAACCACCGCACTGGAAATAAAGGTAACCAGTGCATTTTGCAGTCCCATGGCAAAAAGCAGCAGGCAGGCAACGGCGTTGGCATGCGAAAGAATGGTTTCCGGTTGCAGCAGGGCAATGGAAATAAGGATAAGGATCTCGATGCCGAATGAAACCGTATTGATGAACCGCTCGTTAATGCGGGCAACCATTTCAACCAAAAGGTTAGAGCAAAAGGCACCGGAAAAAAACGCCAGGATATAAAGCAGGTAAACCAATCCCTGGGTAAAATTTTTTTTGGCCATCTCATCAGCAAAAAAAGCAAAATACCCGGTTACGTTTGTTGTTAACCGTTGTACAGCAAACAGCCCGCTAACATTGACGATGCCGGCCACAAACGAAAGGGATGAAGCCAGTTTAAGGTTGTGCTGAAAGGTTCGGTTTTTTCCGCGGTGACGAAACATAGTGGCTGTGCTAAAGATACACAGCGGTTGCCGTGCTTCCTAATAGAAAGGGCCGGTTGCGGTTTCTACGTAGATGAAAAAACCGGTGCTGCAACGGAAGCTGGCAGGAGACAACAGGAATAGTTTTGCCAAAAACAGAGTATGAAAAAACGTTTCCCTCTTTTGGCGCTAAGCGTTGCCGCCCTTTTCGCCATTACCCTGGTACAGGCCCGTGCTTTTTACAATACAATCTTTCAGCAACTGGGTTTGCAAACCGAAGAAGCCGAAAGTTATATAGATGCCAATTTCATCAGCGGCAGCATGGCTTTTGCCGGCACACCAATGATGGCGGCTTTATCGTTAGACCAAAGGGAAGAAGCGGTAAAAGCCATGGGACAATACGTAAAAGCATATGTGCAAACACCTTCGTTTGCTGCCAATTATGAGCAGGCCCGCCAGGAAGGAAAACCGGTAAAACCCGAAGGCCGTGACCAGAACGCTGAAACCATGGCGGTTTACCGGCAGGACCTCCAATACTGGGAAGCAGAATTTCCGGCTACCATCAATGGCTTGCTAAGGAAACGGTTGCTGCAATTCTTAGCGGAAACAGCCACCATCGATTACAATGCAAAGCTTGTCAAAAAAGACCGTAAGATGGTATTTGCCGACCCGGCGCTGGAAGCCAAAGATCCGTTTTGGAAAGCTTGTTTCCGCAGCGGCAAACGCACGGTGGATGCGGCAAGAGCGTTTGCCCAGCAATGGCTGGCAGAATTAAAATGAGTAACTGAAAAATAACTCTTGCTGTCGCGGCTGAAAGGGAACTTCTTTGTAAAAACCCGATCGAAGAATATTCTCTCCTCTTCTTTTCAATTAACACAACAAAACAAACGGCCCGGTATTTTACCGGGCCGTTTCCTATAACAAACTTGTTTAGCGGACAGTTGCTACGTTCTGGTAATAATCAAGAATCTTTTTCCGCAGCACAAAATCATATTTTGCGTTGATAAGATTGATGTCGGCCCTGTCCAAATTGCTCTTGGCAATAATGTAATCAACCGTTGTTCCTACGCCTGCCGCCAGCCTTGCTTCCGCCGCTTTAAATGAAGTCTTGTAAGCCGCTACCTGGTCCAGCAATGCTTTATAGCGTTCATAGGCATTGGTCATGGAAAGATGCGCCTGCTCTACCTGTTGGCGTAGTTGCACCCGTGTATTTTCTTCTACCAGCTCGCTGTTACGCACTTGTATGTCGGCCAGCTTGATGTTGTTGCGGGCACGCAGGTTCGAAAAGATAGGAATGCGCAGTCCCAGGTTCAGCGTGTAAAACATGTTGTTGCTGATCTGGTCTTTGTAAGGAATCTTCCCGCTGGCATCCATGGCCACACTGGAATAATTCGTTTGCATGTTCCCACCCAGTGTAACGACAGGAAATAAAGTGCCACGGGTTGCCTTCAATGCATATTCGGCACTGCGGCGACGCAGTTCAACGGATTTGATCTGTGAAAATTGCTGCAGGGCCGTGTTGTACACATCACTTGCACTAAGGCCATAGCTGGTCAGGAATTCATCGGCATTGATGCGTTGCAGGGTCAGGCTGCGCTGGTAGGGCACATTCATCAGTTGCGCCAGCGAAAGCTTGGCAGTTTCCAGGGAATTACGAAGGTTGAGAATACTCAGCTCGTCGTTCATCAATTGACCTTTTACATCCGAAACCTGTGAAGGACTAATGGCGCCCTGTCCATCCAGCACCTGCAATCGTTCCAGTTGTTTGTTGCTGACCTCCCGCTGGGAGATGGCCGCCGACAGCATGTCTTCGGCATTCAACACCTGCAGGTAAGCCAGTATAACGTTTAGGGTCAGGTTGTCTTTTGCCTGCTGCAATTCCATTCGCGACGCATCGTAAGAATATACTGTTTGCTTCAGGGTATTTTGCATGGTAAAGCCGTTAAAAAGCACCACGCCGGAACTAAGGCCATAGCCCGCAAAATTCACTGTTTGGTTCACAAAGGCATTGGTAAAAGGGTCAATGCTCCTGCCCTGGTTGATGCCGTGGTTGAAGGTGGCACCCAGGTCAGGTAAAAGGTTGGCCCTTGCCTGTTTCATGTAAACCGCGGCTTCTTCTGACAGCAAACCACTTTGCCTGACGGCAATGTTTTTTGCCAGGGCGGTATCAATGGCCTGCTGCAGGGTGTAAACCGGTTGCGCTTTAGCGCACAGGCTTAAAAGGAAAAGCAGGAGGCCTGGAAAAAATATTCGTTTCATACGCTGGCGTTCTCTTTTATCGATTGCTGAATACGGCCATCCAGGAGATCGATCTTGCGGCCACCGTATTCGGCGTTTTTTTCGGAGTGGGTCACCTGGATGATGGTGATGCCTTCTTCTTCGTTGAGTGCTTTAAACAGGGCCATGATCTCCTCTCCCTGCTTTGAATTGAGGTTGCCTGTTGGCTCATCAGCCAGGAGCAATCGCGGCTTGGCAATGAGGGCCCGGGCAATGCCTACAAGCTGTTGCTGGCCACCGGAAAGCTGCGAGGGAAAAAGATCTTTCTTGCCGACGATGTTAAAGCGGTCCAGTACATCGGCCACCATGGCTTTGCGTTCCGATCCTTTGATGTTCTGGTAAAGCAAGGGTGTTTCAATGTTTTCGTACACCGTTAATTCATCGATCAGGTGATAAGCTTGGAAAATAAAGCCGATGTTTTTTTTGTACAATTCGGAGCGGTGTTTTTCTTTCAGGTCATAGACCGATTGTCCCATGAACTGGTACCTACCTTCCGACGGCATGTCAAGCATACCGATAATATTCAGCAGCGTTGATTTGCCCGAACCCGATGGTCCCATAATGGAAAGAAACTCGCCTTCGGCAACGGTCAGGTTAATGTCTTTAAGAATAAAAGATGGCTTGCCGCCGATAGTGTACCATTTGGAAATATGTTGCAGCTCAATCATAATGACTCTTTGGTAGTGTTTTGGTTATGAATAACGTACCAATTTTTTGTGGATTGGTAGTCAAGGTGTTAGAAACCTGGTTGTCTACGTAGCTGTTCGTTTTTGATACAGCGAATGTACGGAAACGGCCCGCGGCGGACGTTCAAAAAGTTTAGCTTTCCTGCGTTTAGAAGTGACATGGCACGAGATACTTACCTAATTAAGATATTTCATTTCGCCCTGTTCGACATGTTATATTTCCCGTCTCACTTTCGCTTCTTCGATGCATGAATAGATAGCTGACTAAGTTAATTTGCTTTGGTGGCCTGCATGCTAACAATCGAAGAAGTGATCAAATGTGCCAAACATGTAACATCAGGCATCGTTGAACTAATTTGGAAAGTAAAACTAGTTTTTTAACGGGTAGTCCTGCCACAAAACATTGATGATGGTCCATTTACCATTTTGCCTCGCAAGGTGAAAATAATCGATCCCCCATTGGGCTTCCACTTTAGCCGTAGCAATACGGTCAAGGATCTCAAAAACGGTAATGTTACGTGGGCTGTTAGCTGTAATTTGTTGTGACGATTTCCAGCGCTGCGCCAGTTTTACCAATTGCTCAAAACTCATTTTCGCTTCGTGCTGCGCTCCATCTTTTGACCTGAAATACCCTCGCTTGGCGAGGTCTTTTGCTACGCTTTCGTACGCTTTGGTGGTGTCGGCTTCATAAAACGCTTCTACATAATTCAGTATAGCTTTTTCAATTGCAGCTTTTTCCCCTTCCTGCTGTGCATTGGCACTCGCAAAAAAGAAAAGTAATCATGCTGTTATCATTGCTGCCGCTTTAAGATATTTCATTGGTTTGTTTTTTTATGTAAGGAAAGTTCAACGAATAACCTATCGCAACAATTGCTATGGGCGATTAATTCTCCGCATAAAAATTCTTTGCGAAGGATGTTGATTTTCGATTGTTCTCTTCCATTGCTCCTTTTCCATTATTCGGTTCGAAGGCTTTTCGAAGGGCTGGCCATGGCTGCCCTGGCTGCATTCAGCCAAACAATCAGCATCGTCAAGAGCACAACACTGGCGCAACTTCCCATAAACAACCAGATACTGATGCCAATGCGGTACTCATAATTCTGCAGCCAGTTGTGCAGGAGCCACCAGGTCACCGGTATACTGATCAGTGCCGCCAGCAAGACCAGCAACAGAAATTCTTTAGAGATCAAATAGAGCAACTGTTGCACAGAAGCACCCAACACTTTCCGGATACCGATCTCCTTAAATCTTCTTTCAATAGTAAAAGAAGCCAGCCCCGAAAGACCAAGACAGCAGATAAAAATGGCCAGTCCGGCAAAGATCTTGCTCAAACCGGCGATCATGTCTTCCGTAACAAATTTGCGGTTGATCTCCTGTTCAACAAACCGGAACTCGAAGGGATATTCGGGATTGTGCTTTTTAAACAGGGCTTCGATCTTTGGCAGGGCTTCCTGTGGCTTCACCCCTTCTTTCAGGCGCATCACAAAATAATTGCCGCCATTCCGTTCCGGTAAGATCATCATGGGTAGTACCGGCGCAAATGGCGATGTCATCACCACGTCTTCCGTTACACCTACTACCGTAAAGGTGCGATTGCCATAACGCATTTCCATGCCAATGGGATCCTTCAGTTGTAAGATATTCACTGCTGTTTTGTTCAGCAGCATAGCGGAAGAATCTATCGGTGCTGTGGTCAGGTCGCGGCCCTGCAAGAGCCGGGCACCAATGGTGGAAACAAATCCTGCATCAGCCCTGGTAGCCGCCATAATAATGTTGGCATCGGCGGGCTTGCCTTTGTAATCAGGGGCGGGTGTAAAATTCCATATCTCTGTGATGGGCGAAAATGTACGGGTAACCGAAGAAACAAGGTTGGCCTGGAGCAAGCCGTTTTTGATTGCCTCCGCATTGCGGTTGGCATCGGCAGAAGAAGGAATGGAAAGAAGGTTGTTGGTGTTGTACCCAATGTCGCGGTTCTTTACATGTTGCACCTGCTGGTAAATAAGAATGGTGGATGAGATCAGCAACACCGACACACCGAACTGCATCACCACCAAAAGCTTTCGCGGCATAGCAGCACGGCGACCGGGCAAAAATGTTCCTTTCAGGACTTTAATGGGATTGAACGACGACAGGTAAAGCGCAGGGTAGCTTCCGGCAATAAAACCCGTTAGCAGTATCATCGCCAAAGCAAGCATCCAAAAACCAGCATTCTTCAGTGGGACCTGCAGGCTTTTTTCGACCAGTGTATTGAAAAACGGCAGCAAAGCAAACACCGCAAGAATGGCAATCAAAAAAGAAAGAAGGGAAATGATCATGGACTCGCTGTAAAACTGCAGGATCAGTTGCCGCTTGGCAGAACCCAGGGTTTTGCGAATGCCCACTTCTTTGGCCCGCTTCTCCGACTTTGCCGTGGAAAGGTTCATGAAATTAACGCAGGCAATCAGCAAAATAATAATGGCAATGATGCTGAACAGGCGAACATAAGCGATCATGCCGCCTGTGTTGATGCCGTTGCGAAAATCGCTGTACAGCCGCCACTTTGCCATCGGGTGCAAAAAATAATCGAACTTATGATCCGGGTTACGGCGGTGCGCCATTTCCGAGATCTTTTTATTCAGCGCAGCTACATCGGTGCCCGGCGCCAGCTCTACAAAACACTCGGTAAACGAATTGACCCAATCGTTGGAAGCTTCGCGTATATAATCGCCATTTGTATTGAATGGCATGATAAAGCTGAATTGCACCGTTGAATTCCGTGGCGGATCTTTTACAATGGCAGAAACGGTTTTCAGCTCCTGGTTATTTAGCTTAATGACCTTCCCCAGCGGTTCTTCGTTGCCGAAAAGAGATTTGGCAACAGATGCTGTCAGTACAATATGATCAGGATTGGTCAGCGCAGTGGCAGCATCGCCTTTATCAAATGGCCAGCGAAAGACGTTGAAATAATCGCCATGAACCGTTAGGCCTCGCTGCTTTATAATCGTCTCATTGTATTTCAGCACCTGCTCGCCGCCTAAATTATCAAGCGAGCTGTTTTTTATTTCGGGAAACGATTGCTTTAACGCTGCCGCCAGCGGAAACGGTGTAGACACATCCGTGGTGATCTCACCATTAAAATTCCGGTTCACCATCACATGGTAAACCTCTTTGTGATTGGGGTGAAATTTATCCCAGCTCAGCTCATCCTGTACCCATAATAAAATAAGCAGCGTACAGGTCATGCCAATGGAAAGTCCAAGCAGGTTGGTGGCCGAAAAAACTTTGTTTCTCCAGATATTCCGCCAGGCGATCTTTACATACGTTTGAAGCATAGATGATGGTTTCGGTAAGGTGATGGCAGGTTTGCCTGCCCTTGTACTCTATATAAATCGTTATTCTGTCCGCAGGTTTTTTACCGGGTTGGCCAGCGCTGCTTTTACGGCCTGCACGGCAACCGTGGCCAGGGCGATAAAGATCGCCGCCAGCCCTGCTAACAGGAATACTTTCCAGTCAATGTTGATGCGGTAGGCAAAATCCTGCAGCCATTTGTTCATCGCCCACCAGGCAAGCGGAAAGGCAAGAAAGATGGCGACGATCACCAGCTTCACAAAATCCTTCGACAGCATGTTGACGATATTGGTGACAGATGCGCCAAGCACTTTACGAATACCAATTTCTTTGGTGCGCTGCTCTGCGGCATATGTGACCAAGCCCAAAAGGCCCATGCAGGCAATAAGGATAGCCAGTACCGAAAAGCTCAGTGCGATCCGTCCTACCCTTTCTTCACCCTGGTAAATGCGGTTGAAATCTTCGTCCATAAACGAATAGCTAAAGGGTTGTCCCGGTGCCATTTTTTTCCAGGTGGCTTCAATCTGCGCCAGCACGCTGCTCACCGCTTCGGTTTGAAAACGAACGGCAAACTTGCCCCGCTCTTCGTGAAAGAAAAGCGCCATGGGAGAAACCTGCTCGCGGAGCGAATTAAAATTGAAATCTTTCAGGATGCCGAGTACGCGGTAAGGCTTTGTTTTTTTCGCCTGGAAGTCGTCCACATAATAAACGGTTTTACCGATGGGATCCTGGAAAGGCAGCAATCGTGCAGCCGCTTCGTTTAGGAGAACACCGGAAGAATCGGTGGCCATTTGTGTCGAAAAATTGCGGCCTTTCAGCACTTCCATCTTCATGGCGGGAACATAGTCTTCATCTACATACCAGTTCTGCATGCTCACCGCTGCTTTTTGGTCCAGCGAAGCATCAGAAAAGATCGGACTGTCGCCACGGTAATCGCTGGTAGGCAGGTAACCCGTCATCGACACGGCTTCCACGCCTTTGATATTTTTTATTTCGTTGCGGAAGGTTTTGGCCTTTTCTTCCAGGGGGTAACCGTTGTGTACCACCAAAACCTGTTCGCGGTTAAAGCCAAGGTTTTTGCTGCGGATATAACCGAGTTGGCTGTAGATAACAACAGTGCCTACAATAAGAATAATGGAAATAGAAAACTGGAAAACGACAAGACTGTTGCGCAGCCAACTGCGACGAAAGCCACCGCCAAGGCGCCCTTTCAAAACCGTTACCGGTTGAAAAGAAGACAAGTAAAAAGAGGGATAGCTCCCTGCCAGCAAACCAACCAACAGCATCAGCGCCAAAAGTGATGGTAAAAGCCAGGGTTGGGTGAACAAACCCAGCGTGATCGACTTTCCTGCCAGCTCGTTGAAGAGAGGTAAGAGCAATTGCGCCAGGCAAAGTGCGATCAGCATCGAAAGAAAAGAAATGAAGATCGATTCGGTAAGAAACTGCGCCACCAGGTTTTTCTTGTGTGAACCCAAAACCTTTCGAACGCCAACTTCTTTTGCCCGGTTAGCCGAACGGGCGGTGGAAAGGTTCATAAAGTTGACGCAGGCAATGAGCAAGATAAACACGGCAATGGCGGAAAAAATATACACGTACTGGATATTGCCCCTGCGACCCAGTTCAGCGGCTTTGTTTGAGTGCAGGTAAATGCTGGTCAGTGGCGTAAGACTGTAACGGATGTAAGACCCGGCTTTTTCCAGCTCTTCGTAACTGGCGCTTAAGAAAGCCTGCGCCTGCGGGCCTACATATTTTTTGATAAAGCCCGGAAGCTGCGCGGCCAGCTTTTTTTCATCGGCACCTTTTTTTAAAACAATATAGGTGGCAAAGTTGTGACTGAGCCAGTTGCCTTGCCGGCTCTCCTCGGTATGCAGCGGTACGATAAAATCATATTGAAAATGCGATTGGACCGGCATATTCTTCATCACTGCGGAAACGGTATAGTCACGGTTGTCATCTACCCTAAGTGTTTTGCCCACCACATCGGTTGCGCCAAAATATTTGCGGGCCATGTCTTCGCTTATGACGATTGAAGACGGATCGGCAAGCGCTGTACTTGCATTGCCTGCAAGCAAGGGAAAGGTAAATACATCGAACAAGGTTTTATCGGCATGCACCACCCTTGCTTCCTGCACATTTTCATTGTCTTTTTTTACGCGGAAACCGCCATAATCGCGGAAGCGTACATATTGCTCTACCTGCGGAAAATCGGCTTTCATAGCTGCTCCCAGCGGATCGGTCGTAACGGCCATGTGCTGGTGCGATCCGCCAAAATTTATTTCTGTATCCACCCGGTAAATGCGGTCTGCTTTTTCGTTGAACCGATCGTAGCTTAGTTCATCTACCACAAAAAGCAGGATAAGAAGACAGGTGGCCAGCCCGACAGCCAGGCCAAAAATGTTGATAGCCGAATACCCCTTGTTTTTCCAGGTATTGCGAAAGGCTATCTTCATATAATTGCGAAACATTGCGTTTGTTTTTATTTCTGTTTGCTTTTTTTAAGTAGGCATTTATATAGCAATTCAGCAGCCTACTACTTCTCCTTCAGATAAAAGGGACAATTCCTTTACGAATAGTTGGTTCCAAACCATTGCAAATACTTATTGCAAGTGCAGTCTTATTCTTCCGGAGCCGGCATTAACGGTAACGGGTATCCCGCCCCCGTTCAATTTTCCCCTGATCTCGTTGTCGTCCATGCGACCGCTGAAATTCGCCAGCGTAGTATTGCGGATATTGCCGGAAAGATCAAGATCGAGGCCTTTGTCTTTTGGCAGGGTAATATCAACATTGCCTGCCGAGTTTTGCACCTTTACATAACTGCCCAGCGATTTGATAGCAACGGAAATATGACCGCCGGCTGTTGCTGTTTCAAGACTACCCGAAAGGTCGGTGAGATCGATGCTGCCACCGGACGTAAACGCCATTAATTCACCATCCACTTTTCGTCCCCTTACGCTGCCGCCCGATGTGGTGGCTTTGATAGTGCCTTTCAGGTCCGAAAGGTCCAGCGATCCGCCAGAGGTGGTGAGACGAATATTGCCGCTGCAGTTTTTTGCCTGGATGCTGCCACCGCTGGTACTCAGGTCAATTTCTTTGTTGGTCTCTTCAAGATGGATGCTGCCACCCGAAGTTCTTCCTTTTATGTTGCCGCTTACCTGCTTCAGGTGCAGGCTGCCACCGCTTGTGGTAAAGGACTGGTCGCCTTGCAGGGAAGCGAGGTGAATGCTGCCGCCGCTGGTGCTCAGGTCCGTGGACACCGTTTGCGGTACATAAATTTTGTAGGCAATGTTCAACGCTTTTTTCCAGTTGCGGATCTGGCTTTTTGCCTTAGCCATGGCCGTTAGTTTATTGTTAGCAACGCTTATGTCGAGGTTGTACAATTCTTCCAGCCGCTGCTTTATTTCTTCGTTGGAAAGCTTTTCGTTGTTGTTGGCCAACACATATACTTCGATGCGGGCTTCGGAAGGCGAAACACCAGTGACGGAAATGCTGCCGCCAGAGGTGGTGGCTTCAACTGTTTTTACCTGGTCATTACGCAGCGTCCGGGTCAGGTAAGGTTCTTTGTTGTTGTTTTGTGCCTGTACAAATGCGGCCTGGAGGCCAAGGGCAAAAAGAATAAAAAGCTTTCTCATTTCGCTGGTTTGATTTGTATTTTTTGTGATGCCCGGTTGCCGTCAATCTCCGTTCTGCACAATAGCCATCTGCTCTTACCCTGCCAACCGGATGAAGTTGTTCTGTTACCTCCCAAAACAAGTAAGTTCTGTACCAAGTTTTTGATTGCTTGATAGCCAAAGCCTTAGCAAAGTCGTTTGCTTACGATATTGTTCGTAACCGAACAAAACTGTTCGCTTTTGATACAACCAAAATTAGGATGGGCAGACCTCTTCTTTCGCTTATGGCTATTCCGTCCGCAGGCTTTTGGATGGATTTTCAACGACGATCTTCGCAGTTTGCAAAGCGATTAGGATTGCGGCCAGGAGAAGGATCACCACAATGGATATTACAAACGGGAAATAGGTAAGCTGGATGCGATAGGCATAGTCGTTTAGCCACTGTTGCATGAGCAGCCAGGCGAGCGGAACTGAAACCAGTCCACCGAGGAAAACAACCGGTAAAAAATCGCGGAGGAAAAGATTGAGAATGCTAAAGGAGGAAGCGCCAACCACTTTCCGAATGCCGATCTCTTTTGTGCGCTTTTGCACGTGCAGCGAAAGAAGTCCGGAGATACCCAGCAAAACGATAATAACCGAAAGAACGAGGGCTGTTTGTGCTGCTTTTTTTAAGCGGATTTCGGAAGCATACATTTGCTTCAAGGCATCATCCATAAAGCTGTATTCAAACGAGCTTCCCGGTAACAGGGTCTTCCATTTTTGCTCAATGGCCGCCATCGATTGAGAAAGGTTACCGGGTTGTAGTTTAATATTCATCACCCGGTAAATATTGTTCAGTCCTACATGCAAAAGCAAAAGGGGTTTAATGCCTTGCTTCATTGAGCTGAAATGAAAATCATTGGTAACGCCTAAAATGGTCACCGGAAAACGACCGGGCAGGTAAGCCGTTTTTCCAACGGCGTCTTCTGCACTCCTAAACCCCAGCGCTTCCGCAGCCGATTGGTTTAGTACAATGCCAAGCGAGTCGGAAAGCTGGCGATGATAGCGGCCTGCCAGCAGGGGAATGGAATAAACCTTTCCATAATTTTCATCGGCAGAAAGGGTTTCCATGGCAACAGCCTGCGTAGAGTCGCAACCCTGTGTGAATACCATGGTACTGCCAGCCGACATGCCATTGGGTACCGAATAAGAAAGAGAAACTGTTTCGGCGTCGGGAAGTTGCTGCAGTTCGTTGCGGACAGTGAGCATTTTTTGCACACCTTTTGACGACCAGTCGCGGGGCACTTGCACAGAGACAACGAGATCCTTGTTATAGCCCAAATTCTTGCCGAAAAAAAGATTTACCTGCTGGATGGTAACAACCACGCCTATGAACACAAGCGAAGCCGTGCAGATCTGGAAACCGACCAGGGTTTTGCGCAGAAAAATGTTGGCATTTACCGATTGTAGTTTTCCTTTTACCGCGTCGGTTGCATTGAGCTTTGAAAGGACAAATCCCGGGTAGATGCCGGCCAGCAGACCAATCAAAAAGACGAGTACAACTGGAATGAAAATAAAATAAACCGGGAAACTGGTCAGTACAGGAATGTCTTTGTCCAATATCTGCGACAGCAATGGCCTGCCGGCCGAATAGATCAATACTGCAACCGCAGTAGAAATAGCCACAAGCACGATAGATTCAACCAGGAATTGCAACACCAGTTGCCGGCGTAAGCTTCCCATTACTTTGCGAATGCCGATCTCTTTGATCCTTGCGGCTGCATTGCCAATGGAAATATTCACGAAGTTGACAACAGCCATCAACAGGATAAAAAAAGCGATCAGCGAAACCGCATACAGCATTTTTTTTACCATCCCGTCAAACTGGTTCAGGTAATACGTTTCTAAAGGAAGAAGAAACGGCTGCATGTTTGCCACCATTTCCGGCGGTGCATTTTTTTTCAGCAGGTCCTGCATGGGCCACACCAGGTCTTGCGGCTTCACGCCTTTTTGCAGTTCAATGTAGCCAACTTTGTATGCGTCGTTCCAGGCATCCAGCCCACGGCCAAAAAAGGATGCGGATGCTTCGGGAATAAAAAACTGGTTGTCGTTTTCCGGTGTAAGATGAATAACAGAATTGGCTGAAGGCATTGCCAGCACACCGGTTATCTTGAAATCGTGCCGGGCACCCGAAAAATCTTCAATGGTGATGGTTTCGTTTACCACGTCATTTCTTCCAAAATATTTCACGGCTTTTTCTTCCGTTACCACCACGCTGAATGGTTCGTTCAGCGCCGTCCGGGTATCTCCATGCAAAAGGGTAAAGCCAAACATATTGAGCAGGGTGCTGTCACCGATTTGCAGGCCTTCGCGAAAGATCCTGTCGCCTTTCGAAACCGTTGAGGTAATGCCATCCCACCGGTAGTAATTGGCCACCAGGTCGGGGTATTGTTCTTTCAGCGCTTTTGCCAGCGGACCAACCGTCGTCAGGTCCATACCCATGTTGGGATCCTTCCAGCGGCTTTGGATAATGTATTGCTGCTCTTTATTTTTCAATTGCTGGTTCACGCCTAACTCCCGCCACACATAGGCCGCAATCAGGAAGGTAAAGCCGATGCCAATGGACAGGCCCAGGATATTGATCAGGGAATACGACTTTGCTTTCAGCAAATGGCGACAGGCAATTGTAAAATAGTTCTTCAGCATACCTGACAATTATTCGGTTCGTAAACTTTTTACCGGGTTGGAAAGTGCAGCCTTTACCGACTGGAAGCTGACCGTTACCCAGGCAATCAACAGAATGGTGAGAAAGGGAACGATAAAGTAAGACCAGTGCAGGTCAATGCGGAAAGCGTAGCCTTGCAGCCAGCCTGCGATCACATACCAGGCAAGCGGTACCGCCAATACAAAAGCAATCACCAGTAGCAGCGCAAAATCCTGGTACAGTAGCCGGAGGATCTGTACCACGGAAGCACCCAGCACTTTGCGGATACCAATTTCCTTGGTGCGCTGCACCGTGGTAAACGAGGCCAGTCCAAACAAGCCAAGACAGGCAACTAGAATGGCCAATGAGGTAAACAGTAAAAACACCTGCCCGAATTTTTGATCGGCCTTGTATTGCTGGTCAAAATGTTCATCGAGAAAAAAATATTCAAACGTATTTCCCGGGAAGAATTTGGCCCAACTTTGCTTTACCTGCTCAACTGTTTGCCCCGCTTTTACAGCCGGTGTTTTGATGGATAGAAAACCGCGTACATCCGGGATAAGCCGAAAGATAAGTGGCTCGTAGGATTGCCGCAACGATTGCTGGTGAAAATCATCCGACACACCAACGATGGTATATTGCTGCCCCCAAAAATCAATCTGTTTGCCGATGGCCTCTTCTGGTTTTGGCAGGCCTAGCTGGTTGAAACCCGTTTTGGTAAAGATCACTGCCTTGTCGTCGCTCCCAAATTCTTTTGAAAAAGCACGACCGGCCAGCAGCTTGATGCCATATTGCGCCAGGTAGTCGTAATCAACACCGATAACACGGTATTGCTTTTGGGTTGATTCTTCTGTTCCTACAAGCTTGATGCCGCCGGCATTCCAGTTGACCGCTTCCCCAGGGATGGCGGTGGAGATGGTAACACTTTTCACCGAGGTTTGCTGACGGAGCGATTCTTTCAGCGCAGTCATATTGCGCATATAGGTTGAGTCACGTACCACGATCGGCGGCTTTACTACCAGTGTTTGCTCAATGTTGATGCCTAGCGATTGCTTCTGCATAAAGCGGATCTGCTTGTATACGGCCAGCGTTCCAATCAACAAAAAGAGTGAAGCCGTGAACTGGAAAATCACTAAGCCTTTCCGTAGCAGGGAGCCTTTAGACGTCGCTGTCATTTTTCCCTTTAGGACATCGATGGGGCGAAAGCTGGATAAGACAAACGCTGGATACAAACCGGAAAGAAATGTACCCACCAAAAAAAGCACCAGCAACCCGGTCCAAAAGCTGGCGTTGGCTAAAAGTGAAAAAGACAATTCTTGTCCCGATAGCCAGTTAAAGCCTGGAATGGCCAGGATAACAATAGTAATTGCGAGTACTAGTGCGATCCCGTTCAGCAGGGCTGACTCGGAAAGAAACTGGAAAACAAGCTGGCTGCGTTGCGATCCGATGGTTTTGCGGATACCCACTTCTTTTGCCCGGTTAATAGCCCGTGCTGTTGCCAGGTTAATGTAATTGACCCAGGCGATGACCACGATAAAAAAAGCAATGCCCAGCAACAGGTAAACCGTTTTGCCGTCACCGTTAGGTTCCGGCTCACCCATGTAGTGCGAATAAAGATGAATATCCTTTAACGGTTGTAAAGAATACGTAACAGACGCATTGAATTTTTTCATGTCTGTCAGCGTGTACTTATCAACGATCGGCTGAAACTTCTTTTCGACAGCTTTTGGATCAGCCCCCTTTTGTAGCAGAAGGTAAGTAAGGCAGCCATCCCACAACCAGGCCGTTTCGGGTCCCCTGCCGGCTGAATCTGTGTTTTGTTTGACAAAGGTTTGGTACGAAAGCAGCATGTCTGGCTTAAGCTGTGTATTGGCCGGAGCATCTTTGTAAACGGCGGTGATGGTATAATCGCTGTTTTGGTTCAGGTTAAGTCGCTTGCCTACTACATCTGCTGTTCCGTACAAGGCTTTTGCGGTGGATTCGGAAAGTGCCGCTGTAAATGGATCCTGCAGCGCCTTGCTCCCGTCACCGGCAAGTAAAGGATAGGTAAATAGTTTGAAGAAGGAACCGGAAGCAAAGAACACTTTTTTCACCTGTACCGGTTGATTGCCGACCTGGGCTATCACGGCATCATTACCTACCAGCTTTACATAATCTTCAATTTCCGGGATCTCTTCCTTGAACGAATTGCCCACGGCATAAGCCCCGGCCGCCCATTCGGTACTGAGCTTGCCGGCATCGTACCGGTCCTGCTTTACGCGGTAAATGCGTTCTTTGTTTACCTGGAAGTTCTCGTAGCTCAATTCAAAAAATACATACTGCAGGATCAGCAGGCAGGCAGCAATGCCAATGGCAAGCCCGATGATATTAATCAGCGAATAGCCTTTCTGCCGGGTTATGTTTCGCAAGGCAATCTTGAAATAATTTTTCAGCATAAAACTTCTTTATTCGGTGCGTAAGCTTTTGATCGGGTTGGCAAGGGCGGCTTTTATCGATTGAAAGCTCACCGTCACCAGGGTGATGAGCAAGGCGATCAGGGAAGCAAAAACAAATATTTCCCAACCGATCGTTATCCGGTAATCGTAATTGCTTAACCAGTTATTGAGATAATAGTAGGCAACCGGTGTTGCTATCAGGCATGACAAAACCACCAGCAGCACAAACTCTTTCGACTGCATTTTCCAAAGGTTGGCCACACTGGCACCGAGGACTTTGCGGATACCGATCTCCTTGGTTTTTTGTTCTGCCACAAAGCTGGCCATACCCAGCAAACCAAGACAGGAAATAAAAACAGCAAGGATGGCAAAACAGGTGGATAGCTTTCCAATGCGGCGTTCTGCATCGAATTTGCTCCCAAAATTATCATCAACAAACTGGTATTCGTATGGCACTTCCGGGGTGTATCTCTTGAGCACCTGCTGCACCTGGTTAACGGAAGCTGCCGCACTTTTTTTAGGGTTCAGGCGTACAATCAGGTTGAAAAGATTGTCGTAGTTATCAATGTGATAAAGTGTTGGCCTTACGGGATAAAACGGCGATTCCTGCAAAATATCTTTTACCACACCGATGATGGTAAATGACTGGTCTTCCCATTTCAATATTTTTCCTACGGGCTCTTTAAAACCTAAGAAAGCTGCCGCTGACTCGTTGATGATAAAGGCTGCAGAATCCGTAGCAAATTGCTTCGAAAAATCACGCCCTTCTTTGATTGTCCATTTCACCGTTTTGCCATAATCGTAGGTCACTTTCATGTTGGGAAAATCCACCGCAAGGTTCGGGTCCTTTCCCTCCCAATCAAAACCGCCGTTGGTATTCCATACACCTGTCATTGGGCTGTTCGATGCTGTCATTTCTTCGATGGCGCCCCTATTTTTCAGCTCATTGCGAATGACATCGAAATGTTTCCGGATCTCGTTTTCCATTCCAAAATTGACAAGACCATTATTGGCATACCCAATGGGCCGGTTGCGGGCATATTGAATTTGCTGGTAAACGATCATGGTACCAATGATCAGCATCACCGAAGCTGAAAATTGAACAACAACCAAAATTCTTCTTGGCAAGACTGCCGCTCTTCCCGCTTTAAACGTTCCTTTCAACACTTTCAAGGGTTGAAAGGAAGAAAGATAAAGTGCGGGGTAACTGCCGGCGAGCAATCCCGTAACCAGAATAAATAAAGCATTTGCCAGCCAGAACAACGGTTGCTGCCAGGGTATAGCAATGGTTTTACCGGCAATGTCATTGAACAGCGGAAGCAATGCTACCAGCAAGACGAGCGAAAAGAGAAACGCCGCCACTACCACCAGGTAAGACTCCATAAAAAATTGCCTGGTGATCTGCCAACGCATCGATCCGATCGCTTTGCGGATACCCACTTCTCTTGCCCGCTTTTCGCTACGTGCCGTGCTCAGGTTCATAAAATTGATACAGGCAAGCAGGAGCACAAAGGCACCGATAATGCCAAACAACCATACATACCGAATGTTTCCACCTACATTGATGCCGTTCTTGAAATCATTGTACAGATGCCATCTGCGCATGGGCTGAAGAAAGACCTCCCATTTGTAGCGCTTTTCGTCCGACCGTGAGTATTTCATCTTCAGGCCTTTGATCCTTTCCGACACCGTCTTCATATCGGCGCCATCGGCTAGCTGTACAAAAGTTTGCGAGAAGTTACTGCCCCATGGATTTTCCATCGTTTTTGCCCATGGATTTTGCACCAGCCAAAGTTCCCAGGGCATGATCATCTTTACTTCGTTAAAAGTTGTATTGGCAGGAAAATTTTCATAAACACCGGTGACTTTTACAGCATGGCTCCTGTCAAACTTCAGCACCTTTCCCATCGGGTCTTTCTCACCAAAAATTGCTTTGGCGGTAGAAGTGGAAAGGATGATGGAATAGGGATCGGTTAGCGCATTGGTGGTGCCTTGCAGCATGCGCAAGGAAAGCATAGCAACAATGCCTGGCTCTGCGTAGATGCTGATGTTGTTGTAGGTATTGCTGCCGTATTGTACCAGGTGTCCCCCAATCCAGGAAGTTTGCACCACCTGCTTAAAATTGCTACCATAATCTGCACGCAGGGCAGGTCCCATTTCTCCGGGGTTGGAAGTTTGTGCTTCCAGTTTACCATTGAAAGAAGCCCGCTGCATTACTTGTGCAATGCTGTCGTAGTTTTTGTAGTATTTGTCGTAGTTCAGTTCATCATACACCCACAATCCTATCAGCATGGCAATGGCCATACCCACAGCCAAACCACCGATGTTGATGGCACTATAACCTTTGTTTCTTACCAGGTTACGCCAGGCTGTTTTTACATAATTTTTAAGCATAAAAAATGTTTAATCGGTGTGTAAACTTTTTACCGGATTGGCCACAGCGGCTTTAATTGCCTGGAAGCTCACCGTGAGCAAGGCAACCAGCACGGCGGCACCAGCGGCCACTACAAATACCAACCAACTGATGGTGACGCGATAGGAAAAATCTTCAAGCCATTTACTCATAGCCCACCAGGCAATGGGGAAGGCCAGCAAAAATGAAAGTGCCACCAGCCGAACAAAACTTTTGGAGAGAAGTGCAACAATGTTAAAGACGCCTGCGCCCAGCACCTTGCGGATGCCGATCTCTTTTGTTCGTTGTTCAGCGCTAAATGCAGCCAGCCCAAACAATCCCATGCAACCCACAACAATGGCCATGATGGTGAAGATCCAGATCAGGCTTGCCAGTCTTGTTTCGGCTTTGTACATGGCACCGTAGGTTTCGTCCATGAATTTGTAATCCAGGGGGTAACCCGGTGAGAATTTATTCCAGACTTCGTTGATATACGCAATGGTATTTGCCATGTCGGCCGTATTCACTTTGACAGCTACCTTAAAATTGACGGCCGGATAAAGTTGTATCACGGAGGCGGTAAGTTTTTCGTGCAGGCTTTTATAATGGAAGTCCTGCACCACGCCAATAACCTTGCCCTTTTTAATTTTGTTTGCCGTATCGGCCGGCTCCCACTCGTCCCAATGAATGGCTTGTCCCAGGGCTTTTTCCGGCGTGCCAAAGCCAAATTCTTTGACGGCTGTTTCGTTGATAAGAAAGGCTTGTTTTTCGTCGGTGGCCATGTCACGGGAGAAATCCCTGCCGGCTACCAATTTTAAACCCAGCGTCTTTACATAGTCATGGTCACCGATAAACAGTTTGGTGGAAAAGGTCTGGTCCCCCCTGCCCGGAATCTTTACCGATTCGCCTGCAAACTGGTCGCCGGGCAGGCCATAACCCGATGTAACCGAAACGATGGTGGGCGAACGCTTTAGTTCAGCTTTAAAAGTTTCCAGGTTTTGGTCCACACCGCCACGGGTTTGAAAAAAAACAAGTTGGTCTTTGGAAAAGCCGAGGTCTTTTGTATTGAGATAACGAACCTGTTTGTACACGATAATTGCACTGACAATGAGGAGCGCCGATAGCGCAAACTGCACCACCACCAGCGATTGCCGCAGCCAGCCAATATGCCCGCTACCAGCGGAGGCTTTGCTGTTCTTTAAGACTTTAATGGGTTGAAAACCCGACAGCACAAGGGCCGGGTAAATGCCGGCTGCAATACCGATAACCCCTCCTGCTGCAAGCACTGATAATGCCAGCAAGGGATCCGTGAAAGGATTGAAAGTGATTGCTTTTTCGGTAAACGAGTTGACGGCCGGCAATACCAGCATTGTAGCGGCAATGGAAAGTACCATGGCAACGATTGCCAGTAAGACGGTTTCGCCAATGAACTGCAACACCAGTTGCTTTCGACCGGCACCCACTACTTTTCGAACACCAATTTCTTTGGCCCGGCGAAACGAACGGGCTGTTGCCAGGTTGATAAAATTAAAACAGGCGATCACCAGTACAAAAAGTGCAATGATCGTCAACCCGTTTACATAGCTTTCGTTGCCGCGCAACGCATTGTCGTAAACAAAATCGGCCGACTGCAGGTGAATGTCCGCTAGCTTTTGTAGGCGTGGTAAGAAAGTGGAATTTGGATTGTCAAGCGTGGGATAAATTTCTTTTTTAACATAGGCCTGGAATTTCTCTTCCAGCTTTTTTGCATCGGTGCCCGGCTTGAGCTTTACATAGGTATAAAACTGTTGCCAGGTCCAGTTTTGCATGCGCTCGGCCGGCAGCCCCGCCGATGGCAGGGACATCAGGTAATTAAAGCGCAGGTGGAAATGTTCGGGAAGATTTGCAGTAACACCGCTTACGGCAAACGTGTCTTTGTCGATAAAGACCGTTTTGCCAATGGGATCACTATTGCCAAAATAGCGTTTGGCCATGTCTTCATTGATCACAACCGTTTTGGGTGCCTGCAATGCGGTTGCCCTGTCTCCTTTTACAAACGGCAATGGAAACACGTTAAAGAAAGAGCCGTCCACGTACCAGCCTTTTTCTTCGTAACCGGCTTTCTCGCCTGCCTCCACCAGGTATTTATCACCCGCCATCAGGATGCGCATCGCTGTATCCACTTCGGGATAGGTTTGCTGCAGGTAGGTTGCATAAATGGGCTGCACAACGGCCACCTGTGTTATGCCGGCTAAATCATTTTGCTCATTGTAAACACGAAAAATATTTTCGGCGCCGGGAATACCTTTGTCGAACTTTTTTTCATCCCAAACAAAAAGCGTTATCACCAGGCAGCCCGTAATGCCTATCACAAGACTCAGGGTGTTGATCAGCGTAAATCCTTTGTAGCGAAGCAGGTTGCGAACGGCCGTTTTCAAATAATTCTTTAGCATACACACAGGTTTTGGGGCAGGCCTGTCGGCCGTCTCCCTGTTTCACAATTTTATTCGGACAAAGCAGCTTATTCGGTTCGCAGGTTTTTTACCGGGTTGCTCAAGGCAGCGCGGATGGCCTGGTAACCTACTGTCACCAGCGCAATAAAAATGGAGGTGATACCGGCTGCGGCAAATACCCACCATTCGATGTCCACGCGGTATTCAAAATCTTTTAACCAGGCGGTCATGGCCCACCAGGCAAGCGGTGAGGCGATGAAAAGGGAAATGACAACCAGTTTCAAAAAATCTTTTGACAGCAAGGTGGTGATGTTGTTGACCGAAGCACCCAACACACGGCGTACGCCGATTTCTTTTATCCGGTTTTGCGCCATGTAGGCGGCCAGTCCAAAAAGGCCGAGGCAGGAAATAAAAATGGTGAGTCCCGCGAACAGGGCCGCCAGTTTACCGGTGCGTTTCTGGCTGTCGAACTTTTTCGCGTAAGCCTCGTCAACAAACCGGTAGTCGAAGGGATAATCGGGATTGTATTTTTTAAAAACGTTTTCTGCCCGTTTTAAATTTTCAGCAACGGAATTGGCCGGATTGAGCTTAAAGTGAACCACATTAAACCAGGCAGCGGGTCCGTTTACCATTAGCTTTTCCACTTTGTGAAAGGGTGATTCAAAAATAAAATCCTTCAATACGCCTACTACGTGCCAGGTGCGTCCGCCGTCTTCGCGGATGACCTGCCCAACCGGGTTTTTAAAACGCATGGCTTTAACGGCCGTTTCGTTCAGCAAAACAGCGGTTGAATCGGCTGGGTATTTTTTGATGTTGATGTCGCGGCCTTCGATGATTTTGACACCCATCGTTTTTTCAAAGTCGGCATCAGAGGCCATGCGGATAAAATCTGCCTTCCGGTCTTCCTGCGTACTGCCCTCCCACGAAAAGCCCCAGCTATCGCTCCAGCGTTGGGTAATGGGACTCATGGATTTTGTTACGGCAACGGCGGCGCCACTGCTTAACAACTCATTTTTGATCACATCATAATGCTTGTCGATACCACCTTGTATATGCAGGTACACCAACTGGTTCCGGTCGTAACCCACATCCCGCTTTTGCCCATGGTTGATCTGCCGGGTAATGATGATGGTACAGATGATAAGGACAATAGCAAACGTAAACTGCAACACCACCAGGATTTTGCGTGGTGTTACCAACGCATGGGCTGCTTTAAATGTTCCTTTTAAAACTTTAATGGGTTTGTAAGCGGAAAGAAAAAAGGCCGGGTAGCTGCCGGCAACAATTCCGGTAAGCAAAATAAACAGCAACGCCAGCAGCCAGAAAATGGGGCTGCCATACGGAATCGAAAGGTCTTTTTCCACCAAAGTATTGAAACCAGACAAACTGATTTGCACGATAATGAGGGCAAGAACACCTGCCAGGAACGAGAGCAAGATGGATTCGCCTAGGAACTGTCCTACCAGCATGGCCTTCGGTGCGCCTACCACTTTGCGGATGCCCACTTCTTTTGCCCGTTTTTCGCTGCGGGCTGTGCTCAGGTTCATAAAATTAATACAGGCGATCAGCAGGATAAACGCCGCAATGATGGCAAACAATCGCACCATTTCAATACGGCCGCCCACATATTTTCCGTTTTCGGATTTGCCATACAGCCAGGCATCGCGAAAGGGGTACGTAAATACCTGCGTAGCTGATTTTCCTTCGCCGCTGGTATGATCGATGGTGATATTTTTTATTTTTTCATCAAAAGCGGCCTGCGACACGTTAGGTTTTAGCAACACAAATGTCTGCACCGAATTATTGCCCCAGGAACTGTCTGTCCAGCCAAGTTTTGTTTGGTAGCTCCATGGCAGTAGGTATTCAAAATTAAAAGCGGTATTGTTCGGCAGGTCCTTCAGCACACCAGTTACGGTGAATTGGTCCACGCTATCGATCCGAACAATTTTTCCCATCGGTTCTTCATTGCCAAACAGTTTTTTCGCCAGCTTCTCCGTTACCACGATATTGTAAATGCCATTCAGCGCCGTCGTAGCCGAACCTTTTAGTAAGGGGAATGAAAACATGTTCAAAAAACCGGTATCGGTAAAGCTGCCCTGCACATTCATCCTGGTTTCGTTGTACGAAAAAAGTAAACCGACACCATTAACACGCACTACATCTTCCACATCGGGATAATTGGCTTTCACCGTTGGTCCCAGGATATTGGGTGTGCTGTTCCATGCCCACAACTCACCATTAAACCGGTCGCGGTTATTCAGCGTGTAAAGCCGGGCATCTTTTTCGTGAAAGCGGTCGTGGCTAACTTCATTCTGAATCCAAAGCAGGATCAAAATGGCACTGGCCATTCCAATAGCTAATCCCAGGATATTGATGGTAGAAAACGCTTTTTGACGAAGCAGGTTTCTCAGGGCCGTTTTTAAATAATTGCGAAACATGAGCAGATCAACGATTAGTTGGTGAGGTAATGGTATTGACAACAATCCGGATAGTACCGAACGGTTGTTGTTTATTCACAGCGTAAACTTTTCACCGGGTTAGCAATTGCTGCACGGATCGCCTGGAAACTGATGGTGGCAAAAGCAATGAACAGGGCAATGAAAAAGGTCAGCGCAAATACCGCCCACCCGATGCCTGATTGGTAGGCAAAATTCTGCAGCCATTTGTTCATGCCCCACCAGGCCAGCGGCGATGCAATGACCACAGCGATCATTACCAGTTTTAAAAAATCTTTTGACAGGAGTGACACGACTCCCACCACCGATGCGCCCAATACTTTGCGGATGCCGATTTCCTTTGTGCGCTGCTCTGCGGTGAAGGTGGCGAGGCCAAACAAACCAAGACAGGAAATGATTATGGCGACAATGGTGAAATAATTGATCAATGCCGCTTGCCGGCTTTCCTTTTCGTAATTTTTTTGAAAATCCTGGTCAAGAAAACTGTACTCAAACGGTTCCGTTGGATTTAATTTTTTCCACGAAGTTTCGAGCCCGGCCAGGGCTTGCTTCAGGTTGGTGCCACTTGCTTTGGCAACAAAATAATTGAATGACGCTTCGTTGTACATGCGAAACGCAATGGGTTCAATGGCTTCGTGCAGGTCCTTAAAATGAAAATCCTTCACAACGCCAATAATGGTAAACTGGCGCTGCCCTCCTTCATAGTCAAAGGCCAGCCATTTGCCGATTGCCGCTTCAGGAGAAGCAAAGCCAAATTGCTTTACTGTTTCTTCGTTTACCACAAAACGCGTAAGCGTGTCCGTTGGAAACTCTTTTGAGAAGAGGCGGCCTGCCAGCAGCTTTACGCCAAGCGTTTGCAAAAAAGCATCATCCACCATGTTGATGTAAACCCGTTTGGAATTGGTCATGTTTTGCCCCTGTGGATACATCAGCCAGTCCTGCGGATGAAAGATGCCTGGGTACGACATGCCGGCACCAATGGATTGAATACTGGTACGGCTGGCTGCTTCTGTGCGAAACGTTGCAGCATTCTGTTTTGCTGTTGCCGTGCGCAGCGGCAGGATGATCTGTTGGTCCTTGGCAAAACCAAGGTCTTTTAGTTTCATATACTCCATTTGCCGCGCAATCACAACCGATGCAATGATGAGAACAACGGAGATAACAAACTGGAACACCACCAGGGATTTGCGCAGCGAAACCGCAGAAAGCGAATTGGTGAATTTTCCTTTTAATACCTTAATGGGTTTGAACGAAGAAAGAAAAACAGCAGGGTAACTTCCTGCCAGCAAACCGGTAAGAAGGGCAAGCAATAAAAACACGCCGCCCAGCCAGATCATTTGTCCACCCGAAATAACCAGCGTTGTACCGGATACGGTTTCAAACAGGGGCAGAAGAAGGAATGTCAGAAGCAACGCCAACACCAGTGCGATCAGTGCCATCACCATCGATTCGCCAAGGAACTGCCATAGCAGGGAAGTTTTTTGCGCACCCATTACCTTTCGTATGCCCACTTCTTTTGCCCTTTTGGCGGAATGCGCCGTGGACAGGTTCATGAAATTGATACAGGCAATAAGCAAGGTGAGTACTGCAATGGAACCGAGTATAAACAAGGTGGTTTTGCTGCCGCCTTCTTTGTTGATGCCTTCCTGGCCGGATAGGTGTATGTCCCTAACCGGTGTCAGGAAATAATTACGGCTCTTGCCGGTTACTTTTAATTCTTCGCCCAGGTGACGTTGTACAAAAGAAGGAAATTTTGCTTCCAGCGCTTTGGCATCCGCTTTTTCTTTCAATAGCAGGTAAGTCAAAAACATATTGTTATTGACCAGGCTCGGACTGTCGTTGGCAAAATCGTCCATGTTTCCACCACGGAAAGTCACAAAAAAATTAGCTTCCACATGGGTGGGTGCTTTGGGTCGCTCAAACACACCGGTGATCCGGAAAAGGCTGTCGCCATTGGTGCTGCTGCTGATCTGAACCATCTTATCCAGCGCAGGTTTGCCGGCAAATAGTTTGTCCGCCATGTCTTCGCTGATCACAACGGAATTGGGTGCCTGCAACGCCGTGCGGGGATTGCCTTCTTTGAAATTGTAAGGAATTACCTGGAAGAAATTGGAGTCCGCCAGCCAGCCGTTCTTTTCATAAAAACTCTGTAAACGACCGCTGCCGTCGTCAATGCGAAAAAGCGTTTTGTCATCGCGAAACAATTCCAGCCCGCGGGTGCTGGCCTCTATCTCGGGGTATTCAGCCTGCAGCATGCTGCCTGCCGGTGCCGACGTGTTGCGCCGCTTTTCTTCCACGCCATTGTCGATAAAAATGGTACCCATGCGGTAAAGCCGGTCACCGTTCTTGTGATGGGTGTCGTAATTTGTCTCGTGGTACACATACAACAAGATGAGGATACAACAGGTAAGGCCAACCGAAAGGCCAAAAATGTTGATGAAAGTAAACGCCTTGTTCTTCTTCAGGTTGCGCCAGGCAATCTTCAGGTAATTTTGAAACATGTTTGTGGTTTTGAATTCGTTCTTTTTTGTTTCATTGTGCATTATTCCGAACGAAGACTTTTCACAGGATTGGCCATAGCAGCCCGCAGCGCCTGCAGGCTGACGGTGATGATGGCTATAAGTATAGCAACAACCGCGGCTGCTGCAAACACCCACCAGGCGATATCAATGCGATAAGCGAAATTTTCCAGCCATTTGTTCATGCCCCACCAGGCCAGCGGCGATGCTAATAGCAAGGCAATACAGATGAGCAGGATAAATTGTTTTGACACCAGCATAACGATGCTGGATACACTGGCACCAAGCACTTTGCGGATACCAATCTCTTTTACTTTTTGCGTGATAATGAGGATTACCATCGCCAGCAATCCCATACAGGAAAGCAGGATGGCGATGATAGCACCGGCGATAAAGATCTGTCCCATTTTTTCTTCGCGGCGGTATTGCCGGTCGATGTTCTCATCAAGAAAGGAACCTTTGAACTCGCTGTTGGGCAGGATCTCTTTCCAGGTATTTTTTACCATGCCCATACTGGCGGGCAGGTTGGAAGGAGCCACTTTCACCAGTGCATAGTGCACACCAAACGGACGCTCGATGACAAAACAAAGCGGTGCAATTTTTTTGTGCAGCGACTCGTAATTGAAATCTTTCACTACACCAATGATCGTCATGAGGTTGGCGCTGTCATGCACGGGCAATTGCAAGCCAACCACGTTCTTTTCCTGGAGCAACTTTGCCATACTTTCATTGACCACAATGGCATTGCTGTCAGTGGCGAGCTGCCGTGAAAAATCTCTCCCGGCCACCAGCTGCAGGTCAAGCGTTTTGGTAAAGTCATAGCTAACGCCTACCCAACCCGTGCGGATGCCGCGGTTTTTGTATTCGAAGCTGACGTTGGAAGTGCGTGTCGATCCATCCATGCCGCGGCCAAGGTTGTTGTAAATGCCACTAACGCTTTGTACCATCGAATGCCCGTTGAGTTTTCCGCGAAGACGCTCCAAAACAAGGTTGGGATCTTCTTCGCTTTCGATGGGAACAGAGATGACCTGTGCACGGTTATAACCAAGCGGTTTGGAGCGCAGGTAGTCGATCTGTTGCCAGGTAACAAACGTGCAGATCATCAGTAACACTGCGATGGAAAATTGCACGACGATCAGCGTATTGCGAATACCCTGCGAACGGGCAACAGAAAACTTTCCTTTAAGAATGCTGATGACATTTACCCGGGCAATTAACCAGGCCGGGTAACCACCGGCAATGAGTGTGATGAGGAGGAAGCCAACCAGCACGCCAATCCAAACGGAAGGCGATAGCAGGAGGTCCTGTTGGATGTTGAGGCGGAACAGCAGCTTGTAGTGCGGCAGCAAAAGATACGTAAGTGCGCTGCTGACAAGTAATGCAAAAAAGCAGATCATCAACGCCTCTACCCAAAGCTGCGAAACCACCTGCCAACGCAAGGCACCCAGTGTTTTTCGCAAACCAATCTCGTGCGACCGGGTGAAGGAACGTCCGATGGTAAGGTTGATAAAGTTGATGCAGGCGATCAGGAGAATAAGGCTTCCAATGACCAGCAATAACTGCAGGTAACATTTACTGATGCTGTCACCTTCTACCAGCATGTTGCTTTCGGTATGCAGGTCACGGAGCGGCAACAGGCCAAGTTGCAGGTAAGCACCACCGGGTAAAGGTTTGATGCCATCGCGTTTGTTGCCTTCAATGGAATTTGCCAGGTATTGGTTGTAAAATGCCGGCGACTTTTGCTCCAGCACTGCCGGATCGGCGTTTTTCTTTAATTGTACATAAAGACTGTGATTCCAGTTGTCCCAATTGTTTTTGTCGGCATTGTAATTTTCATTGACCTCAAAGCGGCACACGATATCGAAGTTGATGCTCGAAGCTTCGGGGATGTCTTTTACAATTCCCTTCACGGTAAACGGCTGCCACTCCTCGCCTATTTTCATTTGCACGGTCTTACCCATTGGGTCTTCGTCGCCAAACAGTGAAGCAGCGCTTTTTTCGGTCAGCACAAGATCAGAAAGATCGTTCAGTGCCGTTTGTGCCGAACCTTTGGCAAAAGGGAAAGTAAACATGCGGAAAAAATCAGGATCTGTCGTACGTAGGTTCAGCGACAACTGCTTGTCCATATACCGCACATTGCCGGTACGCGAAACATAGCGTGTGGCGTATTCCACTTCGGGATAAGTCTCTTTCAGCGTTGGTCCCATGGGTATCGGTGCCGATGTCACCTGGCTGATGCCATCGTGGCCGGCCACGGTTGTATAAACATGGTAGATCCTGTCTTTATGCTGGTGAAAATTGTCGTAAGAAAATTCAAAGAAAACGCTCAGAAAGATCAGCAGGGCGCAGGTAAAAGCCACACAAAGGCCAACAAGGTTAATGGCTGTATCACCCTTGTGTTTTCCAAGATTTCGCCAGGCTATTTTAAGGTAGTTGCGGAACATGATGTAACGAATTATGCGTCGGTTAAGGTTTCGGTTTTACGTGTTTTATTCTGAGCGAAGACTTTTCACTGGATTGGCTGTTGCCGCTTTAATGGCCTGGAAGGAAATGGTGACAAAGGCAATGAGGCAGGCAATAATGGCTGCTGCCAAAAACACCCACCAGGGAATGGCAATGCGGTAAGCAAAATCATCCAGCCAGCGGGTCATCGCATACCAGGCAACCGGGAAGGCGATAATGGCTGCTAACGCAACAAGCTTCAGGAAATCTTTTGACAAGAGGCCAACAATAGCGCTTACTTCTGCGCCCAGCACTTTGCGGATGCCGATCTCTTTAAAGCGCTGGCTGATGGTAAAGGCCGACAGGCCAAACAGCCCAAGGCAGGCAATGAAAATGGCAATGGCGGCAAACGATGTAAAGATGGTTTTTTGCCGCCGTTCGGCTTCGTATAGCCGGGCAAAATTCTCGTCGAGGAAGGTATAATCGTACGGCACTTCGGGCAGAAATTTTGTCCAAATATTTTCCACCGATGCCAGTGTAGACGGCAAATTGTTTCCGGAAAGCTTTACAGAGATGCGGCCATACTGGTTGGGATTTACCATCATTACCAGCGCCGGTATTTTTTGATGAAGCGATTCGAAATGAAAATCCTTTACCACGCCTATGATTGTTCCTTTTTGCCCTCCGTACTGGAGTTGCTTGTTGATGGCATCCTGGGCTGATTTGTACCCGATATCATTTACTGCGGCTTCGTTTACCACGAAGTTGGTGCTGTCGGTAGCATAAGCGTCTGAAAAGTTGCGGCCTGCTGCCAGTTGAAAACCATAGGCCGGAATGAACTTGTAGTCAACCGAAAGGTATTTCACATCCAGTTGCAAGGGCCTTGTTGAGTCGCCGGCAGGAATGCCAACACCCATTGCATCGAGTAAGCGTCCTGAGGGAATACGCGATGAACGGGCTACTTCTTTCACGTTAGGATTTTGCAGCAGTTCCTGGCGAAAGCTTTCAAACCGGTCGCCAAAGGCAGTGGTATTAAACATCGTGATCACCTGGTCTTTGTCAAAGCCAAGTGATTTTTCCTGCATGTACTGCAACTGCTGAAATACAACGGCCGTACTGATGATAAGCACAATGGAAACGGCAAATTGTGTTACCACCAGTGCTTTGCGAAGCGATAGATTGCCACCGATCCGGAACAATCCTTTCAGCACTTTTGCCGGCTCAAATGAAGACATAAAAAGTGCGGGGTAAAGACCGGAAAGCACGCCGATCAGGAAAGGTGTCAGCAAGAGCGGTAACAAAACCTTCCATTGCAAAAGGCTTTGCAGTTGCAGGTCCGAACCGGAAAAACTGTTCATCCAGGGAAGCAGGATTGCCGTTAGGATCACAGCAAAAACAATCGCCACATAGGTAAGTAGGATCGACTCACTTAAAAACTGCAGAATGATCTCACGGCGTTCGGCGCCAACGGCTTTCCGGATGCCGATCTCTTTTGCCCGCAGCACCGATCTTGCTGTGGACAGGTTCATGTAGTTGATGCAGGCAATCAGCAAAATGATCAGCGCTACAATGGAAAAAATATAAACCCGTTTGATGTCACCATTTTCTTCGGCTTCATCATCGAGGTGCGAACGAAGATGAATGTCGGTTACCGGCCAGAGATAAAGATGGGTGTTTTTTGAACCCACAAAGCCCGGCGGCTCGCCAGGGAAATGATAGTATTTGTCGATGAAGGCCGGCATGCGGGCTTCCATTTTTTTGTGATCGTAATTTTTGGGCAGAACAACGTAGGTAAAAAAAGCGTTGTTGCCCCAACTTGTCCGCAGCCGCTCTTCGCCGTAAACAGCCGAATCTTTCAGGGTATTGAAAGAAACCAGCACATCGGGATGAAAGTGCACATTGGAAGGAAAGGCTTTGTACACTCCCGCCACTTTACAGGGAAGGTTGTTGTCAAGCTTTACGACTTTGTTTACCGGGTCTTCATTGCCAAAATATTTACGGGCAATGGTCTCCGTTATCATCACGGTGTAGGGTTCGGCCAACGCTTTTTTAGGGTCGCCCTTTACCACATCCACCTTAAAAACATCGGCAAAATTGTGGTCGGCAAAAAATACATTGTCTTCGTAAAATCGCTTGTCTTCATAGGCAAAAGCCAGATTGCCTGTTGGCAGCGTCCGGGTCATCAGCTCTATCTCCGGAAACGCTGTTTCCAGGTAAGGCCCGAAAGCCGGTGCGATCGCTCCAAGGTGCAAGGACTCTACGCCTTCATCATTGTGAAAGCTGCGGGAGATGCGATAGGTGCGATCGGCATTGGGGTGCTGCTTGTCGTAACTAACCTCGTTCAGGATATAGGCAAGAATCAACAGGCAACAGGTCAATCCTACCGCCAGCCCAAAAAGGTTGATAGCCGAAATCGCCTTGTACTTCCGCAGGTTGCGGAGAGCAATCTTCAGGTAGTTACGAAACATAATTGCCGTTTCAGTTTGGAAGTAAGAGGATTGGGAGAAGCCTGGCGCAACGGGTTAGACCATGATGTTTTCCAGCACCGTTTGGCCGTCCAGCATGCGCACAATGCGGTGACTGTACCGGGCATCGTGTTCGGAGTGGGTAACCATGATGATGGTGGTGCCTTGTTCATTCAGGTCTGTCAGCAATTGCATCACTTCATTGCCATTGGACGAATCAAGGTTACCGGTCGGTTCATCCGCCAGGATCAGCTTTGGATTGTTCACCACGGCACGGGCAACGGCCACACGCTGTTGCTGACCACCCGATAACTGCTGCGGGTAGTGATTGCGCCTGTGCATGATCTGCATTTTATCCAGCACAGCTTCTACCCTGCTTTTGCGTTCGGCAGTACTCACGCCAAGATAAATGAGTGGCAGTTCAACATTTTCGTAAACCGTCAGTTCATCAATGAGATTAAAGCTCTGGAACACAAAACCAATGTTGCGCTTGCGCAGGTCGGCCCGCTTGCGCTCATTGAATTTGGCTACTTCAATGCCGTTGAACAGGAAGCTGCCGCTGTCGGGTTCGTCCAGCAAGCCAAGAATGTTGAGGAGCGTTGACTTGCCACAGCCCGATGGTCCCATGACGGCAACAAACTCGCCTTCCTTTACATCGATGTTCAGTTTGTTGAGGGCAACCGTTTCCACTTCCTCGGTGCGGTAGATCTTCTCCATGTTCCGGATCTTGATCACCAGGGAGGGCTGGTCGGATGATGCGTGTAGCACAGGCGAAGGCTTTTGTGTTTGTTCGTTCTGCATATCAGTAGTTGATGATGATGATGGATGGAGCTAACCTGTTGTAGGTGGCTTTTTGTTGTTTTTTGGTCACTTTAACCTCTTTCTGCTTTTTTGGTTCTTTCGCCTCCTTACAGGTGGGCTCAGGCTTGTTCAAGCAGACGCAGGCAATGAACATCAAAAGAAGTTTCATGTTGGTTGGTTTTGTCGTAAACAGTGAGACGAGAATCTTTAAAAAATGTTACAGTTCTTTTGCCTCTCTTTTCTGATTGCCGCTATTCTTTTCCCTGTAACAAACCGCCTGAAGGTTTACCGTTTTATTTTTTGATTACGAGTTCCTGCATATTGCCATAGTTCTCATAGCTTGATGTCACCACTTTTTCCCCCGGCTGCAAACCGCTCAGCACTTCGTAGTAATCGGGGTTTTGACGGCCCAATTGCACATCTACTTTATACGCCGTGTTGCCATCGGCACTCAGCTTGTATACCCAGTTGCCACCGGTTTGCTGAAAAAAGCCTCCTTTGCTCAGCAAGAGTGCCTGTGTTTCGTCGCTTAGTGCCAAACGAATTTGCAGGGTCTGTCCGCGGCGAATGCCTTCAGGAACCTTGTCTTCAAACAGCATATCTACCTGGAAGCGGCCGCTGTTTACCTGCGTGTACACTTTGGTTATTTTCAGCTTGTAATCTTTGCCGGCAATGGTGGCTTCGCCCATGAGGCCAATAAAAACCCTGGAGATATAGTGCTCGTCAATATCAACCCGAACTTTGTAACCACTGATGATATCGATCTGGCCCAGTCGTTCGCCTTTGTTCTTGCTTTGCCCGATCTCGGCATCCAGTGAAGTCAATTGTCCCGAAACCGGTGCCCGAACGATCAGGTCTCCCACTTTCTTGCGCATGACATTCAGCGCATTTTGCGAACCGAGGTAAGACTGGGAAGCCTGTGAAACCTGCTGAGCGTTGGAAGATGCATCCTGCTGGAGAATTTCATCGGTCAGCTTCATGCGGGCCACCTGGTAGTTGAAGGTATTCTCAGCTTGCTTGAACTCCTGCAGGCCAATGGCTTTTTGTTCGTAGAGATATTTGTTCAGGTCATACACCCGTTTGGCTTCCTTGTATGCATTTTCTACATCGGTTTTTTGATTGAGCTTTTGCGTGGTGTTTTGCTGGGCCGCATTTTTAGCGATCTGCATTTGCGTGAGCAGGTTGTATACCGCCGTTTGCTGGTTCACCAGGCTTAGTTCCAGATCAGTGTTGGAAAGCCGAAGGATCGGCTGGCCTTTGGCCACCATGGCACCATCTTCCACCAATTTTTCTTCTACCCGTCCGCCTTCAATGGCATCGAGGTAAATAGTTGTTTCGGGCAGCACCACGCCATTTACGGGAATAAACTCCTGGAAGGCACCTTTTTTTACTTCGCTGACGGTGATGCGTTCGGCTTCCACGTTCAGCTTCGATCCGCCGGCCGTATAATAGATACTGCCGCCGATTAGTCCTGCCAGCAGCAACACGCCAATCAGCGTAAATGTCTTTTTGTTGTTCCAGCGTTTTTTTTCGATTACTCTGTCCACAGTCAATTTTATTTTGCTCTTCCTACCCTATGCAATAAAGTGCCAAACGATACATAGTGTGGTTTTCAAGTAGTTAGAAAAAGTGTAATCTACGAAGGTGTTCGCATGCGGACAAAAACTGTTCGTTTTTGATACAGCAGCCGCCGGGCCCGTTTTCCTCTTCCTTTATTTTCAAATCGTTATATGATGGCATATTGTTAGATTCGCATCAGCCACAATCCATTCACTACATGTCTTTAAAAACGGCTTCTATTCTTGTTATTGATGATGATGTTGATGTGCTGACTGCAGTCCGTCTTCTTCTGAAACCCGAGGTTAAACTAATTGTCACCGAAAAAAATCCCGAAAACATTCATTCACTGCTTTCCAAGCAGGATTTTGATGTGATCCTGCTGGACATGAATTTTAAAAGTTCGATCAACACCGGCAACGAGGGTATTTACTGGTTAAAAAAGATCAAGGAATACCGCTCAACGGCTTCCGTGATCATGATCACCGCTTACGGTGATATTGACCTTGCCATCCGGTCGCTGAAAGAAGGTGCGTTTGATTTTATCGTAAAGCCCTGGCACAATGAAAAACTGATCGCCACCATCAAGGAAGCAGTTCGCAAAAGGGAAAGCAAAACAACGGGTGATATTCTCAACGGCAGTTCCATTTTTGAAAAAGAACTGCTGGGCGAATCGGAGATCATGCAGGATATTTTTTACAAGATCCAGAAGATTGCTCCCACCGATGCCAATATTTTGATTTTGGGTGAGAACGGTACGGGCAAAGAGCTGATCGCGAAAGCCATTCACCAGTTCTCGCTGCGGGTAACCAAACCATTTATAAAGGTAGATGTGGGTGCCCTGACAGAATCGCTTTTTGAAAGTGAACTGTTCGGGCACAAAAAAGGCGCTTTTACCGATGCAAGGGAAGACCGGGCGGGTCGCTTTGAAGCCGCTAATACCGGAACACTTTTTCTTGACGAGATCGGGAATATCTCCCTGCACCAGCAGGCGAAATTGTTGAGCGTATTGCAAAACCGCCAGGTTATCCGACTAGGGACAAACGAACCGGTTTCGATTGATATCCGGTTGATCTGCGCCACCAATATTCCCATCACCGAACTGGCCAACGAAGGCCGTTTTCGCAAGGATCTTATTTACCGCATCAACACGGTTGAAATCGTGGTGCCACCGCTGCGCAAACGCGGACAGGATATATTGCTGCTGGCTAATCATTTTATCAAAACCTACCGTAGCAAATACCTGAAACCGGAAATGGAGTTGGAGAAAACGGCAAAAGAAAAACTGCTTTCCTACCATTACCCCGGTAATGTGCGGGAACTGCAGTATGCCATTGAACGGGCGGTGATCATGGCCGATAGCAATGTACTCACGGCAAGGGACATACTCTTTTCGCCCATTGAATCATCCGTTGTTCTTGTTGACGAAGTAGACCAATCAAATTTAAGCACGATAGAAAAGAATACGATCCTGAAAGTGATTGAAAAAAACAGCGGCAATATTTCCAAAGCGGCTAAGGAACTGGGTATTACCCGAACCGCCTTGTACCGGCGACTGAGCAAATACGATATTTAACCATTCATCAAAAAGCCCCGGTGGTTTCGGCCTTACCGTTGTTTTTTTGAATTTGACTTTTCTCTATTTACCTTACTACGTCATGATTTCGACCACTTCTTATAATCAAATCCTGCTGCGGACCATTCTCCTGTTTGTGACGCTGGCGGCCGTTTCCTTTTTCCTGGTGAAAGGCTGGATACTTTGGGCGGCCCTCGTGGCGCCTTTCCTGGTGTACCTGATGGTGGAATTTTTCCGCTTTCAGCGCAAGACCCATGAAGAAGTCAGCCAGTTTTTGGAAGCGGTTCATTACCGTGACTTCTCGCGGTATTTTGATGTGAAGCATGCTTCGGCCGACATACAGCCGTTGCGCCAGGGTTTTAACGAGATCAATACCACTTTTAAAGTTATCAGCAAGGAAAAAGAAACGCAGTACCAATACCTGCAAAAGATACTGGAGCTGGTAGATACCGGAATCCTTTCGTACGAAGTGGAAAGCGGCGAGGTTTTTTGGATGAATGAAACGCTGAAACGTATGCTGGAGTTGCCTTACCTCAAAACCATTCATTCGCTGGAAAAGCGTAACAAGGTTTTGTACGAAGAGCTACAGTCTATTTCACCGGCCGAAAGCCGCATCGTTACCATTCACCTCGAAAAAACAACGTTCAAAGCACTGCTTTCCGTTTCGGCTTTCCACATCAATAACAAAAGCTCCAAGCTTATTGCTTTTCAAAATGTGGATGAAGCCCTTGACGAAACCGAATCAAAAGCCTGGCAAAAACTGCTCAGCGTTATGACCCACGAGATCATGAATTCGGTGGCGCCTATCTCCTCCCTTGCCGAAACGCTTAAGAATCGTTTGCAACTGGCTTCGCCGAATATTGAAGACGATGCGGTGGAAGACCTTGAACTGGGTATCGATACCATCAAACGCCGCAGCGAAGGGCTTTTAAAATTTGCCGAAACTTATCGCAACCTGAACAAGATCACCACGCTCAATTTGAAGAAGATCTATGTCCGTGAATTGTTTGGCAACCTGCACCAACTGATGCAGCCTACGTTTGAGCAGAAAGGTGTTGAACTGGAGATCATTCTCAAAAACCCGGAGCTGCAGATGCAGGCCGATTTCAGCCTGATGGAGCAGGTGTTTATCAATCTTATTGTCAATGCACTGGAAGCCGTGAAAGAAGCCGAGCACCCGCGAATCGTTTTGTCGGCCGATATTTCGCTTGACCGGAAGATCATTTTAAAAGTTGCCGACAACGGGCAGGGCATGCCGGAGGAAGTGATGGACAAGATCTTTATTCCTTTTTTCAGCACCAAAAAAAGCGGCAGCGGCATTGGACTGAGCCTTTGCAAGCAAATCGTCATGCTGCACAAGGGAAGCATCCAGGTGCAATCAAAAGAAGGACAGGGAACTGTTTTCGTGATGCAGTTTACCTAATAATTCCCTGCCCTTCTACTAAGATATTACAGGCTATTTTTATTTTTTGGTACCACTACGTTCTTCCAAAAACCGGTTGGCGACTTTGCCAATGGAAAGTCCCTGGAAGACGATGGAAAAGACGACCACGAAATAGGTGATCTCCAGCAAAAGGTTTTTGTATGGGCCTGCGGCAATGGAAAGCACCAAGGCAATGGAAACGCCACCGCGCAAACCTCCCCACACCAGCACGATCAGTGTTCCCTTGCTGAATTTATTTTTGAACGGCACAACTTTCGATGGGATCCAGATGGAAAGAAAACGGGCCAGCAACACGATCAGGATCGTTACCAAACCAATGGCCCAACTGCTCAGGAGCCCTGGCAACAGGAGCAGTTCCAGTCCAATAAAAAGGAAAAGAATGGCGTTGAGGATTTCATCGATCAATTCCCAGAATTTGTTCAGGTAATCTCTCGTGATCTCCGACATGACCACCCGTTTGCTCAGGTTGCCAATGATCAAACCCGCAGCCACCATAGTAAGCGGACCGCTGATATGTGCTGCATGGGCAATGAGGTAACCGCCCATGACCACCGAAAGTGTTACCAGCACAGACACGATATAGTCATCAATTCGTTTTAGGGCAGCGGAAGCTGATAGTCCGAGTACGGCGCCCAACAGCAGGCCACCACCGGCTTCTTTTACAAGCAGCCAGGAGATGGAACCGATGTTTATGTCGATGTCGGTTTCGGCCAGTTGCAGGATCACGGCAAACAACACAACCGCCATACCGTCATTGAAAAGCGATTCGCCGGCAATTTTTGTTTCCAGCGATTTGGGTACGCCGGCCTTTTTCAATATGCCTAAAACGGCAATGGGATCGGTTGGTGATATGAGGGCGCCAAAAAGCAGGCAATAGATAAATGGCAACTCGAGTGAAAACAATTGCGTCACATAATAAAGCAAGCCGGCAACGGCAAAGGTGGAAATGATCACGCTGACGGTGGAGAAAACAATCACCGGCCAGCGTTGTTCCCGCAGGTCGGAGATCTTTACATGGATGGCGCCGGCGAACAGTAAAAAATTCAGCATGGCTCCCATCAGCACTTCTGTAAAATCAAAGCTGCTGACAAGATTTGTTACTTTGGTGGCAAGGTTGGGGAACAAGAAATTGCCCGCCACCAGGATGATCACCGAACCAAAAATTGCCATCAGCATGATACCGATGGTTGCCGGCAGCTTGATGAAACGATGGTTGATGTAGGCAAAAAAAGAGGCCATCACAATAAGCACCGAAAACGAGTAATACAATTCCATAGGCTGAATCGATTCGGGCAATAATAAAACGGCGAAGTCGAAAAAAAAATTGGTTATTCAGCCTCTTGTACCAGTAGATAAAAAATGACCGCTGTTGGTAAAAATTTTTTGATTCCGTTAGCAGCTTTGCAAGGTGATTGACACTTTATTGAAGCAGTTTCCGCTTTCCATACGGCAAATGCTTTTATTTTTAAGTGATGAATTTTGAAGCCTTTTCGCAATCGTTGACGGCCGATCGGCCGCCGGATTCCCTGTCTGTTTATCTGCAATCGTTATGGTGGGACGGCAAAGGTAACTGGGAGAAATCGCACGAGATGATACAGGACCTGCCGGATAAAAACGCAGCCTGGATTCATGCCTATTTGCACCGCAAGGAAGGTGATAGTTGGAATGCCGATTACTGGTACAACCGGGCGGGCAGAAAACGTCCCTCACACTCCCTTGAGGAAGAATGGGCTTTTCTTGTCAACGAAATGTTGTGATAACGTTTTACTGGATCAACACCGTGTTGCCTTTTCGTACCAGGCGCTGGTCGTTATAGCCAATGCCTTCCGCTACCCAAACCACCACCTGGTTGGCCTGCACTTTCCCGGCAAATTTTCCATCCCAACCCTGGTGCTGCTGCCTGGTTTCAAAAAGCAATTGTCCCCACCGATTGTAGACACGGAAATATCGTAGTTCTCTCATGCCATATAAAACGGGTCGCAGCACATCATTGCGGCCATCGCTGTTGGGTGTAAATGCCGTGGGCACCATAATATCCATTTTACTTACGATGGTCACAGCCAGCGAATCTACTGTTACACAACCAGCGTCTGTTGTAATTTCTATATTGTAAAACTGGTCGGTAGTCCCGCTAAAGTTTGTATTGACGGACGTAGTGCTGCTCAAATTTGTACCCGGCCGCCAAAGCAAAACATTGCCAAAGTCACGGGCCTGCAGGTTTACCGGGTTGTTGGCAACAACATACATGGGCGGATAGGTGATGCCTTTTCGCGGCGATTCGATAACGATATTTTGTCGCGGGGTTACCGCGGTGCAGCCATCGTTCTCAACTTCTGCATAATATTCTCCCGACTCTTTTACGCGATAAACAACATCATTGGCACCGCTCAGCGCCGTTTCATTCCTGAACCAGCGAATGGCATCGGATGGCAAAACCTTTAGCACGGAACTGTCGCCATAGCCAACACAATATTTGTCTTTTCCTAAAAGGGTGATGGAATTGTCCACCAGCACCGGCGATACCATCACTTCATCCCTTGCCATGCAGCCACCTCCGTAGCTGCGGCTTGTTAGCGTGTAGGTTGTTGTTTGTGGTGGGTTGGCAAACGGATTCGAGATCGTTGTTTCGGACAGTCCCTGCTGCGGGCTCCATTCGTAATAAATGCCCTGCCGTGGCAGGCCCCCAATTTGAGCCGGGCTGCCAAAACAAATGCCTTTGTCCGGACCGGCGAATGCTTTTACGGTCAAGGTATCAATCAGGTTGGCATACAAGGTATCTGTACACCCGTATCCATAATAAGGTTCCACTTTTACCGCCAGCATGGTTCCCGCTGCCGGCGGTGGGTTCATCACGAGATTTTGTGTGCTTCCTAGCACCCGCGAAAAATCGGCGTTGTACCAGGTATAATTCTGGTAGCCGTAAGGTGCTACCACATTAATGGCCGAGTCGCCGCGACAATAGGTGGCGCCGGTAAACTCGCTGCTGCACTCGGTGTTCACATCAATATAGGCATAGCCAAAATGCCGCCGGAACGTGCAGTCGGCAGTTTTAAAAAACAAGCGAATTGTTTTTCCCGCCATACCATCGAGGTTGATGGAAACGGCCGACCAGTCCTTGCACCAAACCGGCGTAGAGCCGATAGAATTTTCGGCAAGAAAAAAACCAGGTAAGGGTGAACCAATGGGGTAAAATGTAAACGAAGAGCAACTGATGATGGTATTGTCGGTTACGTTCATGATCTCCAATTCTAACCGCGGCTGCTGGTGCTCCAGGTGGGCCGGGTCCTGGAAAACAACGGCATAATGATAGATCAGGGAGTAAGCATCGCGGTTGGCTGGGATGGTAAACTGGTACGAAACGCCTTCGGCTTCGGTGCCGGCAGTATTGTTGCCAAGCCGGATGGAATAGCCGCTGCCATTGGGACAAACCACGGGAAACTTTCCGTAAGGATCCAATTCATTTGATGCTGTTCGGTTAAAGAGTGTGTGCCGGCCCGAAACAGGGCCAGAAGAATAGAGAGACATTTGGTTGGTCCCGGCTACATCGGCAACCGAGCCGGTATAACAAGACCAGGAGTCGAAAGTGCCGGTCTCAAAATCAATATTGGGTGGACAATCCTGGGCGTTTGCGGCACAACAGATCCCAATGGCAAGGGCGGGGATTAAGAGCCTTGTCAAAGCAAAATGCAAGCTTTCGTTACGGCTACCTGGTTTACAGATTTCCACCGGAAATGTTTGTCTTTAAAGTTAATACGTAAGCGGGATAGAAAAGGCAGCTTTAAAAAATCACACCAACTTCTTTTTGTATATATTATAAAAAATCCACGTTCCCAAAAAAGAAATTTGCTTGCGAAAACAAATGAGATGCTTGTTGTGAAATCCTGTAAATAAAGTTCTTTACTTATAAAAATCCGACTGCATTCCACTATGTCCTGATCAAATCAACAACCCATTACTTCTCCCCTTAAATTCAATTACTTTGACTTTGCCAACCCTGCAAGAATGTAAGAAATGAAAGACTCCCAACCCCGAACCCCAAACGCCAAACCCCAAACTGCTCTACATTTGCCCTCATGCCTTTAAAAATTGGTCTTACCGGTGGAATTGGTTCTGGAAAAACAACCGTTGCTGCCATTTTCGAATTGCTGCAGGTACCTGTTTATTATGCCGATGCGGCTTCAAAACGGCTTTATCAAACCGACCCCCAGCTAAAAGCCAGTTTGCAACAACATTTTGGCGACGACATTTACACCGAAGGCGAATTGAACCGGGCTAAATTGGCGGGAATTGTTTTTTCGGATAAGACTAAACTCGATCTTCTCAACAGCCTGGTTCACCCACCCACTATCCGGGATGCAGAAGCCTGGTTTGCGAGGCAAAATGCCCCGTATGTAATCAAGGAAGCGGCCTTGCTGTTTGAAAGCGGATCGGTTGAGGGACTTGATTTTGTGATTGGTGTGTATGCGCCGGGGCACCTTCGCATCAAACGGGTGATGGAAAGGGATGGCAGCAGCCGCGAAGCCGTTCAGCACCGCATGCGGCAACAACTTTCAGAAAGCCTGAAAATGAAGCTTTGCGATTTTGTGGTCACCAACGACGAGCAGGAATTGCTGATCCCGCAAGTATTAAAGCTGCATCAGAAATTTTTGGAAATGGCTGGTCGCTTAGCGTAGATGGCTTATCGCTTCTTTGATCTGCGCAAATCCTTTTTCTATGTTTTCCATGCTGTTGGCAAACGAGATGCGAATGCATTGCTCATCGCCAAACGCAGAACCAGTCACCGTGGTCACATGGCCCTTGTTCAGCAGGTACATCGAAAAATCATCGGCGTTGTTGATCGTGGTTTCGCCATCGGATTTACCAAAATAATGATCGATGCAGGGGAACGAATAAAAAGCGCCATCCGGCTCTGTAAAATGAAATCCTTCCAGGCCTTTCAGCAATTCCATCACCCTTGCGCGGCGCCGGGCAAATTCTTTCACCATCTCGTTGGTTGCATCCAGCGGCGAGGTTAGGGCTGTGATAGCCGCCCGTTGCGTAACAGCATTGGTGCCGGATGTAAATTGTCCCTGGATCTTTTCGCAGGCTTTGGCAATAGAAGTCGGTGCAGCAATATAGCCCAGGCGCCAGCCCGTCATGGCAAAGCCCTTGCTCAGGCCATTCACCACCACTACCCTGTCCTTCATGCCTTCTTCTGCCGCAATGCTGTAATGCTTGCCCGTATAATTGATGTATTCGTAGATCTCATCTGAAATAACGATCACCTGCGGGTAACGACGGAAAACATCTGCCAGCGCCGCCAGTTCTTCTCCGGTATAAACCGCTCCGCTGGGATTGCAAGGCGACGAGAACATGAACAGCTTTGTTTTTGGTGTGATGGCTGCTTCCAACTCAGCCGGCGTTATTTTATAGCCGTTGCCAATATGGGTGCGGATCAGCTTTACCGTACCGCCGGCCAGTTGTACCTGGGCGGAATAGGAAACCCAATACGGTGTGGGAATGATCACTTCGTCGCCAACATCCACTATGCTAAGGATGGCATTGGCCAGGCTTTGCTTGGCACCGGTAGATACCACAATGTTCTCGGGAGTGTAGTGCAGGTTGTTGTCCCGCTCAAATTTGTGACAAACCGCTTCGCGGAGATCGAGGTAGCCGGCAACGGGTGTGTAGTGGCTCCAGTTTTCGTCAATGGCCTTTTTGGCCGCCTCTTTAATGTGTTCGGGTGTGTCAAAATCAGGTTCGCCTAAACTCAGGTCCGTAATGTCCAGTCCTTTTGCCCGCATTTCGCGACCCAGCTTTGCCATGCGCAAGGTTTCGGGCTCGGAAAAGCGTTGTAACAACGATGATAACTCCATGCAAGGTTGGTTTTGAGTGGACCAAATGTAAGGATTGTAAGCCGGAATAATATGCGATGCCTGCGCAGGATGGAAACGGAAAAATGTTGAAAATGCCGCAAAATTCGCCGTAAGTCCGCCGTTACGAACCTTCAGCCTGTCGGCATATGGGGAAAATTTTATCCACAAACAGCCCCCATTCCGCTAAAATATAGTGAAAATAACTTTGAACGCGGTGTTTTGCGGGTTGAAAAGAACTGCACTAACCGACTGAATATAAGGTAGAAAATATATCTTTGCCCACTCTTAAAAAAACCACCTCTCTTGTGCTGCGAAAAGATTGGGCAATGTGAGGTACTATTTAAAAAACCGTTTTATGCAATTGAAAGGCCTCATCCGCTTTTTTACCGTCTTGCTGATTATTTACTCCATCTACGAGCTTTCCTTTACCTGGGTCGTTCGCGGCCACGAGAAGAAAATGGAGGCAAAGGCCCAGCAATTCGTTAGCCAGAACTATGCCAACGCCGACAGTGCCACCAAAGAACAGGTGTACAAAGACCGTCTGCGCCGCCTGCTTGACAGCACCAAAGACGAAACCGTGCACTTTGGCATTACCGGTCCTGTATCTTATCAAAAAGCAAAAGGCGAAGAGCTGAACCTTGGTCTTGACCTGCAAGGTGGTATCAACGTAACCCTGGAAGTAGAACTTTCGGGCCTGTTGCGTTCGATGGCCAACAACAGCAAGGATCCCAACTTCCTGAAAGCCCTTGAAGCAGCGAACCTTCGCAAGGCTAACAGCAGTGCTGATTTTGTAACACTTTTCGTTGAAGAATACAAAAAAACGGCTAACGGTGCTCCCCTGGCGCCTCTTTTCTCCGCTGCCAGCGCAGGTCGCATCAGCCCGAAAGACAACGACACCAAAGTAATTGGCGTAATCCGGGAAGAAGCCAATGCGGCCTTTGACCGTACGTTCCGCGTACTGCAAACCCGTATCGACCAGTTTGGCGTTGCCCAGCCCAACATCAACCCAAACAAAGAGCAAGGTGTGATCACAGTTGAACTGCCAGGCCTGCAAGACCAGGAAAGAGTTCGCAAATACCTGCAATCAAGCGCCAACCTCCAATTCTGGCTGACCTACAGGCCCGAAGAATATTACAATGCATTGGTAACTGCTGACAAAGCGGTTGCAGACCTGGAAGCGGCTACCCGCCCTTCTGCTGCGCCGGCTCCAACCCCTGCACGGGTTGATACGACTGCTGGTTCAACAACCGACACCGCCGGTGGCATTAAGCTTTCGCAATCAACAGATACCGGTGTAAAAACTACCGATACCTCTGCCTTTGCCGGTAACAACCCGATCCTTAAATTATTCCAGCAAGCAGGTAATGGCCTGGTGGTATCAACAAGAGATACTTCGTTGATGCGCCAATACCTGAACATGGATGTAGTACGCCGCGCCTTTACGGAAGCCGGGCTTTCTGATGCCCGTTTTGCGTTTGGTATTCCCGGTCGCGAACCCAGTGGCAAGCAACTGAACGTTGTTCCCCTGTATGTGCTGAAGACTGCAAATGCCGACAAAGCACCGATGGAAGGTGACGTGATCACCACTGCTGCGCAGACCTATGATCAAATGGGTGGCCGCCCAACGGTGACCATGGACATTGGTCCTGCCGGTAACGCCAAATGGGGTCGCCTGACAGAAACTTCGTTTAAAGAGCAGCGTCCGATCGCGATTGCGCTGGATGACATCATTTATTCTGCCCCGGTTGCCAACGACAAAATCACCGGCGGCCGTACGGAAATCTCTGGTGATTTTACACTGGAAGAAGCACAGGATCTGGCCAACATCCTGAAGGCTGGTAAGCTGCCGGCACCTGCCAAAATTGTGCAGGAGCAAGTGGTAGGACCAACCCTTGGCGCCGATGCCATCCAGGGTGGTATTCTTTCTTTTGTGATCTCTTTTGTTGTAATCTTCCTGCTGATGCTTGTTTATTATAACACCAGCGGATGGGTTGCCAACATTGCCCTTATCCTGAACCTCCTTTTCACCATTGGCGTACTGACTGGTTTGGGTGCTACCCTTACCGCTCCTGGTATTGCCGGTTTGGTACTGACCATTGGTATGGCGGTAGATACGAATGTAATCATTTACGAACGTATCAAGGATGAATTGCGCAAGGGAAAAACCTATGTGCAAGCCATCAACGAGGGTTACAAACGATCCCTGCCGCCTGTATTGGATGGTCACATCACTACCCTTTTGACAGCCATTATCCTTTTCTCTTTTGGTTTGGGCCCGGTAAAAGGTTTTGCTACCACGCAGATCATCGGTTTGCTCCTGTCGCTGTTCTGCGGTATCCTCGTTAGCCGTTGGGTTACAGAATGGTTTACCAGCAAAAAGCGTCACCTGGAGTATTTCACACCTATATCCAAGAAAATTCTTGAACATCCCAAGTATAAATTCATCGAGTACCGCAAAATAGCCTATGGCATTTCAGCAGTCGTTTTCATGCTCGGAATTGGTTCCATCTTCAACGGTTTTGACCAGGGTGTTGAATTTAAAGGTGGCCGCAGCTACGTGGTACGTTTCAACGAGCCTGTTTCCAACAAGGTAGAAGAGATCCGGAATGACCTCGACGCTGTTTTTGGTGAAAGCCCGGTGATTAAAACAATTGGTAACAATCGCCAGTTGGACATCACAACGTCTTACGAAATCGCCAACACATCACCCGCAGCCGATTCGCTGGTAGGAACAAAGCTGATGGAAGGGTTGAGCAAGCATATTCCTTCGTCCTCCTACGCACAGTTCAAGAATGATCACATCATGGGTACTACCACGGTGTTGCCAACCATTTCCGATGACCTGAAGAAAGGTGCTATTACGGCTACCATCTTTGCGTTGATCGTGATCTGCTTGTATATCTTCATTCGTTTCCGCGACTGGCGTTACTCACTGGGTACCATCTTTGCCCTCATGCATGACGTGTTTGTTACCCTGGCGGTGTTCTCCTTCCTGAAGAACGTGGTGCCTTTTCCGCTGGAACTGGATCAGCATTTTATTGCGGCCATTCTAACGGTGATCGGTTTCTCGATGAACGATACGGTGATCATCTTTGACCGGATCCGTGAGAACAATAAATTAATGACCGGCGCTTCAAACAGCGAAATCATTAACCGTTCTATCAACGAAACATTGAGCCGTACGATCATGACATCTGTCACCGTATTCCTTACCATCCTGATCCTCTTCCTGGTGGGTGGTGAAGTAACCAAAGGTTTTGCCTTTGCGATGCTGATCGGTGTGGTAACCGGTATTTACTCTTCGGTGTTTGTTGCCGCTCCTATCCTTGTTGACCTGGGTGGCAAAAGAGCACTGGGTGCATCTTCCGACAGTACACCTTCAGAAAAGCCGGCGCCTAAAGCCCAAACACAGCGTGTGTAAGAATCGATCGATACATTTTGTATAAATCAAAAGAGCCGTTCTGAAAAGAACGGCTCTTTTTTTTAAGACTTTATATTTATCAAAATCAATAGTGACCTCTGATGGAGGGCTTTACCGATTGGTCATAATAAGCTCGCAGCTCCTGGTGTACGGCTTCCGGAACCGGCGCCAGCGCTGCTGCGGCCAGGTTACTTTCCACCTGTTTTGAACTGGAGGCACCTGGGATCACCGTGGTTACTTCCGGGTGATCGAGGATCCAACGGAGTGCCCATTGTGCCAGCGGTCCTTCCGGCAACATATCTGTCATCTTTTTTGCATGCTGTACACCTTCGGAAAAAGCAATACCTGAGAATGTTTCACCTGCATTGAACGCATCACCATTGCGGTTATAATTGCGGTGATCTGATTCGGGAAAAGTGGTTGTCTCCGTAAACTTTCCTGTCAAGAGCCCACTGGCCAGCGGCACGCGGACGATCAGCGCTACCCCTTTTTCTTTTGCTTTGGCAAACACCTCTTCAGCCACATGCTGGCGGAAAAGATTGAAGATTATTTGCAGCGAAGCCAGTCCTTCCTGCTCCAGGCAAAGCAGGGCTTCTTCACTGGTTTCCACGCTAACACCCCAGTGCCTGATCAAACCTTCTGCTTTTAACTGCCGAAAGTTGTTGAAGATATCGCCCTTACGCAGTTCTTCTGTTGGAATGCAATGCAACTGCTCTAAAAAAAGCTGTGATTGTCCCAGGTTCTGCAAAGAACTTTCTACGTGTTCCCGCATAGACTTGTACGTAAAGTTTTGCGGCCAGCCACAGGTGCCGTCGCCTCTTCTTCCCAACTTGGTAGCTACGTACAACGGCTTGCTGGTTTTCTTTAAAAAGGTACCGATTGTTTTTTCGCTGATGCCGGAACCATATACATCTGCGGTATCAATAAAGTTACCGCCGCCATCAACAAAAGTTTGCAAAATGGCAAATGCATCTTCTTCCGCCAGTGTGCCCCAGTCTGAACTTCCCAGTTGCCAGGTGCCAAGACCAATCTCTGAAATCTCTGTATCCCTGAATTTTCTATACTTCATTTAAACATAAATTTTTGCACGAATTACACGAATTTTTTGTCTGGCTGTGTCATTACTATCTTCAAAACTTTCTGTTTGTTTATCCCATAAAAAATGGGACCATAATAGGTCCCATTTTATTCTTATGCTTTTAGCTGAAAAAAGTTTGATGCACTGAGGTGAGAAAGTTAAGAAATGTGTTTTACCCTTTCCATCTCATTCATCCCACAAATCCAAGTTCAGACACTATCTTTCTTCGAAGCGGTTGATGTAAGAGTAGATCTGCTCCACACCTACTTTGGTGGCGTTGCTGACTTTTTTCACATCGGCGGCCATCATTTCCTGCACCAGCATTTTGAGGTCGTACTTTGGTTCCCAGCCCAGCACGGTCCTTGCCTTGGTGGCATCGCCAATCAAAAGGTCAACCTCCGTGGGACGGAAATAAGCAGGATCGATGGCAACAACTGACTTGCCAACAGGGATCTGGAACTCAGGATTGGCGCAAGCCACCACGATGCCTTTTTCCTGCAGGCCGTGACCTTCAAACTCCAGCATAATGCCCACTTCGGCAAAGGCCATGGAAATAAATTCACGAACTTTCGTAGTGACACCGGTTGCGATCACAAAATCTTCGGGCTTGTCCTGCTGCAGGATGCGCCACATCGCTTCTACGTAATCTTTGGCGTGACCCCAGTCGCGTTGGGCATCCAGGTTACCCATGTACAGGCAGTCCTGGTGACCGGTGGCAATGGCTGCCACGGCACGGGTGATCTTGCGGGTTACAAAGGTTTCGCCACGCAGCGGGCTTTCGTGGTTAAAAAGGATACCGTTGCAGGCAAACATGCCGTAGGCTTCACGGTAGTTCACCGTGATCCAGTAGCCGTATAATTTAGCCACTGCGTAAGGGCTTCTTGGGTAGAAAGGGGTGGTCTCCCGCTGGGGGATTTCCTGCACCAGTCCATACAGCTCGGAGGTAGAGGCCTGGTAGATCTTTGTCTTGTTCTCCAGTCCCAGGATGCGGATCGCTTCCAGCAGGCGAAGGGTGCCAATGCCATCGGCATTAGCGGTGTATTCCGGTGTATCAAAGGAAACCTTTACATGCGACATGGCAGCGAGGTTATAGATCTCGTCGGGCCTAGTTTCCTGGATAATGCGAATAAGGTTAGTAGAGTCGGTCAGGTCGCCGTAGTGAAGTTTCAGGCGAACATTGTTTTCGTGTGGGTCCTGGTAAAGATGGTCAATACGGTCGGTGTTGATCAGCGAGGAGCGGCGTTTGATACCGTGTACCATGTAGCCTTTCTCCAAAAGCAGCTCGGCCAAATAAGCCCCGTCCTGCCCGGTGATCCCTGTGATAAGTGCAGTTTTCATTTATAAGTTAGCGTTTAAAATGATGCGGTCTGATTAATTGAAGCCGCTAATATCTAGTTTTTTTTCCATTTTGTTAGTATAAATACGCCTTTTTTGGCAAACAAATGAGGTTGATTCGCTAGGAAACTGTTACTGGGTGTGGTTTTGAGAAGATGTTACATGTACCTGGTTCTCTCGTTTGATTTTGTCTCTTAAGAGATACCAAACCGCATGACAGGAATCACCCTTCAAATTTCAACCGTTCTGGTGAAAAACTTATCTTCGCAGCTTAATGGACATTCTCTTAAAAGGTGTAACTGTCATCGATGCAGCTTCCTCTTTTCACCGGCAACAGCTTGATATCCTCGTTCAGAACGGTTTTGTATCGGAAATAGGCGCCATTGATGGTTCGGCCGACAAAACCATATCCGTATCCGGACTGTGCATTTCCCCGGGTTTTACCGATGTCTTTGCCAATTTTTGCGATCCTGGTTTTGAGTTTCGCGAAACACTCGAAACCGGCGCAACTGCGGCTGCGCATGGGGGTTATACTGATGTATTCCTCCTGCCCAACACCCAACCCGTTGTTTACCAAAAAGCTGGTGTTGAATACATCGTGCAGCGTAGCAAAAGCCTGCCGGTTGGTCTTCACCCAATCGGTGCCATCACCAAAAACGTGGAAGGAAAAGAGCTGTCCGAAATGTACGACATGCACCAGAGCGGTGCTGTGGCTTTCAGCGATGGCATTCACCCGGTGCAGTCTTCCGGACTTTTACTCAAAGCTTTGCAATATGTAAAAGCTATCGGCAAGATCATCATCCAGGTACCGGACGAGCAAAGCATCAGCGGTCCTGGACTAATGAATGAAGGTGTTGTATCTACCCAATTGGGATTACCGGGTAAACCTGCCATTGCCGAAGAGTTGATGATCAGCCGCGATATTGAGCTTACCCGCTACACCGGTTCAGCCATTCATTTCACCGGTGTTTCTACCGCCAAAGGGTTGGAACTGGTACGCATAGCAAAAGCGGAAGGGTTGCCCGTAAGTTGTTCGGTAACCCCTGCACACCTGCTGTTTACTGACGCCGATCTTACCGGTTACGATACCAATTTAAAGTTATCCCCTCCGCTCCGTACGGCAGCCGACCGCGATGCGATCCGCAAAGCGGTGGAAGACGGAACAGTGGATTGCATTGCATCGCACCACCTGCCCCACCATACCGATAATAAAGTTGTTGAATTTGAATATGCAAAGCCCGGCATGATCGCTTTGGAAACGGCGTTTGCCCTTGTGAAGACCAGCATGCCCGGTCTTTCGCTGGAGCGCATCACTGAACTTTTATCCACGTCTCCCCGGCGGCTTTTCGGATTGCCATCGGTAACAGTGGCCACCGGCCAGCAAGCCCGTTTCAGCCTGTTTGCCCCGGAGGAAGAATGGGTGCCGGAAAGCTTTGCTTCGCGATCCCGCAACTCGCCGTTTTTTGGCAAAACACTTACGGGTAAGCCTTACGGCATAATTGCCCATGACAAACTAATTTTGAAACCTTTATGAATAACGAACAAACGGTTAACAGTGGCTCACATGGCCTGCGGTGGGGATTGATGATAGGCGTGGTCTATGCCATTTTTGTCGTGCTGCGACACAGCATTGGTGCCAGCAACCCAATCTATTTTTCTATGCTGATGTTTGCCGGCTACGTAGTAGTGCTTGTGATGCTTTTTCTTTGCGGCATCCGGCTGCGCCGTGACAACGGTGGCTGGATTGAAATGCGGGAAGCGTTCAAAGCCATGTTTATCGCCGTGCTCCTGTTTGAAGCTTTTTTCACGGCCACGTATTTTATTTACCTGAAATACATTAACCCGGGTTTTTTTGATACGTTCCGTACACAGTCAGAAAACCTGCTGATCGCTGCCAAGCGGCCGCAAAAAGAAATTGATGACCTGGTGAAAGCGATGGATCTGTCCCGCGAGCAGATTGTAAAATCAACGGTTTTTGATTTTATCAAAACCTATCTATATTATGTAGGTGTCACCGGCTTGTTTGCCATTTTGTTTGCTTTTATTATTAAGCGCAAGCCACCCGTTTTTGAACAGGACAATTACCAACAATCTTCTTATTAATGAACCTTTCTCTTGTTGTTCCCCTGCTGAATGAAGAAGAGTCGCTGCCGGAATTGTGCGACTGGATAGCCCGTGTGTGTGCGGAGCAACAATACAGTTATGAAGTGATCCTGGTGGATGATGGCAGTAACGACAATTCCTGGGAAGTCATTGAATCACTGAGCCGGAAAAACGAAAACATCAAAGGCATCAAATTCCAGCGCAATTACGGCAAGTCGGCTGCGCTGAACGAAGGTTTTAAAGCTGCCAAAGGCGATGTGGTGATCACGATGGATGCTGACCTGCAGGACAGTCCTGACGAGATCCCGCAATTATTTTATATGGTAGCGCAGGAAGGTTACGATCTCGTGAGCGGTTGGAAAAAAGTCCGCTACGACAATACCCTCACCAAAAATATTCCATCAAAACTGTTCAATGCCGTTACCCGTAAAGTATCCGGCATTCACCTGCACGATTTTAACTGCGGACTAAAGGCTTACCGCAGAAAAGTGGTGAAAAGCATCGAGGTTTATGGTGAAATGCACCGGTATATCCCGGTGCTGGCCAAGTGGGCGGGCTTTCGCCGCATAGGCGAAAAAGTGGTGGAGCACCGCAAGCGCAAATACGGTGTTACCAAGTTTGGCTGGGACCGTTTTGTCAATGGTTTTCTTGACCTGCTTTCCATCTTTTTTGTTGGCAAATTCTCCAAGCGGCCGATGCATTTTTTCGGGCTTTGGGGCACCTTGTTTTTCCTGCTTGGCCTTGGCATGAGCATCTATCTTATCATTGCCAAAATCGTCGATCCGGAATTCTGGGTGACCAACCGTCCCTCGTTTTATTTTGCAATAACATCTGTTATCATTGGCATGCAATTGTTTCTTGCCGGGTTTGTTTCTGAACTGGTCACCCGTAATGCACCGGGCCGCAACGCCTATCTTATTGAAGATAAAATCGGCTTGTAATGAAGGTCCTGATCATTGGTTCGGCGCATCCCTTACGCGGCGGCGGCATCACAACCTTCAATCATCGCCTTGCCAAAGAATTCATCACGCAAGGTCATGACTGCACTATCGTTTCCTTTTCCCTGCAATACCCTTCTTTTCTTTTCCCCGGCAAATCGCAGTTTACCGATGAACCGGCACCCGAGGGCATACCCATCCGGAGTTTGATCAATTCCGTCAATCCCGCCAACTGGCTGCGGGTGGGCAAACGCCTGGAAAAAGAAAAGCCAGACCTGGTTATCGTTCGGTTTTGGTTGCCGTTCATGGGACCGGCTTTAGGAACGGTTATCCGGCAGATCAAAAAGAACAGGCACACAAAAATTATTTGTCTTGCCGATAACGTGATACCACATGAAAAGCGTCCCGGCGACAAACCATTTACCCGCTATTTTTTAGCGCAATGCGATGCCTTTGTGACCATGAGTGAAAAAGTACTGCAAGACCTGCGCAGTTTTGAAAAAACCAAGCCGGCGCAACTGGTACCGCACCCGCTTTACGATAATTTCGGCACGCCGCTTTCCACTAAAGAGGCCAGGGAAAAACTAGCGCTTCCGCTCGGGGAAAAGATCATACTTTTCTTTGGATTTATCCGTCGCTACAAAGGCCTTGATATGCTGCTGCAAGCCTTATCCGATGAGCGGGTGAAAAAGGAAAACATCCGGCTTCTTGTTGCCGGCGAGTTTTACGAGGATGAAACGATCTACAAACAGATCATCACCGAAAATGGTTTGGAAAATTCGGTTTACCTCCGCACTGGTTTTATCCCGGATAACGATGTGAGGCTATACCTGTCTGCTGCCGATTGTGTGGTGCAGCCTTACCGCAATGCCACGCAAAGTGGCGTTACGCCGCTTGCCTATCATTTTGAAAAACCAATGATCGTTACCAATGTAGGTGGACTGCCTTCGCTGGTGCCGCATCAAAAAGCAGGACTGGTCGTTGAGCCCAACCCGCAAGCGTTGGCCGATGGCATTCTTCAATTTTACCAAACAGGTGCCTCCTATTTTTTACCCTATCTGCAGAGCGAAAAACAAAAGCTTTCTTGGGATAACCTGGTACAGACATTTATCGGCCTGTACGCATCACTGAAACCAAAAGCATGATCTATCGAAGCAAGGCACCGCTTCGCATTGGACTTGCCGGTGGCGGAACGGACGTCAGTCCTTATTGTGAATTGTATGGCGGCGCTATTGTTAATGCAACCATCTCGTTGTTTGCCCATGCTTCCATTGAACGAATTCCTGATCCAAAGATTGTCCTGGAAGCAACGGACCAAAATATAAGAGCCGAATTTGTCCTGCAGGAAGAAATGCCCATTGATGGCGAGCTTGACCTTCTCAAAGCAGTTTGCAATTGTATCCAAAACGATTACCAACTTTTTACAACAGGATTTCATTTAACGACTTCCGTCGATGCACCGGCCGGCTCCGGTCTTGGTACATCTTCTACCCTTGTGGTGGCCATGTTGGGCGCTTTTGCCGATATGCTTTCGTTGTCGCTGGGTAAAGACAACATGGCGCAGTATGCTTACAAGATTGAAATAGAATACCTGCAATGGGTTGGCGGCCGCCAGGATCAGTACGCGGCCACCTTTGGTGGGGTAAACTTTATGACGTTTAGGGGCAATGACGTTATGGTGGAAGGAATGCCTTTGCCAAACGACGTACTGCGCCACCTGGAAGACCACCTGCTCTTATATTACTCCGGACAGGCACGCGAATCAGCCGCCATTATTGCGGAGCAGGCAAGAAATGTATCAGCGCAGAATAGCGAGGCCGTGGAGGCTATGCACGGGCTGAAAGAACAGGCGATGTTGATGAAAAACGCATTATTAAAAGGCGAAACAGGTTCGTTGGGAGAATTGCTCGATCTTGGTTTTTCGCTGAAGCGGAAAATGGCTTCCGGCATCAGCAATAGCCACCTGAAAGAAATGTACGATTGCGCTATAAAACACGGTGCTACCGGCGGAAAAATTTCCGGTGCCGGAGGTGGCGGCTTTTTGCTTTTTTATTGCCCCGGTACAACAAAAAATGCGGTTACCGAAAGTTTACGGAAATTTGGCGGCCATCACCGGCCTTACCGGTTGGTGGAACAAGGGTTAACGACCTGGCGAATGAAATGACTATGGAAAAGATCAAAGAGATTATCACGGCATCAATTACCACAAAGCAACAGTTACTGCAGGATGAAATCCAGCTGACAACGATAGAGCAGATCACTGCTACCATTGCAGCAGCATTGGAAAGCGGCAAGCGGATTTATTTTTGCGGTAATGGCGGCAGTGCGGCCGATGCCCAGCACCTGGCAGCAGAACTCACCGGCCGTTTTTATCGCAACCGCAAAGCCGTTCCGGCAGAAGCGCTGCATTGCAACGCTTCTTACATGACGGCCGTTGCCAATGACTATAGTTTTGACGTAGTCTATGCCAGGCTGGTGGAAGGCATTTGCAAGCAGGGAGATGTATTGATAGGACTGTCCACATCGGGGAATTCTGCCAATATTGTCAAAGCATTTGAAAGTGCGAAAGCAATGCAGGTGATCACTGTTGGCTTTACCGGAATCACCGGCGGACTGTTAAAAGGTCTCAGCGATTATCTGATCAATGTGCCTTCATCAGATACACCTCGTATCCAGGAAAGCCATATTATGGTGGGGCATATTATTTGTCAACTGGTGGAAGAAAAATTATTTCCTTCGACAGACGGTGAAGTGTAATATTCCGTGAACACTTTTATCTGCACTCTTTACACTGATCCATTTCCATACCTTGTTTTGCAAAACTAGATTGCGCTTCAACGTACAAACAGCACCTGAACATGAGTATCACCCGCAATGAAAACAGCCTTACCGAAAAGAGCGAAGACACCCTAACAGAGGCCATCATTTTAGCCGGCGGATATGGCACACGTTTACAGGAAGCGGTTCCCAATTTTCCAAAGGTTCTTGCTCCCGTTGCGGGCAAACCGTTCCTCTCTTATGTCATTGATTATTTGCGGATGCAGGGTATCACCCGGTTTGTTTTTGCATTGGGTTATAAAGCCGAACAGATAGAAAGTTTTTTAAAAGACTTCTACCCCACCCTTCAATACGCTACCACGGTTGAAACAGAACAGTTGGGCACCGGCGGTGCGATCCGTTTGGCTTTGCAAAAAACCAAAACGGAAAATATCCTGCTGGTCAACGGGGACACCGTTTTTAAAATTGACGTAGAAGCACTTTACAACCAACACCGCCAAACCAACGCTGCCTGTACGTTGGCGTTAAAGCCAATGACTGATTGCAGTCGCTACGGAAATGTTTCACTTGCTGCGGATGGAAGGGTAACCGAATTTGCAACAAAAGGTGTGGCTGAACGGGGCTTGATCAATGGTGGCAATCTTATTCTAAACAAGACCCGCTTTTTTAGGCATGCGTTTCCGCCGGCATTTTCTTTTGGAGAAGAATACCTGGCAAAAAAAGTGAATGTGGAGGCTATTTATGGTGCGGTGCAGGATGCTTATTTTATCGACATCGGCGTTCCGGAAGATTATGAAAAAGCGCAAACAGAACTGGCAACGGCACCACTCGATCTTTCAACCATAACCAGGGAATGGACGCTTTTTATCGACCGTGATGGCGTGATCAACAACGAAACAGTTGGTGAATATGTATTGCACTGGGAGCAGTTTATTTTTAGCAAAGGCGTACTGCAATCCTTTAAAAAGCTTAGCCAGGTTTTTGGTCGCCTGTTGCTGGTGACCAACCAACGTGGCGTGGGCAAAGGACTGATGACAAAAGAAGCACTGGATTCTATCCACTATGAAATGCAGCGGGAAATAGCTGTTGTTGGCGGACACCTTGATAAGATCTATTTTTGCACCGATATCGACAACAGCAGCGTAAACCGCAAGCCCAACCCGGGTATGGCGGTGCAGGCCAAAAAGGATTTCCCCGAGCTCGACTTTTCAAAAAGCATTATGGTGGGCAACAAACCAAGTGATATGCGGTTTGGCCGGTCTGCCGGCATGTATACGGTCTTCCTGGCCACTACCAATCCCGACCAAGCCTATCCTCACCCCGATATTGACCTGCGTTTCAACAACCTGGCCGAGTTTGCAGCAGCGCTGTAAAAGTTTGGTTGTTGCCATTCTTTTAATGGTTTCAGGCAAAAACTTTAAGAGACACATAGGGGAATTTCAACAAGCCCTTAGCAAAATTTTTGGCCGAATTAGTCGTTCTTAGCAGGAATAACCTATATCCGCAATGTTGAAAAATGTAGCCTTCGCCCTCCTGGCAACCATTACTTTACAAACCCTCTCCGCTCAGCCGGTGATCCCTGCTGCGGAAGTAAAGCTGCTGCAGAAAAAAGAGGATTCTTTAAAAGTATTGGCCAAGACCTTTTTAACGGCTGAAGCCACGGAAGAACGGATGCGGAAAGACAGCCTTTTTGTCAAAACCCTGATCCGCACCCTGCAGGTTAAAAATTCTTTTTATTATCCCTTTGATTCGTTGCGCGGCATTTCGAAATTATACGCACCTGACAGTACCTTTCGCATTTTTACCTGGCAGCTCGATTTCCAGGACAGCTATGCGGTTACCCGTCAGCGTGGTGCTATTCAGTTTCGTACACAGGACGGTTCCCTGAGCCTGGTGCCTTTGCGTGACTACTCCGAATTTGCCGATGATCCCATGGACTCGGCACGTAACCGCAACACCTGGATCGGGGCGGTGTATTACAACATCATTCAAAACGAGCATAACGGTAAAAAATACTATACGCTGTTTGGCTTTGATGGCAACAGTTACCGCACCAATAAAAAATGGATCGATGTACTGAGCTTCGACAACAGGAACCAGCCTGTTTTTGGCGGCCGGCAGTTTTTTACATTTGAAAAAGACACCGTTCGTCGCAATCCCCAGCACCGGTTTGGCATCGAGTACAAAAAAGACGCATCCACGATGCTGAATTATGACGACGATCTAAAGCTGATCCTCGTTGATCACCTGATCTCGGAAACCAATGAGCCGGAATATCCCTGGACCTTTGTACCGGATGGCGACTATGAAGGTTTTCAATGGGTGGATGGCCGGTGGCTGCACATTGACAAAGTATTTGACTTTAAATTGAAAGACGGTGAAGCGCCGGTGCCGGATGCGTTAAAAGACCTGGAAGGCAAATCAGATGAATTCAAACTATCTGAACAAAGCCGGAAGAATATGGGTGACAAAGCGCCGCCAGTTCCCTCGCCGGCCAAACCGGCAACAAAAAAGCCGGTAAAGAAAGGCGTATAAAATTTTAGGATAAACATTTAAGCCGGCTGTCAAAAACAGCCGGTTTTTTTATCGAATAATGGAGAACCACAAAAGCGAAATAGAATAGAACCGAGCATAAAAAAGCGCAATCATTGGTTGATTGCGCTTTTTACTATCATTCGAAAAAATCTTAATCAAGTTTCAACACGGCAAGAAAGGCTTCCTGCGGCACTTCTACGTTACCGATCTGGCGCATCCGCTTCTTTCCTTCTTTTTGTTTTTCAAGAAGCTTGCGTTTCCGGCTGATGTCACCACCGTAACATTTGGCCGTTACGTCTTTTCGCATTGCCGAGATGTTTTCACGAGCCACCACCTTGGCGCCAATAGCGGCCTGGATGGCAATCTGGAACTGCTGGCGAGGTAACAATTCTTTGAGCTTTTCGCAAAGCTTGCGACCAAAATCCTGCGCACGGCCGCGGTGGATCAGGGCACTTAGGGCATCCACTTTATCACCGTTCAGAAGAATGTCCATTTTTACAATGTCCGCATCGCGATAACCGATCGGGTTGTAATCAAACGAAGCATAGCCGCGGGTTTGCGACTTTAATTTATCGTAAAAGTCAAAAACGATCTCTGTCAACGGCATTTCAAAGATCAGCTCCACGCGGCTTGGCGTCAGGTAGCTCTGGTTGATGAGGATACCCCGCTTGCCCAGGCAAAGCGTCATGATGTTGCCGATATAATCGGGCTTGGTGATGATCTGCGCTTTGATGAATGGTTCTTCAATGCGGTCGGTCTTTACCGGGTCTGGGAACTCCGTTGGGTTATTCACGATCACCTTTTCGCCCCGCGTGGTGTAGGCAATAAAGCTTACGTTGGGAACCGTAGTGATCACCGTTTGGTTGAATTCCCGTTCCAGTCGCTCCTGGATGATCTCCATGTGCAGCAGTCCAAGAAAACCGCATCGGAAACCAAAGCCGAGGGCTTGCGAAGTTTCCAGTTCAAAGGTCAGCGAAGCATCGTTGAGCTGCAATTTGTCCATGCAGTCGCGGAGCTCTTCAAATTCATCCGTGTTCACCGGGAAAATGCCCGCAAATACCATGGGCTTTACTTCCTGGAAACCTTTGATCATTTCCTGCGTAGGGTTCACCGCGTCGGTGATGGTATCACCCACTTTCACCTCTTTGGCATTTTTAATGCCGGTGATGATATAACCCACGTCACCGGTTTTTACCTCGTTCACCGGCTGCAATCCGAGTTTCAGGATGCCCACTTCATCGGCTTCATACACCTGGTCGGTGGAAACAAATTTTACTTTTTGTCCTTTTTTAATGGAGCCGTTGAGAATCCGGTAATAAACGATAATGCCGCGGAAAGGGTTGAACACCGAATCAAAGATCAGGGCTTGCAAGGGCTCACTGGGATTTCCTTTCGGTGAGGGAATGCGTTCGATGATGGCCGCCAGAATCTCTTCCACACCAAGGCCGGTACGGCCACTGGCCAGCAGGATGTCTTCCCGCTTACAGCCGATGAGGTCAACGATCTGGTCTTTTACCTCTTCGATCATAGCGCCTTCCATGTCAATCTTATTGATGACAGGAATGATCTCCAGGTCGTTTTCGATGGCAAGGTAAAGATTGGAAATGGTTTGCGCCTGGATACCCTGCGTGGCATCCACCAGCAGCAAAGCACCTTCGCAGGCAGCCAGGGCACGGCTTACTTCGTAGCTAAAGTCAACGTGGCCCGGTGTATCAATGAGATTGAGCGTATAGGTTTCGTTTTGATACGGATAGTTGATCTGTATAGCGTGGCTTTTGATGGTAATGCCTTTTTCCCGCTCCAGATCCATGTCATCCAGCACCTGGTCCATCATCTGCCTTTCGGAGATGGTATTGGTGGTTTGCAGGAGACGATCAGCCAGGGTACTTTTCCCGTGATCAATGTGGGCAATGATGCAAAAATTGCGAATATTCTTCATGCGACTGGTTCAACAATTACGAATGCGCAAAGGTAGGTGAATGGCCGCAGATTCGGGGAGCGTATTGCGGCCTTTAACAATGTTTCAAAAATGGGAAGCGACAAGGATTTTAGTCCGGTTTGGTGCCGTTCAGAATGGGATTTTAGTTTCCGGTTTGAGCGCCGGGCTGTTGCTGCATCCCGATCTTTATCAGCGCATGCACCAGCTCACAATCTTTGTTGGCTTTGGCCGCCTGTAAAAAACGTTCCTGTGCCTGCCGGTCGTTGTCGTCAAGGCCATATTTTTTCCTGATATCGTCAGAGCATTTTTGCAGTTGCGGCTCACTGCTGAAGCGTTGTAGTTGCTCAAACAATTCCATTTGCTCCGCATCAGAGATGGTCACAATTTCATTTTGCAAAACCTGCAGGGGGCGGTCGCTGTTCCCGGCGCGGATAAAAATGTTCTGCACTTTCGGGCTCATTCCTTTGAGAGAAGAATTGATGCAACTGCACAATTCGGCGGTTGCTTTGGCTTCAGAGCTTTCGGCTTTTGTGATCTTTTTCGCTACCGTGGTATCCGGTATTTTTTTTACGGTTGAATCCGGTCTTGTCTCAGTTGGCGAAACACGGGTAGTCTCTTCCACTTTTGCTGCTTCCGTGGTTTTATCGTTGTTACAGCCTATAACCAGTGTGCCTGCTGCCAGCAGGATAAAAAAGCATTTCTTCATTTTGTAAAGATGCAGGTTTCCCGTTGTTAAAATGGCAGGGCTTCATAGCCAGCCATTCGCCAACGTGTTAAATCTGTACAATACTTACACCGTTTGCGTTTGTAGTTGAGAAGGATAGTGAGCAAAACATCTGTTTTAGTATGCGGCACAATTTTACCCTTCTATCCCCAACTCCTTCCGTTGCTTTTTCGTCAGCTTGGATTTGGCCAGTTCATAGCTTTGCCGCACAAAATCTGTCCACACCTGTTTGGATAAACCAGCCGCATTTGACACCAAGACCCATTTGGCCCTCGCCATATAGGGTGCCGGTACAAATCCTTCCCGCGAACACAACTCGTCATACGCTTCATCCGGCACTTTAAAAGAAGCCTTGAAAGGTTCTTCAAACGAAGTGACGCAAAACATCTTTCCTCCCACCGAAAACACAAGGTCCTTTTCCCATTTGATATCTTCGGTCGCTGAAGGCAGTTGAAGAGCGATCGTTCGTAAGGTTTCTGTATTCATGTTGTTCCAATAAAAACTCCCCCGCTGTTGACGGAGGAGTGTATTTATTTACATAATACTCTTTGTTTACTGCAAATTGCTTATTGCCCTTTGACCTAAGCCTGCGGCTTTGGCTCACCCTTTGGCTTTTTGCCGGTCTTTGGCGAAATGATGGCCAGCATCCGCTTGCCCTCCAGCTTGGGCATGCTTTCCAGTTGGCCGATCTCTTTTAAGCGATCAGCAAACTTCAGCAGCAGGAGTTCTCCCCTGTCCTTGAATTGAATGGCCCGGCCTTTGAACTGCACATATGCCTTCACCTTGTTGCCTTCTTTCAAAAAGCTTTCGGCATGCTTTGATTTGAAATCAAAATCGTGGTCATCGGTATTGGGCGTAAAGCGAATTTCCTTCATCTCGGTGGTCTTCGCCTTTGCCTTCATTTCCTTTTCCTTCTTCTTTTTATCGTAAAGGAATTTATTGTAGTCGATGATACGGCAAACCGGCGGATCGGCTTGAGGAGAAATCTCTACCAGGTCAAGTTCCTGTTCACGGGCAATCTTCCGGGCTTCGTCGGTTGAATAAACGCCAACCGTTACGTTGTCGCCAACCAGCCGCACCTGGGGTACCCTGATATGTTCATTGATTCTGTGTTCTGCTTCTTTACGGGGAACAAAACGACCCCTGAATCCACCGGGCTTAAATCCGCCCCTGTTTGGTAATGCCATTTACGATTTTTAGATGATTGAATGCTAGGAGTTGAACTGCGAAAAAGAGTCAAATGGTTTTGCTTGCTCTTTTTTCATCCCAACACCCGCTTTTATTTTAGATGTTATAAAATCAGTCTGCTTTCCGGTCTTTAATCTCAGCCACCAATTCCTGCAAAAATTCGTCCACATTCTTTGCGCCCAGGTCACCTTTACCCTGGCGACGAACGGAAATTTTGCCTTCGGCTGCTTCCTTCTCTCCCACCACCAGCATGTAAGGAACCTTCATCAACTCTGTATCGCGAATCTTTTTGCCGATCTTTTCGTTCCGGTCATCGATCTCAGCACGAATATCCCATTTTTTTAATTTCAGCAAAACATCTTTTGCATAATCGGCAAACTTGTCCGAGATGGGAAGAATCTTTACTTGAACCGGTGCCAGCCAGGCCGGGAACTTACCGGCATAATGCTCGAGCAAAAAGCCAATAAAACGTTCGTGTGTACCCAGCGGTGCCCGGTGAATGATCAGTGGCGATTCGGCTTCGTTATTCTGATTGGTGAAACTTAACTTGAAACGGCGGCCCTGCGCAAAGTCAACCTGGTTGGTGGCCAGGGTAAACTCACGACCAATAGTGCTGTAGATCTGCACATCGATCTTGGGGCCGTAAAAAGCACCTTCATCCGGTACCTCTACAAACGGAATTCCCGCTTCTGTCATTACCTGGCGAACCATGGCTTCGGTCTCTAACCACAGTTCCGGCTCGTTGATGTATTTCTGACCGAGTTTGGAAGGCTCGTGCAGCGAAAGCCGCATCACGTATTTTTCAATCCCAAAGATCTTAAAGTATTTCAGGTACATGTCGTTCACCGAACGAAATTCCTGGGCAAACTGCTCTTTGGTACAGTAAATATGGGCGTCGTTCATGTGAAGGCAGCGCACCCGCATCAATCCAAACAACTCACCGCTTTGCTCGTACCGGTAACAGGTGCCGTATTCGGCAAGACGCAGCGGCAGGTCTTTGTAACTGTGTTGCTCAGCCGCAAATATTTTGTGGTGGTGCGGACAGTTCATTGACTTCAGGTAGTATTTCACGCCTTCCAGTTCCATGGGTGGGTACATGCTGTCCTGGTAATAAGGCAGGTGACCGCTGGTGATGTACATGCTTTCCTTGGCAATGTGCGGCGTTACCACACGCTTGTAACCGGCTGCGTTTTCGGTTTCTTTTGCCAGCTTTTCCAGTTCTTCAATGATCACAGTACCGTTGGGCATCCAGAGCGGAAGACCCGGTCCTACATCATCGTCCATGGTGAAAATGCCAAGTTCTTTACCCAGCTTGCGGTGGTCACGCTTTTTGGCTTCCTCCAGCAATTGCAGGTATTCATCCAGTTGCTTGGCAGAAGGAAAGGTAACCCCATAAATGCGGGTCAGTTGCTTGTTTCGCTCATCGCCTTTCCAGTAGGCACCGGCGATATTGGTGAGCTTGATGGCTTTGATAAACCCAGTTGCCGGGATATGCGGTCCGCGACAGAGATCGGTAAAACCGCCTTGCGTATAAAAGGTGATCTCGCCGTCTTCCAGGCCTTGCAACAGGTCAAGCTTGTATTCGTCGCCTTTTTCGGTAAAATAATTTACGGCTTCGGCCTTGGGTATGGCCTTGCGGACGTAGGCATTGTTTTGCTTTGCCAGTTCCGTCATTTTCACTTCCAGCTTGCGCAGGTCTTCTTCCGTAATGGAATGGTCACCCAGGTCCACATCATAGTAAAAACCGTTGTCAACGGGCGGGCCTACCCAGAATTTTACACCGGGAAAAAGGCTTTCAATGGCTTCCGCCATCAGGTGCGCCGAAGAATGCCAAAACGTGTTTTGACCTCCTTTGTCGTCCCAGGTCAGGAGTTTCAGGGCCGCATCTGTTTCAATGGGGCGGGTAGCGTCCCATACTTGTCCATTAACGTCTGCAGCCAATACTTTGCGGGCCAGTCCTTCGGAGATGGATTTGGCAACGTCCAGCGCCGTTGCGCCTTTGGGATATTCCCGCACGGCACCATCGGGTAAAGTAATATTTATTTGATCACTCATAAAGAGCGGCAAAATTAACACTTTCATACTTAGTACAACGATTCCTGTAACTGTGGCTTTCGTTAATTTCACGCTGCTATGAAGAAAATTGTACGAATCCTGTTACCGGTATTCCTTCTTCTTCCCTCCTGCCTTGTTTTTGGCCAGGATATTTCCGGCATCTGGCGGGGGTATTTTATCACCGAAGGCGGTGAGCAATACAAGTACGAAGTACAATTGGATCAAAGCAAAAAGAACAGCATTTCCGGTGTCACCTATTCTTACCTTGATACCCGGTTTTACGGCAAAGCCACTTTTACCGGCAACTATACAAAAACATCCAACGCAGCCCTGGTACAGGAGATCAAAACCGTTGAGCTGAAAATGGCCGGCGGCTCCGTGGCCTGTATCATGAAGTGCCGGTTGATTTACTCGCGGTCCGGCCGTGAAGAGTTCCTGGAAGGTATCTATACAAGTGCCTACGAAAAAAACGACCCTTATTATGACGTGAAAAAAGGCGGCGACTGTGGTGGCGGAAAAGTTTTCCTACGCAAAGTGACCACATCGGATTTTTATGTAGAGCCTTTTTTGCGTAACAAAAAGCCAAAGCCCGACCCGCAGACGACAACTACGGTAAAATCACCGCCAAAGAATTCAACCAAAACTCCCGCTAAAAAAGAAACGACCACGGCGAAAACAGCACCAAAGCCGGAACCGCCCGTGAAAGAGACCATTGCCAAACCGGCCCCGGTGCAAACTGAGGCAAAAAAGCCCGACGAGACAACGGTTGCGGTGAAACCGGCCGTCGTTCCCAAAATAAAGCCAACACCGGCTACCATTCGCGACCGTAAGAATGAGCTGATAAGGACCATCGTTTTGACCAACAGCGAAGTGGCGATCAGCATTTATGATAACGGTGAAATTGACAACGATACGGTGAGCATTTACCTCGACGGGGCTATGCTGCTGGCCAACAAGCGCCTGTCGAACAAGCCCATCACGTATACCCTGCAGATCGACGAATCGCAACCGGAACATACACTTGTGATGGTGGCCGAAAACCTGGGAACTATCCCCCCCAATACGTCATTAATGATCATCCAGGATGGTGACAAGCGCCACCAGGTGACCATTACTTCCACCGAGCAGAAAAATGCCATGATCCGCTTTCGATACGAAAAGCAAGGGCAATAGTGATGTAGTCGGTTTTCTCGTTTTAGTTTTTGACCCTTTCAATTGGAACGGGAAGTGCATAATTTTCTTCCATATCATGGGCTCCGTCATAGGGGAAATTGTATTTCTTCCTTAAAAAGAAACGGTTCATGTTACAAAATTGTTCCATTTAACTGGCTTGCGGCCCAGTTCAACCAAAAACTCTTGGTGCATGCTCCCGGATTATGTACCTTGAAATCAAAACCAATATTTTCCTAATACTTTCTGCATGAAACAGTTGCTATTGATCTTGTGTGCCGCCGTTTGCCCGGTACTTTTATTTGCGCAGGATTCAACCGACAAAGAGTTTAAAACACTCCTGAAGAACAAATTCTTTTTTACCGCCCCTGACCCGGTCGAGATCAAATTGGAAAGCGATTTTCGCCGCATCAAAAACAAGCGGCAAAAAAAGGTTTTCCAGCCGGCCACGGTAACGTTTACGCTGCCGGGTTTCGAGCCGGTTACCGAAGAAATCCAGTTGGCAGCACGGGGCGAGTTTCGTCGCACCACCTGCGTGATGCCTTCGCTTTCGTTGGATTTTAAAAAACAAAAAGCCACCAAGCTAAGCGGGCTGAAACGCCTGAAACTTGTTTGCGGTTGTTCGCAATCGAAATACGATGAAGAGTTGCTGCTTAAAGAATTCCTGGTGTACAAAATGTACAACATGCTCACCGATCTAAGCTTTGGTGTGCGGCTGGCAAAAATGAGTTACAAGGATGTGCAGACGAAGAAAGAATATTCCCAATACGGCTTTTTGATTGAGGACGTTGATGCTGTGGCCAAGCGTAACAACAGCCGGGAATATGAGAAAAAAATTAACAATGGCAGCATGACCGACCGGGCCCAAATGACCATCGTTTCCATGTTCCAGTACATGATCGGCAATACGGATTGGTCGCTGCCCAATAACCACAACATTCGTTACGTTCAACTGCTGACCGATACTATCTCCTTCCCTTATGTAATTCCTTATGACTTTGACTATTGCGGTATGGTAAATGCACCATACGCGGTTCCCCAGCAAGAGTTTGCCATCGAAAAAGTAACCGACCGCTTTTACCGCGGCATTCCCAGGGAAAAAGAAGAGATCGCAGAAGCCATCAAACTTTTTAAAGAGAAAAAGGAATTTATGTACGCACTGGTAAACGGCTTTGAGCTTTTACCCAAAAAAATAAGGGCCGAAATGACCGATTACCTTGATTCGTTTTACGAAGACCTGAACGACAAAAGAAAGATCACCTACGTTTTTGAAAAAGCAGTAGATAGATACTAAAGAGAGAAGCGGTTATCGCTTCTGCTATAACAATACATATCGAAATAAAAAAAGGAAGCAAAGTGCTTCCTTTTTTCGTGTAAAATATTCTGTAGGTTAAAACCCTGTCCGGTTGGCTGGCCTTGGTTTCGGCAGCTCCTTGCGTGGCAGTTTTTCGTCGCGTTGCGCCGAGTTGTAAACAAATGCGGCAACTACGGTAGCGGCCTGTTTCAGGTCTTCCGGCACAAGGTGATCGTAGGTATCCATGTTGGTATGGTGCGTACGGGTATCATAAGCAATTTCGTCCTGGATGAATTGGAAACCAGGAACGCCAACCGCATCAAACGCCAGGTGGTCAGTACCGCCGGTGTTGTTGATGGTAATGGTGGTTGCACCCAGGTCTTTGAAAGGCTCAAGCCAGCTTGCGAAAATTGGCTTGATCGCCTCGTTCCCCTGCAGGTATACGCCACGGATCTTACCCGTACCATTATCAAGGTTATAGTAAGCGGTGATCTTTTCGTGCGCCGGTTTTAATTCCATTGTTACCGGGTCAGCCACATGCATTTTTACATAGTTGCGGGAACCGTGCAGACCCTGCTCTTCGCCTCCCCACAGCGCAATGCGGATGGTGCGACGTGGCTGAAAGCCGGTTTGCTTCAGCAGGCGAACGGCTTCCATCATCACAGCGCATCCGGCTGCGTTGTCGGTAGCACCGGTGGCACCATGCCAGGAGTCGAGGTGACCGCCCAGCATCACCACTTCATCTTTCAGTTTCGGGTCGGTGCCCGGGATTTCGGCGATGACGTTGTAGCCATTAGGGTCCTTTTCAAAAAAAGTGGTTTTGACATCCATCTCCATTTCTACCGGAACGCCGGCGTTCACCAGGCGTTGAAGACGCAGGTAGTCATCTGTAGAAAGTACCACGCTGGCCGGGCCAACCGGTGCATCTTTGGTGTACTGGCCTCCGCCCTGTACAAAAATGGTCCCTTCGCTGCCGCGACTAACACCAAGAACAAGTGCCGGCTTTTCTTTCAGGTAAAACGCATTCAGCGCACGGGTAAACGCTTGTCTTGCAGCAAAGGCCTGCATCATCGATGGATTGGCTTGCCGTTGGCCTTGTGCCGCCTGGCGCATTTCTGCCTTGGCCATTTTCTCCAGCTCTTCATCGCTGTACCGGCTGGCATCTGCTTTAAAACTGGGCTTTAGTGTATCATTGCTCCAAAGCATCACAATTTTGCCTTGCACCTTGCCGGCATATTGCATTAATTCTGCAGAGTCTTTTGCTTTTATCAACACCACGCCACCCTGCGCAATGCCTTTGCCCGGCGTGCTGCCTGTCCACGCACGGCTTTGTGCGATCATGGGGACATAATACGGTTTCGTCATGGCAACATAGCAACGGTCCTGCTGCCAGCCTTTGCCAAATTCGCCCCAGCTTTCGATCTGGACATTTTTCAGTCCCCAGCCTTCCAGCTTTGTTTTGGCCCATTTGGCAGCGTTCATAAAACCGGGTGATGCTGTTAAGCGAGGGCCACTCACATCGGTCAGGTAAAAGGCATGGTCCATGACCTGCGACGCATTCATGCCTTCGGTTTTTAACTTGTTGATGATGGTGGCGTCACCTTCTTTTTGCGCCTGCAGCAGGCAAAACGATGCCTGTGCGGCTGCCAGTAACAGAAATTTTCTCATGCTGTTCTTGATTAGATGTTTGAAGAAAGCGAATCTAAGCTTTCCGCATTTTAAAACCGAAAATTCCACGAAACGGAAGGCAGGATGGGAAAAAGAGAAACCTGTTTGGCCTGCACTTTCAGCGTACCATCGTACGGACTGCCTTCCTGGTTAAAGTAAATGAAATAAGGATTGGCGCGACTGTATGCATTGTAAATGCTGAAAACCCAGTAGCTCCGCAAACGCTTGCCCGGCTTGGGTGTTGGCGTGTAGGTTGCCGAAAGGTCTATGCGGTGATAAGGCGCCAGGCGGTATTGATTTATGCGGCTATACTCCTGCGTTAGTACACCATTCAAAATGTAAAAACGTTGCGGTAAGGAGGTGGCGTTACCGGTGGCATAGACAAAAACGGCACCAAACCGCCAGTTTTTATTTTGTTCATAGGTAGCAACAATGGATAGGTCATGCCGGCGGTCGTACTTGGCCGGAAATTTCTGCCCATCATTTAACTGGTCAAATTGCCGCCAGGTCCACGACAAGGTATACCCTACCCAGCCGGTTAGGCGGCCGCGGGTTTTGTTCACCAAAAATTCAGCCCCATAACTCCATCCTTTACCAAACACAAATTCTTCTTCCGGGTCTAGCAAAGAGGGTGAATAGCCTTCGCGGTATTCGATCTGGTTCTGCATGGTTTTGTAATAAACCTCCACCGATGTTTCGTAGGTGTTATCAGCCAGGTTATGAAAATAGCCGGCGGCATATTGCCAGCTTTTTTGTGGCGCCACCCGCAAAGTGCTGGGCACCCAAAGATCGGTTGGCAGCGTGGTACCGGCATTGCTCACCAGGTGTATGTATTGCAGGTTGCGGGTAACAGAAGCTTTGAGCGAAGCGGCGTCAGTCAGTGTGTACCTCGCCGTAAAACGTGGTTCCAGTCCACCATACGTTTTTACGCCGTCCCAGCCATTGTAAACAGTGCTGTCAAGCTTATTTTGGTTAGCGTCCACCACGTATCGGGTGTACGGACCGATCTGCGTAAAGTTGCTCCAACGAAGCCCATAATTCAGTTTAAGTTTCCGGCTTACATCCCAATCGTCCTGGATATAAAGCGCTGTTTCAATTGCCCGTTTTTCGCTGGCATTGCTGGGCGCAAAAATCACGCTGTCCTGTCGGCCCGAGGTTACGTTGGGTGTGAACTTGTGATGCGTCAAAAGGCCGCCAAATTTTATCTTGTGCGACCCTGATGGGTAATAATCAAAATCCATTTTAGCCGTTCCGTCCTTTATGCCAGAAGCCAGCTTGATCTCGAAATTATTTTGGGCAGCGCCAAAGGAAAAATTGTAATCGTTGTAAACAAGTGTTGTGTTGGCGAAGAGCTTCCGGTTGAACACATGGTTCCACCGCACTGTACCGGTTGCATTGCCCCAGGGAATATTGGCGTTGAAGGAAAGCTTGGCGTTGTTGAACGTAAAAACATCACGGCCAAAATAACCACTTACGTACAAGCGGTCTTTTTCCGAAAACCGGTAATTGAATTTTGCATTCAGGTCATAGAAATAATAACCGGAGCCATAAAAATTGCTTTCCTTTTTGACAAAGGGTTTTACCAGGGCATCGATATAAGTTCGCCTTGCCGAAACAATAAACGATGATTTGTCTTTTACCACCGGACCTTGTACCGAAACCCGGGAAGCAATTAGCCCGATACCACCTTCGGTGATAAATTGGTTGCTGTTGCCGTCTTTCATCTGTACATCCAGCACCGATGACAAACGGCCGCCGTATTGCGCCGGCATGCCCCCTTTGATCAGCGAGGTGTTTTTAATGGCATCCGAATTAAAGATGGAAAAAAAACCAAACAGGTGGCCCGTGTTGTACACAACGGCATCGTCCAGCATGATCAGGTTTTGATCCGGTCCGCCTCCGCGAACATAAAAGCCAGCATTGCCCTCACCTGCATTGCGTACGCCTGGTAAAAGCTGGATGGCTTTCAGGATATCCACCTCCCCCAAAAAAGCCGGTACATTTTTGATCTGGCTAATGGAAAGATCGATCTGTCCCATTTGTGCATTGCGCACATTGGCATCACGCCGGCGGCTGAAAACCACCACTTCGTTAAGGGCCGATGACCGTGGCAGCAGCAAAATGGTTTGCTCAATGTTTTTTGTCAGCTGGACGGACTGGGAAAAGGTGAGATAGGAAACATGGGAAACCAGGAGTTCGTAGCTACCCGACTCCAGTGTTAGCGAATAAAACCCGTATTGGTTGGTGTTTACTGTTCGTCCGCCGGCAGCAACCGTGGCTCCCATCACTGATTCGCCGCTCAGGCTGTCCTTAACATAACCATTGATGGTAAATTTTTCCTGCGAAAAACCAATCACCGTCATAAACAGAAACAACCCAATGAACCCGGAGCGTATTCCCATGAATAAGTAACAATCAATTTTCGATTTTGGTTTTGTTCTCGCCACAGGCTAGCATGCCTTTGCCGTAGTGCGGGTGGTGAAGCCCGAGATAAGGATTGCGGATCTCGTCTTTCTGGCTAAGCCAGAAAGCTGATTTGGTATCGTCAAAAGCCATGGGACATTCCTGCAGGTAAATTGTTTGCCCATCGTAATTCACTGTATTCAGGAACTGGTAAAGATTATCGGTCATAGAATTGAAGGCTTCCCGCTGTGTACGTATACCATTCTCGGAAGCGATCGTTTGCGCATCTCCTTTTGCATTGGTGATAAACATTTCCGCTGTTTCAAAAATGGCGGCAGAATCTTTTTTCAGTTCTTCCAGTTGCAGGCTTTCCAGCTTTGTGATCAGCGAAGCGGCTGCTGTTTTGGAAGCGGCCGAATCCCAGTTGACAAAATTTTCGGCGATCGTATTGTACTCGTTCAGAACAGCGGCAATGGACTCATTAAAGACCGTGCTGTGTTTGGAAACGGCGATGGCTTCGGCCTTTTCGGTTGGTTCTTTTTTTTCGGGCTTGCTTAAAACCACCCAGGCAATAATACCTGCGCCGGCGAGAAGAAATAGGAGGATCAAATTACGCATAAGGCAAGTTTTGACAAAACTAGGCAGGAATCGTCCGCATTTTGTAAAGGATTTCACAGTTTTACCGCGGCAGCAAACCCGAATACCAAAAAACTTTGAGAAATTTGCGGCCTTGTTGAGAAGGGGAAACGAGAAACGAAAGACGATAGACAGGAGGTAGACGTTCGTGAGTTTTCGTTGGAATGTGATTGGATTTCCTTTGTTTCTTTCAACAATAAAAAATATCATTTAAAAATTTCAAGCAAATGCTCGCAGGTCTGCAGAATATAACTTTTGAATTTGGTGCCCGTACAATTGTGGAAGATGCCACCTGGCATATCCACCCGGGTGAGCGGATAGGCCTTGTTGGCTACAACGGAACTGGTAAGTCTACCTTGCTGAAATTATTGGTGGGCGAATACCAGCCGACAAGGGGCACGGTGGAACGCAGTCGCAGCACGTCCATCGGCTACCTGCACCAGGACCTGCTAAGCTTTGATACCAACGAATCGATTTTGCAGGTGGCCCTGCATGCTTTTGACCGGGCCCGCAAAGTGCAGCAGGAACTGGACGAGATCACCCAAAAGCTGGAAACGGATTCTTCGGAAGAACTGCTGCTGGAATACAGCCACAAACTGCACGAATTTGAAGAAGCCGGCGGTTATGAAATTGAGCACAAGACCGAAGAAGTGTTGCAGGGTCTTGGCTTTGGCAATGCCGACCTGGCCCGCCCCTACCGCGAATTCAGTGGTGGCTGGCGTATGCGGGTGCTGCTGGCAAAAATGATCCTGCAGGCACCGGATCTGCTGCTTCTCGATGAACCAACGAACCACCTTGACCTTCCCTCCATTGAATGGCTGGAAAAATACCTGACGCACTACAAAGGCGCCGTGGTAATTGTGAGTCACGATAAATATTTTTTAAACCGCATGGTGAAAAAGATCGTTGAGCTCTACCAGCGGCAATTGCATATCTACAACGGCAACTACGACTTTTTTGAAACCGAAAAAGTAGAACGCATTGCCCTGCAGCAACGGGCTTATGAAAACCAGCAGGATTATATTCGTCAGAACGAGCGGCTGGTTGAACGCTTTCGTGCCAAGGCCAGCAAGGCTGCCATGGCGCAAAGCATTATGAAAAAACTGGACAAGCTGGAGCGGATTGAAGACGTGGCTTTGGAGCGACCGGATATCCGCATCAATTTCAGCATCGACAAAACGCCGGGTAAAGTTCTGGTGGAACTGAAGCATGTTTCAAAACAGTTCAAGGATATACAGATCCTGGAAAATGCTTCCGCAGAAATTGAACGCGGTGATAAAATAGCACTCATCGGTGCCAACGGAAAAGGTAAATCAACGCTGTTGCGCATTATTGCCGGCACGGAGCCCATCGAAGGCGAACGCAAATGGGGCCACAACATCGACGAAGCCTTTTATGCGCAGCACCAACTGGAGTCTCTGAACATCAATAATACATTGGTGGAGGAAATGCAAACCGCCCGTGCTAAAAAAACAGACCTCGAGTTGCGAACCTTGCTGGGTTGTTTTTTATTCAGCGGTGATGATGTTGATAAAAAGATCAAAGTATTAAGTGGAGGCGAAAAAGCAAGGGTGGCCCTGGCAAAGACCATTGTCAGCAAAGCCAACTTTCTTCTGCTGGATGAACCGACCAACCACTTGGACCTGCATTCCACCGAATTGCTGATCGATGCCCTCAACCGTTACCAGGGTACGATCATTCTGGTTAGCCATGACCGTTATTTTATTTCCAAGGTCGCTAACAAGATCTGGGAGATCAAAGACAAGGAGATCAAAGAATTCAAGGGCAATTACGAGGAGTGGGTAGCCTGGAACGAGCGGATGGCGGAAAAGCCGGGTGGCAACGGCCAACAGGCAAAGGGCAAGGAAGACAATGTAAAGAAAGAAAAAACGCCAGCGCCAAAAGCATCGGCACAACCTGCCCAAAAATCCGATAAGTCTGCCTTGCAAAAAGAGCTGCAAAAACAGCAAAAGGCGTTTCAAAAGCTGGAAAAGGATGTCGAAACCCTCAATGCGCAAAAGGCAGAACTGGAGGCAAAACTTTCCCATCCTGATACCTATTCCAATGCAGACGACTTCAAAAAAACAGAAGCTGCTTACAAAGATGTTTCTGCCCGACTGGGTGCTGCTACCAAAGAGTATGAAATTGTATTTGAAAAGATTATCACCCTGGATGAAGCCTTGCTAAGTGACTAATGGCATCAATTGCCGCCTGGTGGTATAAGAGTTGTATGCCTGAAGAGGTTATTAATTTATTACCAAACGCAGCAATATGAAAAAGTATCTTTTTGTATTTGGCCTGGCCATTCTTATGGCCGGCAGCTACTCCTGCAAAAGTAAAAAGGACAACGCAGGCACAGAGACCACTACCACCACCACCACACCTTCTACCGCACCCGTGGTGATCAACGATGATGATGAACTGGAAAAAGGCGTTGACGCGGTGACAAAAGACTTTCCGGGTGTGGATGCCGATGTTGATGATGGTGTGATCACCCTCACCGGCACGATCGACCGTGACCGCTACATGACCTTAAAGCAAGCGCTGGATGCACTTCGTCCAAAGCAAGTGGTTAACAATTTAAAATACAATTAAGATTATGGCACTACAGGAAAAATATGCCGAACTGATTTCAACGGCACAACGCTCCGGCGTTCAGAATCTGCAGGTCCGGGAACAGGACAATATTTTGTATGTTGATGGCACGGCTCCTAATGGCGTGGTTAAAAACCAGGTGTGGGATGTGTATGAAAAACTGGATCCTGATTTCAGGGCCAATGACCTCGTTATGAATCTAGCCGTAGCCAATATGCAACCCGGCCAGCAGGCAAAGGTCACCACGGCATCGTCAAACCTTAATATACGCAAGGGCCCCGGAACCGGTGAACCCATTGTTGGCAAAGCAGCCCATGGTGAGATTGTTACCCTGGTGGCCAAGGCCAATGACCAGTGGTGGCAGGTAAAAACTAAAGATGGCGAAGAAGGGTATTCGTATGCACAATACCTCTCTCCTCTTACCTGATAAGAAAAAAGCGTCGAAAGACGCTTTTTTTGTTTCTTATTGTGGCAATCCAAACGATATCGTTAATGCGAGCTGTGGTTTGCCCTAATCGTCTTTGTTCATTTTAATGAAATCGGCTACCAGGTAGCTGATCAATTTTCCAATCAATTCATTGGTTGTGCCATTGGCCAACCTTGTGGCGCCTTCGCAAATGTGCAGGTAGCATGCTTTTGTATGGGCCGCACAAAGATTCAGGTACTGGCGGGCATGCAAGGGTTGAAGTCCACTGGGTGTGCAGGCGCTGCTTAAGATATTCTGTACACCATCCAGGTCCAGTTCGATGCCGCAATAATTATCTGATGTAAATTCAATGGCATGCGTAACGGCTTGACGGAAGTTTCGCTTTTCATGAATGAAAATATCCTCGTAGGTGATAATGTCGATAAAGGGATTGTTCACAATATCGATCCAGACATTTTGCGGCAGGTAACTTTCATGCACACCTACCACGCAATACTTCTGCAGAAAACCATCTTCTTCTGCGTAGCGGAAACCATTGCCACTGTGCCGGCCTTCCGTTGGCCGGTAATCGGTATGGGCATCAAGGTTAATGCAATTGATCTGCGGTAAAGGTATCTGCTGGGAAGCGTGCAATCCTTTGGCCGCTCCTTTGAGCAAGGGGTAAGCATTGTTGTGACCACCGCCTATTACGATCGGTGTTTTTTCTTCTGCTACCAACAGCTTTATCAACCCTTCTACTTCTTCATCTATCTGGGCTACTGCGTGGCGAAAGGCTTCAATTTTTTCTTCCTGTCCATATGCATTTTTATCGATCAGGTATTGCAGGTCGCCAAAATCAAAATGCCCGATCACAGCCAGGTCACTGCCCGTTAAAAAATCGTTGCTTTGGCTATTTAAAAATGCCTGCAGAAAAGGCACCCAGCTTGTGCTGGCGCCACCCTGCCCGTAGTTGGCCTGTATCCCGATATCTTCCGGTATTCCTATTATTACATACTGGGCGGAAAGCTCTTTTACGGCCTGGGTAATATCGCCTTCGTTCAGTACCGCTACTTCTTCTCCGATCTTGGTTTCAAAGCGACGGATGGTAGTGAGGGAAAGCACATCGCTTTTTGTGTATCGCTTAAAATGGGTCAGGTTCATTTAAACACGAATTTTTATCACCAATTACACGAATATATCCGAATTATTGCCATTCACCATACATCATTACCTTTTCAATTTGGTTGTGACCAAATGCATACGGAAGATAGGCCAGGGACGGAATTGGTTTGGTCAAAATAAGGTTGCCAAGCTTGCCAACAGAAATGCTGCCAACGCTGTCGGCAACTTCCATGGCATGGGCGCCGTTAAGGGTTGCGGCATTGATGGCTTCTTCGGGAAGCATTCGCATTTGAATACAACTAAGCGCTACGACAAAATTCATATTGCCTGACGGCGAAGAACCGGGATTATAGTCCGAGGCCAGGGCAACGGTACACCCCGCATCGATAAGGTTTCTCGCCGGCTGGTAAGGCATGCGTAAAAAGAAAGCTGCGGAGGGCAACAGCGTTGCTACCGTAGCCGGCGCGGCTGCAAGGGCTTTTATGTCTTCCGGCGTCATTGTCTCCAGGTGATCAAGCGAGATGGCGCCTTGTCTTATCCCGGCTTCAATGCCGCCAATACTGTTCAACTGGTTGACGTGAAGCTTTGGCTTTAAGCCGTATTCCTTACCGGCCCTGCAAAGCCGTTCGGTTTCATCAGGAGTAAAAAACCCTTTTTCGCAAAACACATCCAAGTAATCGGCAAGGCCTTCTTTTGCGATGCGGGGAAGCATTTCATTTACCAGTAGTTCAAGGTATCCTTCCCTGTTCTCTTTGTATGGAGCCGGGATGGCGTGTGCTCCCAGGAAAGTTGCTTTTACCGGAATCTTTACTGCATTTTTTAGCCGACGGATCACCCGTAGCATCTTGAGCTCACCTTCTACCGTTAACCCGTACCCGCTTTTGATCTCGATGGCACCAGTGCCTAAATTGATGACTTCCTGCAATCGCTTCAGCGATTGTTGGTACAGTTCTTCTTCGGATGTTTCGTTTAGCTTTCGGGCAGAATTTAAAATACCACCACCTTTTGCGGCAATATCCGCATAGCTCAATCCCCTGATCTTGTCAACAAATTCTTCTTCGCGACTTCCACTGAAAACAAGATGGGTGTGGCTGTCGCACCAGGCCGGCAGGACTATTTTTCCCTTTGCGTCGGTATGCTGTGTGAAATCTTCCTTTTTAAAGGTCAATTCAGCCATTGGGCCAAAGGAAGCAATATGGCCATTTTCAATAACCAGGAAAGCATTCTCTATGATAGGAAGCTTTGCCAGATCGGCACCCCGCAACATAGGCCAGGTATCCCGGCAGCCAACCAATTGCCGGATGTTGGTGAACAAGGTCGTCATGCCCACTAAGATAAGCGGGATAGCGTGATAAATAAGTTGATCCAATAACCGGCTATTCTTCCTTACACCTTTGCCGTCACCGGGCCCAGAAATTTCCGCAGGAATGGATAAACATCGCGTTGTGAAACGATGGTATACGCTGCAGCCGTATTGCCGCGACCGACTTTAATGGTATAACCTTTATCCGAAAGGGCCCTGAACATGTCCTCGTCCGTTGTATCGTCGCCAATGCATAGCACAAAATCGGGATTCAGCACTTTCAGCATATTGATCGCCGTGCCGCCTTTGTCTACGCCAACCAGCCTTACTTCCAGCACTTTGTTGCCATCGATGATCTGCAGCGGGGTGTTGGCCGTTAGTTGCAGGAGACTGTTGCGCAACTCCCGCGACCGGCTAAAGCCAAGGTCGGGGTGGGTATTGCGGTAGTGCCAGGCAAGAGTGCTCTTTTTTTCTTCCATCAATGAACCGGCGCAGCGGTTAACGAACATTTCCATCAGGGGCCGTATCCGGTCCTTCCATTCCGACGACATGGTTGCCTGGTCTTTCCACTCCCCGCCTTTCATTTTAATAGCGGCGCCGTGTTCGGCAACAAGGCTTACGGGTAAATGCCCCAGCCAGGTATCCAGCGTTTGCGCATCCCGGCCGCTGATGATCACCACTTCGTTGCGTTCGTCACGGGTAAGCTGTTCCAGCAGCAGCTTTAATTCATCGGTAGGAACAGCCATAGTGGGGATTTTCTGCAGGGGCGAAAGCGTTCCGTCATAGTCCAGCAGGATGCAGCGCCGTTCGGCATTTTCAAAATCGGTCTTGATCTTTTCTATGTTTTCTTCTTTTAGCACATTTACCCGTAAGTTGTCCTGCTCGTTTTTAATGTCTCCCATACAGCTTAAAAATTCATTTATCCATTTAAATACATCATATTCGGCAATGCGGCGCTGCATGTTCGACAGGCGTGACCGCTGTTCGATCAGGTGCATGGTTAGTGCCGTGTCGATGGCATCGGCCACCTCTTCCGCATCGGTGGGGTTTACAAAAATGGCCTCACTCAACTCGTTGGCCGCACCGGTCAGTTCGCTCAATACCAGCACGCCTTTGTCAATACAACTGGCCACGTATTCTTTGGCAACCAAGTTCATTCCATCCCGCAGCGGGGTGATAAGAGCAACTTCTGCCACCTGGTAAAGGGCGCATAGTTCGTCAAACTCCAGGTGGTTGTACCGGTAAATGATGGGCTGCCAGGCCAGGCTCGAAAATTTCCCGTTGATGGTACTGACCTTTTCCTCGATGCGAGCCCGCCGGTCGCTGTATGTTTTGATCAGGTCGCGGGAAGGCACCACGTTCAAAATGAAAACAACCTTACTCCGCCATTCGGGGTACTTGGTCAAAAACTCTTCATACCCTTCCAGCCGGTATTCAAGCCCTTTGGTATAGTCCAGCCGGTCGACGGAGAAAATGATCTTTTGATTGTAGAAATGCTCTTCCAGCTTTGTGGCAATGGCAATCACGGTTTCTTCCGTGATCGCTTCACGGAATTTTTGGTAGTCGATACCAATCGGAAACAAGTCGCATTTCAGCAGCCTGTCGTTGTAGACGATATTGGTAAACTGGTTTTCAACCTTCAGGATCATTTTGCAGGACTGGATGAAATGCTGCACATAGTCATGGGTATGGAAGCCAACAAGATCAGCCCCTAAAATGCCATGCAAGATGGCCCGCTTCCATCGGTTGGGCAGCAACCGGAAAATTTCGTACGACGGAAATGGGATGTGGAGGAAAAAACCGATCGTGGCATCGGGGAGCTTATCCCGTAACATTTGGGGCAGCAGGAGAAGTTGGTAATCGTGTACCCATATCACATCTCCGGGCTGATACTGCTGAATTATAGAATTGGCAAAGGCTTGGTTTACTGCACGATAAGCCTCGAAGTATTCTTTTTTATATTCGACAATTGAGGGGAAATAATGAAACAATGGCCATAGGGTCGAATTGGAAAAGCCATTGTAATAATCGTCGTATAATTCTTTTTCGGGGAAGATGGGAACGATCGTGAATTCCTCAGGAAAGGCGTTTTGCTCCACTGCTTCCTGGTAAATTTCTTCGGCAACGTCCATGCTTCCCACCCAGATCTTCTCAGTGAATTCGCTGCTTTGCGAACCTGAGCGTTCAAAATAGCTTTTTATAGCAGAGACAAGTCCACCAGAACTTTGGCGGACGATTATTTGATTGTCGTTTTTTTCGAGAGAAAAAGGAAGGCGGTTAGAAATTATAAATAGTCTGCTCATGGATTTTTTTGTCGGTAGCAGATAGCTTCAAAAATTAGACCATCAATGAAATTTATATTGCACGAATAATTCTTAATTGATTGATATTAAATTCAATTTAGCTGTTATAGTTATAATTAATTTAGATCGCCGATTTGCTTTAGGGGTTGGTTTTTATACATCCCAAAAAACAAATTAGATCGCGAAAAAAACAGAAATGCACCAACTCATCTTATAGATTGATAGGCTGGGTTAAATCCGATCTCTGAAATCAAGGTCGTTCTCTTGACTCACTTTTTTTGCCGTTTCATAGCCAGCATCGGCATGCCGGATGACGCCCATTCCCGGGTCATTGCGCAAAACACGTTTCAAACGCTCTTCTGCCTCTCCGGTTCCATCGGCTACGATCACCATTCCGGCGTGAATGCTGTACCCCATACCCACACCCCCACCATGATGCAGGCTCACCCAACTGGCCCCACCGGCGGTATTAACCAGCGCATTTAAAATAGGCCAGTCGGCCACGGCGTCGCTTCCGTCCAGCATGGCTTCGGTTTCGCGGTTGGGTGAGGCTACCGAACCCGTATCAAGGTGGTCGCGACCAATTACGAGCGGCGCTTTTACTTTCCCGGCTCTAACCAATTCATTAAAGGCCAGTCCGGCTTTTTCCCTTTCGCCCTGTCCCAGCCAGCAGATCCGTGCCGGCAAACCCTGGAAGGCGATCTTTTCATTGGCCAGTTTTAGCCAACGGTGCAGAGAGGCATTTTCCGGGAAGAGTTCTGCAATGAGTTTATCGGTAACGGCAATGTCTTCAGGATCGCCGCTGAGCGCCGCCCAGCGGAACGGCCCTTTACCTTCGCAAAACAGGGGACGTATATAAGCCGGTACGAAACCGGGGAAGGAAAAGGCCGTTTCCAAGCCTCTTTCTTTTGCCCTTGCGCGGATGTTGTTGCCGTAATCAAACGTAGTGGCGCCAAGTTGTTGCAGCTCCACCATTAATTCTACATGCCGGGACATGGCATCAAACGCATAGTCGAGGTATTGGTCCGGTGCTGTTTTCCGCAAGGTGGCTGCCTGTTCCAGCGAAAGCTGGTGTGGCCAGTAACCAATCAAGGGGTCGTGGGCAGACGTTTGGTCCGTCAGCGTATCGGGTACAATATTGCGTTCCACCAATCGCTCCAGCAGTTGAACGGCATTACAAGCCACACCAATAGAAAGCGCTTCTCCGGCGGCTTTTGCCTCCAATGCCTTATCGATGGCCGCATCAATGTCTACTTCTTTTATATCAAGGTAACGGGTTTGCAGGCGTTTGTCAATCCGCCACTCCTCTACTTCGGCCACGAGGGCCACGCCTGCGTTCATGGTGATGGCCAGGGGCTGGGCACCACCCATCCCGCCTAGTCCGGCCGTTACATTCAAGGTTCCTTTGAGGCTGCCGCCAAATTGTTTGGCTGCCACGGCCGCATATGTTTCGTAGGTTCCCTGCACAATGCCTTGGGAGCCAATATAGATCCAGCTTCCTGCGGTCATTTGCCCGTACATCATCAGGCCTTTTTTTTCCAGCTCGTCAAAATGTTGCCAGTTGGCCCAATTGGGCACCAGTTGCGAATTGGAAAGCAAAACCCGTGGTGCATCCTTGTGCGTTTTCAGGATGCCGACCGGTTTGCCGCTTTGGATCAACAGGGATTCATCGTTTTCCAACACTTTCAGGCAGGCGATGATCTGGTCAAGCGCTTCAAAGTTGCGGGCCGCTTTTCCGCGGCCACCATAGACAATTAATTCGTCGGGCTTTTCGGCAACAGCCGGGTCCAGGTTGTTGAGGAGCATGCGAAGGGCCGCTTCCTGTACCCATCCTTTGCAACTTATTGCTGTTCCGGTTGGGGTTTTATAGCGTACGGGATCGTATTTCCTTTCGGTTTGTGTTGGCATAGCAAGCAATTAAAAGTCGAATTTATAGGTTTCAATTCACAACCGGCATCTCAACACCGTCTGCAACTGAAATCGAAGAGATTCGAAACACTATCAACCTTCTCTTAACACCAAACCCCAAACTCCTTTACATTTGCCGCAAAAGAACGCCTGCTATGAACGTTAAGAACAACATCCTGGAAACGATTGGCAATACCCCGTTGGTAAGATTAAATAAAATTGTAAGCGATTTGCCCTGCGAGGTATACGCCAAAGTAGAATATTTCAACCCCGGTAATTCAGCCAAGGACCGCATGGCCTTGAAAATGGTTGAAATGGCCGAGCAGGAAGGTAAACTGAAACCGGGCGGCACTATCATTGAGTGTACCTCCGGAAATACTGGCATGGGACTGGCCCTGGCCGCCGTGGTAAAAGGTTACCGCTGTATATTCAGTACAACAGACAAACAATCGCAATCAAAGGTAGATATCCTTCGTGCCTTGGGAGCGGAAGTGATCGTTTGCCCGACAAACGTGGAGCCCGACGATCCCCGCAGCTATTATTCCGTGGCGGCGCGGCTCAACAAAGAAATTCCAAACTCCTACTTTTTTAATCAATACGACAACCTGGCCAATCGCTTGGCCCACTACGAAACCACCGGCCCGGAACTCTGGGAGCAAACCGATGGCAGGATCACCCATTTTGTGACAACGGCCGGCACCGGCGGAACGGTTACCGGCACGGCGCAGTACTTAAAGGAAAAAAACAAGGACATTCAAATATGGGCGATCGATGTGGTGGGTTCACTGCTGACAAAATACTACCGCACCGGGGAGATCGACATGGGTGAAGTGCGGCCTTATATATCGGAGGGATTTGGGGAGGATTTTGTGCCCCAGAACTACGACATGTCGGTGATCGATTATTTTGAGCAGGTTACCGACAAAGATGGTGCGGTGATGGCCCGCCGGCTGGCAAAAGAAGAAGGACTTTTTTGCGGATACAGCTCGGGAAGCGTGTTGCAGGGACTTTACCAGTTAAAGGACAAGCTTAAAAAAGATGACATTGTGGTTGTGTTGCTTTGCGACCATGGCAGCCGCTACGTGGCAAAAGTGTATAACGACCAGTGGATGGCCGAACGCGGCTTCTTTGATGTAAAGTCATTCAAGGATGTTGTGAACGCCAGGGGCAAAAAACCGCTGATCACCATTGAACCTTCGCAATCTGTTGCAGAAGCGGTGGAAGTCATGCGCAAGTATGACATCGAGTACATACCGGTAGTAACGCCGGAAGGTGAGCATGTAGGCTCTGTCAGCGAAGGCGGGCTGTTTCAAAACGTGTTTACTAACCCCGATCTGAAAACCGAAAAAATTGAGCGGATCATGGAGAAAACCTTTCCCCTGGTGGCTTTTGATACGCCACTGGAAAGATTACGGAGCCTGATCAACAAAGAAAATGGCGCTGTTTTGGCAAAGGATGAAAGCGGCAATTACCAAATCGTTACCAAATACGATATTATCCAAGCTCTCGCTTAAGGGTAAATTTACACCTTCGTTGTTTGGTAAGTGAATTTACTTACTGCCAAATTACGAGAGGAGTAGAAGCGGATTCATCGTAAATCTCCTATCATCTTTTTAAAATATATAAACCTAAAGCCTTGCAATGCAAGGCTTTTTCTTTTTTAATAGGATTTTTTAGAAAAAAAACTGCGTATTTCTACGTTTGTTGTTTGGGTTATTGCACGATAAGAAACTACGATAGATGGCCCATTACCACGTAAATACCATAGGTTGAAAATGAAGCGAAACTGCCATTGCACAGATTTATGCAACCGATTACTTTTGTACCAGAAGTTGATTGATAGAAAGCACGATCCAATATCATTGAAAAAACCAACATTCCAGTATCCAACCGTCCAGTAAATTTTTCCCAAATCCTTTGAAAGCCAACGGTTACAATCCCTGTCAATCAACTTCACCTTTTTAGGTTTGTTAGCGTAATATCTGTCTCGTTTTAAATCCAACTTTCCTCTCCCGAAAAACATTTCGTACAACAGTCAACCAAGTTTTCACCATTCCTGTTTGTAGGGTAAATCCTTCTGTAGTGTAAGCTGCAGGGGGATTTTGTATTTTATTGAAAATCGCACTGCATTGTTTTGCCTGCAATCTTTACCTTCGCCACGCTTTTAAACCGAACAGGCTACTCATATGGCAGATTATTATGTACAATCTACACTAAGAATCAATCCCTTATTTTTGACCTTTCTTTGAATAACCAATAAATAGCAATGGAAAAAAAAGTAAGCAAGATTGGTGTGCTGACCTCCGGCGGCGACTCGCCGGGAATGAATGCCGCCATTCGTGCCGTAGTTCGTACAGGTAATTACCATGGCCTTGAGGTATTTGGGATCATGCGTGGTTACCAGGGTTTGTTAGAGGACGATATTTTCAAAATGGAAAACCGCTCGGTTGCCAATATCATTCAGCGTGGCGGTACAATTTTAAAAACAGCTCGTTGTAAAGATTTCAGAACTTCCGAAGGCCGCGAAAAAGCCTACAAGATCCTAAAAGGCCACGGCATTGATGGCCTTGTCATCATTGGCGGCGATGGCTCCTTTCGCGGCGCCGTAGAATTCAGCGCCGAATACGATATTCCCTGTATCGGGATCGCCGGCACCATCGACAAAGACATCGCTGGAACCGATTTCACAATTGGCTTTGATACGGCGGTAAATACGGCTGTGGAAGCCATCGATAAAATTCGAGATACGGCCGATGCGCATGACCGCCTTTTTATTATTGAAGTGATGGGTCGGGATGCCGGCTATATCGCCCTGCACAGCGGCATAGCCTGTGGTGCAGAGAACATACTTATCCCGGAGCAAAAAACTGACATTGAAAGTATCATTGATTCGCTCCATGAAAAAGAGCGCCGGAAAAAACTGGTGAACTTGATCATTGTAGCCGAAGGTTCCGGTGTCGGCGGTGCCAACGAAATTGCCCGCATCATCACCGAACGTATGCCGAAGATTGAAACAAGGGTGGCGATTTTGGGGCATATCCAGCGGGGCGGCTCTCCTACCGGTCTTGACCGGCTGATTGCCAGCCGCATGGGTTATCATGCGGTGGAATGTTTGATCGAAGGCCGGCACAACGTTTTTGTCGGTATCCAGAACAATAAAATGAACTATGTTCCCCTGGCCAATGTGCACAAGAAAAAAAGCACCATTAACCAGGAATGGATGAAAATCGTGAAGATACTCGCCAGCTAACGCCGGTTGGCCGAAACAGCTCTTTTAGGTTGTTGAAAAGGGTATTTTATACCTTTCAGCGCAAATTTTATTTTTAACTGAAAACTATACTGCCGTCAACGGCATGGCAACATGCAGAAGCCGGCAGGAAATCGTCACCGCAAGGGACAGGGGGTATTATGAGCAAGAACATAGACAAATATTTGCACAAGCAAATGGACAAATCGGCCGGTATTGAACATACCCATCACCGCACCAAAATTGTAGCAACCGTAGGCCCCGCCTGCGATACCTACGAGCAGCTTTTAGACCTGGTGAAATGCGGTGTGAATGTCTTTCGACTGAATTTTTCGCATGGCAGTCATGAGGACAAGCTGCGTATTATTGAAGACATTCGGAAGATCAACAATACCGAACCGTACAACATTGCCATCCTCGGCGACCTGCAAGGTCCCAAGCTACGAGTAGGCGAAATGCAGGAAGGCGGTCTTGACGTAAAAAAAGGTGACATTCTTACGTTTACCAATGAAAAATGTGTCGGCACAATCGAGCGGATCTATGTTTCCTATCCCAATCTCCATAAAGATGTTCGGGTCGGTAATAAGATCATGATCGATGATGGCAAGATCGAGGTGGTGGTGAAAGGAATTCTCCGCAACGACGATGTACAGGTTGAAGTTAGCCTTGGTGGTAAGATCACATCTAAAAAAGGTATCAACCTCCCCGATACGAAGATCTCTTTGCCGGCGCTGACCGAAAAAGATCTTATCGACCTGGAATTTATCATCGAGCAAAAGCTTGACTGGGTGGCTCTTTCCTTTGTTCGCAGTGTAAAGGACATCATTATCCTGCGCAACAAACTTCAGGAAAAGAAAAGCAAAACAAAGATCATTGCCAAGATAGAAAAGCCGGAAGCGCTTACTAACATCCGCGACATCATCGTTGAAAGCGACGGCATCATGATTGCCCGTGGTGACCTGGGTGTTGAACTGCCGGTAGAACAAATTCCGCTGATCCAGCGCAACATCATCCGCAAGTGCTTGCACCGTGCCAAACCAGTAATTGTGGCTACGCAAATGATGGAAAGCATGATCGACCGGAACAAGCCAAACCGTAGCGAGATCACCGACGTCGCCAACGCCGTACTGGAAGGAACGGACGCGGTTATGCTGAGTGGCGAAACCGCTACAGGGCAAAACCCAAGGCTGGTGGTGGAAACCATGCGCAAGATCATCATTGAAGTGGAGCGTACCGAATACCGGTTTAACCTGGAAGAAACGCTGACCCCGCAGCCCCACTCTCCTTCTTTCCTGAGCGATGCCATTTGCTATAACGCTTGTAAGCTGGCCGATGATGTACAGGCCGATGCCCTGATTGGTATGACGCAAAGCGGTTACACCGGCTTTATGATCAGTAGCTACCGCCCCAAAGCGCCACTCTATATTTTCACAAAAGAGCGTTCGCTGGTAAACCAGTTGAGTCTTAGCTGGGGTGTTAGAGCCTTTTTCTACAACGAAGAAAACAGCCTTGACGAGATCATGTTCGACCAGATCAACATCCTGAAAGAACGTGGATTTTTAAAGCCGGGTCACGTGATTGTGAATACGGGTAGCACGCCGGTTGACCTTCACCTGCCTACCAACGTTATCAAGATTACGAAGCTGGATTGAGGTGAATGGTGAGTGGTGAGTAGTGAGTAGGAAACAGCCGCCTTTCGACCGCCGATAGCTTTTACAGCATTAAATAATAGATAGCTAACCCTCCACTATGCGGAGGGTTTTTTCTTGAACAAAAACGAACTATACACATTGGCTATTGTGGTATCACTTTCTTGTTATGAATGCGTAGCAGATTGATAAAAACGTCGATTCCTTATTCAATTAGCAGCAAGCCTGCTCTTCTTTGCAAACCCGTTCCATCACTATATTTGCCGCACAAATCTTTTGCGCTATATGAACTTTCAGCTTACTGAAGAACACCTGATGATACAACAGGCAGCCCGTGATTTTGCACAGAACGAATGCCTCCCCGGCGTTATCGAACGCGATGAAAAAATGCAACTCCCCCGTGAACAACTGGAAAAGCTGGCCGACCTTGGATTTATGGGAATGATGGTTTCTCCCGACTATGGCGGTGCCGGTTTGGATACGGTGAGTTATGTGCTGGCCATGGAAGAGATCAGCAAGATCGATGCAAGCGTGAGTGTTTGTATGAGCGTGAACAACAGTCTTGTTTGTTATGGCCTGGAAGCCTATGGAACCGAAGAGCAAAAACAAAAATACCTGGTACCGCTTGCCCAGGGTAAAAAAGACGGCGCCCTGTATACCGGCGCTTTTTTGTTGAGCGAACCCGAAGCCGGGAGTGATGCCACTTCGCAACGCACAACAGCCGAAGACCAAGGCGATCATTTCCTCCTGAACGGTACAAAGAACTGGATCACCAATGGCGGCTCGGCTTCAGTTTACCTGGTGATCGCTCAAACCGATCCGTCCAAGGGACACAAAGGCATCAGTGTTTTTATTGTTGAAAAATCATGGCCGGGTGTTGTGGTTGGTGGCAAGGAAAACAAGCTGGGTATCCGTGCTTCCGATACGCATACCATTCTATTCAATGATGTAAAAGTGCCAAAGGAAAATATGATCGGTGAGCCGGGCTTTGGTTTTAAGTTCGCGATGAGCACACTGTCTGGCGGAAGGATAGGCATCGCGTCCCAGGCGTTGGGCATTGCCAGCGGAGCTTACGAATTGTCGTTGAAGTATAGCAAAGAGCGTAAGGCTTTTGGAACGGAGATCGCCAATCACCAGGCCATTGCCTTTAAGCTAGCCGATATGGCAACACGTATTGAAGCTTCCCGGCTACTTTGCCTGAAAGCTGCTTTTGAAAAAGACCAGAAAAAAGATTACACCCTGAGCGCTTCGATGGCCAAAGTATTTTCTTCAGAAACCGCTATGTGGACGACAGTAGAAGCCGTACAGATCCATGGCGGCTATGGTTATGTAAAAGAATACCACGTAGAGCGATTGATGCGGGATGCCAAGATCACGCAGATCTACGAGGGCACCAGCGAAGTGCAGCGAATTGTGATCAGCCGAACAATACTGAAATAAAAAAAGCCGGGAAGTCCCGGCTTTTTTATTAATTGGTAACAACGGTAAAAAGATGCAGTACAGCATTGGTGCCGGTGTTGGCAGAACTGCTGCATCCATTGGTCACCCTCACAAATGCCGAACTGCCACCACTGCATGCTGAGCTGCTTTGATCGGTGCCTATTGGGGTGAAAATAAAACAGCCGGCATTTGAATTTCCGGAACCAGGAATAAACTGCGCCGTCATCACTCTTACATTGTCATTATCCCCTGTAAAATTGGGAATGCAAAATTCGATGGTATGTGAGGCTCCGGCAGCTAGAAGCACCCCGAATGCACCTTTTGTAAATCCAGAACGTAGTGTTGTGCCAGAATTACTAAGCATGATTGCTTTACCGCCGTTAGTGATCTTGCCATCAACGGTAAGGGTACTATTTAAACTGGTAGCTCCATCCACCCTGGCGCTTCCGTTCACACCAAGATTTGTATTGATAAGGGCATTCCCATTAACGTACAAACGGTACGAAGGACTGTACGATCCGCCGATGCCAAGGTATTCATCGATCGTTGTCGAGCCACCAATGTACGCGTTGTAGTCAGCTGAAATATCGCCTGTGCTAAAAAGATTCAATCCTCGGATTGACCCAAAAACGTCCAATCGGTAAATTGGGTTTGTGGTATTGATCCCCACAAAACCGGAACTATTGATGGTGAGCCGCCTTGTATTTTGCGTCCAAAAATCCAATCCGTTCAACGGCGCTACCGTACCGACCCGGGTGCTCGTGATCCCCACACCTGTCGTGGTGCCAAACCGTAGTCCTGCAGAGTCCAATGTGCCAGGGTTGGCATTTCCCTGGTCAACAAGAAGAGACCCGTTTATCGACAATAATTTTTGCGGAACCGTGGTACCGATACCAACATTTTGGGAGTAGGCTGCAGTCATTACGGAAAGCCATCCCAGGGTAAAGATGAACCGTTTCATATTCATGGGTTTAATCTTAAAATTAATTCCCACAAAAAGCCGGCAGCTACCCTATTGATGTGATATGATTAAGAAGAGTAGATAGTGAACTCGCAGAATTTCCCGGGCACTGGTAGGAATGCAACACCTTTTCACTGAACATACCAGTTGAGAATAATTGATGATGAAGCGGTAACTCTAAAAGAATGAGCACTTACTTACTGACCGCAGTTGTTGTATTCCTCGATGATCCGCATCAGCACATCAACCCTTTTTTCCCGCAACAGGTTTACCTGCGCATAAAAAAATCCGTTTTGTTTTTCTGCGATCTTTTTTGCCAATGTTGGACAATCGCTAACAATGCGGCTAACCTTCTGTTCAAAATGCGGTACAAAATGACTGCCATTGGTAGAAAAAACAAGGTTATCTTCTTCTCCTGGCAATTCAACATAATATTCCAAAACGTGCCGTGAAGACGTTTTATTCACGATCTCTTTCTTCGAAAATTCGTAGAGGTGCATGCGTGATCCTTCCGGCGTGAGCCGCTTCATAAAAAACTGCCGCTTGCCTATCGACAAACCCTCACGGATCTCCTTTAATTCATACTCATTGTTGTCCATTGCATACCCACGTACCTGGCTTAAGCTGAACTGCATGGGTCTTCGTTCTTCACCGGCAAATAATTTGACTTTGCCTCCGAAAATATTCTCTGTTTCAATCACCAGCTTACCATCGAGTGCCTTTCCATCGTGCAGGTAGAGTGTGCCTTCCCTGTTTTTTAGGTTGTTGGGCGAATCGAAATAAGAAACCGTGCGACAGGATGCCAGGCACAATAGACCGATTAAGAGAATATAGTTCTGAATTAAGCGCATGCCGATGTTATATCACCGCGAAATTAGGGATGGACTACTTTTGCAGGGTTCATAAAAACCTTAAATGTTGATACAGTCCGAAAACTTTGAAAGAATAAAAGAAGAAATTGCGCAAAAAAATGCCAGGCTGGTTGCGGTCAGTAAAACAAAACCGGTGGCGGCCATCCAGGAATTGTATGCACTTGGCCAGCGTGATTTTGGAGAGAACTACGTGCAGGAGCTGGTGGAGAAGCAACCGCAATTACCGCCTGATATTCGCTGGCATTTTATCGGTCACCTGCAAAGCAACAAGGTCAAGTACATTGTCCCCTTTGTGCACATGATCCATGGCATTGATAGTTTAAAACTGCTGAAAGAAGTATACAAGCAGGCCTTGAAAGTAGACCGGGTCATTCCCGTTTTGCTGCAAGTGCACATTGCCAGCGAAGAAACGAAGTTTGGATTGGACAGTTCAGAATTAGAGCAATTGCTGTCGTCGCCGGAATTGGCAGCGATGAAAAACATCCGTATTCATGGCCTGATGGGAATGGCTTCGTTTTCCGAGAACAAAGAATTGGTACGATCGGAATTTCAAACGCTGAAAAAACTTTACGACCATTACAAAGCCACCTCCTATCCCAATTGCGATTTTAGTACCCTGTCAATGGGAATGAGCGGCGATTACGGGCTTGCGCTGGAAGAGGGCAGTAACCTTGTGCGGATCGGCAGCCTGCTTTTTGGAAGCCGGTGAAAATTATCTTTACCATCCACATCATCTAAACCAAACCACCGTTACATGAAAAAGCGTTGCCTTTTTATTCTTTCGTTGTTGACAACCTTTGTTCTCTTTGGACAGGAAGCCCTTCCAGAATCAGATAGTACAATGGAACCGATAAATGATGTTTGGTATGCATCGCCCTGGGTTTGGGTGGCAGGTGCTGCTCTTGTTATCGTATTGTTAGTAGTTCTATCAAAAGGAAAGGATTCCAGACAGTAATGCCCTGGTTTTTAAACGAGAACAGATGCAGGCAACCTGCATCTGTTCTCGTTTAAAATTAGTAACGGTATTGCGTATGCGAATATGACCCTCCTGCCTTTATTCTTTCACCGACACCGTATCCTTCATCCAATATTGTAAACGCTTCAAATGATTCTTGCTCATCACAACAATATCTTCTTCGGTTGTACGGGTAATATACAAAAGGTAACAGATCGCACTTATCACCAAAATAAAAAACCACACTGGAAACATAACCTCAATTTTCTTACGAAAATCCAAACATTGTTCCAGTCCTGTGGTTTTCAAAAAAAATTACGGTTATTTTTTTCATTATTTTTGCTGCACCTCTCGTTGGGGAAATCCTGCATCGATTTTTTCAATCCTCTTGCAGTAATTCCTTTACAAGCGACTGAATGTACTTTTCATCACACGGATCATTCCCTCAGCCGACCATTCCGGCGAAACGATCATCCGGCGAACCGTGTACATAGGCTCCAGCGAATCGCGTTTAGTAGAAAGCTGGAAAGCCATGCGGTACCCTTGTTTTCTGATCTCCGGGATGCCTTCTTTGCTCCAGATGCCAAAGGGATAAGCAAAATCCACCACGGGTTTGCCGGTAATTTCTTCAATGGTTTTTTTTGATTTGCCCAGTTGCTGCTCCCAATCGTTTACCACTTTTTTCACGCCACGTTCCTCTACTGTATTCTCGCTTTTGTAACGGTCTACGCGGTGATGATCCCAGGTGTGGGATGCAACGGCATGGCCATCGTCTGCCAGTTGCTTGATCTGTGCTTTGGTCATATAACGGGGGCGGTCAATGGAGATGGTCATCAGGAAAAACACACCTTTGAAACCATATTTTTCCATTTCGGGTTTGGCAATGGTAAAATGCTCTTCGCTTGTATCATCATAGGTAAGCATCACCGGCTTGGGTGGTAGCGGTGTTCCGTAAACGAGGTAATCATTGAGCTGGTCAGGTAAAATAGTTTGGTAACCGCTGTCAGCCAATGCCTTCATCTGCGCTTTAAATTGCGCCAGGGTCACCTCGTATCCACGATCCTTGCGGCTGGGCATTTGAATTTCGCGAATGTGGTGATAGCAAAGCACCGGTACCTGCGGGCGGGCCATGATGGTAGCAACATCGGCCGCCACCCTGTTTTCTTTTTGGGCCGTATCGTTTGCTTTGGTTGTTTGTTCGGCTGGTGCGGTAGTGTTTTTCGAAACCGGTTCCGTTTTGGAATTGGTACAACTCAACAGCAATAAAAGAGAGAAACTACAAATAGCGTTTTTCATAAAAGAAAGGTTGTGGCTGCAAAGTAGCTTTCAATCCTTTGCATTGGCAAATCTATTTCGGGGAATGACGCTATTTCAGCGGTGTTTCTCCACGCCAACCTGCCGGCAATACTCCAATACAGGGCACGTAGAGCAAAACGGCGAATGCAGCACACAGATATGTTTGCCAAACGGCATCAGCAAGCGGTTAACATCGATCCAGGATTCTTTCGGCAGCATCTCTTCCAGTGCTGCCATTGTTTTTTCCGGCGTTTTTGTTTGTACCAGTCCCCAGCGGTTAACAACGCGGTGCACATGCACATCCACGCTGATCCCGGGAAAGCCGGTGGCTACGCCAAGGGCCAGCTTGGCACATTTCGGACCTACGCCTTTTAAGGCAGTAAGCTTTTCATAATCGGGCGGAAGATTGCCGCCATAATCTTCAACAGCCGCTTTGGCTATACCCAGCATGGTGTAAGCCTTTTGCCCCGGGTATTGCGATCCAACCAGAAGGGTTTCCAATTCTTTGGGCGAAAGCTTCAATAATTGTTTCGGCGTGCGGGCTTTTGCAAACAACTTTTCCGAAAGCGGAATGGTAGTCTCATCAAGGGTGCGAATGGAAATAATGCAGGAGATCAGTTGCTCGAACAAAGTATTATATCCCTTTTCATGCACTTCAAACATGGCCGCTTTGGGATAGCCAGCAATGGCTTCCGCAATCCTGCGCAGCATGTCAGGGATAACAAAGGGCTTTTTCATGCGTCAAGCTTTTGCAAAAGATCATCAAGCATCGGCACCTGCGCCGGGTTCATAAGCTTCCGAGCTTCCTCCAGCGTGAACCACCCGGCTTTATCCACTTCCGGTACCGTTATCCATTTGCCGGATTTGTAAGGATACTCCTGCCGGAACGTGTTGGAAACAATTGTTGCCGCATCGAGGTCACCTTCCACCGCCCAGGCATACACCAGCTTTCCGGCCTTTTGCCGGATAGGCACCAATTCAATGGCAGGGCCATTGGCATCCGACCCCGTTTCTTCCCTGAATTCCCGCCTCGCGGCCACTAACGGTTCTTCTGCATCGTCAAATTCGCCTTTTGGAATGCCCCAGGCACCCTCCTCCTTGCCATTCCAGTAAGGGCCGCCAGGGTGCACAAGAAAAACCTCCAACGGCAGCCGTTTCCGGTAAAGCAAAATGCCGGCGCTTTTCCGCATCGTCAATCAGGATTGATCTATTGGCTGGTCGCTTTCTTTTGACGGATCGCCATCCACTTTGTTCTTTCCTTTTTGCGTATCGGCCACCACGTTTTCAATTTCACCTGTTGCCTCTTCTTCACCTGGCGCCTTGTCTACTCCCTGGCGGTCGCGGTGTGGTCCTGCCATGTCAGCAGGATTATTTAGTTGCTGGTCTTTGTTGTTCTGCATACCATTCTTTTTCTTCATTGCTTATAATTCTGTGCCAGCATCAAGTGTTCGTTGTGTCAAAATGGGATTGAAAAAGAACTGCAGGTCCCGGACTTATCTTTGGCAAAATTCAACCGATGAGTGCCCATACAGCCGAGATCAAACGCATCACAACGAATACCTTACAAAAATTAAAAGCATCGGGCACAAAGATCGCCATGCTTACGGCATACGATTATTCTTTTGCCACGCTGATCGATGCGGCGGGCATTGATGTGATCCTCGTAGGTGATTCTGCTTCCAATGTGATGGCCGGGCATGAAACCACGCTGCCCATTACGCTTGACCAGATGATCTACCATGCGCAATCGGTCATTCGCGGGGCCAAACGAAGCCTGGTGGTGGTTGACCTGCCTTTTGGGTCTTACCAATCCAATGGCGACATAGCACTTGCTTCCGCCATTCGCATTATGAAAGAAACCGGTGCCCATGCCATCAAGCTGGAAGGGGGCAGTGAAGTGGTGGATTCGGTAAAACGTATCATTGGCGCCGGCATACCGGTGATGGGACACTTGGGCTTAACGCCGCAATCCATTTATAAGTTTGGAACCTATAGCGTAAGGGCAAAAGAAGAGGCCGAAGCAGAAAGGTTGAAAGAAGACGCCAAAAAGCTGGAAGAAGCTGGCTGCTTCGGGCTTGTGTTGGAAAAGATTCCGGCAACGCTGGCCAAAGAAGTTTCCGAATCGCTCCATATTCCCACTATTGGCATTGGAGCCGGTCCACACTGCGATGGACAAGTATTGGTAATGCACGATATGCTCGGCATCAATACGGAATTCAAGCCGCGTTTTCTCCGGCAGTACCTCAACCTGCACGAACAGATCACAACCGCGGTGCAAAACTATATCACGGATGTTCGGTCCAGTGATTTTCCCAATGACAAGGAATCCTATTAAGATGGAGAGTGGCGGCATTTGACTCTCCCCCACCTAAATTTGCGGCTTATTTTATAATATGTACAAAAGGTTTTTTGCCTGTGCACTTTTGTCTGCAATGGCAACAGCAACACTTTCTGCACAGGAAAGTGAATTGGACCCCGTAACGGTTGCCGCATCATTGCAGCCCATCAAAGCATCGCAAACGGGTCGCAACCTTGTGGTGATCAAAGGTGAAAAACTAACCGACCTCCCCGTTCATTCCATTGATGAACTGCTGCGTTATGTACCAGGATTGGAAGTGCAGGCCCGCGGACCTTATGGTGCGCAAAGCAACATTATTTTGCGGGGAGGCACTTTTCAACAGGTATTGGTGCTGGTAGATGGTATTCGTGTCAATGATCCCAATACGGGCCACTTTACCTCTTATATACCCATTGCTCCTGGGGAGATCGACCGCATTGAAGTGCTGAAAGGCGCTTCGTCGGCACTGTATGGTTCCGATGCGGTGGGAGGTATCATTAGTATCATTACCAAAACCTTTGCACAAAAAACTTCCGCTAAAACGGTGCAGGCGTCGGCGCAGCTAACCGGTGGTGAGTATGGATTTTTAAGTGCCAATGCCGGTGTGCTTGCCTCCAACGGCAAAACTTCGGTGGGTGGGGGTATCCTGTCAAATAACACCAAGGGACAACCGCAAAGAGGGATACGTGGGTTCGTCAACGCCAACACCATTTCGGCTTCTGTGGGACATCGTTTCAATGAAGCCTGGGCGGTTTCGTTTCGGTCGGCATATGACCACCGGAAATTTGCAGCACAGAATTTTTATACCGGTTTTGTTTCCGATACTGCACAGGAAACGGTCAGTACGATCTGGAACCAATTGCAACTGGTTGGACAGTCGACGAAAAGCACGTTTCGCTTGCAAGCCGGCTACAAAAGCCTGACCGATAGTTTTGCATTCAATAAGGCCTCTGTTACCAATCAAAATGTCAGTGGTTTGCTGCAGGTGCTGGCTACACAGGAATTCCGTATTTCGGAGAAAACCACACTGACACCTGGCTTGCAATACATCAAAAAAACGATACGTTCCAACGACAGGGGTAATCACAACATCAGCCAGGCAGCTGCCTTTCTCCTGTGGAATCAGCGCCTGGGTGAAACATTTTTTATAGCACCGGCAGCACGACTTGAGTGGAATGAACGAGCTGGCTGGGAGGTGGTGCCGCAGGTCAATCTATCCTATCGCACCCGGAACTTTCAGCTTCGGGGCAGTGCCGGTAAAACCATCCGGGATGCGGACTTCACCGAGCGGTTCAACAATTATAACAAGGACGTAGTGACCAGCGGACGCATTGGCAACCCGGCCCTGGAAGCAGAACGTTCTTTTAGCTACGAAGGGGGTGCAGACTATTTTGTTGGCAGCAGTTTGAAGATCGCTGCTTCCGTATTCCAGCGTCGGCACAAAAACCTGATCGACTATGTTGCCACGCCTTACAGCCAAATGCCGCGGCAGGTAAACCTTCAACCAAATGGAAGCTATTTGTTGGCAAAAAACATTGCAGAAGTAACAACTTCAGGCGTTGAAACAGATTTTCAATACACCAAAAAATTAAACCTGCACAGCAGCCTTTGGGCAATGCTGGGAATTACCTGGCTTAACAGTACCAGCAGTAATGCAATGCCGTCACTATATGTGTCGTCGCATGCAAAATACCTGACCAATTTTAGCCTGCTATACAGTTACAAACGATTATCGCTTTCTGCCAATGGCCTGTATAAAATGCGGCAGGCGCAAACGGCCTCCTCTCCTGCTATTGCAAAAGTTTCCACCGATTATTTTGTGCTGAATGTAAAAGGTGAGGCGCAGTTGGCAAAAGACCTGCTGCGTGTTTTTGTAGAGATGGACAATGTTACCGACCGGGACTACACGGATGTATTGGGTGCCCGCATGCCGGGACGATGGTTGATGGGCGGAATCAAAATATCTTTATCGGAAGTTCGATAACGGAAAAAAGATGAATGGCTCAAGATTGTTACGAAAATTTCCATGTTCTTTTTCATTTTTAAATTGATTGACGCATGCAAGACATACTAAAACACTTAGGCATAGCCGGTAGTAACGGCGGTGCTTCCACTGGCCAGCACTGGATCGAAAGCAAGGGAAAGGTCATCACGTCGTACTCGCCGGTAGACGGGAAAAAAATTGCGGACGTAACGGCTGCTGATGACGAAGCTTATGAAAAAGTGCTAACCACGGCAGCAACTGCCTTCGCCGAATGGCGCCTCTGGCCTTCGCCCAGGCGTGGCGAAGTGGTGCGGCAGTTTGGCGAAGCCCTGCGCAAGCACAAAGAACCCCTGGGAAAACTAGTTTCCTATGAAATGGGTAAAAGCCTGCAGGAAGGTTATGGCGAGGTGCAGGAGATGATCGACATCTGCGATTTTGCCGTTGGCCTTTCCAGGCAGTTGCACGGCCTTACCATGCACAGCGAACGGCCCGGTCACCGCATGTACGAGCAGTGGCACCCCCTGGGTATCGTTGGCATAATCTCCGCTTTCAACTTCCCGGTGGCAGTGTGGAGCTGGAATACGGCCCTGGCGCTTGTTTGCGGTGATGTCTGCATTTGGAAGCCTTCGGAAAAGACCCCTCTTTGCGCCGTGGCCTGTCAAAAGATACTGGCCGATGTTTTTGCCGCTAACGATGTGCCGGAAGGTGTTTGCAGTCTCCTTGTAGGTGAACGTGAAATCGGTGAGAAAATGGCGGAAGATGGCCGCATTCCGCTGGTATCAGCAACGGGTTCTACCCGCATGGGCAAGTCCGTGGGTGCCGCCGTGGGTGCCCGGCTTGGCCGATCACTTTTGGAACTGGGTGGCAACAACGCTATCATTATATCCAAAGATGCCGACCTGGAAACATCGCTGGTGGGTTGCGTCTTTGGTGCGGTGGGAACGGCGGGACAGCGATGCACCACTACCCGCCGACTGATCATCCACGAAGATGTCTATGACAGCTTCCGCGACAAACTGGTGAATGCCTATAAACAACTGCGCATTGGCGATCCCCTGGATGAAAGCAACCATGTGGGCCCGCTAATCGACACTGGTGCTGTTGACATGTACAAGGCAGCTATTGAAAAGTGCAAAAACGAAGGCGGTAGATTTATAGTAGAAGGCGGTGTGTTAGAAGGCAAAGGTTATGAAAGCGGCTGTTATGTTAAGCCTGCCATTGCCGAAGTAGAACCGCATTTTGAAGTGGTGCAACATGAAACCTTTGCACCGATCCTTTACCTGATGAAATACAAAACGCTGGAAGAGGCCATCGCCATTCAAAACGGGGTGCCGCAAGGATTGTCCTCTGCGATCATGACGCTCAATCTCCGCGAAGCGGAAACCTTTCTATCCACTGCGGGTAGCGACTGCGGCATTGCCAACGTGAACATCGGCACATCAGGGGCTGAGATCGGTGGTGCTTTTGGCGGTGAAAAAGAAACCGGTGGTGGCCGCGAAAGTGGCTCGGATGCCTGGCGGATCTATATGCGGCGGCAAACCAATACCATCAACTACAGCACAAAACTTCCCCTGGCACAGGGAATCAAATTTGATCTATAAAATAAAATCCCCCGGGCCGCCGGGGGGATTTTATTTTACGTATTCCATCACTTTAACCGCGAATAATATTCGATTTGTTTGGCACCATCCGCATCTTCAATCACCTGCTCATAAGAATCTTTACCATTTACGTTGAACGTTATCTTCACCGGCTTGCCAATCAATAACGATGCATAGGTTGATTGCGCATTTGTTTCGGTTATTTGGTTGGAACCATCCATTGTGAACGTTCCATATCCAAAACTGGATGCCCATTTATTGGATGGCTTGTTGAAATAGGAACTGGCCCACATAAAATTTCCCGAGTCATAAATTTTAAATTGTTTGGCACTATCAGCACTTTGTATAGTTTCTGATTTGCCTTCTTTATCAATGTACACACGTTTATCGAGGTGCCAGGCTCCGTCCAGCGGTGATATTGTATTGCGGTTGGAGCGTTGGTAGATCTCGGTAAGCAAATAATGCTTTTCTGATCGTGGGAAGTCGATCACCTGAGTATACCCATCATTCTGCCGTTCAACTGCCAGTTGAAATTCTTACTTCACTGGTCCGGCATCTCCATAAAACATGCTCTCTAAAATCTTTCCGTTTTCCATCCGGTATGTGCCAATGCCAAACACGGCCGAAGAATCAGTTGGCGAAGCACGCCGTGCAAACATGACGTATTTGTCGGTGAACACTTTCCACTGCTCGTTTTCCATGGGCTGAATGCCGGCGCCGGAATCGATCGTTTGTTTTTGCATCACATACATACCACGCATGGTCGACGACATCTTGTTCGCTACCTGTTTAGTATTCTGGGCGAAGATGACTTGCGTTGCCATCATTAACAGGGCTGCTGTGCTGATAAAGGTTAGACGTTTCATGTATTGAAAGTTTTTGGTGACATGGAGAAGGTTTTCACAATACAGAAATGTTTTGAAAAGATCGGATTCTGACCTTTAATATATATTATAATTATTAATAATTAAAGAGATTGGACTGGAAAGTTTAAAACTGTACAGCAAACCATTTGCATATTTGGGTTGATTTCTTAGGACATTTTTGAACCTATCACCAGGTCAATTCAATCTTGTTCCGTTACTCATTTTTGCGTTGCAGATAACTAGGGATAGATAGGCATTGACTAACCGGGCATAGCTTTTGTCTTAACATATCCTTGTTTATTCGGCCTTAGTTTTCACAACTTCCTATCAGGCTATTGGGCTATTTTTACGCATACTAATTTTGACGATGATGAACAAATTTTTGAAACGTGCCCTGCTCCCTACCCTAATGGCAGGCATTACGCTCACTTCATTTGGGCAAAAGTCGGTTTCCACCGGGTGGCATCTGGCCGATCCGTCGACGGGCTCCTACGGCATCAGTATCGAGAAAGCCTACCAGTTTTTGAAAGGCAAAAAAAGCAGCCCGGTTGTGGTAGCGGTAATTGATTCCGGTATCGACAGCTTACACGAAGACCTGAAGCCAGTTCTCTGGACCAATACCCGCGAAATACCGGGCAATGGTATCGATGACGATAAGAACGGTTATGTTGATGATGTACACGGCTGGAACTTTATCGGCGGCAAAGATGGTCGCAACGTAGAAACGGATTCCTATGAAGCAACAAGAGTTTACCATCGTTTCAAAAGCAAGTTCGAAAATGTAGAGGATCCTTCTACCTTGAGCAAGGAAGACCAGCAGACCTACAAAATGTGGCTGAAAGCTGCTAATGACTTGCGGGTTGATCCTACCAACGCCATGAGCCTGATGATGCTTAACAATGCCTACAAAGCCGCGTCCGCTGCCGACACCACCTTGCAGCGCCTAATTGGGAAAGCAGAATACACGGCAGCCGAAGCCGATAAATTTAACCCACCTACGGCAGATGGCAAGGCCGCCAAGCGTAAGTTTTTGTTGCTTTACCAGGCACTGGGTTTCGAAAATTCGCGTACCAATGCCGATGTACTGACAGAGATTGGCGACTACATTGCCGGTGAAGAACGAAAAGCAAACGCCGCTTCTGTTCCGCCACAAAACTACCGTGGCGATATCGTAAAAGATAACTATGCTGATATCAATGACCGTTATTACGGTAACAACGATATCATGGCTTCTAAAAAATCGGCCCGCCACGGCACGCACGTTTCCGGCATTATTGCCGCTGTTCGTGGAAACGGAAAAGGCAGCGATGGTGTTGCCGACAACGTGCAGATCATGACAATTCGGGCTGTGCCTGATGGCGATGAGCACGACAAGGATATTGCGCTTGCTATCCGCTACGCGGTGGACAATGGTGCCAAGGTTGTGAACATGAGCTTCGGCAAAGGCGTATCGCCGGAAAAAGCCTGGGTTGACGAAGCCGTTAAATACGCAGAAAGTAAAGGCGTTTTACTGGTGCATGCAGCCGGTAACGACGGTTCAAACATTGACACGGCCTGGAATTTCCCGACGCCCGTTTTTACGGATGGCCAAACCCGTGCAACAAACTGGATCACTGTAGGTGCTTCCGGTGAATCAAAGAACAGCCTTGTTGCCAATTTTTCAAACGTAGGCAAAGGTGAAGTGGATGTATTTGCCCCGGGTGTTGGTATTTATGCACCGGTTCCGGGCGGCAATGTTTACGATGCGCTTTCGGGTACATCGATGGCCTCTCCTGTGGTCTCGGGTATTGCCGCACTTATCCTGCAATACTACCCGCAGTTTACGGCGCAGCAGGTTAAAATGATCATCGAAGAAAGTTCGGTTCCATTTGAAGAAGATGTTGTCAATCCTGCCACCGGTGAAAAAACAAAGCTTTCCGAATTAAGCCGCACCGGCGGATTGGTGAATGCTTATGCAGCGGTTAAGATGGCTGATGAACTGGCAAAGACCGGCAAGATCAAAACCGAAGGCAGAAAAATCAAGGTAGACGGGAAAGACCTGAAGATCAAAACAAAAACGCCAACGGGCGAAAAAAAGACAAAAGTGAAATCTGCCTAAGCAAATCATAAAGCCTTATCGCCAGGCTTTATGAAATGATTCTACGATTGATAGTATAACAATTTCAATATACTTTTTAAACAAACCCCGGTTCGCCGGGGTTTGTTTTTTTCGGTATGAAAAACAGTCCTTCACAGTTTTTCGATTTATTATAATCACATTCTAAGAACAGGCTATGGCAATTCATAACAGACTTGCAGTAACCTTGCAAGACTGAACTTTCTGCACTACCGGTACAAGACAGCAAACCGGTATTGACAGACAAAACTTAATTTTAACCCATTCTCTAACCCCTAATCATCGCGAAAAATGAGAGCCTTATCCTTATTCATCCTGCTGGGTACTATTTCATTCCTTTTAATACGTTGTGCCAACAATACGCCGGATACCCCAGCTGCAGCGGAGGATACGCTTGCTGTTGATGACAAAACACAGGGGCCGGTATCGGTTAAGGAAGAACCTCTTACCTATAAAGTTGGTGACCAGACCATGAAAAGCTATGTGGCTTTTGATGAGTCGAAGCAGGGGCCGCGACCGGTAGTGCTGGTGCTGCCAGAGTGGTGGGGATTGACCGAATACCCGCGTATGCGTGCCCGTATGCTGGCCGAAATGGGTTACCTGGCCGTAGCGGTGGATATGTATGGCGATGGCAAACTGGCCAACAACCCCGAAGAAGCCACGAAGGCTGCCGGGCCTTTTTACGGAGACCCGAACATGGCAAAATCGCGGATCGATGCAGCATTGGCGCAAGTAAAAGATCTGCCGCAGGCTGACGGTTCAAAAGCAGTCGCCATTGGTTACTGCTTTGGTGGCACCATGGCGCTGAATTATGCAAAGCTTGGCGCACCGTTAATGGGTGTTGTCAGCTTTCACGGAACACTGGATGGCGTTCAACCGCGGAAAGGAACCAAAGCGCAATTCCTGGTCTGTCATGGCGGTGCGGATAATTTTGTTCCGCAGCAGCAGGTAGATGCCTTTAAAAAAAGCATGGATTCGGCCAAGCTTACGTACGACTTCAAGGTATATGAAGGTGCCACCCATGCATTTACCAATCCGAATGCAACAGAAAAAGGCAAGGAACACAACATGCCCATCCGGTACGATGCTGCGGCCGATTCTGCTTCGTGGCACGACATGAAACAATTCTTTGAGCGAATTCTTCACTAAATAAACTAAATCAAATAGCCATGGCAAAACCTGACTTAGCCGCTATTCCACCATTCTACCATAACTACGTCAAACAAGTTGAAGAAGGAGAAATCCTGCCGGCCTTGGAGAGCAGTCATGAAAAAGTTGTTTCCATTTTAGAGTCGATACCGGGAGAAAAGTGGTCCTACCGCTATGCAGATGGAAAGTGGAGTATCCTAGAAATGGTGCAGCACATGATCGATACGGAACGCATTTTTGCTTACCGTGCCCTTTGCATTGCCCGCGGTGAAAAAGCCAGTCTGCCGGGGTTTGATGAAAATGCGTATGCAGCCACCTCTAATGCCGAAAGGCGTTCAAAAGAAGATTTGTTGGAAGAATGGTCGGTTGTACGGAAAGCTACCCTTCTCCTCTACCGATCGTTTACCGAAGAACAAACAAAAAATGCTGGCACTGCCAACAACTTTCCCATCGGCGTAGATGCCATTGGATTTATTGCTGCGGGGCATGTACGCCATCACCTGAACATTTTGAAGGAAAGATATGGCGTGTAAGCTGGGAGAAATTTCTATTGGTGGATCACTTAGCAGAAACGTGTCTAATCATCGTTGAAATACTATTCCTGATCAAAGAATATCAGCAATAAAAAAGTCCCTGTCATGCAGGGACTTTTTTATTGATTGGACATTGTCTGCTTAAAAAGGAGGTTTCAATGCACCCTTCTTATCACTGTTTGCCTTGGCAATATTTTGTTGCGAAACCATGTCCTTAATAACTTTTACAGCCTGGTCAACATATACGTCCTTGCTGACGTTTGTCATCCACTGCTTGTAACGCTCCGTCTTATCCTTGTCTTCTGAAATATAGCGGGCCTGGTCTTCTTTCATGAACTGAACCGGTAGTGGCGCTTTCAGCTTGGTAAGATTCTCAATGCTTTTTACGGCATTGCGGATCTCTTTTTGCTCAGCCCTGTATTTGTCAAGCTGCAGTACATAAACTTTTTCATTTTGCTTGGCAACAAATACACTGGCGTCAGAAATTTTCTTGAACGTTGTATCGGTAGCGATCCTGGCTTTTGCCATTTGCTTGATGGCGTCAAGACTGTAACCGGCATTCCAGGTTTGGAAGCTTGCTTTGCTGATCTCGTCATACGGCAGCGAAAGCGGGTTGTCTTTTTCGCGGATCTTTAAATGCTGCAGGTAATCAGGGATCACCACGTCCGGCACCACGCCTTTTTGCTGGGTTGAGCCACCGTTAACGCGGTAGAACTTCTGCAAAGTAATTTTCAGCGAACCGAGCTCCGAATTCGTATTCGTAAAACCGGATTCAGGGTCAAGGCCAATGGTACGTTGTACGGTTCCTTTTCCGTAGGTGTTGGTTCCCATCACAATGCCACGACCATAATCCTGCATGGCGGCAGCCAGGATCTCTGAAGCCGAAGCACTCATTTCATTAACCATGATCACCAACGGGCCATCATACAGTACACCTCCATCGCGATCACGCATAACCTGTGGCTTGCTTTGCCGATCTTTTACCTGCACAACAGGTCCCTGGTCGATAAACAAACCGGCGATCTGGATCACATCGTAAAGTGCACCGCCGCCGTTGTTGCGAACATCCACCACAATGCCATCAACGCCTTCGGCTTTTAATTTTTTTACTTCTTTGGCCACATCTTCGCCGCTATGTGCGCCATTGGCTTCCTGGAAATTCGAATAGAATTCCGGCAGGTAGATGTAACCGATCTTTTGGTTGCCTTCATTCACCACAACGCTCCTTACAAAGGCTTCATCCAGAACGATCTCTTCGCGAACAAGCGTGATGTTTTTTAAGCTGCCGTCTTTTTTACGCAGGGTAACGGTCACCTTAGTGCCTTCTTTCCCGCGTATGAGTTTGACAGCGTCGGGAACGGTGAAGCCAGTCAATTCAACCGGTGCTTCGGCTCCCTGCGCCACCCGAACAATGATATCGCCGGCTTCCACGGTGCCGTTCTTTTGTGCGGGGCCACCCGGTGTTACCGCCGAGATCTTGATATTGCCTTCGTCATAACTAAGTTGGGCACCAATGCCATAAAACTTACCGCTCATGGTTTCGTCGAAATAGCGCTTGTCAAGCGGTGGCATAAACTCGGTATGCGGGTCCATCATTTCGGTGATGGCATTGACAAAGACGTTGAACTTGTCCTCCTCGTTAAATTTGTTGCGGTAGCGGTCAAAGGTGCGGTTCATCGCTGCCAGCACTTTTTCACGGGCTTCTTTCTCCAGCTCGGCATTGCTTTTTTTGATCTCACCTTCCTTGCCAACACTGCTTTCGCGACTGTCCAGCAGGTCAGAATACCGCTGCAGGGTAAGGTATTTCAGGTATTTGCGCCAGTCTTCGCGACGGGCCGCATCGGTTGCGGGGAATTGCTTGGCGTCGCTGTTGCCCTGATAGGTTTCATTTACCGTAAAGTCAAATGGCTTTGCCAGGATGGTCTTGTAATCGTTCTCCAGTTCTTTGATGCGGGAATCAAAGAGAAGTCCCGCAGCCTTGAAAAATTCCACCGGCGCACCTTTTACTTCGTCATCGATACGAGTAGAAAACTTCTCCAACGATTTGATATCGGAAGCCAGGAAGATGTTCTTTTCGGGGTCGAGGTTTTCAAAAAACCGGTTGTATATCTTACGGGAAAAATCATCGTTGATTTCTTTGGGGTTGAAGTGCCCCTGGGTGAGAATGGCGCCAACCAGCTGCAGTATCTTTTCGTATTTCGAGGGAGGATTGGCGTTTGTTCTGCCTACGGTACGAACGGTAAAGAAAACACCTGTCAAAACCAACGCCAGGATAATGGGGAAACGCTTCATATCAAAAATGTATTTTAATGCTTTTTGCATACCTACCAAATTTAAGACAAAAAAGACGCCTATTTTGTTAAGCATTGTTTTTAACGAATGATTTTTTGATGAGTGGAAGTACAAGCATTTAGACTGTTCTTAAACGTTGAGTGAAGCTGTTTTTTGCCATATTAAAAGGGGAAAATCCAACAGGATACACGATGCAGGGAAAACAATACCTGGGATATGTTTCATTTTTTTACAGCGTTAATCTTGGTTAAAATCTTTCTTATAGGTTTAACTTAAGCAGGCAGGGCGAAATCAATTTGGAGTGCCTTGAAAAAGCATTACAGGTTTTCTCTGTTCGATACAGTCAGTGCGCAAGGCGCCATTACCAAAGAACTCGAACAGATTTTTTTTGGCAGGCTTTGCTTTTATATAATCCAATCCTTTATTTTTGCACTCCCAAACGGTGATTGTAGCTCAGTTGGTTAGAGCACTAGATTGTGGTTCTAGGGGTCGCCGGTTCGAACCCGGTCAGTCACCCAAAAGCCTGTCAGATTTCTGGCAGGCTTTTTTAGTAAAAGAAAGCGTTAAATTTTTTGACAACACAATAATTGTCCTCCTGTTGAAAACCGCAGTGGCAGTGACTTCTAGCTGGAAGCAGGTGGTTTTCCACAGCAGCGTTGAAGGTTAAATAAAGTTAATGGAACAACCTATTGCATTTTGCGCTGTTTACTTTTGCATATCCAAATTTTACACATGAAGAAAGTTATTGCTTTGATGAGTTTTGCTCTCTTAGCCCTGTCCTATTTTGCCCAGGCTCAAAATCCGATGATGGGTGGTGCCCGCAATGGTGGGCAAATGCCAACCGGCCGTTTTTATGGAAAAGTGATCGACGCCGCTAAAAAAGGTATCGAAGCTGCCTCGGTAACGCTTGTGACCAAGCGTATGGACTCCGCAACCAAACAACCAAAAGAAGTGATCGTTACCGGAATGCTGACCGACAAAGGCGGCAATTTTTCGCTTGAGAATATTCCGCTGATGGGACGTTACGAATTGAAAGTAACCGGCATCGGATTTAAAACTTATCAAAAGGCGGTTGCCTTTGAAATGCCAAACCGCAACGCGATGCAGGGCGGCGACATGTCGACAATGCTAGGCGCCATTGACAAAGACCTCGGCAATATTTCCATTGAAGTGGACGAAGCCGTTATGGGCAATGTGACCATCACCGCCTCCCGTCCTGCCCTGACAATGGGAATCGACCGCAAGATCTTCAGTGTCGATAAAAACATTACATCGGCTGGCGGAACGGCTGTGGATGTAATGAAGAATGTGCCTTCGGTCAACGTTGACATTGATGGAAACGTAACCCTTCGCAATACAGCGCCTACGATATTTGTTGACGGTCGTCCAACAACAATGACCCTTGAGCAGATTCCGGCTGATGCCATTGAATCCATTGAGATCATCACCAACCCTTCTGCCAAGTTTGATGCATCGGGTGGTACGGCTGGTATCCTCAATATCGTTATGAAAAAAACCCGACGTGTTGGTTACAGCGGTAACCTGCGGGCTAACATCGATTCCCGCTGGAGAGTGGGCGGTGGCGGCGACCTGAACGTTCGCCAGGGCAAGATCAACGTGTTTGCCAGCGGCATGTATATGCAGCGCAAAAGCATCAGCACCGGTGTTACCGACAGGAAAACCATCAACATGCTGCGCAATAACCAAAGTGTACAAAATGATCGGAATGTGGGCGAAGGTGCCTTTGGTTTCGGCCGCTTTGGCATCGATTATTTTATCGACAATCGCAATACACTTACTATTACCGGCAATTTTGCCCGTGGCGGTATGGAGCCTTCCAATGTGGGTGATATCCGGGTGGACTCTTCTACGAAAAATGGTTCCGGTGTTGAGTCGATCTTTTATACAGAATTGCAAAAGCGTATCTCGAATTCTGATTTCAATTTCCGCAACAAAGGCGCCCAGGTCAGCTTTAAGCATAATTTTCCGAAGGCTGGCCACGAGTGGACCGCTGACGTAACGTATAACAAAAGCAAGAACGAAAACAATGGCCTGATCTATACGGATTATTTTGACCTGGCCAATAATCCGATCCGTTCGCGGTACAACCAAACGAATTATGGATCCGGTAACAACGAAAACGTTACCCTGCAAACAGATTATGCCAACCCGATCTCGCAAAATGCAAAGATCGAATTTGGTGCCCGTGCGCAGTTGCGGAAAGTAAATAGCCTGAACAACATCCAAATTGGTGGCAGGTTGAACAGCACATTGTACAACAGCACTGATAATGTTTACGCTGCTTACACCACGTTCAGCAACCGTATCAAAGACTTTGGTTACCAATTGGGTCTCCGTGCGGAAAGCTCCGACTACGAAGGTATTCTTCCCAACAAAGGACAAACCTTTAACATTGAGTTCCCGATCAGCCTTTTCCCCAGCGTTTTCTTAAGCCAGAAGCTGAACGATTACAACGACCTGCAGTTCAACTACAGCCGCCGGATTAATCGTCCGAACTTCTTCCAGTTGTTTCCGTTTGTTGACTATTCCGATTCGCTCAACTTTAGCCGCGGTAACCCGGGCCTTCAGCCGGAGTTTACCAACTCATTTGAACTGTCTTTTTCAAAGCTTTTCAAAAACAGGGATAACCTGCTGATCTCGGCTTATTACAAGCACACCAACAACCTCATCACCCGTCTGCAAACATTTGAATACGATACGGTGGTGAAGGGTGATGTGTTCATTAACACGTTTGAAAATGCCAACAGCAGCTACATTACTGGTTTAGAATTGACCAGCCGTAATAAGATCACCAAGTTTTGGGACATGACGGCGAACGCCAACTTCTTCACAGCAAAGATTGACCTGGATAACCAGCCCGATCCCGACCAGTTTGTGAGTTACTTCTTTAAGCTGAACAACTCGTTCCGCTTACCGAAAAACTTCTCCCTGCAACTTTCCGGTGATTACCAGTCTCGCATCATTTCTTCGCCTGGCGGCGGCGGTGGTCGCGGCTTTGGTGGCGGCGGCGGCTTCATGGGAGGCGGTGCTGGTTCAGCAGCGCAGGGTTTCATTCGTCCGAACTACGGTGTAGATGCAGCCATTCGTTTTGAATTCATGAAGAACAAAGTGGCTTCACTTTCGCTGAATGTGAACGATGTTTTCCGCACCCGTCTTTTCGACCAATACACAGAAACACCGTTTTCGATCCAGAACGTACAACGCAGAAGAGACCCGCAGGTTTTCCGCCTGAACTTTAACTACCGTTTTGGTAAGATGGATGCCTCCCTTTTCAAGCGCAAGAACACCAAAGCCGAAGGCAACGTGGACATGGGAACAAACAACTTTTAAGATTTCTTTGAAGTGTGGTAATTCAATTTGATTCACAACGTATTTTACTACATAAAAAAAGTCGCCCGTTGAGGGCGACTTTTTTATTGCATTCATTTAATGAACCGGGCAAAGCGCCAAGCGGAGAGCTTATTTTTGGCCACATGAAGAAATTTGCTTTGATCGGCTGTGGTAAGATCGCTGCTAAGCATGCCGGGAATATGAGCAGGGTTGGCAAGCTGGTGGCGGTTTGTGATGTGGTGAAAGAAAAGCGGGATGCCTTTGCTGATATGTACAACGCTAATGCATACGAATCCATTGAAGACCTGTTGCTGGCAGAAAAAGAAGTGGAAGTTGTTGCCGTGTGCACGCCGAATGGGTTACATGCAGAACACACCATTAAGTCGCTCCAGGCACGGAAGCATGTTTTGTGCGAAAAGCCGCTTTGCCTGACGGTAGCCGCTGCCTGGCAGATCATTGAAACAGAAAAGTTTTGCCGGCGCAAATTGTTCGTGGTAAAATCAACCCGGTACAACCCGTTGCTGAAGGCCTTAAAAAAAGCTATCCAGGAAAATGGTCTTGGCAAGATCTATAGCTTTCATTTGAGCTGTCTTTGGAACCGACCCGACAGCTATTACGCAGACTGGCGTGGCAAGCACTTCCCCGATGGCGGCACCTTATACACCCAATTCAGTCATTATATTGATGCCTTGCTTTGGCTGCTTGGCGATGTGGCAGAAGTCAAGGGTTTCAAAACGAACGCTGCTCATGAAAGCAGTATTGAATTTGAAGACACCGGCGTTGCCGCCCTGCAACTGCAAAGCGGTGCGATGGGAAGTTTGCATTGGTCGGTCAACAGTTACAAAAAAAACCACGAGATAGCCCTCACGATCATCGCAGAAAAAGGCACCATACGCATCGGTGGCGAGTACCTGAACGAGGTACAATATGCCGAAACAGAAGCTGCGCTCCAGTTTGATCTGCAAGAAAAAGCTGCCAATGTTTACACTGGCTACAATGGTTCGATGAGTCATCACAAAGAAGTGTATGATCACCTGCTGCAGGTTTTGGATAAGAATGAAAAAGACTTCACCGGTGCGTTTGATGGTTTAAAGACCGTGGAAACCATTGAGAAAATTTATAAAGCCATTTTATAAAGGGTGAGACACATCTATTTTACCGTTACCAATGATCTTTCTTTTGACCAGCGGATGCACCGCATCTGTACTTCATTGGCAAATGCAGGTTATCGTGTCACCCTTGTGGGTCGTGAACTGAAAGATTCGCGGCCGTTGCAAAACGAGCGGTATGCGCAAAAGCGCTTGCGCTGCTTTTTCAGCAAAAGCTTTTTGTTTTATGCCGAATACAACCTGCGGCTGTTCTTTTATTTACTTGCACAAAAGCCCGACGCCATCTGCGCCATCGACCTGGATACGATCCTGCCTTGTTATTTCATTTCTGGAATAAAAAAGATTCCCCGCATTTATGACGCCCATGAATATTTTACAGAATTGAAAGAAGTGCGAACAAGACCAACTGTAAAACGGTTTTGGCTGGCCATTGAAAAATTTGCGGTGCCACGGTACCACTTGGGATATACGGTGAGTGATGGTTTGGCGGCAGCGTTCCGGGAGAGATATGCAAGGAACTATACTGTCATTCGCAACCTTCCGGTGCTGAAATCACAAGCGGAAGCGCCGCGTGAAAATATTTTGCTTTACCAGGGCGCTGTGAATGAAGGAAGAGGTTTTGAGATCCTGATCCCGGCGATGAAGAATGTTCCCTACCCGCTGGTTGTTTGCGGCGACGGTAATTTTATGGAGCGTTTAAAAGACCTGGTCAAAACGAATGGTGTAGGGGAAAAAGTGATATTGAAAGGCATGCTGTTGCCAGCCGAACTACGTGCCATTGCGGCAACGGCAACTTTGGGAATTGGCCTTGCCGAAAAAGAAGGCATCAACCAGTTTCATGCACTACCCAATAAATTTCTTGAATACATGCATGCGGGCCTGCCGCAAATTGCCATGGATTTTCCCGAATACCAAAAGATCAACAACCAATACAAAATTGCTGTTTTACTGGATGATCTTTCAGTTGATGCTGTAGTAAAAGTTATCACTGAAACCATGCAGAACAAAACGCTATTACAGGAAATGCGTGACAATGCTATTCGCGCCAGGGAAGTTTTTTGCTGGCAGTCAGAAGAAAAGCTTTTACTTCAATTTTACCAGTCTGTTTTTTCGTGAGCGATACCCTTCATATTGTTTGCCTGGATGCGCCTTCACCGCCTGATTATGGTGGTGCCATCGACATGTTCTACAAGATCAAAGCACTGGCAGAGATCGGGAAGAAGGTCATCCTCCACTATTTTGCTTATCAGTCTCACCGCAATGCGGGTGAACTGGAAGCTTACTGCAGTGCCGTTTATGCGTATGAACGGAAAAGCTTTATTCGTTCCGTTTCACTCTCCTCTCCTTTTATTGTTGAATCACGCATCAACAAACAGCTTGTAGGACGGTTGAACAAGGACAGGTATCCTATCCTGTTGGAAGGATTGCATTGTGCCGGCCTAATTCCCCTGATTGAAAAAAATGAGCGGGTGATTTTGCGGATGCACAATGAAGAAGTTGCCTATTACAAGCACCTGGCCGCAACCGAAAAAGACTTGCCGAAAAAGCTCTATTACAAAACCGAAAGTTTGCTGATAGACCGGTTTCAGCGCAACCTCGACAAAAGTATTTTACTTGCCTGCCTATCAGAAACAGACCTTGATGTTTTTAAAAACAAGTTTGGCTTCCGCAATCTTTTTTTTCTGCCCTGTTTTTTACCCTGGCAAGGAGTAACCAGCTTAACCGGCACTGGCGACTATTGTTTGTACCACGGCAATCTTTCCGTAGCCGAAAACAAAGAAGCGGCGCACTGGCTTATTCGCAATGTTTTCAGCCAAGTAGCAGTGCCCTTGGTAGTTACCGGCAGTGGAATTCCACCTTCCCTTTATCGTCTTGCCAGGAAGCATGCAAATATCAGGCTGATAAACAACCCTCCCATCGACGAGATCAATGCCCTTGTACGTGATGCGCATATCCATGTGCTGCCCTCCATGAACCGCACCGGTGTAAAGCTTAAACTCCTGAATGCTTTGCTGAACGGTCGATTCTGTATTACCAACGAAGCAGGTGTCCGTGGAAGCAAGATCGAAGAAAGCGTAGTTGTCGCCGAAGACGCCGTGCAATGGCAGGAGGCTGTGACCCGGCTTATGCAAGAGTCGTTCACGCAGGAAGACAAAGAAAAAAGGGCTGTCGTATTAGCCCTTTATAACAACAAAGAAAATGCGAGGCTCCTTAGTGAACAATGGACGCATTATCGATAACCTTCCCGTTGTCTGTTTTCACCAGCCTTGCCGGGTATTTCTGGATTACGATGTAGTCATGCGTAGCCATTAACACAGCCGTTCCATAATCTTTTGCAATGTGAAAAAGCAAGTTCATGATCTCGTCCGATGTTTCCGGGTCGAGGTTACCCGTTGGCTCATCTGCAAGGATCAGTTTGGGCGAATTGAGCAATGCCCTGGCAATGTCAACACGCTGTTGTTCGCCTCCACTCATCTCAAACGGCATTTTAAAGCCTTTTGACTTCAGGCCAACTTTTTCCAGTACGTCGGCTATCTTTTCGTTCATCAGCTTTTCGTCTTTCCAGCCGGTGGCTTTTAAAACAAACTTGAGGTTTTCCTGCACGTTGCGGTCGGTAAGCAATTGAAAATCCTGGAATACCACACCCAGGTTGCGACGCAGGTAAGGAACCGATTTCCAGGTCATGCCTTTTAACGCGTAACCAACAACGGTAGCCTCCCCGTCTTTCAGCGGCAATTCGCCGTACAAGGTCTTCAGCAGGCTTGATTTGCCTGTACCTGTTTTGCCAACGAGGTAAACGAATTCGCCCTTGTCTACCCGCAGGTTCACATCCTGTAAAACCAAATTGTCACCCTGGTAAATGTTTGCATTCTGAATTTCAATAATTGCTTCCGCCATCCCCAATTTTTATTTGTCGCAAAATAAAACAAGAAAAGGCAGCACATCGTTATTTCTTTTAAAAACTAAAAAATTAGTTTGTTAACTAAATAATTAGTTATAACTTAGATCCTGTAACAGATTATCATGAAAACATTGACCAAAGCAGAAGAACAGGTTATGCAAGCAGTTTGGAAGGTAAAAGAAGGGTTCATCCGGGACATCCTGGAGGCTATGCCCACGCCAAAGCCGCACCAGAACACGGTTTCAACCATTTTGAAAATCCTGATTGAAAAAGAATTTGTCGGCATCCATGTTTTTGGCAGGCAACACCAGTATTACCCGCTGGTAAGTAAAGAGGCCTATTCTAAATCGTCCATGCGCAACATCGTGAAAGGTTATTTCGGCGGATCGTTTAGCGATGCCGTCTCTTTTATGGTAAAAGAAAACAGCCTGAGCGTAGAGGAACTCGAAACCCTATTAACCCAACTGAAAAAAGGTAAAAAATGACAATGCTGATCCTATATCTTTTAAAACTGGTTCTTTGTTCCGGCATTCTTTTTCTTTACTACTTTCTGTTTTTACGTAATCGGATCTTTCACCAGTGGAACCGTTTTTATTTACTGTCTGCCGTTTTTATCTCGCTGCTGCTCCCGCTGGTTCAGTTTGATGTCTTTTATGCTGACGAACAGAATGGCGCTATCCAACTGATTTTGATCGGGCAGTCGGCTGACAATTACCTGCAGGAGATTGTGATCACAAACAAAAAATCGATGGCCTGGGAAACACTGGTTGCCTTGTTCTATAGTGGTGTTTCGGTATTTCTGTTGCTGTCGCTTTTTTATTCGCTGCATAAGATTTATTCCATTGTCCGTTCCCATACCATCAACTTCCTGCACAACATCAAATTTGTTGAAACAGCTGAAAAAGGCGCACCGTTTTCCTTCCTGAACTACATTTTCTGGAACCGCGAAATACCATTGCATTCCGAAACGGGCCAGCAGATTTTTCAGCATGAACTGGTGCATGTACAGGAAAAACACACATTTGACAAGTTGCTGATGGAAGTGGTGATCGCTCTTTTTTGGTGCAACCCTTTCTTTTGGCTGATCCGAAAAGAGCTGAAATACATTCATGAATTTATAGCGGATAAAATTGCAGTTGGCGAAGCCGGTACAGAAGCATTTGCCGCCATGGTCTTGCAAACAACCTACCCACAACAATACCGGTCCATCATCAATCCTTTTTTTCAAACATCCATAAAACGCAGAATTGCTATGCTTACAAAACAAAACAATCCCAAATTGGCTTATGCGGCAAGAATCGTTGCCTTACCCTTGGTTGCCCTTACTTGCTTCGCTTTTACAGTGCGTACCAGTTCACCTGGCAGAGATGCGAAGCAAATCGCTTCAATTGTAATTGTTGGCGACACACCCATCAATAATGAAAAACAACTTATCCTGGATACCATTCCCAACCAGGGAAAACAAATCAAGGCAATTGATGTCCGTAAAAAGGAAGATAAAAAGATCAATGAACTTACGATAACATATGTGGATGGTAGCTCTGAAAAATTAACGGAAAATGAAGCCAGGCAGCGAGGCCTCCTTACTAACAGTTCCACCAAAGATCAGCTGACCGGAAAAAGTGCGGGTATTTTGTTGCGCGGTGAAAATCTTTCATCAAAAGACACAGCGGCGCAGCCCATATTTATCCTGGATGGAAAGGATATCTCAAAAAATGAAATGAACCAGGTCAACCCAAATAACATTCAATCGGTGAATGTGTTGAAAGGTGAATCCGCCACAAAAAAATACGGCGACAAAGGAAAGAATGGCGTGGTGGAGATCACCACAAAAGAAAAAGACGGCGCTTCAGCTGATGACTTGCAGATAAAGGCAAAAGGTGACCGGGTTCAGCTAAAAACCAGCGATGCGTCCATTGAAGCCAATGAGATTACTGTTGTTGGCTATCGAAAAGATAAGGTGGACGGAAACGATGTTGTATTTGAGAGAACCGAATTCAATGCTTCCATTGATCCTGAAGCATGGCGGGAGTTTCTGGAAAAAGCCTCAAAACCAATTTTGGCTGATCTGGACAAAAAAGGAGTACCTGGTGGCAAATACACGGTACAGGTACGTTTTGTTGTGGAGAAAGATGGTTCTTTATCCAGCATGTCAATTGTAAAAGAACCCGGATTTGGCCTGGGCGACAAAGTGCTGGAAATTATGAAGCATGCCCCCAAATGGAAACCCGCCATCCAAAATCAACGGGTTGTTCGCTCCTACCATACGCAACCGATAACTTTTGTTGTGGAGGGTAAACCTACTAATACCTAAGGCAATAATTAGCGAAGAAAAAAGCAGTGTTTCAGAATGGCATTGCGTTTAGTCAGCATACCGCAGTTCTGCTTCGCCCTTTTTGATCAGCAGTTCATTGCTAGCAGCCGCCTCTACCCTGCCAATCACCTGCGCATCGATTCCAAACTTAGTTGCCGTGCTGATGATCTCATCAGCACTTTTTTCATCTGTATACACTTCCAGCCGGGTTCCCATGTTAAATACCTGGTACATTTCGCGGTCATCAGCGCCGCTGCTTTCCTGGATGATCTGGAAAATTTTAGGCGCTGCAAACAAGTTGTCTTTGACAATGTGAACGCCGTCCGGCATGTACTTCATGCATTTTGTTTGTCCGCCACCGCTACAATGTATAAGTCCAGCCACCGCATGAAAATTCTGTTCCAGGATTTCCTTTACAACCGGTGCAAATGTGCGGGTTGGTGATAAGATCAGGTCTCCGGTGGTAGTGGCAAAAGTTTCATCCTTAAATGAAATATCCAATTCATCTGTGAGGCGGCTCAGCCCAATGTAAACCACATCGTTCTCCAACAGGTCATCATAGCTTTCAGGATAATTTTTTGCGTAAAACTTGTTCAACACATCATGACGGGCACTGGTAAGTCCATTGCTACCAATGCCACTGTTATACTTGTTTTCATAGACTGCTTTCCCATAGCTGGCCAGTCCAACAATCACATTTCCCGGTGCTATTTTTTCATTCGTAATGATCCTGTCGCGTTTCCAGCGGGCAGCCATCGTACCATTGACAGCGACCGTACGCACCACATCACCTACATCCGCTGTTTCGCCACCCATAAAATGAATAGTTACACCGTGCCGGTTCATCTCGTCAAAAAACTCCTGTGTGCCTTCAATCAGTGCCTGCAGCACTTCGCCGGGAATGCGGTTCTTATTGCGGTCGATAGAGGAAGAAAAAAGCAGGTTATCGTAAATGCCAACGCAAAGCAGGTCGTCTAGATTCATAACAATGGCATCCTGTGCAATGCCTTTCCATACCGACAGGTCACCTGTTTCTTTCCAATAGAGATAAGCCAAAGCGCTTTTGGTACCGGCACCATCGGCATGCATCACGTTCACCCAGTCTTTGTCGCCGCCCAGTACGTCATCGTATAATTTACAAAAGGCTTTTTCATACAAGCCTTTCGAGATGTTTTTAGTGGCTGCATGCACTTCTTCTTTTTGGGCGGAAACACCGCGTTTGGCATATAAAGACATGCGGCAAAAGTAAGGAGGATAGCAATAACGAACAGAGGAACAAAGAACAAGGAATAACGAATGTTGAACCGTTATACATGAATGAGAGCAATCCGTGCTCTGATTGTTTTGTTTAAGCACAATGTTTACCGGAATTAACGGTTGTGGTGCGGAAGCAAAAGATGACTTGAGGTCATTTTTGAACTTCTTGTTGCTTCTGTGCTGTTCTGCAGTTCAACTCCCTCTCCTGCCTATCTTTGCGCCTCTCTATGCAGGTACACCAGGATATTTCACATCTACCTCAATTTACCAATGCGGTCATCACCATTGGTACGTTTGATGGCGTGCACGAAGGCCACCAAAAGATCATTGCTGCCTTAAAAGAAGAAGCGCTGCGTGTGCAGGGCGAGTCCGTGCTGATCACTTTTCACCCACACCCGCGAAAAATTGTCTCTGTAGAAAAGCCCTTGCAACTTATCAACACGCTTTCCGAAAAAATACAATTGTTGCGACAGTCAGGTCTCGATCACCTTGTGGTAGTACCGTTTACGCAGGCATTTGCCGAGCAATCGGCGGAAGCCTATATCTCGGATTTCCTGATTCAAAACTTTCACCCGGCAACCATCATCATTGGTTATGACCACCAGTTTGGCAAAGGACGGGCTGGTGACTACCGCCTAATGGAACAGTTAGCAGACAGGTATGGCTACAGGCTGTTAGAAATTCCACGGCATGTACTGGATGAAGTGGCTGTAAGCTCAACTAAAATACGCAACGCGGTTTTAAGCAGCGATGTAGATGCTGTAAACAAATTGTTGGGATATGCCTTTTTCTTTGAAGGACTGGTGATCAATGGCGACCAGCTCGGTCGTCAACTTGGCTACCCAACCGCCAACCTGCAGTACACCGATAAAGACAAAATACATCTTGGCCATGGTGTGTATGCTGTGTTTGTTGATGTAGAAGGCGAGCAAAAAAAAGGCATGTTAAGCATTGGCACCAGGCCTACTTTAACACATTCGGACGAACGCATCGAAGTCAATATTTTTGACTTCGATAAGGATATTTATGGAAAGATCATCCGGGTGCATGTCATCAAATTCCTGCGCGGACAAGAGAAATACAATTCGCTGGAAGAATTGGTTCAACAGCTACACAAAGACAAGGAAGACAGCCTGGTCGTTCTATAACGGGGTTATCATCTTCACCACCATTTCCTTTAACAACTCGGCATCATCGGTGCCGGCGTCATTCACACCAAGGTTACGCAAATTGTATTCATACAAAAGCAATAATATTTTTTCTATTTCGGGATAAGTAAACCGTGTGGCGGTAGAAATATAGTCTTTCACAAAAAAAGCATTTACGCCCAATGCCGTGGCCACCGTTCGTTCGTCTTTGGACGTAACAGTATATACAACCTGTACTTTGCTGAAAAAGTTATAGAGCGAAGGAAAAACAAGTTGCAACGGCGCTGCTTTTGGATTGGAGCCAAAATAGTTGACGATCCGCACCGCTTTGTAAAGGTCTCGCTGGGCGATGGCTTGTTGCAGTTCAAACACGTTGAACTCTTTGCTTACACCAACAAACTTTTCAATGTCATCCTCGGTGATGGAATTGTTGCTTTTCAGGTTTAAGGCCAGTTTATCAATTTCATTGCTGAGGCGACTTAAGTCATTGCCAATATGATCGATCAGGAGAAACAATGCTTTTTTTGTTATGGTATAACCTTTCGATTTTACCAGGTCCGATGTCCATTCCGGCAACGCATTGTCGTATAATTTTTTGGCGGTAAGATGAACGGCTTTTTCTTTTACCAGCTTTGCCATTTTGGTACGACCGTCTATTTTTTTTCCTTTATAAGCAACAAATAACAGCGTCGACGGGAGCGGTTTTTCCAGGTAAGACTCCAATTTGTCTATCCCTTTCATGTCCTGCGCTTCTTTTAAGATCACGACCTGCTTTTCTGCAAACATTGGATAGCGCCGACAGGCGTTGATAACATCGGCCCACGCCGTATCCCTTCCGTAAAAAATTGTTAAGTTGAACCCAGCTTCACTTACCGGAAGAATTTTATGCTCTGCATAATTAACAACCTGGTCAATAAAAAAATCCTCTTCCCCTTCCAGCCAATAGACTGGTTTTGTGTTTCCTTTCTTTAAATCGGCAACTATTTTTTCTGGTGTCATGCGGGTTGTTTACTAAGAGTTCGGTAATTTTCTGGCACGGTTTTCGAAATAGTGCGCAAAAATCAAAAATACATCTTCAATCCATCCAAACGTTTCTATAACACTAAATCATTCATCATGTCAAACACAAATTATCCGTCTTCTTCAACACAGCCGGCAAACAAACCCAATAATAATTCCCGCAATGTACTGATCGGTCTTTTGGCCGCTGGTCTCCTGGGAACCTGGGGATATGTGTTGTATGATAAGAACAAAACGCAGGAAACATTACAGGTAAAATCTGCAGAAGTTTCGTATGCGGCAACAGCCCGCGATTCCGTGCAAAATATCTATAACGAGGCTCTCACCCGTCTTGATTCGCTGGTAGGCAGCAATAACACGCTGACAGGCCAGTTAACAGACCGCCAAACAGAGATCGTTAAGTTGAAAAACGAGATCAATGGCATTATCCGCAACCGGAATGCATCAGCTGCCGACCTGAAAAGAGCAAGAACGTTGATCGCTTCGTTGAACGATAAGATCTCCGGTCTTGAAATGGAAGTGGCCCGCCTGATGGGTGAAAACCAGCAACTGGCTACCTCTAACACTGTGCTGACAAATGAAAAGCAGCAATTGACAACAGACCTGCAAAGCACAACGCAGCAGAAAGATTCGTTGACACGTACCGTTGATGTGGCTTCTACTTTCTCTGCTTCTAATTTCCAGATCAAAGGCATTGACGAAAAAGGCAATGGCAAGGAAAAAGAAACCGACAAAGCCAAAAAAGTAAACAAGCTGATTGTTTCTTTTGATGTAGAGAACCGCATTGCGCAATCGGGTCCTGCTGATATGTATGTTGTTGTTACTGCTCCTGATGGCCAGGTGATCACCAATCCTTCTATGGGTTCTGGTGTTCTGACCACCCGCAACGACGGTGAAAGACAATTTACTTCGAAAGCCGGTATCGAGTACGAGCAAGGCACACGCAAAACAGTAAGCGTTCCCCTGCGCCAGGACAAGTTCCAAACCGGTAACTACAAAATTGAAGTTTACCACAATGGCTTCAAGATTGCTGAAGGCAATCGCAGTCTGCGCAAGAGTGGCTTTTTAGGACTCTAGTCTCATTTCCAATTCCAATAAAAGTTCGCCGCCTCCTTTTGGAGGCGGCTTTTTTTGTTAAGGCACATCGATTGATCAATTACCCGGTAAATAAAACTGCCTTTGCTTATCGCCAATCCTTCGCGACAGCTAGCAAAGAACTGCAAACAGCAAATTGTAAACTTCCTGCGAACACCTATATTTGTGCTCAATCAATTTCCAATAATGGTATCACAGTTTGAAGATTTTGAATCAAACCTGGCCGGTGAAGAAGGCAAATCCCCTGAAGCAAGAGAGAACTGGTTTAAGCGATTGAAAAAAGGCATCACTACGCCTTCTTCCGAAAAAAAGGAAACTCCGGAAGGCCTATGGTCTAAGTGCCCGGAATGCAATTATATCTGTACGGTGAACGATCTGCGGGAAGCCCTGTTTGTTTGCCCCAAATGCAGTTACCACCACCGTATAGGCAGCGATGAATATTACGAGATCTTATTTGACAACAACCAATACACGGAACTTTTTGCCAATATCCGGTCCAAAGATTTTTTGGGTTTTACCGACCTTAAGCCTTACCAACGCCGACTGGAAGAAACATGGGCGAAGACTGACCTGAAAGACAGCATGCGGGTCGCCGTAGGAAAGGTCAACAATCTTGACCTGGTTGTGGCAGCCATGGATTTTGAATTTATTGGTGGCTCACTGGGAAGTGTGATGGGTGAAAAATTCAGTCGTGCGGTGGATCATTGCCTGCAGCACAAAATACCTTACCTGATCATTTGCAAAAGCGGTGGTGCCCGTATGATGGAAAGCGCCTTCTCGCTGATGCAACTGGCCAAAACAAGCGGTAAACTCTCGCAACTGTCCGATGCGGGTATTCCTTATATTTCTTTGCTCACCGACCCGACCTTCGGCGGTATTTCGGCTTCTTTTGGCATGCTGGGAGATTTGAATATTGCCGAACCGGGTGCGCTGATTGGCTTTGCCGGGCCAAGGGTTATTAAGGAAACCATCAAACGTGACCTGCCGCCTGGTTTTCAGCGCAGTGAATTTATCCTGGAGCACGGCTTTTTGGATTTTATTGTTCCGAGACCTGAATTAAAAACAAAGCTGACCAAGGTCCTTTCACTTTTCCGGAATTAGTTTTATCCTTGCGGATGCTAAAACAAACTGCTGGATTGCTGGCTTTATTGGCGTGCCTGTACACCAATGGTCAGCAACCTGTTTATCATGGATTTGAACTGGCGAAAAACACCACGGCCACTGCACTGACCAACGAAGGATTGAATGCCGTTCTTGTCAGCAATTACACAAAAACTTCTGTAAACCGTATCGTGGTGCGGCCGGGACAACCTCCGCTCCAGCTCCTTAATCAACCTGTATCGGAAGTGGATGCAGATAAAACTTTTCGGCGAACGCAGGCTATTCCGGAGAAGTTTGCTCTCCTCCTTTTCAAAACAAGCCCGATAGGCGGTTACTTTGATACAAAGTCAATAGTTGAAGTAAACAGGGAACAGAGTTCATCTGATTTTTATTTTACGGAAACGAATTTGGGCACCGGCAATAGTACCATTACCGATACGATTAAGAGCACCACGAAAGAAAAGATTTTGGGCTGCACCAACCGAAACGGAAGTGTGTTGCTCATAACCTACCTTGAATCGACAAATACGGTGATTGTTTATAAAAAAGCAGCCGGCCAAAGCCTGGTGAAAACAGCGATTGAAATCGAAAATGATGGATTCGGTAAATTATCGGAAAAAAAATTTGCGTCTGAAGTAAAAACCTTTGCCGACATCTTCAGGAAAAGCAGTTTCGCGGTGTACCAAAATAATATTCGGTACCACCCGCTTTTTCATTCCGTTCGCACCAAGGCATATTTTCAAAAAGACAAGCTGGTTTTCACTGTAAACTCCAATAACCTCAGCACCTACCTGATCTCCATCCAATTGGATGATTTTAGCTATAAGCTGCAGCGTTTTACACAGCAGAACGAAACAGTCACCGCGGAACATTCCACCAATTCCTTGCTGATCGACTCCTTGTTAATAACAGCCCATTTCAATAAAAAGAATCTGTTGCTCAACCTGTTTAACACGGCAACCGAAACACACCTGAAAACCTTGTCTATCTCCAGCGAAAACATTGACAGCATTGCCACAGAGCCGATTCAGAAGACCGGTAATTTCTGGTCAAAAGCTGAAACATCTAACGAGTCCTTCCAAAACTTCCAGGCAACATCTGCTTCTAACCAGCTTGGACTGTCTGGCTACATACAGGATCGAAAGCTTTATTTAATGTTTACCACCCCGTTCAAACAAATCGTCACGGCAAATACGCTGCTCGGTCTTGCCATGTCGGCTGCGGGAACCTATTATGTAAATGCAGCACCCGATACGTATGGGTATATGCTGGTGTCTTTCCCGGGTTTGCGTTCTTCTACTTTTATCAGTTTTCCTGCCACATTGAGTTTGCCAGGAATGAACTTTACCAGCGAGAAAGGAAACTGCTCGGTTTGGGATAAATTGCAGTCGCAAATGCAGCTGCGTAAGATTGAAGCAGAGAAAAGCCATTTTTTCTACATGAACGGTTACTTTTACGTGGGTTACATGAGCGATAGAAAATATCGTATTTTTCGTTTTGATGAAAGGGGAATAGAATAATGGAGATCAAGAACAGACAAGCGTATTATGAATATTTTATTGACGATAAATTGCAGGCCGGCATTGCCTTGCTGGGCACGGAAGTAAAATCGTTGCGTGCCGGTAAAGCCAGCTTTGCCGATGCCTATTGCCTTTTCCAGGATGGCGAATTGTGGCTGAAAGCCATGCACATTGCTGAATACACGTTTGGAACCGTCAACAACCACGATCCTCTCCGCGACCGCAAGCTTCTTATCACCAAGCGGGAGATCAAAAAATGGCAGGCCAAGCTAAAGGAGAAAGGCTATACCATTATACCGCTGCGGTTCTACATGAATGAAAAAAACCTGGTAAAAGTGGAGATTGGTTTGGCCAAAGGCAAGAAGCTTCACGACAAACGGGAAAGCATTAAGCAGAAAGATTCGGATAGAGAGCTGAAGCGGTTTTTGAAATAAGCATTCTAGCAAGTTCAAATTTTGGTACGTATTTTAGATAAATAAAATAGATGGCAAAACCAGAACGATATAGAAGTTTTGATGAAATGGAAAATGCACAGCAAAACCAGGGTGGAATAGAACCTAATCCGAAAAAAAAAGGTCCTAACACGATGAAAGATTTTGTCGAATTGCTTAAAGAAAAAGCTTCACTGGTACCCAAGCAAAAAAAATCGTTTAAATCATAAGTGGCATCGCAGCGTTTTGTAGAAAACATTTTATCAGTCTGCACAATGCTTTATAAAATGGATGTGCAGTATCTTCTTGTAGGTGGAACGGCCGTTGCCTTTCACGGTTATCTGCGCCCCACAACCACCAACGATGGTAGGTTGTCAGACAGAGATGATTTTGACTTTTGGTACAATCCCCGCTATTTGAATTACCAGCGTCTGCTTGCCGTATTAGAAAACCTTGGATTGGATTTGACGGATGTGCGCAGAGAAGAAACGTTCAATTTGAAACAGTCTTTTTTTCGTCATCACTTTGAAGATTTTACAATTGATTTCATTCCTAAAATCGGCGGCGATCTTTCTTTTTCCTAATGCAATAAAAGGCGCCACGCTGTGCCTATTGGTGAAATAGAAGTTTTTATTCTGTCATTGACAGACCTGATAATATCGAAAAAAGCAACGGGTCGCAAGAAAGATTTACATGATGTGTAAGTTCTCGAGAGAATTCAAAAAAATGGTTTAGACTCTTAAATATTGGGTATATACAATTGAATACAAATACTAAAAAGCCCGCAAAAATGCGGGCTTTTTAGTATTTGTTTCATGGCTTAAAACAACTCGGCCTGGGTTTTCGCTTCCTCTTTTACCTCCCACTCCATCAGGATGTTTTTGTTGAAATCAACAAGCTTGGCACCAACTGCCTTCCATCCCATCACGTCCACCATTTTGGCGATCTTGAACTTGGCCCTGCGTACCTGTGCACCTTTGCCCGACTGCACAATGAGGATCGGCTCTTCTTCGGTTGAAACAGCTTCCAGCAGGTTTCCTTTCCCTTCCTTGATGAAAAGAAACTTTGATTTCATTGTTGTTGTTTCGATGCGGAAGCGCTTGACATTGTATTGCTCTTTGTCATTGTCAAGGTAAACAGCCGTTATCACGCGGTTCGGGTCGAACTTCTCTACCAGCATCACTTCTTCCGGGTTAAAGCGCTGCGTCAATTCCTGGTCGGTGATCTCGTAGGTGCCATCGGCATTAATGACAAGGATGCGGTCATCGGCATCAAAATCGCCGAGTTCAATGCCTTTGCCATCGTGGTTCAGGCGACCGAATTTATCATCAAACCAAAGTTTGATGCTTCCCAGCGTCGCCACACCGGCTTCTTTGAACTTCACCGCACGGACTGGGTATTTCGTCACCTGGTTCCCGATGCTGCCCCGGCTTTTGATCTCCTGTTCTTCAAAATAAAAATCAAACTCCTTTATGCGGGCCGTACAGGCCGGGCTCAGGATCACCCTTACCACTTCAGCTTCGCCGTTGGGGTTAATAGTAAGATAGTGCACCTTGCTTTTATCGCTTCCTTTCGTCAGGTCGTACTCTTTGTCGCGGGTAACACCGGTTACATTAAAACGTTTGGCGAAGGTTACACCAGACGCTCCATCGGTATAAATTAAATTATACGTGGTGCGTTCATCACCTTTACGGAAAACGTTAGCGTAAATAATGTCCTTCCCTATAAATACTTTGTCCTGCACTTTTACCACCTTCATGATACCTCGCTTGGTAAAAGCGATGATATCATCCAGGTCCGAACATTCTACCAGGAATTCATCCTTTTTCAACGAGGTTCCAATAAAGCCCTCGTTGCGGTTGATAAAGATGCGGGTATTGGCAATGGCAACATGTTTCGCTTCGATCGTCTCAAAGACTTTGATCTCTGTTTTCCGTTGCCGGCCTTTCCCGTATTTTTTCAGCAGGCCTTCAAAATAGGTAATTGCGTAATCGGTCAGGTGGTCGAGGTCATATTTTACTTGTTTGATCTGTGCTTCCAATTCACTGATTTGTGCATTCAGCTCGTCGATATCGAGTTTGTATATACGACGGACAGGCTTCTCCGTTAGCTTCAGGATATCTTCCCGTGAAATGTCACGTTTCAATCGAGGCTTGAAAGGGCCAAACGCCTTGTCAATGGCAATGATCACTTTTTCCCAGGTCTCGTGTTTTTTCTCCAGCTCCTTGTAGATCTTTTCTTCAAAGAATATTTTCTCCAGCGAGGTGTAGTGCCATTTTTCATTCAGTTCACCCAACTTGATCTCCAATTCCCGTTGCAACAGGTTTTTGGTGTTGTCAGCCGAAACTTTCAGCAGGTCTTGTACCGAAACAAAATGCGGCTTTTGGTCAATGATCACGCAGGCATTGGGTGCAATGGACACTTCGCAATCGGTGAACTTATACAAGGCATCAATGGTAATGTCCGGTGAAATGCCGGGAGCCAGGTCAACCTGGATCTCTACTTCTGCCGCCGTGTTGTCGGTTACTTTTTTGATCTTGATCTTTCCCGCATCGTTTGCTTTTACAATGCTGTCCATCAAGCCGGTGGTAGTAACACCATACGGAACACTTTTAATGAGCAGGGTTTTTTTGTCCAGTTCTTCAATATGCGAACGGACCTTCACCCTTCCACCCCGCTGACCATTGTTATAATCGGTCACATCGATCATGGCGCCGGTCGCATGAAAATCGGGATAAAGGTCAAACTTGCGACCTTTCAGGTATTTGATAGATGCTTCGCAAAGCTCAATAAAGTTGTGTGGTAAAATTTTGGTGGAAAGACCAACCGCAATGCCTTCGGCACCCTGTGCCAGCAAAAGCGGGAACTTAACGGGCAAGGTCACCGGCTCGTTCTTACGGCCATCATAACTCAACTGCCAGGTGGTTGTTTTCGGATTAAAAACCACTTCCAGCGCAAACTTGCTCAGGCGGCCCTCAATATATCGGGCGGCAGCGGCATCATCACCCGTGCGTACATCACCCCAGTTTCCCTGTGTGTCTATGAGAAGGTCTTTTTGTCCCATGTTCACCAGGGCATCGCCAATGGAGGCATCGCCATGCGGGTGGTATTGCATGGTTTGCCCAATGACATTCGCCACTTTGTTAAAGCGACCATCGTCCATTTCCTTCATGGCGTGGAGAATACGGCGTTGCACCGGTTTCAGTCCATCTTCCACGGCGGGTACGGCACGTTCCAGGATCACATAAGAGGCGTAGTCAAGAAACCATGTCTTGTACTGCCCGTTAATGCCATGATCGGTTTGTACGTGTTCAAAATTTTTGTTTTTCATCTTTCGTAGTGCTCAGTTTTATTGGATGTTTGCTTCTGTCGTTATTTCTGTTTCGGTAGGTGCTGCTGATTTCAACTTCACCTCAAATTCTTTCCAGCCTTTTGAAGGTTCGCCGGAAAGTTCCAACAGGCCTTCTTCCGCCAGCACTTTCATACGGTTCAGCAGTGTGACATCACCTGTTTTGATCTTCATTTTGGAAAGGATGGACTGTAGTGCCCTTTGTCCTTTTTGCGGTTCTTTGGTTAACCCGGCCAAAATATCTTTGTCATAAAAATCAGCTTCTTTGCTAACGATCTTTTTACCCCCTTCCAGGATGCGGATGGCGCCGTTTTCATCCATCAGCTTTTGCCATTCGTCGGGGTCCACTTCAAATTCGCTTAAAGTGACTTTCCGGCTTAGCTTTTTTGCTTTTAAAAACTCTTTCGGAAGGATCTGGTGCAAGGATGTGGGATAAAAGATCTGTCCTTTGTCGTTGATGAACGGGAGGTTGTTCAGGTACAAAACAGAAATTCTGCCCTGGTAATCTTTCAACTGCGAAATGAGCCAGTAATACCCGCACACGTCGTGCTGGTTCTGCCCCATCCAAACCCACACTTCTTCCTTTGCATCTTCGTCCAGCGAACGTTTGAGGTTGTGCACCATCAGGCGATCATCCACCAGGTGCATTAGATCTTCTGTATTGTACGGCGAATAATCAATCTGCGCCTTCCAATAATCCCGCCTTGCCTGGTAGCCTTCGGTTTCGTAAATATTTTGAATGGGACCAACGGCAAAATCATCCCGAACGATCCGCACATCTCCCGCCAGCGACTCGTCCAGCTCCTGTGCTTTTTTCAATACGTCAATATCCGCTTCCTGAAATACAATGTGTATCATATTCTCTGCTGCAGTTTCGTTTGTTAGGCAACAATTTCTTCCACCGTGTCCAGTTCAACCTTCAGGTTGTTGATGATAAATTCCTGTCTTTCCTGTGTGTTCTTACCCATGTAATATTCCAGCAGGTGCTGCAGGTGGTCGCCATGATCGATGATCACCGGCTGCAGGCGCATGTCTTCGCCAATAAAGCGGCCAAACTCATCAGGGGAGATTTCACCCAGTCCTTTAAAGCGGGTGATCTCGGGTTTATTACCCAGCTTCTTCACGGCTTTTTGCTTTTCCTGTTCGCTGTAGCAATAAATGGTTTCCTGCTTGTTGCGTACGCGGAACAGCGGCGTTTCGAGGATGAAGATGTGATTGTTCTTTACCAGGTCTGGGAAGAACTGGATAAAAAATGTCATGATCAGGAGGCGAATGTGCATGCCATCCACATCGGCATCGGTGGCGATAACAATGCGGTTGAACCGCAGCCCATCCATACCTTCTTCAATGTTCAGGGCATGTTGCAACAGGTTCAGCTCCTCGTTTTCGTAAACGATCTTTTTGGTCATGCCAAAACAGTTCAGCGGCTTTCCGCGCAAGCTGAAAACTGCCTGCGTGGCCACGTCTCTTGCCTTGGTAATAGAGCCACTGGCCGAATCACCTTCGGTAATGAAAATGGTGGTTTCTTTTTGCGTAGCAAAAAACTCCTGCTTTCCTTTTACCGGCGGCTCGTCGTTCAGGTGAACGCGACAATCACGCAGCTTGCGGTTGTGCAGGTTGGCTTTTTTGGCCCTTTCGTTGGCCAGCTTTTTAATACCAGCCAGCTCCTTGCGTTCCCGTTCGCTTTGCTCGATCTTTTTCTTGAGGGCTTCGGCAACAGAAGGATTTTTGTGCAGGAAGTTGTCAAGCTGCTTGGAAAGGAATTCATACACAAACTGTCGCATCGTCTGTCCGCCCTCTTCTACGTTGAGCGACCCAAGCTTTGTTTTGGTTTGCGATTCAAAAACAGGCTCCACCACTTTTACCGCTACAGCAGCTACAATTCCCTGACGAATGTCGGAGGCATCGTAATCCTTCTTAAAGAAATCGCGGATCACTTTTACGTAGGCTTCGCGGAAAGCTGCCTGGTGGGTACCGCCCTGGGTGGTATGCTGACCGTTTACAAAGGAATGGTAATCCTCGCCATAATCGTTGTTATGGGTAAGGGCCACTTCTATGTCTTCACCTTTGAGGTGAATGATTGGGTAGCGCAAGCCTTCCGGCGCCGTATCAGCATTGGTTTCCCTCGTCAGGAGGTCAAGTAAACCGTTGCGACTGATATAATTTTTACCGTTGAAGCTGATCTTCAACCCAGCATTCAAAAAGCAATAGTTCCAGATTTGCTTTTCGAGGTATTCGGGAATAAAATGAAAATGCTTAAAGATGGTATCGTCAGGAACAAACTGCACCAGGGTACCGTTCTGCTCGTCGGTTTTGGTTTCTTTGTGCTCATTCACCAGGTTACCGCGTTCAAACTCGGCCACTTTTACCTTTCCTTCGCGGTGCGACGATACCTTAAAATACTGGCTCAGCGCATTTACTGCCTTGGTACCCACGCCGTTCAGGCCCACACTTTTCTGGAAAACCTTGCTGTCGTACTTGGCGCCGGTATTGATCTTGCTGACCACGTCAACCACTTTCCCGAGCGGAATGCCACGGCCATAGTCGCGAACGGTAACATTCTTGTCTTTAATGGTGATCTCTACGTTTTTACCGTAGCCCATCGTGTATTCATCAATACAGTTGTCGATCACCTCTTTTACCAGAACATAAATGCCATCGTCGGGGCTGGACCCATCGCCCAATTTGCCAATGTACATACCCGGTCGCAGGCGGATGTGCTCTTTCCAGTCAAGGCTCCTGATACTGTCTTCGGTGTACTCGAATAGGTTTTTTTTTGTTTCTGCCATAGGACTATTATAGTTTATCAGTTCACAGGTTCACGTGTTCACAAGTTTATTGCTCACCTATGCGAACGCAACGAGAACCTGCCTGATCTGTTCAAATTTTTCATTTTCGCGTTCAAAGATTCGTATTTGTCTGAAAACAACTTGCAAACCTGTGAACTCGAGAAACCGTTAACTTTTCCCGCGGTTCGCGAAAATAGTCTCTTGTCTCCAATCAAGGGAGCGCTTTTTCTGCTCTACTTATCCGCGAAAGGATAAACTGGTTTGTATCAACAACGGTAAGGGTGAATAAAGAAAATGGCTCGAAAATGATGGTTTCAAGAGGGAGCAAATATAAGGTTTTTTGCGCGGCATTTTACTAAAATAATTAGTTTTTACGAAAAAAATATTTTGTCCGAAATCAAGATATTTTTCATTGATTATCAATCACTTACAACCTTATAATTTTTTTAGGTTTGTACCCTTTTCTGGAACTGGAAATCACCTAATTTTGGGCCATGAGCGGCAGGATTAAGAGGTTCTGGGAGAAGATGCCTAACTAACCCCGTTAACACGTTACTACCCATTAATTCGAGAGAGAAAAAGTTAATAACCACCTAAAACGGAGGATGATCATGTATTCGTATGGATTGCTGGAACCTGGATGTTATTACCTGGTGCAGGAAGAATTTGATTCCATCATTGAGTTGGTAAAAGTTACTGTGGAAACGGACCATTGTCTTTATGTGTTTAAATATCAGGATGAGCTGATCACAGAATGGCGACGGAAATCAGATCCTATCTATGATATAATAGAATGTCTCGACGACCAAAAAGTAGAGGCATGGGAAAAACAATACAACAGCAGCGAAGAATCTTACTACGAGGAAGACGAAGAATAAGGCTTCCGGGTTAAAGGAATAACCAGGAGACGACGTACAGAAAACCATCGGGAATTGTAAATCAAACCTGGTAAGGAAATATAGCGGTTTGCAGAAGGGAAGGTTTCGAAACAGGTTTCCCTTCTGCAAACATTGTTTATAACCCCGATATTCTGTCATCATATAGCGCTTCTCCTTATTTTAGAGGAAATTCTGCTTTATGTCCCGATCGTTCTTCCGGTATTGTGTTACCGTTTTTGTTTTTTCGACCACCTGGCTTTGTTCGCTGGCGCAAGCCGATCTGCCAACAGACTACCTCACTCCTGCTTTTCACAAGAGCCGGCGTGATGCGGCCCGGGCCCTGATGCCCGACAGTAGTGTGCTGGTGGTGTTTGCCGCGCCTACCCGCGTCTTTTCCGAAGACGTAGAATACAACTACCACCCTAACCGTGACCTTTATTATTTTACCGGCTACAAAGAGCCGCATGCGGTGTTGTTACTTTTCAAAGAGCCTCAGCCCGATGCTGATGGCAAAATGGTAACGGAAGTATTTTTTGTTCAGGAAAAGAATGCAAGGGCTGAACAGTGGACCGGTCGCCGGTTAGGCACGGAAGGCGTAAGAGAAAAGCTTGGGGTGCAAACGGTTTTCACCGGGGACAAGTTCAAAGACTTCCCGCTTGATCGCAACCGCATCAGCAAAATACTGGTGGATGCCCTACCCGAAGATGTGCGCAAAGGCCGCGGTACCGGTGACCTGTACAACATGCTGCAGCATTTTAAAACGGTAGCCAATGTGAGCGAATCCAACAAAGGCGTACTAGACCACAAAGGTTTTCAGAAAATAACCGCGCAGTTACGGGAAATAAAAACGCCGGAAGAAATGTATCTTCTGCGTAAGGCAGTTGAGATATCCTGCATGGGTCATAACGAAGTCATGAAAACGCTGCGTCCTGATATGTCTGAATTAGAGATCCAGGGCTTGCAGGAATACGTTCATAAAAAATATGGTTCCGAACATGTTGGTTACGGTTCCATCGTTGGCGCAGGCGAAAACGGCTGCATTCTTCATTATACCGAAAACAACCGCACCAAGATTGGCAACAACCTTTTGCTGATGGATGTTGGTGCTGCCTACCACGGCTATACGGCGGATGTAACCCGTACCATTCCAGCACGAGGCAAGTTTTCACCCGAAGAAAAGATCATTTACCAATTGGTGTACGATGCTCAGGAAGCGGCCTTCAAAACATTAAAAGATGGCTCTACCTGGCAGGTGGCTAACCAAGCAGCATTTAATGTGATTGCCGACGGCTTGTTGAAGCATGGCATTACCAAGAAAAAAGAAGATGCCCGTAAATACTATCCTCACGGGCTTGGTCACCACATTGGATTGGATGTGCACGACAAAAGCGAATACGGTCCGCTGAAAAAAGACATGGTGATCACCATTGAGCCCGGTATCTATATTATGCCCGACAGCGATTGCGATAAAAAATGGTGGGGCATTGCCGTACGCATTGAAGATGATGCGCTGATCACACAGGACGGCTATGAATTGCTTTCCGCCTTTTCGCCACGGTCTATTGAAGCCATTGAAAAAATGATGGCGCAAAACAGCGTGTTGGATAATTACAAGTTGCCACCGCTGAAGACAACACCCAAAAAACCATTTTAAAAAGAGGGCCGCAATTGCGGCCTTTTTTATTTTTAGGCCGGGAAGGCGGTGAGGCGATAAGAGTTATTTGTATATGTCGATTTTAACTTGATCATATTTATTCAATTCAAATCAATCTAAACTCAACTCTTGAACTATAAAGTCCGAATTCATCAGGATTTATTGAAGGCCTATTTGTGAACGCAAAAATTGCAGTTATCGTTTCCCGTCTTTCCGTCTCCCCGGCTAATCCTTCTCACCTTTTCTTACCCTTGTATGCCTTAGCTCAAGAAGGTTTAGTGCATTGGGACGAAAGGAGGTCACCCACGGCTGCACCAGGTGAACGGCCACATCGTACCAAAGCGGCACAACCGGTGCATCCTGCATCATCAGTTGGTCGGCTTCCTGGTACAACCGGTAGCGTAGCGAATCATTTGTTTCGGCAATGGCTTTTTCAAAAAGGGCATCAAATGCCGGGTTTTTGTATCGGGTATAATTTGGCGGCGCCGGGTTTTTCGAATAAAAAACAGAAAGATAGTTCTCGGCGTCCGGGTAGTCTGCTATCCAGCTACCCCGGAAAAACGGTGCTCTTGAACTCGAGGTTAATTCAAGCAGCAAGGATTTCTGCACCACATCCACCTGCACCTGCAACCCGATCTCTTCCAGCTGCCGGGCAATGTAACTGGCAATGTCCGAATAAATTGGAATGGTGTACAGTTTAATGGACGGAGCATTACCGGCATTGACCCCTGCTTCTGCCAGCAGCCTGCGGGAAAGCTGCGGGTTGTACGTATATCCCTTTACCGCTGCAGAATCAAACGAAGGCAAGCCAGCTGGTACAAAGCCAGCTGTGGCCGGAATTCCCAACGAGTTGCGCAGGTAAAGGACCATTTTCTCCCGGTCGAAACCATAGTTGATCGCTTGCCGTATCTTTTGCAACCGGAGTGGTGACGATTTCACGAGTGGGTTTTCTTCATCCACTAAAATTCCAAAGTATTCGATGTTCAAATAAGGACTGGTGTGCAGCTTGATCTTGTTCTGCCAATCCTTTCGCAGGGTGCCGGTCTTGGTTAATACTTCATCTTTAAAAGACGCATCAATGTCGTTGATAAAATCAAGTTTTCCCTGCCGAAAAAGCAGGAATTCGGTTGCCTTGCTGTCGTAAAAACTAAGCTTGATGCCATCTAAATAAGGAAGCCGGTTTCCGGCACTGTCCCGTTCAAAATAGTTTTCATTTTTTTTCAGGATCATGGCCTGCCCTTCTTCCCAATCAACAAACCGGAAAGGCCCGGTGCCTACTGCATGGCTTCTAAAGTCTGGACCATATTTTTTTACCGCTTCCTCTGGAATTACCGAACAATACTGCATGGATAAAATTCCGAGGATGGGGTTGTAAGGTGCAAGCAATTTTAATTGAAAAGTGGTATCATTTAAAGCTTGGAAGCCTTGCAGACTGTCGACCTTCCCATTGAAGACCCAGGAACCCGGACTGGCGGTTGCCGGGTGAATGATGCGGTTAAAGCTATAGGCCACATCGCTTGCCGTCATACGCCGCCCTTTACCATCAGGAAAGCAGGCATCATCGTGAAAAAAAACATCGTCCCGAAGGAAAAATGTATAGGTTTTTTTGTCTTCTGATACGTCCCAGCGTTTGGCCAGTGACGGAACAATATTCAGGTTGCTGTCAACTTCCACCAGGGTATTGTATAACTGGTGAATCACCCACATGATGGATTGGTTTTTGGCAAATGCCGGGTCGATGGAAGCCACCCCTGTGCTTTCGTTGTAATGAAAAATAGCGGCTTCTTCTTTTTCGCCACTATAGCAGGAAGCGAAAAGAGAGAGGAATAAAATGTAAAAGGTTAAATATCTCGTTGTACGGAACATAGTACTGGCAGTAACCGTCTAAATTAGCAAACGATTCCAAATGGAAATGCGAAATCGTCTTTATGAAAAAAAACCTGATTCTTTTTTCGACCTTGTTTTTCTTTTCGGTTTCGCTTTTTGCACAGGAAGAAAAGCAGCGTTTTACCCGGGTGGATAGCATCTTCTGCGGCAATACGCCGCAGCGGGCCTGGTGGGATGTGCTGCATTACGACCTGACTGTAAGCCCGGATTATTCCACCAAAACCATCAAAGGAAAAACAACAATCCGGTACAAGGTCATCTCCGACAATCCACATCCCTACCTGCAAATTGACCTGCAGGCCCCAATGCAGATCGATAGTATCTTTTCCAACGGTTCATACCTCGATCGCACCAATCCAAAAAACAGTTACAACGAAGGGCCACATTATTTTATCCTTCTTCCCAAAGCAAAAAAAGGCAGCATTCAATCCCTGACAATCAACTATCACGGCAAGCCCAAAGAAGCCGTGAATGCACCCTGGGATGGCGGTTGGGTTTGGACAAAAGACGCCAAGGGACGGCCGTGGATGAGCGTTGCCTGCGAAAGCGATGGCGCATCTACCTGGTATCCCTGCAAAGACCTTTGGAGCGATGAACCCGATAACGGTGCCACACTTACCATGATAGTGCCGGAGGAACTTACGGCTGTTGGCAATGGACGTTTGAAAAACATCGTCGCTAACCAGGGTAAAAAAAGCGTTACCTGGGAGGTGGCCTCTCCTATCAACCCTTATAATATTATTCCCTACATTGGTCATTACACACAATGGAAGGACACGCTGATGGGTGAAGGGGGCAAACTTGACCTTAGCTACTGGATACTGGATTATGAAGAAGGAAAAGCAAAAAAGCAGTTTGAGCAGGTCAAGCCTACGCTCCGCTCCTTCGAGCATTGGTTTGGGCCCTATCCGTTTTACAAAGACGGCTACCAATTGATTCAATCGCCATACCTAGGAATGGAGCACCAAAGCGCTGTTGCGTATGGCAATGGCTTTAAAAATGGTTACCTGGGCACCGATCTTTCCGGTACCGGTTGGGGATTAAAGTGGGACTATATTATCGTCCACGAAACCGGCCATGAATGGTTTGGCAACAACATCACCGCAGCCGACAGGGCGGATATGTGGGTGCACGAAGGTTTTACTACTTATTCAGAACCGCTGTACATTGAAAACAGGTGGGGCAAAGATGCTGCTAATGCTTATACCCAGGGCTTACGAAAAAATATTGTGGCTGACAGGCCTATTCAGGGGAAATTTGGTGTTCGCTACGAAGGCAGTGCTGACATGTATTTTAAAGGGGCCAATATCCTGCATACACTGCGGCAGGTGTTAAATGACGATGACCTGTTTCGCCAAATACTCCGCGGACTTAACAAGCAATTTTATCACCAAACCGTTTCCGGTAAAGAAGTAGAGACCTACATCGTCACCCAAAGCGGAAAAGACCTTCGCAGGTTTTTTGACCAGTACCTGCGCACCGTTAAAATTCCAAGGCTTGAATACCGGCAGATTGGGAATGATGTTCGCTACCGCTGGACAGACGTAGTACCCGGTTTTGACATGCCGCTAAAACTGGTTGATGGCACCTGGTTTTCACCGGTTGCTGAGTGGAAATCCATCAAATTAAAAAAAGGCCAATCGTTCAGCGTGGATAAAAACTTTTACATCAATCTAAAGAAACTGTGATTTCTTTGCCGGAAATGACGCGAAAGAAGAGCGCATCTAGTAGTTGCGGCAACCCACTTAATCCACCCAAACCCAGGGAAAAGCAATGAGCACCATCCGCAGGCAAAGTATTGTTTCGTCGATGGTGGTGTACGTTGGTTTTGTCATTGGCTTTTTCAATACCTATTTATTTACAAGGCAGGGAGGATTTACCAAAGAACAGTTTGGACTGACGGCCATTTTTGTGGCCATGGCGCAGCTCATGTATTCACTTTCCAGCGTGGCCATGCCTGCATTTGTCACCAAATTTTTTCCCTATTACAAAGCGCATCTTCCGCCAAAGAAAAACGACCTGCTAACCATTGCACTCATCATTCCTTGCATAGGATTTTTACCTGTGATCATTCTTGGTATCTTATTTAAAGAAACATTGGTCACAAACGTCTTTAACAACTCGCCTGAACTTTTACGCTATTATTACTGGCTTTTTCCCTTTGGATTTGGTTATACCATTTTTATGGTGCTGGACGTGTATACCTGGCAGTTGCAAAAAGCGGTGCTTAGCAATGTGCTAAAAGAGGTTATGTTCCGGGTTTTTGTAACGGTGCTAATTGCCTTGACCATGTTTGGGTTGATTGAGAGCTTTAGTACGTTTATCGGCTTGTATGCATTTGTATATGTGGGGCTGGTTTTGTTTTTGTTTATCTACCTTGCTATGCAGGGACACCTGCATTTTACCCTCACCATCAGCAAAGTTACCCGGCGATTTAAGAACAAGATAAAGGCGTTAGTTGGTTTTGTCTGGAGCGGAGGGCTCATATTTAGTTTGTCTTCCGTGGTAGACACCTTGTTTATTGCAGCCATTCTTCCCAATGGGATTGGTGCTGCCGGCATTTTTACGTTTGGGCAATACATGACCAGTCTTATCCAGGCACCGCAACGTGCCGTTATTTCAGCAGCTACTGGACCGCTTTCCGCCGCCTGGCGGGAAAAGGACTACGATCGCATCCACCGCATCTACCAGCAGTCTTCCATTAACCAGCTGCTGTTTTCCGTGGCAATGTTCAGCCTTATCTGGATGAATTTTGAAGACGGTATTGCCACCTTCCAGTTACAGCCTGCTTATCTCGATGCAAAATGGGTGTTTTTTTATTTTGGACTGACCCGCATCATTGATATGGGTACCGGTGTGAACGCACAGATTATCGGCACCTCCAGCTTTTGGAAGTTTGAATTCACGTCTGGTCTTATTCTTCTTGGCCTGATGCTGCCCCTGAACTTTTTCCTGACCCGTTCCCTTGGCATGTACGGTCCGGCGCTGGCCAACCTGATATCGTTTTCCGTATACAATGTAATAAGGTTTGTATTCCTTTACCGTAAGTTTGGTATGCAGCCATTCACCCGCAAAACCCTGTATGCACTGTTGGTTGCCGCTCTTTGTTTTGTATTGGCCTACTTGCCTTTCCGGGAGTATACCGGCCTGCACTGGTTGGCCATCCGGAGCATGGTCTTCCTGGTGCCCTTTGCGATTCTTACCATAAAGCTCAATCTTTCAGCCGACTTGTTGCCGCTTTGGCAAACGGTTCGGAAGCGGTTGCGTGGAGGTTAGAGAAGAGTAGGCAGTAAGCAGTACGCAGTAAAAAGTTAGTAGTTATCAGTATTGGAAGTTAGTTGGGAAGAGAAATGATGGTAGCCAGACCAAACAACAGGAGAATTAGAAAAGATAATAGTAATAGAAACAGAAAAGCCGCGGACGATTCCGCGGCTTTTCTGTTTCTATTTGTTTATTCTAGGGAAGTAAAGTTGCTGGCATTTGGGTTGGGCCGTCTTCGGGCAGTACTCTTCCAACACCAATAAGACGGTTGGCGTAATAAGGCTCAAACATATCGGAAACCGTTACCCCATTTGACGAAGAGGCGTGAACAAATTTGTTGTTGGTAAGATACATGCCTACATGCGAAACTCCACCTGTTGTATTGAAGAAAAGAAGATCGCCTTCTTTCAGTTCGGTGCGGGAAATGGTGCGGCTTTGATCGTACTGCATTTTTGCCGTGCGGGGAAGGGCAATGCCATAAAGCGAAGCAAAGAAAACCTGCATCAGCGCCGAGCAGTCGATACCGCTTTTGTTGCTGCCGCCGTAACGGTAACGGGTACCATACCAGTCTTCAATAATGCGCAGCAGGTTCATGTTCTTCAGCAATTCAACTTCAACATCCAGCAAAAGAGAATACTTGAATTGCAGATTGTGTGCACCTTCAATGTTGACTTCGCTGTTGGTTTTTGAGGCCGCGAATAAAAGGTCTTTTTTTACATTGGGAACCGCTACACGAACGGGTTCTGCGGGTTTTTCATCAGCCACCGGGTCTACCGAAATATCGTCCAAAAATTTAAAGTTTGCTTTTGAATAATCAGTGCTAACTTGTTTAGCAGAAGTTTGGGCAGATACGGAAGAGAATGCTCCAATAAAGAACAAGGTGGTGGTTAGGATCAGGATTTTTTTTACCATGTGGCTTGTTTTTAGGTTCTCGTGGAAAAAAACGAAAATAAGGGCTTTGAACCATTTTTCCCACACAATGTGGATTTCTTTCAACGAAACGGAACCAATATTGTAGCTCCTATCCGCTGTAACTTGCGCAAAAATAGTCGTAATTCTTTTCGAATTAATGATATTGATCAAGAGGAGACCTGATGAAATTTTCACATTTACACGTCCATACACAGTTTTCGTTGCTCGACGGTGCCGCCAACATCCAGGCACTGTACAAAAAAGCAATAAAGGAAGGAATGCCTGCCGTTGCCATCACCGATCACGGCAATATGTTCGGTGCCTTTGAATTTGTTTCCGAAGCGTATAAACACAAGAATGACGACGGCAGCGTAAAAGTAAAGCCGGTGGTGGGTTGCGAATTTTACGTAGTGGAAGACCGCACCCGGAAAACCTTTTCCAAAGAACAACGCGATGAGCGGTACCACCAGGTACTACTTGCAAAAAACGCCACTGGGTACCAGAACCTGATCAAGCTGACCTCTCTTGGTTATCTCGAGGGCATGTACTCCAAGTACCCACGTATTGACAAGCAGTTGATAGAGCAATACCACGAAGGACTGATTGCTACCACCTGCTGTATTGGTGCCTATGTGCCGCAAACAATTTTGCACGATGGCGAGGACGCTGCCGAAAAAGAATTCAAATGGTGGCTGGATATGTTTGGCGAAGATTACTTCATCGAGTTGCAGCGCCACAACATGCAGGAGCAGGAAACCATCAACCAGGTGCTGCTGAAGTTTGCAAAAAAGTACAATGTGCCCGTGATTGCCACCAATGACAGTCACTATACTGACCGCGATGACTACAATGCCCACGACATCCTGCTTTGCATCAATACGGGTGAAAAGCAAAGCACCCCGGGATTTGATGATTTTGTAAACGACGATGCGTCTCACAAGAACCGGCGCTTTAAGTTTCCCAACGACCAGTTTTATTTCAAGGGTGTTGACGAAATGAAAAAGCTGTTCAGCGATATACCCGAGGCCATCGACAACACCAACATGATCGTTGACCGGGTAGAACTGCTGAACCTGAAAAAAGACATTCTCCTCCCCGCCTTCCCCATCCCGAAAGAATTCCAGGTGCATGGCGATGCCAACCTGAACCAGTGGGAATACCTGAAGCACCTGACCTTTGAAGGTGCCCGGCAGCGTTGGGGTGAGATCGATGCCAAAGCGCAGGAGCGCCTCGACTTTGAGCTGCACACCATCAAAACCATGGGTTTTGCCGGATACTTTTTGATTGTATCCGACTTTATCCGGGCCGGTCGTGAGTTGGGTGTATTCATCGGTCCGGGTCGCGGATCGGCAGCCGGTTCGGCGGTAGCATATTGCATCGGCATTACCAACATCGACCCTATTAAATACGATCTTCTTTTCGAACGTTTCCTGAATCCCGACCGGAAGTCGATGCCCGATATCGATACGGACTTTGATGATGAAGGCCGTCAGAAGGTAATCGATTACGTGGTGGAGAAGTATGGCAAAAACCAGGTAGCGCAGATCGTTACGTATGGTACGATGGCCGCAAAAATGTCCATCAAAGATGTGGCCCGTGTGCTGGACCTGCCGCTGGCAGAATCGAATGCGCTGGCCAAACTGGTACCCGATAAACCAGGAACAGAATTAGGCCGGGTACTAAAAGCACCGTTAACTGCCAAGGAAGGCGAAAAAAGCCTGGAAGAAAAAGAAGGTTATGGCTCCGATGATATTGAAAATGTAAAGCAGCTTCGGACCATTTATAACGGGTCGGATATCAGGGCACAGGTGCTGAAAGAAGCCGAACGCCTGGAAGGATCTGTGCGAAATACGGGTATCCATGCCGCGGGTATTATCATCGCCCCCGACAACCTGATGAACATTATACCGGTTTGCACCGCCAAAGATTCTGATCTTTTGGTAACGCAGATCGAAGGAAAGATCATTGAAGATGCCGGTGTTATCAAGATGGACTTCCTGGGACTGAAGACTCTTACCATCATCAAGAATGCACTGGAAATGATAAAAGCGGCGCATGGCGTTGACATCGTGATCGATGATGTGCCGCTGGATGATGAAAAGACGTACGAGATCTACCAGAAGGGTGAAACCATTGCCACTTTCCAGTTTGAAAGCCCGGGCATGCAGAAGTACCTGAAGGAACTAAAGCCTGACCAGTTTGCCGATTTGATTGCCATGAACGCCTTGTACCGTCCCGGTCCGATGGCCTACATTCCGCAATATGTTGATCGCAAGCACGGCCGTGAAGAAGTGGTGTATGACCTGCCCGACATGGCCGAATACCTGGAAGAAACCTATGGTATCACGGTTTACCAGGAACAGGTGATGTTGCTGGCGCAGAAGCTGGCTGGCTTTTCCAAAGGCGATGCCGACGTACTGCGCAAGGCCATGGGTAAAAAAGACCGGAAGACGCTCGATAAAATGAAGAGCGGTTTTATCAGCGGTGCCGTTGCTAAAGGACACCCGGCCAAAGTGCTGGAAAAGATCTGGACCGACTGGGAGGCATTTGCCCAGTACGCCTTTAACAAATCGCACTCTACCTGCTATGCGTTTGTGGCCTATCAAACGGCCTACCTCAAAGCCCACTACCCTGCCGAATACATGGCGGCGGTGTTGAACAACGCAAACGCCATTGAAAAGCTTACATTCTTTATGGAGGAATGCAAGCGCATGGGAATTAAGGTATTGGGACCAGATATCAACGAATCGCGAAAAGGTTTTGCGGTGAACGCAAAAGGCGAGATCCGCTTTGGATTGGGCGGATTGAAAGGCGTAGGAGAAGCGGCTGTGGAAAGCATCATTGCCGAGCGGGAAAAAGAAGGTCCGTTTACCGATCCTTTTGATTTTATGCGCCGCATCAACCAGCGTACGGTAAACAAAAAAACCCTGGAATGCCTTGTTTTTGCAGGTGCTTTCGACACTTTCCCACAACTGCACCGGGCCCAGTACACCACCATCGCCGAAGGCGAAACCCAGACGGGTCTTGAAAAAATGATCAAGTACGGCAACATTGTGCAGTCGCAAACACTCAATACAAGCAATACCTTGTTTGGCGACCTGCCGGCGGTGCTGGACATCAAGCCGCCGCAGATTGCCACCTGTCCTCCCCTTTCCCTGACCGAGCAATTGGAAAAGGAAAAAGACGTAGCGGGCATTTACCTGAGTGGCCACCCGCTAGACCATTACCGCTTTGAAATGCGGCACTACGGTATTACGCCGCTTGTTGATTTTAACGAGGTAAAAGATTCGCCAACGCTGTCATCGCAGGGAAAAAGCTTTAAGCTGCTTTGTCTTGTTTCGCAGGCAAACCACCGCATTTCCCGGCAGGGAAACAAATTTGGATCTTATGTGCTGGAAGACTATTCTGGAAAAACGGAACTGGTTCTGTTCGGTGATGATTTTGTGCGCTTTCAGGCCTTCCTGATGCAGGGCTCCGCGGTGTTGCTTTGCGGGGGCTTTAAGCAGCGGATGTATAAACCCGAATACGAGTTTAAGCTGACCAGCATTACGCTGGCAGAGAACATAAAACGCCAATTGACAAAACAGTTGCAGTTGGAAGTGGATGTACGCAACATGGAAAGAAAAATGATTGATTTTTTTGAAGCCAACCTGCGTTCCTTTCCGGGCAATTCTTCGGTTCGATTTAACCTGGTGGAACCAAAGAACAACTGGAAGGCTACCCTGCAAACCAACGGTCATGGCTTTGAAATGAACCACGAGATGGTTGCTTTTCTTGAAAACACACCGGAAATCGATGTCCGGGTGACAACTGTATAGGTTTGGGGTTTGGTGTCTGGGGTTTGGAGTTGATGTCTTAAATCACAACAGTTTTATAAAAAATGCTGTTTGTATGTAGTGTAAACTGCCATAAAACGACCTTTAACCCCAAACTCCTAACGCCAAACTCCAAACCGGTTTTCTGTCTGAATGACAGAAAACCGGTTTGGGCTTAAATTTGCGGAATTATCGTTGCTAATTTTTAAAATCATACAATTATGGCAAAAGCTTTCACAGATTCAAACTTTGACACGGAAGTATTAAAATCAGATAAATTAACCATTGTGGATTTTTGGGCGGAATGGTGCGGCCCTTGCCGTGCAATCGGGCCGGTAATTGACGAACTGTCGAAAGAATACGATGGCAAAGTGAACATCGGTAAATTGAACGTCGATGAAAACCCACAGGTGAGCATGAACTATGGCATTACGTCCATTCCTGCCATTCTGTTCATTAAAAACGGACAGGTTGTTGACAAACTGGTAGGCGCTCAGCCAAAAGGAAACTTTGTGAAGAAAATCGAAGCCCACGCTAATTAAGTCAATTGGCAATGGACAACAGGCAACGGAGCCTTCAATAAAAAACCCGGGAGTAATCTTCCGGGTTTTTTGTTTTTTAAAAAGCTTTCAGCAAAATATTCAGCAACAGCTAACAACCGTCAACAAACAATATCTCAATATCACAATATCCTACTATCCTTTCTCTCACTTGCCACCATTTGCCTTCAGGTCTTTCCGGCAGGCCTCATCCAGTTCCGGTGGCTTTTGCTTTACCAGTACGCTGGGATAGTCTTCCGTATCGGCCAGGTAATACATGAGGCAATATTTATTGGTACAATGCTTTTCGTGGGCGGCGTCGTGGTGGTCATCCTGCGTTTCGCTGCCAATGTTTACGAGGCCAAGCAGGTGACCAAATTCGTGTTGCAAAACCCTTGACTCCAGGTAGGTGCGACTTGGTTTTTTAAAAAGCTCAGAGTTTTGGCGGATGTGCCTTCCAAACAAAACCGTCGACGTATTGCGATAGGCCGATCCCAGGAGATCCGGCTTGCCGTAAAACCCATCCACAAACAAAACATAAACAGCAATTTCATTGGGAGTGGTAAAACGGGTGCGGTACTTGTCTTCCATTTCCATCACATCCTTTAAGCTAAAGACTGTATCCGCCACTGCAGGTATTTCCGTTAGCGTATAAGTAATACCGCCAGGCTTGTTCAGGTGTTTTTGAAGGAATTTCTGCAGGTTTGTCAGCGTGCCTTCAGTAGGCTTGGCGCCAGGCATGTACTGCACCTCGATGTGTAATGATTTAAACACATTTGCACTCAAAAAAGACTTGGCAGAACTGCCCGCAGCCTGCAGGTGAAAGTTGGGATCGTAAAAACGCTGGTCATCCGCCAGTATCTTGATACACCCGGCAAACGCCATTGATAAGAGTAGGAATAAAGCCAACCGCATTTTCATAGGCACCCAGGCACTTTCGGTTTGGTGGAAGAAAGTTACCTGCCCTTCTAAGTTCGGTCATAACGTAACTGCTTTTTCCTCTTTATTGTTAAAAGAAAAAGGGATCAGCGTTAAAAAAGACAGGCAGGGCTTTTTACCCGGCCGGCAGGGAAAACAAAAGGTTTGCAGAAGCGTATTTGAAAGGTTGACGAATATGCTATCAATGCATCTTTACGGCTTTGGCACCAGTATGTTCCAGTTCGGCAACCGGGCTGTGTTTGTGCCGGAAAAGAATAACAAACAACACCGCTACTACCAGCGCATAACCGGCAAAAGAAAGCCAGATGTCGTGCCACTCTTTTTCGCCATTGGGACCTGTAAAAAATGCATCGATCACTTTCCCGCTAACGACACTTCCGAGGAAAGCACCCACACCGTTTGTCATCATCATAAACAATCCCTGGGCACTGGAGCGGATAGAAGAATCCGTTTCCGTTTCCACGAAAAGTGAACCGGAGATATTAAAAAAGTCAAAGGCCATTCCGTACACCACGCAGGAAAGAATGATCATCCACAAGCCTTCAGCAGGATTGCCATAGGCAAATAGCCCAAAGCGCAGCACCCAGGCCAGCATGGAAAACAGCATTACATTCTTAATACCAAAACGCTTTAGGAAAAAAGGGATGGTCAGGATAAAAGCGGTTTCACTGATCTGCGAAATGGACATGATGATGGTGGAGTATTTTACCACGAAGGACTCGGGACCGTAAATAGGGTTGTTCTTGAAATCATCCAAAAACGTATCGCCGTACATGTTGGTTAATTGCAAAGCGGCACCGAGCAACATGGAAAAAAGAAAGAACAGCGCCATCTTGTATTTGCCAAAAAGCTGGAAAGCCTGCAGTCCTAGTTGCTCCACAATGCCAGCGCCTTTTGAAATGGTTTTTTGCGGCGGGCACTTGGGCAGGGTAAACGAAAACAAGCCGAGGATAACTGCCGCAATGCCGGCGATCACAAACTGGTTGGCGTTGGCTTTGCTGTCGGTAAGGTTGGTGATCCACATGGCGGCAATAAAGCCGATCGTCCCCCATACACGGATAGGCGGAAATACCTTTACCACGTCGTGCCCTTCGCGTTTTAAAATGGTATAAGCAATCGAATTGGAAAGCGAGATGGTAGGCATGTAGCAGATCATAGCGCCAAGGATCACATAATACAATGTATCGGCATCGGTTACCTGCGGAACATAAAACAAAAAACCGGCGTAGCAAAGATGAAGAATACCATAGAGTTTTTCGGCATCCATCCATTTGTCGGCAATGATGCCGGTTAGCGCAGGCATAAAAAGCGAGGAGATTGCCAATGTGGAAAAAATGGCTCCGAATTTCGCACCCGGGTTTTCAATATTGGCCATTTCGCTGCCAAAAAAATAGGTTGCAATCGTGATCAGCCAGGCACCCCAAACAAAAAACTGAAGAAAACTCATCAAGGTTAAGCGAAACTTGATATTCATCTGTAGCCAAATTATTTAAACGTGTAAGATAGCAGATTTCGTTTTCCAAAAAGGCAGGCGGACAAGTTTTCCACATTTACGGTGTAAGACAAGCTCAGGCTTTTTTCGCTTTGCTTTTTGTTCCCGGATAAAACGCTCCGTCATTTTTTCCAAAACAGAAAGCGTCACCGAGCCGTTGGAATGGAGCATGTCGTGAAAAGAGCGGACATCAAAATCCTCCTTTAATTCAGCTTCGGCTTTTTGCCGCAGCTCTTTTATTTTGATCTCGCCAATCTTATACGCCAGTGCCTGGCCGGGCCAGGAAATATAGCGGTTTACCTCTGTGTTTACTTCATGAAGCGATAGCGCTGTGTGATCGGCGAGGTAACGGACGGCTTCTTCTCTTGTCCAACCCTTTAGGTGAATGCCCACATCGATCACCAGCCGGCAAGCCCGCCACATGTCGTAGGTTAGACGGCCAAAAAGACTGTAGGGATCTTTGTAAAAACCCATTTCATGACCAAGGTATTCGCTGTACAAACCCCAGCCTTCGCCAAACGCATTGATATAAAGGCGGCGCCGAAACTCGGGCAGGTGCGATAGTTCCTGCGCCAGAGCTATTTGCAGGTGGTGACCGGGAACGGATTCGTGCAGGGTTAACGCCTCCAGCGTATAAAGCGTACGACTGGGAAGATTGTAGGTATTCACCCAATATTCGCCAGGTCTCGTACTGTTAATCGGTGCAGATGAATAACGGCCTGTCGTAAACGATGGCGCAAGGTAGTCGGGCACCGCGGTAACGGTGTAAGGCTGGCGAGGCAGCTTGCCAAAAAGCGAAGGCAGCTTCCCGTCCACTTTCTTTGCAATAAATGATGCTTCCTTTAGCAGGTCATCCCCCGTTTTCGGGTAAAATTTCGGATCGGTACGCAGGTAGGCAATAAATTCCTGCAAGGTGCCGGTAAAGTTTACCACCCGCAACACACTGTCCATGGCCCTTTTTATTCGGTCCACTTCTTTCAATCCCACCGCGTAAACTTCTTCGGCCGTCATGCTGGTGGTGGTGTAATGCCGCACCCTGTCTTCGTAAAAGGCAGTACCCTCCGGGAAGTGCGAGGCACCAAGGGTTGTTCTTGTTTTCGGCAGGTATTCGTTGGTAAAAAAGGCATCGATAGAGCGATAAGCCTGGATAACATTTTTACGAATCGCAATTTTTGCAGCGGTTTGCAAATCTTTCCAATCATCGTCCGCAATACCCGTTGGCTTTTGTGCAAAGGGTTTCCAGAAAACCGATCTTTCTACTGTGTCGACTATGTGTTGCCGGTAGGTGGTTTCGTAACCTTGCAGAATGGCTTTTGGTTGCGAAATGCCGCGTTCCAGGCCTTTTCGCATCAACGCCAGGTTTTCCGCTACATAACGCGGCACATCATTTAGCAACCTTATATAAGCCTCCGCATCTTTTTTTGTCCGAAAACTTGTGTTGGCTCTTCCTGCCAGTGATGTATGAAAACCCCAGTCCGACAAAATGGGATTGAGATAAGATTGAAAACGACCCGTTGCCAGGTGGTCCAACACTTCGTGCTGCAAGAGATCAAGATTCACCTGGTCGTCAAAGGACAACGTATTCTTCTGAATGCGGGAAAGCTTATCCGCTAGCTTTTTATAAAAACGATATTCCTCCCTGTAGCCATCTTCGGTAAATCGCCCCAAAACATAACCGGCATTGCTATCCCGTTTCCAGGCATTTTGGTTGTAGATTCTCATTTCTTCCAGCACCGAACCGATTTCTTTGTGCACAGGCTTTTGCTGTGTTTTCGCAGTAAAACAGAGGAAGAAAAACATCCCTAACAGGAGGCCTATTCGCATATAACTCATTTTATATGTAAAAAAACTGCGCAGAGTCATGTTTTGGATTTGCACCCGTCAGCTTCGCACCCGGTAAATTTAGTTTCCTTTCCTTTCTCAAACTGCCGCCATGCATAGCGAAACAGCAAACGCCACTGCTCCCCCGCTTCTCCAAAGACCGGGTAATGATCGAGGGGAAAAAGATACGGAAAGAAAAAAGTTTGCAGCCCTGCAAAATAGTTTCCTGGCGCAATTTGAACAGTATTTTCCCGACAAGCTGGCGCCGAAAACAGTTGTTGTGATCCCGAGCCTTACATTAGATCCCGAGATCCTCGGAAAAATAGAAGGCGTAAATTATTACGAAGAGCGAATGCTTTGCATGCTGCTCTTGCTGCGAATGCCCAATACGCATGTGGTGTTTATCACCAGTATGCCCATTGACCCCGTTATACTTGATTATTACCTGCACCTTTTGCCCGGCATCACGGCCTACCATGCCCGCCAGCGATTGACCTTGTTAAGTTGCTTTGATTCCAGCAGTCTTTCGCTGACGCAAAAAATTCTAAACCGGCCAAAGCTGGTAAGGCGCATACGAGACAGTATTCCACCAAATCACATGGCGCACCTGAGCTGTTTTACCGTAACCGAAGCCGAACGAAAACTGGCCAATGCACTGGATCTTCCTGTTTATGGCTGCAACCCTGACCTGGCACATTTGGGCAACAAGTCCAATGGGCGGAAGCTGTTTCGTTCCTGTCATATACCAACTCCCCGCGGTGTCGAAGACCTGCACACAAAAGCAGAGATCATCGAGGCGCTTTTCCAGTTAAAGCAATCAAACCCACACCTTCGAAAAGCGGTGGTCAAGATCAATGAAGGATTTTCGGGTGAAGGCAATGCTGTTTTTTCTTTTGCCGGTGCTCCTTTTGGTCACGATCTTGAGGTTTGGCTTTGGGACAGGTTTACAGAACAATTGCAGGTGATTGCCAGGGGTCTTTCTGTTGTGGATTTCCTGGAAAAGTTTTGTTCCGAAGGCGGTATCGTGGAAGAGTTTATTGACGGGGAAATCAAGCAGTCGCCATCGGTGCAATGCCGTATCAATCCACTCGGTATCGTCGATGTGATTTCCACCCACGACCAGGCGTTGGGCGGAGAAAACGGGCAGGTTTACCTCGGGGCTTCCTTTCCTGCCAATGCTGCTTATGCAAAAACGTTGGCACAAATGGGAAGAACTGTCGCAGAAGAATTAAAAAATTATGGTGTGCTGGGTCGCTTTGCCATTGATTTTATCAGTGTAAAAGAAGGAGAGCATTGGAAACACTATGCCATCGAGATCAACCTGCGCAAAGGAGGAACCACGCATCCCTACCTCATGCTGCAATTTCTTACCTGCGGTAAATACAATGCAGAAGAAGGCGTTTTTTATACGGCCAATGGCTATCCACGATACTACCGCTGCACGGACAATTTGCAGGATGATCGCTACAAAGGGCTAACACCACATGACTTAATAGATATTGCGATGTGCAATGAACTTATGTACGATGGGACGCTGCAGGAAGGTGTTATGTTTCACCTGATCAGCGCTCTTTCGCAGTATGGGAAATTAGGGATCGTCTGTATTGGCGCCACACCCGAACGGGCTTCTTTTTTCTACCACAAAACCGTGCATATTTTGAATGGCGCCAACGACTAATATGTGTTACTATTCGATTACACGTTCAGCTTTTGGTTTATAGGTCAGCGCTACAAGCCCAGACGAATACGTTTGTGAGTGGATAAGTTCCAGCGGTACTCTATCCTTCAGTCCTTCAAAAAGGGGTTTGCCGCTGCCCAGGAGAATGGGATGTACAGAAAGCCAGAATTCATCTACCAGGCCGACTTCCATCAGCGATGCGGTGAGGCTGGCACCGCCAAACAGCCAGATGTCTTTGCCTTCTTCCATTTTGATAGCCCTCGCCTGCGCAGTGGCGTTTTCCCGAATGAGCACGGCACCTTCTTTACAAGATGTGAGGGTTGTGGAGAAAACATATTCTTTTAAGGGTGGCATTCCGGGCACGGCATCTTCGCCCATTTTTTGCATCAGCTCATAGGATTTACGCCCAATGAAGAGTGCATCTACGCCTTTGAAAAACTCGGTCATGCCATAATCCTGGTCGGTAAAGCACCAGTCAAATTCGCCGTTGGGACCTTCAATAAAACCGTCAAGGCTGACGGCCAATCCTAGTATCAATTTTCGCATGGTAGGTAAGGTTTTGTCTTGGTAAAAAGGGTGTCTAAAATAAAAAGCTTTTTTGGATCATCCATCGCTCCTTAAAAATGCGTTCAAAAAATGGGTTTTTTCGTTGTATTCCACAAAAGTCGATAATTGAATTCGCTAATAACAAACTGGCCGTATGCAATTGTAAAATGCATACGGCCAGTAAGAAGTTGTGGCAGCCGGAAAAAGACTACGCTATTAAAGTTCCTGAGCCAACTGGTTAACGAATGATTTGGTAAGATTTGTCAACGTTGCATTGTATTCGGTCAGGTATTCGGAAGTGGCAGACTTCCACGACTGGAACATACGAATGCCCTTGTTTTTTTCGGTGTTCTTCACCGTGATCGTCCCTGTTTTGCTGGCGGTGCTGCTGTCGGTTAGTTTGTACGAAACAACCAGGTCTTTTGCTTCGGGCTCGATGTAGATCTTCGACCAGCTAATGGCATAGATCAGCCAGATCATTTGTTCTTTGGCAACGATCGAAAACGCAGCCGGAGCCTGCTCCACTGTCAGTTCGAGTTTGCGGCCGGCCAATTTATCGGTGAAGGTTTTATTGGCAACCGCATTTACGGTGTTGGTAAATTGTGTTACGGCAATGGTAGGATTCAGCGAACAGCTTTGCCGGTGGTTGTATTTCCAGTAAACCAAAAGCGGTAAGAATTTATCTGTTTTGTGAATGGTAGTGGAAATGGCCGTGCTGGGTGTGCTGGCTTGCATCACATCGATCTCCTGTCGTTTTTTCTTCGCCAGCTTGGGCAATTCGTTGTTGTATTGCTTCGCTACGTATTTGTCGAGGTTTTTTGCCGTCAGGCAACTGGAAAGCGTGAAGACAACAAGCGCCAGTAAAAGGATTCGTCCGCCAATGGGGAAAGTAGAAATTCTCATCAGTTGTTTTGGTTTTGGAAATCGAAACAAGAAACAGGAGAGCCGGTATCCCGGCCAACCCGGGAGCGAAGATAACAGCGAAGCTGAATTTTTAAAACTTTGGCAGGAAAAGCGTTTAAGAGTGGCTTGGAGAAGAGTCCACAAGTTCACGGGTTCACGAGTTAAGGAGCGTCGGGTATGAAAGACGGAAATACGGGAACAGATATGATTTTGTAAACCCAACCCGATTCATTACGGCAATAACAAACATTAGGACGCCCCTCCAAGGAGGGGAAGGTTACTTTGATTAGAAGAGTTAGATGAGGAAAGAGTGAAATTTTCATCGCCAATTCAACAATTCGAATAAATGCAAGGATTAAATTTTCAATAAGCGATGCTCAGTGTTCAATTCTCAAATATGAAAACAGCTCTTTCTAACATTGCCAATCCCGCTAGTTCAGCGCCTTATTGCGCATGTGCTAACGCTTCTATTTGCTGTAAGAAAAGAATAGCGCAATACAGCACCTGCCGTTTCTTGCTTAATAAGCGGGTAAAATTGTTTGCATCTTAGCGACATTCATTGAAGATTGTAACAAAAGAGAAAGACTGCAAACAAAGTAAATATTGCAACCTGAAATGAAAGGCTATTGTGCGCTGGCCCTGGCAAATCCAGCGGAGCGTTGGATTTGCCTTGAATTTTTGACTCCACCTTTTGTTTTGGAAACAAAAGGTGGAAATGGACCTAAAGAAAAGTAAGCCAGCAACAGAAAACATCAAAACAACACACTTCAATTTTCCCTATACCCGCAACAATCCCCTAAACCCCCTTGCCGCATAATACGACTGCGCACCGTTGTGATAAATAAACACCCTACCATACCGGTAATCGCCAAACAGGGCTCCGCCCTTATCCCTGACGTCATCCGGCGTACGCAGCCAGCTGGAAGTTTTGGTATCAAAAGGCCCATGTTTTTGAAGGTCCCTGTACTCATCTTCTGTCAGCAAGGCAACTCCCATTTCAGCCGCCATGTCGATGGCATTATTCGCCGGCCTGGCTTCTTTTCGCGACTCCCACCCTTCCCTGTCGTAACAAACACTTCTTCGTCCGGCAGGTGATTCAGGCGAACAATCACAAAAAATAATCTCACCGGTAGCCGCATCTTTTCCAATCACATCCGGCTCACCACCGGTACTCTCCATTTCCTCCAGCACAGCCAGTTTTTCGGGTTGCTTTGCTAACCGTTGCTGCACGTCTTCCCATTTTATTCCCTTGTGACGGGCGGGGTTCTTTTCAAACCGGGTCTTGAGAATGGTAATTGTCTCCTGCTGTTCCGCAACAGCTTGTTTTTGGTTCCTGGATGCCATGTGTATTTGTTTGTTGGTAATGGTTACGTTATCCTGTCTTACACAAAAACTTCACTAACCCAGTGCCTGATCACATTTTTTACGTAAGGCAAAAAATCGATTAAAAATATTCAATTTTCGCTATCTCCTTTCCCATCCGGCAAAAGCTATTTATGGCGGGCAACCCTGGGCAGAAAAATACCGTTTTTTATAAAGGAAACGATGGCAAAAGCAAACCTTTATTCTCCATCCGCCGATGGCACCCGACCGCAAATCCCTGCCTACCGGGCCTTCTGTCGAAAACTTTTGCCCCCGGCCCTTGAAAATGGTATTATTGTAACCGTTATACCTGTAAAGATTTCATTTATCACGCAAACAATCCCGCTTTGAGAGCCGTTCCGTTTTTAGCCCTTTGCCTGGGGCTCTTTTCATTTTTTCCGGCCGTTGCACAGCAAAAAACTAAAACCGTGCAGCGTTGCGCCACCATGAAACGGCTGCAGCTTTACCAGGATAATTATGCGGCCACCCGGATACAATCGGGCGGACCAACCCGCAACGGCGACAGCAGGGAAAACCAGGGAACATTCCGGCTGCAGAATGAGATCACCATCCCTGTTGTGGTGCATATTGTACTTCCCAATCCTTATATCGTTACCGACGCCGATGTACAGGCGCAGATCGACAGGCTAAACCTTGATTTCTCCGGTCTGAATCCCGACAGTGCTAATGCTACCAATTTTTATAGTGTGCGGGGGCATAGCAATATTCGTTTTAGCCTGGCAAGGCGCACTCCTGCAGGCCAGTTGACCAATGGCATTGAACGGCGCAGCAGCCTGACCGGCTCCGACATCGACAAAATGCAGGATCCCATTAAATACACTTCTCTCGGTGGGTTGGATGCCTGGAACACGGCTAATTTCCTGAACCTTTGGGTGGGCATTGACATTACCGGCGAAGGCATCCTGGGTTATGCTGATAACATTGGTCCGGGCACCGGCACAAGCGACGGCGTGGTTCTGAACATAGAAGCCTTCGGCTCATCACCCTGTTATACAAAGGCGCCGTACAACCGCGGCCGCACTGCTACCCACGAGCTGGGACATTTTTTTGGACTTTATCATATTTGGGGTGATGACAACGACGGCTGTACCGGCGATGATTTCACCCAGTTGCCCGCTTCTACCGGTGTGATTCTGCCAACGGGTTTGTACAATCCACCGGGACAGGCAAACGGCACGCTGGATATTGGCGATACGCCTAACCAGGGCAATGCATCCGGCAATTGTATTAGCGGTATTCAAACCGATGGTTGTTCGGGCGTAGCGCCGGGCAAAATGTACCAGAACCACATGGATTATACCTACGACGCCTGCCTGACGCTGTTCACCAAAAAACAGGTAGCACGGATGGAATGGATACTGGACAATGCCCGTTCCGGCTATAAAAATTCGCTGGGTAGCCAACCGCCTGCCAATGCGCCGCTGTTGGATGTGGCACCTCTTGCTTCGGTCAGTCCCGGCGGCTTTGAGCTTACCGCCTGCGGCACAACTTCTTACCCCGATACCCTGAGCTGCCCTGGTACCATTGTACCAAAATTCAGGGTGGTGAACAACGGGCTGACAACCATAACCTCTCTTACCGTGGCCTATTCTTTAAATAACGGCACAGCGGTTACACAAACTGTTTCGGTGAATATTCCATCGGGTGGTTTCTACGTCGCCACGTTCCCGGCTGTTGCCGTAGTCACCGGCAACAACAGTTTTCGCTTTTTTACGACTTCGCCAAATGGCGGAATGGATGCGGTGCCGGCAAACGATAACCTGACAAAAGTATTGACCGTTCTTGCCCCGATTTCAGCACCGGTTTCAGAAGGCTTTGAAACAACCCCGCAGAACTGGACCATCGACAACCCTGACCTTGATTTTACCTGGACCCGTACTACACCGGGAAGGAATGGCTCGGCCGGTAAACTAAGCATCGACAACTACAATTTTGATGGCATCGATAAAAAGGATGACCTGCGCAGTGCCGCTATCACCGTTGATCCGGGCAGTAATTATTTTTTGAATTTTGACCTTGCCCACAAGAATTACCCCGATGCTGAATACTATGACTCGCTGTCGGTGCTGCTATCTACCGATTGCGGACAAACGTTTTCGCGTATCTATTACAAATACGGGCAAGCACTTGCTACCGCCGGTTCTTCCGATGAAGAATACCGCAACCCGTCCGCCGCTGACTGGCGCACCGAATCCATTACACTAAGCGGCAACCAGGTTGCAAGCGGTAAAATTGTCCTCGTTTTCCGCAACAGCAGCCGTTATGGCAATTTTATTCACCTCGATAACATTAATCTTGTAAAGGTTGGTGCCAGGGACCTGAGGGTTAACCTTATTCCATCCCCGGCTGCCGCTGCCTGTACCGGGCAGATTGCACCTGCGGTAACGGTGGAGAACGTGGGAACAGAAACAGTAACATCTTTCCGCGTTGGCTACCGTATTGATAACGGCGCCATACAACAACAAACATTTACGCAAAACCTCGCTCCCGGTGCCACCACAACGGTAAGCTTACCAATAAGCAGTACCGGTATTGGACAGCATACATTCACAGCTTTTAGCTTCGATCCCGTTACTGTTTCAGGTACAGGTGACACAAGAGTGAGCAACGACACCTTGCAAAAGACGTTTTCGGTTTTGCAGCCCCTTTCCACGCCATTTTTTGAAGGGTTTGAAACCGGTTTCCCGCCAAGCGGTTGGCAGATCGGCAATGCCAACAACAATGTTACCTGGGTGCGAAAAGCGCCGGGCCGCAACAGTACTTATTCCATTTTCTTCGACAACTACAATAACAATGTAACCGGCGAAACCGATGAATTACGAACACCATTGTTAAATGTGACTGACGCCGATTCGGTTATTGTGAGCTTTGATGTGGCGCATAAAAATTTAGCGGGTCAATCCGGTGGTTCCAACGATGCGCTGGCGGTGCTGGCAACTGCTGATTGCTTCAGCAGTTTTTCTGTTGTGTACAACAAGTCCGGCGTCCAACTGGCAACGGCCGGTAACCAGGAATCGGAGTTTACAACACCTGTGGCCGGCGACTGGCGCACCGAACGCATTGTGATACCTGCCACGGCATTCGCCTCGGGCAGATTGTCCCTCTCCTTCCGCAATACCAACGATTTTGGCAACAATATTTTTATCGACAACATCAATGTAACGGCCGTGTACAAACGTGATTTGGAACTCGTTTCCATTCAGCAACCGGGCCTGTTTGTCTGCAATCCAACGGTTACGCCAATGATCCGGGTGCGGAACCGCGGCACCGATACGGTAAAAGCCTTTACGCTGGTTTACAACATCAACGGCGGTGCGTCCGTGCAGCAAACGTTCAACAACCTGAGCATTGCTAAAGGTGCAGAAGCAACCGTAACGCTGACCGCCCTGCCGGCTTTGGCACCGGGCAGCTATTCGTTCCAGATTAACGCCACAAACCTGGTAACAGGTAAAGGGGTGAACGACAGCAATCTTTCGAACGATACTTTGCAGAAACGATTTGCCGTTGCTGGTAATGCCACCGCACCACAGACCGAAGCGTTTACCACAGCTGTTTTCCCGCCCAGCAACTGGAGTGTGCTGAACGGCGATGGCGGTGTCACCTGGCAATACAACATCAATGGCAACGGTAACACCGGCTCTGCTTTCCTGAACACTTTCCGCTACAACAGCCTTGGTGAAAAAGATGACTTGGTATCTCCCGCCTATTCCTTTGGCAATGCCGATTCGGTGAAACTTCGTTTTGACCTGGCGGCAGCCCTGTCAAGCCAGACGGTTACTGTTCCGGTGGATACGCTGGAAGTTTTGGTAACCCAGGATTGCGGCAACAGTTTTATATCTGTCTACAAAAAATGGGGCGCCGCATTGCAAACCGTAACGGCACCGGGGGCCAATGAATTTTTCCCGCTTAGCGCGGCGGATTGGCGAAAGGAAACGATCGACCTTTCGGCATTCGTAGGACAAAACCCGGTCATTGTTTTCTTCCGGGCTACCAATAACAACGAGAACAACATTTTTCTTGATAATATCCAGGTAGACACGCAAGTGCTTCCGGCCAAATTAAAAGAGTCGGGTGTGCTGGTTTACCCGGCACCATTCGCTACCCATTTTACCGTTTGGCATTACCAAACGCCAACGGCATTGCAAAGCATCCGTGTGCTAAACATGGCGGGACAAACCGTATGGCTGAAACAATATACCGGGAATGCCGACAGGCAGGAAGTGGTGAACCTGGCAGGAGGTGCGTCGGGCATGTACCTGGTGGAAGTGACTTACAATGATGGTAAAAAAACTGTCACACAAAAGATTTTAAAACAATAACCAGAGCCGCACTTTACCTACCCTATGCTTACCGAAGACCAGAATAAAGCCCTGTTGACTGTTGGCGAGGCTGCAAGCCAAAACCAGGACTGGGCAGCGTATGCCGCTTTTTGTTTTGCCCGCGAAAAAGGCTTGCGGAAAGAGGCGTTTGCGCACCTGGAAAACTTTCTACAACAAGCAGCCAAATGGACCACGGAACAGAAGATCGCCTTTGTTTCATTTTTGTTCCCGCTAATTGAAACCGTTGAAGCCGCCGACCAGGGCCCCTTTCCGCATCCGCTCAGTGAAAGACTGGCGAAACCTACCCTGGAAGCCTGGTGCGGTGAAGAAAAAAAAGACAGTCGTCCTTTTCGCTGGTTTGGCACTTACTACCGGAGCCAGGAACATATTTTAAAGGCGATTGAATTGGATCCAGGTGATGACCGGGCACGCCTGCGTTTGATCTCCTGGTGGATGGATGCGATCTATTATTCATTGCATCATTTACCTGAAAGCTACATCGGCGAACCGGCCGAAGATCTGCGCCTGGCGGATGCCATTCAATCGCATATTGATCGATTAACTGACAGTACGGTGCGAAAGAACTTGACCAGTAACCTCTCAGCCGATCGATCTCTTATTCAAAACTATATTGACTGGGAAGTGTCCGGCCATGCCAATTTTGAGCAGTGGGGAAAAGAGCAGGGGAAAAAAGTTTCTTACAGCAGTTTTGGTACTTATTCATTCAAGAACTAAAACCGTTTCGGTTTTTGTGCCGATTAGAACGGCGGTTTGTTACTCCTGAATGCTTCTGTGATTTTGTTCTCGCATTTTCTATATTCCCTTGCTACGAAACAGCTGTGCCTATTAGAAAAAAGTAAATGAATGGGAGAAAGGCTAGCCGGTGCCGGAGCAGCCACTACCTTTCTCTTTTATCCTGCCTTACCTTTGACGCATGATAGCGACCGAAGAAAAAGTTCTTTTCCGCCACCAGGTTCCGGCCCTCCAATCCATTGCTGACAAGGTTTATGCCGGCGAACGCCTGACTGCTGAAGACGGCCTCCTGCTTTTTGAAAAAGGCAGCCTTCCCTTTGTTGGCTCACTGGCCAATTTTGTAAAGGAAAAATACCACGGCGATGCCGTTTTTTTCAACCGCAATTTTCATATCGAACCCACCAATGTTTGCGTGTTCTCTTGCAATTTCTGCTCATATTCGCAATTGTATGTGCACCGCGAGGAAGGCTGGGAACTTTCCATTGATGACATGATGGCCATTGTAAAAAAATACGATGGTCAGCCGGTTACCGAAGTCCATATTGTTGGCGGCGTTCACCCCAAAATGAATCTTTACTTTTTCGCCGACCTCCTCAAGCAGATAAAAGCGCATCGTCCTGACTTGCACATCAAAGGATTTACGGCGGTGGAGCTTGATTATATGTTTCGCAAGGCAAAGCTTTCGGTAGCCGAGGGTGTTCAGGTTTTAAAAGAAGCCGGTTTGAACTCCATTCCCGGTGGTGGTGCAGAGATCTTTGCCGACGATATTCGCAGCCAGATTTGTGCGGACAAAGTTGATGCGGATGGCTGGCTCGCTATTCACGAAGCCATTCACAATGCCGGCATGCACAGCAACGCCACCATGCTTTACGGGCATATCGAAAATTACAGTCACCGTATTGATCACATGCTGCGGCTGCGCAACCTGCAGGATAAAACCGGTGGCTTCAACACCTTTATTCCACTGAAATTCCGCAATGGTGACAATGACATGAGCCATGTGCCGGAAGCCAGTGTAGTGGAAGATTTCAGGTTATACGCCATTGCCCGCTTGTTTATGGACAACTTCCCACACCTGAAAGCCTACTGGCCAATGCTGGGACGGAAAAATGCGCAGCTTTCGTTGTCCTACGGTGTGGATGATATTGACGGCACTATCGACGATACAACAAAGATCTATTCCATGGCTGGCGCCGAAGAGCAAAACCCGGCGATGAGCACCGAAGACCTGGTATCGCTCATCAAGCAGGTAAAACGGCAACCGGTGGAAAGAGACACGCTTTACAACGTGGTGAAAGCCTATTGATCGATTGAATAGAAATGTACGAAGAGCCTCAGAGCTCTTTTTTTATTGCATTTCATCAGCGAAATGCTGCCGGTGGTGTAAGGGTTATCCGCCCCAGAAGTTGTAGATTTATTTTCGGTAATGATGACCCGGCAGACCTTTTTGCGCTATCGACTTCACCACGTATTTTTCTGGCTGGTGCTGGGTGCTGTTTGGTATTACCTCCGTTACCAGGATTATGCTAACTGGCAACAGGCGTTGCTGGTAACGTTGGTGAAAGTGGTTGACCTGGCGCTATTGGTCAGTATTGCCAATTACATTTTGATACCGCGATTTCTTTACCGGAAGAACTACGTTCTTTTTGCCGTTCTCCTGCTCACGCTTATTGCCACCAGCAGTTTTCTGAAGCTTTTCCTTGTTGGTACCATCATCAACAATCCGTCTGTTTACCAGTGGACAAATGGCATCAAAGAAAAGATCTATGACAACATTTTACCACATATCTTTCTTGTTATTGCCGGTATGGCGGTAAAGCTGCTGACGGATTACAATGCTTCGCAAAAACGCTTGCTGGAGGTGGCCCGGGAAAAGGCGGAAACAGAGCTGAATTTTTTAAAATCGCAGATCAACCCCCATTTCTTATTCAATTCGCTGAACGCCGTTTATTTTTTGATCGATAAAAGCAATACGGAAGCCAGACAGGCGCTGCACAAATTTTCTGAAATGCTGCGCTACCAGCTTTACGAGGTAAAGGATGTAAAGATTTCCATAGAAAAGGAGATTGCCTACCTGCAGGATTATATCGGCCTGCAGCAATTGCGGATGGAAAATTGCGAGGTGCAAATGCAGATCGAACCCACGGTAAAAGGTTTTGCCATCGAGCCCCTGCTTCTCCTCCCCTTTGTTGAAAATTCTTTTAAGCACTTGTCACACTATGGCAACGGCACCTGCAACACCGTGGCCATTGCGCTTTCGCGACAAAACGGAGAGATGGCATTTTCCATCCGCAACACAACCGAAAACAAATCCTTCATAGAACCGTATGGCGGCATTGGCCTTGCCAATGTCAAGCGCCGGCTCGAATTGCTGTACCCGCAAAAACACCAGTTGCTTGTTGGTGAAAAAGACGGCTGGTATAGTGTTCACCTCACCTTAAAAATATAACGATGTCGCCTATCCGCTCTATAATCATCGACGATGAACCACTTGCCCGGAAAGGATTGAAAGAATACATCCACGACATTGACTTCCTGCAACTGGAAGCGGAATTTGATTCGCCGTTAAAAGCTACATCGGCAATCGCCGAAGGCAAGGTGCAACTGATCTTTTTGGACATCCAAATGCCCAGGATAACAGGGCTCGAGTTTTTAAAAACAGTGCAGCCGGCGCCGCCGGTAATCTTCACGACGGCCTTTCCGCAATATGCACTGGATGGCTTTGAGCTGAATGCCCTTGATTACCTGGTCAAACCCATTTCGTTTGAACGTTTTCTGAAAGCAGCTTTACGTGCACGGGAATTTTACGAGTTGCGACAAGCCAATGCACATGAAGCTTCTTCCGCAGCCAAACCCGATTATTTTTTTATCAAGACCGACAACAAGCTGGTGAAGCTATTTTTCAAAGACATTTTGTTCGCGGAAGCGCTGCAGAATTATGTGGCCATACATACCACCACTAAAAAATACATCACCTACCTCACCTTTAAATCCATCGAAGAATTTTTGCCCGCAGACCAGTTTGTCAAAACACACAAATCTTACCTCGTGTCCGCTTCGCAGATCGACAATATCGAAGGCAGCGAATTGCGGATCGGCAATCACCACATCCCTATCAGTCGCTCCACCCGCGACGACGTACTGGAGCGACTGCTTAAAGGCCGTTTCCTGAAACGTTAACAGCAATAACTGTTTACGTCCGTCACCGTATCTTTAGCTTTTTCACACAAAACACCATTTGGATCCTATGCGGTTTAGACGTTTGTTTTTCTTCCTGTCATTTTTGTTGGTTATTCAATTGTCGGCACTCTCGCAAAATCACTGTCCGCCATTTTGGAACGATATACAGCGATTCAAAAAACTCGACAGCGCCACAGCACCGGCTCAAAACCCCATCTTACTGATCGGCAGTTCGTCCTTCACCAATTGGAAGGACGTGCAGGACTACTTCCCTGGATACAACATTATCAACAGGGGATTTGGTGGCTCGCAGATCACTGATCTTACCCGTTATTTCTACGAGATTGTAACACCGTATGCACCCAAGCAGGTTATTGTTTATTGTGGAGAGAATGACCTTTCTTCATCAGCAACCATGGAACCCGAAACGGTGGTCAATCGATTTAAGACCCTGTTCGGTATGATCCGCCAAAATTATCCGCAGGCCAACATTCAGTTTATTTCCATGAAGCCAAGTCCTTCACGGGTTGCTTTTTTGGATAAATTCAAAAAGGCCAACAAAGACATCAGCGATTTTTTGAAAGGACAAAAGAACGCCGGCTTTATTAACGTTTACGGCGCTATGCTGGACAAAAGCGGAAACGTACGCACCGATATTTTTGTGGGAGACAAACTGCACATGAATGCCGATGGTTACCGCATCTGGCAAAAAATTATGCAGCCTTATTTGAAAAAATGAGGGAGAATTGACGCGTAATGGATTCAGCAAGCAATCTTTTTTGCAGCAGCTTTTGCAAGTGTCTGAACAATTCAAATAATTTGATGAAGATAAAAATGCCCGGAACAAATCCCGGGCATTTTTTATTTAAATTATGTACAGTTAAGCAACCTCTTTCGGCATCAGTGCCATGATTGCTTCGTAAAGCTGGTTCTTGGTAAACGGCTTTTCCAGGAACGTATCCGCGCCGTTTTCCAGGGCTACATCTTTTGCCGAACCATCATAACCGGAGATCATAATGATCCGGATGTCGGGATAGTTTTGCTTGATATGCGAAATAAAATCAATACCAAAACCATCGGGCAGTTTGTTATCAAGAATCACCACTTCGGGTTTTTCTTTTTGTAGATATTCTTCAGCAGCCGACAGCTTTTTTACATGGTCAAGCTCCATGTCCTTGCCGTTGAGCATAATGTTCAGCAAAAGGCACATATCGCCTTCGTCTTCGATAATGAGTACTTTGTGGAGTTTTTTGGCTTCAAGCGTTGTGTTCGTCATGTTCAATTTTTTTAATCAAACGATTTGGTGAAATGTGGAATTGCGCAACTGAGCAATCGTCCTGTCTGGTATTGAAAAAATCGTTCCAAGAATTTTCGTGACGCTTCACACTTTTTTTTAAGCTGTTCCCGCTTCGCCAAAACTGTCGCCTGCCGATCCACCCAGGCTTTTCCAGGCATAGGTCAGGGCCGCTACCGGTGATTCAAATAATTTCGTTTCACCGTCTTCGTCTTTCACCATTTCACCGGCTGTATTTTCGTCAACCGGTTCCTGGTAATAATACGTTGCTGTAAAATATTCGGTTGGAATAATATTCGGATTTGCCCGCTCCACATGATAAGGATCCACTTTCATCCACACATCCCTTCCGTCGATGGTTTGTTTTTCAATCATAGTCTGCCGTTTTTAATCCTTCTTACAAAGTTAAGGCCACCCCAAATCCGTTTATAAAAGCAGTAATAAAGCAACCAATCTCACATACATTTTCCACCAACCGGAAAATCAATACCTTCATCACCACCATAAGTTATGAAACAGATCGTTTTTACCCTACTCAGTACAGTTATGTTCCTAACAACCGCAAATGCACAGCCTTACCTGCTGGTGGGCACTTACACCGGCGAAAAAAGCAAAGGCGTTTATGTTTACCGTTTCAATCCCGATGGGTCGGCGAAACTTGTTGATTCGGCTGTTACGCCAAACCCCTCCTATCTCGCTGTTTCACCCAACCAGCAATTTGTGTATGCCGCCAACGAGGTGGGCAACCGTGAAGGTGGCGGCAAGGTTACCGCTTTTCGTTTCAACAAAAAAAACGGTCAGTTAACCGAGATAAACAGTTCACTTTCCCAGGGCGAGCATCCTTGTTATGTGTCCGTGGACAAGACCGGCAAATGGGTGGTTGTGGGCAATTACAGCAGCGGAACAGTGGCGGTGTTGCCGGTAAAAAAAGACGGATCGCTTGGCAATGCGGTGGCAACTGAAAAGCACGAGGGTCGCGGTCCGACAGACCGGCAAACGAGCCCGCATGTACATGCCGCCGTACTTTCCAAAGACAACAAAACACTTTATGTGCCTGACCTCGGCATCGATAAAGTGATGGTGTATGCCTTCAACCAGCAAACCGGTGAAATTACCCCGCACGAAAAAGTATTGCAGGCACCTGCCGGCGCCGGTCCGCGTCATCTTACCATTCACCCTACGGGCAAATGGGCTTACCTGGTACAGGAGCTATCAGGAACGGTAACGGCGTTTAAGAATAATAGCGGAAAGTTGGAAGCTGTGCAAACGGTGTCGACGATTCCAAAAGACTTCAAGGGAGAATTTACCAGCGCAGACATTCATGTTTCCCCGGATGGCAAGTTCCTTTATGCTTCCAACCGCGATGCGTCCAATACACTGGCGATCTTTAAAATTAACGGTACCAACGGCAAGCTGACCCTCATTGGTCATCAACCGGTTTTGGGAAAAACGCCGCGAAATTTCGGCTTTGATCCTTCCAGTAAATTTTTACTGGTGGCTAACCAGCGAAGCGATGAAATTGTGGTATTTGCCGTGAACAAAAAAACAGGCTTGTTGAAGGATACAGGCAAACGAATCGCCGTAGGCAGCCCGGTTTGTGTGAAATGGGTTCGCAACTAAATTGGCTGTTGTATCGATGCAGTCGTCAGACGGCGCATCACACGGTTTTAGAATTCAAGTCAATCGATTTCAAAATGCAAATTTTTGGTAACAGATAGATGCATTTAAAAAAGCAAAAATTTATGCAAGCCTCCATCGGAGGCTTTTTTGTCGAAGTCAAAACCATTTATCCTGCTATTTTCTTACGCATATCAATACTATCGTCGAAAATGCACAGTATTTGAAGTATCCAACGTCAATTTAAAAAATACCCAATATGAGCAATGTGGAAAAGGCAGAGCTTCAACTGACAAAGGAGTTCCCGGTACCTGCCGATGTGCTTTACCAGGCGTGGACGAATGATGGGGAATTAAAGCAATGGTGGAAGCCCATGGGCAAAAACCTGGAGTCGGTGGAAAATGACATACGGGAAGGTGGTGCTGTGCGTTACCGCTTCCAGGATGGACTCGAGATCAGCGGTGAGTACAAAGAAGTGCAAGAAGGCAAAAGGCTGGTGTATAGCTGGATCTGGCGATTCCCGGAAGCTTCGTTGCATAACGGTGATTATGTGTTGACGGTGGAATTTGCCGAGGCAGGAGAAGGCAGCAGGTTATCGGTAACCCAAAGCGCCAGCCACGACGAACATGCCATTCAGCCCCACGAAGAAGGCTGGCAGGAAGCGCTGGATGCATTGCACAGTTACTTGTCAAAAAGGACACAGGCGAACTAAGTTTTTAACGGAAACGGCAGGTGAATGAAAGAACTGGGTTTGGTGTTATTTGCGATCTATGGTTTGCTGATGTTGTGGCTGTTGTCCAATGCGATTATCCAGCTCGACCTTTGGCGGCTTTCCCGAAAGAAAAAGCTGGGAAAACTGTTGCCCCCACTGACTGATTTTCCCCTGGTTAGCATACAGGTACCGGTGTACAACGAAAAATACGTGGTGGAAGGTTTGCTCGATTGCCTGGCTAACCTGACGTATCCAAAAGATAAATTGGAAATAATTGTACTGGATGATTCGACGGATGAAACGACAATGCTTGTAGACCGGAAAGTTGTGCAGTTGCAGGCACAAGGCTTCATTGTAAAAACGGTACGCAGAAAAAACCGCCAGGGTTATAAAGCCGGCGCTTTGCAGGAAAACCTGCCCCATTGCAAGGGTAAATACATTGCCATTTTTGATGCAGATTTTCGTCCTTCGCCAAACTTCCTTACCGACATGCTACCCCATTTTACTTCACCGGAAGTTGGCCTGGTACAGGCAAGATGGGGACACCTAAACCGGGACCAGAATTTCCTGACCCGCATCCAGTCATTTTTATTGGACACTTATTTTTCCATTGAGCAAGCCGGCCGGTATAACGGCGACCTGTACGCTAATTTTTGCGGTACCGCAGGTATTTGGCGAAAGGCATGCATCACCGATGCCGGTGGCTGGGATGGTGCCGTGCTGAGCGAAGACCTGGACATTTCGTACCGGGCACAGTTGAATGGCTGGAAGATCAGGTATGTACACGATATTGTGGTGCCGGCAGAATTGCCTGCCACCCTGGATGTGTTTAAAGTACAGCAAGCCCGGTGGACCAAAGGCATTATGCAGGTTTGCCGGAAAAACGGACGAAAGGTGGCTGGAGCCAGCATGCCGTTGGGCAAAAAAATCCATTCGTTTTTTCACCTGACAAGCAGTTTTGTTTTTCCCTGCCTGCTTTTTTCCAGCTTGTTAACCCTTCCCCTGCTTTTGCTGCGAAACGTTGATCCATTCTTTATTTCGATAACCAATTTTGCCGCGGTTGGCGGCATCAACCTGGTTTTGCTGACCCTGGTTTTTTACCAGGGAAACAAGGAGAATAGCGATGGCAAATTTTGGATCTATTACCCGGTATTTATGGTGGTATACATGGCACTTTCGGTGCAAAACACGCTTTCTGTCATGGAAGGCATTTTGGGGAAAGCATCGCCTTTTATCCGCACCCCAAAATATGCGGCAAATACTGCCGCATCCACCTCCTATTTTTTACAAAAAGGCAACCGGACGTTGATGGCCGAGGTATTCCTTTTTCTTTATTTCCTTGGCGGCATTGCCACCAGCATTTACCTGCAGGATTATTTTTACATGCTCCTCTTCCTGTTTATGCTTTCGGGACTGGGTATCTTGCTTTACCACTCCGTCACTTTCCGTCGCCTTTCGTGGCGGTTGGTTAATCCTAAATTAAGCTGGCGCTGATCAGTCTTTGCGGGTTAGCGCCAGTAAGCTTACGGCGGCCACACCGGCCAGCAGCCAGGGAAGCTTGCGCCTGATAGCCGTATTAAAATACGTTTCCCATCCCCCGCTGATGCCGGTGCCATAATCGACCGGTGACAGGATGTTGCCACTGGTATTTTCAGAATCGGGTGCCGTCTTTAAGTAATTACGAATAATGGTCCCGGTTATGTTACGTGTGAACGTGGGAAAAAGAGCGTAAGCAAACTTCAATGCCACGGCCGCACCGCCCACCGCTTTTTGTGCCTTTGGCTTTTGGAGTACCGAAACCACGGCCCTTGCCACCCGTTGCGGATCATACACCGGTGGTGCAGGTTTTAAATCTTTGCCCGTATAGTTGGCGGCATGCTGCATGCCGGGGGTATCTAAAAATCCCGGGTACAGGTCGCAAATATGAATGTTGGGGTAATGGTGCAATTCGCCTTTCAAGGCTTCAAAAAAGCCGCGGAGTCCAAACTTGCTGGCGCAGTAAGCCGCCATATAAGGTGTGGCTAACCAGGCGCCAACCGAAATATTGTTGACGATGGTACCGTAGCCTTGTTTCTTAAAAATAGGAAGCACAGCCTGTGCGCCATGGATATAACCCAGCAAATTGGTACGGATCACATCCTCGTTCACATCAGCAGGTATCGCATCTACCGCACCGGCAGCCAGCACGCCGGCGTTGTTTACCCAGGCATCGATGCGGCCGAATTTTTCCAATGCCGCTTTGGCCAACTGGTGAACCGAAAGCATTTCTTTTACATCGCATACCTGTATTTCGGCCCTGCTGCCAAAGTTGGCGCAGTCGGCAGCCACTTCGACAAGAGCTTCTTCCCGGCGGGCTGCCAGCACCAGTGTAGCGCCATGCTTTGCCAGCTCAAGAGCCATAGCACGACCGGCACCGCTGGAAGCACCGGTAATAACAACTACCATTTCAGCGATTGGTCTCGATTTTTTTTGCATAACAAAGCTGCATCAAGAAACAAGCCACGCAGGCAGGCAGGTCGTTTTGAATCGTTTGAATCAAGCAATTAAAAGCAGTTCACCTTTTTAATGGGAGGCGTTGCGTTTAGATGGATTCAGATGGGTTACAACAAAATAAGTACTACCGATCATCGTTCTCAAACGCTCTTTCAAGAGACCAGGGACCGCTTCCCACAATAAAAAACAGTGCAAGGAGCGCCAACACTACCAGGGTCAAAAATATCCCGCTGAAATGTTCCGTGACGTCCCAGTTAACAAAGAAAAGAGCACCCAGCAGAATAGGAATTTGCACGGCGCAGGAAAGTCGTGTCAGCAGGCCGACTGCAATCAGAAAACCACCGGCAATGTGGGCGAAAATAATGTAGTGGGTCAGCAGGAGAAGCAAAAAGCCACTGAAAGGTATCTGTCGTTCCACCAGTGCAGATAGCGTACTGGAATTGTTGGCAAAGGCCACGCCTTTGTAAATGAGGAGAACCCCGAGGGCGACGCGTACAATATCGAGGTACGGGGGATGATGGGCTTCGCCCCAATGTTCCATACGTTGAAGGGCATTCATACAGCAAGTTTTAAGATGATGAAAAAGACCTGCTGCAAAGATAAAATCTTCTTCCGTTAAGGGCCAAAATGCTTGCCCGATGCGTGTCTGCGCCATTTTGTTTGTTTTCGTTGGTGAGTCTGCCAACAACGGCAAACGGAAAGCCGGTAAAAAATGGGCACATCCCGTTACCTTCACAAAAAACAGGTATTCCTATGTATCGTGAAAAGATTTACTCTGCCGACCAAGCTCTCGTTCATCTTGCCTATCATTGCTGCCTGAAGGACGGCGAAATGCAACCCGAAGAACTGGACCTGATAGCCACCAGCTTTGTGGCCAAAGGTGTAAACAAAAATCTGGACCTGAAGGAAGAAATGAAGGCCTACCAGTCCTACGCCAAAGACCTTACGGATGAAACAACCTTTCTTATTTTCCTGATCAGCACCATCAGTCCGAAATACAAGCTGGCCCTGTTTGCTTTTTGCGCCGATATCATTTACCGCAATCACCAGGTGACCATGGGCGAAGAGATCCTGTTGCACAAGCTGGCTGGCCTTTTATACATTACTGAAACCGAAAGCACAACGCTGCAACGCTTTATCCACGAAATGTACCTGGTGGAAAAGGCAAATCAATTTTAAATAATTTTAGGGGTAAGTTGCGATTGCCTTCATGACAGATCCTGCTACGGCAATTTTCATCCATACTAAAAAGAAAAAGAGATGGAATTTGTGGACTATTATAAGATCCTTGGCGTTGCCAAAACGGCTTCGGAAGAAGAGATCAAAAAAGCTTACCGGAAGCTGGCCCGGAAGCTTCACCCCGATCTCAATCCGAACGACAAAGAAGCGCACAAGCGTTTTCAGCAGATCAATGAAGCCAACGAAGTACTAAGCGATCCGGAAAAGCGGAAAAAATATGACCAGTACGGCAAAGACTGGAAGCATGCCGACCAGTTTGAACAAGCCCGCCAGCAACAAAGCCGTAGTGGTTACCGAAACTTCAACGACGGCGATTTCGCCGGTGGCTTTGGCCCGGAAGACGAGGGTAGTTTTTCCGATTTTTTTCAGTCCTTGTTTGGCGGCGGCGGCCGTGGCCGTTCATCACGTGCTGGTTTTAAGGGGCAGGATTACCATGCCGATCTGCAACTGGCCCTGCGGGATATTGCCACCACGCACCAGCAGACGCTAACCATCAACGATAAAAAAGTGCGCATCACCATACCGGCCGGTGTGGAAGATGACCAAAAGATAAGGCTCAAAGGTTATGGTGCCCCGGGTGTGAACGGCGGTCCGGCCGGTGATCTTTATATCACTTTCAAAATTGCGGAGGACCCTGTTTTCAAGCGGCTGGGGGCTGACCTGTATACAAAAGCAACCATTGACCTGTACACGGCCGTTTTGGGTGGCGAAACAACCGTAGATACCCTCGAAGGAAAGATAAAACTAAAAGTGGCGCCAGGTACGCAAAACGAGAGCAAGGTAAGGGTGAAAGGAAAAGGCCTGCCGGTATACAGGAAAGAAAACGAAAAGGGCGACTTCTATGTCAGCTTTTTTGTTACCATCCCCATCCAATTATCGGAAAAAGAAAAAGACCTGTTCAACCAATTAGCGAATCTTCAAAAATAGACCTGCTATGGAAGAAAGAGCATCCTATTCGGCCCGCGCCTTTTGCCAACACCACCAAATTGAAATTACGTTTATCCGTTCGCTGCAGGACTATGGCCTCATCACCGCAGAGGAGGCAGACGACGACTTGCTCTTGTCTGCCGCGCAGTTGCAAGCGCTGGAAAGACTGGTCAGGCTCCACTACGAGCTAAACATCAACCTCGAAGGCATTGATGCCATTTATCACTTACTGTCCCGGATGGAAAACCTTCAACTGGAAGTCAGTTCGCTAAAGGCAAGGCTTCGGTTCCATGAAGGCAAGATTTAACAAAAGCAGAAGCGGACAAATCGGGTTTGTGAGCGGCATGCAGAATTGATAAGCGGTTTTAAAAATTGCGGCCGTGAACAGGTAGCACTGCTCTACCCTTAGCCACCAAAACTTTAAGAACTGCTTAAGTCGGGCCACGGGTGAAAAAGGTGAATTTTGCCCGATGCCACCCTTAGCCCACAAAGCGTTATTCCTTCTTTTTTTCCTGGCTGCCGCAACTGGCCTGCAGGCCCAGTTGGTAAAAGTTTACGGTAAGATCACCAACAACAACATGGAGCCGCTGGCTAACGTTAGCGTTCACCTGAAAACGTCTTCGGTCGGAACGCTTTCAAAAGAAGACGGCAGCTACGAACTGTTTATTTCCAAAGGAAAATACGAGATCGTGGTGAGCATGGTTGGCTACAAAACTACCATCCTTCCCGTGGTGGTTAATGACGAACTGCTGCAGAACATTATTCTCCAGGATGACGAGGAAAAGACAACCCTGTCAGAAGTTGTCATCAAAGTAAAGCTGAAGGACCGTGCCGAGGAGATCATGAAAACCATGGTAGAAAAAAAAGACAGCGTGAATGGTGTGGTAAAAAATTATTCGTACCAGGCTTATATCAAAGCAACCCAGCAGGATTCCACGTTTGCCGAAAAGGATGAAGAGCCGGCAGAGCCAACGGTAACGGTTATTAAAGAGATCCTGCTGAAAGTTGACCGTGATGCCGCTAACCGCATCAAGGAAGAGCGGTTGGGAGTAAAAGTGAGTGGACCCGATAAACTCCTGTTTTACACCACCTCCACCGATGGCGATTTTAATTTTTACAACAACCTTATTTCCGTTCCCCGCATCTCCCCTACGCCGTTTGTGTCGCCGGTGAGCAATACGGGACTTCTCTCCTATAAGTTCAAGACCATCCGCATTGAGCGCCGCGGCCGCGAAAAGCTGTACACCATCTCAGTTAAACCAAGAGCGCTGACCAATGCAACGGTCGAAGGCGAATTGACAGTGTCGGATAGCACCTGGAACATCTTGTATGCCCGGTTCCGGTTTCCGCAATACCACTTGCAGGAACACAACTTTTTTGAAGTGGAACAGCAATACGATTACATTGGCAACAAGGCCTGGATGCTGAAACAGCAAAAGTTCACCTATTATGCCGATGGCCGCAACAAGCGTATTTCGGGACAAACGGTGGTCAACTATACCGACTATGAACTGGACAAGCAATTCAGCCGGCGTCATTTTACCAGCGAAGTGAGTGTGACCACCGAAATGGCCTATCACCGCGACACCGCCTTTTGGAAAGAAGCCCGCCGTGAAACGCTTTCGGCCAGGGAAGCCGGGTTTGTCCGGTCCCGCGATTCGCTTTTTGCCATCACGCAAACCGAACGGTACAAAGATTCCATTGCGGCTGAGATCAGTCGCATTACCTGGAAGAAGATCGGTTTTTTTGGACAGACCCTTTACAACCGCAAAAAAGAACGAAGCTGGTACCTGCCGCCCCTCATTTCGCTCTACCAGCCTTTTGCGTTTGGCGGCGGACGCCTGAACGCCTCTATTGGTTACGGCAAGTTTTTCCCAAACCGCAAAAACCTGTTTGTCAATACCAGCCTGAGTTATGGCCTGCGCAACAAAGATGTCAACGGCTCGTTCGACATCTCCCGCATGTACAACCCCTTTAACCGGGGTTATTACACCATCACGGCCAAGCGTGAGTTCCAGTTCATTTTTGAAGGCGACGCTTACATCAACATGATCAAGCGGAGCAACATTTACCTGAACAACGAAGTGGGTGTGGGCCATGGTCTCGAGTTGGCCAATGGCCTATTCCTGCGCAATGAACTGGGCATTGCCCTGCGGCGGTCGGTCAGCAATTACAAAACCGGCAACCTGGTAGACAGCCTGCTGGGTGATGTGCTGGACAACAACCAGCCCATTCCCTTTGAGCCTTACAATGCCCTTTACGGGAAGGTGCGGCTGGAGTACACGCCGTTTCAGCAATACCGCCGGGAGCCGCTGGAAAAAATTATCCTGGGATCGAAATGGCCTACGATTTTTGTGGAGTGGCGCAAAGGCATCCCGGCGCTGATGGGATCGGAGGTGGATTTTGATTACCTGGAAGCCGGCTTGCAGCAACAGTTGAACATGGGGCTTTTGGGTGCCTCCCGCTATACCGTAAAAACGGGTAGCTTTTACAACACAAAAGACCTGCGGCTGATCGATTTTAAGTTCCAACGCCGCGGCGATCCTTTCCTGTTTATGAACCCCCACAATTCTTTCCAGGCCCTGGATTCCACCTTTTCCACTGTCAAACGGTTTTATGAAGGCCACCTCGTGCATGAGTTCAACGGCTTTTTGCTGAACAAGATCCCGTTGCTGAAAAAGCTGCAACTGCGTGAGATCGCAGGCCTGGGTTTCCTGGTAACAAAAGAACGCAACCTGCGGTATGCCGAAGCCTTTTTTGGCGTGGAAAGAGCCTTTCAATCGCCCTTTAACCCGTTGGACAAATTTAAGCTGGGTGTGTATGTGACCACTTCGGTGGCCAACCAGTTCAGCAATCCCATACAGTTCAAGGTAGGATTTACCACCTGGGATAAACGAAGGGGCAAATGGTTTTAGCGGCTTTACCCTGCTGCAAACATCTCCTCCGAAACAATAAAGGCAGCATCGGTCGGCTCTATGCGTAAACGCAACAGCCGTAGCGTATCCGGATATCATAGTTTACGGTAAATGAGACCCGTACCACTGAAGTACCTGCCGTGTAACTGGTGCAAACTGCTTCATCTCTATTCACCGCGGCAAGTTGTGTGTAGTCAGGGATTACCAAACTGCAGCCTTCTCGTCAATTACCCCAAAGGGGTATTTTTTAGTGCTGTGCGCCTGAATAATTTTATGCCTTGTTTGCGCAAGTGCTAAAAAGGAGATTAACCGGGTCCGTGTTTTGCTATTTGCGCGGCTGGTCCCTTTTGAAAGGCCTCTGTGTGAAAAATCTTACTGACAACATTGTCTCACCTTGTTTGCGTCTGGTACCCGCCTGAATGCACTGTAAGTGAGAGAGGCAGCGCTTTGCCCGGCAAAGTCCTGATCGGCCACGGAGTCACTTTTCTTTTCTGGCGGAAGCAAGAAATGATGAATCACGAAAATCAGAAATGCGGTCTGTAATTTCATGGTTTACGCAACCAGCCAACTAATTACTTCATATGTACACCGTTTCACTCAAAGCCCTTTATCACCGGGGAAAAGAAACCATTGCCATTGCAGCACCTATAAGTTTTGAGATCAATGGGGCCATTCGAAGATTACCCGGTGTGCGGTGGAGCCAGACCCATAGGGTCTGGTATGTACCATGGGGAAGGGAATCGTACGACAACATCAGAGCCGCCCTGCAGCCATTGGCCAAAATTGACGACCGGCAATTAAAAGCTTACAATGGCAAGCGGCAGGAGGTGAAACAAACCCTGGCATTGCCGCAAGAGCCTGCTAGTGGAGAGCCCGTTCCAGCGACAGTATTTTTGCGTAAGCTACCGGCACAAACAAGACCCTGGCAATTGAGCGAAGAGAACCTGGGTGAACTTAACCGGTATATACAAAGACTGCAGCTTAAGGCATATAGTGAAAGTACCATCCGTACTTACCGAAATGAATTGATTCAACTCTTGCAAGTATTAAAGAATAAACCGGTAACGACGATTACCCCGGATGAAATACGCAGATACCTGGTTTATTGTTATAAAACGTTAGGGTTAAAGGAAACAAGTTTACATAGCCGGATCAATGCATTGAAATTTTATTTTGAACAGGTGCTGGGCCAGGAAAAGTTTTTTTGGGAGATACCTCGTCCCAAAAAAGCATTGCAATTGCCGAAACTGTTGAATGAAGATGAGCTTGGCCGGTTATTTAATGCGTTGAAAAATAAAAAACACAAGGCGATCCTGTTTACAGCTTACAGTGCCGGCTTGCGGGTGAGCGAAGTTGTAAAGCTTAAAATAGCGCATGTTGACAGCCAGCGAATGCAATTGTTCATAGAACGGGCAAAAGGAAAAAAAGACCGCTATGTAAATTTAAGTCCTGTGCTTCTTGATATTTTGAGGGCCTATTTGCGTCAATGCAAGCCCCGGCCAACGGTATATATTTTTGAATCTGAAATGACCGGCACGGCGTATCCGACAAGGACCATACAGCAAATCTTTTCCAATGCAAAACACGCAGCAGGAATTTGGAAAGAAGTTGGAATACATAGTTTGCGGCATTCATTTGCCACCCATTTACTAGATAAAGGGACCGACATACGGTATATCAAAGACCTATTGGGGCATTTTGATATAAGAACAACGGAAAGGTATTTACATGTCAGCAAAAAAAATTTGGTGAACATTGTAAGTCCGTTAGATGATTTATGGAAAAAAGGAAATTTAGAATGGTAAAGAGTTGCCACTGAGGGCCGATAAAACGGTGGATTGTCCTAACAACAATAAGAAATGTAGTTTACTAATGCGCTGATCTGTAAAGGTTAGTTTTTCTACCTGGAGATTTTTATATCATATATTTACGTGTTGGCTGCAATTGAGCAAAACTGTTGGTAATTTGAACTTACCTGTATGACAAGACTTTTACTGCTTCTCTTACTGCATTCCCAAGTAAGTTTCGGACAATCACAAACAAGGAAAAAATCTTCTATTGACACTTCTGTAAACCTTTTTGCATTTGTTGGCGAAAAGATTTCTTTAGCCGAGTACGATCCCAATGCATCCTACCATAAACCGGTAAGCATAACGATTGATACAACCACTGGTGACACAATAGTCCAACGCAGAAGTTACATTATGGATAATGCTTTTGAAGGGAAATACAAGGTTTTACAGCCCGTGTTTAATGACCTCAAAACTGACACTATTGTTTTTAAAGCATTTGACCACTATGGACGACCGGCGTTCGAAAGCCATTCGGCAGTGCTTTTATACCTTTCAAAAAGTGAAGACGGCAGCTACTATTTTCACCAAAAGTATCAGTTTGACCCTCTGAAAAAGGGAAAAAATGGTTTGTGGGTAGGAGAAGACGGCAAGTCACTACAAGAACTGTTCAACATCAAAAAGGAAACAGTTTTCAAGGCGAGAGGACTGTTTAAACCATAACTGCAGCCAACAGTGCATTGGCGCATATGGCGGGGCGATATGCAACAATCAGCAATAAATCGCTTATCATCTTTCGTCCCGGCTCGACGAACAATGCCTGGCAAATGAAGAAAACCTGTACATTAGTTTTTCAATCAGCATCGGTTCGTGGCTGGACGTTCAATGAATACCGCCACATCGCCAATGCTTCAACGTTAAGCGCAACCCTTTGCTCTATGTTTAAACAATCAAAACTAATTGGACTACTCTTTATTATTGCCTCGTGTGGACAGAATAGCCAACCCGCAGTTGTAAAAGCAACGAATGACAGTGCCGTTGC